>NZ_FNQF01000002.1 GCF_900107595.1 Psychroflexus halocasei | reverse complement strand
ATTTTCAATTTGAAAGGTTCTGAATAACGTCTAATTACTTTGTCATTTTTGTACATAATGTTTAAAATTATGTAGCCTTTATTCAGGACGGGTCATTTCTACGCGCAACGTTTTGAATTTCCGTAGGCAACTTTTTAACTCTTTTACCTTCCCAAATTTTTTTAGTTTCTTTAGAACCAAAAGATTTTATCATACTATCAACATGCGTTGGTAACGTTAAAGATAAGCATATTTTTTATATTCCAATAAAAATATCAATTACCTAAAAACATAAGTACTTTCTTCACCATCTTTTGTCATAAAAGTGATGAGTAAAGTTTGACTTTTACTTTGATTAATAATTTTTCTGACATCTTCAATAGAGTTGACCTCTTCTTTATTAATTTTCGTAATAATGGATTCAGATATAAACGAATTTTCTAAACGTTTATCAAAAATTTCACTTATACCAACCCCATTTTTTGCGTTTCCAAATTTCTTTAGATCCTTCTTTTCAATATTTTGAACCTCAATACCAATAGATTTTATTAAATAAGTTGAAAGTATATCCAACTGAATTGTTGTTTCTTTGGTTTTGCCACTTCTCAAGTAAGTCACATTTACTTGATCACCTGGATTTCTAGAATTTAAATAACCAGCCATATCTGAAAAACGACGGATTCTGATATTGTCTATTTTTGTAATGATATCATCTTTTTGCAATCCAGCTTTTTCAGCACCGCTGTTTTTAGATACATCTCCAATAAGGAAACCTTGTGAAATTTCAGTTTCTAACTGCTTATAATTTTGTTCGTTAATATCAGTTCCCCTCACACCTAAAACTGCTTTTCTTACACTACCATATTCAATTAAATCTTCAATAATTTTTTTGGCATTATTACTAGGAACTGCAAAAGAATACCCGATAAATGAACCTGTTTGAGAAGTAATAGCCGTGTTAATCCCGATCAATTCTCCTTTGGTGTTCACTAAGGCACCACCAGAGTTCCCTGGATTAACGGCAGCATCAGTTTGAATGAAAGATTGAAATTGATTATCATTATTATTCAAATCTCTCGCTTTAGCACTGATAATACCAGCTGTTACTGTTGAGGTTAAATTAAATGGATTACCGACAGCCAAAACCCATTCGCCAACTCTAATTGAATTAGAATCACCAAACTGTAAATATTTAAGACCATCTCGTTCAATTTTTAATAAAGCAATGTCTGATTCAGGTGCAGTTCCGATAATCTCGGCTGTAAAAGTTTCATTGTCATTTAAAGTCACCTGAACTTCATTAGCGCCTTCAATCACATGATTGTTTGTGACGATGTAACCATCAGGACTCACAATGACCCCAGAGCCTGCACCACGTAATACTTTTTTGGTTTCGCCGCCACCAAATTTATACTCAAAATAACTTGAAGCAGTTCGCATAAGTGTCATGTTTTTAACGTGAACTACTGCATCAACAGTGTTTTCTGCGGCTGCAGTAAAATTATCTGGTGATGCATTATAAGTGTTTGATGAAGTTTGAACCAATGGAATGCTTTCTGAAGACCAGTCAAATGTTGGTTTTTCTTCGTTTTCAGAGGAATCATTATAGATAAAATGGTATGAACCTATACTCAAACCACTTGCAATAATTGCGACTAAAGCTAATTTAAAAGTATCTTTCATTTTCTTTCTTTTTTTTGCTAATTTATTGACTATTCCTCTTTAGTTATTCCCTTTTTAACGCGTTTTTAACCACATAGATAATAGGCATTTATTCTTATCTTTGCAGAATATGAAACTAAACTTTAATAAATATCAAGGCGCGGGCAATGATTTTATCATGATTAACAATCGTGAATCAGTATATGAATTCGATAGCAAATCAGTTCAGTTTTTATGCGATAGACGTTTTGGAATTGGCGCAGATGGACTGATTCTTCTCGAAAATTCAGAGCAAAGTCAAGTTGATTTCAAGATGAAATATTACAATGCAGATGGTTATGAAAGTACGATGTGCGGAAACGGAGGACGTTGTATTGTTGCTTTTGCGAAAAAACTTGGTTTAATAAAAGAATCTTGTGTTTTTGAAGCAATTGATGGTTTGCATGAAGCTTATTTTGAAAAAGATTTAGTTCTGTTAAAAATGTCTGATGTAGGTGAAATTAAGCAAACAGAAGACTTCTTCTATTTAAATACAGGTTCACCGCATCACATTGTTTTTGTTGATGATATTTCTGAAATTGATATCAAAAAGAAAGGAGCTGACATTCGTTATTCCTCAGCTTACGAATCTCAGAACGGAACCAATGTCAATTTTATCCAAAAAAAAGGCAATCAACTTCTTATCAGAACTTATGAGCGTGGCGTTGAAGATGAAACTTTAGCTTGCGGAACAGGTGTTACTGCTACTGCAATTGCTAGTTTTATTAATTATGAGAACCTTAGAAAACCAATAGAAGTTAAAGCAGTAGGCGGAGATTTAAGTGTTGATTTTAATATGAAAAACACTCAAACTTTTGAAGATATTTGGTTAAAAGGTCCAGCTGAATTTGTTTTTAAAGGAGAAATTGAATGTTAGAAAATACAGCTATACATCTAAGAGCTTTAGAGCCTGAAGATCTCGATTTTTTATTTGAAATTGAGAATTTACAGAAGTTTTGGTATCTAAGTGATACGCTTCAACCATATTCAAAAAAGCTTTTAAAAGACTATATTTCTAATGCGCATTTAGATATTTATGAAGCAAAACAATTGCGCTTGGTTGTGAGTTTATCTGATCATACACCAATTGGATTTATTGATTTATACGATTTTAACCCGAAACACAAACGCGCTGGTTTAGGAATTATTATTCATGAAGATTATCAATCTTTAGGTCTCGGTAAATCTGCTTTAAAAATGATGCTTAACTTTGCTTATAATCGTTTAGATTTGCATCAAATTTACGTTTATATTCATCTTGAAAATCAGAAAAGCGTGTCTCTTTTTGAAAATTTAAATTTTCAAAAAGTTGGCGAATTAAAAGATTGGCATTATGAAAACGGCGTTTACACTTCAGTTTTAGTTTATCAAAATATAAGAAATGTACATTAGAAAAATCTTGCTTGCCATAGCCTTAATCGGACTTGTTGTTTTGGGCTATTTTAGTTTCACTATTTATCAACTTATCTTTTCTCCAAATACGAGTTTTGATACTGAAGAACATTCTGTATATATTTCAAAAAAATCAGATTTTTCAGCTGTTGTTGATAGTTTGTCTCCTTATTTAAAAGATGCAGATGCTTTTGTTCAGGTGGCTGAAAAAAAGGCTTATCATCAGAATGTAAAATCAGGTCATTTTATTTTGAAAAAAGGGATGAATAACAATGAAGTCATCAATACTTTAAGAAGTACAAATGTACCAGTCGATATTAATTTTAATAATCAAAATAGCTTAAAAGAGCTATCCGAACGCTTATCAGAACAACTCGATCCAACTCAAGAAGAGATTTATGCTGTCCTCACTGATTCATTGTTTTTAGCTAAAAGAGAAATGACAGAACAACAATCTTTGTCTTTGTATATTCCAAATACTTATGAATTTTACTGGGATAGTTCTCCAGAATTAGTGAGAAAAAGATTAGTCAATCAATATGAATCTTTTTGGACGGCTTCGCGAGAAAAGAAGAGAAAAGCTCTCAATCTTTCCAGAATTGATGTTTCAAGTTTAGCTGCAATTGTTCAGAAGGAGACAGCGAAAGTTGATGAAAGATCAAGAGTTTCAGGTGTTTACATCAATCGATTAAAACGCGGCATGAAATTACAAGCCGATCCGACTTTGATTTATGCGCTTAAAAAACAACTCAATAGACCTGATACAATTATCAAGCGTGTTTTAAATAAAGATAAATTAATTGTTTCTCCATTTAATACATATTTGAATATGGGTGTCCCACCAGCGCCAATTGCAATGCCTGATATTTCATCTATAGATGCAGTCTTAAATTATGAAAAGCATGATTATTTATATTTTGTCGCAGATGTTGAAAATTTCGGTTATCATAAATTCGCTAAAACATTAAGACAGCATAATATTTATGCAAATAAGTATAGACGCTGGGTCAATGAAAATAAAATTTATAGATAAACTGATCAAAAATAAAAGCATTAAAAAAGGTTTTGTAGAAATACAAAACCTTTTTTAATTATGTGTAAAATTAAGCTTTTAGCAATCGCTGAGGCCAACATTAACGGCCAAGCCACCTTCAGAAGTCTCTTTGTATTTTGTATTCATATCTTGAGCGGTTTCCCACATTGTATTAATGACTTTATCAAGCGGAACTTTTGCTTTAGAAGCATCGGATTCCATCGCGATTTCCGCAGCATTGATCGCTTTAATTGCACCCATTGAGTTTCTTTCTATACAAGGCACTTGCACAAGACCAGCGATAGGATCACAGGTTAAACCTAAGTGATGTTCCATCGCAATTTCACTAGCCATCAGAGCTTGTTCAGTTGAGCCACCCATCAAATCAGTCAATGCGCCTGCTGCCATTGCTGAGGAAACGCCAATTTCTGCTTGGCAACCGCCCATTGCTGCTGAAATAGTTGCTCCTTTTTTAAATAAACTTCCAATTTCACCAGCAACTAGCATAAAGCGTTTCATATCTTCAAAATCAGCTTTATGGTTTTCAATCGTCATATAATACATCATTACTGCGGGTAAAGTTCCAGAGCTTCCATTGGTAGGCGCAGTAACAACACGACCTAATGAGGCATTGACTTCATTAACCGAAATAGCAAAACAGCTCACCCATTGTAGAATTTGTCTGAATCTGACTTCTTTTTTTCTGATGGTTTCCATCCATTCTTGAGGCGAATCATAAGTATTGTGCAGTTCCTCTAGTAGTTTTTTATTCATTTTAGCTGCACGTCTTGTGACGCGTAATCCGCCAGGGAGCTCACCTTCTGTATGGCTGCCAATGTACATTGACTCGAGCATGGTTTCCCATATTTTCTTGAGCTCATTGTGTATTTCTTCATCGCTTCTTAGCGAGCGTTCGTTTTCCATGACGATTTCTGCAATTGTTTTGTTTTCTTCTTTGCAGAATTTTTCTAAATCAGTTGCTTTCTCAATTGAAAAAGGAAAACTTTTAAATTCTTCAATTTTTTGCTTCGCGTTTTCTCTTTCTTCTTTAACAACGAAACCTCCACCAATAGAGAAGAAGCTGCTTTCAGTTTTATCACCATTTTCCAAATGTGCAACGTATGTCATTCCATTGGGGTGGAATTCAAGAAAATCATGATGGAACTCTATATCTTTTTTAAAATCAAAATCAATCAGGTTACTTTTGTCAAGATCTAATTTTTTTGAGGATTTAATTTTATCTATTTCAGAATTGATGATGGATGTATCCATCGTCACGGGATCGTGTCCACACAATCCTAAAACGGTTGCAATATCTGTCGCATGTCCAATTCCTGTTAAGGATAATGACCCATGTAAATGTACGCTTATGTTTTTAACTTTGTGAAGGATGTTAGCATCTTTAAGCTCCTCTATCCAGCGTTGAGAAGCACGCCAAGGCCCTAAAGTGTGCGAACTTGAAGGACCAACACCTATTTTAAGCATATCAAAAACACTGATACATTCAATTTTTTTCATTTCAGATTTTTTCAATTTGATTCCTGACAAATATCAGCTTTTTTTATGATTTATTAAACTAAAGCTTGTTAATACCGAGTTTTGCTAAATTCTCAGAGTTTATTTCAATTCAAATTTAAGTTGTTTAAAATAATAGAGTTATCTTTTTGTCAGTTTGTCTGTCATGCTGTCATATTATTTTTCATGGCACAAAGATTGAAATTATGAAACCGAATTTGAATGATAAGAACAACGAAAATAAATTATTATGAGTAAGATTATAGGAATAGATTTAGGAACAACGAACTCTTGTGTTTCTGTAATGGAAGGAAACGAGCCAACGGTGATTCCTAATGCTGAAGGAAAAAGAACAACACCTTCAGTTATCGCATTTGTAGAGGATGGTGAAATTAAAGTTGGTGATCCTGCTAAAAGACAAGCAGTGACTAACCCAACAAAAACGATTTCTTCTATTAAAAGATTTATGGGAAACAAATTCTCTGAATCTGAAAGAGAAGTTGGGCGTGTTCCTTACAAAGTAGTTAAAGGTGAAAACGACACTGCTCGTGTAGATATCGACGGTCGTCAGTATACACCACAGGAACTTTCTGCTATGGTATTGCAGAAAATGAAAAAAACAGCTGAAGATTATTTAGGTCAAGATGTGACTGAAGCGGTGATTACTGTTCCAGCATATTTTAATGATTCTCAGCGTCAGGCAACTAAAGAAGCAGGTGAAATTGCAGGTCTTAAAGTGAGTCGTATTATTAACGAACCAACAGCTGCATCATTAGCTTACGGTCTTGATAAAAAAGATTCTGATCAAAAAATTGCAGTTTTTGACTTTGGTGGAGGAACGCATGATGTTTCTTTACTTGAGTTAGGTGATGGTGTTTTTGAAGTACTTGCAACTGATGGTGACACACACCTTGGTGGTGATGATGTTGATGAAACTGTTATTGATTGGTTAGCTGAGGAGTTTATTAAAGATGAAGATATCGATTTAAGAAAAGATGCAATGGCACTTCAGCGCTTAAAAGAAGCTGCTGAAAAAGCTAAGATTGAATTATCTTCTTCAAGCTCAACAGAAATTAATTTACCATACGTGACTGCAACGTCTTCAGGACCAAAGCACTTGGTAAGAACTTTATCAAGAGCAAAGTTTGAGCAATTAATTGCTGATTTAGTGAAGAGAACAATTGTTCCTTGTGAGAAAACTTTAAAAGATGCTGGTTTATCAACTAGCGATATCGATGAAGTCATTTTAGTCGGTGGTTCTACAAGAATTCCTGCAGTTCAGAAAGCTGTTGAAGATTTCTTTGGTAAAGCGCCTTCAAAAGGAGTTAACCCAGATGAGGTTGTAGCGATTGGTGCTGCAATTCAAGGTGGTGTTTTAACAGGTGATGTGAAAGATGTTTTACTTCTTGATGTGACACCATTATCATTAGGTATTGAAACAATGGGTGGTGTAAACACAAAATTAATTGAAGCGAACACAACAATTCCTTCAAAAAAATCTCAGGTTTTCTCAACTGCTCAAGATAATCAGCCAAGTGTTGAAATTCACGTTTTACAAGGTGAAAGATCAATGGCTGCTGATAACAAAACAATCGGTCGTTTTCACTTAGATGGTATTCCGCCAGCAAAAAGAGGAACACCGCAAATTGAGGTGACTTTTGATATTGATGCAAACGGAATTATCAAAGTGAGTGCAACTGATAAAGCAACAGGTAAATCTCAGGATATTAGAATTGAAGCTTCTTCAGGATTAACTGAAGATGAAATCGCTAAAATGAAGCAAGATGCTGAAGCAAATGCTGAAGCAGATGCAAAAGCTAAAGAAAAAGTTGACAAACTTAATGAAGCTGATGCTATGATCTTCCAAACTGAAAGTCAATTAAAAGAGTTTGGTGATAAGCTTTCTGATGATAAGAAAAAGCCAGTTGAAGATGCTTTAGAAGAATTGAAAAAAGCGCATGAAACAAAAGAGCTTGATCAAATTACGCCAGCTTTAGAAAAACTTAATGAAGAGTGGACTAAAGTTTCTGAAGAGATGTATAAAGCTCAAGCTGATGCTCAAGGTGGCGCTCAACAAGGTGCAACTGGAGCTCAGGGTGAAGGAAGTGCAAGTAAAGAAGGAGACGACGTCGAAGATGTCGACTTTGAAGAAGTGAAGTAACTTATTTCGCTTTATAAATAAAGTAAAGAGGTGCAGCATTTATTTGTTGTGCCTCTTTTCATTTCAAGATGTTTTTGCTTTCAATTCAAACTTATCGCTCTAAAACAATATTTTAATTACTTTTGTTTTTAAGAATTATTATACCGAAGATTGATGAGCCAAAAAGTATTGCTTCACGCCAAAGAAATCGATATTATTTTAAATCGTTTAGCTTGTCAGCTTATCGAAAATCATAAAGATTTTAAAGAAACTTGTTTGATTGGACTTCAACCTAGAGGTATACAATTGACGCATCGATTAGCAGAAATTCTCAAATTGGAGACAGAAATTGACTTTTTGGAAGTTGGTAAACTTGATCTGACTTTTTATCGTGATGACTTTAGAAGAAGTGATAAAACCTTAACTGCAAATACAACAGAAATTGATTTTATCGTTGAGAATAAAAATGTTGTTTTTATTGATGATGTTCTTTACACAGGAAGAAGCATTCGAGCAGCTTTAACGGCAATTCAATCTTACGGAAGACCAAAATCAATAGAGCTTTTAACTTTAATCGATAGAAGATTTAGCCGACATTTACCAATACAAGCGACTTATAAAGGTCGAAAAGTTGATGCGATTGATGACGAGAAAGTGAAAGTCCATTGGAAAGAAATTCATGATGAAGATGCTGTTTATTTAGTAAAGAATTAAAGATATGAGCGAGCTAAGTGTAAATCATTTATTAGGGATTAAATATATTACTGAAGAAGATATTCAGCTCATTTTCAAAACTGCTGATCAATTCAAAGAAGTGATTAACCGACCTATTAAAAAGGTTCCTTCTTTAAGAGATATCACAATCGCTAATTTATTTTTTGAAAACAGTACACGAACACGTTTATCCTTTGAACTGGCCGAAAAGCGATTAAGCGCTGATGTTGTCAATTTCTCAGCGGCTTCATCTTCAGTTAATAAAGGAGAAACCCTCGTTGATACAGTCAATAATATTTTATCGATGAAGGTTGATATGTTAGTAATGCGACACCCACAACCTGGTGCTGGCGTTTTCTTGTCTCGAAAAATAAATGCAGCTGTTATTAATGCTGGTGACGGAACGCATGAGCATCCAACACAAGGACTTTTGGATACATACTCAGCCCGAGAAAAACATGGTGATTTAGCTGGTAAAAAAGTTGTTATTGTCGGCGATATTTCACACTCAAGAGTTGCTTTAAGCAATATTTTTGCCTTACAAAAGCTTGGCGCTCAAGTGAAGGTTTGTGGCCCACTTTCTTTAATTCCAAAGCATATAGAAAGCTTGGGTGTTAAAGTTGAACCAAATTTACGTAAAGCATTAGAATGGTGCGATATTGCAAATATGTTGCGCGTTCAAAATGAACGAATGGACATGCCTTATTTTCCTAATATTAGAGAATATGTGCAGCAATATGGTTTAGATAAAAGTTTACTTGATAGTTTGTCTAAAGAAATTACAATTATGCACCCAGGGCCGATAAATCGTGGTGTTGAAATGTCAAGTGATGTTGCTGATTCTGATCATTCAATCATCTTGAACCAAGTTGAAAATGGAGTTGCCATCCGCATGGCTGTATTGTATTTATTAGCTTCAAAAATCAAATCTTATGAAAATTAAAAAAGAAGAAAACGCATATATTGTTTCATTAAAAAAAAGTGAGGTTAAGCAAGCTGTTGAAAACCTTAAAGCTGATTATGAGGAGCTAAAGGACAAACATATTATTGTTGATTTGTCAAAAATAAAAATCAATGAAGCTTTAGATTTAATTCCTTTTATTGAAATATCAACACAACACAAAATGTCTAAAAAATCTTTTGTGATGTTGACAGATTCTGTTGATATTGATAAAGTTCCTGAAGAACTTGCAGTTGCACCAACGGTTCAAGAGGCTTACGATATTATTGAGATGGAAGATATTGAACGTGATTTAGGTTTTTAATACATGATGGAACTTTGTATTTTAGGCTGTCATTCGGCAACACCCAAAGCTTCTTTAAATCCAACTTCTCAAGTTTTAGAAGTTAACGGTGAAGTTTTTTTGATTGATTGTGGAGAAGGCACACAAGTGCAATTGCGCCGAAATAGAATTCGATTTTCTAGAATAAAACATATCTTCATTTCTCATCTTCATGGTGATCATTGTTTTGGCTTAATCGGTTTAATATCCACATTTGGTCTGCTTAATCGTCAACCTAATTTGAACATTTATGGACCTAAAGGGATTGAGAACTTCATTAAACATCAATTGGCTTTAACCAAAACGCATCTATCTTATCAATTAATTTTTCATGAATTAGAATCTGAAGAACCTAAGAAAATTTTAGAAACAGAGAAAGTTTGTGTTGAAACCATTCCACTCCAACATCGAATTTATACCAATGGATTTTTATTTAAAGAAAAACCTGGAGATCGACAGTTGTTATTAGATGTTTTGCAAGAGCTTTCCATTGATAAAGCTTATTACAAAAGTATCGTTAAAGGTAAAGATGTTGAATTAGCTTCAGGGGAAGTTATCAAAAATGAAGAACTGACTTTACCTCCAAAAAAAACTTTGAGTTATGCTTTTTGTAGTGATACAGCATTTAAACCAGATATTGTTGAACAAATACAGGGTGTTGACGTTTTGTATCATGAGGCGACTTTCCTTGAGCAGCATGAAGACTTAGCCTATAAAACCATGCATTCAACAGCTAGACAAGCTGGAATCATTGCTCAAAAAGCAAAAGTTGGCGAACTTATTTTAGGTCATTTTTCTGCAAGATATCGTGATACAGAAGATTTTAAAAAAGAATCAGAAACTGTTTTTGATTCTGTTAAATTGGCTTCTTCAGGGAAGAAATTTACCTACCATTTAGCATAATTTTTAAAGTCATTATATGGCAATTTCATTTGCAATGTGTACTTTTATTGCAAACGAATTAAAATGCAAAGTAATTTAAACAATTACAGAAAAACATATAGCAGATCTGAATTGACACGTGAACAATTGGATGAAAATCCGATGCAGCAATTCAGGACTTGGTTTCATGAAGTTGATGACTCCGAAAGCATTGATGAGGCCAATGCAATGACAATTTCTAGCTTAAGTGAAGATGGTTATCCTAAGAGCAGAATTGTTCTCTTAAAATCATATGATGAGTATGGTTTTGTTTTTTACACAAATTATGATAGTGAAAAAGGCAAAGCTTTAATCAAATACCCTAAAGCTTGTCTCTCTTTTTTTTGGCCTAGTTTTGAACGCCAAGTGATTATAAAAGGAAATGTTGAAAAGGTTTCTAAGCAAGTTTCAGAAAATTATTTTTCTTCTCGTCCAAAAGGAAGCCAACTAGGCGCTTTGGTTTCTCCTCAAAGTGAAGTCGTTGAAAATAGAGAAGTTTTAGAGCAGAGACTGAATGAACTCGAAGAAATTTACAAAAATAAACAAGTTGAAAAACCTGATAATTGGGGAGGGTTTTTAGTCAAACCTAAATCGATTGAATTTTGGCAAGGTAGACCAAATCGTCTTCATGATAGGTTTTTATTCACTTTGCAAGAAGATTTTAACTGGAAAATAGAAAGATTAGCACCATGATGAAAACAAAACGCCTAGTCATCATTAGACACGGGAAATCATCATGGAAAAATGATGAATTAGAAGATATTAAAAGGCCGCTTAAAGAAAGGGCTTATAAAGATGCAGAGTTGGTTTCAAATGCATATAAAGCTAGTTCAATACATAGTTTTACTGCATTTACAAGTCCTGCTGTTCGTGCTCATGAAACAGCTAAACTTGTCACTGATCATCTTGACAATCAAATCAAAAGTTTAAAAGTTGATGGTCAGCTGTATACTTTTTCACCATCTATACTCTTAGATTTCATAGCCAATTTATCAGACAATATTAACAACGTTATGCTTTTTGGACATAATCCTGCAATAACTGATGTCGTCAATCAATTGGGATCTGAATATTTTCAGAATGTACCAACTACTGGTTTAGTAGAAATACAATTTAACGAATCAAGTTGGTCAGAGATAGATAAAGGCACTACACAGCTTTACTTGTTCCCTAAAAATTTACGATAAATGACAAGAAAAAAATACATAAATCGAGAGATTAGTTGGTTGCATTTTAATGCTCGAGTTCTACAAGAAGCTGCCGACAAAAGTGTTCCATTAATTGAAAGACTTAGGTTTTTAGGAATTTTTTCTAATAATCTTGATGAATTTTTTAAAGTCAGATATGCGACTGTTAAGAGAATCAATCAAGCCGGTAAAAGCGGAAAAAAAGCTTTGGGAGGATTTAAAGCAGGGAAGCTCTTAAATGAAATAACAGAGATTGTTATAGAAAGACAAGCAGAAAGTTTGAGAATATTAAGTGAAATTAGACAAGAGCTAAAAAAACAAAAAATTTCAATCATTAACGAAAATGAAGTTGAGGATCATCAAATAGATTTTATCAAAGATTACTTTCTTCAAAAAGTAAGTCCTGCCTTAGTCACAATCATGTTAAATGTAGTAGAAACAGTGCCACACCTTAAAGATTCTAAAGCCTATTTAGCTGTTAAAATGAAGGAGAAGGTGCAAGGAGAGATCATCAATAAATATATTCTGATTGAAATCCCGACCAATATTAGCCGTTTTGTAGAACTACCTTCTCAAAACGATCAAAAATATATCATGCTCATCGATGATTTAATTCGATACAATCTCGATGTGATTTTTAATATTTTCGATTATCAATCTATTTCTGCGCACATGGTGAAAATCACACGTGACGCATCATTGGAAATGGAACGCGATTTAAACAAAAGTTATTTTAAGAAAATTATTGATAGTGTCAAAGATCGTATTGACGGCGATCCAGTAAGATTTGTCTATGATGAAGAAATCGAACAAGATACTTTAGATTTTCTCCTTCAGAAAATGGGCATCGATAACACTGATAGCCTGATTCCTGGTGGTCGTTATCACAACAGGCGAGATTATATGGCATTTCCTGATTTGGGAGCTAAGCATTTGTTGTATGATAAAATTGAAGCTCTTCCAGTGAAAGGCTTAAATATGCAAGGGAGTTTGTTGTCAAAACTGAAGCATAAAGACTTTATACAATTTACGCCTTATCATACATTTTCATACACCGTCAAGTTTTTAAGAGAAGCTGCTTTAGATCCAAAAGTGAAAGCGATTAAAATTACAATTTATCGTTTGGCTGAGGTTTCTCATATAGCAAGTTCCTTAATTAATGCCGCAAAAAATGGAAAGAAAGTCACCGTATCTATTGAACTCCAAGCCAGATTTGATGAGGTTAATAACATCAAATATGCTGAAAAAATGGAACGTGAAGGCGTTAAATTAATCTTTGGTGTTGTCGGACTTAAAGTTCACGCAAAAACCTGTGTCATTGATCGTTTGGAGGATAAAAAGGTGAGGAAATATGGATTTATCAGTACTGGAAATTTCAATGAGATAACAGCTAAAGTTTATACAGATTACACACTTTTCACTTCACATCAAGGAATTTTAAAAGACATTAAAAAAGTTTTTGATTTCTTTGAAGTCAATTACAAAATAAAAAAATACAAGCACTTAATTGTTTCTCCACATTATTCGAGAGAAAGATTTATAGAATTAATCGATCAAGAAATCGATAATCATAAAGCAGGTTTGAAATCTAAGATTCGATTGAAAATGAATAGTTTTTCAGATTATAAAATGATTGAAAAACTTTACGAAGCGAGTCAAGCAGGTGTGAAAATTGATTTGATTGTTAGAGGGATTTGTTGCTTGAGAGCTCAAGTTGAAGGTTTAAGTGAAAATATCCACGTCATTAGTATCGTTGATAAATTTTTAGAGCATACGCGTTTGTTTTATTTTGAAAATGCTGGAGACTCAAAAGTTTTTATATCCTCAGCAGATTGGATGACAAGAAATCTCGACAATCGTGTTGAGGTCACCTGCCCAATTTATGATGAAGATATAAAAGCAGAATTGATGGATACTTTTGATATCAGTTGGAGTGATAATGTTAAAGCCAGAGATATCACAAATGCGAGTCCGTTGAATGAGTACAGAAGACAAGGCGGTAAAGCCATAAGAAGTCAGTTTGAAATTTATAATTATTATTTAAAAAAATTAGAAGAGTAGATGCTTTCTATCAAAAAATATGCAGCCATCGATATTGGCTCAAATGCAGTGAGATTACTTATTGCTACAATTACAGAAGTTGAGAATAAACCGACAAACTTTAAAAAAACATCTTTAATTAGAGTTCCTATTCGTTTAGGGCAAGATGTTTTTACTGAAGGGCGTATCTCTGAAACCAATTGTCAAAGAATGTTGACAGCGATGGATGCTTTTAAGAACTTAATGAAGTGTCATAATATTGAAAAGTATAGAGCTTGTGCAACTTCAGCCATGCGAGATGCTGAAAATAATGAACTCCTGGTTGATAAGATCAAAGATAAAACGGGTATCTCGATAAATATTATCGATGGTAAAGATGAGGCCGCCATTATTGCAGCTACAGATTTATATAGCATGATTGATGATCACAAAACTTATTTGTATGTTGATGTTGGTGGTGGAAGTACTGAGTTCACCCTTTTTTCGAAAGGAAAAACAGTGACCTCTAAATCTTTTAAATTAGGAACAGTCCGGTTATTAAATGATACAGTTGCTGAGCAGGTTTGGGATGATGCGAAAAATTGGATTAAAGAAAAGGCAAAATCTTATGATAAAATCCAGATGATTGGTTCTGGAGGTAATATCAATAATATTTTCAAATCAAGTGGGAAGAAAGCAGGAAAACCTTTGTCATATTTATACTTAACGTCTTATTATCAACTTTTAAAATCACTGACTTACGAAGAAAGAATAGCTCAACTCAATCTTAATCAAGATAGAGCAGATGTCATTATTCCTGCAGCTGAAATATATCTTTCTGCGATGAAATGGGTTGGTGCACGCTCGATACTTGTGCCTAAAATTGGTTTATCAGATGGTATTATAAAATCACTTTATCATCAAGAAACTTCTGCTTCTGAAAATTCTTGAGGAACTTCTTTTTTAACGTGATTTTCAATATGATTTGCGATGTATTCTGCGTCTTCTTTAACGCCGCCTAAAGTTGCTGAAGCTCTTGTGTGAAGCCATGGTAAGCCTATAAAATAAAGACCTTTCATGTGACTCACGCCGCGTTCATGTTTTGGGTAAGCATTTTTATCCAACTCCAAACCTTTGATCCATTCAAAATTTGGACGGTAACCAGTTGCCCAAATAATATTTTTGACATTTTTTATATCTTTTTTTTCTGCTTCTATAAGATTATCATCTGCATTCTGAGTAAAACCAACACATTCTACATTTTCTCTTGAAATAATTTCCTTAACATCTGTGCCAATGATGGGTTGTCTTGAATTGATGATTTTTTGGCCTAACCAAGATTCCTTACTGATGCTTAAAAATCCTGTTTTTGTAAACCACCACCATAGTGTTTTTCCTAAAAACTCTTGTGGTAAAGTTTGTACTGAAGTGTTTCCTGAAAAGTAAACTGTTTTTGTTGTTGACTTTGAAATTTCATTTAATATCTGAAACCCAGAATCTCCATCACCAACAACTAAAGATTTCCCATCTTGAAGCTGATCAGGATTTTCATAATAATTACTGTGCAATTGCACGACTTCATCACTGATTTTTTCTGCAAATCTTGGTGTGTAAGGAATGTGAAAAGGACCAGTCGCAACAATTAAGTTTCTCGCCATTGTTTTCCCTTGAGAATGGGAAATTTCAAAAATATCCTTTTCTTTTTTGACCTCGGTCACAAGTGTGTTGAGCTGAATTGGAAAGTTGAAATGCTTGACGTACTTCTTGAAATAATCTGCAACTTCGTATTTATTTGGATAACTTCCATTTGGTGCGGGAAACTCGAAACCTTTTAGGTTGTTAAATTCAGCTGGTGTGAATAACTTGAGCGAATCCCAACGGTTAAGCCACGACGCACCAATCTCTTTTTCTTTATCTAAAATTAAGAATGTATATCCGCGTTGTTTTAATTCGTAAGCAATAGAAAGTCCTGCTTGGGCAGCCCCAATAATCACAAAGTTCAGCATATATTATTTAATGGTTATCGCTGAAAGATACGAAAAAAAGATTTTATCACTTAATTCAGTGCATTCATGATAACTTTTGCATGAATACGTGAATTTTCAATAAACCATTTATGTGTTTCCATTCCTCCACAAATAACACCTGCTAAGTAAATGCCATCAACGTTTGTTTGCATCGTTTGCTGATTATAAATCGGCTTTCTTAACTGATCTTCACTGAGCTCAACGCCTAATTTTTTAAGGAAAGAAAAGTTAGGTTGATAACCCGTTAAAGCTAAAACAAAGTCGTTCGGTATAGACTGTATTTTTCCGTAACTGTCTTTAAAATGAAGTTTATTTTTTTCTACTTTTATGATTTCAGATTCAAAATAAGCTTTAATACTTCCTTCGTTAATTCTGTTCATCATGTCTGGTCGAACCCAATATTTAACGCGTTCACCAATATCTTTTCCTCTTACAATCATGGTGACATTGCCGCCTTTTCTGTAAATTTCTAAAGCTGCATCAACAGAAGAATTGCTCGCGCCAACAACAACGACATCTTGCGTTGCATAATAGTGCGGATCTTTATAATAATGTGTCACTTTTGGTAAATCTTCACCTTCAACGTTTAGTTTATTCGGGATGTCATAAAAGCCTGTGGCGACAACAATGTTTTTCGTATAATAAGTGTCTTTATCACTTTTAATTTCAAAATGCTCATCAGTTTTTTCAACCTTTTCAACTTTTTCAAAAAGCTTGATATTCACTTGATTTGAAGTGGCGACTCGTCTGTAATATTCTAAAGCTTCTTGCTTTGTCGGCTTAGGGTTTTTACTGATAAAAGGAATGTTGTCAAGTTCCAACTTTTCTGAAGTTGAAAAGAAAGTCATGTTTTCAGGATAGTGATAAAGCGAATTGACGAGCGTTCCTTTTTCAATAATGATGTATGATAAATTTTTCTTTTTTGCTTCTAAAGCACAAGCAATCCCGATGGGACCTCCACCAATAATCAATACATCGTAAGTCATAATATTTTAATTTATCAAAGAATTTAAATTAGCAATAGTTTGCGTCGGATTTTCCGATTTGAATACAAAACTACCTGCTACAAGTATATCAGCACCTGCTGTTATTAAATCTTTAGCATTTTTATCAGTCACGCCACCGTCGATTTGGATTCTTGTCGAGGCGCCTTTTTCTTCAATAATCTTTTTAAGATCACGGATTTTATCATAAGTATTTTCTATAAAGTGCTGACCACCAAATCCAGGATTAACACTCATAATGCAAACCATATCAATCTCCGTAATTGTATCGCGAAGCAACTCAACATTTGTATGCGGATTAATCGCCACACCAGCTTTCATGTCTTTAAATTTAATCGCCTGCAAATTTCTATGTAAATGCGTGCAAGCTTCGTAATGAATGGTTAGCATGTTTGCACCAAGTTTAGCAAATTCATCAATGTAGCGTTCAGGCTCAACAATCATTAAGTGAACATCAAGAAACTTGCTGGTATGCTTTTGTATCGCTTTTAAAACAGGCATTCCAAAAGAAATATTTGGTACAAAAACACCATCCATAATATCGATATGAAGCCATTCAGCCTGGCTTCTGTTAACGAGTTCTACATCGCGTTGAAGGTTTGCAAAATCAGCAGCAAGAATAGACGGAGCAATTATTTTGGTATCCATAATTTTATATTAATTTGTACAAAAATAATCATTGCTTTTGATTCTTTTGCTTAATCTAACTTTTGTTTTATGATCTACCTACAAGCGCTGATTCATTACGGAATGCACTTTGGTGTGATTTATTTTTTTGCTTTAAAATTCAAGCATGCTGACTTTTCTGTTTTTAAAATTTATTTGATTTTTTTGTCAACCATGTTGATTGATATCGACCATTTATGGGCAACTCCAATTTTTCAGGCCAATCGATGCAGTTTTGGATATCATACTTTTCATTCACTTTATGCTTTTTTAATCTATATTTTAATCTATTTCTTAACGAAATCAAGTTGGCTGAAATTGATTAGCTTTGGTTTAATATTTCATCTTATTACTGATGAAGTCGATTGCTTGATGACAATGATGAAAAACTCTATTTAAAACACCAATGCGAAAAATTGTATTTTTGATTTTGATCAATTTCTTATTGATGCTTAAAGCTTCAGCACAAAGCATGAATTTAGAATTTCAAAAAGATTTCTTGTTAGAGGCTGAAAAGTTTTTCGGTGTAGATGATTTTGCTGCAATTTATTTCAGTGCGGATCGTGTTTTTTATAAACAATCGAAACAAAAGCAACTCAGTTTTCAAGACTTTCAATTGGGAGAAATCACGCATGTTGATTTATTAAACCCACTCAGGATCAGTCTTTTCTATAAAAATGCCAATACAGTTGTTATTTTAGATAATCATCTCAATGAAATTACACGCCTTGATTTTTCAAGTTTAGAAAATCCAATATCTGCTGAATTTGCTTCACTCTCTAGAAAAAATCAGCTTTGGGTGGTTGATGCATTAAGTGGAAACCTTTTAAATATTGATATTAATTCTTTAAAAGTTATATCGGAAAGTTTGCCGCTTGAGACGCCTTATCAATCTTTTGCAAGTGATTATAATAATTTTGTTTATACAGGATCAAAACAGTTATATATTTACTCAACTTATGCAACTTTTGTAAAATCTATTAATGTTAAACCAGTAGTGAAGATGAAACTTAATCAGGGACAACTTTTGTATAAAACTAATGAAGATTTGATTTTGCTTCATCTAAAAACAGAAGATGAAAAAAAGCTAAAACTTCCTGATATTCTTATTCAAGATTTTCATTTGAATGGTGAAAACCTCTATCTTTACGACGGTAAAAAAGTATATTTTTTCAAAATTACTGTCTAAATCATTGAAGATATGCATGTTGCAATTGCAGGAAATATAGGAGCAGGAAAAACGACGCTCACACGTTTATTAGCAAAACATTATAATTGGGAACCTGAGTTTGAAGATGTGATTGAAAACCCATATTTGGAAAACTTTTATGCTGACATGAAGCGTTGGTCTTTCAATTTACAAATCTTCTTCTTAAACAGCCGTTTTCGACAAATACTAGATATTCGAGAAGGTAAAAAAGATGTAATTCAAGACAGAACAATTTATGAAGATGCCTTTATTTTTGCGCCTAATCTTCATCAAATGGGCTATATGTCTGATCGCGATTATCAGAATTATGCTTCATTATTTGAATTGATGGAATCCGTGACAGAATCACCAGATTTGTTGATTTATTTAAGAAGTTCGGTTCCTAATTTAGTCAAGCAAATTCAAAGTCGTGGCCGTGATTATGAAAATTCAATTTCAATCGATTACCTCAATCGTTTAAATGAACGTTACGATGAATGGATCAGTAATTATGATAAAGGGAAGTTGCTTATTATTGATGTTGATGGTTTAAATTTTGTTGATGAGCCTGAAGACTTAGGCGAAATCATCAACCGTATTGATGGTGAATTACACGGGTTATTTTAATTAACTTTTGTTAAATCTTTAATTTTTTATTATGTTTTCAACAGGTCAGCTTGTTTTTGCAGTGTTATTTTTTGTTGCTTTTGTTATCGTCATTTTCTTTATGTACCGAAAAGACAAAGCGCTACGAGCGATTCATTATAAAAATTCAAGATATGTAATTTATGCTTTTTTTGTTTTCCTGATAATTCTTTTCTTAATGAAGTTTGTGCTTCATAATTAATTATATCTTTTTGTATTAGTTTGTAGATTTCATATTTTTGGGCAAACCCCGCTCCAAAATGTCAAAATACAAGTTAATTCTCTTACTCATATTCTGGGTACATTTTTCTTTCGCACAAAATAAATCTCTGGATCGCTTTTTTAAACGTGCACAATTAGACTCAATTGAACAAATTGTTTTTAACGAAAATGAACTTTCAGGTATTGAAGATCAGCTTGTGACTGCTAATTATTATACTGTTCAAAAGAAGTTAGAGAAATCTTTTGAAATTCTTTTAAGCATTGATACGCTTCAGCTTAGTAACAAAAATTTAGCGTATTACCATCATTTTCTTGGGAAAGCCTATGATCACAACAGTAATTTTGACTTAGCATTTAAACATTATCAAAAAGCCCAAAAACGTTATCTTGATATCGGCGATAAATTACGCTATAATGATTTGAATTTGGACATTTATTACACAATGTTCGACCCGACTTTTTACAGCAAATCTCAACCTAAATACCTCGAGGCTTACGCTGAAAACGCTAAAAAATTAGACAACCTGAATCAATTATGCTTTTTAGAAATAGAAAAAGCTTTTAATAGCATTGAAGTTGATACAACTTATCAAGATTTTTTAACCCATTTAAATAAGGCCTACGACTACAATAGTCAAGATAAAAATCCTTTTACACTAGGTATTCTTCATACTTATAAAGGCATGTATTACACGGATTATATTTTTGATAAAGATTCAGCAAAATATTATTATAATAAAGGCATTAGGATTAATCGTAAATTAGGTTTGCAGAATAAAATTCGTTTAGCATATCATAATTTGGCTGAATTAGAGCGAATTCAAGGCAATCACAGTAAAGCAATTAATTATGCTAAAATGACGATCAAGCAAAGCAATAAAAGTATTGATCATGACTTGAGTGCTTATGTTTACGAGTTGATGGCCGAAGATTTTATGGCCTTAAAAAAACCAGATTCGGCTTATGTGTATTTAGAAAAATCAATGAATTATTTAGATAGTCTTAATGCTCAAAAGCAGAATATTAACTTAACACGATTTCAGGCTGATAAGAAGGAAAAAGAAAATTTGATTCTCACTCAAAAGAATGAACAAAATCGAATAGTTATTTATTCAACTTTTGGAATTTCCGCTGTTTTACTACTTCTTTCATTCTTGTATTATCAAAATTTTAAAAGACAACAATTGATTAAACAACAAAAAAGTCAATTGAAAATTAATAGGACTGAGAAAAAGTTAAAAGAACAAGAATTAAAAGCAATTGATGCTTTACTTGAAGGTCAAGAAAAAGAGCGTCAGCAAATAGCTAGTGATTTACATGACCATGTTGGAGCAAACTTAGCTTCAATCAGCGCATATTTTGAAGTTTTAAAACAAAAAATGTCAAACACTAAAGATGCAGAAGTTTTTGCGAAAACTTATGAATTACTGAGGTCAACTTATAAAGATATCCGTGGACTTTCACATTACAAAAACTCTGAAATGATTGCTGATAAAATCTTTTTTGTAGCGCTGAAAGATTTATGTCAACAAATAGAAGATCTTCATGAAATCAAATTTAAAATTCATAGCTTTAATACAAATCAAAAAATACCACAGCATCTTGAAGTTGGTTTGTTTAGAATTTTACAAGAATTATTAGCGAATGTTGTTAAACATGCTAAGGCTCAAAATGTTGAAATCCATGTCAATTTTTATGATGGTAGTTTAAATATTATCGTAGAAGATGACGGTGTTGGTTTTGATGTTGAAAAAATAGAAAATAACGGAATGGGATTGTCAAGTATCAAAAAAAGGTTGGAAAGTTTGAAAGGAGATATGCAGATAGATACACGAATTAATAGAGGAACCACGATTATTTTAGATGTAAAATTATGATTAAGATCGCTTTTGCAGATGACCACCAAGCATTGATTGATGGCGTTAAAATGCTTCTTGAGAACACACCGAATTTTGAATTTATCGGTGCGGCTCATAATGGAGTCGAGATGCTTAAACTTTTAGAAAACAATAAAATTGATGTTGTTATTACCGATCTGAAAATGCCGGATATGGATGGTTTTGCGTTAACTCAAAAAATAAAAGAGAATTTTCCTGAAATCAAAGTCATTGTTTTCTCTATGTTCGATCAACCTGAAGCGGTCAAAAAGGCCTCTGATGCTGGCGCTGATGCTTACGTTCTTAAAACTTCTTCGCTTGATGTTTTAGTCTTAGCGATTCATAAAATCGTTGCTGGAAATACGTTTTATGATAAAGATATTTCTCGTGATTTAAAACAAGCAACAGAGTTCATACCTAACTCATTATTATCTTCAACAGAACAGAAAATTCTTGGCCTAATCGCAAATGGTAAAACTTCTGAAGAGATTGCCGATGTTCAAAATTGTGCAATTTCGACTGTTTATACACACCGAAAAAATATGGCTGCAAAATTAAAATTAAAGGGTAAGAATGAGCTGCTGAAATATGCAGTTGAAAATAAATATAACTTTTCTTAAAATAACAATATGTCAATATTACTTGTTTGTCAACATCGCGATTCAAAACCTTGGTTCAAGGCTTTTAATGAAAAAAATCCGGATTTAGATATTCAGGTTTATCCTGAAGTTGAAAATCCTGATGATATTGAGTTTGCCATTTCTTGGCGTCATCCAGAGGGGATTTATAAGAACTATCCCAACTTAAAAGTCATTGCATCGATGGGAGCAGGAGTTCATCACGTTTTGAAGGATCAAACGATTCCTGATGATGTGAAAATCACAAGAATTGTCGATGAAAACCTGACACGCGATATGGCTGATTTTGCTTTGTTGAATACCCTGTTTCATATCAGAAATTATAATTTTCATATAGCGCAGCAACAAGAGAAAAATTGGCAAATAAAAGCTTACCGACAACCACAAGAAACAAAAGTTGGTATTTTAGGAATGGGTGTTTTAGGACAAGCTGTCGCTGAAAAATTAAATCAAAATGACTTTCAAGTTTTAGGATGGTCAAAATCAAAGAAAGAGAATAAAGCCTTTAGAAGTTTTACAGAAAATGAGTTTGATGAATTTATGTCACAACTCGATATTTTGATTTGCCTATTACCGTTAACTGAAGAAACAGAAGGTGTTTTAAATTATGAAAACCTTAAAAAGCTACCTCAAGGCGCAAAGATAATTAACCTTGCAC
Organism: Psychroflexus halocasei; assembly: GCF_900107595.1. GTDB lineage: Bacteria > Bacteroidota > Bacteroidia > Flavobacteriales > Flavobacteriaceae > Psychroflexus > Psychroflexus halocasei. The sequence continues at coordinate 425,822 of NZ_FNQF01000002.1, read as the reverse complement.
GCGGGCCACATGTTGTTGATGATGATTTGCTGAAATTGCTCGATGAAGAGCATTTATCAAGTGCTATTTTAGATGTTTTTGATGAAGAACCTTTACCCAAAAATTCACCTTATTGGTCGCATCCTAAAGTTTTAGTGACACCTCACGTCGCAAGTATGACGGATCCACAATCTGTTGTTAATCAAATTTATGAGAATATTGAAAATATGAAAAACGGAAAAGATTTAAAAAATCAAGTTGATCGCTCCAAGAAATATTAATTGTCGATAGGAATCCATAACTCAGAATGCCATTTCGAAGGATTGATTTCTCTTTGGTTATCTTTCGATAACATATATATGATTGGTAATTCGTTTAAAACTTCTGAATTAGATTGATTGATGCTTTGAAAACTTTCATACCATAGTTTATCGATATTTGAATAATTTCCTAATAAGCGATGCCGTGTGTAATTTTGATTTTCGATGCGAGAAATATTGTAACCCGCATTGATTAAATCGTGAGACAATTCAGGTTCAATTAAATGAATTTGTGCTACTTGATATTGAACTTCATCAGAGCTAATTTTGTTGATTAAGATGCAATCTAATGTCACATTGATTTCTTTTTCTGCTTGATTGAAATCTTTAAAAATTGAATTTGCATTGTTCACGGCAGCATTCAAATCTGAACTTCTTTGCATTGGGGATTTTAACAAGAATCCACCAGATAAGCTTTTGTTTTCTAAAGGCTTGACGTCAAATGATTGCATTTCTTTAATGATACTTTTCTCTAAATTCTCAAGACCTTTAGTAAATTGTTTTTTAGCAATTTTAATGGCTGTTTCCTTATTGATCAATTGATTCAGTTTATCAAAAAAGTCGACTTGCGTGTCAATTTTAAGGGTTACAGAAGTTGATTTATTTTTGTTCTTAGAAACTGTCCAATCTAAATTGACATACTGATTGCTGATCCAATTTTTGAAATGAATTTGATCAGGGAAATTATTTTGTGATGGTAGTAATTCAATACTACTGTAACTTGATTTATTTGAGTTCAAAACAATATTAACCGAATCTGTTTTTGTTGCAACAGGCCAATTTTTTCTAAATGAGTCAAAGTTATTTAATTTTTGAGTAACAATTTCCTCAGGAACTTCAAACTCATGACTGACATAAGCTTTCGTTTCTATTTTCTGAAAATGAACAAATAAATAAAATCCTAAAAAAATCAGGATAATGGCAAGCAAAATATAAAGTGCTTTTTTCATGCTTTCGTCATTAATAAACCAAGGAATGTTGCTGTAAGTCCTAAAACTAAACTCAGTATAAGATAAATGAAAAAACTTTGATATGCGCCGTTTTTAAGAAGATTTAATTGATCGACGCTAAAGCTAGAGAATGTTGTAAAGCCGCCGCAAAAGCCGACTGCAGTTAAAAGATACAAATCTTGATTTTGACTTTCATCTTTTAAAAAGTAGCCTATAAAAAGTCCGATAAGAAAACTACCAACAATGTTAACTGTCAGTGTACCTAAATTAAAATCAACCCACTTAAATTGAGAAAAGTATTTGCCGATAAGGTATCGACAAATACTTCCTAAACCTCCACCTATAAAGACTAATGCGAGGTTTTTAATCATCTATGATTTACTTTTTTCTGCTGTCAATTCAGCGATTTTGATAATCACTTCAGTCGCTTTTACCATGTTTTCTAAAGGAACATATTCAAATTTACCGTGGAAGTTATGTCCTCCAGCAAAAATGTTAGGGCATGGTAATCCCATATAGCTTAATTGAGCGCCATCAGTGCCACCACGAATCGGTTTGATGATAGGTTCAATATCTAAAGCTTTCATCGCTTCTTCAGCAATATCAACGATATGTTTAACAGGTTCTACTTTTTCTTTCATGTTAAAATATTGATCTTCAATCTTAATTTCGAAAGTATTTTGCCCATATTCTTCATTAAGATTTCTCACAATATCTTCCATCAATTGTTTACGAGCCTCGTATTTATCTTTGTCATGATCACGGATGATATAGTTGAGTTTCGTTTCTTCAACTTCACCATTAATCGCTGTTAAATGAAAGAAACCTTCGTAACCTTCAGTTTTTTCAGGAACTTCACCTTTTGGTAAACTATCGATGAATTTCTGAGCCAAATACATGGAGTTGATCATTTTTCCTTTGGCATAACCAGGATGTACAATACGACCATTGACTGTGACTTTAGCAGAAGCTGCATTAAAATTTTCGTATTCCAATTCCCCAATTTCACTACCATCCATTGTGTATGCATATTCAGCGCCAAACTTCTTGACATCAAATTTATGCGCACCACGACCGATTTCTTCATCAGGTGTAAAGCAAACTTTAATGTCTCCATGTTTGATATCTGGATTTCTTAATAAGTACTCCATTGCAGACATGATTTCTGTAATACCAGCCTTATCATCAGCACCGAGTAGCGTTGTGCCATCTGTCGTGATAATTGTATTTCCGATATATCTTCTTAAATCGTCAAAATAACTTGGAGACAAAACAATATTTTTTTCTTGATTTAGAACGATGTCTTTCCCATCATAATTTTCATGAATTTGCGGGTTGACATTTTTACCTGTATAATCAGGAGAGGTATCAAAGTGTGAAACAAAACCAATGGCAGGAATATCATGATCACAATTAGAAGGCAAAGTTGCCATCACGTATGCATTTTCATCAATACTGACATCACTCATCCCAATTTCCTCAAGCTCTTTTTTTAGTAAATTCGCTAAATCCCATTGTTTTTCTGTACTTGGTGTTTCATTGGAATTTGGATCACTTTCTGTATCGATTTTGACGTAGGTTAAAAATCGTTCTAAAATCTCTTTATTATTCAGCATGTTATTATTTTTTGATGTTCAAAAATAAGCAATTTATTTTTCCTTTTCTGTTCAAATTCAATTGAGAAATCTTATTATTAAGTTATTTTTGCAAAAACATTGGCTCGTGTATAATTCTCTTCTTAAACCACTTCTTTTTCAGTTTGATCCTGAAAAAGTGCATCATTTTACTTTCAAGACTTTACGCCAGTTTCATAATATCCCTGGCTTCAATTCTTTATTTTTTAAAAAATATCAAGTCAAATCTGAAAAGTTAGAAACTGAAGTTTTTGGTATTAAATTTCCAAACCCTGTTGGTTTAGCTGCTGGCTTTGATAAAGATGCAAAACTTTATAAAGAGCTGTCAAGTCTTGGCTTTGGTTTTATAGAAATCGGAACCGTCACGCCAAAACCTCAAGATGGAAATCCAAAAAAACGCTTATTTAGGCTTAAAGAAGATGAGGCGATTATCAATAGAATGGGTTTTAATAATGAAGGAGTTGAAGCGACTGTCAGAAGATTGAAAGACAATAAAGATGTGATTATTGGCGGAAATATTGGTAAAAATAAAATAACAGCCAATGAAGAAGCACTCAATGATTATGCGATTTGTTTTCAAGCTTTGTTTGATGTTGTTGATTATTTTGTTGTGAATGTAAGTTCACCAAATACGCCTAACTTAAGAGCTTTACAAGATAAAGAGCCACTCACAAAGTTACTTTTGCATTTACAAAAGCTTAATAAAGCGAAAGAAAAGCAGAAACCGATTTTATTAAAAATTGCGCCAGACTTAACAGATGATCAGCTTTTAGATATTATTTCAATCGTTGAAACTACAAAAATAGCTGGCGTGATTGCAACGAATACAACAATTAGTCGTGAAGGTTTAACTTCTTCTGATAAAGATGAAATGGGTGGATTGAGTGGGAAACCACTGACAAAGCGTTCAACTGAAGTAATAAAATTTTTGAAAGAAAATAGCCAAACTAAGTTTCCAATTATTGGTGTTGGCGGAATTATGACCGCTGATGATGCAATGGAAAAATTTAAAGCAGGTGCAAGTTTAGTTCAGCTTTACACTGGTTTTATTTATAAAGGGCCTCAGCTTATAAAAGACATTAATGAGGCTGTTCTTCAACAAAGAGAATCCTAAATTATGATTTTGTATTCATAAAGTAATAAGGACTTATTTAACTGAAAGCTTTATTAAATACAGCAAAATCTTATCTTTGAGGCATGGAATCAGTGAAGATAATCGAATGCCCACGTGATGCTATGCAAGGCATCAAAAATTTTATTTCTACAGATAAAAAAACAAAATACATACAGTCTTTGTTGAATTGTGGTTTTGATACCATTGATTTTGGAAGTTTTGTTTCGCCCAAAGCGATTCCACAGATGCGAGATACGGCTGAAGTTTTAGGTCAATTAGATTTAAGCCGAACACAAAGTCAATTGTTAGCAATTGTTGCGAATTTACGTGGCGCTCAAGATGCTTGTCAGTTTGACGAAATTGATTATTTGGGTTATCCTTTTTCAATTTCTGAGAATTTCCAGATGCGAAACACACATAAAACCATAGCAGAATCTGTTGAGGTTCTTAAATCTATTATTGAAGTTGCACATCGACATGATAAAAAAGTTGTGGCTTATTTATCAATGGGTTTTGGAAATCCTTATGGAGATCCATGGAATGTTGATATTGTTGCTGAGTGGACAGAGAAACTTGCTCAACTCGGTGTCGAGATTTTATCACTTTCTGACACTGTGGGTACTTCTGATCGGGAAACGATAGAATATCTCTTTTCAAATTTGATTCCTCAATATCCTAAAATTGAGTTTGGCGCACATTTGCATACAACACCATCAGCTTGGCACGACAAAATTGATGCTGCTTATAAAGCAGGTTGTCGCCGTTTTGATGGCGCGATTAAAGGTTTTGGTGGTTGCCCGATGGCAAAAGATAAGCTGACAGGAAATATGCCAACCGAAAAAATGCTTTCTTATTTCACGCAGCATAAAGTTGATACCAATATCAAAATGACGAGTTTTGAGGCGGCTTATAATCAGTCGATGCAGGTTTTCTGATAAGATTGAGTCAGCTCATTTTTTCTCTTTACCTTTGCAGTGTGAAAAATTCTAAGAAAGATATACGCGCGTTAAGTAAAAAAGAACTTCAAGATTTCTTTGTGGCTCAGGGAGATAAATCATTTCGTGGCACTCAAGTTTATGAGTGGCTGTGGCAAAAAGCTTGTTATGATTTTGATGATATGACAAATATCTCAAAACAAACGCGTGAAATGCTTCAGGAAAACTTCGTGATTAATAACATCGAAGTTGATACCATGCAGCGCAGTTCTGATGGAACCATCAAAAATGCTGTCAAACTTCATGATGGCTTTACGGTTGAATCTGTTTTGATTCCGACTTATTCCCGAACAACAGCTTGTGTTTCTTCACAAGTAGGTTGTAGTTTAGATTGTAAATTTTGTGCAACAGCACAATTAAAGCGTTTGCGAAATCTGAACGCCGATGAAATTTATGACCAAGTTGTCGCTATTGACAGAGAAAGCCGTCTGTATAACGATATGCCTTTGTCAAATATCGTGTATATGGGAATGGGCGAACCTTTGATGAATTATAACAATGTTCTCAAATCTATAGAGAAAATCACATCACCTGAAGGTTTAGGAATGTCACCAAGGCGAATTACTTTATCAACTTCAGGTGTTCCGAAAATGATTATAAAATTGGCAGATGATGAAGTGAAATTCAATTTAGCTGTTTCATTGCATTCAGCAAGAAATGAAGTTAGGAGTCAAATTATGCCTTTTAACGAAAGATTTCCTTTAGAAGATTTACGTGATGCTTTAATTTATTGGTACGAGAAAACAAACAAACCTGTCACTTACGAATACATCGTGTGGGAAGGTATTAACGATACTCATCAAGACATTCGTGCATTAATTGAATTTTGCAGACACATTCCTTGTAAAGTTAATTTGATAGAGTACAATCCGATTGATGATGGACATTTTCAACAAGCTTCAGATGATGCTGTTGCGAAATATAAAAATGCACTTGAAGCAAACAGAATAACAGTAACTTTAAGACACTCAAGAGGTAAAGATATTGATGCTGCTTGCGGACAATTAGCTAACAAGCATTAAATTTAAAATACTTTGAAAAAAAGAAAACCCAGAACGAAAGTTCTGGGTTTTGTTATTCTAAGAAAAACTTAGATTATTTAACAAACTTGAAAGTTTGAGTTTTTCCTTCAATAGTCACTTTAGAGATAAACATACCTGAGTTTAAATCACCTAAATCAACATTAGCACTATTTTGTGCTGGATTTACAGTTTTCACTGATTGACCTAACATATTGTAAATTTCAACTTGATCAATTGCATTTTCAGCATTGATTGTTAAAGTGTTGTTGTTTACAAAATGCTCAAGAACTTTTTCAGCTTTGATATCCTCTAAACCTAAAGTTCCAGAAGTAGTAAAAGACCATACAGAACCTATGGTAGAGCCTGCTGTATTAGTACTTGTAATTCTCCAATAATAAGTGGAATTCATAGCGAGACCTTGTAAAGTTATTCCAGGGCTTGACAAAGTTGTATTAAATAATGCAACAGTCGCATCATCGCCAAGATCAAAAGTATAACTTGAAGCAGCTTCAGAACCTGCAGGTAATTCAAAACTAAATTCATAAGCTAAAAGAGGTTGACCTGTTGTACCAGTTTCTCCAGTATCAAAAAGGTTTACTGTTGCACCATCAGCAGGATCTGGATTGATTGCAGCCATTGGAGCAGCAGAAGCAGGAGCTTGAACGATTACATTATCAATAGAAACCTGAGCTCCATCATTACCTACATAATTAAAAGCAATTTTAACATCTGTTTCATTAACATAACTAGTTAGAGGAAGGTTAAGTGTAAACCACTCAAAATCAGCGATTGTGCCTGCGTAATCTTCTTCAACCCATTCATCAGTCCAAGTTGTTCCACCGTCAGTAGATACCTTAATAAATAAATCAGCACCAGCTTCAGTAATCATCCAAGTGTTACTCATTAATAAGTCAACTGTTAATACTGCGTCGCTTAAGCTAGTCATATCAATTGAAGGAGTTATTAACCACTCGTCCATAGGATCTATGTCTGAATATAAAATATTTGCGTATTGGTCTCCAGATTGAGGGTCTACAAAAAGAGACCAATTCGAATCAGGGTTAGCATGTGAAGTGATTATATTCCAAGTAGCTGGAATTGTTGTTTCACTTTGAAAGTCTTCAGAGAAAACTTGTGCATTTAAACTCAATGATGCTACAAACATCATCAGTAATAAAGTAATTTTTTTCATGTTAATTTATTTTAAGTTATTAAATCAGGTGTGAAGATATAATAAATCATAAAAAGTCCAAACAATTATTCGTTAAAAAGTAATAAGATTGTTGTTTTTTAAGAGAATGTATGCCATGCTTGAACTCTAGAGGAGGTTTAGAGTGATGATAAAAAGTTTTCTTATCCAGAATAATTAAGTTGCCATAATAAAATAACGAGTTCTATTCTTAAATTATTCTTAGCTTCTTTTATTATTCTTAGCTTCTTTTATGAATGAAATTTATATTTACTTTGCTATTTTTGACTTATGAAAATTGTTTATAAAATTAAGGAACCCATTGCGCATGAAATGGAACTTTTCGAGAAAAAGTTTTCGCTTTTTATGTCTTCAAGGGTTGCGCTGCTTAATAAAATCACGCACTTTATTGTGAATCGTAAAGGAAAACAAATGCGACCGATGTTTGTTTTTCTTGTGGCTAAAATGGTTTCAAAAGGTGAGGTCAACGATCGCACATATCGCGGTGCCTCCGTTATTGAACTTATTCATACCGCAACTTTAGTTCATGATGATGTTGTGGATGATAGCAACCAACGTCGAGGTTTTTTCTCAATAAACGCTTTGTGGAAAAATAAAATTGCTGTGCTTGTTGGTGATTATTTATTATCAAAAGGCTTACTGCTTTCAATTGATAATGATGATTTTGATTTGTTGAAAATTATTTCAGTTGCTGTTCGTGAGATGAGTGAAGGCGAACTTTTACAAATTGAAAAAGCAAGACGACTTGACATTACTGAAGATGTTTATTATGATATCATTCGTCAGAAAACAGCAACACTAATTGCGGCTTGCTGTAGTTTGGGGGCTGCTGCCGTTAAGCCTAATTCACGAGATGTTGAAGATATGCGAAAGTTTGGCGAGTTAATCGGGATGGCTTTTCAAATAAAAGATGATTTGTTTGATTATGGTCAGCAGAAAATTGGCAAACCAACAGGTATAGATATTAAGGAGCAAAAAATGACTTTACCTTTAATATATGCTTTAAATCAAGCTTCAAAAAAAGATAAAAAGTGGTTGATCAATTCTGTTAAAAACCATAATAAGGATTCTAAACGTGTTCAAGAAGTGATTCAATATGTCAAAGATTCAGGAGGTCTTGATTATGCAAAACAAAAGATGCATGCCTATAAAGATGAAGCACTTCGATATTTAAATAAATATCCTGAATCTGATTATAAAGCTTCTTTATTATTAATGGTCGATTATGTGATTAATCGCGAAAAATAAAATTTGAATTGATATCAAAAGCAACAATAGATAAAGTATTTGATGCTGCAAGGGTAGAAGAGGTGATCGGTGATTTTGTTCAGCTCAAAAAAGCAGGCTCCAATTTTAAAGGTTTGAGTCCTTTTTCTGATGAACGCACACCGAGTTTTATGGTATCGCCAGTGAAGCAAATCTGGAAAGACTTTTCATCAGGTAAAGGCGGAAATGCGATAAGCTTCATCATGGAGCACGAGCATTATTCTTATCCTGAAGCCATCAGATATTTAGCCAAAAAATATGGTATTGAAATTGAAGAGACCGAACAGACAGATGAAGAAAAAGAAAAAGCTTCGGTTAAAGAAAGTATGTTTGCGGTTTCGGCTTTTGCACGTGACTTTTTTGTTAAGCAACTTTTCAAAACTGATGAGGGGAAATCTGTTGGTTTAAGCTATTTTAAAGAACGTGGTTTTACAAATGAAACCATCAAGAAATTTGAACTTGGGTATTCACCTGAAAATTGGTCTGCATTAACCGACCGTGCGCAGAAAGAAAAGTACCAACTCGATTATCTTTTATCAACAGGTTTAACCAAAAAAAGTGGTGAGCGCACTTATGATGCTTTTCGTGGTCGCGTTATTTTTCCGATTCATTCCATGTCGGGGCGTGTGCTCGGTTTTGGAGGGCGTATTTTAGATCAATCCAAAAAAACGGCTAAATATCTTAACTCACCAGAAAGCGAGATTTACCATAAAAGTAAAATTCTTTATGGTCTATACCAAGCCAAGCAAGCGATAGCTAAAAATGATAATTGTTTGTTAGTTGAAGGTTATACTGATGTTATTCAGTTTAACCAAAGCGGTCTGAAAAATGTAGTGTCATCATCAGGAACGGCTTTAACGCCAGATCAAATCAGACTCATCAAACGTTTAACTTCAAATATCACTGTGCTTTTTGATGGTGATGCCGCTGGTCAGCGTGCTTCTTTGCGTGGGGTTGATTTGATTTTGGAACAAGACATGAATGTCAAAATTTGTAGCTTTCCAGAAGGTGAAGATCCCGATAGTTTTGCTAGAAAAAATACTTTTGAAGAGGTTTCTGATTTTTTAAAAAATAATGCGCAAGATTTTATTCAGTATAAAGCTTCTCTTTTAGCTAAAGAAGCACAGAACGATCCTGTTAAAACTTCAGAACTGACTCGCGATATTGTTGAAAGTATCGCTAAAATTCCTGATCCTATTAAGCAGGAATTATACATCAAAAGCTGTGCTGATATTATGAAAGTGTCTGAAGGGATTCTCTTTAGCACTTTAGATCAGATGCTGAATCGTCAATCTAAAAATAAGAATAAACAACAGCAGAAACAGCCAGAAAAACTCTCTAAAGTTAAAGACATTGAGTTGCCAAAAGTTGATCCGCAAAAAGAGTTGGAACGTATTATTATCGGTTTACTTTTCAAATATGGTTCTCATTCTGCGAATTTTGAAGATTTTGAAATTGACTTTGATGAAACAGGGAATGAAGTTTTAAAACCTATTTCGACTGAACATAAGGTTTATGAGAAGATTTATATGGATCTTCAAAGTGATGAAGTTGAATTTACTGATGATGTTTTCAAAGATTTATATCAAAAACTAATTGATAATTTGTCAACACAAGAAAAATTTGAAATTTCTTCGTTTATTAATAAGCTTAACCCTGAATTAGCAAGTGAAGCAACCTCTGTTGTGATGCAATTTGATAAATACGATATTCATAAATGGGAAAGTCAGAACATTTTTGTTAAAGATAGAAATGAACTCGAGCCTTCAGAAGTGACAGAAACCATCCTTAATTTAAGACGTATTCTTATCCATCAAAAAGTAGAAGAAATGCTGAAAGAAATCCAAAATGCTGATGATGATCAGCGTATGGAGATTTTACAAGAAACGATGGAGTACAAGCAACTTGAAGTTCTAATTGCCAGAAAATTAAATCGTATTATTTAAGATTCTCAGGAATTTCACAAATAGGAATTGGCGTTACTTTGTGTTGGTTTTGCTTGTTTAAACGCTGAAATATTTCTAAAACTTCAGTTTGTCTTTTGCTAAGTTGAGTAACATCTCCTTTAAAAGTCATTGCCCATTCAAGTTCATCGTAAGTCGCGCCCAATTGATCTTCATCGCTTCTTTCGTCTCCAAATAAACCATCTGTTGGTTGAGCTTTTTGGATATCATCGATAACTTCAAGTTTTTTCGCTAATGCAAAAACTTCAGACTTCATTAAGTCAGCAATCGGACTAATATCAACGCCGCCGTCACCATATTTAGTAAAAAAACCAACACCAAAATCTTCAACTTTATTTCCGGTTCCAACAACCAGTTGTTTACCAAGTCCTGCAAAATAATATAAACATGTCATGCGTAGTCGAGCTCTTGTATTGGCTAAGCTTAAATCAAGCTGAGGCGAATCTGTTGGAGGTGTTTCATTTTTAAAGGTTTCAAAAGTAGAAGTTAAATCAACAGCAACCGAACTGACATTTTTATATTTATTTTTTAAAAAATCGATATGTTTTTGAGCGCGATCAACCTGATTTTTATCTTGATGGATTGGCATTTCAACACATAAGGTCGGTTTTCCTGTAATGGCACATAAAGTTGAGACCACTGCTGAATCAATTCCGCCAGAGATACCAACGACAAAACCTTTTTGATGTGCTTTTTCTACATAATCTGTAAGCCAATTTTTGATAAAGTTTATGATTTTTTCAGATTGCATGCCTTCTCGATTAAGATTTATTATAATTACATTTGCAGTCAAATATATCAAAACCAAATAAATTTTGATGAAGCAATTGGTTAGAATTACTTTCTTTTTGAGTGGATTTGTATTTTTGATGACATCATGTTCAAATCAAGAGGATTCAAAAATTTTAAAAGAAGTTGAAGCGCAAAATATCGACATAAAAATCGATAGATTTGATCGTACTTTTGCTAATGCAGAGGCTTCAGATTTACCTGAACTTAAAAAGGAATATCCTTATTTTTTTAATCCTAATGTTCAAGATAGCTTATGGATTGATAAAATGAATGATAGTTTACAGAATGAAATTAACAGTGAAGTAGCTGAGGCTTTTGAGAGTTTTTCAGAAGAAAAGAAAGATATCGAGCGTTTTTTTAAATATGTTAAGCATTATTTCCCTCAAGTGAATAAACCCACTGTTCTGACTTTGGCTGAAAGTGTTGATTACAAAAATAAAGCAGTTGTTGTTGACACTTTATTGTTTGTGTCTCTAGATAATTATTTAGGAAAAGATCATAAATTTTACATGGATTTTGAAACATATATCAGTCAATATCAAGACAAGAAATATATGTTATCAGACATCGCTCTAACTTATGCTGAATCGCTAACCCCAAAGGCAGATTCGCGTCAATTTATTTCAAAAATGATTTACTATGGTAAATTATTGTATTTTAAAGATATTACGATTCCTTTTGAGTCTGATGCTGTGAAAATTCATTATACTGAAGATCAAATGAATTGGGCGAAAAATAATGAAAAACAAACTTGGCAACATTTTGTAGAGCAAGAAATGATCTATTCCACAAAGACTGATCTAAATGAAAGATTTATCAATTTGGCACCTTTTTCAAAATTTTATTTAGGTGTTGATAATGAATCTTCACCAAGAATTGGTCAATATATAGGGTGGCAGATTGTACGTGATTTTATGAAGGAAAACCCTGAGGTGTCACCAGCCGAAATGTTACAAATGAAAGCGATAGAAATTTTTAATAAAGCGAATTATAAACCTTAAGAAATGTCAAAAAGAAAAGCTGATATCAATATCAATCTAGAAACAGATGAGAATAAAGTTCCAGAAAAAATTAGATGGTCTGCAAAAGATGGCGGCATAGAAAACGCTGAAGCAAAAGCAGCAATGTTGTCAATCTGGGATCATAAAGCGCAAGAAACTTTACGTATTGATTTATGGACGAAAGATATGCCTGTTGATGAGATGCAGAAGTTTTTTCATCAAACCTTAGTCAGTATGGCTAACACCTTTCAGCGTGCAACAGATGATGAGAAAATGACAGCAACTTTCCACGATTTCTGTGATTACTTTGCTGAAAAATTAGAGTTGAAGAAAGAATAGTTTCAAATGCTGATCTTGTCTGCAATTAAAGATGAGATCAGCTTATTTTAAGTGATAATTTTATGTTTCCTAGAATGTTCAATCGCTTTTGAACTTTCTTTAAAATAACAGACTTCAACATCTTGGTTTTCAATTTTCTTTAAAGTTGAAACGACCTCTTTTTTTTGATTACTTCCAACTTGCCTTATATAAATCGCCTTTATACGATTTGGATAAGTTTGACAAATTTTTTCATAAATAAAAGGATCTTTTTGAGAATCATCACCTAGTAAAACATAAGAAATTTCAGGGTAAAATGAAATGATGTCTTTGATTTTTTCCAATTTATGATTGTGCTGACCTCGACCAGTCATCAAGAAGTCAGTAATTCCTTTTTTTATTTTTTTGAGTTGAATAACAGCTTTTGGTAATTCATGTAATTGTGCAAAATTTTCAATAAATGCATATAAATTCCACTCACTGCTGGAAACATAGAAAAATGAATTAGATGCTTTTTTAGATTCTTGACCTGCCTGACTTAAAGCTTTATAATGGTCAACAACATCATCAAAAATCTTTCGTTTATTGACGTTTTTAGATAACATCACATATAGTTTTTTTAAGAAACTATTGCTGTGTGATATTAAAAAAGTATCATCTATATCTGAAATAATTGCATATTCAGATTCATAAGGTTTTAGGAATTCTCCTTTTTCGACAATACCAATTTTTTTGATTTTGCAACTGACTTCATAGGTGTGCCAGCCACTTTTTAGATCGCCATCGTAAGGGACATTAAATTCAAAGTAACCATCTTCTCGAGTTACAGCTTGTGCTGTCAAATTTTGAAATTTAAAATCAATCTCAATGTTTTTTAAAGGTTTTATCCTAAACATATGTATGACAGAAAAAGCGTGCTTGATTCCCTTTCTGTCTAGGCGAAATTTATCAGGCGCCCAAGACTTAAAAACATGTCCATAAACTTTAATTTCATTGTTATTTGCATAGCCGCGATAAAGTTTGAGATCGAGTTTCAAATTTTGATGTTTTAATGTGATTCTGTTGCTTTAAATTAATTAATTTTATGAACTGAAAGACGCCACAATGGAAAATTTACAAAAAGTTTTAATAATCGTCAATCCAATTTCAGGAAACATTGACAAAACAGATATTGTTGACAGAATTGTCAGTGTTTTAAATGAAAAAAATATAGCTTTTGAAATTTATAAAACCACAGGAGAAAATGATCATGCTGAAATAGTGAAAATTCTCGACAGACAAAAGTTTGATCGCATCTTTGTTTTAGGTGGAGACGGAACTTTAAAAATGCTTGCTGAGGTTTTGAAGGATGAGACTACGGCAGTCGCCTTATTTCCCACAGGTTCCGCTAACGGACTGTCTGTGAATCTTAATATTCCTGATAATTTGAATTCTCAAATTGATATTGCTTTGGGTGGAAATAAAATATCAATAGATATGTTGAAAATTGAAGATGAAATTTGTTTACATATCAGTGATTTTGGACTTAATGCTGAATTGATCAAAAATTATGAAGCATCAGCCATTCGTGGTAAAATGGGATATTTATTACAATCGCTTCCTACTTTATGGGAAAGCAGATATCCTTTTGATTTTACTATTAAATATAATGATAAGGAAATTAAAAGAAGTGGTGTTTTTCTGGCTTTTTCCAATGCTCAAAAATATGGAACAGGTGCTGTTGTCAATCCAAATGCAAAAATGGATGATGGTATTTTTGAAGTTTTAATTTTTAAAGATTTTGATGTCAAAGAAATTTTAAAAACGCTTTCAAATGAAATCGAATTTGATCCAAACATTGTTGAGATTTTCCCTGTTAAGGAAGTAGAAGTTTTTTGTCATCAACCTGTATCATTTCAGATAGATGGAGAATATTGCGGTGAAAAAGAAAAAGTCTCAGTTAAGCTCTCAACGAGAAAATTGCCGATTCTTATCCCTTAAAACTATAAACTTTTGTTGATATTGTTGATGTAATCTAAAATATCATCACGTCCAATTTTGTGAGCTGAAGAAGTGATGAAGTAAGGTGGCATTTCAGCCCAAGTCTCCAGCAATTTCGCAGAATAAGCAGCGACATTTTTTTCGATTTGAGTTGATTTTAACTTGTCAGCTTTTGTGAAAATAATAGAAAAAGGAATTGTGCTTTCGCCTAACCAAATCATAAAATCAAGATCAATTGGCTGAACTTCATGTCGAATATCGACTAAAACAAATGTGTTGACCAGTTGAGGCCTTTTTTCAAAATATGCTGTGATGTATTTTTGAAAAGTTCGTTTTTCCTTCTTGCTCACTTTTGCATAACCGTAACCTGGAAGATCGACAAGATGCCAATTGTCATTAATTAAGAAATGATTAATCAATCTTGTCTTTCCTGGTTTCCCAGAAACCTTTGCTAAATTTTTATGGTTAGTCAGCATGTTGATTAAGGAAGATTTTCCAACATTACTTCGACCGATAAAAGCATATTCAGGTAAAGAAGATTTTGGGCATTTAAGCACATCACTGTTGCTTTCAACGAATTTTGCAGATTTGATCAACATAAAATTAATTTTTAAAGATTTCTCTTTTTAAGCCAAGTGTATAGCACTTCATTAAATTCATTTGGA
This sequence comes from Psychroflexus halocasei, assembly GCF_900107595.1. Classification (GTDB taxonomy): domain Bacteria; phylum Bacteroidota; class Bacteroidia; order Flavobacteriales; family Flavobacteriaceae; genus Psychroflexus; species Psychroflexus halocasei. Next base: position 410,612 of record NZ_FNQF01000002.1, on the reverse strand, counting down.
TGCTCCATCATAGCAGCGTGACCGCATTTGTCAATCCAATGTAATTCAGAATCTGGAAGTAATTTGTTAAAATCTTCAGCCACATTTGGTGGAGTTACATTATCTTGTTTTCCCCAGATAATGCAAGTTGGCGTTGTCATCTCTGGTAAATCTTTCGACATATTGTGACGGATTGCACTTTTTGCAATCGCTAAAGTTCTGACTAATTTAGATCTATCATTGACCGTTTCATAAACATCATCAACAATTTCTTTAGTCGCAACTTCAGGATCGTAAAAGACATTTTCAGCCTTTTCTTTGATGTATTCATAGTTACCACGTTTAGGGTAGCTTTCACCCATGGCACTTTCATAAAGACCGGAACTCCCAGTAATAACAAGTGCTTTGACTAATTCGGGATAAAGTTTGGTTGTGAGTAAACCAATATGTCCGCCCAAGGAATTACCAATTAAAATGACTTGTCCATAATCGCGTTTCTCAATAAATTCTTTAATGAATTTGGTGATAACTTTAATGTTTGTTTTAAGAAGAGGTAAGTCGTACAACGGAAGTTCAGGTATGACAACTTTATAACCCTTTTCGGGAAAAAAACTCATGACACCATCGAAGTTACTCAATCCACCCATTAATCCATGAAGAATGACTAGTGGTTGACCTTCGCCATATTCAAAAAATTTAAACTTACCGTCTTGCTGTATATGTTGTTCCATTAAATCCGGTTCTTTGAATTCTCAAATATAATGATATTTATAAAAGCCTTGTTATGATTTTAAATTCAATTCAAATTATTTCTCTAAGGCTAATGTATTTTTAAATGAAAACAAATTCATTATCAATGAGTTGACTTCAAATCTTTGAAATGCTGCGCTATTCTTTGCTTTTCAAATTTTAAGAAATGGACTTGTGTAAAAACTTATCAACAATGTGGTGAAAAGTGGGTAAATGTGGGAAATTTTTCAATATATTTGAAATGTAATTTTTAGCAATGCTCAACTTTATAGGAACATATGAATGTAAAATCGACGCTAAAGGTCGACTCACATTGCCATCAGCACTCAAAAAGCAGTTAGCAAATGTTGTTGATGACGGCTTGGTGCTTAAGCGATCTGTATTTCAAAACTGCGTAGAAATTTATCCAATGCAGGAATGGGACAAGTTGATGGGCAAAATTAACCGCTTGAATAAATTTAAAAAGAAAAACAACGATTTTGTTAGAAAATTTACCGCTGGCGTGAAGTTGATAGAGGCGGATGCTAACTCTAGAATTTTAGTTCCAAAAGATTTATCAGCTTTTGCAGAGCTTCAAAAAGAAGTCGTTTTGTCTTCAGCCGGTGAAATGATCGAGATTTGGGATAAAGAAAATTATGAAAAAGTATTAAACGATGTTGATGATTTTGCTGAATTAGCAGAAGAAGTAATGGGAGATCAAGATGACGAATAAAGCATATCACATACCAGTTTTGCTTAAAGAATCAATCGATGCTTTGGCGATTAAGCCAGATGGCGTTTACGTTGATGTTACTTTTGGAGGTGGCGGACATTCACGTGAAATTTTATCACGCTTAGGTGATGAGGGAAAATTATATGCTTTTGATCAAGATCAAGATGCTGTTTTGAATAAAATAGATGATCCTAGATTTGAATTAATTGAAGCGAATTTTAGACATATCAATCGTTTTTTGAAATTTTATAAAGTCAAAAAAGTTGATGGGATTTTAGCTGATTTTGGTGTGTCTTCTCATCAATTCGATAAAGCAGAAAGAGGTTTTTCAACCCGTTTTGAAGGAAGTCTTGATATGAGAATGAATCAAAATGCAGAATTGAGCGCTACTGAACTTATTAATGAATATGAGGAAGAAGAGTTGACACGTGTTTTCAGACGCTATAGCGAATTAAAAATGGCGCATAAATTGGCTCGTGTTATTTCTCAAGCTAGACAAAATGAAAAAATACAAACGACAACGCAGCTCAATTCAATTGTTGAGCCTCTGTTACCAAAAACGAAAATAAATAAATTTTTAGCACAAATATATCAAGGCATTCGCATTGAAGTCAATCAAGAAATGCTGGCGCTTGAAGAATTTCTTGAGCAAACTCCAGATGTTTTATCTCAAGGAGGTCGCTTGAGTTGTATCACATATCATTCATTAGAAGATAGGTTGGTTAAGCGTTTTATAAGAGATGGAAACTTTTCCGGTCAGGTTCAAAAAGATTTTTATGGTAATAATTTAGCACCTCTTAAAAAGGTGGGGAAATTAATTGTTCCTCAAGAAAACGAAATTTTAGAAAATAATCGAGCAAGAAGCGCAAAGCTTCGTATTGCAGAAAAAGTATAAGTATGCAAGATGGTTTTTTTTCTTTTTTAAAAGGAGATTTTTTAACCAGTAAAGATTCATTGAAAACATGGGTTTTTATTGTGTATATCACTGTTTTAGCAATGATCATGATTGCGAGTTCTCATCAAGCAGAACAGAAAGTTTATGAAGTTGCAGAGCTCAATCAAGAATTGCAAGAATTAAGAAGTGAATTTGTTGATACAAGAAAACGCTTGATGCGTTTGAAAATGGAGTCAAATATAGCTGATATGATGAGTGAAAGGGGAATTTACACGTCGCTTAAACCAGCTTACAAAATTGTCGTTAAGTCAGAAGATGAATAAAGAAAAGCACATAATCAAACGTTATTTCATTGTTCTTGCTGTATTTTTTGCAGTGGCAGTGCTGATCGTTTATAAGCTTTTTACAATTCAATTTGTCGAAGGTGATAAATATGAAGACTTAGCCCAAAGTACAGTATATCGCACTTTTACAATTGATCCAAATCGCGGTAATGTTTATGATTCAAAAATGAATCTGTTAGCAACTTCTGTCACAAAGTATGAAATCCGTTTTGATCCAATTTCTGTTTCAGATGCTGATTTCAAAAAATATCTTAAACCTTTAGCAGATGGTTTAGCAGAAATTTTTCCTCGTTCTTCAAATCATTATCAAGTAAAGTTCAAGAAGGCACGTCAGCTCAATAACCGTTACGTTTTTATTGCAAAAAACCTTGATTATTCTGCGTATTTAAAAGTGAAAAGCTTACCGATGTTTAATCTCGGTGCCTATAAAGGCGGATTTATCGCTGAGCAATCTACAGTACGTGAATATCCACTTGGGAAAGTTGGAAAAAGAACTGTTGGCTACAATAATGTTGGCTTAGAAGGTGCTTTTGAAGATTATTTACAAGGAGAAAAAGGGCAACGTTTAAAACAGAAAATAGCAAAAGGTCAATGGAAACCTATTACAGATATAAATCAAATAGAACCAGTTGATGGTCTTGATGTTGTTACGACAATTGATGTGAACATTCAAGATATTACACATCATGCTTTGCTGAAACAACTTGAAGCTTTTGAAGCTGATCACGGAACTGCTATTGTGATGGAAACCAAAACTGGTGAAATAAAGGCGATCGCCAACCTAGGGATGAGCAAAGAGTTCGGTAAATATTATGAAAAAAGAAATTACGCTGTTTACGAAACGCATGAACCAGGCTCAACTTTTAAATTAATGAGTTTAGTTGCAGCTTTAGAGGATAAAGTTGTTGACACGAGCACTGTTATTGACACTGAAAAAGGGCGTATTAAATATTTTGATCGTGTGGTCACAGATTCACGTTTGGGTGGTTATGGTGAAATTTCTGTTGCTCGTGCTTTGGAGTTATCTTCAAACACGGCTTTTGCAAAAATGATTTATAACAATTATAAAGACAAACCAGAGCAATTCTCTAATCGTTTAAAAATGATGGGATTAGATGAGAAAATAGGTTTGCAAATAAAAGGAGAAGGACACCCGCATATACCACATCCTGATGATGCAAATTGGTATGGAACAACTCTACCGTGGATGTCTTTTGGATATGGTGTTTCGCTGACGGCTTTACAAACATTAACTTTTTATAATGCCATTGCAAATGATGGAATGTTGGTCAAACCAAAATTTATTAAATCAGTTAGAGATCGTGATCGAATTATTGAAAGCTATGAAGAGCCAATTATTTCAGGAAGTGTTTGCTCCGAAGAAACAGCTAAACAAGCAAGAAATATTTTGCAAAATGCTGTTGAGCGAGGAACTGCTGAAGGAATTTACTCAGAAGCTTTCTCAATGGCAGGCAAAACTGGCACATGTCAAACTGAATACTGGAAGGGTTCAGGGAAATACATCTCTTCTTTTGCAGGTTATTTCCCAGCAGACGAACCAAAATATTCATGCATTATCGTCATTCATAAACCAAATCCGAAAATAGGTTATTATGGAAGTAAAGTAGCAGCACCTGTTTTTAAAAGTATTGCTAAGAAAATTTATTCCGATACGCCATTGGTTGATGAAATTGAAAAAGTTCAATTTGCTTCATTAAAAGAAGAAGAATCATCAGATAATTACAATGAAATAGCTAGAAAGTATAAAACCATTATGCCAAATTTAGTCGGAATGCCAGCAATGGATGCCATTTCTATTTTGGAAAATAATGGTCTTAATGTAAAGCTAATCGGCGAAGGGAAAGTCGTGAAGCAATCTATTTCAGCAGGAACAAAAATCAAATCTCAAACACAAATAAATTTAATTTTAGGTTGAAACAATTAAAAGACATATTATATAGAGTTTCTCTTGAAGAAGTTATCGGTCGAACAGATCAAGACATCAATGCCATACATTTTGATTCTCGTGAAATCAAAACCAATGATTGTTTTGTAGCAATTGATGGCGAGAAAGCAAATGGACATGATTTTATAGAAAAAGCTGTTGAGCTTGGTGCGACTGCAGTAATTTGTGAAGAAATGCCGAAAAACATCTCGAATGATGTGACTTATGTTAGGGTGAATGACTCTCGTCAAGCTTTGGCTTATATGGCAAATCATTATTACGATTCTCCTTCAAAGTCTTTGAAATTAATCGGTGTGACAGGAACCAACGGAAAAACAACAACGACGAGTTTGATGTATCAATTGTTTCAAAACCTTGGATTTCCAGTGGGTTTGATTTCAACCGTTGTGATTAAAATTAATGAGAAATCTATTTCAACTTCATTAACAACACCTGATTCATTAACAATCAATAAGCACATGAGAGATATGGTTGATGCTGGTGTTGAATATTGTTTTATGGAAGTGAGCTCACACGGAATCGATCAAAAAAGAACTCTAGGTTTAGACTTTGATGTCGCTGCTTTTACGAATTTATCTCATGATCACCTTGATTATCATCATTCATTTGCTGAATATCGCGATGTCAAAAAACGACTTTTCGATCAACTTCCAAAAACTGCTGTTGCGGTCAGTAATAAAGATGATAAAAATGGTGAATTCATTTTACAAAACACCTCTGCAAAAAAAGTTTTCTATGGGATTAAAACCATTGCAGATTTTAGGGCTAAAATTTTAGAAAAAAGTTTTGAAGGTTTAAAATTAGAATTAAATGGCCTTGAAGTTTGGTCGAGATTCATCGGAGATTTTAATGTTTATAATCTTCTAGCAGTTTACGCAGTTGCGTCACAGTTTGATTTATCAGAACTTGAAATTGTTGAAGCATTAACAAAATTAGAACCAGTAGCTGGTCGTTTTCAACATCTTGTTTCTCCTAAAAAGAAAGTTCATGCCGTTGTTGATTATGCGCATACACCAGATGCTTTAGAAAACGTGTTAAAAACACTCAATTCTATTCGTACAAATAACGAAACACTCACAACAATTGTTGGTTGTGGCGGAAATCGAGATAAAACAAAACGTCCTGTGATGGGAAATATCGCGACGAGTTTAAGCACACAAGTGATATTTACTAGTGACAATCCACGTTTTGAAAATCCAGACGAAATAATCGATGATGTTGAAGCTGGCGTTGAAGCACAAAACACTTCAAAATATATCAGAATAACAGACAGAGGTCAGGCGATAAAAACGGCTTGTAAAATGGCTCAAGCAAACGATATTATTCTTATTGCTGGAAAAGGACACGAAACTTATCAAGATGTCAATGGCGTTAAAAATGACTTTGATGATGTTGAGCATGTGACAACTAATTTTAAACTTTTTAATCTTTAATCATGCTCTATTATTTATTTGATTTTATAGAAGAGAATTACAACTTGCCAGGCGCAAGATTGTTTCAATATATTTCATTTAGGGCTGCATTTGCATTGATTTTTGCACTCTTGATTTCAACGATTTTTGGTAAACGTATTATTTTGTTTTTACAAAGAAAACAAATTGGCGAAAGTGTTCGTGAACTTGGGTTACAAGGTCAAGTTGAAAAAGCAGGAACACCAACAATGGGAGGCTTGATAATTATTATTGCGACTTTAATTCCCGTTTTATTATTCAATCAGCTTGATAATATTTACATCATTTTGCTCATCATCACAACTTTATGGATGGGAGCAATCGGTTTTTTAGATGATTACATCAAAACTTTTAAAAAGAATAAAGAAGGTTTAAAAGGGAAATTTAAAGTTATAGGGCAAATTGGTTTAGGCTTAATCGTTGGTGCAACTATGTATTTTCATGACGATGTCACCGTGCGTGAAGCCAAAGTGATCAAAAATACAGTTGAAGAAACTAAAATTGAACAAGCCAATGAAGTGAAGTCAACAACGACAACAATTCCTTTTGTTAAAAATAATGAACTTGATTATTCAAAAGCATTGACTTGGATTTCAGAAGATTTAGGCGCTTATGCTTGGATTATTTTCATACCAATTGTCATCTTTATTGTCACGGCTGTTTCCAATGGAGCTAATCTCACAGATGGTGTTGATGGCTTAGCAGCAGGAAGCTCGGCAATCATAGTTCTTACCTTAGGTATTTTTGCATGGGTTTCGGGTAACCTTATTTTTTCAGATTATCTCGATGTCATGTACATTCCGCGATCTGGCGAAATGACGATTTATATCGCTGCTTTTGTTGGTGCTTTAATTGGTTTCTTGTGGTATAATACGTATCCAGCTCAAATTTTTATGGGCGATACGGGGAGTTTAACCATTGGTGGAATCATTGCTGTGATTGCAATTGCAACACGTAAAGAACTTTTAATTCCGATATTATGTGGTATATTTTTTATAGAAAATTTATCTGTTGTTCTTCAGGTAGGTTGGTTTAAATATACACGAAAAAGATTTGGTGAAGGCCGACGTGTTTTCTTAATGTCGCCTTTGCATCACCATTACCAAAAACTTGGATTTCATGAAAGTAAAATTGTTGTGCGCTTTTGGATTATCGGAATCTTATTAGCTGTGATTACAATTGTAACACTAAAAATTAGATAATGAAAAAGCTCGTTGTACTTGGTGGAGGAGAAAGTGGAGTTGGTGCTGCAATATTGGGGCAGGTGAAGGGGTACGATGTGTTTTTATCTGATCGAAATCAATTAAAGAATAAGTATAAAAACTTACTTCAAGAATATGATATCTCTTTTGAAGAAGGACAACATAATAAAGAGCGAATTTCAGAAGCTGATTTAATTGTCAAAAGTCCTGGAATCCCTGATTCTGTTGCTTTGATTAAAGATTCTATCAAAGCAGGCATAGAAGTGATCTCAGAAATAGAATTTGGCTTCAGATATTGTGATGCTAAAATCATTGCCATTACAGGTTCAAACGGAAAGACCACAGTCACAAAAATGGTTTATCATATTTTGAAATCTGCTGGATTATCTGTTGCCATGGCAGGCAATGTCGGCGATAGTTTTGCAATGCATTTAGCTACCCAAAAAGCTGATAATTATGTTCTTGAAATCAGCAGTTTTCAACTCGATGGTTGTGTGACTTTTAAGCCGCATATATCAATTTTAACTTCAATAACGCCTGATCACTTAGATCGATATGAAGACAGTTTTGAACTTTACAGAGCCTCGAAATTTAGAATTTTAAAAAATCAAACCTCTGAAGATTTTTTCATTTATAATAAAGATGAAAAATCGATTACAGAATACTTGAATCAAATCAATGTCCCGGTGCAAATGATTCCGTTTAGCCGAACACATCTTCAGCAAGATCTGTCAGCATTTATAGAAAATAATAAAATACAAATCAATTTACCCTTAGATAAGTCATTTAGTATGTCAGTAGATAATTTAAACGTTAAAGGTGCGCATAACGCACAAAACGCAATGGCTGCATCAGCTGCAGCACGTTTGTTGAAAATTAGAAAACAAACAATTCGTGAAAGTATGGAAAGCTTTAAAGGTGTTGAACACCGTTTGGAAGATGTCCGCAAATTTGAAAATGTGTCATACATCAATGATTCAAAAGCAACGAATATCAACGCAACTTTTTATGCTTTAGATAGTATGACAAAACCAACAGTTTGGATAGTTGGTGGTGTTGATAAAGGTAATGCTTACAAAGACTTACTGAATTTAGTGAATCATAAAGTCAAAGCAATCGTGTGTCTTGGTTTAGATAATTCAAAAATTATTGAAGCTTTTGGAAAAAGCGTTGATGATGTGATTGAAACAGATTCAATGGAAGAAGCGGTTTTGGCAGCTCAACATTTTGCTGTAACAGGTGATGCAGTGTTGCTTTCACCAGCTTGTGCTAGTTTTGATTTGTTTGAAAATTATGAAGATCGTGGAAATCAATTTAAGAAAGTAGTGAATAATTTATAACATATAAGAGGTGCTAAAGTTTTTGAAAAATATTGAAGGAGATCGAGCTATTTGGGCAGTTGTTGCCATCCTGGCTTTATTTTCTATCGTTCCTGTTTTTAGTGCAAGTAGTAATCTTGCATATATCAACGGAGGCGATGGAAACACATTTTCTTATGTTTTAAAGCATTTGGTACATCTCAGTTTAGGCTTTGCACTAATTTATTTCTTTCACCGTGTCCCTTACCATTATTTCAAAGGGATCTCGATGATCATGATTCCTTTTGTCATCTTATTATTAGTGATAACATTAACGCAAGGAACAACAATTGGCGGCGCGAATGCAAGTCGATGGATTTTTGTGCCTTATGTCAACCTTTCGTTTCAAACTTCAAGTTTAGCGTCAGTTGTTTTATTGATGTATGTAGCGCGGTATCTCGCTAAATATAAAGATAAAGAAATCAGTTTTAAGCAAAGTGTATTCTTTTTATGGATACCTGTATTTTTTGTGACAGGTCTTATTTTACCTGCCAATTTATCAACAGCAGCTTTGATATTTATGATGGTGATTATTTTGGCTTTTATAGGTCAGTATCCTATGAAATTTATAGGTTATGTGATAGGTATTAGTGTTGCTTTCCTCTTGATTTTTGGACTGACAGCTAAAGCTTTTCCAGATCTTTTTCCAAATAGAGTCGATACGTGGATAAGCCGAATTGAGAATTTTTCTGAAGCTTCTGGAGAAGAGCAATATCAAGTTGAAAAAGCAAAAATTGCCATTGCAACTGGTGGAATCTTTGGGCAAGGTGCTGGTAAAAGTGTTCAACGACACTTCCTGCCACAATCATCATCAGATTTTATTTACGCCATTATTGTTGAAGAATTTGGACTTATTGGTGGTATTTCAGTTTTGTTAGCTTATTTATTCTTGTTTTTCAGGTTTACAATTGTTGTTGTGAAATCATCAAGTTTTTATGCCAAGCTTTTAGCGATTGCTGTTGGCTTACCAATCATTTTTCAAGCATTGATTAACATGAGTGTTGCTGTAGAATTGATTCCGGTTACAGGGCAAACTCTACCACTCATTAGTAGTGGAGGTTCATCTATATGGATGACATGTGTTGCTTTAGGCGTGATGTTGAGTGTTAGTAAAAAATCAAACAGATCTGAAAAAACGAATGACGAAACCGAAGCAAATGAATCTGAAGAAAATCCTTTAGATGTTTTAAGTGAAACTGTATGAAAAAACATAGATACATCATATCAGGCGGAGGCACAGGCGGACATATTTATCCAGCCGTTGCAATCGCGGAAGAACTTAAAAAACGTTTCCCTGAAGCTGAATTTCTTTTTATAGGGGCAAAGGGAAAAATGGAAATGGAAAAAATTCCTCAATTAGGTTATAATATTAAAGGACTTTGGATTAGTGGGATTCAAAGAAAATTTGATTTGAAGAATTTTCTTTTTCCTTTTAAACTCATTTTTAGTTTGTTGCAATCCGTCGCGATCATGATCAAATTTCAGCCATCAATGGCAATTGGTACAGGTGGTTTTGCATCTGCAGCTGCATTGAAAGCAGCGAGTTGGTTAAGCATTCCGACACTTATACAGGAACAAAATTCATATGCAGGCATCACAAATAAATGGTTAGCACCTGGTGCAAAATCAATATGTGTTGCTTATGAGAATATGGACGCTTATTTTCCTGAAGCAAAAATTAAATTAACTGGAAATCCGATCCGTTTAAATTTATTGAATCAGAAATTATCTTCTGAAGAAGCAAAACAAAAACTAGGTTTATCTACTGGTCAGCAAGCTGTTTTTGTTGTGGGCGGAAGCCTTGGCTCACAAAGAATAAATGAATTAATTGCAGAGAAATTGAACTGGTTTCAATCGCATCATATCCAAGTGATTTGGCAAACAGGTCAGTTGTATTACGAACGTTACAAAGATTTAGAAAACGATAGCGTCAAGGTCTTAAAGTATATCGAAGACATGAATCTGACTTATGCAGCTAGTGATGTCATTATTTCAAGAGCAGGCGCGGGTTCTGTAAGTGAATTAGCAATTGTTGGCAAGCCTGTTTTATTCATTCCTTCGCCAAATGTAGCCGAGAATCATCAAGTCAAAAATGCTGAAGCTATTGTTGATAAAGATGCTGCTTTAATGTTAGAAGAACATAATCTTGATAAGGAATTTGACGATATCATGCATAAGCTTACCTCAGACATTGAGTTACAAGAAAACTTAAGCCATAATTTTAAAAAATTAGCTAAGCCAAATGCAACGAAGGAAATTGTGGATGAAATAGAACGAATAGAAAAACCAAGATCTTAATGCGTGCTTTTAAAAACATAAAAAATATTTTCTTTATCGGTATTGGTGGTATCGGGATGAGTTCGCTTGCACGTTATTTTAATCAAAACGGTTTTGCCGTTTCAGGTTACGATAGGACAAAAACTGATTTAATTCAAAATCTTGAAAAAGAAGGCGTTCAGTTCATAAGTGAATTCAATTTAAAAGCACTTCAAGAATTTTCCAAAGAAGAAACACTTGTTGTTTATACAGCTGCTATACAAGCCAATAATCCCTTACTGATATATTTTAATGAGCAAAATTTTAAGTGTCTTAAACGAGCTAAGGTTTTAGGAGAAATTACTACAGGCACTCCAACATTAGCTGTTGCAGGAACACACGGAAAAACCACAACTTCAGCTATGCTTGCATTTATGCTTTACAAAGCAGGTTTGAAAGTCACAGGTTTTTTAGGTGGAATTCTTAATAATTTTAATTCTAATTATATCTCAACGGGCAGCGATGTGTTTGTTGTTGAAGCTGATGAATTTGATCGATCTTTTATGTCACTATCTCCTACGCATGCGTGTGTGATCGCAATGGATCCTGATCATCTTGATATTTATGAAACAAAAGAAGCTTTTGAAAAAACCTTTATTGATTTCTTACAAAAAATTTCTTCAAAAGATCAAATATTTATCAGTGAAGAAATCGATTTAGAGGGAAAGAAAATATCTCTCAATTCAATTAATACTGAGATATATATAGAAAATATTTGTATTAAAAATGGACATTTTTACTTCGATTATATTTCAGAAGACATTCAATTGAGAAATATTCAGTCGAATTTACCTGGAAAACATAATGTAATAAACTCGGCTATGGCATTGAGTTTAGCAACTTCTTATGCGCCAGAACATGCACAGGTTTATGCTGATGCATTGTCTGATTTTGAAGGCATACAGCGTCGATTTAATAAAGTCATTGACACTGATGAACTCGTTTTAATCGATGATTACGCACATCACCCAAAAGAGATTGAAGCTGTTCTCGATGCGGTTAATGATTTGTATCCTGATGAAAAAAAATCCGTTATTTTTCAACCACATCTTTACACGCGAACAAGAGATTTTGCAGATGAGTTTATAAAGGTTTTAAATGGTTTTGATGAAGTCAATTTATTAGAAATTTATCCAGCGCGTGAAGAACCGATTGAAGGGATTAATGCAGAGTTTTTATACCATAAAATTAAAAGAGAAAAATATATAATTGAAAAAGAAGAAATAAAGGATAAAGTATTTAAAAATAAAAATAGAATTGTACTCATGCTAGGCGCAGGAGATATTGGTGTAGAGGTTCAGAAACTACTAAAAACCATAGCACTATGATGAATTGGTCTATCATAAGAATAATAGTTGTCTTTGTCTTTGCAGGGGCTTTATATGGCTTTGCAAAAAAGAATCATAACAAACGCGAAATAAGTGGTATCAAAGTTTACTTTGATGATGTGCAAGCGCTTTTTATCGATGAAAAAACAATAGAGAATTTGTTGAAAGAAAATATGGCAGACAGTTTAAATTTTTCTAAATATATGTTAGATTTGAATGGACTAGAACAAATGTTAAATGAAAATAAAATGATTGCTTCTGCTGACATTTATTCAGACATTAAAGGTGAGTTGGGTGTACGCGTTTTACAGCGTGAACCAATAGCACGTTTTTATGATGAAAGCTACCAGTATTTAGACAAAAATGGCGATATTATGCCGTTGTCAAAATTATATTCGGCACGTGTGCCTTTGGTATCTGGTTTTTCAGAAGAAGAAATCTCTATAATTTATCCACTTTTAAGGACATTTTATAAGGATGAATTTTTAAAAAAACATATCATTGCACTCCGTAAAAAAGCGGGAAAACCACAAATTGAGTTAAGTGTTAGAAATCAAGACTATACCATAGATTTTGGAACAACAGAACATATAGAGCTGAAAATTTCTAACTATAAAGCTTTTTATTTAAAAGCAAAAAAGGATAAAAAATTAAAAGACTACAAAACGATTAATTTGCAATTTGGTAATCAAGTCGTTTGTACTTTAAAGCAATAGTTTGTAACATGGAAAATGATAATATTGTAGTAGGTCTAGACGTCGGTACAACTAAAATTGTTGCCATGATTGGTCGTGAAAATCAATACGGAAAAGTTGAAATTCTCGGCATCGGGCGTACGAAAAGTTTAGGTGTTCATAGAGGTGTTGTCAATAACATTACGCAAACCATTCAATCAATTCAGCAAGCATTGCAACAAGCTGAATCAAATTCAAAAACTGAAGTAGAAGAGGTGACTGTTGGTATTGCAGGTCAGCATATCCGTAGTTTGCAGCACAGTGATTATATCACAAGACAAAATCCTGAGGAAGTTATCAATGATGAAGATATCGAAAACTTATGCGATCAAGTTCATAAGTTAGTGATGCTTCCTGGTGAAGAAATAATACATGTTTTACCTCAAGAATATAAAGTTGATGGCCAATCAGAAATTGTTGAACCTCGCGGTATGTCAGGCGGTCGTTTAGAAGCCAACTTTCATGTTGTTGTAGGTCAAATTTCATCGATTAGAAATATTGCACGTTGCGTTCAGAATTCTGGACTCAACCTCAACGGAATGACTTTGGAACCATTAGCTTCGGCTGATGCAGTTTTGAGTCAAGAAGAAAAAGAAGCTGGTGTTGCCATCATAGATATCGGTGGTGGAACAACAGATTTAGCGATTTTTAAAGACGGTATTATTCGTCATACGGCTGTTATTCCATTTGGAGGAAACGTTATTACTGAAGATATTAAAGAAGGTTGCTCCATCATTGAAAAACAAGCAGAACTTCTAAAAATAAAATTTGGATCAGCTTGGCCAGGAGAAAATAAGGAAAACGAAATCGTTTCAATTCCTGGGTTAAGAGGTCGTGAACCAAAAGAGATTTCTTTAAAGAACCTTTCAAAAATTATTCATTACCGTGCGGTAGAAATCATTGAGCAAGTTTTTTTAGAAATTAAGAATTACGGACACGAGGAGCAAAAGAAAAAATTAATTGCTGGGATTGTGATTACTGGAGGAGGTGCACAACTCAAGCATTTAAAGCAGTTAGTTGAGTATGTGACTGGCATGGACACGCGTGTTGGTTTTCCTAACGAGCATTTGGCAGGTGACACAGATGATGAAATTGCAAGCCCAATGTATGCAACTGCTGTAGGCCTTGTGATGGATAGTTTAAAACGTCAAGTAGAAGAAAAAAGAGAAGCGCAGGAGGCGCAACAAGAAGAGTTGGAAAACTCTGAAAACATAGAAGAGAATATCACTGACCAATCAGAAACTGAAAAAAAAATACACCGGGACAAAGATTCGTTTCTTCATGAAGACTACGAATCCAAGAAACCTGCAGAACCAAAACGCAGTTTTTTTGATAAGTTTTTTGACAAAGTGAAGGATTTTTTAGATAAAGCAGAATAAGTAAAGAAAATTACGACAAAAAAAATGAGCATGGAATTAGATAATAATATCGCTTTTGATTTACCAAAAAACCAATCGAACGTCATTAAAGTTATAGGTGTAGGAGGTGGCGGATCCAATGCTATTAATCACATGTTTAGGCAAGGGATTAATGGTGTTGACTTTGTAATCTGTAATACAGATTCACAAGCTTTAGAAAGTAGCCCCGTTCCAAATAAAATTCAATTAGGTGTGAACTTAACTGAAGGACTTGGCGCTGGCGCTAATCCTGATATTGGAAGACAAGCAGCAGAGGAATCTGTAGAAGACATCAAAGATCTTTTAGGAACAAATACTAAAATGCTTTTTATAACTGCCGGAATGGGTGGTGGTACAGGAACAGGTGCTGCACCAGTTATTGCTAAAACAGCAAGAGAATTAGATATTCTAACGGTTGGTATTGTGACGATTCCTTTTCAATTCGAGGGTCGTACTCGAAATGAACAAGCACAAATCGGTGTTGAGGAGTTAAGAAACAATGTTGATTCCTTAATCGTTATCAATAATAATAAATTGAGAGAAGTTTATGGAAACCTCGGATTCAAATCAGGTTTCTCTAAAGCTGATGAAGTTTTAGCAACTGCTTCTCGTGGTATTGCTGAAGTGATTACGCATCACTATACACAAAACATTGACTTGCGTGATGCAAAAACAGTGTTAAGTGACAGCGGAACTGCAATTATGGGTTCATCATCTGCATCTGGTACAAACCGAGCAAATGTGGCTATTGAAAAGGCATTAGAGTCACCTTTATTAAACGACAATAAAATTACTGGAGCTCAAAATGTGCTGTTACTTATTGTTTCTGGTCGTGATGAAATTACACTTGATGAGATTGGAGAAATCAATGATCATATTCAGAAGCAAGCAGGACATAGCGCTAATATCATTATGGGTATCGGCGAAGACGAGGCGCTTGAAGAATCAATTACAGTAACAGTTATTGCAACAGGATTTAATACTGAAACTCAGGATGAAATTGTTAATACTGAAACAAAAAAGATTATTCATACATTAGAAGATGAACAAAAAGCAGAACAAAATTTATCTGCATCAAAATCAAGTTCGACTTTTGATCAACCGATTCCAAAACCCAGTAAATCAAAGCCTGAACCTGAACAAAACACAAATCAGCCTCAGCAAAATAGACCTGAACCCACTCAACCTAAACCGACTCAGCCAGAAAAGCCTGAATCCAATGATGAACAATCTTTGAAATCTGAATCAAGAGAAATTGAGCAAGATTTTGATTTTGAAATTCATGATAAAACACCTCAAGAACCTGAAGTTGAAGAAAAAAAAGAAACTGATACATTTTTAGACTTTGATTTTTCTTCACCTAAAAAAGAAGAGGAAGTTAAGCATGAAGAGGTTTATACATCTCATTCTGATGAAAATCAACATTTTCATTCACAACAAGGCCATGCTCAAAATCGTCAAAGTGAACAAGCGAAATCAGAATCAGTAAAGCGTTATAATTTAGAGGATTTTGAAGATTATAATAGTGATGTTGATTTTGAACCAAAGCAAACGCAAGAACCTGAGGCGTCAAAAAAGCAGCAAGAACTTGATGAGAATCCTGCGTTAAAAGCTGATTTATTTACGAAAAGAGAAGAGCCTAGTTTACCAAAAAATGAAACTCAAGAAGCATCTGCTCCAAAAGAAGTTGATCCTTTTAATTCATCAATAGCTGATCTTGCTGCACGTGCAGAAGAACGTCGTGCTAAGATGAAGCAGTTTAATTATAAGTTCAGAAATAGAAATAATATTGAAGAAATCGAGAAACAACCAGCATACAAACGTGCAGGCGTTGATATTGAAAAACATGATCGTCATCAACAAAATATTTCAAGAACTTCAATTCAAAATGATGAAGACGGAATCACTTTAAAATCTAATAATTCATTTTTACATGATAATGTAGATTAGTAGATTTTGAATTAAAATATAAAAATCGCTTTGAGATTATTTTCAAAGCGATTTTTTTGTTTAAGCGTCAACTTTTCTATACCTATACATGTTCATAAAAAGATGTGTTGACATTTTTCTAGCTCTGTCTTTAGCTGTTTGAGCAACTTCACCCTTAAAAAGTTCATTCACGGTTTTAAACCATAAGTTGAGCCATTCGCCAAATTCTTTCGTCGTTATCTCATGATTGAAACGATTATCGACTTTGATATGTGCAGTTCTTGGATTACCTTTAAAGTTTCTCGCATTCAAAAGTTGAGTGTCCCAAAAATCTGTCAGTTTTTCTAGATGACTATCCCAATCTGAAATCGTTTCATTGAAATAAAACCCTATTTTTTCATTTTGACGAATGCGATCATAAAAAGTATTGACCAATAACTCGACATCAGCTCTGTTTGAAATATCTTTTTTAATCAAAATATAATGTGATATAAGATTGTTAATAAACTTGATGCAACACTGAGGTAAAGTATGTTCAGGACTAAGTTTTCCTTAAGATGAACTATAAAAGCCATATTGTAAATCATGCAGACACTCACAATCCATGTGAGATGTATGAGATTGAAAATTGTATTTCCATCAATCAAAATCATCATGGCGGCAATAGATCCCAAACAACTTGATAAGATGATTCCTAGAACTGCGTTTGCCATATATTCTTCCTGAAACTTCTGATTTAAGTTTTGTAATGCGCTCATAATCTTTTTGTTACAAACTTAAATATAATAAATCTTTTAGTTTATGATTTCAGTCAAGTTGAATTTTAGGCTTTATCAGAAGAATATTTTGCGTTTGATAATTCTAATTTTATTTTTCTTTTCTAAATTTTTACAGGCTCTAATGACTGTTTCAACTCTTAACCCTGTTAAGTCAGCAATTTGTTGACGTTTTAAATCAACCTCAAATTCTTCATGATCTTTAAGATGGTGGACATGTTTTTTTAAAAAATGTAGAAGACTTACAATGCGGTGTTCAGGTTCTTCTGAAGAGATTTCTGAAGCCATCAAAGATTTATAAAACAATCGTTTTGATAAACGCTCGGTGATATGAAAGTGTACTTTTGGTTGCTCTTCAAGCAAGTTGATCAATTTAGGTTTTGAAAGTTTATAAATCAAGGAATCCTCAAGCGCTACAGCTGCCGCGGGATATTTGATATCGGCGAATAATGGTGGCTCTCCAAAACTATCTCCAGCGTAAAAAATGCCTTGAATAAATTCTTTCCCATTTTCATTATAGTTATTCATTTTGACTTGACCTTGATGGATTTGGAAGTAATGATGTGCATTATCATTTTCTTCAAAAATAACTTCATCTTTTTTATATTTTTCAACAGATGCTTGGTAAGCATTCAAAATGTTTTCAGGAACCATTTATCAAGTAGGATTTTACTTCAAAAATAAGACTTAATTATCCGATTAATCAATAAATTGACAAATATCATTTTTATAAGTTTAAGATGAGCGTATTTTTGTTTTATGCAAATTAGAAAACCTCATATTGCTTATTTTCTGATCGTGATCGTTTTATCATTCACAATCAAATCAGCTTTTTTTATGAGTTATTATGCTGTTTTTACGGATACCTTTATAGAGAATTTTTGTGTAAATCAAGATAACGAGGAACTTCAATGTGATGGTAAATGCTATTTATCAAAAGTTCTCGATCAGGATGATTCTTCTGAAGAAAAAAGATTTGAAATTCATGCTGAGAAAGATTTAGTTTTTTCAATCACTTCTTTTGAAAATCCTAAAAATGATGTTATAAATATTAATCATTCACCAAACTACATCTATAATAATTTTTATAATTATTTATTTTCTCAAGCTTTCCTAAAGCCACCATTAGTGAGTTAAACGTTTTAACAATTTAAAATTTTACGTTTAATTAATTCATCACTAACAATGAAATATTTCTTTATTGCAATATTTATGTGTTTCAATTTAACACTTATTGCACAAAACAATTTTTACCAGATAAAAGATGCTAAGACAAATGAGAATTTGACTTTAGCTGCAGCTGAAAATCAACAAAATCAGCGCATCATTCCTGCCAACGATTCAGCGAAAATTAAATTAAAAGTCGGGCAGACTTATGTGATATCTCATATGGGATATCAGAATCTCTTGATTGAAATCACAGATCAAACACCAAGCATCATTTTACTTAAACCAGAAATAAACATCTTAAATGAAGTTTTAATTACTGGAAACCGAATGCAAGATCCAGCCTTGTCAACTTCAACACCAAATTTGGCAGAAAGAGTTGTGCAGCCTAAAAATATTGGAGATTTATTTCAGGATTTAAACGGTTTCTCATTAATCAAACGCGGTAACTACGCTATAGATCCCACTTTCAGAGCTTCACAGTATGAGCAGCTCAACGTTCAATATGATGGAGGCACCAAAATAGTCCATGCTTGTCCTAGTCGAATGGACCCGATCACAACACATGTTTCTCCTGAAGAAATCCAAAAAATTGAAGTCATTAAAGGGCCTTTTAGTATGCGTTATGGTTCCACCTTTGGTGGCGTTGTGAATATGGTGACTAAATCACCACAGCATCAAAAAATCGGTATATCAGGATCAGTTTCTGCGGGTTATGAAACAAATGGTGATGCCATGACAACCTCCGCGAGTTTAAATTATGTTAAAGATAAATTTGATATTAGCGGAAATTGGGGTTATCGTGACTTTGGAAATTATGAAGATGGTGAAGGGATTACCATTCCAAGTCAATTCAGAAGCATAGATTATGGTTTAAAGTTAGGCTATAATTTAACTGAGAATCAACGTTTACAAGCAAGTTGGAAGCAATCTTTTGGTAGAGATGTTTTGCATGCTGGTTTGCCTATGGATACAGAGTTTGATGATTCTTCAATCGCAACTCTAGATTATTCATGGAGTCAAATTTCTGATAACATAAACGGTCTTAAAGCAAAGATATATTATTCCTACGTAGATCATTTAATGTCAAATCTATGGAGACCCAATCGTGGCAGTACAGAAGCTGCTTCACCAGTAGAATCTTTTACAAGTGGTGGAAAAATAGAGTTAGATTGGCAGTTGGCTGATAATATTAGAGTTTTTAGTGGACTAGATGCTTACCAAATTTCTCGTGAAGGTGATAGAACGCGTATTATTAAAAAAGATATGATGGGAAATCCTTTGCCTGAACCAAAAGTTTTTGTTGACCAAATCTGGCAAGACTCCTATGTCAATAATTATGGATTTTTTAATGAAGCAAAATGGAAGTTAAGTGAATTATCACTTGTTACGATAGGCGCACGATATGATTATGTTGTCGCAGAAACTGAAATGCCTGAAGACGATTTTGCAGCATATTATCCTGATCTTGATAAAAGAGAAGAGCATAATTTAAGTTGGACTGCATCTTATAAAACACAGCTTCATGAAAATTTAAATCTCGAATTGGCTTACGGTCGAGGTGTTCGATCAGCAACAATGGCTGAAAGATTTATCAATCATTTTACGGTTGGTTCAGATCCATTTGAATATATTGGAAATCCTAATTTAGATGCAGAAGTTAATAATCAATTTGAAATTGGTTTGAGCGGAAGTGCATCTTTAGGAACAGGTTTTCTTAATCGTTTGGAATACAATTTCTCAACCTATTATTCAATATTTGATAATTATATAGTAGGTATTGTTGATGAAGATTTAGACAGAAAATTTATGCCTCAAATGGAGCCAAAGCATCCTAAAGTTTTTCAAAACTTAAACGATGCTTATAAAACAGGTTTTGAAGCAAGTTTAAATATTGATTTTCTTGAGAATTATTCTTTAGGCATGCGAACTGCTTACGTTTATACTAAAAATAAAGATTTAGGAGAGTCCTTACCTTTGACACCACCTTGGAATAATCGTTTAAACTTATCATATGCAAAAGGCATATTTTGGGCAGATGTATTTTATAATTACGTCAGCAAACAATCCGACATAGCGCCATCTTTTGGTGAGACTGAAACACCTTCTTGGCAAACCGTTGATTTAAAAGCAGGATTACGCTATAAAAAATATGAATTCGGCGTTGCGGCGCTTAATGTTTTTGATGAGGCTTACCGTGATCACTTGAGTTTTTCTTTCAAGAACCAATATGGTTATAATGGTCGATCAATCTTTGAGCCAGGTCGAAACTTTACATTTTTCTTAAAATATAGTTTTTAGTTTGATTGGTTATAAAAAAGCTGTTTTTAAATTTAAAAACAGCTTTTTTATATTTTTAGAAAGTAACTTTTATTGGAAATAACTGAAATTATGATTGTCTTTGATCTTCAATAAACTTTCATAAATTAATTTGATAACATTTTCAACATCATCGCGATGTACCATTTCTACAGTTGTGTGCATATATCTCAAAGGTAGCGAAATCAAAGCTGAAGGAACGCCGCCATTGCTATAAGCAAAAGCATCAGTATCTGTTCCTGTAACACGACTTGCCGCAAGACGTTGAAAAGGTATCTTTTTATCTTCGGCTGCTTCTATGATTAACTCACGTAAATTATTCTGAATAGCTGGCGCATAACTTATGACAGGACCATCACCAATTTGAGTATGACCTTCTTTTTTCTTTTCAATCATTGGTGTTGTTGTATCGTGACAAACATCTGTCACAATAGCAACATCAGGCTTAATGCGTTGTGTAATCATTTCTGCACCGCGCAAACCAACTTCTTCTTGAACAGAATTTGTAATGTATAAGCCAAAATCAAGTTTGACATTATTTTCCTTTAGCATTTTCGCAACTTCAGCAATCATGAAACCACCCATTCTGTTGTCAAGTGCACGACACACAAATTTATTCTCGTTAAGAATAAAAAATTCATCTGGATATGTTATAACACAACCAACGTGAACGCCCATTTTTTCAACCTCTTCTTTTGTTGAGCAGCCAACATCAATACAGATATTTTCTAATTTTGGTGCTTGTTCATTAGATTTGTCTCTTGTATGAATTGCTGGCCAACCAAAAACACCTTTAACGATTCCCTTTTTTGTATGAATATTGACACGTCTAGATGTAGCAATTTGGTGATCACTACCTCCGTTTCTAATCACGTAAATTAATCCATTATCTGTGATATAGTTAACATACCAAGATATTTCATCAGCATGACCTTCTATCACAACTTTGTATTTTGCATCTGGATTAATAACGCCAACAGCAGTTCCGTAATTATCAGTGATAAACTCATCTACATAAGGTCGCAGGTAATCCATCCACATTTTTTGACCTTCAGCTTCATAGCCAGTTGGTGCTGCATTATTTAAATATTTTTCTAAAAATTCTAAAGCATTTTTATCCATTGTTAATTTTTTAAAGTCCAGTGCGAATTTAGAAAAGAAATTAAGACTTTTTCCTTTATAAAAACTTAATTTTGGTACAACTTTGGATGCTCTTCCTGTTATGAAATATGCCTTTTTTTTAATTTGTGTAATATTTAATTTTTATTCTTCTCTTGCGCAAGACACAATTCTTGAGCCAGAAGAGGGAAAACAATTTTATATCTTAGGAATGGATAGTATTCCGGTGAGCAGCATTGAACTTGATGAAGTCATTATCTATCCTAAATTGAAATTATCTCATCGCTCTGATGTTCATGAGTATTTGATTTTAAGGCGAAAAGTAAAACGCGTTTGGCCATATGCTGTGCTGGCATCTCAGAGATTGGATAGTTTAAATAGTCGGCTTAAACGTATTGAATCGAAGAGAAATAAACGTAAATATACCAAGATGATTCAGAATTATATTGAAGAAGAATTTAGTGAAGAACTTAAAAATCTAACTAAAACTGAAGGTCAGATCTTAGTTAAATTAATGCATAGACAAGTTGGTGTTTCTACTTTTGAAACAGTGCGAGAACTTCGTTCTGGCTGGCGTGCCTTCTGGTACAACACAACAGCTAGTTTATTCAGCATTTCTCTTAAAGAAACATATAAACCTTTCGAAGTCAAAGAAGATTTCTACATCGAAAACATACTGATGCAAGCTTTTCAAAATGGTTCTCTAGAATCTCAAAAACCTGATGAACCTATTGACTTCTTTGAGTTATTCGATCATTGGAAAGCTAATAAACAAAGGGGAAGCCTCATCGCACCTCAAATTTCAGATTAAGTTAATCCAATTTTATTTTTGCATTGTGTTTTTCAAGTATATCTAAATGTGTTTTAAGATTGACTTCAAAGTCATCAAAGGTCTCATCATGATGGTTTCTCAATTCCTGTCTTTTAATATTTTTCAAAAAACGACGAATGTCATTTTCGTTTTTAAGAATCAAACCAGGCACTTTTGTTGATTTTCCGTTTCCATCTTTAGCAACCATTGTAAAATAAGATGAGTTACAATGTTTTTTGATGCCTGTTTGAATATTTTCAGATTCAACTCTAACGCCAACAACCATTGATGTTTTGCCGACATAGTTAACAGAAGATTTTAAGGTTAAAAGCTCTCCAACTTCCACAGGATTTAAAAAATCTACACGATCTACACTTGCAGTGACACAGTAATTTTCTGAATGTTTTGAAGCGCAGGCAAAAGCGATTTGATCAAGAAGTGAAAGTATAAATCCACCATGTATTTTTCCGCCAAAATTAGAATGTGATGGCAGCATTAATTGCGAAATTGTGACTTCTGAATCTGATGCGTGTTTGTAATCAATCATGGTTTAATTTTTGGTTTTGGGCATTTGGAATCCAATCTGAATCTAAGTTTTTGGATGTCGAGACGCCGAGTTCTCTGAGTTTTTTTACATCCTTAACTAGATTTTGATTGCCAGTTAGTTTTTTTAAAGCATTTTGGTAAGCCGTATCAGTCGATTTGATACGCTTACCAATGTTTTCTAATTCGTTGAGCAAACTACTGAATTTATCATAAAGATTGCCAGCATGTTTAGCAATTTCATTTGCGTTTTGTTGTTGCTTTTCATTTTTCCAAATGGTTTCAACAGTTCTCAGCGTTGAAAGTAATGTTGTCGGGCTGACTAATAAAATATTTTGATCAAAGGCTGAATAAAAAAATGCAGGATCTTCATTTTGAGCCAGATATAAAGCAGGTTCAATAGGAATAAACATCAATACAAAATCTGGTGAGTGGCGCTGACCTAAATTCTCATATTTTTTTTCACTGAGTTGTTTTAAATGCGTTTTTAATGATTTTAAATGCGCTTTTAAATGCTCTGTTTTTTCTTTTTTATCTGTTGAATTGGCATATTTTTCATAATCGATTAATGAAACTTTCGAGTCAATCACCATCTGCTTTTTGTTAGGTAAATTGATGACAACATCAGGTAAATAACGCCTGCCGGTTTCATCCTCAAAACTTTGCTGTACCTCGTATTCTTCACCTTTTACGAGTCCAGATTTTTCGAGAACTCTTTCTAAAATAAGCTCACCCCAATTGCCTTGAGCTTTGTTGTCACCTTTAAGTGCTTTGGTTAGATTTTCTGCATCTTGGCTGATTTTTCGATTCAAGTCATTCAGGTTTTTGAGTTTTTCACCTAATTCTGAATGCGTTTTCAAGAAATCTAGATTATTCTTATCAACTTTATTTTCAAAATCTTGAATTCGTTCTTTCAGTGGATTTAAAATTTGAGAGATATTATCTTTATTGAGAGAGGTGAATTTGGCAGATTTTTGTTCTAGAATTTTGTTAGCCAGGTTTTCAAAATCTGTTTTAAATTTTTCTTGAAGCTTTTCTAAATCATCTTTTTGATAAATTAGTTTTTCATTTAAGTTTTCGTTTTCAACATTTTTACGCTCTAGCTGAATTTCAACTTCATTTTTTTCTTGAGCTAATTCGTTAACTTTTTTAAATAATCTTTCTTTTTCCTTGGCAGCATCATTTTTGCTTTGTTCGTGCTGCTCTTTAAGCAATTTAATTTCAGTTGAAAGCTTATTCTTTTGAATTTTTTGACCCAAAATAATTCCAATTACGGCAAATAGAATAGCAACACCACTAAAAATGAAAACATCCATCATTTTGTTTTTTTAACTGTTTTTAAAACTAATAAATTAATAGGATTCATTTCTAAACCTTTGACATTCTGATGATAGAAGCGTGTAACTTCGTCGTAATATAAAGGAATAATCGGACTTTCTTCAATAATCAGTTGATCGAGTTTTGTGTACATCTGATATCTTAAACTGTCAGTTGTGGTTCTTTGGCTTTTTTCAAAAATGGAGTCAAATTCTGCATTTTCAAAAAGTGTGTAGTTTGGTCCTTTTGGCGCTTTTTGAGGAGAGTAAAATAAACCCAAATAATTTTCAGCATCAGGATAATCGGCAATCCAACTGGCACGAAATAAATCGAGTTGACCAGCCGATCTCTGCTGTCGAATAGTTGACGGAGGCAAAACTTCAATCGCAACTTGAATTCCAATATCTTCAAGTGATTTCTGAATGTATTCAACTAAATCTAAATAATTAGCGTTTGTTGTAATTTGAAGTTGAGGATTTTTTATACCAGATTCATTTTTAAATTTCTCTAATAGTTTTTTTGCTTTCTGAGGCTGATAGGTGAAAGCTTCTATTTGTTGAAAACCCTGTAAACCTTCAGGGATAAAGCCGTGATGTGCAGGTCTGCCAATGCCGTTGCGCAAATATTTAATCATTTTTCTTCTGTCAAAAGCATAATTGACAGCGCGTCTGAAATCAATGGATTGTATTTCAGGAGACTCACTTTCCATGTTAAAACCTAAATATTCTGTATTTAAATAAGGTGATTTATCTAGAACGATATCATCTTGATATTGCTTTTGTAGCTGGCCAGTATTTGTCAGTAACTCATCTTTATAACTCGGATCAAGACCACTTAAAAAATCTATTTTTCCTTGAACAAAAGCCATAAACTCACTTTGTTTATCTGGTAGAAAAGTAATCGCAACAGCTTCTAAATAGGGAAGTCGCTCTCCATTCTTATCAGTTTCAAAATAAAGTTCATTTTTTCTAAAAACTAATTTTTCATTTTCAATCCAACGTTTAAATTTAAATGGACCAGTGCCAATTGGATTTTTTCTAAGGTTAATTCCATCGGCTTCTTGAGGTAGAATACTACAATACTTCATACTTAAAGTCCCAAGAAATGCAGGAAAAGCTTCTTTAAGTTCAATTACAATAGTCGATTCATCAATCGCTTTGATGTGTTTTACTTTTTCAAGAATCCAGCTTCCTGGGGAGGAAACTTTAGGGTCAGTTAATCGATTGAGGCTGTAAACAACATCTTTCGCAACAAGTTGACGTGTTGAGTCTTTTCCAAAAATTTTGTTTTTATGAAAAAAAACATCATCTCTTAAGTTGAAACGATAGGTTTTAGCATCTTCAGAAATCGTCCAGCTTTTAGCTATATCTGGTTGAATATTTAGCTCATTATCCAATCTGACCAAAGTGTTATACAATTGTTCGCAAGCCCAAATATTACGTTGATCTTTCGCAAAAGCAGGATCTAATGAAGTGATATTGGCATGTTCATTATAGCGAAAGACCATGTGGTCACGTTCTTCTTTTTGATTTGAATTGCATGAAAATAAAGCCGTTGCAATGAAAATTATAATAAAAAAATGTAGAAGCCTATCTTTCAATTTAGTAAAACAGATTTTAGTTGGTATATTTGCAAATTCTAATGCGAATATAAAGAAGATTAACGCACCGCGGCAGTGAGTTTGCGATAAAATCTAATCTGAATTTCGCATACAAAAAGTTTTTTAGAGACCTGAAGAATCGGATACAATGCAGAAAAAAGTCGCTTTTTATACATTAGGATGTAAGTTAAACTTCTCAGAAACATCAACAATATCAAGACAATTTGAAGATAAAGGATATATTAAAACAGATTTTGGTAAGCCTGCTGATATTGTTGTGATCAACACGTGTAGTGTGACTGAAAATGCTGATAAGCGTTTTAAAACCATTGTGCGCCAAGCACAAAAAGTAAATGAAAATGCTTTTATTATCGGGATTGGTTGCTATGCACAACTTAAGCCAGAAGAGCTTGCTGCTATTGATGGTGTCGATTTGGTTTTAGGCGCAACTGAAAAATTCAAAATTACAGATTATATCAACGATTTAAGTAAAAATGATTTTGGCGAAGTGCATTCATGTGAAATTGATGAAGCTGATTTTTATGTCGGTTCTTATTCAATAGGCGATCGAACGAGAGCTTTCTTAAAAGTGCAAGATGGATGTGATTATAAATGTACTTATTGCACAATTCCTTTGGCTCGTGGTATTTCACGTTCAGATAAGCTAGAAAATGTTCTTAAAAACGCAAAGGGTATTTCTGATCAAGACATCAAAGAAATCGTTCTGACAGGTGTAAATATTGGTGATTACGGAAAAGGTGAATTTGGCAACAAAAAGCATGAGCACACTTTCCTTGATTTAGTAAAAGCTCTTGAAACAGTTGACGGAATTGAGCGTTTGAGAATTTCTTCAATCGAGCCAAATCTATTGAAAAATGAAACCATTGATTTTGTAGCAAATAGTCAAAAATTTGTTCCGCATTTTCATATTCCTTTACAAAGTGGAAGTAATGATTTACTCAAGAAAATGAAACGACGTTACATGCGTGAGCTCTATGTTGATAGAGTAGAGCAAATAAAATCTTTGATGCCAGATGCGTGTATTGGTGTTGATGTGATTGTTGGCTTTCCAGGTGAAACGGATGAACATTTCTTAGAAACTTACAATTTCCTCAACGAGCTTGATATTTCTTATTTACACGTTTTCACTTATTCTGAAAGAGAAAACACTTTAGCTGCAGAGATGGATGGTGTTGTCTCTAATGCAAAGCGTAAGAAAAGAAGCAAAATGTTAAGAGGTTTGTCGGCTAAAAAACGTCGAGCTTTTTACGAAAAACAAATTGGTAAAACACATGAGGTCTTATTTGAAGGCGAAAATATTAAGGGTTATATACACGGGTTTACTGAAAACTACGTTAAAATAAAAACACCTTGGAATCCCGAATTAGTCAATACTTTACATGAAATTAGACTTGACGAAATTGCAGAAGACGGTTTGGTGAAGTGCAGTTTTGTGCATGAAGAAGTTTCTGTTTAGATAGAGATTCCGGCTGGAAGTAAATTTTTGTATTTGTTTCTGTTTTTTTTGAAAAATTGAGCGACATCTGGGGATGTTGGCATCACGCTGATGCGTTCATCATCAAAAGTACTCAACACTTCTTTTAAGAAATGATCAATCAAATCTTGATCATCAAATTCAGGCGGAAGATTTAATTTTGTTAAAAAAATTTGTCGTTGCTGCTCTTGATATTCAAGAGAGATAAGACCTTTTTCAGTCTCCATTTCAAATTGTCTTTGAAATTCATTTTTTCTTAATTTTGAGCTTTGATTTTTCATTATAATTGGTATTATATCATTAGGAAAATCCACCATAAAAATACAACATATTAAGTTTAAATCGTAGCTTTGTAAGACGGAATATAAGATGCAGACTTTATGCTGACACATGTTTATTTTATGCCTGGAATGGCTGCCAGTCCAAGGATTTTTGAAAGAATAAAATTACCAGAAAAGCATTTTGAAATGCATTGGTTGAGTTGGAAATTACCAGAGGTAGGCGAGTCTCTTGAAGATTATGCACAGCGTATGGCTAAAGATGTTATTCATGAAAATATTATCTTAATCGGTGTTTCCTTCGGAGGGATTTTGGTTCAGGAAATGAAAAAATTTTTGAACGTCAAAAAAGTAATCATTATTTCAAGTGTAAAATCTCATACCGAGTTGCCAACTCATATGAATTTAGCACGTGATACAAGTTTTTATAAAATATTGCCAACGGGTTTACTCAATTATTTAGACCAAATAGAAAGATTACCAGTGGGGAATACGATTCGTAAAAGAATTGAACTTTATAAAAATTATATGGTGATGAATAATAAAACTTATTTAGATTGGTCTATAGATAAAGTTCTAAATTGGAAAAATGCAGTGCCAGATGAAGATTTGATTCACATACAAGGTGATGAGGATATCGTTTTTCCTATTAAAAATATCACAAACTGTATCACTATCAAAGGAGGAACACATATAATGATACTCAATCGTTACAAATGGTTTAATGAACATTTGCCAGAATTACTAAAATAATAAATTATGTCAATGACAAAGATTTTTAATCAAGCACTAAAATTAACAGGAGCACTTGCGCTTCTATTTATCGCTTATTTAGGTGTCACCAGTTTTACGCAAACTAGTGCAAAGGAGCAAAGAACAAAAAAGGAAGAACGTCAAAAATCTTTTAAAGAAGATTACAATGTTTTCGCTTTAGAGGTTCCAAATCAAATTGATTTTGCAGGTGAAAATGTGCCGCTTGATGATCCAGACATCCATGAAAGACTTGATAGAGAACTTTTGGTTAATACATATTGGCAATCAAATGCTTTGTTGTTGATTAAAAGAGCGCACAAATATTTTCCGTTAATCGAACCTATCCTCAAAGAAGAGGGTGTGCCAGAAGATTTCAAATACTTAGCCGTTGCTGAAAGTGGCTTAACTCAGGTTGTTTCTCCTGCTGGAGCAACAGGTTTTTGGCAAATACTTTCTCAAACGGGACGCGAATACGGGCTTGAAGTTAATAGTAATGTAGATGAGCGTTACCATATTGAAAAATCAACACGAGCAGCTTGTCAATATCTTAAAAAAGCTAAAGAGAAATTTGGAACATGGAGCTTAGCTGCAGCATCTTATAATAGAGGTATGTCAGGAATTAGCAGACAAATGGAGCGTCAGAAAACAGATAATTATTATGATTTACTTCTCAATGAAGAAACAAGACGTTATGTTTTTAGAATTTTGGCAATCAAAACAATTATGACAGACCCTAGTGATTATGGCTATCACTATAAGAAGGGTGATCTTTATGAATTGATGCCAACAAAGATTGTTGAAGTAGATACAGTTGTTTCAGATTTTGCTGACTTTGCTAAAAACTACAATTTATCTTACAAAACTTTTAAAAATTACAATACATGGCTGAGAGATACGCATTTGAACAATGCTTCTCGTAAAAATTATGAAATTAAAATTCCACTTTTAAAATAAACTTTATGTCAGCTTCATTTTTGTTTTTTCTGGTTTTAATTGGTCTTTTAAGTGGTTTCATGAGTGGAATATTTGGTGTAGGAGGCGGCGTTATTATGGTGCCTTTACTACTTCTGTTATTAGGCTCTCAACAAGAAGCTCAAGGGACAAGTTTAGCTGTGTTAGCAGTACCAGTTACTTTTGCAGCCGCTTATAATTATTACCAAGAAGGTCATGTCAACTGGAAGTATGCCTTAATTATGGCGATTTTTTTTGTTGTAGGAGGTTATTTAGGATCCAAATTGGCTGTAACAATTAGTGAGTCTCTTTTAAAGCGTTTATTTGGCGCTTTGATGCTTATTGTCGGTCTTCGGATGATTTTTCAGAAATAAGTTTATAAGAACTATCAAAGGCACGATTAATTTTCTCTTCTATTGATTCAACACAAGTTTGTTTTGCTTGACTTTCTTCAACGTGAAAAGGGGTTGCTACTGGTCGGTCAACATCCATAACACGCTTGTTTTTATTTATGACAAAAGAAGTTGGAACTCCTAAAACATGTTTTAAAGCTTTGATAGTATAAGCGTCTTTATTTTGCATTTCATCAATATAAACTACGTTGACATGGCGTGAGTATTTGCGTCCTTGCTTTTTCATTTTTTGCTTATTATCCCAAAACAGAACAACAAATTTGATTTCTTTTTTGTACTTTTTGGCTAATCTATTAATTGCTGGTATTTCGCCAATATTAGGAAGCGACCATGAACTTCTGGTCATTAAATAAATAGGAAGATCAATGTCATAAAGAGATTTATGCCTAGACCTGAATTTATTCCAAGTGAAATCATTCATGATTTTATTATGAAGATTATCTTCGATAAAATCTCTAAATATTTTATCTACCTTATCGTAATCTTGATTGAGGTATGCATTGTGGATTTTGTAATCAAACTCTCTATGATTAGCGAGTACGTTTTCAAAAACAAAATCATCTAAGCTTGATTGATCATCTTGCGCATAAGATAATTGAAAAAACAAGAATAGTATTGTGATTAGTTTTAGCATTAGTTTTGGTTGGTTATTTGTAAATTTAGGAAAAAATGATAACCTACAGTTATATAATACAGATTTAATCTATTGAACTCAAGTTCAATAGTGATTTTAATAGTTACTTTAGATTAAGATAGAATTCTGGTTATGATTCTTTTTTTCGTATAATATGGATATGTCCAACACTTCGACAATATATAGCAGAAAAAAACTTGAGAAAGTGGAAAAACTACTTATCAATACAGATCTCAAAATTCAAGATATCGCGATTGATTTAGGTTTCAACTCTATCTCAAGCTTAAATCAAGTTTTCAAAAGACGTTTTGGACAAACGCCCATGAGTTTCAGAAAATCAAAGCTCTAGATTTTTTTCATCTGTTGCTTCATCATTCTTATCTGGTCGGTCATCATCCCATTTTTATCTAGCTTTTTTGCTTCCTTAAGGAGCATTTGCGCTTCTCTTTTTCTGCGTTTAGTCATTGCAATTCCCGCCAAGTTGAGTTTTGCCATCGCCAAATCATGATCCATTGATAAACCGAGTTTAATCGCTTTTTTGAAATACTTTTCGGCTTGCGTCATGTTTTTTTGTGAAAGCATCAAACCGTGTAAATAATTGTAATAGCCTAATTGCTTTTGAGTAAGTGCCGATTCAGGATTTTTGATGCGGTCGAGCCATTTTTTGGCACCATCAAAATCTTGCTTACGCAATCTTAAAAATGCCAAAAGAATCATTTCATTTTTAAAATAAAGAAAGATGAAAATTCCTGAGAATAAAATAAGCGAAATGCCGTTACCAATAAACGATTCGGTGATTTGGTAAATACCAAATGCAATAATCAATCCGGCGATAATGAGTTTTAAATTTTTATTGAACATGTTTAAGTTTTAGTCAATTTGCAAATTTACAAAAAAGAATGAGAAAATCTTTAAGTACAAGTTTGCTTAAAAAAGGTTTTATTGTATATTTGCACGCGATAAAATAAATACTAAGATTAATAAAACATAAAGATAATGAAAAGAACTTTCCAACCTTCGAAAAGAAAACGTAAGAACAAACATGGTTTTAGAGAGAGAATGGCTTCTAAGAATGGAAGAAAGGTTCTTTCAAGAAGAAGAGCAAAAGGTAGAAAAAGATTATCTGTGTCATCTGAATTAAGCATGAGAAAAAGATAATCTATGATCACTTAATCATATTTTAAAGGTGTTGTTTTTTAAAAGCAACACCTTTTTTTATACAATTCAATGAAATTTCAACGCCCATTATTATGCCTAAAAATCACGATCTAAAAAACGTTTTACTAATTGGTTCTGGTCCAATTGTTATTGGTCAAGCTTGCGAATTTGATTACTCTGGTTCACAATCCTTAAGATCGCTAAGAGAAGACGGTATCAAAACGATATTGATCAACTCAAACCCAGCAACTATAATGACTGATCCAACAATGGCAGATCACGTTTATCTTAAGCCATTAACGATCAAGTCGATTATTGAAATACTTAAATTACATCCAGAAATTGATGCTGTTTTACCAACAATGGGAGGACAAACCGCATTAAATCTTTGTATTGAAGCTGACGAAAAAGGAATATGGAAAGATTTTGATGTCAAGCTTATCGGTGTCGATATTGATGCGATTAATATTACCGAAGATCGAGAAGAGTTCAGAAAACTCATGCAGAAAATCGATATTCCTGTGGCACCTTCAAAAACTGTAACTTCTTACCTTGAAGGAAAAGAAGTTGCTCAAGAATTTGGTTTTCCTCTAGTTATTCGAGCTTCTTTTACACTAGGAGGGACAGGCGCTTCTTTTGTGCATACTGAAGATCAGTTTGAAAAACTTCTTCATCGTGGACTTGAAGCTTCACCGATACATGAAGTTTTAATCGATAAAGCTTTATTAGGTTGGAAAGAATATGAGCTTGAGTTATTGCGTGATGCCAATGATAATGTAACTATTATTTGTAGCATTGAGAATATGGATCCGATGGGAATCCATACTGGTGACTCAATTACTGTTGCACCAGCAATGACCTTAAGCGATAAAACATATCAACGCATGCGTGATATGGCTATCAAAATGATGCGAAGTATTGGAGATTTTGCTGGAGGTTGTAATGTGCAATTTGCAGTAAGCCCTGATGAAAATGAGGATATCATCGCTATTGAAATTAACCCTAGAGTTTCTCGTTCTTCCGCATTAGCGTCTAAAGCAACGGGTTATCCAATTGCTAAAATTGCGACAAAACTCGCAATAGGCTATCACTTAGATGAGCTTGAAAACCAAATTACCAAAACAACTTCAGCTTACTTCGAGCCAACTTTAGATTACGTTATTGTTAAAATTCCACGATGGAATTTTGATAAATTTGAAGGTTCCGATCGAACTTTAGGTTTACAGATGAAAGCTGTCGGTGAGGTGATGGGAATCGGCCGTTCTTTTCAAGAAGCCTTACACAAAGCAACACAGTCGCTTGAAATCAAACGAAATGGCTTAGGTGCAGATGGAAAAGGTTATAAAGATTATAATCAAATTCTAGAAAAACTTGAATTTGCAAGTTGGGATAGAGTTTTTGTCATTTACGATGCCATTCAAATGGGAATTCCTCTCAGTCGAATTCATGAAATCACTAAAATTGACATGTGGTTCTTAAAACAATATGAAGAACTTCATTTTTTAGAAAAAGAAATAGAAAAGTTTACGATTGAAACACTTCAAAAGCCACTTTTACTTGAAGCGAAACAAAAAGGTTTTGCAGATAGACAAATCGCACACATGCTGAATTGTTTAGAAAGTGAAGTTTATAATAAACGAAGTGACCTCAATATTAATCGCGTTTATAAACTTGTTGATACTTGTGCCGCTGAATTTGAAGCACAAACACCATATTATTATTCAACTTTTGAGGCAGAGATAGAAACAGCTGATGGAGAAATTTATGTTGAAAATGAAAGTGAAGTTTCAGACAAGAAAAAAATTATTGTTCTAGGATCTGGACCAAACCGAATTGGCCAAGGAATAGAATTTGATTATTGCTGTGTTCATGGTGTGCTCGCTGCTTCCGAATGTGGTTACGAAACTATTATGATTAACTGTAACCCAGAAACAGTTTCTACCGACTTTGACATTGCTGATAAACTTTATTTTGAACCCGTTTTTTGGGAACATATTTACGATATCATCAGGCATGAAAAACCTGATGGCGTGATCGTTCAATTGGGCGGACAAACAGCGCTTAAACTAGCAGAAAAGTTAGACAGATACGGTATAAATATCATAGGGACAAACTATCAATCTTTAGATTTAGCTGAAGATAGAGGAAGCTTTTCAACTTTATTAAAAGATAATGATATTCCTTATCCAGAGTTTGGTGTTGCTGAAACTGCAGACCAAGCTTTAAAACTCTCTGATGAATTAGACTTTCCAATTCTTGTAAGACCTTCATATGTTTTAGGTGGTCAAGGGATGAAAATTGTGATCAACAAAAAAGAGTTAGAAGCGCATGTTGTCGATTTGTTAAGTAAAATTCCAAATAACAAACTTCTTTTAGATCATTATTTAGATGGAGCTATTGAAGCAGAAGCTGATGCAATATGTGATGGTGAAGATGTTTATATTATCGGAATAATGGAGCATATCGAGCCTTGCGGAATTCATTCAGGTGACTCAAACGCAACATTACCTCCTTTTAATTTAGGAAACTTAGTGATTGAACAAATCAAAGATCACACGCGTAAAATCGCTCTTGCTCTTAATACAGTTGGGTTAATCAACATTCAATTTGCCGTGAAAGATGATGAGGTCTTTATTATTGAAGCAAAC
Source organism: Psychroflexus halocasei (assembly GCF_900107595.1). Taxonomy (GTDB): domain Bacteria; phylum Bacteroidota; class Bacteroidia; order Flavobacteriales; family Flavobacteriaceae; genus Psychroflexus; species Psychroflexus halocasei. The sequence goes on along the minus strand of NZ_FNQF01000002.1, from coordinate 376,269 downwards.
CCAAGAGCTTCTCGTACGGTTCCTTTTATCGCAAAAGCTTATGGCGAACCATATGTGAATTTTGCAACCAAGGTTATGCTAGGGCATGCAAAGGTGAAAGACTTTGATTTTAATCCACAATTAGAAGGTTACGCGATAAAACAACCAGTTTTTTCTTTTGATAAATTTCATAATGTGAATAAGCAACTAGGTCCTGAAATGAAAAGTACAGGAGAAAGTATTTTATTTATCGATAGTTTACGAGATGATGATTTTTATAATCTTTATGCAAAAAGACGCATGTATTTAAGTAAATAATAACTGAATTATATCTATTAAAAAAGGCTGCTTTTATCAAAAAGCAGCCTTTTAAGCTTTATAAAAAAATCCGATAAAATTAAGCGTACATTTTTTCTCTTTGTTCCTTAATTTTAGGATCTGACATATAATCGTCGAAAGTACTATGCTTATCGATAACGCCTTTAGGTGTAATCTCTATAACACGATTAGCAACTGTTTGAGCAAACTGATGGTCGTGTGTTGTCATAATAATATTACCTTTAAAGTTCTTGAGAGAGTTGTTAAAAGCAGTAATCGATTCAAGATCAAGGTGGTTGGTTGGTTCATCAAGAATCAAAACATTAGCTCTCATCATCATCATTCTGCTGAGCATACATCTTACTTTTTCACCACCAGATAAAACATCAGAAGTTTTTAAGGCTTCATCACCACTGAAGAGCATTTTCCCTAAAAATCCACGGATATAAACTTCCTCACGTTCTTCTTCAGTTTGTGCCCATTGTCTTAACCAATCAACTAAAGAAAGTTTATTATCAAAAAATTCACTATTATCATTTGGTAAATATGATTGAGAGGTAGTCACGCCCCATTGATATTTGCCAGTATCTGGTTCTTGTTTTCCGTTGATGATCTCGTATAAAGCTGTTGTTGCTCTTGAATCTTTTGAATACAAAATAACTTTATCTCCTTTAGTTAAGTTGATGTCAACTTTTGAGAATAAAACTTCGCCATCAATACTTGCAGAAAGGTTTTCAGCGTGAAGAATTTGATCTCCAACTTCACGATCTTTTTCAAAAATAATGGCAGGATATCGACGACTTGAAGGCTTAATATTTTTAAAATCTAACTTATCCAACATTTTCTTACGAGATGTCGCTTGCTTAGATTTAGCAACGTTTGCACTAAAACGTTCAATAAATTGTTGAAGTTCCTTCTTCTTTTCTTCAGCTTTTTTGTTTTGTTGTGCACGCTGTTTCGCAGCTAATTGAGATGACTCATACCAGAAAGTATAATTCCCGCTGTAGTGTGTGATTTTACCAAAATCAATATCAGAAATATGTGTACAAACAGCATCTAAAAAGTGTCTGTCGTGAGAAACAACAATAACAGTATTATCAAAATTAGCTAAAAAGTTTTCTAACCACGTGATTGTTTCGTAATCCAGGTCGTTAGTTGGCTCATCCATGATAAGAACATCAGGATTTCCAAAAATTGCTTTTGCTAATAGAACACGTACTTTTTGCTTACCATCTAAATCCTTAACGTGAGTATAGTGAATACTTGCATCAATACCTAAGTTTGATAGGAGAGAAGCAGCGTTACTTTCAGCATTCCAGCCGTCCATTTCTTCAAAATCAACTTGAAGAACACCAACACGTTCGCCATCAGCATCACTAAAATCTTCCTTTGCATAAATCTCATCCATTTCTTTCTTGATTTTATACAAAGGTTTATTTCCCATGATGACGGTTTCTAAAACATTGTATTCATCATAGATACTGTGGTCTTGTTCTAACACTGACATACGTTTACCAGGTTCAAGGTGAACATGTCCAGAAGTAGGCTCGTTTTGACCTGATAGGATTTTTAGAAAAGTCGATTTCCCGGCGCCATTTGCACCAATAATACCATAGCAGTTGCCATCAGTAAAAGACGTGTTGACTTCATCAAACAAAACGCGTTTACCAAACTGAACAGACAAATTAGAAACTGTAAGCATAGTTATTTTAATTTTTTTGCAAAAGTAAGCATATTAATCCACATTATAAAGGACTCAAAATATAGCTTTTAACGACTGCTTAACATCAAAATAGATTTGCTAAATATATATTTGTACGGGACCAACAGGATTAAATCTTATGCGAATTTTATTGTCTTTAGTTTTTATCAGTTTTATTGCAGGCTGTACAAAAACTGAAAATGAAATGACCTACATAGGTGGTGAAGTGATTCATCCGCTTGATAGTGTTGTATCTATTAGTAAAGACGGCGAACTGATAAAGCATATAAAGATTGATTCTAACAACCGCTTTTCTGACTCTATATATATTGAAGAAGAAGGTATTTATACTTTTCACCATGTCCCAGAATGGCAACTGATTTATTTAAAACCAAATGATAGTCTTGTTTTTAGGGTGAATATGAAGGCTTTTGATGAATCCTTAGCTTTTGGTGGGTCGTCGGCAGCTGAAAACAACTTTCTCATCAATATGTATTTGATGAATGAAAAGAACGATAACCTGATTTTAAAATATTACAAAGTTAAACCTTCAGATTTTTCTTTTAAAACTGATTCTATCAGACAAATGCGTTTGAGTTCACTTGAAGATTTGCATCAACGTTATGACTTTTCTGATTACTTCAACCGTATCGCTAAAAAAAGTATTGTTTACGAGTTTTATGATATGAGAGAGCGTTATGCTTTTTTAATTCAAAAGTATTTCAAAGAACGTAAAAAAGATTTTAGTGATGATTTTTTCAATTATAGAGATACAATTGATTTTAATGACGATGAATTATTAAACCATTTTGGGTATTTAAGATTTTTAGATAATTATCTAAAAAATAAGTCTATTAAGGACTGTGATGAAAATGATGTAGATTGCTTTAAAATTAACAGCTTTAAGAATGTTAAAAAGCGTTTGACAATTGCAGACGATTTATTTACGAATGATGCCATCCGTAACCGTTTTTATAAACGCTTTGTCAAAGAAGAAATTTTATTTTCTAAAAATGAAAATCAATTAGAAGACACAAAATCTTTAATCAAAAATTGTAATTTATCTGATGATGTAAAAAAAGATCTTTTAGCTTCAACCAGAATCCAAAAGAATTTCCTTGAGAATAAATATTTAGGCAATCAGCAATTAGTGACATCAGAACTTGATACGATTACAGTGAGCGATCTTATCAATAAGAAGCCTTTAGCAATATCTTCATGGTCTTTTCATTCACCTGCATATAAAAACTATCAAGTCAATAAGGTGAAAAATCTTCAAAATAAATATCCTGAAATAAAATTTATAGGTTTAAATTTTGATACAGAAAGTGCAGAGTTATGGAAGCAAAGGCTCAATAAATTTGGCATAGACAAGTCTAAGGAATATAAATTGTTGTTGAAGCCGAATGCTGAAAACCGAGAAGTTAGATTTATAATAAACCACATTAACCGTATGTTCTTAATCAATAAAAAAGGGCATATTACAAAAAGCAATATCCCCTTTTCAAGTAATAAAATAGAATCTAATTTATTAGAGTTGGTTAATCAATAATTGATTAATAACCGTAAATTTTATTGTAGAGATTCAAATATCTTTCTTTAATATTTCTTCTTTTTAGTTTTAATGTTGGTGTTAAATGTCCATCTTCAATTGTCCAAATTTCTCCAGTAAGCTCAAATTTTTTGATTTTTTCCCAATTACCAAATTTTTTATTGTAATAAGTAACCTCTTCTTCAATTCGGCTGATAAGGTCATTATTCTTAACAATTTCTTGAGGTGTATTTCCTAGATTAATCTCTTTGCGATCAGCCCATTCTATAACAAATTCAAAATTTGGTTGTATGAAAGCAGCTGGCATTTTTTCACCTTCACCAATCACCATGATCTGTTCAATAAAACGAGATTGCTTCATTGTATTTTCTAAGATTTGTGGAGCTACATACTTTCCGCCAGAGGTTTTGAACATTTCTTTTTTACGATCGGTAATTTTTAAGAAACCATCACTATCAATTTCACCTATGTCACCAGTATGGAAAAAACCATCGACGAGAGCCTCGTTAGTTTTCTCTTCATCTTTGTAGTAAGATTTCATCACTTGTGGACCTTTGACTAAAATCTCACCATCTTCAGCAATTTTTACAATTGTTTCAGGAATTGGTTTGCCGACTGTACCAATTCTAAAACCATGATCTCTCATGTCGTTAACAGCAATAACTGGAGAGGTTTCCGTTAATCCATAACCTTCCATCACACGAATATTTGCAGCATTAAAAACTCTGGCTAATCGCGGTTGTAAAGCAGCGCTTCCTGAAGCAATCACTCTTAAATTTCCACCAAGCGCTTCTTGCCATTTACTGAAAATTAATTTATTGGCAATGTTAAGCTTAAACTCATACCACCAACCATTTTGACCGTAAGGCTTATATTTTAATCCTAAATCTACAGCCCAGAAGAATAAGGCTTTTTTGATACCACTTAAATCTGAACCTTTGGCGATAATTTTATCGTAAATTTTTTCTAATAAACGCGGAACAGCAGACATCACGTCTGGCTTCACCTCTTTAAGATTATCACTAATAGCTTCTATAGATTCAGCAAAGTGAATACTGACGCCATTGGCTTGGTACATATAATGCAGCATTCTTTCATAAATGTGACAAATCGGCAAAAAACTTAAAGCTTTAGCCTTTCCAGTTTCTGTTGGAAGTCGAGTAGAGCTATTGATTGCATTACTTGCTATGTTTTTATGAGACAGCAGGACGCCTTTAGGTTTGCCTGTTGTTCCAGAGGTGTAAATAATCGTCGCGACATCATCTTCAGTAACTTTCGCTTTTAAGGCTTCTACTTCAGATTGTATACTATTATCTTTGCCTAGCTCTAGAACCTCTCTCCAGCTTTTAGCCTTATTAACGTCATTAAAAGTGTAAACTTCTTTTAATAATGGAACCTGATCTTTGACAGCCATTACTTTATCATAAACCTCTTTGTCGGAAACAAAGCAATATTTTGATTCGCTATGATTTAAAATATAGGCGTAATCTTCTTCTGAAATCGTAGGATAAATAGGAACGTTTTGAGCTCCTAATTGCATAATACCTATATCCATAATGTTCCATTCAGTACGGTTTGTTGTTGAAATTAAAGCAACTTTATCATTTGCATTAACTCCCATTTTTAATAAACCTCTACTGATTTGATTCGCTTGATCTATATATGAACGCGTTGACGTTGCAATCCATTTTCCATCATATTTAGTCACTAAAGCTTCTTCAAGCTCATAGTTTTCTAACTGATAATATGGAAAGTCAAAAAGACGTTTAATGTTTTTCATTAATCTTAAGTTTTGTACCCTGCAAAATAAGAAAAAATTATTGAATTCTTTTATTCTACATTTTATAACATTATTGTATGGTATTTATCATTTTTTTGAGACAAGCCAGTTTCTGGCGTTCACAAATGCTTCTATCCATGGTGTCACTTCATCATTTCTGTCTTTAGGATAGTAAGCCCAATTCCAGCTAAAAGTTGATCTTTCCAAGTGTGGCATCATCACTAAATGTCTACCAGTTTCATCACAAAGCATCGCTGCGTTGTAATCAGATCCATTTGGATTTGAAGGGTATGAGTCAGCATAATATTTTGCAGGAATCTGATATTCATTTTCAGCTTTAGGTAATTGAAATTTTCCTTCGCCATGAGCGGCCCAAATTCCTAATCGAGAACCAGCTAATGATTTTAACATCACTGAATTGTTTTCTAAAATATCAACTGCTGTAAATTGACATTCAAATTTATTTGAATCGTTATGAAGCATTCGAGGTTTTTCATCATGTTTCGGGTTGATGAGACCTAACTCTACAAATAACTGGCAACCATTACAAACACCTAAAGATAATGTGTCTTCTCTGTTGAAGAAATTGAGAAGCGCATGATGCGCGTTTTTGTTGTACTTAAATGCACCTGCCCAACCTTTTGCACTGCCTAAAACGTCGGAATTAGAAAAACCACCAACAGCAGCAATCATTTGCACATCTTTAAGATTTTCTTTGCCAGAAACCAAATCTGTCATGTGGATATCCTTCACGTCAAAACCTGCAATATGTAAAGCTCTAGCCATTTCACGTTCAGAATTCGAACCTTTTTCACGAATGATAGCAGCTTTAATTTTTTGAGTTGGAATTTCAGGTTTTTTACCTGTAAATTGTTTTGGAAATTTATAATTTAAACCACCTTTATCAAGGTTTTCATATCTTTCTAAAGCTTTTTCTTTTCCGCTTTGTTCACAATCAAATTCATAAGATTTTTTAGCCCAGATTTTTCGATATTCATCAATGTCAAAATTTAACTCTTGATTTTGATGTGTGATATTTAATTCAGATTTGTTTGTTGCTCGACCAATTTCTATGGCTTCTATGCCAAATTCTTTCAACTCTTTTTCAATATCATCTTTTGCCTGAAAAATCAAACTACTGTTTTCTGAGAAAAGTAAGTTGAGTGTATTTTCTTCTTTTAAATTATCTAAATTAATGTCAGCACCTAAATCTTTATTTGCGAAACAAATTTCTAACAAAGAAGTAATTAAACCGCCTGAAGAAACATCATGACCAGCTGCGATTTTGTAAGCTTTAATCAACTTTTGGATGCCATTAAATTGTTCTTTAAAGAAATTATCATCTTTAATTGAAGGTGCTTCAGTACCAACTTTGTTTAAAGTTTGACCTAAGGCTGAGCCGCCAAGCTTATGTTGATCTTTTGACAAATTAAGGTAATAAATTTTTCCAGCTTCAGCTTGAAGAAGTGGCTCGACAACTTTAGTGATTTCTGAACATTGGCCAGCAGCAGAAATGATAACAGTTCCAGGAGAAATAACTTCTTTATCTTTATACTTTTGCGTCATTGATAAAGAGTCTTTTCCTGTTGGCACATTAATACCAAGGTTGATGGCAAAATCAGAAACCGCTTTTACAGCTTCATAAAGTCTAGCATCTTCACCTTCATTCCTGCAAGGCCACATCCAATTGGCAGATAGAGAAACCGATTTAAGATTTTCTTCCAAAGGTGCCCAAATAATATTTGTAAGTGCTTCTGCAATTGAATTTTTTGAGCCAGCAATAGGATTGATCAATCCTGAAATTGGTGAGTGTCCAATGGATGTTGCAACACCTTTCTGACCTAAATAATCAAGTGCCATCACACCGACATTGTTCAGAGGTATTTGTAATTGACCTAATGTTTGTTGTTTTGCAACACGGCCAGTCACGCAGCGATCAACTTTGTTGGTTAACCAATCTTTTGAAGCAACACTTTCTAGTTGCAGTACATTTTTTACATGCTTATAAATGTCATCTTCGCTTTCTTTAATTGCAGCATAAGTTCTATTGACACTTTTATCTTGCATGATTGTTTTAGGAGAACTTCCAAACATATCCTCAAGCATTAAATCCATTGAGGTTTTATCTGTTTTGTTATTTTTAAAAGTAAAACGATGATCGTCAGTCACTTTCCCAACAAAATACATTGGTGAGCGTTCACGATCTGCAATTTTCTTTAAAAACTTCGCATTTTTTTCATCAATCACAAGTCCCATTCTTTCCTGTGATTCGTTGCCGATAATTTCTTTATCAGAAAGCGTTTGATCACCAATAGGCAATTCTTCTAAATTGATAAATCCGCCTGTGTCTTCTACAAGCTCACTCAAACAGTTAAGATGTCCGCCAGCGCCATGGTCATGAATTGATTTAATCGGGTTATGGTCGTTCTCAACCATGCCACGAATTGTGTTGGCAACTCTTTTTTGCATTTCTGGGTTTGATCGTTGTACGGCATTCAGTTCAATGCCACTTTCAAATTCGCCAGTGTCAGCTGAAGAAACAGCTGCACCGCCCATACCAATACGGTAATTTTCACCACCTAAAATGATGATGTCGTCATCTAAAGCTGGTGTTTCTTTTAAAGCTTGCTCTTTCTTACCATAACCAATTCCGCCAGCCATCATGATAACTTTATCAAAAGCCAAAAAACATTCATGTTCCTCATGCTCGAATGTAAAAACAGAACCAGCGATAAGTGGTTGACCAAATTTGTTTCCAAAATCTGAAGCACCATTAGAAGCTTTGATCAAAATATCAAGTGGCGTTTGGTAAAGCCAATCTCTTTCTTTTATGTTTTTCTCCCATGAACGTGGAGAATTTGTGCGAGAGTAAGATGTCATGTAAACAGCAGTTCCTGCTAAAGGCAAAGAACCTTTTCCGCCTGCTAATCGATCTCTAATTTCACCACCACTTCCTGTTGCAGCTCCGTTAAAAGGTTCAACGGTTGTTGGAAAGTTATGTGTTTCGGCTTTAAGAGAAATAACAGAATCGAAATTTTTATTTTCATAAAAAGAAGCTTCGTCTGGACGCTGAGGTGCAAATTGCTGCAATTTCGGGCCATCGATGAAAGCGACATTGTCTTTATATGCTGATATAATTGAATTAGGGTTTTCAGATGAAGTTTTTCTAATCATTTTAAATAATGACTCTTCTTTCTCTTCACCGTCAATAATAAATTGTCCGTTAAAAATTTTGTGACGACAATGCTCTGAATTGACTTGTGAGAAACCAAAAACTTCGGCATCGGTGAGAGGTCTTTTTAAACGTTTAGAAAGTTCTTTTAGATATTGAATTTCTTCTTCATTTAGCGCTAAGCCTTGTTTGAGATTGTAATCTGAAATATCATCAATATTCTGAATTTCCTCAGGATCAATATTAATGTCAAAAATATGTTGATCGAGTTCTTCATATTTTTGGTAAATCATGTGGTCATAAGCTTCAAAACCATTTTCGACACTCTGGAATTCTTCAATTCTTACAATGTCATTAATGCCCATATTCTGAGTAATTTCAACAGCATTCGTGCTCCATGGTGTGATCATCACTTGTCTTGGACCTATAAAGCTGCCAGTAATTTCTTTTTGATCAACAAAAGTAGCATCGCCAAAAAGCCATTTTAGCTTTTTTATACTTTCGAAATCAGGTCTTTTGGATGTGGAAACTGCAAAAAAGTGCGTCGGGGTGGTCTTGAAGAAAACAATCATTAGTTGTGTTTTAAAGTTGTGTTTAGACGCCCTCAAAATTACAATAAAAATATGAGTAATGTATGAATTTGATTAAGTTTGGACTTAAATAAATCTTTCAACTTGAAATTACGTATTCTCAAAATATTAAGTTTTTTCTTATTCATACAAATCATTATTGTCTCGGTCATATCATCATTTCCAGGTTTTATAGAGCATTATTACAGTCAGAATTTCTTTCTGATGATTTCAAAACTTCAGCACTTACAATTGTTTTGGATTCCTTTTTCTGTAGGAGATCTATTTTATGTTGTCATTGTTTTTTGGGTAATAAAGTGGTTTATATTCCTCTTTAAAAGAAAATTTAAACCGTTTAGGTTGATTATTTATCAAGCTTTAGCTTTTGTTTCTGTGACTTATTTTTTATTTCATGCTTTTTGGGGTTTCAATTATTACAGAAATCCTTTGCATGTGAATTTAAATTTAGATCCAGATTATACAACTGAAGAGTTGACTGAATTTACTTGTGATTTAATTCAAAAATCAAATCTTTTACACAGTCAATTAACTGCTCATGATACGCTAGCTGTCGATTATGATTTCAGAAAAAATGAATTGCAAAATTTAGTTTTTGAAACATATCAAGAGTTTCAAAACGAAAATCTCAACTTGCGTTATCCTTATGAAAACCTCAAAAGTTCAATGCTTTCATTACCATTAACTTATGCAGGTTTTAGTGGTTATGTTAATCCGTTTACAAACGAAGCACAATACAATACACTTGTACCAAAATACAAGCAACCCACAACAATGGCGCATGAAATTGGTCACCAAATGGGATATGCCAAGGAGAATGAAGCCAATTTTATAGGTGCAATTGTGACGATGAATTCAAAAAATGAATTTATCAGATATTCAGGTTTAACTTTTGCCTTAAAGTATAGTCTTAATGACATCTATTTAAGAGATCCTGAATTATTTTCGATAATGAAGGATGATGTGAATCCTGGAATTCTCAAAAATTATATGGAAGTTCAGTTATTTTGGGAGAAACATCGTGGCCCAACAGAATTTATTATGAAAACCATTTATGGTAATTATTTAAAAGTGAATAAACAACCTGACGGATTGAAAAGTTACAGTTATGTTGTTGCCTTACTTGTGAATTACAATAAGAAATATAATTTATATCAATCAACTCAAACAATAAATCAATAATCTAAATTCTATCTTATGAAACAGTACATTTTTATGTTTTGTGTTTTATTTGGCATAACGAGTTTTGCTCAGGACTATTTCCCTGATTCAAAAGCCGTAAAGTCAGAAACATCAAACTATGTTGCAATCACTTCGGCTGTGATTCATGTCAATGCTCAAAAAACACTAAAAAATGCAACACTTCTAATTAAAGACGGCAAAATAGTAGAAGTTGGACGTTCAGTTAAACTTCCTGAAAATACAATTGTTGTAGATGCGCCAGGCAAACATATTTATCCATCTTTTATAGAAACTTATTCTGATTTTGGAATCAAAAAAATACAATCAGTAAAAAGAAAATCACAACCTCAATATGACGCTAACAGAAGTGGTTATTATTGGAATGATCACGTGAGACCAGATCAAGAAGCAAAATCTCATTTTGAATACGATCAGAAAAAAGCTGATAAGTTAAGAAAAGCTGGTTTTGGTGTTGTGAACACACATATTGCTGATGGCTTTGTACGCGGAACAAGTGCTTTGGTTGCCTTAAATGACGAAACATCTCATTCGCGTTTGCTCAACGAAAAATCAGCACAATATTTTGCTTTTGATAGAAGTCAACAAACCCAGCAAGCTTATCCAAGTTCAACAATGGGTTTTACAGCCTTGTTAAGACAGTTTTATCATGACACAGATGCTTATAAAAACGGCTTAATTGAAGATAAAGATTTGGCTATTGAGGCTTTTGTTTCTCAAGAAAATTTACCTCAAGTTTTTTCTGTTGAAAATTATTTAAATGCATTACGAGCTGACAAAATTGGTGATCAATTTGGTGTTCAATATGCAATTATTGGTGGCGGTGATGAGTATAAAAGAATTGATGAAATCGCAGCAACACAAGCTGCTTTTATTTTACCAGTTAATTATCCAAAAGCTTATGATGTTGAAGATCCATATTTAAGAGACTATCTTTCATTAAGCGATATGAAAGATTGGCAATTGGCACCTGCAAATGCTCAAATGCTTTCAGAGAAAGGTGTTGATATAGCTTTTACAACGCGTGATTTAAAATCGCCAGATATGTTGTTGAAAAATCTTCAAAAATCAGTCGATTTAGGTTTAGATAAATCAGTTGCTCTAGCTGCTTTAACTTCAGTTCCCGCAAAATTAATCAATGCTGATCAGCATGTAGGAACTCTTGAAAAAGGAAAATTAGCAAACTTCATTATTTCTGAAAATGAATTGTTTACAGATAATTTTGAAATTGCAGAAAACTGGGTTCAAGGTGAGCGTCATCGTTATAAGGACATTCATAAAATTGATATTGCAGGTCAGTATAAATTGACGATAAACGATGAAGCTTTTGATTTAAAAATAAAAGAAAAGTCAGGAAAATATTCTGCTGAAGTTAAGCAGAAAGATTTTAAATATGCTGCAAAATTATCTTTTGAAAACCAATGGTTAAGATTGATTTTGTCTTCAAAAGAAGATAAAAACTACAAAGTTTTAAGTGCTAAAATTGATGAAGTTCCTAGCCTGATTAAAGGTAAGGTCACTTTGGAAAATGGTAATACAACTACTTTTACAGCGCAACGTTTACAAAATGTTCAGGAAGAAAAATCTGATAAGAAGGATAAAAAAGAAAAAGAGCAGTTGAAGTTTGAAGATTTATTAAGTGTTAGTTACCCAAATACAGCTTATGGTTTTAAAGAACCAAAACAAGAAGCTAAGAAAATTCTTTTTAAAAACGCTACTGTTATTACAGGAGCTGAAAAGGGAACTCTAGAACAAACTGATGTTTTAATTAAGAACGGAAAAATTTCAAAAATTGGTCAAAATCTTAGATCAGGGAATGCAAAAGTCATTGATGCAACAGGAAAATTTTTAACGGCAGGAATCATTGATGAGCATTCACATATTGCATTATCTTCAGTGAACGAAGGCGGGCACAATTCTTCTGCTGAAGTGAAAATGGAAGATGTTGTCAATCCTGATGATATTAGTATTTACAGATCTTTAGCTGGAGGTGTCACATCTGCGCAATTATTGCACGGATCGGCAAACCCAATTGGTGGTCGCTCTGCAATTATCAAACTGAAGTGGGGAGAAAGCGCAGACGAGTTAATTTATGATAACTCGCCAAAATTTATCAAATTTGCTTTAGGTGAAAATGTTAAACAATCTAATTGGGGCGGACGTTCACGTTTTCCACAATCAAGAATGGGAGTCGAGCAAGTTTTTAGAGATTATTTTACAAGAGCTCAAGCTTACGGTGAACGTAAAGCCTCTGGAAAACCTTATAGAAAGGATGAAGAAATGGAAACTTTATTAGAAATTCTTAATCAAGAACGTTTTATTTCTTGCCATTCTTATGTGCAAAGTGAAATTAATATGTTGATGAAAGTAGCAGAAGATTTTGATTTTAATGTCAATACTTTTACACATATTCTTGAAGGTTACAAAGTTGCAGACAAAATGCAAGAACACGGCGCTGGCGGATCAACATTTGCTGACTGGTGGGCTTATAAATATGAGGTAAATGATGCCATTCCTCATAATGCAGCAATTATGCATAACCAAGGTGTAACAGTTGCTATTAATAGTGATGATGGCGAAATGATTCGACGATTAAACCAAGAAGCCGCTAAAACAATGAAGTACGGTGGCGTTTCTGAAGAAGATGCTTGGAAGTTTGTCACAGCAAACCCAGCCAAACTTTTACACTTAGAAGATCGTGTCGGAACTGTTGAAGAAGGTAAAGATGCTGATGTTGTATTGTGGAATGCACATCCGTTAAGTGTTTATGCAAAACCAATTCAAACATTGATTGAAGGCGTTGTTTATTTTGATCTTGAAAAAGATAAAAAAATGCGCCAAGAGATTAAAAAAGAGCGTCAAGTTTTAATTAATCAAATGATGGCTGCCAAAAACAAAGGCATGGAAACACAACCTATTAAAAAGGAAGAAAAAGAGTTTTTACACTGTGATAGTTTAGATCACATCAATCATAAACACAACTAAAATGAAGTCAATCAAACAATTTATATATCTGGTTTTTGCTGTGATGTTTTCATATTCTTATGCACAACAAACACCAGCATCTCCTCAAAAAGAAGCAATTTCTATAAAAGGCGCAACTGCCTATATTGGTAACGGAAATCAAATTGAAAATTCTATTATCGTTTTTGAAAATGGGAAAATTACTTACGTCGGAACAGATCAATCTCAAGCAAAGGGAAAAGTGATCAATGCAGAAGGTAAAAATGTTTATCCAGGTTTTATCGCGCCTAATTCAACATTAGGTTTAGTTGAAGTTGATGCCGTCAGAGCTTCTGATGATGAGCGAGAGCTTGGTAAAATGTTACCACATGTCAGAAGTATCATTGCTTACAATACTGAAAGTAAACTTGTTGAAAGCATGCGCCCTAACGGCGTCTTGATGGGGCAAATCACGCCAAGAGGCGGCCGAATTTCAGGAACCTCTTCAATTGTACAATTTGATGCTTGGAACTGGGAAGATGCGATTATTAAAGAAAATGATGCTGTTCATGTGAATTGGCCTTCAGGTTTTTCAAGAAGTGGAAATTGGTATGATGCTGATCGTCGTTATGAGCAAAACAAAGATTACCAAAAAGAAGTTGACGAGCTCAAAACTTATTTTAAAAGTGCAAGTGTTTACAAAGAAACAAGTCAGGAAATTGATTTAGCAAAACGCGCAATGCAAGGCGTTTTTGATGGAAATAAAAATCTTTTTATTCACGTCAACGGTGAAAAGGAAATTAGAGATGTGATCAGTTTTCAGAAAGAAATTAATTTTAATAATCTGACAATTGTTGGTGGTTATCAGGCGCATCAATTAGCTGATGAACTAAAGGAAGCAGGTATTTCTGTATTAATTCAGCGTGTTCATTCTGTCCCAAATTTTGAGGATGACGATTATGATTTGCCTTATAAATTACCAAAAATTCTTCATGAAGCAGGTGTTTTGGTTGCTTTAGAAGGAAGCGGAGATATGGAGCGTCAAAACTCACGTAACCTTCCTTTTTATGCAGGAACTGCTGTGGCTTACGGTCTTGATAAAAATGAAGCTTTAAAAATGATCACATTAAACACAGCTAAAATTTTAGGAATTGATGATCAAGTTGGAAGTTTGGAAGTCGGTAAGGATGCAACGCTTTTTATCAGTGAAGGTGATGCGCTTGAAATGCGTGGCAATAAATTGATGAAGGCTTTTATACAGGGAAGAGATATAAGTTTAGAGTCTCATCAAACTGAACTTTACAAGCGTTATTCTGAAAAATACGAAAACGAATAGTTTCTTTAAGAAAAAATGATTTTAAAACTGCCTTAATATTTTTAAGGCAGTTTTTTTATGTGATATCTAAAAAGCAAAATTGATGATCCCAAGATTGTTTTTCTTCTTTAAAACAATCATCTTTTTCATCTTCGTTGGCTTGATAGTTTTTCTGTACTTTCCCTAAAACTTCAAACGTGACGGGGTTTTTAAAAAGAGATCCATCAAAAACAAAAGTGTGAAACTCTCCATTTTCACCACAAGGGTCAACATTGTCTGGTAAATCTTTTAAGAAATTGTGATCGATGATTCTTCCACAAAAATCATCATCTAAATAAGCTGAATTTGTACAAACAACAATTGCTTTGTAACCTAATTCAATAAATTCTTTGATGAGTTTTGATGTGTTTTTCTTCCATAAAGGAAATAAAGTTTGAATACCCGAGCCTTTAAATTCTTTTTCACGATAAGCCTTCAAATCTTCTAATAAAATGTCTCCAAAAACTGATGTTTTGTAGCCTTGATGAAGAAGATCCGTGACTTCTTTATGCATCACTTTATTATATTCAGTCAACGATAATTGCCCGTTTAAAGGAATTTGATGAAGCTTCATTTGCAAGGCTTCAGTTTGTTTTTCTAAAAGTGAAATGGGTAAGCCATGCATGCTGACTCGGTCAACTTCAGAATTAATTGTACTGACCAATAAATCTGGGCAATTTGCTGTATTCTGTAACTTATGTAAAGCCAGCATTGCATCTTTACCAGAACTCCAGTTGAGGTAAGTTTTATGCATTTTCTTGGTTTAAAAAACTTTGAATAGCAAGCTCATAACTTTGCATGCCAAAACCAAAAATACAGCCTTTAACAACAGGTGATAAATATGATTTTTTTCTAAAATCTTCTCTGGCATGCGTGTTCGAAATATGAATTTCCACAACAGGAATATCAATAGCTGCAATGGCATCAGCAATAGCAATTGAAGTATGCGTGTATGCCGCAGCGTTGATGATGATACCGTCGGCTTTTGCGTTTTGGATTTTGGTGATCAGATCACTTTCTGAATTAGATTGAAAATATGATAATTCAACTTTTCTAAATTTAAATTGTAGTTCTGTAAAAAAGCTTTTAAAACTTTTTTTACCATAAATTTTAGGTTCTCTTTTTCCTAATAAGTTTAAATTTGGTCCGTTGATAATATGTAATTTCATAAACTAAGCTTAGATCAGCTAAATTACAAAAAATTAAGACACAGCATGCATTGGCAATCGGCAATCAATTCTTTTAAAAATTATTTGAAAATCGAGAGAGGTTTGCTTGAAAATACTGTCAATTCTTATATTCTTGATGTTGAAAAATTAGTAAAATATTTAGCAATAAATAAAATTGAAGTCGGTCCCAAAAAGATTTCAACAGAAGATTTACGATCTTTTATTTATGAACTCTCAAAGGTGGTTAACGAGCGCACACAAGCTCGAATTTTATCTGGCTTGCGTAGCTTTTTTGACTTTTTGGTTTTTGATGAAGTGAGAGACGACAATCCTGTTTTATTGATAGAATCGCCTAAAATTGGAAGGAAACTACCAGACACTTTAAGTGTCGAAGAAATTGATGAAATTGTTGCTGCAATTGATTTGTCACACCCGCAAGGTCAGCGTAACAAAACGATTATTGAGATGCTTTACGGTTGTGGTTTGCGTGTTTCTGAATTGATTAATTTACGCTTGTCAGATTTGTTTTTTGACGAAGGATTTATCTCAATTGTCGGAAAAGGGGAGAAGCAGAGGTTTGTTCCTCTAAATGATTACACACAGCATTTGATAGAAATCTACATTAACGATGTAAGGCGATTGGGTGAAATCGCAAATGGATTTGAAGACGTTTTGTTTTTAAACAGACGAGGAAAACAACTCACACGTGCCATGATTTTTACAATTGTTAGAAAATTTTCAGAAGAAGCAAATCTTGACAAAAAAATAAGTCCACATACTTTTAGACATTCTTATGCAACACATTTGTTAGAGAATGGTGCCGATTTAAGAGCGATACAACAAATACTTGGCCATGAAAGCATCACAACAACTGAAGTTTATATACATTTGAATCAGACTCATTTGCGTGTCACAATTGAGCAATTTCATCCACGTGCGTAAAAAAAGAACAAAATTTATTTGAAACTCATAAAAATTAATATATTCAACCAAACCTAAATTAATTTATGGAAATTCCATTACTCAAGGAGATTGTTGTTGTACTTGGCATCTCAATTTTTATTATTCTCGGCTTTCAGAAGTTAAAATTACCTTCTATTCTGGGTTTTTTATTAGCGGGAATAATTGTAGGACCAAGTGCTTTTAATTTATTGAGTTCTTATCACGAAGTTGAGTTACTCTCCGAAATAGGAATTATTTTTCTACTTTTTGTGATCGGTATTGAGTTGTCCTTTAGTGGGTTAATGAAAATGCGACGGATTGTTTTTCTGGGCGGTGGCGTTCAAGTGATTGGTACAATTTTATTGACAAGCTTAGTGGTTTATGCTTTCGGTATCAGTTATAATACAGCTATTTTTATTGGATTTCTGATTGCTTTGAG
The DNA here is from genome assembly GCF_900107595.1 of Psychroflexus halocasei. Lineage (GTDB taxonomy): Bacteria > Bacteroidota > Bacteroidia > Flavobacteriales > Flavobacteriaceae > Psychroflexus > Psychroflexus halocasei. The sequence continues at coordinate 359,132 of NZ_FNQF01000002.1, read as the reverse complement.
CTCAACAGCAATTGTGTTGAAAATGCTTCAGGAACGTGGTGAAATCTCACAATCTCATGGACGTTTAGCTCTAGGAATCTTGATTTTTCAAGATATCATCGTTGTGCCTATGATGCTGTTAACACCGATTTTGGCGGGAAAATCTGATGATGTCACGATGACAATCATCATTTTAATTGCAAAATTAGTCGGCCTTGGTGTCGTTGTCTGGATTCTCCAAAAATATATTGTTCCACAGGTTTTTAAAATGGTCGTTAAAGCCAAAAATCGTGAACTTTTTATATTGACAACAATTGTCTTTTGTTTTGCAATTGCCTGGCTAACTTCAGCAGTAGGACTCTCGCTTGCTTTAGGTGCTTTCTTTGCAGGTTTAATTATCTCTGAATCTGAATACAGCCATCAGGCGACTGCAAATGTTTTACCTTTTAGAGAAATATTTATCAGTTTCTTCTTTATTTCAGTAGGTTCACTTTTAGATTTAAGTTTCTTCGCTGAAAATGTTCTTTATATTCTAGCTTTTGTCCTGATTGTTTTGCTCGTAAAAATGATTATTATTTTTGTGACTTCAGCTGTTTTAAAGTTGAATGTCAAAACAGCAATGATGACGGCTTTAGCTGTTTTTCAAGTTGGGGAATTTTCATTATTACTTTCGACAGTTGGTGTTCAAAATGATTTATTGACGCAAGATATGTATCAGTATTTTTTGGCCGTTTCAATCATGACGATGGCACTCACACCGTTTTTTATACAAAAATCTGATGCGCTAACAGCTTACTTTTTAAAAGTTCCATTGCCGAAACGTGTGAGAGCTCGTATCAAAGCACAGAAAATGGCTTTGAGTTCTAATGAAGAAGATCAAGATGACAATTGGGATGATCACGTTGTCATTATAGGTTATGGTATTAATGGTAAAAATATTGCTCGCGTAACGCGATCAACAGGTATTCCTTATGTGATTGTTGAAATTGATTACGATGAAATTCAAGAAGCAAAACGCCGAAATCATCCTGTGGTTTATGGAGACGCGTCTGAACCAGAAATTTTGAAATATATCAATATTCAGAAGGCGAGAACAGCCGTGATTGCGATTTCTGATCCTAATGCAACAAAGAAAATTATATCTACCATTCGTTTGTTTTCACAAACTGTGCACACCATTGTGAGAACACGATACGTAAAGGAAATAGAAGAAAATATGAAATTGGGTGCAGACGAGGTTATTCCTGAAGAATTTGAAACTTCTATTGAAATTTTTACACGTGTTTTAAAACAATATATGATTACGCATGATGAGATCAACAGAATTGTTTCAAACATCAGATCCTCAGACTATGAAATGTTGACTAGTGTGAAACCTTTTTCTGCAAAAGGTGCCTTTGAGCAACTTAATATTCCAAACAAAGAAGTTGCTTCACTGCATGTGCAACACAAGGATAATGATATCGTAGGCAAATCATTAATTGAATCACAGCTTTCGCAAAAATATAATTTAGTTGTATTGGGCATCAAACGCGGACGCTACTACAAATCAGAAATAAAACCAACATCTAAAATTGAAGTTGATGATATCATCTATATCTTTGGTGCACCAAAAGACATCAACGCGTTGAATAAGGTGATTAAAATTTAAATAAAATAAAAAAAGAAATGATGTATAAAAGAATTTCAGCACTTGTCATCTCAAGCTTACTCTTTGTGGCGTGTGGCGTTCAGCCTAATGCTTCAAAAGGAATAGAAGTTTCGATTGACTTAACAGATGTCGATCAAGATATGTTAACCGTCACACATAATCCGGGAAAAATTAAAACAGAAAGTATCAAGTTTTATATTCCTAAAACAGTTCCTGGAACTTATGATCTTAGTGATTATGGACAGTTTGTGCAAGAAATGGTCGCTTACGATTATGAAGGCAAAACAATGCCTGTTGTTCAAAATGATGAAAATACATGGACGATTAATAATGCAACAGAACTTGACAAAATTTCATATAAAGTTAATGACACTTACGATATCGATGATGAAGGCGGTGTTTTTTCTCCAGCTGGGACAAATATTGAAGAAGGCGAAAATTACATGCTGAATTTACATGGCTTTGTCGGCTATTTTGAAGGACATCAAGAAGAAAATCATCAATTAAAAATTACAAGACCACTTGATTTTAAAAGTGCATCTTCATTGCAAATCGCAAGTCGTGACACTATTGATCAAAAAGTCACAGATGCTTATATGACTTCGCGTTATTTCGGATTGATTGACAACCCAATTATGTATGGTAAATTGAGTAAAACGACTTTTGATATCCAAGATATGGTGGTTGAATTAAGCGTTTATTCGCCTAATAATAAATACACAGCTGAAGATTTAAAACCAAGTATGGAGAAAATGGTGCAAGCGCAGAAATCTTTTTTAGGAAAGATAGATAACACGCCGCTCTACTCAATTATCCTGTATTTATCAGATATGGAAAAAACTGACGCAACAGGTTTTGGAGCGCTTGAGCATCACACATCGACAACAGTGGTTTTGCCGGAAATGATGTCTCTTGAGCAGTTAGAAGAATCGATGACGGATGTTGTGTCACATGAGTTTTTTCACATTATCACACCATTAAATCTTCAGTCGGAAGAAGTACATTTTTTTGATTATAATACACCTAAAATGTCTCAGCATTTATGGTTATATGAAGGTGTGACTGAATATTTTGCAAATTTATTTCAGGTCAATCAAGGTTTGATTACTGAACAAGAATTTTATGATCGTATGGCAGAAAAAATTCAAACATCACAAGGATTTAATGATGAAATGCCAATGACTGAGTTAAGCGAAAATATTTTGTCAGAAGATTACAAAGATCAATATTACAATGTTTACCTTAAAGGTGCTTTAATCGGAATGACGCTTGATATCAGGTTGCGTGAATTGAGTGATGGCGATCAAGGTATTTTGAAAACTTTAAAAACATTAATTGATAAATACGGAAAAAATAAACCATTTCAAGATGATGAATTGATTTCAGAAATTGTGAAGGCAACCTACCCAGAAATTCAGAATTATTTTGATACATATATCACAGGTTCGACGCCAATACCTTATGAGGAATTTTTAAATAAAGTTGGTCTAGAATACATTCAAAAACAAAAGCAAACAGAGTTTTTTATTGATGGTGAAACGCCTTTTATTGACGTTAACACTAAGAATAATAAAATTTTCTTTAGAAAGGCTTACCCTTTACACTCTACTTTTAAAGAATTGGGTGTAAAACCAGGTGATTACATCAAAAGCGTGAACGGCACAGAATATAAGCTGCATAATGTTCGTGCAATGATTAGTGCATCTTTTAGATGGAATTCTGGTGACGACTTAACAATGGTTGTTGAAAGAGATGGTAAAGAAATTAAACTTGAAGGTAAAGTTTCAAGACCGACAACAACAAGTTTTGAAATAGAAGCTAAGGATGTTCCTAAAGATTCTGCGGCTTACAGACTAAGAGAAGCATGGTTGAAATCTTAAGATTTATCAATCAAATCAATTCATAATTATTAATGAAGAATGGGTAAAGGGCTCAAAAGTTACTTTTTAGAGAAGACATCAAAGAAAAATTTGAAAAATCAGAAATCAGAACGTAAATCTGATCGTGTTGCTATTTTGTTTCATCTCAGTGATTATTCTTCAAATGAATTATCGCAGTGTTTTCAAAATAATTTTAAAGAATTTAAAAACTATCAATTGGATTTAATTGCTTTTTCAGATGAAAATCAAGATAAATCAGCAGATGGCTTGCATGTTTTTTCAAAAAAAGATTTTAATTTTTTTTCAAAACCAAAGTCAGAAGAACTAAAAGGCTTTTATGGTCAAACTTATCAGTTGATTTTTAATCTATTTGATGAGGAATCTGTTTATTTGCAATTGATGAATTCATGTTTAAAAGCAAATTTTCAAGTCGGAATTTCAGACTTAGAACAAAATCAAATGCTTATCAGGGTTTCATCTAAAGAACCTCAGGAGTTCTTTAGTGAAGCTTCAAAATATTTAAAACAAATCGATTATGGATCTTAATCAATTTAAAGGAACTGGTGTTGCGCTTGTAACGCCTTTTACTAAAGATAAAAAAGTTGATGTTGAAGCCTTAAAAAAATTGATCAATTACCAAATAGATAATGGTATAGATTATATTGTGGCTTTAGGGACAACGGCTGAAAGTGCAACGCTTTCAATGGAAGAAAAGGAGCTTGTTAAAAAAATAATTCGCGAAGAAAACAATGGCAGATTACCCTTAATGTTAGGTGTCGGAATCAATAACACAGCAGAATTGATTAAAACCTATCAACGTGAAAATTTTGATGGTTTTGACGCAATTTTATCGGTTTCTCCATTTTATAACAAACCCACTCAAGAAGGGATTTATCAACATTTTGCAGCTTTAGCAAAAGCATCTGATTTACCTATTATTCTTTATAACGTACCAGGTCGAACAGGATCAAATATGCAGCCAGAAACAGTCGTGCGCCTAGCTGAAGATTTTGACAATATTATCGGTATCAAAGAAGCAGCAGGCGATATGAATCAGGCGATGACTTTAATAAGAGACACGCCAAAAGATTTCTTGGTGATTTCTGGTGATGATATGATTGCTTTGCCAATGGTTTTAGCAGGAGGAGCAGGCGTTATTTCAGTGATGGCTGAAGGTTTTCCAAAAGAATTTTCTAAAATGATGAATTTCGGTTTATCAAGAAAAGTTGATGAAGCTTTTGCTTTACAATATAAATTGATGAAAGGCATTGACTTGATTTTTGAAGAAGGAAATCCAGCGGGAATCAAAGCGGTTTTTGAGGCTAAGTCACTTTGTGAAGCTGATGTTCGCTTGCCTTTAGTGGAAGCAACAGCTGGATTAAAATCTAAATTATCAGATTTTATTAACACATTAAAATAAGCTTAAAAAAATTGCGTTTTTTTAATAAGATTATAATCAGTAATTTTGCAAAATATTTATTCTCTATGAGGTACGTTACAGTTTTATTATTGTCATTAATTCTTTTCAGCTCTTGCAGTGAGTATCAAAAGGTACTTAAAGCTGAAGAAGTTGGCCCGAAATATGAAATGGCAAAAGAATTATATGAAAAAGGTGTTGAAACAGGCAAAAATCGCTACTTCAATAAATCGATGCGTTTGTTTGATCAAATTTTACCACAATACAGAGGTAAACCTCAAGGTGAAACTGTGACTTATATGAATGCAAACGCTTATTATTTAAGTGGAGATTATTTTACAGCGGCGCATTTATTTGAAAGGTTTACGCAATCATACCCAACAAGTCAAAAATCTGAAGAAGCACTCTTTAAGTCGGCTAAAAGTTACTATGAAGTTTCACCAGTTTATAGTTTAGATCAATCTCAGAGCTTAAAAGCTTTGGCTAAACTGCAAATATATATTGACACTTATACTGAAGGTGAACATTTTGATGAGGCGAATGTTTTGGTAGCTGAGTTACAAGAAAAAATAGACAGAAAGTATTATGAAATTGCAAAACAATATCATCATACTGAGCGTTATAAAGCTGCAATTGAAGCTTTAGATAATTATATTCTTGATTACCCTGGAACTAATTATAAAGAGAAAGCTTACTTTTACAAATATGAATCTGCTTACCTTTTAGCAATTAATAGTTTAAGAGTTTTAGTAGAAGAAAGATTAGAAGAAGCAAAAAATTACGGAGAAGATTATTTAAGATATTACCCTGAAGGAGAGTTTGCAGAAGAAGCTCAAACGTATTTTGACGATATCAATAAAAGATTAAAAGAAAAAGCATATGAAAACTAATATTAAAGATTCTAAAGCGCCAACGAGTACAGAAACTATCGATAAGAATAAAATCGATGCGCCTACTGATAATATTTACGAGGCAATCTCAATCATCGCAAAGCGTTCTAGTCAGATTAATTCTGATATGAAAAAAGAGCTACTTGAAAAGCTTGATGAGTTTGCAACATACAATGAAAGTTTAGAAGAAATATTTGAAAACAAAGAGCAAATCGAGGTTTCTAAGTTTTATGAAAGATTGCCTAAACCACATGCTTTAGCTTTACAAGAGTGGTTAGAAGATAAAATCTACTACAGAAATACTAAAGAAAACGAAGAAGCATAATGCAAGTTTTGAGCGGCAAGAAAATATTAGTCGGCATCACAGCTGGTATTGCCGCTTACAAATCTGCTTTTTTAGTTAGATTATTAAAAAAAAATGGTGCAGACGTCAAAGTCATTTTGACACCTGATGCACTAGATTTTGTAACCCCGCTTACTTTATCAACACTTTCAGGACATCCTGTTTATCATCAATTGGCTGATGATGAAGGAAACTGGACAAATCATGTTGATTTAGGTTTGTGGGCTGATTTGTTTATAATCGCTCCAGCCACTGCAAATACCTTGTCTAAAATGGCAAATGGCACAGCAAATAATCTTTTGTTGACAACATATCTTTCGGCAAAATGTCCAGTTTATTTTGCGCCAGCAATGGATTTAGATATGTATAAGCATCGCAGTACAAAACAAAGCATCGATCAGTTGATCAAATTTGGAAACAAATTTATTAAACCAGGAGTAGGAGAATTAGCAAGTGGATTATCTGGAGAAGGCCGAATGGCTGAACCAGAAGAGATTCTTGAATTCGTCAGTCAAGATTTACTATCTCAATTACCTTTACATGGAAAACGCGTTTTAATCACTGCTGGGCCAACTTATGAAGCTATTGATCCAGTTCGGTTTATAGGAAATCGATCTAGTGGAAAAATGGGTTATGCTTTAGCTAAAGAAGCTTTAAGATTAGGCGCTGATGTTGTTTTGATTTCTGGGCCAACATATTTGACTATTTCTCATCCTCACCTCAAACTTATTAATGTGAGATCTACCGAAGAAATGTTTCAGGCTGTACAAAAAGAATTTAGCTCTGCTGATGTCATCATTTCTTCTGCAGCGGTTTCTGACTATAAACCCAAACACCAAGCTGATCAGAAAATTAAAAAGTCAAATGAAACAATGACTTTAGAGTTAGAGAAAACTCAAGATATTTTGAAATATATCGGAGAGCATAAAACCGATCAATATCTTGTGGGCTTTGCTTTAGAAACTGAAAATGCTGAAGTACATGCAAAAGCTAAAATCGAAAAGAAAAATCTTGATGTTATTGTTTTAAATCAACTTAATGCTTCTAATCAAGTTTTTGGTTCAGACTTTAATCAAGTAAGTTTACTGACAAAAAATGAACAGCTTGACTTTGATGCAAAACCCAAAAATGAAGTTGCTCAAGATATTTTTAAATTTATCTCATCAAATATTTTATCATGAAAAACCTATTTATTATTGCTTTTTGTTTTGTAGTTCAAATTGGTTTTTCACAAGAAATCAATGCTGAAGTTACCATTGATGCTAAGCAAACAGGACAAACCCAGTTAAGCGTTTTTAAAACATTGGAAACCGAATTGACTGAGTTCATCAATAGAAACTCATGGACAAATCAAGATTTAGAGTCTCACCAAAAGATTGATATTAGTTTCTTTATCATGGTGCAAGATTTAAAGGAAAATAACTTCAGAGCAACATTACAAATCCAAGCTTCTCGACCTATTTTTGGAACCGATCAGGTTTCTTCATTAATGAATTACAAGGATTCTGATTTTAACTTTCAATACAACGAATACCAAGCGCTCAACTTTTCATCAACGAGTTATCAGAATAATTTAGTTTCGACAATTTCCTATTATGTTTATGCCATTTTAGGATTGGATGCCGATAGCTTTGAAGAAAAAGGTGGAACAGATTATTATGAAACAGCTAACCAAATTGCGAATTTTTCACAACAAAGAGGAACAGGTTGGGATGCTTCATCAGGAAATAACTCTCGTGTCAATCTGATTAGAGAACTCATCTCTGCAAATTACGCTAATTTTAGATCAGCATATTACCGCTATCACCGTCAAGGTTTAGACCAGTTTTATATGGATTCTGAAAAAGCAAAATCTGAAATTACCGAAAGCTTAAAAGAGATTTCAGCATTATCTAAATCCAGATCTAGTTCAACAGTCATTAGAGGATTTTTTGATGCAAAAGCAAATGAAATTTTACAAATCTACAGCGGTGGTAATGACGAAAACCATGCTGAAATTAAAAAATTACTTCTAAGTATTTCTCCAGTTCACAGTCGTTCTTGGCGACAAATCAAATCTTAATCAAAAGCTTGATTATTCCGCAAGTTTCGTAAATTTACAGCAAAATTAAAGACTTTGCTGAACAAACTAAATATCCGAAATTTTGCACTCATTGAAGATGTTCAACTTAACATCAATAAAGGCTTTACCGTAATTACAGGAGAAACTGGCGCAGGTAAATCAATTTTACTTGGTGCCATTAGTTTACTTTTGGGAAAAAGGGCAGATTTAAGCACAGTTCGTGATGCGTCTAAAAAATGTGTTATTGAAGCTGAGTTTAATATATCTGATTATCAACTTCAAGCAATTTTTGAAGAACTGGACATCGATTATGATGATAGCACGATTATCCGTCGAGAGATATTACCATCAGGAAAATCAAGATCTTTTGTCAATGATACCCCAGTTCGTTTAGCCCAAATTTCACAATTAGGTCAGCATCTTATCGATATTCACAGTCAGCATCAAACATTGAGTATTGGAGAAGAAGATTTTCAATATTTTATATTAGACACGATTGCTTCAACAGATGTTCAAAAGAAAAAATATCAAGATTCTTATTACCAATTAGCAGAATTAAAAAAAGAACTTCATGATTTAGAAGAACAACAACGTCAAGCTTCCGCAGCTTATGATTATAATTTGTTTTTATACAATGAATTAGATGAAGCCAAACTCAAAGCAGGAGAGCAAGCTAATCTAGAAAAGCTTAAAGCTAAACTCGATAATGTTGAAGTTCTTCAAGAAAGTTTGTCGGATAGTTTGCAAACATTGACTCATGAAGATGTGGGAGCTTTAGGGCAATTAAGACAAAGCGCGACTTCATTAAAAAATGCTGCTAAATATGATGAGAAAATGGCAGGCTTTTCAGAAAGGTTAGAAAGTGTTTTGATTGAAGTTGAAGATTTGACAAGTGACCTTGAACGAGAGTTTGAAAATGTTGAAAATGATCCAGAGCTAAAAACTCAAGTTGATGATAAATTGGAAGCAATTTATCATTTGCAAAACAAGCATCAAGTTCAAACAATAGAAGAGCTCTTAGATATTCAGTCTCGATTAGAGAAAGAGATTGAGAATTCAGATAATGCACAATCTAATCAAGATGCGATAAAGAAGAAGATTTTTGAAGAAGAAGAAAAGTTAAAAAAATCAGCTCAGGTCTTATTTAAAAACCGAAACAAAGTCGTTAAAATTATCAGTGAGCACGTTGAGTTGATGTTGAAAAATCTTGGTATTCAAGATGCTCAACTTAAAATATCAGGAATTTTCGATAAAAATTACACAGCTCAGGGAGGCGATAAGTTTGAATGGTTGTTTACAGCAAATAAAGGACAAGAACTAAAGGCGATTAAAAAAGTTGCTTCAGGAGGAGAAATGTCAAGAATTACTTTAGCTATTAAATATTTATTATCTCAACACTTAAAATTGCCAAGTTTAATTTTTGATGAAATAGATACAGGTGTTTCAGGTGAAATCGCAGAAAAAATGGGAGACGTCATGCTTGATATGTCTGAAAATATGCAGGTGATATCTATCACACACTTACCACAAATTGCAGCGAAAGGAAAAACACATTTAAGAGTGTTTAAAGAAGTTGTGAATCAGAAAACACAATCACAAATATCAGTTTTATCGACTAAAGAACGCGTTGATGAGTTGGCCGAAATGCTTGGAAGCAAAGATTCTGAATCAGCAGTTTCGCATGCAAAATCTTTGTTAGATCAATAAATGTTATAAATTTACAAATCAAAATATCAATCACATGTCATACAATTTATTAAAAGGAAAAAGAGGAATTATTTTTGGTGCATTAGATGAAAATTCTATCGCATGGAAAACAGCAGAACGTGTTCATGAAGAAGGCGGAACTTTTGTGTTGTCAAATGCGCCAATAGCGATGCGTATGGGGTCAATCAAAGACCTAGCTGAAAAAACAAATTCTGAAATAATTGCAGCTGATGCAACTAATATTGAAGATCTTGAAAAGTTAGTTGATCAGGCGACAGAAATTTTAGGAGGTAAAATAGATTTCGTATTGCACTCAATCGGTATGTCTATTAATGTGAGAAAAGGAAGGCATTACACAAATCAAAATTACGATTGGACGCACAAAGGTATGGACGTTTCTGCCTTATCATTTCATAAAGTCATGCAAGTTTTAAAAGAAAAAGATGCGATGAATGAGTGGGGAAGCATTGTTGCTTTAACGTATATGGCTGCACAACGTGTTTTTCCTGATTATAATGATATGGCTGATAATAAAGCTTATTTAGAATCTATTGCACGTAGTTTTGGTTATTTCTTTGGTAAAGACAATAAAGTAAGAGTAAACACGATTTCTCAATCTCCAACTCCAACAACAGCAGGAAAAGGAGTGAAAGGTTTTGAGGCTTTTATTAATTACGCAGATAAAATGTCACCTCTAGGAAATGCAACAGCTCTTGAATGTGCAGATTACACAATTAGTTTATTTTCTGACTTAACAAAAAAAGTGACATTACAGAACCTTTATCATGATGGAGGTTTCTCTAATGTTGGCGTGAGTCAAGATGTTATTGAGAAATTTGAATAATAACACTTATTATAAATATTTATATTTCTAAAAACGCTTTCGGGCGTTTTTTTTATTTAAAAAACTCTTAATTATTAATTAATTTTATATATTCGTTAACATTAAACAATTATAAAATATAACGAATTATGAAAAGAATTACTTTAATGCTCGCTTTTCTGTTTGCCATATCGTGGCATAGTGAAGCAGCGCTATTTACTTCAGAGAGTTTTGACTCTGAAAAATTGAGCACATTGGACATGAATCCTTTTGACTCTTTCGAAGCCTTTCAGGCAAATTGTACATCCCCGCAAGCAACAACTTCTATAGATGAAGATTGTGTCAATGGTGTTTATACAATTAATGTTGATGTAACCGACATGGGTGATGCAACAAGTTTGACAATTACTAATGACTTAGGTGCGCCTAGCATTCCTGTAACATCAACTGGAGTTGTTTCATTTGGACCAATCCCTGTAGGAACTGTTATTAATCTAGTTTTAGAACATGACGGAGATTCTGATTGTCATTTGGACTTAGGTTCATTTAAAGACACATGTCCTGCACCCAATGACACTTTAGTAGGAGCAATTCCTATCACACCTTCAGCTCCAGGGACAGGTTGTGATACGCCAACATTTTCTCATGATTATGGAGATGGATCTGTAACTGATAGTGGTTTAGATGGATCTTGTGATGGATCAAGTACAGGACTTGATTTATTTTATTCTTGGACAGCAACATCACCAGCTTTAATCTGGAATGATGGTGATAGTAACCCAGGAATTATAATTCGTCAGCCAGACGGGACAGAAATTACATGTGAATCTACTTATGCTTCAGATGATACAGTTTTGTCGGGCTGGAATATAGGTGATGATCTTATAATACAAATTTATGATTTTGGTACAGCTGCTGAGTTAGTTTCTTTTTGTTTAGAAGAATTAACTTGTCCAGCTCCGTCAGATTTGGTTGCTTCAAATATTACAACAACAGTAGCAGATTTAAGTTGGACTTCAAACGGAGGTGAAACAGAATGGACTGTTATTTATGGTGATGAAGGTTTTGATCCTTTAACTGAAGGAACAAGCATTGAAGATAATGATGGAACATTAGGAGTAACAATTACAGGTCTTACAGCATCTTCATCTTACGAGTTTTATGTGAAAGCTAATTGTGGGCCAAGTGACGAAAGTAATTGGACTGGTCCTTTTGGTTTTGCAACACTTTGTCCTGCAAATTCATCTTTTCCTTTAACACAAAATTTTGATGGAAACTGGTCAGGCTCACCTGAAGCACCTTTGTGTTGGTCAGTCATTAATAATGATAATGATTCATATACATGGACAAAATCTGCTAGTTACATCACGCCACGTTCAGGAAGTAGTACAGCACATGGTATGGGTAATGAAGATGATTATTTGATTTCGCCTGCTTTAGATTTTTCGGCAACTAACGATATGCAAATCAGATGGTATGATGTTGTTGAAAGTTCTTCTCAAAATAACACCTATGATGTTCTTGTTTCAACGACAAATACAGATGTAGCGAGTTTTACGGATAATCTAGGGACTTTTGATGTCACAAATACTGAATGGGAAGAGCATATTCTTGATTTATCAGCTTATACTGGTCAAACGATTTATGTTGCTTTTCATCAAACACAATCAGGTTCTACAGTATATGGATTTGGTATTGACGATGTAACAATCGAAGAAATACCATCTTGTTTAATGCCTGAAAATGTAGCTGTATCTGCACCAACTACAACTTCTATGGATTTATCATGGGATGAAGAACCTGGTGCTACAGATGGTTATGTGCTTTATGCTTTTGCTGAAGGTGCTGACCCTTATTCTGACACACCTGAAGCAACTGAAACGGTTGCCGCAGGAGAAACAACTGGAACTATTTCAGGGTTAAATCCATCAACTATTTATAACTTTTATGTCGTTTCTGACTGTGGTACTGAAGGAACAAGTTCTTTTTCAGAGCCAGTAGTTGTCGCTTCTACTGTTTGTGATGCTACAAATATTCCATTTGTTCAAGATTTTGAATCTGTAACAACTCCAGATCTACCAAATTGTGGTACACTTGAAACAATAGGAGATAGTAATGACTGGAAGACTGATACTGAGACAAGTTATGGTTTTAATGGTAATGTATTAGAGTATTCATATACTTATAGTTCAGATGCTAATACTTGGTATTTTACACAAGGCTTGAATTTGCAAGCTGGTATAGACTATGAAATTTCTTATCAATATGGTAATAACTCCACGTCTTATACTGAAAAATTAAAAGTAGCCTACGGAACTTCTCCAGAAGCTGCTAGTATGACAGAAAATTTAAATGATCATACAATTACTCTAAGTGGTTCTGAAATTGCTGAAGTTGCTTTTACAGTTCCTGCAGACGGCGTTTATTATTTTGGTTTTCAGGCGTATTCAGTTTCAGGCCAATATTATTTGTATGTTGACGATATCCAAATTGATTTAGCACCGGCTTGTGTTAAGCCTTCAAATTTAATAGCTTCAAATGTAAATGGTAATTCATTTGATTTAGATTGGAATGCTATATCTACAGAAACTGACGGTTACGAATGGTTTGTAATGGCTTCAGGAGAAAATCCTGATGTTGATACACCTATTCAAACAGGAACAACTGGAACAGGTGTAACAACAGTTAGTATTACTGGTTTGTCAGAAACAACAACTTATGATGTTTACGTGAGAACAGATTGTGGTGTTGAAGGAATGAGTGATTACTCTGATACTTTAACAGTAGAAACAACTGTAACTTGTGCAGCACCAACAGATTTAGCACTTAATGAAACAAATGTTACATCTACGTCAGCTGAATTCACTTGGACAGTATCTGCTTCTGAAGAATTGGGTTACGACTGGGTTGTTATGGCAGAAGGAGAAGATCCTGCAGTTGACACACCAATAGAGTCTGGAACAACAAATCCAGGAGATACAGCTGTGACCGTGACTGGATTAACAGCAGCGACAGTTTATGATTTTTATATTTTATCAAACTGTGATGCGAATGGTTTAAGTGATTATGAAGGTCCAGAAAGTTTTCAAACGGCTTGTGAAACTTTTGTACCTGATTATTTAGAAGATTTTTCAGATTTTCTACCTGTGTGTTGGGAAGAAGCTGAAGATGGTGATTTTGTAACAGGGCCAGCAAGTTATGGTTCAGGCGCATGGACATCTGATGGTTTTTTAAACAATGGATCTTCAGGGGCTGCACGAATTAACTTATATACTGATACACGTAAAGAGTGGTTAATTTCACCAGCATTTGATTTGTCAGCTGATGGTTATGAAGTTGTTTTCGATATTGGTATTACAGCTTTTAGTGGTTCAGCAGATATAGATATGGGTTCTGATGATGAGGTTTTTGTGCTTTATTCAACAGACGGAACTACGTGGATTGAGCTACAATCATGGGAAGCAGGAAGTGAACCCTCAAATGCAGGAGAAACAGTTACAATTGACTTAACAGGAACGACAGGTTCAAATGTTCAGTTTGCATTTTATGCAACAGATGGTTCGGTTGATGATTCGGAAGATTACAACATTTACATTGATAACTTTAAAGTAAGAACACCATTGACGTGTTCTGAAATAACAGACTTATCGGTTGACAATATCAGTTCAACAGAAGCAGAATTGAGTTGGACAGATAATGTAGAGACAATCAATGGTTACGAATGGTATGTGATGGTAGAAGGAGAAGACCCTACAGTTGATACACCAGTTGCAACAGGAACAACTGCAGCAGGAGTTTCTACAGTTACAGTAACAGGACTATCTGTTGATACGGATTATGATGCTTATGTTAGAGGAGATTGTGATGCAGATGGCTTAAGCCCATTATCAGCACCAGTTAATTTCAAAACTAATATTGCAGCAGTTATCGTAACACCTGGCACAACTGAGTCTGGAACATACTGCTATGAAAATAGTGATTTTAAAGAATGGTTGTTTGAGTCATCAGATGGTTCTACTTTGACAATTGAGTTTATTCAAGGAACACTTGAAACTAACTTTAGTGGAGGGACTTGGGATGATTTAATGATTTACGATGGTTCAGATGATACAGGAGTTGTACTTTATGATTCAGATAATCCAACCACAACAGCAGGTGAGCTGGCAGGATTAATCTTTACTGCTCAGTCAGGAATGATGTACATCACATTAGATGCTGATGGATTAAATTCATGTTCGTCAGGAAGTGAAACAGAAATCATCTTTAATGTAGATGCAGATGTGACAACAGGAAATCAAGATTTCTTTAGTGACGCAAACTTTACTTACTATCCTAACCCAGTACAATCAAGCTTTGAGATTAACTCAACTTACGAGTTAGAACAAGTTGTGATTTACAATATGTTAGGGCAAGAGGTAAGAAATATCTCGCCACAGTCAACTGATGTTAGTTTTGACTTAAGTGATGTTCAGGCTGGTGTTTATTTAGTAAAAGCAACAGTTGAAGGACAAACACAAACATTTAGATTGATTAAAAAATAAGTTTTAAACTTTATTTAATAGATAAACCCAGGGCGAAAGTTCTGGGTTTTTTGCTGGAAAGACTTTGCTTAAATTCTCATTAATTAATCTATTTTTGCGGCATGGAGATTTATTTTTCATTTATTATTCCTGTTTATAATCGACCTCAAGAAATTGATGAGTTACTGCATAGTTTTCAATCATTAGATTATCATAAAGCTTATGAAATTGTTATTGTTGAAGATGGCTCTGAGCAAACTTCTGAGGTTGTCATTGATTCTTATAAAAATCAGCTTAACATCAGTTATTTTAAGAAAGGAAATACTGGACCAGGCGATTCTAGAAACTTCGGAATGCAACGCGCTAAGGGGAACTATTATATTATTTTAGATAGTGATGTGATTCTTCCTTCTTATTATTTAAAAAGCATTGAAACTTCTTTAAATAGTAATTATTTGGATTGTTTTGGAGGTGCTGATCGTGCGCATAATTCTTTCTCAAACATTCAGAAAGCGATAGATTTCTCAATGACTTCATTAATCACGACAGGCGGAATAAGAGGTCGTAAAAATGCAAATAAATCATACGAGCCGCGAAGTTTTAATATGGGAATCTCGCAAAAAGCTTTTCAAAAGTCAGGCGGATTCGGTCAAATTCACCCTGGAGAAGATCCTGATTTATCTATACGTTTAAAAAAAATGAATTTCAAATTAGGATTTATCCCTAATGCTTACTTGTATCATAAAAGACGTATTGATTTTAATAAATTTTACAATCAAGTTAAAAAATTTGGTTTGGTCAGGCCTATTTTAATCAAAAGATTTCCTGAAACACAAAAAATAACATTCTTCTTTCCAAGTGTTTTTATTCTTGGATTTATAGTCTCGCTGATGCTTTCATTCGTTGGCTTACCTTATTTCATTTGGCTTTACTTGATCTATTTTCTCATCGCCTTTGTTTCGGCTTTTATAAAATATAAATCTTTCAATGTTGCTTTTTATAGCATTATTGCTATTTTTATTCAGTTTTCAGGTTATGGTTTTGCATTTTTGCAGAGTTATTATCATTGTATCTTAACAGACAAAAACCCTCAAAAGAAATATCCATTTTTATTTTTTACTAAATGAAGAAAATAAATATCAAAAAAATCTTTCAAAATAGTAACAAAGCTTTTTTGTTTATTCTGATATCAACAAGCCTTATATGGTTTATATTGAAGTTATCAAAAACATACACTGATACAATTGAATTTAATTATGAATTAAAAAATCTACCCAAAAATAAAATAATTAAGAAATCGAATAATGAGATCATTAAGGTACAACTTGAAGCCACAGGAATTAAGTTTATCAGTTTTAGCTTATTTGAAAAAACTATTTTGATAGATTTTAATCAGTTAGAGCAAGTTGATGATAATTATTATTTAGCAAATGAGCGTATCAAATCCGTCGTACAAGAAAATTTAGAATTGCCTAATGGAAGTTTTGATATCAAAACCAAAGACATCAACATCAGCACTTACAAGCTTTATTCTAAAAAAGTGGGAATTCAATCTCGTATCAACATTGATTTCGCAACTGGGTACGATTCTGTTGCTGATTTTCAGTTTACACCTGACAGTTTGACGATCTACGGAAACCAAACTGTTTTAGATACAATTCATTCTGTATCAACACAGCAAAAAACAGTTCATAAAGTCAAAGAATCTCTTGAAGATCGCATTGCGATTGACTTAAGTCAACTTGATATTCATGATATTTCTCAAAAAGAAGTTGATTACAAATTGAAAGTCGCCAAATACACTGAGAAAAAAATCAAGCTTCCAATTGATGTGATCAATGTACCTGATAATATGAAGCTATCTATTTTTCCTAAGGAAATTCAGATGAATATAGAGGTCGAACTTCAGCATTATGATGATATTACCAATAAAGATTTTCGTCTTATTTGTGATTATAAGAAACGCGAAAAAGACGATAATGTCTTGACACCTTATCTTGATATGAAACCTAAACATATCAAAAACATACGTTTTAATACTTCAAAAGTTAATTATTTAATCAGGGAATGAAAAAAATTGGTTTAACAGGAGGAATTGGCAGTGGTAAATCAACTGTTGCAGCACTTTTTAAGGAAAAGGGAGTTCCTGTTTTTATAGCCGATGTTGAAGCAAAAAAGCTTTTTGAAGAAGAAGAAGTTGTCAACGAAATTAAAGAATGTTTTGGAAGCAGTGTGATTTCAAAGAACAGCATCGACAGAAAAGCTTTAGGTCAGATTGTTTTTTCAGATTCTGAAGAACTCAAGAAGCTCAACAACATAATTCATCCTAAAGTTCATCAAGCTTTTGAAAATTGGTTTTCTCAGCAAAAATCACCTTACATTATTTATGAAGCAGCAATTATTTTTGAACATAACAGGCAATCATTTTTTGATAAAACACTTTTAGTGACAGCACCAAAAGCATTACGTATCGAAAGAGTGATGAAGCGAGATTCAGTCACTGAAGATGAGGTTTTAAAAAGAATGAATAACCAATGGCCTGAGCTTCGAAAAAAAGAATTGGCAGATTACACTTTGGATAATGTTAAGATTGATAAGACTAAACACCAAGTTAACAAGTATGATAAAATTTTTCGTGGTATTTGAAACATATCTTGCAAAGCCATGTTAACTTTTGGTTAAACGCTAAGTTCTGCAAATGTTAAAACAATAATTTTGCGGACATGAATACAAGGTTGTTTAGAATTTTAATTATTGCAATGACGCTTGCCCTCATCGGGATTATTTTTGTTCAAGGCTATTGGATCAAAAGTAATGTCGAAAACAATGAAGAGCAATTTTCTATTGCAGCCAAGCAAATGCTGGTCAATGTTGTTAGTGATATTGAAGATCGTGAGATCAATAAATATTATTTTGAACTTGCAAGCATCGCGGATTCTACAAAACCGATGACCAAACAATTAAGTGAACTGTTTCAGGTTAAGAAAGATGATGCTTCAAGCGAATATTTTGTCTATTCTAACAGCTTGATTCAAGAAGAATATAAGATTTCATCTCAATTTCTGGCAGATGAAGAGGATTCAGTTTCTTTTAAAAAAATTACTTCAAAAAAATTAGCCACTAAAATTTCTCGTAATGAATCTGATGAAATTGATGGATTAGGCTTATCAGCGCAAGAGCGTTATCAACGCATCAACCGTATTGAGGATGCTGAACGTTTTTTATTACTTGATGTTGTCAAAGAAATGGCATCTCAATTACCAATTCATAAACGTATTGACACTACTGAAGTGAGAGGGATTATCGATTCTTATATCTCAAAATTAGATATCAATTCTGATTACGAGTTTGGTATTTTCAGTAATGGTTTAAACACAAGAATTCGCTCTGCGGATTTTAAACTAAACTCACCATCGACATACGGTATTCCTGTTTTTAAATACAATAATAACACATCGAGTTATCAACTTTTTATCAATTTCCAAGATAAGAAAAAAGCGATTTTATCGTCCATTCTTTTAATGGCAATCTTATCAGGCTCTTTTACTATTATTATTGTTTTTGTGTTTGCGACAGCCATTAATCAATTGATAAAACAAAGACAAATATCTCAGATCAAGTCAGATTTTATCAATAATATGACACACGAATTTAAAACGCCAATCGCAACAATTAATTTGGCTTTAGATTCGGTGAAAAATCCTAAAATTTCTGAAAAACCAGAAATGGTTGCTCGATATTTAGAGATGATTCGTGAAGAGAATAAGCGTATGCATGCTCAGGTAGAAAATGTTTTGCGTATTTCTAAACTTGAGAAAAATGAATTAGATATCAAGAAGGAAAAAGCATCTCTGCATGAAATAGTTGATGCTGCAGTGAAACATGTGAGTTTAATAGTCGATGATAGGGGAGGTTATATTAAAACAAATTATGCTGCAAAAGATTGTACAATTTTAGCAAATAACTCACATTTTGTTAACGTTATAGTTAATATACTCGATAATGCAATCAAATATTCTCCAGAACCACCGAAAATTGATATTTTTACAGAAGTTGTTAAGAACTATATCGTTTTAAGTGTGAAAGATCAAGGAGACGGAATGGGTAAAACAACACAGAAAAAAATATTTCAAAAATTTTATCGCGAACATACTGGCGATGTTCATAATGTGAAAGGTCACGGTTTAGGTCTTGCCTATGTAAAGCAAATTGTTGATGACCACCACGGTGAAGTGAGTGTGGAAAGCGAGAAGAATCAAGGAACAACATTTATAATAAAATTACCATTAATATCATAAAACTATGGAAACTGAAAACAAAAAGATTTTACTTGTCGAAGATGATCCAAACTTTGGTATTGTTTTAAAAGATTATTTAGCAATGAATGATTTTGACGTAACACATGCCAAAAATGGAATGGAAGGTTTCGAGAAATTTAAAAAAGGTACTTACGATCTATGTATATTAGATGTCATGATGCCTTATAAAGATGGGTTTACTTTAGCAAAAGAAATCCGTGGCAAAAATGAAGATATTCCTATCATCTTTTTAACTGCAAAAGCAATGAAAGAAGATGTTTTGAAAGGATATAAAGTAGGTGCAGATGATTATTTAAATAAACCATTTGACAGTGAGGTTCTCTTGATGAAAATCAAAGCAATCATGCAACGTAAGTCAAGTGACAGCTTAGCGGATAGCAAGCAGTTTGAGTTTATTATCGGAAACTTCCACCTAAATTCTAAGCTTCGCTTCTTAACTTACAAAGAAGAAGAACCTATAAAGTTATCTCCGAAAGAAAACGAGTTGTTAAGATTGCTTGCATTACATGAAAATGATTTAATGCCACGTGAACTTGCTTTAACTAAGATTTGGAGAGATGATAACTATTTTACTTCTCGTAGTATGGATGTCTATATCGCTAAACTTAGAAAGTACTTGAAGAAAGATGATTTAGTTGAAATCCTAAACATTCACGGTGAAGGATTCCGTTTAGTTGTTAAAGACGAAAGTGGAAAGAGCACATATTAAAAAATAGGATAAATTCAGTTTCAAAAAAACGATACTTATTGCAATCTCTAAGATTGCAATAAGTATTTATCCTTTAATTTTTCAATAATTTCTTTAGGAGTTTTTTGATAATTAAACCAATTGACTCTATCGTCTTTTCTATACCATGTCAATTGACGTTTTGCAAATCTTCTTGTATTCGTTTTGATATTTTCAATCGCTTTCTCTAAAGAGACATTACCATCCATAAATTTAAAAAGCTCTTTATAACCAACTGTGTTGAGTGCATTTAAAGATTTATGTTTCTCTAAACTTTTGGCTTCTTCTAATAAACCATTTTTAAGCATCATATCTACACGTTGATTTATGCGATCATAGATGATTCTTCTGTCAGCATCCAGGCCAACAATTATATTCCTGAAGTGACGTTTATTTTCTGTTTGTCCCAAAAAATCTGAAAATCTCTTTCCAGTCGATAAACAAATGGATAATGCTCTAATGACGCGTTGATGATTTTCTAAATCAACATTCTTAGCATAGTCTGGGTCCAATTCGATTAATTTATTTGCTAATCTCTCAATACCATTTTTTCGATGTTCTTCATTTAATTCATTGAAAATATTTTTATCAACGTCAGGGAAATGATCTAATCCTTTAGTTACAGCCTTTTCATAAAGGCCACTTCCGCCAACCATAATGGCAACAGACTTTTCTTTGAAAAGTTTTTCTAATGTAGCTAAAGCTTCTTTTTCAAAATCACCGACAGTGTAAGTATCATGAATTGATTTATGTTGAATGAAATGATGTTTTGCTGTTGATAATTCTTCTTGAGAAGGAACTGCAGTTCCAATTTGCATTTCTTTGTAGAATTGACGTGAATCTGAAGATAATATTTCAGTATCAAAGTGTTTAGCCAATTGAATCGCTAAAGATGTTTTACCAATGGCTGTTGGCCCGATAACACTTATTAAATAATTGTTTTTCAACTTATTTATTATTTAAAGTATAACCACAATTGTGACAATATTTCGCATCATCAAGATGATCTTTTTCGTTGCAATTAAAACACGATTGCGTTTGCGTTTGATTGTTTGAAGATTGCACAAACTCAGATGAAACTATTCCGGTAGGTACAGCAATAACGCCATAACCCAAAACCATAATAAGCGTTGCAATCGACTGACCTAAAGGCGTGACAGGGTGTATGTCGCCAAAGCCAACCGTTGTTAAGGTGACAACTGTCCAGTAAATACTCACAGGAATCGATGTAAAACCATGTTCAGGTCCTTCGACGAGATACATAATTGTACCTGCGATAAATGAAATAATAACAACGCTGAAAATAAAAATCATGATTTTTGGCAAGCTGGATTTTAAAGCAATCATCAAGCGATTTCCAGCACCGATGTAACGTGTTATTTTTAAAATTCTAAAGACCCTCAAAAGTCTTAAAGCTCTGAGCGTCATTAAAGCGTAACTTGTTGTGAGGAAAAAACTGATGTAGAGTGGGAGTGTCGAGAGTAAATCAACAATACCATAAAAACTGAAAATATACTTTTTTGGTTTTTTGATACAGACGACTCTGAGAATATACTCAATTGTAAAAATAATCGTGATGATCCATTCAGCATAATAAAAATATTCATGGTATTGATCATAAATACTTTGTACGCTGTCGAGCATCACAAGAATTATACTAATTGCAATAACAATAAGAAGGATGACATCAAAGATTTTACCTTTTCTTGTGTCAGCTTCGTAAATTATTTCATGTAATTTCTCTTTCCAACTCATACAGAAAACTCTAAAAATTCAATTTTCAATTTTTTTTCATTTTTTCGAATATACGACTGAAAAATATGTCTAGCATCTCTGTCATCATTAATTTTAACGAGATTTTGTTCAATGTCAGATTTTAAATTTCTTTTATCAGAATTGACATAAGCATAGCCTTTCATCTTTCCTTTTTCGGTAAGAATAATGGCTTCTTCATTTTTTTGACGCCCACGATCATAAACAATCAAGTTTTCTTGAGGCATTTGATAATGATCAATAACTTCATTAACTCTTAGATTATAAAGCTCAGCACTTTCTTCTGAAATACATGCGCCTTTACATTTTTTGATACCGTAATTGAAGCAAGGGCCTTGCGTTTTGTGTAAATCTGTCAGTTTTAGACATAAATCATATTTCTCGACACAGGCTGCTAAAAATTTTCGTCCTTGTTTTAGGGTTGTAAAACTCGTGATATAACTTTTATCCTTTGTTTCATCAATTTTCTTAAGATTCAATACTTGATAGCCTTCCTTATTTTTAGAAGTATAAAGTCCGTAAGAAAAAATATCTTTTTTTAAAGCACGATTATATTTTGGTTTGTGTTTTTTAATGTTTTGATTTTCAATCAATAAGGCGATGAGTTCATTGCCGGTTGTTTCAAAAGAAATACGATTAATTTCATCCCTAATCTTTTTTGATTTATGACTTGAATTTGCAAAATGTTGCTGAATTCTTTTCTTGATATTTTTACTTTTTCCTATATAAATAATTTCATCATCTTCATTGTAAAAAAAATAAACACCTATTGATTGCGGTAGTTTTTCTAATAAATCAGTTGCCTTTTTATCTTTTATAAATTTAGGATTTTGAGTTATTTGAAGTTTAATGAGATCTTCTGAATTTTCTTTACTCAAAAGCAATTCAAAAAGCTTTACAGTCGCCAAAGCATCACCACTTGCGCGATGTCTATTTTGG
This sequence comes from Psychroflexus halocasei, assembly GCF_900107595.1. GTDB lineage: Bacteria > Bacteroidota > Bacteroidia > Flavobacteriales > Flavobacteriaceae > Psychroflexus > Psychroflexus halocasei. Next base: position 336,102 of record NZ_FNQF01000002.1, on the reverse strand, counting down.
ATAGGAATCTCAAGTTTCTTGACGAGCTTTCCTAAGCTGTAAGATTTTAAATTTGGCAATAACTTTTCAGCAAGTTTGATTGTGCATAAAGTTTGTCTTTCAAATTTATAACCTAGCCTATCAAATTCAAGACGTAACATTCTATAGTCAAATTTTGCGTTATGCGCAACGATAATGCAGCCTTCAGTAATCTCAATAATGCGTTTTGCTATTTCATAGAACTTGGGTTGGTCGTGAAGCATTTGATTATTAATGCCTGTCAAACCGATAACAAAAGATTGAATTTTTCGCTCTGGATTAACCAAACTGACAAATTCATCAACAATTTTGTTGCCATCATGTTTGTAGATTGCAATTTCGGTAATACCTTCTTCATTGTATTTACCACCAGTTGATTCTATGTCGAGTATTACATACAAATTCTAATAATTTCTTTCACCAAAAATAGAACTTCCGACGCGAACCATATTGGAGTCGTGAGCGATTGCAACTTCATAATCACCACTCATACCCATTGATAAAGTATCAAATTCTGAATATTCTTTTTCCAACTTGTGATATAAGTTCTGTAAGATAGAAAATTCATGTTTGAGTTGTTCTTCATCATCAGTGAAAGTTGCCATGCCCATTAAGCCTTTAATACGAACATTTTCAAAATTATTTAAGCGTTCGTCTTTTAAAAATGCCTCAGTTTCATTAACAGACATTCCATATTTTGAATCTTCATCAGCGATTTTCACTTGTAATAAACAATCAATAACGCGATTGTTTTGCTTCGCACGTTTATTGATTTCTTTTAGTAATTTCATTTTATGAACAGCATGAACAAGCGTCACAAAAGGCGCCATATATTTAACCTTGTTTGACTGTACATGGCCGATCATGTGCCACTCAATGTCTTTTGGCAAGCTTTCATATTTGTCTGCCATTTCTTGTATTTTGTTTTCTCCAAAAACACGATGACCAGCATTGTAAGCTTCCATGATGTCACTTTCAGGTTTTGTTTTGGAAACAGCGACAAGTGTTACATTTGGTCCGACTTGACTTTTAATTTCCTCAAGATTTTGAGCAATTTTGACTGACATAAATTTATTTATTTATAAAAAATACAAGATAATAGTTTTACTTGATTGGTGAATCTAAAATTCATAAATAGTGATTCCGCTCCTTAATTTTGGATCAATATAAGTTGTTTTAGGAGGCATCACTAAACTCTCATCGGCAATGCGTTTCATTTCCTGAACTGTCACAGGAAAAAGACCAAAACCAACACGGTAACTCCCGTTATCTATCGCACCCTTTACATAAGTCATATCCTTTTGGCCTTGCACATATTTGATGCGTTTGTCATGTCGAAGATCACTGATGCCTAAGATCGGTTCTAAAACTGTTTTAAACAGAATTTGAGCATCTAATTGTGAAAGTGAATCTGTAAACTTATATGAGTTTTTTCTTAAAGCAAGCGAGTAAAACTCATTGTCAAGATACATACTAAACCTATGCTTTCCTCCAGGTTTATAATAGTTTTGACCTCTGTTTTCGATTTTGAAAAATTCGTCTAAACGAATTAAAAAATTCTCTTTACTTAAGCCATTTAATGATTGAACTAAGCGGTTAAATTCAAATATTTGTAGCTGATTTTCTGGAATTAAAAAACTCATAAAGAAATTGTAAGCTTCTTTTCCTGTATGTTTCTTGTTTTCCTTTGCAATAGCAGCTCTTAATGAAATAGAGGAGTTTGTTCTGTGATGTCCATCAGCAATATAGAAATGCGACATTTTATTGAATTCTTCTTGAATACTTTTAATGTCTCCTTTATCCTTGATTAACCATAAATAATGCGTTTCGCGTGAAGTTGTTGTAAATTCATACTCAGCGCGATCCTTCATCATTTTTTGTTTGATTTCTTCAATCTTACTGTTTTTAGGATGCGTCAATAGAACAGGATCAGCGTTAAACCTGACTGTCTTTAGATAATCGTTATAAACTTCAACTTTCTCTGAAATAGTGTCTTCATGTTTTCTGATAATTCTGTTTTCATAATCATCAACTGAAGCAGCACCAACAATACCTACAAATTCTATTTTTTTACGATAAACAATTTTATGCAAATAGAAGTTGGCAGTTTTGTCTTGAATAAAACTGCCATCTTCCTTAAATTCATCATATCTATTCTTAACAAGTTTAAAGCGTTGCGGACCAGAGATTTCTTTATGATACTTATAACCAGGATTAACAATGTGCAAAAATGAAAAAGGATTGTTGTCCAATCTCGCTTCTAATTGCGCTTTAGTATAAGTTTCATAAGGTCTTGAGGCAATCAAACCTACTTTATCTCTTGAGGGTCGAACTGCCTTGAAAGGATTGACTAAGGGCATATCTACGCTGCGCTAAATTGACTTGAAACCTTTTCGGCTTTTTTAGATTTGCTGTAATCGTAAAAACCTTCACCAGATTTTACACCCATTTTTCCAGCTCTTACCATGTTGACAAGGAGTGGGCAAGGTGCGTATTTTGGATTTTTAAATCCATCGTACATCACTTCTAAAATTGATAAACAAACATCTAAACCAATGAAATCAGCTAACTGTAATGGTCCCATTGGGTGAGCCATACCAAGTTTCATCACAGTGTCAATCTCTTGAACACCAGCGACATTATTATATAAAGTTTCAACAGCTTCATTGATCATTGGCATCAAAATACGGTTAGCGACGAAACCTGGGTAATCATTCACTTCTGTAGGAACTTTTTTCAAGTTTTTAGAGAGTTCAACAATTGTATTATTTGTTTCATCACTGGTGTTATAACCTCTTATGATTTCTACAAGCTTCATGATTGGCACTGGATTCATAAAGTGCATCCCTATGACTTTTTCAGCACGTTTTGTCACTGCTGCAATTTTAGTAATCGGAATTGAACTTGTATTTGAAGCTAAAATTGTATTTTCAGGACAAATCTCATCGAGTTGTTTAAAAAGATCAAGCTTAATTTTTTCATTTTCGGTGGCAGCTTCAACAACCAAATCAACAGATTTTGCACCTTCTTTTAAATCAGTAAAAGTTGTGATATGATCTAAAGTTGACTTTTTATCATCTTCACTAATCCTTTCTTTAGAAAGCATTCTGTCAAGATTTTTGGTAATGGTAGCCATTCCTTTATCAAGACTTTCTTGTGAAATATCGATTAAATTGACTTTATAGCCAAATTGAGCAAAAGTGTGTGTAATTCCATTTCCCATTGATCCTGCACCAATAACTGCTATATTTTTCATAAAATTAAATTTTTGTGATTAATTGTCAAATGCTGCAATAATCTGTTTAGCAACACGTAAAGCTTCAGCACCTTGCTCTAAACTTACAATTGGAGTTGTATCGTTTTTGATGGCAAGTGCAAAAGTTTCGAGCTCATCTAAGATTGCATTGTTTGATTCAATATCTGGATTTTCAAAGTAAATTTGTTTTTTGACACCTTCAGCATTTTGCAAAATCATCGCAAAATCATCAGGATTTTCTGGTGCATCTTTCATACGAACGACTTCAGTTTTCTTCTCTAAAAAGTCAACAGAAACGTAAGCATCTTTTTGAAAGAAACGTGATTTACGCATGTTTTTTAATGAAATACGACTCGCAGTTAGGTTGGCAACACAATTGTTTTCAAATTGAATTCTTGCATTGGCAATATCTGGCGTGTCTGAAATAACAGAAACACCACTTGCATTGATCGATTTCACTTTTGATTTGACTAAACTCAAAATCGCATCAATATCATGTATCATTAAATCAAGAACAACAGGAACATCAGTTCCTCTTGGGTTAAATTCTGCTAAACGATGCGCTTCAATAAACATCGGATCTTTAATGGTAGGAATGGCAGCTCTAAACGCTGGATTAAAACGTTCAACATGCCCAACCTGACCTTTAACTTGATGTTTTTTGGCTAAAGAAATCAATGTCTCAGCTTCTTCAGCAGTGTTTGTAATCGGTTTTTCTATAAATATATGCTTACCAGCCTCAACACATTTTTTTGCTGTTTCGAAATGTGCCATTGTCGGTGTGACAATATCAACTACATCAACATGATTAATGAGTTCATCTAAATTATCAAAAAGATGATAACCAGCTTCTTGACTCAGTTTTTGAGCGTTATCTGTGTCAGGATCATAAAATCCGACAAGTTGGTAATGTTCTGACTGTTTTAAAAGTCTCAAATGGATTTTGCCAAGGTGTCCTGCACCTAAAACGCCAACTTTAAGCATATAATATGGTTTTCCACAAAAATAACATTTCTTTTGAGAAATGACAGTTCTCTTTTCGATTGATTCAATCTAAACTTGTTGATTAAACTCTTTTTTGAATTGAATTAAGAAGTGTTTATGGTGGATTGTAAATTGTGCATTAAATCTTATCTCTTTTATCGCATCTTTATAAAGACATCAAATATTTCCTATTTTTACATTTTCTAATTTTGAAGAAGTGAAAGACGGGTTTAGACAACAAGGAAAGCGAAATCAGCTAGTAGAATTATTAAGAGAAAAAGGAATTATTGATGAAAAAGTTTTATCAGCAATAGGTTCTATACCTCGACATTTATTTATGGATAGCAGTTTTGAGGATCATGCTTATCAAGATAAAGCTTTTCCTATTGGTGCAGGACAAACAATTTCTCAGCCTTTTACAGTGGCTTTTCAAACACAACTTTTAGAAGTAAAACCTGATGAAAAAATTCTTGAAATTGGAACAGGGAGTGGTTATCAAGCCGCAGTTTTATGTGAATTGGGAGCGAAACTTTATACAATTGAACGGCAACAAGAGTTGTTTAAAAAAACTCAGAAATTTCTGGACAAATTAGGTTATAGGCCAAAATACATGTCTTTTGGCGATGGCTACAAAGGCTTAAAAGAATATGCACCTTTTGATAAAATTATTGTAACTGCAGGTGCACCTTTTGTCCCAAAATCTTTACTATCACAACTAATAGTCGGAGGGAAGCTTGTGATTCCTGTTGGCGAAAATCCGCAAATCATGACACTTTTTGATCGAAAATCTCAACGTAGTTTTGATAAACAAACTTTTGGTGAATTTAGATTTGTTCCTATGCTCGAAAATAAATCTTGATCTGCTATGTTTTTTGCATTTCTGACTTTAACTTGCATCAGGATTTAAAACTCTTTCAACATCAAGCCTTTTCAAAAAATCTTATCACAATTTACTCTTTTAAAAGTGACATCTTTTAATGCTTTATCTGTGGTTTTAAAAGTTTTGGTGGCTTTGATAACTTCAAAATTGAGTGCAATTTATTTAGGACCTTCTGGGTTAACGATGTTAGGAAACCTCAGAAATGGTCTTGCTATTTTTCAAAAATTTTCAACAGCTGGTGTTGAAAACGCTGTTGTTAAATATGGTGTTGAAACTAAAAATGATCACCGCCAGCGAAAAGAGTTTCAGACAACACTTTTTTTTTATGTGAGTGTTTTTTGTTTGCTTACAGCTTTAAGTTGTTTGTTTTTTGCTAATGCGTTGAGCAATTATATTTTTGATGAATCGACTTATGTTATACATCTCCGAATTCTAGGCTTGATTTTACCTTTACACGTTGCAAATATATTTTTGCTAGCCCTGATGAGGGCCCACGCTTACTTTAATCGTGTTATAAAAATTAACAGCATCAGTTATCTTGTGAATTTACTTCTTTTTTCGGCGCTTATTTATTTTTATGGTTTATCAGGAGCGCTCTTTGCGATAATCACTTTACCGTCAATTTTGTTTTTTGTGACCTTAGGTTTTGCCTATCGTTCAGAACTTGTTTTTGTCAGCTTTTCAAAAGAATTTATTTCTTCTCAAATGATGAAAAGTTTCGGGGAATTCTCAATTATGACACTGATTTCTGGTGTGAGTTTTCCAATTGCATATTTGTCAATTCGTCAATTGTTATCGCATGAATTATCCATTCAAGAAGCAGGTTATTGGGAAGCAATTTTCAGAATATCAAACTTATACCTGATGTTTGTCATCTCTTTAATGAATTTAATATTGTTGCCGAAATTAGCTGAAGCCAAGAATATATCACAATTTCGAGAAATTGTTTTTGGTTTTTATAAAAACATACTTCCCTTATTTTTTGGAGGATTAATTTTGGTTTATATTCTCAAAGAATGGATTATTCGTTTGGTGTTAACAGAAGAATTTTTACCAGTTGAAGATTTATTTTTATGGCAAATGATCGGTGATGTTTTTCGTGTGCTAGCACTTGTTATGGTGTATCAATTTCATGCAAAGAAAATGTTTTGGCATTATATATTAACCGATTTATTCCTTGCAGCTTCTCTTTATTTTAGCACTTACTTTTTGATTGATTTATATGAATTGAAAAGCGTTGTCATTGGACATGCATTTACATATTTCATTTATTTTCTCATTATCTTATTTATCTTTAGAAAGCCTATATTAATCCCTGTTGTAAAACCAACTCAAGAAGATAGCACTATTTGATATGAAGTTTTTTAGAAAAGTATTAAAATTCGCAAATCTTAAGCAAAATAGATATCCAATTTTGATATGGATGCTGCCTGTTTTTACAGCTTTCTTCTTACAAATGTTCAGCTTTGGTATTAACCGGATTTTGTTCAAAAACGTTTTAGAAAATTCTGCAACTGCTTTTGTGTTTGTCTGTTTTGCTCTGATTTTTAAAAATAAATTGAGCAAGATATTTCAGCATATTTTATTTTACATATTTGTTTTCACAAATTTATTTGAAACGATTTATCTTTCTATTTTTAAAGCGAATATTAGCGCTTCATCAATTTTCATCATACTTGAAACCAATTTAGCAGAAGCAACTGAGTTCGCTGAGTTTTATTTGAATCCGACTTTGATATTCACCGCTTTTGTTTTTATAATCATAGCTGTTTTTTATGCAATTAGACCTGGCTATTTTATCTTAAAATCTGTTTTTAATTACGAACAATTAATTTTTGTATCATGTGTTGTTCTGACCATTTTTTTGATGAAGAATCGTGATTATTTACAATTTAATTTCATTTATCTAAGTTATCAGTCTGTCACTGAGTATTTTGAGGAGCAGGAAAAAATGAAAGATCTTCATATTGATCAACCTTTAGTTGAGATAGAAGGCTTTGAGCAGATACGTGATATTGATGAAGCCACTTTTGTATTGATTATTGGTGAATCAACAACGAGAAACCGAATGAGTTTATATGGTTACCAAAATAAAACAACTCCTTATTTAGATCAAATTCTACCTGAAATTGATAAGTACGATGATGTTGTTAGTAGTCACGCATTTACAATCGGTGCATTAAAAGATGCTTTGACCTTGAATGGTTTAAAATCATCTAATGATTTTTCTATAATTCAATTACTGAATCAAGCTGGTTTTAAAACTTTTTGGCTTTCAAATCAAAGACCAATTGGACAATATGAGAGTTTGGTGACAAAACTTGCGATGGCAAGTGATGTTTACATTACAAAAAATACAGCTTTGGACGGAAGCATTACGCCTTTGGATGAAGTTTTGATTCCTGAGTTTGAAAAGGCAATTTCAGATCCTGCTCAGAAGAAATTTATCATTTTACATCCGCTCGGAACTCACATGAAATATAGCGATAGATATCCTTCAGGTTTTGAGAAATTTACAGATCAAAGCAGTTCAAATTTTGATCATAATTTGGCTCATTCACGCTCAAATGCTTATGATAATGCAATTTTATATCATGATTTTTTTATAAAAAATATACATGAAAGATTGACTAAAATTGAAGAAGCTTCTTTCATGCTTTTTTTCTCTGATCATGGCGAAGAAGTTTATGACACAATTGATTTCGCTGGTCATATAGATGAACGGGCGACGCCATCAATGTACGAAATCCCATTTTTTTTATGGAGAAATCAAACTTTTCAAAATGAATTTTCTCTAAAAATTGATACAAAACGTCCAGCTTTTTTAAAAGATTTCGTTCATTCACTTTCAGATTTAATTCAAGTTAAGTTTGATGGTTATGATACGACAAGAAGTCTTTTTTCTGATGATTTTAAAATTAAAGATCGGATAATTGGCAACGACATTAATTACGATAAAGAATTGAAAAGATGAGTTATTCAAAAGGTGATATCTCAATTTTAATATCAACGATGAATCGTTCTGATTTTTCATTTCTTGACGCTATGTTTCCGCATCATCAATGGCGAGATTTAAACTTAGTTATCGTCAATCAAACCCAAAAAGGGCAGGAGCTCAAATCCGAATATAAAAATATTATTGTTGTTAATAGCTATGATGTTGGTTTGTCTAAAAGCAGAAATTTAGCTTTAAAAAATTGTAGAACAACCTATGGCGTGATAGCCGATGATGATGTTGTTTATAAAAGCAATTTCTTACAAAAAATTGTAAATGCTTTTAACAAATATCCTAATGCGGGTTTAATTTTATTCCAGGTAGAAACCTTTTCAGGCAAACCATTCATGAAAAATTATCCTTCACAAGAAATTAAAGTGTCTGAACGGAATAGGCCACCTTTATCATCAGTTGAAATGGCTTTTAATAGAGATTATTTATTGGAAAACAAGATTTCTTTTAATGAGTATTTTGGACTTGGTTCATATTTTCAGTCAGGTGAAGAGCAATTATTATTTAAAGAGTTTTTAAACAAAAATATTTCAGTTTACCACATACCAGAATTTATTGTGGAACATGACGAAGTTAGTTCAGCATCTGATCAAGGTAGCAATCGTTTTATTTATGCACAAGGCGCATTAAAGTATTTAGAATATGGAAATTTAAGTTTTATTTGGTTGGCTAAATTTATTTTCTTTTTGGTTCGACATCAATTTATTTCTGCTAGTGAAAGTCTAACTAAATATAAGGTTGGTGTTAATGGAATCAAAAAGATCAAAAATTTGATAAGAAAGGACAGTGTTAGTCAATTTTAGATCGATTAAATTAAAACCGATGTGGGAGAATTTATTTCTTGAAAATTACTGGTCTAAATCCAATCGAATTTAATTTGTTTTTAAAGAGTGTTAAATACCTAAGAGCGAAAGGAGGTAAATAAAGAGTGATTTTCTGTAAACGATTAAGATATTTTATTTCGATTTTATTTTTTAATAATGTTGCATTTTCTAAATCCTCTACTAACATGCAATTGAGATATGCAGAAAGCCTATTATAACTTATATACCTTGCGAGACCTTTATTGTTTTTTAAATATTTATCAAACTTGCTAAAATCAGTTTGTCTTTTAAAATTATACTTATCATTTGATAAACTACCAATTACGAAAGTATATGTGGCTGTGGGTTTTAGCGTAAAAACAACAGGGTATTTCAATCCAATTCTAATCCAGTAATCTGTATCTTCGCTACTCAAAATAGTTTCATCAAAGTAACCAATTTCTTTTGGAATAGAAGCATGTAATACTGTCGTTGAGCCAGATAAAATTGGAGCAGCAAGACTATTTTTAAAAAAATCAATAACTATTTTATCTGAATCTATCAAATCATATTTAGCTTCTTGAATGCCATATCGATCTTGAATACGAATTCCTGTTGCAAAAACCTTTTGATCGGGATGTTCTGAAATTAGCTGGTTAATTATTTCCAAATGATCAGAGTCCCAAATATCATCGGCATCAAGTAAAGCTAAATACTCGCCAATAGCTAGCTCAATAGCTTTGTTTCGAGCTTGAGATGCTCCTTGATTCTCTTGATAAAAATAGTGTATTCGCGCATCGCTTATTGATTTAACTATTTGATCACTATTATCAGTAGAGCCATCATCAACCACAATAATTTCAAAGTCAAAAAATTCTTGCTCTAAAACAGCTTTTAAAGTATTTTGTATATAAGCTGCTTTGTTATATAAAGGTATAATAACAGAGAATTTAGGCATTTTTTTCAAATTGAATTAAATGATAAAGTCTATACAAATCAAATAAAAGTAAAGAAGGTTTATTTCCTAATAAATTAACTTCAATCTGTTTTAAGTTTTTTCTTATTAAACGGTCTATTAAATAATCTAGTTTAAGTTTCTTTAGTTTTTCATGGAATGATAAAATTCTTATATAATTAGAGTCAATTAAATCATTCTTCTTTAAGTATAAAGCTCCTTCCACAGATTCTATAGACTTTTTTAAAAACTCCAAACTACTTTCAATTCCTAAATGATATACAGGGTTATTGATATGTAAAATTGGCACTTTGAAGCTTTGAAGGTGGTAAGAGAAAAGAGTGTCTTCATGTCTTAAATTTGGAATGTCTTCATCAAATCGAATTTTTTGAAAAATAGATTTACGAGCTAAAAAATTTAATGTTAGAAAAGATAAGTAAGGATTTTCAGTTCTTTTTTCACAGCTTAGAGATTCTCTTGAGTTTCCATAATGCCAACGTAGAAGTTGAGTAGCTTTAGGTCTTTTAGGAGTGTACTTAATTCCACCGTAAATAATATCATATTTTTCTGAGAAAAACTTCAGATAATTTCTGATGAAATCATCTTTAATTGGCATGACATCAGCATCTAAAAAAAGTAACCATTCGAATTTTGCATTATCGGCTAAAAGATTTCTAATAGTGCTACGACCTAAATTTTTGGGAAGTACTTTATAATAAGCATTGTCTAGCTGATTTATTTTTTTGTTTTCAATAATTTTTTTTGGAGAGCAATCGTCATAAACCAATATTTCAAAATCAATATTCTCCTTAGTAATAAGCTGATGTACTTTCTTAACTAAAGGATAAACATTATACTGATAGGTTGGAATAAGAATCGAAATCATGAGATTAATTTATGCCTTTGCAAAGTACCCCTTTTAAATTAATTTCTATAGAATCTTTAAATTTTTCAAATTTGATTTTAGTCAATATAGAAAAAACAAAACTTTAAATTTCTATGTGATGCTTCTAAAAATAAAACTGGATATTTATATTCAAATTATTTTTAACTTAAAATATCACTCATAAGTTTAACGAATTTTTTCTAATGAAAAGGATAATAATGAAGAGTGATTTTATTTTGTAGCGATTACTATATTTTCTTGAAGTAACCCGTTGGGTATTAATTCCTCCTTAAAATCTAAGCATTTAATTTTTAAACCTTGCTCTTCTAAGCGATCTATTAATCCATCAAGTGAATAAATACGAACATGATCTTCTTGTCCAAACGCCTCTAGACGTTCAGAAGGACTTGTAAGGCGAAAGTCTTCAAATATTTCTCCTGATTTAAATGGAGTTTGTATAAAACATTGACCATTAGGCTTTAAAATTCGCTTTAATTCTGCAATGGCTTTTTGATCTTCAATGATATGTTCTAAAATATGATAGCAAATGATCGTATCAAAAGAATTGTCAGGCATATCAATTTGCGTAATATCTAATTTGTATTCTGCTAAAAATTCATTTTCAAAATCGCTACTGTAATATTTGAGATTCACATCTTGCTTAAAAATTCGATATAAACTACGCGAAGGAGAGAAATGTAAAACTTTACCATTTAAGGCGTTTTGTTTTTTTAACAATTTAAATAATCTCCGCGTTCTGGATCTGCTTCCACAATAAGGACAGAGTAAATCATTGTCCTCGATTTTGATAAACTTATTCCAATTATGCTTGCAAATATTACAAGAGCATGTTTTACCGATGTAAAAAGGAATTAAAACTTTTTTAAAAATCAACTCGTTTTTAAAAAGAAAACTTTGAGGAATAATTTTTTTTACAAAAGATTTTAATCGCGTATACATACATCAAACTGCTTTGCATTCACCTTTAAATGTTTCTATACAGTGACACCTTTTAGGTTTAAATAATTTATTAAAAGTAATTTCATAACTATTAAAAAATCGTCTCAAGAACCTGTTCTTACTTTCAAGTAAATAAGTATTTGAACATAGATCTTGAGACGATTTCGTCATTTAAGTTTTAATCGACTGAAAAGCCTCTGTCTCTCATTAAGGCATCAATTTTAGCATCTCGACCTCTGAATTTTCTGTAAGCCTCACTTGGCTCAATTGCATTACGTGGTGCAAATAAATACTTGACCAATTTATCAGCCAATTCCTCATCATAAAAACCACCTTCTGCTTCTGCAAAAGCCTCAGACGCATCAGCTGTTAAAACGTCAGCCCAAAGGTACCCGTAATAACCTGTTGCGTAGCCTTCACCAGAAAACACGTGGCCGAAATGCGGCGTTCTGTGGCGCATCACTAATTCATCTGGCATACCAAGTTTGTCTAATGTTTTTTTCTCAAATTCACTTGGGTTTCCAATTTTATCAGGATCAGTTGTATGGAATTTCATGTCCATAATTGCTGAGGCTAAAAATTCTGTAGAGCCAAATCCTTGGTTAAAGGTTGATGCTTTTTTAATTTTTGCAATCAATTCTTTTGGCATTGGTTCACCAGTTTTATAATGCTTTAAAAAGCGATTAATTACTTCATCTGTTGATAACCAACGCTCTAATAATTGTGACTGAAACTCAGTATAATCTCTCACGCCTCCATTTAAGGTTGGGTACTTGACATCTGCACTTAAGAAATGAAGCGCGTGACCAAACTCATGAAAAAATGTTGTTGCGTCATCCCAAGAAACAAGAATTGGTTCTCCTTCGTTTCCTTTGACAAAGTTGGAGTTGTTGGAAGCTAAAACATTAGTTTCACCATCAAATGATGTGTAAGAGCGGTAAGTTGTTGCCCAAGCTCCTGATCTTTTCCCTTTACGCGCATAAGGATCTAAATAAAACAAACCAACATGATCGCCAGTTGTTTTGTTTGTCACTTCAAAAACCTTGACATCTTTATGAAAAACTGGAACACTTCCATCTGTGATTTCTTTAAAATTAAAATCGAAGAGTCTTCCTGCAACATAGAAAATTGCTTCTTCAAGATTATCTAATACAAGGTATTGTTTAACTTCATCAGAGTCTAAATTATATTTTGCTTGTCTTACTTTTTCTGCATAGTAGCGATAATCCCATGGCTTGATCGTAATGTTGTCAGCATTTTTATCAGCAATTTTTTGCATATCAGCAACTTCTTCATCAACACGTGCAATCGCTTTTGGCCAAACTTGCATCAAAAGATCCATTGCGTTTTCTGGATTTTTAGCCATGCGATTTTGTAAACGCCATTCAGCGTAATTGTCGTAACCCATTAATTCAACACGTTCATCACGTAGTTTTAATATTTTCGTGATGATCTTGTTATTGTCATATTTGTCTCCGTTATCACCTCTTGAGTAATATTTTTTCCAAACTTTTTCTCTTAAATCTCTCTCTTCAGAGTAGGTGAGAAATGGATCCATTGATGATCTTGTGTTCGTCACAACGTAAGCATCTTTTTTGCCGATTTCTTTTGCTGCTTTTTTTGCAGAACTGACATAAGATTCGGGCAAACCATCAAGTTGAGAATCGTCTAGAAAAGTGACATAATTCTCTTCGTCGTGAAGCACATTGTTTGAAAACTTTGTGTAAAGTTCAGCTAATTCTTTATTGATTTCTGCGTAACGCTTTTTGTCTTCTTTGTTGAGATTAGCGCCGCTCATTTCAAAGTTTTTATAAACTAAATCATCAACACGTTGTTTTTGGGAATCAAGAGATTTTTCTTGGCTGTTGTCATAAACAGCTTTAATGCGTTGAAACAATTTTTCGTTTTGCTTGATCTTTGAGCTGTATTCTGATAATTCAGGTGAGAGTTCTTGTTGAATTTCTCTGAATTCTTCAGTGGATAAGTTACTACTCCAAATGCCATAATAGGTATAAACACGATCAATCATTTTTCCTGCACGCTCCATTTCTGCTATGGTATTTTCAAAAGTTGCAGGTTCTTTTTGATTTGCAATTTCATCAATCTCCTCAAGATGTTTCTCCATGGCTTCTCGCATGGCTGGTTTTAAATCTTCAAGGTTCATTTCATCAAATGCAGGAACACCTTGGTAAGGTCCTTCCCATTCTTTGAGTAAACTGTTTTTTTTATTTTCCATATTAACTGAAAGATCATCCATTTGATCTTTTGTTTCTGATGAGTTTCCACAGCTTAATATGCTAAGACTTAAACTTAGAATACCAACTGGTTTTAAAAAATTATATTTCATTGTTTATGTTGATTTAGTATTTTTTTGGACGACTTCAAAGACTTTTTGTCCATCACATTTTAAGGTTTTTGAAGGGTATTTTAGCAATAAGGCGTAATCATGTGTTGCCATTAAGATTGTATTTCCGTTTTTGTTGATCTGCTGTAAAACTTCCATCACCTCAATAGATGTTTGCGGATCTAGATTTCCTGTTGGCTCATCTGCCAATATAAGTTCAGGGTCGTTAAGTAAAGCTCGCGCAATGGCAATACGTTGCTGCTCACCACCTGAAAGTTGATATGGGTATTTAAAACTTTTCGTTTTCATATCAACTTTCTGTAAAACTTCATCAATTTTATGTTCCATTTTTGTTTTGTCTTTCCAGCCAGTTGCTTTTAAAACAAACTTTAAATTTTCTTGAACATTTCTATCATTTAGCAGTTTAAAATCTTGAAATACAACACCAAGTTTACGACGTAAATGTGGAATTTCTTTTGTTTTTAGCTTTCTTAAATCGTAGTCAACAATGTGTCCGACACCATCTTTCAAAGGGATGTCACCGTAAAGTGTTTTCATGAAACTACTTTTCCCTGTTCCCGTTTTACCGATGAGATATACAAATTCTCCTTTATTGATACTCACATTGACTTCGCTTAAAATGAGGTTCTCGCGTTGGTAAATGCTAGCTTTGCTGAGCTCTAAAATAACGTCTGACATAGATGATATGAGTGTTTTGAAGCCTTAAAGATACTATTTATTTACAGAGTCAAAAATCAAAACTCCATGAATCATTTATAATTTATTTGGCATTGTTGACGTTATAACTACATAATTTTATCTTTGGTATTTTAAAATCGTAAAAAATGAAATTTTCACATAAAATTGCTTTGAGTTTAATGTTTGCAGGTTCATTTGTTTCAGCTCAACAAACTGAAACTTACACCAATGAATTAGGCACTTACCAAAAAGGCATGACATTATACGCCAATCAACAATATGCTGCCGCTTTACAAGAGTTTAATAAAATTGAACCAACTGATGATCATGGCCTTTTAGCTTCTAATTTAGCATATTACAAAGCGAGTTCAGCTGTACGTTTAGATAATGCTGGCGGTGACCGATTGATGGAAGATTTTGTGAGAGATTTTCCGCAAAGTAACAAACGAAAAATTGCCTATTTAAGCGTTGGTAATTTTTATTTTGAAAACAGTAATTACCGCGATGCCAAAAATTGGTATGATAAAGTTGATCAATCAATTTTGAATTATCAGAACCAAGATGAATTTTACTTTAATTACGCCTACACATTATTTAAAACAAATTACCCTGAACTATCACAATCTTATTTTGAAAGAGTGAGAAATTCTCAAAAATATGGAGCTCAAGCAAAATATTACATAGGCTATATGGCTTATGAAAGCGATAACTATGAAGATGCCAATGAAATGTTTGACCAAGCTAAAAGAGATGGAGTAAGTGGCAGAAATATGTCATACTTTCAAAGTGATATGAATTTCAAATTGGGAAAATTTGAAAAGGCAATTGCTCAAGGAAAAGAACAACTTGACAGATCAAACGCAATGGAGCGTTCACAACTCAATAAAATTATTGGTGAAAGTTATTTTAATTTAGAACAATATAATGAAGCCATTCCATACCTGAAGGAATATAGAGGAGAGCGCGGTAAATGGAATAACACAGATTATTACCAGCTAGGTTTCGCTTATTTCAAAGCGCAAGAATATGACAATGCGATTTCTGAATTTAATAAAATTATAGATGGTAATGATTTTGTTGCCCAAAATGCGTACTACCACTTGGCAAAATCTTACTTGAAAGTGGAGAAGAAAACCCAAGCTTTAAATGCTTTTAAGAATGCATCTGAAATGGATTTTGATAAAAAAATCAAAAAGGATGCAATGCTGAATTATGCTAAACTGAGTTATGAAATTGGAAATAATTATCTACCAGTTCCAAAAGTTCTTCAGAACTACTTAAAAGCTTATCCAACATCAGAAGAAGCTGATCAAATCGGTGAGCTTTTAATCGATTCATATATCACTTCAAAACAGTATGACCAAGCTGTCCAAATGTTGGAAGGAAATAATTCTTTTGATGATAAAAAGGCTTACCAGAAAGTGACTTATTTATATGCGATTGAGCTTTACAAAGCCAATGAATATAAGAGAGCACAAGAAATGTTTCAGAAATCTTTATCTCAACGTATCGATCAAGAATTGATAGCACGAGCAACTTTTTGGAATGCTGAAGTTGATTATTTATTTAACAACTATAACGAGGCTTTGATCGGTTATAAAGAGTTTAAGCAAATGGAGTCAGCTTCTCAACTGAGTGATATATATGACAAAATTGATTACAATATCGCGTATACTTATTTCAAACTAAAGAAATACAATTTAGCTGCTGAAGCTTTTGATGATTTTGCAAAGAAAGTAAACTCTAACGCAACTAAATATGATGCTTATGTGAGGTTGGGCGATTCTTATTTTGCTGAAGGAAGTTATTGGCCAGCGATGGAGTCTTACAATAAAGCGATTGCGATGAATGCCTACAGAAGTGATTATGCGTTTTTCCAGAAAGCTTACAGTTATGGTTTTGTGGATAAAAATGACCGTAAAATTGAAGAATTAAAGAGCTTTTTAAAGAAATATCCAAAATCAATTTATTACGATGATGCACTTTATCATTTGGCAAATACTTATTCTAGCGTTTCTGAAGAAGAAAAAGCGATATCATATTACCAAAGACTAATAAAGAACTATCCTAAAAGTCCTTATTACGCAAGATCTTTATCAAAACAAGGTTTAATCAATTACAACAGAGAAAATTACCAAGCAGCTTTAAAAGATTTAAAACGATTGGTTGATGAATATCCAAACTCTAAGGAAGCGAGACAAGCTGTTCAAACAGTGAGGTTAATTTATATAGATTTGGGTCAAACAGAAGTTTACGCGACTTGGGTTAAAAACCTTGATTTTGTAGATGTCGAAGATTCTGATATCGACATGGCAACTTATGAAGCTGCAGAAAATAAGTTTTTAGAAAATGAAACAAACGCAGCAATCAAAGGCTTCAAAAAATATCTTGTTCAATTTCCTAATGGTTTAAATTCTTTAAATGCGAATTTTTATTTAGCACAACTTCTTTTTGATGAAGGTCAGAAAGATGAGTCAATTCAATATTATAAAAATGTTGTAGAGGCGGGGAGTAGTGAGTTTACAGAAGAAGCTTTGCGTAAATTATCTCAAATTTATCTAACTCAAGAAGATTATAAATTAGCAACAGAAACATTAAAGCGTCTCGAAAAAGAAGCAAACTTTACGCAAAATATTGTTTTTGCACAATCTAACTTAATGAAAGCCTTGTATGAACAAAAACAGTATCAAGAAACGATTCGTTATGCAGATTTGATTTTAGGTTTAAATGACGTTGATCAAGATGCAAAAGCTGATGCACACATATTTACAGCAAGATCAGCAATTAAGTTAGAAAATGAAGCCAAAGCTAAAGAAGCTTACAGCGAAGTTGAGAAGTTGGCATCAGGTCGTTTAAAAGCGGAAGCGCTTTATTATAGCGCTTACTTTAAACATGAAGATGGTTTGTATCAAGAGTCAAATAAAGTTGTAGAAGATATTACTAAAAATTATTCTCGTTACAGAACTTATGCTGTCAAAGCTTTTTATTTAATGGCAAAAAACTATCATCAATTAGATGATGCTTATCAGGCGAGTTATATTCTTGAAAATATCATTAAAAACTTTAGTGATCAATTTCCTGATTTGGCTGAAGAGGCACAACAAAAATTAAATGAAATTAAAGCTGAAGAAGCAAAAACGAATTCTTCAATTAAAGTTGAAGATAACCCATCTGTTGAAGAAACAGAGGATTAAATACAAAATGTCTGTGTATGATTAGTGGTGTTTTTATGTACTAAAATTAGTAAATTAAAACTTAAGAAAATCTGGGAGAATTGTCAAAATTAGGCGAGAACCAGCCATAAATTATACACGACTTAAGTTTATAACTCATTAATTTTTTCAGGATTTTGTCTTGTGTCAAACACATTTACGATTTCAATGCGCTTAGAATCATAATTAATCCAATAAACTATTTTATAATTTTTAAAAACAAGATATCTAAATTCTTGTTTTCTATGATTTAAACTAATTTCAATTTGTCCAATTTCTGGCTGTTTTTCAATTCCGATAGTTGTGTCTACTATTCCATTGATTAATTTTTCAGCAACCCTTTTGCTCGCTTGTGTTGAATAATAGCCATAAATGTCTTCTAGTTTATTTTCAGCAAGTTCTAACCAATAAACTTCTAACTCCATTTTTGGATTTTAGCTTTTAAATCAGTAGCTTTTATCATTCGTCCATTTTTAGAATCCTCCATCGCTTGATCAATTTCAGCATTATATTTTTCCATTGTCATTGGTTTGAAGTTGTTTTCAATCAATTCAGCCTTTCTTTTACGTAATAGCTCTTCAAGTCCGCTAATGATTTCTTCGTTTTGCAATCTTAAAAACTCTTGAACAAATGATATTTTTCTTGCTTCTAGATCCATTATAATTATCTTTTTATCAAAGGTACAAAATTATCAATTCAGTTATTATTTTTCTCGTCTTGTCGATTTTTTACAGCTTTTTACCAGTTAGCACATAAATAAAAAATCCCGCTTAATGGCGGGATTTTTTGTGTATTACTCTGAAGATTTCTTATCCAAGATATTTTTTCAAGATTGTGCTACGCGAAGTATGTCTTAATCTTCTCACGCCTTTTTCTTTAATTTGGCGAACTCTTTCACGAGTCAATCCAAATGTTTGGCCGATTTCTTCAAGTGTCATCGGCTGTTGGTTGCCCAAGCCAAAAAATAAACGAATCACATCAGCTTCACGCTGCGTTAATGTTTCAAGAGATCTTTCAATCTCATTTTGTAAAGACTCCTGAATAAGTTCTTTATCAGGATTTGGAGATTCTCCAAGGTTTAAAACATCATATAAGTTTGAATCTTCTCCTTCTTTTAAAGGTGCATCCATTGAAATATGTCGACCAGAGTTTTTAAGAGATTCTTTAACATCACTTTCCGTCATGTCAAGTTCTTTTGCTATTTCAGCAGGACTTGGTGGACGTTGATGTTGTTGCTCTAAAAATGCAAAAGTTTTGTTGATCTTATTGATCGATCCAATCTTGTTCAATGGAAGTCTAACCACACGAGATTGCTCTGCTAATGCCGATAATATGGATTGTCTAATCCACCATACAGCATATGAGATAAACTTAAATCCACGTGTTTCATCAAATCTTTTAGCAGCTTTAATCAAGCCTAAATTTCCTTCATTAATTAAATCGGGTAATGTTAAACCTTGATTTTGGTATTGTTTAGAAACAGATACAACGAACCTCAAGTTTGCCTTAGTCAGTTTCTCTAAAGCCAAGTCATCACCAGCCTTGATGCGTTGTGCTAATTCTACTTCTTCTTCTGCTGTAATCAAATCGACTTTACCAATTTCTTGTAAGTACTTATCAAGTGAAGCTGTTTCACGATTTGTTACCTGCTTTGTAATTTTAAGTTGTCTCATTAAACAAAAACTGAATTATGGGTTTAGTGTTTTATATTTTACGAACGATCTTCTCATTATGTTACAAGAAATCTTTATTTTTTTAAAAAATAAAAGCGAGGCTAATATAAACCTCGCTTCTACAATATCTTAAGAAATAAATTATTTATAGATTAAGATCTGATATGACCATTACCAAATACATAATATTTGTTTGTGACAAGTTGCTTTAGGCCTAATGGTCCACGGTGATGCAATTTATCAGTTGAAATTGCGAGTTCAGCACCAACACCCATTTGTCCACCATCTGTAAATCTTGTTGAAGCATTCTGATAAACAGCAGCACTATCTATTTGTTGCATAAATGCCATGGCTTCATCATCATCTTTGGTAATAATAACTGATGAATGTCCACCTGAATATTTATTGATTTTATCAACAGCTTGGTCGAAATTATCAACTTTAGCTAATAATATTTTCATAGCTAAAAATTCTTCATACCAAACATCTTCACCTTTCACGACTTCTGCTTCACTTAAAATTGAACTCAGATTATCATCAATAACAGTTTCAACTTTGTGTGACTTTAGAGTTTCATAAAGGTCTTTTATCTTTTCATCAAAACCATCTAAATTAGCATCGATATATACTTTATCTAAAGCATTACACCCTGAAATTTTATCGGTTTTAGCATTGATAATCACTTTTTTAGCAATATCCCAATCTGCTTGTTTTGATACATATAAAAAGTTATTACCACGACCACTAATTAAAACAGCACATTTTGCGTGTTGTTTCACAAAATCAATCAATCTCTCGCCACCTCTCGGAACGATTAAATCTAATTTTTCTGATGGATTTCTAAGAAATTCCTGAGTTTCATCACGCTTCATATGAAGAAGTTTAATCCAATCTTTAGAAAGATTATTTTCTTCAAGTGCTTCATGCCAACATTTTTCAAGAATGATATTAGAATGATTTGCTTCTTTACCACCTTTTAAAAGAATTTTATTGTTAGCTTTAAATGCAAGAACAGCAGCTTCAATCGTCACATCTGGTCGAGATTCATAAATAATCATGATTGTTCCAAATGGATCTGTTTTATTGACGATTTTCAAACCGCTATCGAGTGTTCTTTCAGAAATATCTTTCCCAACAGGATCCTCTTGATCTTTGACTTCTTTAATCGCTTGAATCATTTCGTCAACTTTTTTGTCGTCAACGACAAGTCTATCATAAAGTGCTTGATCATCTCTTTGGAATGCATCAAGATCCTTTTTATTTTCAGCAATAATGTCTTTTCTCTTTTTATCTATAATATTCATCATAGATGCCAAGACGTTATTTTTTGTTTTAGTATCTAAAAGTTTCATGTTTTTTAAATTGTAAATTTAGTTCCTAATTTTTTTCCTTCTACAATGTCAATAATGACATTTTCTTCTTTTCCATTAGCGATGTATGTCGGTATATTTTTACTAGCAGTATCTTTTGCAATTTTTAATTTAGATTGCATTCCACCACGACCTTCACCTTCGCCTTTTTCATTTTCTTGAACATATTTCTCAACGTCATCATGAACTTTTACTTCATGTAATAACTTCGTGTTCTTATCATCAGGATGGCCAGTGTAAAGTCCGTCAATGTCTGTAAGCATAATTAAGCTATCAGCATTAACAAGTTGAGCAACTAGGCTGGCAAGTTCATCATTATCTGAAAACATAGACATTGATAATGATACAGCATCATCTTCATTTGCAATCGGAATAATTCCTTCAGAGAGTAAACCTTCATAGCAGTTAATCATATTCTCACGATATCTGCCTGGTGCAAAATCACGTTTTGTTGCCAAAACTTGACCACAGCGCATACCAAAATCATGAAACATTTCATAATAATGTCTCATCATTCTTGGTTGACCTACAGATGAATATATTTGTCTTCGAGTTGATTTGTCTTCGGCTAAACACGAACCTAAAACCTCTTTACCTGCAATTGCTGAGCCTGATGAAACGAGTATTGTGATGATATCACGCTCATAAAGGTAAGCAATTTGACGGACAAGATTTTTTAGAATTGGACCTACAATTCTATTGTTCATGTTAGTCATGACATTGGTTCCAACTTTAACGACTATTCTTTTTTTATGCATAATAATTGTTTGGTTCTTTTTTATGATTCACCTAATTCAACAGCTCTGTTAAAAGCAGCGTAAGCAGCATCCTTAATCAATTGATTAACATTGTTATCATCCATAGAATCAAGAGCAGCTCTAGTTGTTCCTCCTTTAGATGCAACTCGATTCATCCATGTTTCAGGAGATAAATCTGATTCATTAAAGAGCTGAACGGCACCTTCAAATGTGTTTGAGACTAATATTTTAGAGTCATTATCAGAGAAGCCCATTTTTTGAGCAGCTTCAAGCATTGATTGCATGAAGTAGAATATGTATGCAGGACCGCTTCCTGAAATTCCTGTTGATTTATTAATGAAATCTTCATTATCAACGTGTATGGATTCTCCAGTTGTATCCAATAAATTTCTAACCATAAGAAGCTCGACACGAGAGACGTCTTTTGACTCTGTATAAGATGTCACGCCTTTACCCACTTTAGCAGGTAAGTTTGGCATAGTTCTCACAACTTTTGGCATGCCCAAACCATTGACCATGCTTTCAATAGTGACACCTGCCATCAATGAAACAAAGATTTGATTTTTATTAAGCATTGGTTTCATTCTTTCGAAAAGCTCATCAGCGTGATAAGGTTTTACGCCTATAAATACGATATCTGCTTTTGGAAGACAATCTTCGAGTTTTTCATAAACATCGAAATAAGAAATTTCTTTAAGGGTTGCGATAGTATCGGCTGACACATCGTGAATCATTAAATTTTTTCGGTTGAGCAAAGGCGACTTAGCCATTCCTTCTGAATAAGTTAAGCCCATGTTGCCTGCGCCAATTACTAAAACTTTCATGTTTAGTTTTTTTAATTATTAAAATTATTTGTCACATTAAGTGCAAGTTCTATGCTGGAATAAGTTTTTGAACTGAGTAATACATCAAATCATTAGTAAATTTATGAATTTTCTTAATTTATTGAGTTAATGTTAAATTATTTGATTTAATATTAACATATAAGTCTGAAATTATGTCAGTTCTGCAAATATGGCGTATAAAAAAGCCTCGAATTTTCGAGGCTTTTATTAAAATCTAAATAAATAGACAATTATTTTTTATTATCGTTTTTACGTTCAGGTTTTTTAAAGTTTTCAGGCTTTTTGATAAGCGCTTTTCTTGAAACTTTTTCTTTACGTGTACGTGGATCAACACCAAAGTATTTAACATCGATAATATCACCGAGGTTTACGATATCAGTCACGTTGTTTGTACGTTCCCAAGCAAGTTCAGAAATGTGAAGTAAGACTTCATTTCCTGGAGCTTCAACATATTCTACAACAGCTCCAAAATCAAGTATCTTTATTACTTTAACTTCGTAAACAGATCCTTTTTCTGGCTTGAATAGCATCGCATCAAGTTTCTGAAGAACCATATCAATGCCTTCTTGGTTTGTTCCTAAAATTTCAACGACGC
Source organism: Psychroflexus halocasei (assembly GCF_900107595.1). Taxonomy (GTDB): domain Bacteria; phylum Bacteroidota; class Bacteroidia; order Flavobacteriales; family Flavobacteriaceae; genus Psychroflexus; species Psychroflexus halocasei. The sequence continues at coordinate 312,857 of NZ_FNQF01000002.1, read as the reverse complement.
CTTGCTCATCAACTTCATTAATAACAATTGTTGTTTCTGAAGCTTTTTGTAATTCTTGAATATTCTTTCCACCAGGGCCAATTAATGCACCGATATAATCTCCAGGAATTGTGCGTGTAATAATTTTTGGTGCATGCGCTTTAACATCTGCGTTCGGTTGAGCGATTGTTTCGGTCAATTTGTTTAAAATGTGTAAACGTCCTTCACGCGCTTGTTTTAAAGCATTGATTAAAATCTCGTGAGATAAACCTTTAACTTTAATATCCATTTGGCAAGCTGTGATACCCTTTTCAGTACCAGTCACTTTGAAATCCATATCTCCTAAGTGATCTTCATCACCAAGAATATCAGACAAGACAGCGTAATCTTCACCATCCGTGATCAATCCCATTGCAATTCCTGACACAGGTTGCTTTAATTGAATACCTGCATCCATTAATGCCATTGTTCCAGAACAAACTGTTGCCATTGAAGAAGAACCATTAGATTCTAAAACTTCAGAAACAACTCTCACAGTGTAAGGACAATCTTCAGGAATCATTCCTTTAAGTGCGCGTTGCGCAAGGTTTCCATGTCCAATCTCACGGCGCGAAGTTCCTCTAATTGGATAAGCTTCACCTGTACAGAAAGGAGGGAAGTTGTAATGAAGGTAAAAAGTTTCTTCACCACTATTTGTCGGAGTATCAATCATATTTGCTTCACGAGATGTCCCTAAAGTGACAGTCGCTAAAGCTTGTGTTTCACCACGTGTAAAGATTGATGAACCATGTGTTGATGGTAAGTAATCAGTTTCACACCAAATTGGTCTGATTTCGTCAAGTTGACGTCCATCAAGTCTTACTTTCTCTTTTAATGTTAAGTCACGAACAGCTTTTTTTTGAGCTGAGTCGAAATATTTACCAACGAGTTTGCCGTATTCTTCAAGTTCTTCTTCAGTGAATAAACCTTTGATTTCTTCTTTAATTTCACCAAACTTTTCAGTACGCTCGTGCTTTCCTAAGCTTTCCTTGGCAATATCATAGCATTTCTGGTATGCAGCATCAAGAATCTTTGCTTCAAGTTCTTCGTCTTTTCCAGTTGTTTCGTAAGCTCTTGTTTCTTTTTTACCAACTGCTTCTGCAAGCCTGCGTTGAGCTTGACATTGAATTTTGATCGCTTCATGAGCAAATTTGATAGCTTCTGTCATTTCTTCCTCAGAAACTTCATCCATTTCTCCTTCAACCATTGAAACACTGTCTTCTGAAGCTCCAACAATCATGTCTAAATCAGCTTCTTCGATTTCAGCACGGCTCGGGTTAATGACAAATTCACCATTTATACGTGCAACACGAGTTTCAGAAATAGGGTATTCAAAAGGAATGTCAGATAATTGGATAGCGGTAGAGGCAGCAAGACCAGCAAGAGCATCAGGCATAACGTTTTCGTCATGTGACATTAATTGAATCATGACCTGCGTTTCATAACGGTAATCGCTAGGGAAAAGCGGTCTAAGAGCTCTATCAACAAGACGCATGACTAAAATTTCATCATTGCTTGGGCGGGCTTCTCTTTTGAGGAAACCACCTGGGTATTTACCAGCTGCAGCAAATTTTTCTCGATAATCAACAGTCAATGGAAAGAAATCCATTGTGCTTGGTTTGTGTGAAGAAACAACAGTACAAAGTAACATTGCATCTCCCATTCTTACGACAACAGATCCGTGAGCCTGCTTTGCAAGCTTACCTGTTTCAAGTGAAATCGTCTTGCCATTGCCAAGATCGATAACCTCTTTAAATGTTTTTGGAATCATAGCTAAAATTTATAGATTAATGTGTTGTGTGTGCAGAGTCTAATAAACTTTATAGAAACAATTCAAAAAATGGGAGAGGCAATATATTAAAAAAGGGGCAAAATGCCCCTTGATAATTTTTATTTTCTTAATCCTAAAGTTTTGACGATCTCTCTATATCGTAAAATATCTTTATTTTTCAGATAATCAAGTAAGTTTCTACGCTTACCTACAAGTTTTACTAGTGAACGTTCAGAGTTGTAATCTTTACGGTTCGTTTTCAAGTGGTCAGAGATATATGCAATACGCTTTGTCATTAAAGCGATTTGACCTTCTGCTGATCCTGTGTCTTTTTCGTTTTTACCAAACTCAGCAAATAATTTGCCTTTTTCTTCTTGTGATAAATACATGCCAATATTATTTCAATAGTTATTATGTAATGATAGATTTTCTATCAAGCTGCAAAATTATGCTTTATTTTCTAATTAGCATAGCGTTACACAAGTTATGTTCTAACTTTTTTATTCATGATTAAATCAATATAAAGATTGATTTTGTCTTTTAGATTTTTTCTATGAGAAATAAAGTCTAAAAATCCATGTTCTTGTAAGAACTCAGCTGATTGAAAACCTTCAGGTAAATCTTTTCCAGTTGTATCTTTTACAACACGAGGTCCCGCAAAACCAATGAGTGCGCCTGGTTCAGATATATTAATATCACCTAACATTGCAAATGAAGCCGTTGTTCCGCCTGTTGTTGGATCGGTACAAAGTGAAATATAAGGTAATTTAGATTTTGCTAATTGTGCAAGCTTAACTGATGTTTTGGCAAGTTGCATTAATGATAATGCAGCTTCCATCATTCTTGCTCCACCTGATTTAGAGATAATAACGACAGGCAATTTATGCTCAATCGCATAATCAATTGCACGTGCTATTTTTTCTCCGACGACTGATCCCATTGAACCACCGATGAATTGAAAATCCATAGCACAAACGAGTATGTCAGTTTTTTTAGACTTTCCGACAGCAGTTCTTATCGCATCATTCAATTTTGTCTTATCTTGAACTGCAGCTAACCTATCTTTATATTTCTTTGTGTCTTCAAATTTTAAAGGATCTTTTGAAGTTATTTTTTCATTTAATTCTTTGTATTTGTTATCATCAAAGAGTATTTCGAAATATTCGTTACTGCCAATTCTAACGTGGTAGTCATCTTCAGGACTTACATAGAAATTTGCAGCAAGTTGTTCATGATCAATTATTTTCCCTGTAGGGGATTTGTACCATAAACCTTTTGGGACATCTTTTTTGTCCTCAGTCGCTGTGCGAATTCCTTTTTTCTTTCTTTTAAACCAAGCCATTGTTGAATGCTTTTTTATAAAGTGTTGATGTTATTAAGATCATCAAAGGCTTTTTTCAAACGTGTTACAAACGTTTTTTCGCCTTCTCTTAACCATTTTCTTGGATCGTAGTATTTCTTATTTGGTAAATCATCACCATCTGGGTTACCGATTTGTGATGCTACGTATCCAGCTTTGTCTTTCATGTAATCTCTGATACCTTCAGTAAATGCATACTGTAAATCTGTATCAATATTCATTTTGATAACGCCGTAACCAATTGCTTCTTTGATTTCTTCTTCAGTTGAACCACTTCCACCATGGAAAACGAAGTCAATATGATTTTCTTCTACCTTATATTTTTTAGTGATATATTCCTGTGAATTTTTTAAAATTTTCGGAGTCAACTTCACATTTCCTGGTTTATAAACACCATGAACATTTCCAAATGCAGCTGCAATTGTAAATTGATCAGAAATTTTACTCAACTCTTCATAAGCGTAAGCAACTTCTTCAGGTTGTGTGTATAGTTTTGAAGAATCAACATCTGTATTGTCAACGCCATCTTCTTCTCCACCTGTGATTCCTAATTCAATCTCAAGTGTCATTCCCATCTCTTTCATTCTGCCTAAGTAAGTTTTGCAGATTTCGATGTTTTCTTCAATTGGCTCTTCAGATAGGTCAATCATGTGTGAGCTATAGAGAGGCTTTCCATGAATCTTATAAAATTTTTCACCTTCATCTAATAAGCCGTCTATCCAAGGAAGTAATTTTTTTGCACAGTGATCTGTGTGCAAAATAACGGTTGCTCCATAAGCTTCCGCTAATTCATGTATGTGTTTTGCGCCAGATACAGCACCTAAAACAGCTGATTTTTGATTTTCATTTGAAAGACCTTTTCCAGCGTTAAATTGTGCACCTCCATTAGAGAATTGGATGATAACTGGTGAATTTAATTCAGCAGCTGTTTCTAAAACTGCATTGATGGTGTTTGACCCTACGACATTGACAGCGGGTATAGCGTAATTATTTTCTTTTGCGTGGTTAAAAATTTCTTGAACTTGATAACCTGTTGCAACTCCTGGTTTAATGTTGTGAGCCATAGTAAATTGTTTTAAAGTGTAAAAGTAAAAAAATATAACTATCTAAAAAGGATAATTAATTCCAAAGTTATAAACAGCGTTGCCAAAGTTGTATTTTCTAAACCATTTCTGGCCATCGCTTCCTGGATTATAGGTTTTAAAACCTAAATCGATACGAATTACAAAGAACTCAAGATCGTAACGTAAACCAAATCCTGAAGAGACAGATAAATCTTGTAAGTCTTTAAGGCCATCAAATCTTGCCTCTGAGTTACTGACATTGTCTAAAACATTCCAGATGTTACCAACATCAACAAATAAAGCACTGTTTAATCCTCCAAAAAGATTAAAACGGTATTCTGCGTTGAAAGATAACTTGAAGTTTGCGTCATTAAATTCATTAATTCCGTTTGTCTTTCCGGGGCCTAAATCATAAGGTCGCCAACCTCTGTTATCATTAGGTCCGCCGCCAAAAAAACTTTTTGAAAAAGGGATAGATTCACTATTTCCTAAAGGGATTGCAATTCCTGTATAAGCTCTTGTCGCAATAATATTTTTGTTGCCTAAATCCCAATGCTTGATAAAAGTTAATTCTGGCTTGATATATTGTGAAAACTGAACGTCAAAAACATTATAGTTTCCTCGTTTATTTCTTTTAAAACTTAAAGGCTTAGCGAGTAAAGAAAGTAAATTTCCAGACAACTCAATTCTTGCTCTAAATTGAGAAAACTCATTATCATAAATATTTTTTCGTGTACTGAAGTTGTAAGTATAATTAGAAGCAACAATCAAGTTGTTTTCAGTCAATCTTTCTTTACGCTCGATAATTGCTCGTGTTTCCGTGAGTTCCTGAGAGTCAAGATTGATTTGGTTATTATTAACCTGACTGATAAATCCATCTGTACCATTAGGGATTGTGAGTTGTGGTGAATCGGTATCGAGATTTGTGAAAAATGAATTATCTAATTGATTGATATTTTCAACAGCTATATTATTAAGTTGATCAAATGAATTTGAAAAGACATTAAAGTAGTTTTGAACATTAAGATTGTTTACCAACTGAATGCTAGCAACATCTACATTGTGAGTAATTGTTCTTATTGGCTTCCAATTGATATTATAAGTTAAGTTAAAATTTGTTCTATCTAGGCCAATATTTTTCTGAGAACTATAACCAATACTAAAACTAGTAAAAGGAGATATTGAATTTGTAATAATGCGTTCCAGCTTAATTGGAAAAATAACTTTAGGAAAGCTCAATCTTAAATCTGTACCAAATTCAAAAATGTCGAAAAATTGATCACTTGATGAGGCATCTTTAGATGAACCAAAGTTCCCACGTCCAGATAATTCAAGCGTTTCAGCATTTCTAAAAAGATTTCTGGCTAATACTGAAGAATTAAATCCTATCCCAAATTCCTGAATGTTACTTTGTGTCACATCAGCCTGAAGGTTTAACGAATAACGTTCTTTAGGAGTTAGAAAAACATTGGCGATTAGACCAGTTGAGTCTTCGGGATCATCAATATATTGAATGCTAGGATATTTAAAAATACGCGTATTACTAATCCGGTTATAAGTTTGCTTATTGTCATTATCTTTATAAAGGCTATCTTTTTTTATGAAAATAAGATCGGCGATAACGCTTGGTTTAAACTTCATTTTGCCGAAGCTATAAATATTATAATTCTCAAATTGAATGCTGTCACTTGCATAATTTACGTTAACATCTGAATCAATATCTGTAAAAACATTAACTTCAGTAATTCTATGAGGCTTAAAATCGATGATGATTGTACTGTCTCTTTTTCTTTCTTCAGGATTTGAAATAATCATCTCTGAATTTACTTTATGATCTGTATTGATTGTATCCGCATAAAATGAAATATAGCTTTCTTCAAAATGATAAAAACCTCTATTTCTTAAATAGTCTGTAATTCGGTTACGTTCTTTTTCAAAGTTTTCAGTTTTAAAAGCATCTCCTTTCTTTAGGTAAGAATTCTTTTTTAGAATTTTGATATAAACGGAATCAACACTTTTGGAGGATATTCGATTATAAATAGAATCGAGCTTATAAACCTCTTTTGTTTTGACATGATATGTGATTTTCGCTTTCTGCTTAGCGGTATCTCTTTTAACATCATAGGCTGCTTCAGCGTTAAAGTAACCTTGATTCCAATACCAATTTTCAAGTCTTGTTGTTGATTCTTCAATCAAGTCTTTTTGAAGAATTTTCGGTGCCTCTCCAGATTTTTTAATGCCTTCATTGATTGCGATATAAGAGCTTTTGAGCTTTTTAACTTGTTTTAATGAAAGCCATTTTTGAAGCTTTTTTTCACGATTTTTTTTTTGATATCTCCATTGATCAAAACTATTTTCAGGATTTTGTTTGGCCAAATTGTAGATATGTAACTTTAGTGGAATTCCAAAAATTTTAGAGTTTGGGGCTGTTGATGTATATTTTTGTAATTTACTGTTTGGTTTGTCCGTTGAATCAACTTTAATTTTTGATTCTGTAATTAGAAATTCATCATTTTCTAAGTGTTTAATAGAATTACAACCTGAAAAAAGAATCAGTATGAATAGAAATGATATTTTTGTGATAGTTTTCAATTAAATTCTTCAATTTTATGCTCAGTAAAAATCAAATCAAGCTGATTAATAATCTCAAAACTAAAAGATACAGATCAAAACACAAGCTTTTTATTGCTGAGGGCGTAAAAGTAATCAAAGAATTTTTAAAAAGTGATTACGAGTTGGAAGCTTTATATACAACTGTGGATATTTTTTCAGTAGACGCCAAAAAATATTTTCTGATTGATGAAAGTGAACTTAAAAAGGTGAGTTGTCTGACAACACCACAAATTGCTTTAGCGCTTTTTGAAATTCCAACAGATGAGTTTGAGAATGAAGAGAATGAGGGAAATAATAGCGGTTTAAAACTTGTTCTTGACGGTGTCCGTGACCCAGGTAATTTAGGAACAATCATTCGTTTATGTGATTGGTTTGATGTCAATGAGCTCGTTTGCTCTTCTGACACAGTTGATTGCTACAACCCTAAAGTTGTGCAGGCAACAATGGGTTCATTAGCGAGAGTTTCAATCAGGTATCAAGATCTAGAAACTTTCTTTAAGAAAAACACATTGCCTGTTTATGGTGCTTTTATGGACGGCAAACCAATTTATACAACTGAGGTCTCTCAAGATGCTGTGATTGTGATGGGGAATGAAGCACAAGGAATTTCAAAAGAAACCTCATTTTACGTTCAAGAGCGAATAAGTATCCCGCAATTTGGCGATCCTGCCGTCGAAAGCCTCAACGTTGCAACGGCTTCTTCTATTTTATTAAATGAGTTTAAACGCTTGTCGTTTATTGAAAAGTAAAGTTGATAAATAGTCCGCGAGATTTCATGCTATCAATCTCTGATGTCCAAGGACTGTTAGGGTCATTATCTTGAACAAGTTCATCGGTGATGGCAAAAATACCACGAATTGAAGGTGTAAATTTGAAGTATTCAAAATAAAAATCAATTCCGAAACCAACTTCTAGATTTGCAACATTTGTTTTCATTCTAAACTCACCAGCGCTATTATCATTTGGGTTATTTTCATTGCTCGATAAGTTATGAGAAACCGATGCTCCGCCAACTAAAAAAGGCTTGAAGTTGTTGATTCTTTTGGATGAAAATTTAATAAGTAGCGGAATGTGAACATAAGATGATTTGACTTCGCGTTCCCTCTCAAAAGTTTCAGTTAAATTAGGAAATTCAAGATTTCTATTGGCAAACACAACACCAGGTTCTAGCCTTATATCGATATAATCATTAACGCGTAGGTTTCCGACTAAACCCACATTAAAACCAATATTACGCGTGACATCAATTTCATTTTGATCGATGTAATCAATCTTGAATCCGTAATTGTTAAAGCCGAGATAATAGCCCCAAGACCAACGTTTTTTATCAACATTTTCTCTATTGCGTATTTTCTCTTTCGTGAAAAGCTGTGCATTGGCTTGCATAGAGGCACATATCAGAATGAGAACCACTGCTATTTTTTTCATAAAAATTTATTTAGTCGCTGTATAAATCGTTGCTATGCCAAATGATTGTGGCATAAATTCTACTTCTTTAAACCCATTTTTCTTCAAAATATTGCAAAGTTTTTGACCAAAAGGAAATTTACTTGCGCTTTCACTTAAATATTGGTAAGCATCTTTATCCTTAGAAAAAAGCTTTCCGATAGCTGGCATCATGTGTTTTGTGTAGATATTGTAACCCTGTTTAAAAGGAAATTTAGTTGGTACAGAAGTTTCCAAAATAACAAACTTTCCTTTAGGAGATAAAACGCGTTGAATTTCTGATAAACCTTTATCTAAATTTTCAAAGTTTCGCACGCCAAAGGCAACAGTAATGGCATCAAAAGAATTATCAGGATAAGGTAAGTTTTCAGAGTCACCTTGAACCATTTCAATACGATCTGTCAGTTCTCTTTTTTTGATTTTTTCTTTCCCAATTGCTAACATGCCAGCTGAAAGGTCTAGGCCAACAATTTTAGAAGCTTCAGAATCAGCGAGTGATAAAACCAAATCACCTGTTCCGGTTGCAATGTCTAAAATGCTATCAGGTTTTGAATCTTTAACAATTTGAATCACTTTTTTTCGCCAAGAAAGATCAGTTCCAAAAGAAATAACTCGGTTGAGATTATCATATCCACCAGAAATATTGTCAAACATTTGTTCAACTTGTTTCTTCTTATCAATCTCGGAGTCTTTATAGGGTTTGATTTCTTTTGCCATACTTTTTTTTACAAAGATAATTTTTAAATACAATCCGAAAATTTATGTTCATATTTTTATTTGAATATCATAATCATTTACCTTTGTGTTATGAAAATAATTATTGCTGGAGCAGGTGAAGTGGGTTATCACTTAGCGAAACTCTTTTCTTACGAGGCTCATGACATTATGTTAATCGATGTTGATGAGGAACGTTTAGCATACGCCGATAAAAATTTAGATATCCAAACGATAGAAGGAGACGCAACATCTCCGCAGCTTTTGATGCAGGCAAACGCGCCTTATGTAGATTTGGTTATTGCTGTCACATCTAATCAATCTATCAACATCAATGTCTGTATTTTTGCTAAACAACTTGGCGCTAAACGAACTATTGCGCGAGTTAGAAGTCAGGAATTAATTTCTAAAAAACTCAAAATCAATTTAAAAGAAATCGGTATTGATGAAGTTATTTCTCCTGAATATTTAGCAGCCGATGAAATTAAACTTCTTTTAAATCAATCTGGTTTCACAGATACTTTTGAATTTGATGAAGGTGCGCTTAAAATGATAGGTGTAACTTTAAGATCAAAGGCTTCTTTTATCGGAAAAACTGTTCAGGAAGCTGCTGAGGTTTATCCTGGATTGCACTTTATACCGATTGCTATTCAGCGACACGGAACACAATACACGATTATTCCGAGAGGCGATACTGCTTTTAAACGAGGAGATCTTGTTTATTTTGTGACTGATGATGAAGGTGTTGAAGAGCTATATAATTTAACAGGAGCTGAAAAAAGAATTATAAAGAACGTGATGATTTTGGGAGGAAGTAACATTGGTAAAATGCTTGCTAAAGAACTTTCAGAATGTAAGTATAATGTGAAGCTTATTGAGAAAAATGAAAGAAAAGCTTTCGAAATCGCAGATGATATTCCAGATGTTTTAGTGATTAATGAAGATGGTAGAAATGTAAGTTTACTTGAAGATGAAAATATTTCTAAAATGGATGCTTTTATTTCTGTCACAGGAAATTCAGAAACCAATATCATGTCAAGCTTAGTTGCGAAAACCAAAAAAGTCAAAAAGACAATTGCTTTAGTTGAAAATATGGATTACTTTCAATTAAGTCATAATATGGGGATCAACACATTTGTAAATAAAAAGCTGATTGCTGCTAATGATATTTTTAGATTTATCCGAAAAGGGAATTTAATGGCAATGACGAAGTTAAATAACATGAATGCTGAATTGCTAGAATTTCAAGTGAAGAAGAATTCAAAAATTTGTAATCGTAAAATTGTAGATATAGATTTTCCTAGAACCTCAGTTGTAGGCGGAGTGATCAGGGATGGAAAAGGAGAAATAGCCTTGGGTGATTTTGTTATCAAAGAAGATGATCGTTTGGTTATTTGTTGTCTGCCAAAATCTATTAAACGCGTTGAAAAGCTTTTTAGTTAATGTCGTCAATCAATCATAAAATCGTTTTACACACATTAGGATTACTGTTGATCTTTAATGGAATTTTTATGTTGTTCGCTGTTCTGACAAGCGTTTACTATAACGAGGGAGATGAAGCTTATCAAATTGCTTCTGCAGCAGTTGCGTCAAGCTTTTCTGGTTTCTTGATGATGTTTACAACACGAGACCATGACAAAAATCTCAAACAAAAAGAAGGCTATTTAATCGTGACATTAGGTTGGGTTTTCATGGTAATCAGCGGAATGTTGCCTTATCTTTTTACTAATTCAATCTCATCCATAACCGATGCTTTTTTCGAAACCATGTCTGGCTATACAACCACAGGTGCGACAATATTAACAGATATTGAAGTGCTTCCTAAAGGTGTTTTGCTTTGGCGATCGATGACACACTGGATAGGAGGAATGGGAATTATCGTGTTGGCTGTCGCTATTTTTCCTTTATTTGGAATTGGTGGAATGCAGCTTTTCTCTGCAGAATCTCCTGGACCAAGTGCTGATAAGCTCAAGCCTAAAATTACAGATACAGCAAAACGTTTATGGTTGATTTATTTAGGCTATACAATTGTTGAAGCAGTGTTGCTTTATTTTGCAGGGATGGGTGTTTTTGATGCGATTAATCATGCGATGAGCACATTGTCAACTGGAGGTTTTTCGACCAAAAATGCAAGTATTGCTTACTGGAATGATCAACCTTTGATACAATACATCATTATATTATTTATGTTCTTGGCAGGAACAAATTTCGTTGTGAGTTATTACGGCTTTAAATTGAATTTCAAGAAGATATATGAAAATGAAGAATTTAAACTTTACGCAGCATTTGTGTTAGGTTTTACCGTTATATCAGGCGTTTTAATTTATTTTAATGCTGATTTGGGCTTGTCTAGCATTCAACATCCTCAGGTTTTCGGAGAGTTAGAATCTGCATTTAGGCATGCTTCATTTCAGGTGTTAGCTGTGATGACAACCACAGGTTTTATAACGGCAGATTACACTTTATGGACACCCTTTCTGACAGTATTGTTTTTTGGACTTTTCTTTTTGGGAGGGTCAGCAGGGTCAACATCAGGAGGTGTAAAAGTTGTCAGGCATTTAATTATGATCAAAAATGCAATTCTTGAATTTAAAAGAATTCTTCATCCAAATGCAGTTTTACCTGTACGTTACGCTAAAAGAGCTGTTAATTCTGATATTGTTTATAACATACTTGGTTTTTTCATTTTATACATGTTGTCATTTATCATAGGTGCAGTTGTATTAGGTGCAACAGGTTTAGATTTGAAAACATCAATTGGAGCTGCAGCTTCTTCTTTAGGGAATGTTGGTCCAGCTTTTGGCGACTTAGGTCCTGTTGATAATTATGCTGGGTTGAGCGATTTTGCAAAATCTTGGTGTAGTTTCTTGATGTTGATTGGGCGATTAGAGTTGTTCACTGTTCTGATCATCTTAACTCCGTTTTTCTGGAGAAATCGATAAGTCAAAAGCAAATTATTAGTTATTGCTGAGGTGTTGTTCTTTTTTAATATCTGATATTCTGCGGTATGCAAGAGCGAGATAATTTTCAGCTTTGGGATGAGATTTAAATTTTTTGATAAATAAATTATAATAAGATAATCGGGTTTCCAAATCAGCATAATAATTGTCAATCGCCACTGCTAGTTCAAATTGACTGCGGATTTTATTTGGATTTTCTTTTAAAGCAAGTCTAAAATATTCAATCGCGTTTTTAAAATTATCTTGAGCTTTGTAAGTTAAACCTAAATTTTGATACAGATTATCTAATTGAGGTTTGGCTAATTGTAAAGCAATCAATAAGTGCTTTTCAGCATCATGCGGTTTCTCATTGATGAGTAATAATTGACCTATAGTCTGTTGAGCTGATATTTTGCGTATATCGAGTTCAACTGCTTTTTTGTAATATGTAATCGCTTTTTCAATATCAGATTCTTGATAATAAGCCATTCCTAATCGTTCATAAACATTTGATGATTCGTAACCTAAATCAATGACTTTCAGATAACGCTCAATAGCTATATGGTAACTTTTTAAAGCATAAGCTGTTTGTGCATATATCAGACTCATTTGCACGTCTTGATTGTTTATTTGTAATCCTTTTTTAGCAAAAGCATCAGCTTTATGATAGTCTTTCTTTTTAAAGTAGTGTTTTGCTAAACGAGACATTACTTTTAAGTGCAGAGAATCTTTTTCTAATGTTTTATGAAAATATGAAACAGCTGTGCTGTCTTTTAGTTGTTGCTTAACTAAGCCCATTTGATAGTGGAAATTCGGGTTTTCAGGAAACTCATTAATTAAGTTTTTGTAAAGACTATCGGCTTTGTTGAATTGTTTTGTTTGTCGTAATAATTTTGCATAACGACTTTTAACAATTGTTAAATTATTATCTTTTTCAATCGCTTTTTGATAAGCTTTCAAGGCTTCTGAAGTAAGACCTCTTGCTTGTTGCGCAGCGGCTATTTTTTGATAAGTTTTAGCTTTTATTGGTGATTGAGATTCGTAAATTTTAATTGCTTTTTCATAATTTCCAATAGCAAATAAACTATCTGCAACAACTAAGGTCGAAGTTTGTGCTTCGACCTGTTGACTAATAAAAATAAATAAAATTAAAACTGAAATTCTCAAAATTATTTGATTTCAAAACTGATAGGAAGTGAATATAAAACACCTACTTTTTGTCCATCGTTTTCTCCTGGCTTCATTTGTGGTAAATTCTTTATCACGCGTTCGGCTTCTTCTCCTAAAAATGTGTGTTTTGAACGTGATTTAACATCAGTAATTTGACCTTCTTTTGAAATTTTGAATTGAACATAAATACGATGCACACCAGTTAATCCATTTTCTTTTGCTAAGTCTATATTGAAATTTGAGCCCACAAATTCACTGATTTTTTGACTAAAACACTTTTTCGCTTCTTCTTTACTTAAATTAGGATCGCAACCTATGTATAAAGGTGGCGTATCAATAACATTAAAAGACAATTCGTCAGAAGAAACACTTTCTGTTTCGGGGTTTAATTGTGACTTTTTAGAAGACAAGTTAGCGCGAGCCTCTTCATTTATAGTAATAGATTTTTCTTCGTAATCATCAAATAATACAAATTGAGTTGGTGTATTATTGCTTAATATTTTTGAAAGTTGAGAAGCAAAAACTTTCTGCTCATCTTCACTTAAGTTATGGACATCTTCAACTTCTAATTTTATGATGTTTTCCACCTCTGAAGTTTCCTGCTTATTATTTTCAGGTTGAGTTATTGCTTCATCTTGAGAGCATGAAACATAAGTTAACATGGCCAGAGATAAAGGAATGACCATGAGATATTTCAATAATGCTGTTTTGTTCGATTTTGATTTTTGTAACATGATAATTCTTTTTTTGATTAATGAATGATTGAAAAATTGACTTGTAAATGAAATTTGTTTGACGCCGAAAAATCCATTTAACAAGTTTTCGTAATATTTCTTTTTAGAAATTCGACTTGATACTTTCGCATCAGCGATATATTCATGAATGAGTTTAATTTGATTTTGCAGACTGTAAATTGAAGGATGAAACCAAAAAATAATTTTCAAGATTTCATAGTAAACTAAATCAAAACTGTGTTTTTGTTTTTTGTGCACAACTTCATGCTGCAAAATTTCTTTTTGAGCTTCATTTTCTAATAGATCTCCAATAAATATTTTATTTAAGAATGTAAAGGCAGCCTTGCTGTTTTGAATTACATAAACTTCACCAAATGCTGTTTGCATTGATTTAGCTTTATTCTTTAAAACATGATACAGTTTCAGTTTTCTAAAAAAATTGAAAAGCATAAACGCAACACCAAGAAAGTAAACAATGATCAATACATTTTTAAAACTCAAATCAACAATATTTGAATTTGTATTTGCTGCATTAATATTGACTTCTTCGATATTCTCTGTAAATAAAAGAGGTGTTATTTCTTGCCAATTGAATGTATTTCCTTGATTAATGTTGAGCTGATTAATCAAAATAAAAGGTAAAACAGTCGCTAGAATAGGCGTTAATATCAGATAAACTCTGTTATGATGAAAGAAGGTTTCTTTCTTAAAAAACAAGATATATAAACCCCAAAACAGAAATAAAAATAAGCTGAAATTGATGACGAAAGTTTCCATTAGTCCTCTTTTTTATTGATTTCTGAAAGAATTTCTTCCAGTTCCTGAACGCTCATATCATTTTTATTGACAAAAAACGACAACATAGATTTGACAGATCCATCAAAATAATTGTTCATTATTTTTGATAATGAAAATTTTGTGTACTTATCTTTTTTAATGAGTGGATAATATTCATGTCCACGACCAACTTTTTTATAAGTGACAAATCCTTTGTTTTCTAAAATCCGAACAATTGTAGAAACAGTATTATATGCTGGTTTTGGCGATTTCATTTTCTCTAATAATCCAGCAACTGTTGATTGTTCTAGCTTCCATAAAAGCTGCATAATCTCTTCTTCTGCTTTGGTTAATTCTTTCATTTTATCACATATTTTAAATGAATACAATTCAAATATAACTAAATATTTAGTTTAAACTAATTTCTTAGGTGTTAAAATTATTTGACTTAGATGTTGTTAGGCTTATTATAAGAAAAAACCGTTTCATTTTGATGAATGAAACGGTTTGATAGTGATTAAAAACTCTTTTTAATTAAGAATAAATCATTCTTTGACGATTTTGAAATTGTGTTGCGTTTCATTTAATGATAGTTTTACAAAATATATACCTGATTTTAAATTTGATAAATTCAGTTGTAATTCAGAAGCATTTGAATCTTGATTAAGCACTTCTTGACCTATTTGATTATAAATCTTAACATTTTCAATTTCACTTTTATATTTCACATTCAATAAATCTCTTGTAGGAATAGGGTAAACTGTCAACGCATTTTTATCAAATTGACTTGTTGATAAAGTCTGAATATCTAGTGTAAAATCAATCGCTTGACCAAAACCAGCGAAAATGCCGTAACCAGCGATATCCATCTCAATTGCGCAAGGATTTATGACAGCAACAGACTGTGGATCTCCATATGTTTTGGTGACCCTAATGCGTGTTTCACCTGAGAGTGCATCAGCAGGAACGGTGATGTCAAATGATACAGAGGTTCCATCAGCTCCATCAGAATTTGTAAGCGTACCAACTTCGTAAATTTCGTTGGCATCATCAAGTGTTCCGTTTTGATTCCAGTCAATAAAAGCAACAATGTCGTTATCAAAGTTTCCGTAGGTATTTCCCTCTACGGTAATTGTGTAAGTTTCACCAATTTGAAGATTTCCTATATCAGAAGTTTTATCAACCAATATAGAAGTCACATCTGTATTAGTAATATCAGCATCTGCAAAAACAATTGAAGTAATTTCTTCAGTAGTTGTTTCTGAGCCATCAATGTCGCAGTAAGGTTCAGGGAAGTTTTGCGCCTGAAGACTAATTGTCATTAAAATAAAAAGTAAAGTAATTTTTTTCATCATAAAATTTTTAAAAGTTAATAAAGCAAGATAGTTAATAATAAATAACTATTTGACATAAAGAATGTAAATCTATTCTAAATGTTTTACCATTTTGATAACAATTATTATGATACTAAATTTTAACTTATAACAAAAAGAAAACTTATGGAGATCAAAGAATTTGATGTATTTGTTATCGGAACGGGTTCGGCTGGTAAAACTGTTGCGGAGGCATGTGTTGAAGCTGGAAAGAAAGTGGCTATTGCTGATCATCGTGAATTTGGAGGAACTTGTGCAAATAGAGGTTGTGATCCCAAAAAAGTGTTGGTCGGTTTGTCTGAAATAATGGACAGAACAGAAAAAATGAAAGGTAAAGGCATCACTCAAATGCCTGAGTTCAGTTGGCAGGATATTCAAAATTTTAAAAAGAAATTTGTTGATGCTGTACCTGCCGCAACTGAAAAAGATCTCAAATCTTTAGGAATTGAGATGTATCATCAGTCTCCACAATTTTTAGATGAAAACACACTTTCTGTTGAAGGTAAAACAATTAAAGCTCAAAAAATAGTTATTGCAACAGGTCAGAAGCCTATGGAATTGAAAATCCCAGGTCGAGATTTTGCTTTGGTAAGTGATGATTTTTTAGAATTAGCAGAGCTTCCTGAAAGTATGATTTTTATCGGTGCAGGTTACATCGGAATGGAGCTTGCGCACATCGCAGCTAGGTTAGGTGTAAAAGTTACAATATTAGATATGGCTGATAGACCATTATCTAACTTCAATGAAAAAATAGTCAACCCATTGACGAAAATTTCAGAAGATATCGGAATTGATTTTATTTTCAACGCAGGTGTTTCGGAGATAGAAAAATTGCAAAAGAACTTCCGTGTTAACTATCAAAAAGATGATATAGAAGAGTCAATAAAAGCTGAAATGGTTTTTAATACTGCTGGACGTGTTCCATCAATTAATCATTTAAACTTGGAAAAAGGAAATGTTAGTTTTACGAGAAAAGGAGTGACTG
The DNA here is from genome assembly GCF_900107595.1 of Psychroflexus halocasei. GTDB lineage: Bacteria > Bacteroidota > Bacteroidia > Flavobacteriales > Flavobacteriaceae > Psychroflexus > Psychroflexus halocasei. The sequence continues at coordinate 295,893 of NZ_FNQF01000002.1, read as the reverse complement.
TTAATAAATATTTGCAAAATCCTGGTAACAAAAATGTGTACGCCTGTGGTGATGTTTCTGCAAGTGAAGGCTTGCCATTGACACCTTTGTCAAGTATTGAAGCTAAGATTGTGATCACACATATTTTAGATAAAAATATCAAAGAAAAAGCTAAATATCCAGCTCAACCTTCTGTTGTTTTTACAACACCACAACTGGCTTCCATAGGCCTTTCTGTAGAAGAGGCTGAGCGTCGAAATTTTGATATTAATGTCAAAGAAAATTTTGGTTTAAATTGGTTTAATGCAAAACGCATTAATGAACGTACTTATGGATTTCAAACAATTATTGATAAAAAGTCTGGTCAAATTTTAGGCGCTCACATCATCGCTTCAGAAGCAGCAGAAATGATTAATTTATTTGCAATGGCAATGCAGACTCAATTAACTTATAAAGAAGTAAAAGCCTTAATATTTTCTTATCCAACTTGGGGGAATGACATAAAGCAAATGATTTAATAGTCATTCAATTAGAAAACTCTTTCTGATATTCGAAGGAGTTTTCTAAAATATTTTAATTAAGATTTTTTTAAAAGCCGACGTTTTCTAATTCTTGATATTCTCTATGAAAAAGATTCTGGTCTTTAATCATATTTGCAGTTTCTTCTAATAAAGCATCTTCCCATCCTTCTTCATTGTTAGAAATCATTTGAAGAATTTTATTAGAAAAAATACCTAAAATATCTTTATTATAATTTTCGATGTCAATGACACGACCATTATATTTGAAAAACTTGTAGAGTTCTTTCATTCTTGGATGAACTTTTAGATTTTCACTTGTCGTGATTTCTCCAGTTTTTTCATCTTTGAAAGGGTAGAGGTAAACACGTAAATCTTTGAAAAACAGTTTTCCAAAAGCTTCTAAAATTCCACCACTCAAATCTCTATAATAGCGTTCGTCAAAAATATCGACTAAATTATTGACACCCATTCCAAGGGCCATTCTCTCTTTGGTGTATTCAGATAAGTATTCAACAAGTTTATAATATTCCTGAAAATTTGAAATTAAAACAGTATGTCCAAGCGAACATAAAAGTTTAGCTCTATCAAGAAAATCTTCTTCATCGATTTCACCTTTTGATCTTAAATTTGATAAAGTAATCTCAAAGATAACCTGAACATTTTTTTCTTTAACTTTCCGTTCTTTTTTAAAAAGTTCAAGTGACTTTTCATAAATATCAAGATTCACTTTTGTCACAGGTCTGAAGCTTCCTCTGAGTGCTAAAACATTCTTTTTATATAAAACTTTAGCCGGAAGAACATTATTCCCATCTGGAGAAAACATAACGGCTTCTGTCATTTTATTTCTCAGAAGATGTAAACTCATCAGTCGGTTATCAACATCTTTAAACTGAGGTCCAGAAAAGTTAATTGTATCAACTTCAACTTGGTCAACATCAATATGATCAAAAAGATCTTTCAGTATTTGCTTTGGGTTATTGTAAGCGTAATAAGCAGCGTATATTAAATTTGTTCCTAATATACCAAGCGTGTTTTGCTGTAATCGCGCATCGTTTTCTTTAAAGCGTAGGTGTAAAACAATTTTATTAAAACCACCTCCTGGTTCAACTTGATATTTCAGTCCAACCCAACCGTGACCTTTATAACGTTTGGCAAAATCAATGGTAGCAACTGTATTTGCATAAGTAAAGAATAATTTATTCGGATGTTTTTCACGAGAAATACGTCTTTCGATAAGTTCCATTTCATGGTCAATCATCTTATGTAATCGACTTTCAGTGACATACCTTTTATCTGGCTCTTCGCCATAAATTGCGTCGCTAAAGTCTTTGTCATAGGCACTCATCGTTTTGGCAATCGTCCCAGATGAGCCACCAGCTCTAAAAAAATTACGAACTGTTTCTTGACCAGCACCAATTTCTGCAAATGTGCCGTAGATATTTTTATTAAGGTTTATCTTAAGTGCTTTATTTTGGATGGACGGTTTGCTTTCAAAATCTCTATCTCCAAGAATCTTTATCGCCATAGGTCATTATTTAGAATAGCTGGTTGTGTGCATATAAATACAAAGACAAAAATAGCCAATTAGCGACTCAAACAAAAAATATTAGCTAGTTTTGTGAGAAAGATATTTTTTATGAAAATAACCTTTTTGGGAACAGGAACATCTCAAGGTATTCCTATTATTGGCAGTAAACATCCCGTGTGTTTAAGTCAAAACTCAAAAGATAAACGCCTGCGTGTTTCTGTCATGATTGAGTGGGATGATTACCGATATATTGTGGATTGTGGCCCTGATTTTAGACAACAAATGTTGCGTCATGATGTTGATCGAATTGATGGTATTCTTTTTACACACGAGCATAATGACCATGTGATAGGTCTCGATGATATTCGCCCTTTTTATTTTAGACAAAGTGATATTTCTGTTTATGCTGAAGATCGTGTGATTGGTGAACTCAAAAAACGCTTTGAATACGTTTTTCAAGAAGAAAATAAATACCCTGGTGCTCCAACACTTGATGTTAATCTCGTAGATATTGAAAGTTTTAAACTGAAAAATATGCAGGTTCAGCCAATTCGTGTATATCACAATAAACTCCCTGTTTTTGGTTACCGTATGAATGATTTTGCATACGTAACAGACGCTAAAACAATTCCAGATTCTGAAATGGAAAAACTAAAAGGCTTAAAAGTTTTAGTGCTAAATGCTTTACGTCTCAAACCACATCATTCTCATTTCAATTTAGAGGAAGCTTTAGAAATAATTTCTATTCTAAAACCAGAAAAAGCTTACCTCACGCATATTTCACATCTTTTAGGTTTTCATGATGATGTTGAGGCTGAACTACCTGATAACGTCCATTTGGCTTATGATAATTTACAAATTCAGATTTAATGAAAAAAAACATATACCTATATCTTTTCGTCTTTACATTTATAATAGCTCTTTTTATGTATTTCAATTATCAAAATCTTGTCGAAAAACAAGCTTCAGAAATTGATTCACTACAGAATAAAATTGAAAAATTAGAAACAAAAGTCAATAAGAACTAATGTTTCTAAGCGTTTTTTAAAAGCCAATTTTTTAAACTTTGAAAATTCTGAGGATTCACACCGTGACCGACAGGGTATTCTTCGTAAGTGTAATCGAGTTCGTATTTCTCAAAGAAATCTTTGTTTTTTCTAGCCCATTCAACAGGGATCACTTGGTCTTGTGTGCCATGTGAATTGTAAATTGATAAATGCTTTAAATCATCTTTTTTTAAATTTGATATGTCAAACATATTTTGATCAATATAACCGCTCAAACCAATCACATTTTTAATTAATTCAGGTTTTGAGAAAGCAGTTGCAAAACTCAAAATTGTTCCTTGGCTAAACCCAAGTAACGTGATTTGGTTACCATCAATCGGATAGTTTTCTTTGAGTTCTTCTATAAACTTTATGATCATTTCTCTTGACCCAACCGCTTGTTCGATGTCACTAAATTTTCCTTGTTGCGCATCAAAATTGATAGCATACCAAGCGTTACCATATGGTTGAAGTTGATGTGGTGCTTTAGCAGAAACAACAATATATTCATCAGGAAGCTCAGAAGCAAAGCTGAATAAATCATGCTGATCACTGCCATATCCATGCAATAATAAAATTAGCGGCGCTTTACCTTCTTTATTAGAAGGTTTGATTAAATGTTCTAAAGAAAGTTGCTTTGTTGTCATAAAAATTTATGCTAGTTGTTTAAACCATTTTTGAAAATAAGGACCAATAACTGGAATTTCTTGTTTTTTGTATTGTATAGCATTTATAAAACTATAAAACCACAGAATAACATAGGACAAATAAAAGCCCATAGAGGCCAACCAAGAATCAAAGCCTGTGACCAAAACTGTGAAAATTAACCAATATAAATGAATACCCAAAGTTTGTCTGATGTAAAAAGAAGCAAATTCATTTTGTTTTTCTTTATTCATAAATAAAGCAATCAAACATCCAATAATTGTAAGATGTGCAATCAAAGCTTTGCCTTTGCCTTCACCTTCTTTTTTAATTTCCATAATGTGTATTTTTTATCTGCAAGCCGTAAACTTTACCTTTTAAATTTTCATTTAAGAAGATTGAGTTTTTGCTTTTAGAGTAAATATTTTCTTTTGTAAATTTTTGTTTATGCTCAGGATTAAAAAGACTGAATTCAGCTTTTTTTCCAGGCTTAATTTCTGAAATCGATTTCCCAAAAATTTGCCAGTTTTTGATTAAAATATCAACGGCTTTTTCTTTTCCAAACAAAGTGTTTAGAGCTGGATAAAAACTTTCTAAACCGATTGAACCATAGGCTGCATTTTCAAACTCAAGATCTTTGAGTTCAATGTTGATGGGGTGATGATCTGAAGTTACATAATCGATAACACCTTCTTTGACTGCTTGTACTAAAACTTCACGATCTTTTGCGTTTCTTAAAGGTGGTTTGACTTTATATTTTTGATCAAAATCTTTTAAGTTTTTTGTGTCAAAAAACAAATTATTAATACTTGTGCTACACGATAGATTTGGATTTTTTTCTTTTGCTTTTTTGATAATCTCAACAGAATCAGCAGTTGAAATATAAGGAATATGAAGCTTTGAATTTGTATATTCTAAAAGCCTTAAATCTCTTTCAATTTGAATTGTTTCACTAATGGAACTTGTACTTTTCATCCCTAAATGAATGGTCACTTCATCTTCATGCACTTGCGCTTTTCCAGTTAAGCTTATATCCTCAGGAAAGTTAATGATTAAACCTTCAAAAGCTTTGACATATTGTAATGCGACTTTTAAAACATTGGCATTAGGAATAGATTTTTTAAAATCATAAAAAGCAACAGCGCCAGCTCGAGACATATCAAAAAGATCTGTCAATTCATTTCCTTCAAAATTTTTGGTCAACGCGCCAATTGGCGAAATCTCGAGATCAGTTTCAAAACGTTTAATAAAATCAATATCAGATTTATGACTTAAAATGGGATTTGTATTTGGACATAAACCTATGCCGGAAAACCCATTTTTAAGAGCAGTTAAGCTTCCGTTTGAAAGTGTTTCCCTTTCTTCAAAACCTGGTTCTCCAAAACTGACAAATGGATCAAACCAAGCAGGAGAGACGTGTAGATTTGGATAGTTGATTTCTTTAGCTTCAACATCAGAAATTTCTTTTTTGATGGCTTTTATAAAACCATTTTCAATTAAAATATCTTGTGGTTCTTTTGAAAATTCTTTCGAAGTCTGATTCCAAATATAAGCTGATTTTAAAAGCTGCTTCATGTGATTTTATTTTAAAAACCGAATTAAAAGTATTTCTGCTAAGAAACAGATAATTGCAAAAATAAGCATCCATTTCCAAAGAGCGATAGCATTATACTCCGCATTGTAATTTGTGAAAATTTCTTGTAAAGAGTTTTGCGTTAAATTTTTTGAAATGATTTCATGGTTATCTTTTTCAAAATGACTTTCCTCTCGGGTGGTATTAAAACTCATTTGAGCAACAGTATCTTTATCATTCATTAAAGCATAATGACCAGCTTCAAGCTTTAAACTCGCTAAGTTTAATGTGATATTTTGTCCAAAATTTCTTTGTTCAGGGATAAATTCTTGATCTTCTTTTACGAGTTTTAGAATTTGATCTTTAGGAATTTGAACGTCAAATTTAACTTCATTTTTATCACCACTGATGTAAAATAAATCTTGCGTTTTATTTTTATATTCACTGATTTTTATGAAGCTTAGGATAATTAAGGGTGATTGTTTAAAGTTGCTGTTTTCCTTACTAAAATCAGCAGCAAAAACAAATAAATGATCTCGATGTGATAGAAATGCACTTCGGTTAGCGTAACTCAAAATCGGTTGAAAGTTCGAAGTAATCTTATAAGATTGCTTGGTATTTGGATAATCGAAATTTTGAATTTGATCTGTGAAAACATCTTTATAAAGTGGATGTTTAAAATTAATTTTAGTTATTTTTTGTTCTTGATTTAGATGAGTTTTAAAAATTTGAGTTCCACCAAAATTCAGTCTCAGATATTCTTGCTGTGCACCTTCAGAATGACTTGGAATGATAATAACATTCTGCTGATTTTTCAAGGCTTGCTCTAGACTCGCTTTCAAGCTAGTTGAAATCTCAGGTAAAGCATTTAGAATAATCAAATCAGCGCTTTGTATATCAATGAGTTCAACTTTTGTTTGGTCTTTTATGTTGAGTTCATATTTAGATTGATCATTAAAAATTCTTTTAATAAACTCAGATTTCTGTTCTCCTATAGATAAAATTCTTTTTAGAGCTTTCTGACTTTGATGCAAGTAAAAAGTGTTATCATAAGCTAATTGGTCTTGATTTAAGTGAAGTTCAGCATTTTTTAAATCATTAGGATTAACTTTAAAAATTAACTCTTTCTCACTTTCATTTTTAAACTGTACATCTAATTTGCCAATAAGTTGTTCTTTATTTAGAAGAGATAAACTTCCTTGAGAGTTGTTAAGATTTGAATGTAACGCTACCTCAAGTTCTCTATCAGATTTGAGTTGTGCATTTTCTATACTGATATTTTGAATATCACTAAATTCTGGTTGATAATAATTAGTTGATATAGTCTCGGTTGGTGATTTTAAATCTTCAGTATTCTCAATATTCAAAAAGTCCGAAATATAAATAAAACTTATCCTCTGATTGCTTTTATCGGCTTCAGTCTTAAGCTTTAAATATAAGTTTTTAGGCGAAAGATTTATCTCAGTTGGCCTGATTTTGAGTAAAATATCTTCTAATTCATCAGCTTTTAAGTCTCTAAAAATTTCATCATTTGAGTATAGGGTAAATACTTTGTCAACTGGTAAATTAGCTAGTAAATCTTGTTTAGCTCTGGATAATAAAGTCAAGTTTTGATGCTCAACAAGCATGCTGAGTGAATTGTCTAAATAAATAGCTAATTGATTTTCTTCTTCTTCTTTTTGAGCAGGAATTTCAGGCTCTGCAAAAGCTAAAATTAAAGCAGTTAAAGCTAAAAGACGTGTTAAGAGTATTAATAGCTTTTTGAGTTCTCTACTTTTTCTTGATTGTTTTTTTAAATCTTTTAGGGCGTGAACATTTGAAAACCAAACTGTTTTGTAGCGTCTGAATTGAAATAAATGTATGAGTATTGGGATCAGAAGTGCAAATAATGCATAAAGAATATCAGGATTTTTAAAAACCATGAGTCAATACTTTTTTATAACGCAAACTAATGATTATTTCTTTTCAATTGAAAATTTGATTGTCGTTCCTATTCCTACTTTGGATTTTATATCTATTTTTCCTCCAAGATTAAAGATGAGTTTTCTAACTGTTGATAAACCAATACCATTTCCGATATTCCCATTTCGATCTTCAGAGGCAACCGTTGAAAACAACTCAAAAACACGTTTTTTTTCTTCTTCAGGAATACCAATTCCATTATCTTGAATACTGAAATAATAATTATAATTATCTTCTTCAAAAGCAACTTTAATCTTGATGACGTCTTTATCGTTATACTTGATACTATTCCCGATTAAGTTTAGAAAAATTTGTTCTAAAGCTATTTTATTGGCTTTGATTTCTCTATTATGCTCAGGGAATTCGATTTCACAGTTATCATTAATATCGAGCATTTCCTCAATATTTTCTAGCAATTCATGGATGTCAAAAACCTGATGCAATCCAGCTTCATTTGTGATATAGTCACTTTCATAGTGAGCGAGAATATTTGTGATATAGTCACTCATTTTAAAAGCAGATTGCTTTAAGTTTGATAAATATTCTAGCCCACCTTCATCTAAATTTTTAGCATATTTAGCTTTTAAAATATCAAAAGTCACAATCATATTAGCTAAAGGCATTTTCATATCATGAGAAACGACACCAGCAAAATTTTTGAGTTTTGTATTGGTTTCCTTAAGTTCAGTTTCTTTATCCTTAAGATGAGAGTTGTATGCATGAAGCTTAAATAGTTTAACAACTTGTTTCGCAAGTTTATCTAGACTAGAAAGCTGGATGTCAGTCAGTTTGCGAGGTTTGTGATCGATAACACAAAGTGTACCTAGGGCATTACCATCGGAATCAATGAGCGGAGCGCCAGCATAAAAGATAATTGCATCGTCACCAAAAGTGTATGGATTATCTTTAAAACGAGGATCTAATCTTGCATCATTAACTTCCATAATTTCGTATGGATTCTCAATAGCATGTGTACAGAAGGAATGCTCACGGTCTACTTCACAAATGTCAATACCTATTTTAGCTTTAAACCATTGCCTATGTCTGTCAACTAAAGACACAATTGCAATTGGTGTGTCACAAATTGCAGCAGCTAAATCTGTAATATCATCATACTCTCGCTCGTTTTCTGAATCAAGTATATTCAATGATTTGAGAGCTTCTATTCGCTTTTGCTCTTTTAAGGTTAGGGGAGATGACTGCATAGTTTAAAAATATATGCGCAATTTACGAAAAATTCTCATCATTGATTCAACTTCATATTGCTTTAAAATAAAGCTGAAAATTAAGATGTTTACAGAATTTTAAAAGGTGCTATAAAGCCTATTCTGGCTTCATTTTTATTGTAATTTGACACATTAAAAGTTTCTTTTGCATAGTCAGTGTAATCATAATAACGACCGATATAAGCGATGTAAAACCTAATATCAATGTCTTTAAATGGACTGAAATACAGCGTTGGGATAACACCATAACTTGTTCTTGTATGATCTTTCTCATTTTCAAAATTTCCGTATGCACTACTTGTCATTAAGGTCAACAAGCCTTTAAATTTATCATTAAATTGATATTCTGCTCGCATCCAGTTTTCAATATATCTGACGTCTTCAGCAACATTATCGTTTTGAATAATATCTGTCATGATTCCTTTTGTATCGATTTGTTCATAGCTGTACTCAAAATCATACATGATTGAGAATTTTTTGCTTTGGTATTTGTGGCCAACTGTAAAGAAATATGTTCCTCTGCTTTTGACTTGATTTGAATAACTGGCACTGTAGTTTGTTTGTAATTTACCATCAAAGAAACGACCATTCCAGTTCCCAACAACAGCAACAGGCCAGTCAGGCTCCTCTACATTATAAGCAGCTATATCGCCATACAAATCGTCATAATGCATTGTTCGAGAATTTAAGATTTGCAAGCCAAAATTATGATTTTCAAAAGCTTGAAATCTTATCCCAGCTCCAGTCACATAAGCCAAAGCTCTACTGTAAATATCATTATATTCCAAAATATTCATGGCGCTATATTGATACTCGTAACCACCATAAAAGGTATTCATTTTACCAAGTAAAATATTCAATTGATCGGTAGCTTTGACATTGATATAAGCCAACTCGATGTTACTGCCCAATTGATCAAGCGTTTGAACATCACTTCCTTTATTAAAACGATTTCTGAAATGTAAATCAACTTTTTCATGAACTTTTGCAGAAATACCAAGTGCGGTATGTTCATTTTTAAATTGTACTCCGTTGTAATATTTATCACCACCTCTAAAAGTATAGGCCTGCATTCCCATTCGCATATCAAAAGTCATATCGATATTTTCTAAAAATTTAATTTTATCAAATGATATCAGAGGTCTTGATGTTGAGTCTTGAGACTGAGAATATGAATTAAACGAAATTATGAATAAGGCAGCACAGAATGATAAAACTTTTAAAGTAAAATTCATGTTAGTTTGATTTGAAACTGTCATTATGTTTTTGATAATAATGAAATTTAACCATTACCGATTTTTTAAACTTAAAGAAATTCTTTGATTAAATAAGCTTAAGAGTAAATATTGTTGGTTTTTGGGTTGATTAAAATTAATCAGATAAATCAAGTTCGAAATCTTTCATAAGATCGATTAATATTTCTTCTGTATTAGATAAACTTGAGTTTTGATTTTCTTTTCGTTTATCAACTTGATCAAAATAAGTTTTAATACTCCCATCAAGATATTTCTCCGTAACCACTGGATGCACGTAATAACTTTTACAAACAGCTCTTGTATTTCCTAAAGCTTCTGCTGCTTTGTCTAAAGCTGAAATGATATTTTTTTGTTGCTTTTTTTCATCTTCAGTCATATCAAAATCCTTAAGTGTTTCAAAATAAATTTTAGTCGCTGCCCAAGTTCTAAAGTCTTTTGCTGAGAAAAATTCGCCACAACTATTCTGTATATATTTATTAACTAAACCGCTGTCAATAATTTGTTTATCACCAGTTTCATCATAATATTTGAATAATTCCCAACCTGGAATTTCTTCACAATTTTGAACCAGTTCAATCAAATTTTTATCTGTAATTTCTATATGGTGTTCTTTGCCTTTTTTACCGATGAAATCCAAAGCCAATAAATCTTTACTGATATTAACGTGTTTTGAACGCAATGTCGATAAACCGTAAGTTTTATTTTTTTGCGCATAATAATGATTCCCAATCCTGATGTGTGTTTCTTCCATTAAACGTATCACTAAAGCAATCACTTTTTGCTTTGGCATACCTTTTAAACTCAAATCTTTCTCTACTTGTTTTCTTATTTTCGTCAATTGATTTCCGAAAGCAAGCATTTTATAAAACTTGGTTTGATTTTTAAACTCTGTCCAAGATTGATGATAGAGATAAACCTTTCTTTTTTTATCATCTCTACCAACAGCTTGTAAGTGACCATTTATGATACTTGTGATTCTAACATCTTTCCAATTGGGAGGAATGACTAAAGCTTTAATGCGTTTTTTCTCATCAGCTTGAGTTATTTTTTGTCCAGATTTGTCTTTGTAATAAAAACCACGCCCGTGTTTATGTCTTGTGATGCATAAATCTTCATCGTTGATATAAACAAGGTTTGCCATATCGATAAACTCTTCTGGCTTCTGTAAGATTTCCTTTAGTTCTTGGTTAGATAATCTCAATTTATTTAAATAATTGATGAATCTATAAAGTAAAACGAAATTTACGATACGATAAACTTATTTTTCGAACTTTAAGAATTGTTCAACTCTATATATTGAGAATTATCAATTTTAAAAAGCTTCGAAAACACCTAGACCAAAAAGAGCAAAATCATACTTAACAGGATCTTTAGGGTCTAATTTTTTTAAATTGTTGTCGAGTTCCAAAACTGCTTTCGCATCGTTTTGTTTACGATTTAATAAGCCCAGTTTTCTGGCAACGCGACCTGAATGAACATCCAAAGGGCAGGAGAGTTGACTCGGACTTATCTTTGTCCATAAACCAAAATCAACACCTTTTGAATCTTGCCTTACCATCCACCTTAAATACATATTAATGCGTTTTGCTGCCGATTTTTTTAAAGGATCGCTCACATGCTTTTCAGTTCTTTTTTGATGTGGTAAACTGAAAAATTCTTGTTTAAAATGATGAACGCTTTCTTGTAAATTTTTCTCTGGAAGATGTTGTGCAAAAATATTCTCAAGTGACTCATATTTTTGATAGAGTGATTTTAATGCTGTTAAAAAATATTTTAAATCTTCGGCATTAAATGTTCTATGGACGAATCCATCACAAGCTTTGAAATCATTTTTTGTGTGATTTAAAATAAAATCATGTGGCTCATAATCCAGAATTTGAAGCAGTTTTTGCCCATTTTTTAAGATAGATTTTCTGTTGCCCCAAGCAATAGTTGCAATCAGAAAACCTGCAATTTCAATATCTTCTTTTTTCTGAAATTGATGCGGAATATAAATAGGATCAGTGGTGATAAACTTCGGTCTATTATAAAGCTCAACTTTTTCGTCAAGGAAAGATTGAAGTTCTTTTGAAGTCATACTTAATCTTCTACAATTTGTCCATCCTGCATCGTCAATTTTCTATCGGCTAAATCTGCTAACTCTTCATTGTGCGTGACAATTACAAAAGTTTGCCCAAATTGATCTCTTAAATCGAAGAAAAGTTGATGCAAATTTTCAGCAGATTTTGAGTCTAAATTTCCTGAAGGTTCATCAGCAAAAATCACAGCAGGTTCATTAATCAAAGCTCTAGCAACAGCCACACGTTGTTGTTCACCACCGCTTAATTCATTTGGTTTATGTTGAGCGCGATCTTCAAGGCCTAAAAATTTCAAGAGCTCCAAAGCTCTTTTTTCAGCTTTAGCTGTAGGAGTTTTTTTAATAAATGCAGGAATGCAAACGTTTTCTAGCGCTGAAAATTCTGGTAAAAGCTGATGAAACTGAAAAATAAATCCGATGTTTTCATTTCTGAATTTGGCGAGTTTTTTTTCTTTAAGTTGCGTTAAATCTGTACCATTAACAATGATTGATGTTTCATCTTTTTGATCAGCTTTTTCAAGGCTTCCCAAAATTTGAAGCAGAGTCGTTTTTCCTGCACCTGAAGCACCAACAATTGATATGACTTCACTTTTCTTCACATCAATATTTACACCATTTAAAACCCTGAGATCTTTGTAATGCTTAAAGATATTTTTCGCCTTTATCATGAGATTAATTTCTTCTTCAAAATTCTTAATAATATTTTTAAAAGCCTCCTTTATCGGCTACTAATTTATCGTTAATTCCTAAAGAGCCTGGTCTTTGCTCATTAATTTTGTAAGAACTTTGAAATCTAATTTTATTATTATGAAAAAAGCAACTTTTGCTAATGGCTGTTTTTGGTGTACTGAAGCTGTTTTTCAACACCTTAAATTTGTCGAAAATATTGAATCTGGTTTTACAGGAGGTCAAATTAAAAATCCGCCTTATCGAGAAGTCGTGATGGGAAGAACTGGTCACGCTGAGGCGATTCAGCTTGATTATGATGATACAAAAATTGATTATGAAACGCTTTTGCATGTTTTTTTTACAACTCACGATCCAACAACTCTAAATCGTCAAGGTTATGATGTTGGTGAGCAATATCGCAGCGAAATATTTTACCATGATGCACAACAGAAAGAAATTGCTGAAGCTGTGATTAAAAAATTAAATGAGAATGTTTTTGATGGAAAAATAGTGACAAAACTTTCAGCTGCTAAAGAATTTTATGTTGCTGAATTTGAACACCAGAATTTTTATCAAAATAATACTGAATTTAGATATTGCCAATTAATCATTGAACCTAAATTGAAAAAACTCAGGGAAAGTTTTCAGCATTTATTATCAGAATAAAAAAGCTGCTTTAGAGTGTAAATATACTTCTAAAGCAGCTTTAATTATTAAAAATTATCTATTTCTTATTTTCAAGTAAACCAGCACGCCTCAATAAAGCATCAGGGTTTGGTTCTTGTCCTCTAAAGTTTTTGTACAATTCCATCGGATCTTTTGTGCCGCCTTGCTGTAAGACATTTTCTTTAAATTTTTGAGCTGTTTCTGAATCAAAAATTCCTTTTTCTTTAAATAATTCGAATGCATCTGCATCCAAAACTTCAGCCCATTTATAAGAATAATAACCTGCAGAATAACCACCTTGAAAAATATGTCCAAAAGCTGTGCTCATACAGTTTGTAGGAATATCGGGCAGGAGAGAAGTTTCTTTGAATGCCTTATTTTCATGAGCTTTCACATCAGTGATTTCGCATGGATTAAGGTTGTGCCAAGACATATCTAATTGCCCAAAACTTACCTGTCTGATGGTTTGTAAGCCTTCCATAAAGTTTGAAGATTTTCTGATTTTTTCAATCAATTCCTGCGGGATAACTTCTTCAGTTTTGTAATGCTTTGCAAACAATTCGAGTGCTTCGTGTTCGTAACACCAATTTTCCATTAATTGGCTAGGAAGTTCTACAAAATCCCAATAAACCGATGCACCAGATAATGAAGGGTAAAAAGTGTTAGCAAGCATCGCGTGTAAAGCGTGACCAAACTCGTGAAACAATGTTGTGACTTCCATGAAAGTCAACAATGACGGTTGCTTTGCTGATGGTTTTGTGAAATTACAAACAATGGATACTTGTGGACGTTCTTCTTTTCCATCTTTGACATATTGATCTTTGTAGGTAGTCATCCATGCGCCATCACGTTTTCCAGCACGTGGATGGAAGTCAGCATAAAAAGTGGCTAAAAATTTTCCATTATCATCAGTCACATCAAAAACAAGAACATCTTCATGATAGACATCAATGGTTTTATTTTTTTTAAAATTGACTTGGTAAAGTTTGTGCGCAACTTTAAAAAGTCCGTCAATCACATTATTTAATTCAAAATACTCTTTGAGTTCATCTTCATTTAAGTCGAATTTTTCTTGCTTGAGTTTTTCAGAATAATAAGCTTGATCCCATTTTTGAAAATCTGTTATTTGATCAGTTTTTTCTGCGAAAGATTTTAATTCATCAAATTCTTTAATCGCAGCTGGTTTTGCTTTTGTCAAGATTTCATTTAAAAACGACATCACATTTTCAGGAGTTTTTGCCATGCGTTCTTGAAGAACAAAATCGGCATGTGTTTCAAAACCTAATAATTGCGCGCGTTCATACCTGAGTTTGACGATTTTTAAAACATTTTCAGTATTGTTGTATTCATTGTCTTTGAAGGCTTTAGCACCAAAACCTTTGAGCATTTTTTCTCTGAGATTTCTGCTTTTAGCAAATTTCATCACAGGCAGATAGGTCGGAAAGTCTAAAGTTAAGATATAACCCAAAACTTCTTTTTCTTTTGCAAGTGTTTGTGCTGAATCTTTTACTGATTCTGGAACACCATCAAGCTCTTTTTCATCTTCAATATGAAGTTCAAAAGCGTTGGTTTCTGCTAAAACATTTTCCCCAAATTGTAACGAAAGTTGAGACAATTGTTTATCAATATCACGAAGCTGTGCTTGTTTTTCTTTTTCTAAATTGGCACCGTTGCGAGTGAAGTTTTTGTAAACTTTATCTAATAATCTTTCTTGCTCGTGATTTAAATCAAGTTCGCTCTTTTGATTATAAATAGATTTGATTCGCGCGAATAATTTTTCGTTTAAAAGCAAATCATTTGAAAACTCACTCAGTAATGGAGAAACTTCTTGCGCTGTTTTTTGAATCTCAGGATTCGTTTCAGCTGAATTTAAATTAAAGAAAATACGTGTCACTTTGCCTAACTGATCGCCAGCAAATTCAAGTGCTTCAAGTGTATTTTTAAAAGTAGGTTCAGCGCTTTGTTCAGCGATGGTAGTGATATCTTTTCTGGCATCCTTAAGCGCTTGCTCAATGGCAGGTTTAAAGTGTTTGTTTTTTATTTTTGAAAAAGGAGGGTATTCAAAATGTTGTAATAATGGATTGTCCTGACTCATATTTCGTTCTTTTTTTAGAACTTGTAAAGATACAAATCAGAGTAGAGTAGAGTTCTTAATTTTAACTCAAAACTTAGAGTTAGTGATCATTTTATCAGGGAATTATTTAAACTTACTCATAGTTTTTTAATTTATCTGTGGCTTCAATAACATTATAGTTTTTCCAGAAAGAAGAAGGATAGCGATCAAACTCTTTGATGATGATGCCTTCGTTTTCTTTAATCCCATCAAATTGATTTTTGTTTATTTTATTTTCTGAAATAATAAAAAATTCATCAGAAGTAAAGTTATTGACTTCAGCTAAAATGTTTAATTTAAATTTCATTCTTTCTCGACGGTTGTCTTCATTTTCTTTAAAAATAAACTTTCTATCGACATAGAAATACTGCCCATCGGTCTGTTTGATATATTTTGGATAATATTTGCCTTCAGCATTTTTGAAATACATCATTTCTAAATTATTTCTATAGCTATCGAATTTTACACCGAATAGAAACTTAAGGTTTAATTTTTGTTCACTTTTGCCTTCGACAAGCTGTCTCTGAAATTTGACAATGCTATAATTTTCTGCAGTGATGTAAAGTTTTCCTCTGTATTTTGCTCGGTTTCTGTCTGGTTCAAAATTGATGATATAGACCATTTCACCATTAAAACTTGTGACATCTTCAATTTTAAAACTGTAATCATCAACTTCAGATAGTGGCTCAAACAATCCTGTTTTGAAATTTAGTTGAGGTAAAAAACTTTTATAGGAATTTCTGATATTTTTCGTTTTCGTGCTATCAACTCTTTTTTCCAGTTGTTTATTGATTTTTGATAAATCCAAGGAATCTTCAACTGTGATGATAAAAGTTCTCACTTTAAAACTATTGGAATTTTCTAATTTTTCAAATATTTTTTTAAAAGCTTTGGTTTGAATTTCTTCAATGTCTTGGTCAGCATCCGACGAAACAATTTTAATAGCTTTTTGTGGAATAATCTTTAAGGAATCTTTCTCGTTGAGATAGACATCAACTAATCTTTCCCTGAAATATGTCGTGTTTGAGCCGATAACGGTCTTTGAGGTTTCTTCTAAATCTCTGTTAATTTCTTTTCGTGTCGATTTTTTGATGTAATTAGCTTTTGTAAGTTCAAAGCCGTAATCTTTAAATTTTGTTTGGTATTCTGTCCTTTGAAAAACTTGAAGTTGGCTTGCATCAGTCACGTAATTACTGTCTTTTTTTTTAATGAAAAGATCAATTAATTCTCTTGCAGTAAAGCTGTCGTCTCTCAAAAAAACCTCTGATAATTCATTGATGGCTGGTGTCAAGTAAATACTATCGTTGTCTCTAAAATCTACTAAAGCCAAACTGAAGGTTTTAAAACCCATGCTAGATATTTTTAAACTATCTATGTTGCGAGTTCTGGTGGTGTCAATGCTAAATTTACCTTCAATATTACTGATAACGCCATTATTTTTGCCATACTGAATTGTCGCAAAGGGAATCGTTTCTTGAGTTGATTTATCCAGAATAGTTCCGCGTAAATTTTGTGCATTCGTTTTGAAAAATAGAAAAACGACGACTAAAACGAATAAGTATTTTATTTTCATATTGATGTTTTAAAGGCTAAAAACCTATTATTTACGCTCACTTTTTTTTCTTGTGATTACAAAATAGATCACATAAAGCCAACTGAAAATTCCGTGCAGAAAAGCCAGTAAAACTGATTTATTTCTTTCCCAAGAGGTGACAACGGCAAGTACAGTTCCTAAGCCAAAACCACTTGAAATGACAGTTTGGATGATTGGTGTTGTTTCAGTTTCCTGACTGAAGGCTTGAATAGAAAATATAAAAAAGAGAAAAAAGTAGAATTTTGCTTTTGTCATCATAAATCATTTAATGAGTTAAACAAACTTAGTTTTTTTAACTTTAAGAGTGAAATTTATTTTATATGTTATTATTTGTTTAAGCAAAAAAGCATCAAACCTTTATGATTTGATGCTTTTTAAATTTTTAGAATCTATTAGAAGTTGATTCCTATTTCTTTTCTTCTTTATTGAAATAAACAAGGTAGTAATACATCTGTCTGTCTTCGTCCCAACCTTTTTCAATGTATTTATCAGCGCTATCTCCGTTCACGAAATCCATTTTAATTTGAACGTTTGTATCTAAGTTAATTACGCTTTTTATTTTTTTACGAGCGGCCGTCACAGCCGTATTTGAGATCGGAAATTCAGCCAGATCTTCAATTTTGTATTTAGGTGCTTGCTCAGTTTTATAGTTTTTAAACTCAGGTTCTAAATCAGGGTTTTCAATCACATCTTTTAAAAATTCTTGCTCGTTAAAGTTATCGTTCGAAGCAAAGTGATTCATGGCTTTATTCATAAACATCACTTCTTGCTGTTTATCTTCAGCCGGCAAAACCACATCTTTGGCGAAGTTTTCACAAAATTTCAAATATTTTTTGGTGTAGAAATTTTCATCTTCAAAAAAGTCAACGCCTAAAAACTGCTCTAGCCAATATTTAGTATCGTATTTATTAGAGTCAACAGAAAGAACTTTATAACCTTGCTCTTTTTCGGTTTCTAAAATCAACGCGCCTTTATCTAATTTATTGAGGTAAACGCCTTGTTGCAAAATTAAATCGAGGTTGTTTTGGTTTTCTTCAAATTGTAAAAAATCATGTTTTAATTCCGATTTAAAAATGCCAATAGCATTCACTTTTTCGTTATCAACTAAAACGTTTTCAAAATAAACCACATAAACTTCTCCCCCTTTAATATGTTGGTGCATCGATTGTTCAAAAAGATAAGTTGTGATCTTTTTAGAAATCTCATGAGTCTTTGATGGATTATTAAAAATCTCATTTGCTAAATTGTAAAGATTATGAAACTCTAAGTCTGTTTCATGAACAAACTGATAGTAATTTTCTTCTTTATCTCTAAAAGATTTAAGGAAATACTCTTTGATTAAAGGTGTTAATTCATCAGAAAGTTCGAAAGGTTCTTCTGAAAGAAATAAACTTTCGTTACGGCTTTTATTACCAACACGATGTATTGACATGCTTTCAATTCGTGCACTATATAAATTTAACATAGAAAGATTTATTGGTTAAATATCGAAATTTAAAATAGATTTTCATCTTTGTTAAACTCCAAAAAATAATAATTGTTAAAACTGATAATATCAGTAAAAAAATAATGTTGATTAATTCCAGTTTTGATCGAAATCAAAATCATCTAGATTTTCAAAGCTATCATTAAAACTTTCATTGTCGTCAAAATCATCGTCTTCATCAAGCTTCTCTGCTTCAAAACTTTTTTCAGGTGGATTTTCTGGTAAATGACCTTGAGCAAACATAAGATTTGGGTAATCTTGGCCATCAATAGGTTCAGCAATGTCTGCTAATTCAACATAAAACGTCCACATGCTGAAGAAGTCGTAAACAAAAATCATTTTCGTGTTGTCTTCAGAAAAAGCATCTTCAATTGGTGTTTCATTCATCATCAACACTGATTCTTCGCCACCGCTCATATCGTGTAAAACGATTTCTTCGCCTTGATTCCATTCCTCATCACTTTTGTAAAATGAAGCCATTTCGGTTCCATCAAATCCAAAAGCTTGAACAATAGCATTGTGCAAATCTTCAAGCGTATCGGTTTTTCTGATTTCAATATCTCTAAAAATGTCGTCTAAAGTGTCAAGTATTATTCTAAATTTAAAAATCATGAAGCTCTTTTTATTGATGATACTTTTTGCTTTTTAAGCAGTGATAAATAATAAAATTTAAATAACGAAGAAAGTTTAAAGTTGAACTTCTCAGTTTTAAAATTTGAGTTGCAAAGTTCTTAATAAAATCTAGAATAGAAAAGTTGCTTTCAGTTTTATGATTAAATTTTGAACTGATATTTCTTAAGTAAATGCTGTCTTTTCATTTATTTACTAAATCTATGTAATGAAAAAACCATTGCTGAGATTAAGAAAAAAGCACCTATTTGATGCGCTAATCCTAATGAAAGCGGGACTTTATATAGAATTGTATAAACACCAAGTGCAAATTGCATGATCACTAAAAAGACAAGAATATTCACACTGAATTTTTGAGTCGAATTTAATTTGAATTGTCTAGATTTAAACCAAATGATAAAGACAAATAAAACAACAATATAAGCCAGTGTTCTGTGAATAAACTGAATTCCGCTAGGGTTTTCGATCAAATTTTTATAAAAAGGTTCTAATAAATAAACGGTATCATGCATAAACATACCTTCATTCATCAATGGCCAATGATTGTGTAAAAGTCCAGCTTTAAGACCAGCGACAAAACCACCGTAAATTATTTGAATTAGTAAAACTGAAATCCCTCCAATAATCCAATTCTTCATCGGTTTGATTGCTGGTTTTCGATGAGGATAAATCAGATCTAAAGCAACCCAAAGCGTTAAAGCGAAAGTGATAAAAGCTGTTGTTAAGTGAGCTGCTAATCTAAAATGACTGACATCAGGTTGGTCGACTAATCCACTTTTAACCATAAACCAACCTAAAAAACCTTGAAATCCTCCGAGCATGAGAAGTCCGATAGATTTTTTAATCGTTGACTTTGTTAATTGTTTTGTCAATAAAAAGTAGAGGAAAGGAATGATAAAAACCAAACCGATTAAGCGTCCTAAAACTCTGTGGAACCATTCCCAAAAGTAAATTGCTTTAAAATCTTCTAACTCAAAATGTGTGTTGTAAGCATTGTATTCAGGAAATTGTTTATAATGCTCAAAGGCGTCTTGCCATTCAGCATCTGATATAGGCGGTATTGTTCCCGAAATTAATTTGTAATTAGACATCGATAAACCAGAATCTGTGAGCCTGGTAATACCACCCACTAAAACCATAATAAACAATAAAACGCAGCCAGTAATTAACCAAGCGATGACCGTTTTGTTGTCTTTTCTTTTTGTTGCCATTAACCCATTTTATTAAGATCACGCAAAGTTACGCTTAAGCAAATTAATGCATCTAAATTTTGAGTTTGTTTTACTTATTTTTAAGAAATTTATGCTTTCTGTTTGAGACCTAATTCTTCAGCTTTTTTAAGCATAAATTGATAGGCAGCATCATATTCATTTGGAATATCACCTTCTAAAATTGCTTCCTTGATTGTGTCTTTTAAAGTACCAACTTCTCGACAAGGTTTGATGTCAAAAATAGTCATGATTTCTTGCCCAGAAATAGGAGGTTGAAAATTACGAATGTGGTCACGTTCTTCAACATCCCTCACGCGTTGTCTTACAATCTTGAAGTTGTTATGATATTTTTTATAACGCTTCGGGTTTTTAGTTGTAATATCGGCTTCACAAAGCATCATTAAATCTTCAAAATAATCTCCAGCGTCTAAAATTAAGCGTCTTACGGCAGAATCAGTTACGTTATCATCAACAATAGCAATAGGTCTTGAACTCAATAAAACAAGCTTTTGAACAAATTTCATCTTATCATTCAATGGCATTTTAAGACGTTTGAATAATTTATAAACCATTTTTGAACCAACAAATTCATGTCCGTGGAAAGTCCAACCCACACGTTTACTAAAACGTTTTGTCGGCGCTTTGCCAATATCATGAAGTAAAGCAGCCCAGCGTAACCAAAGGTTGTTTGTTTCTTGAGAAATATTATCGACAACTTCTAAGGTGTGCCAAAAGTTGTCTTTATGTTTTTGACCATCTTTTTCATCAATGCCTTCAAGAGCAGTCAGTTCAGGCAAAATGAGTGGCAATAGTTTTGTTTTATGAAGCAGTTTAAAACCTGTTGAAGGTTTTTCTGTCAATAGTATTTTATTGATTTCAGTAACGATGCGTTCGTTAGAAATAATCTTTAAACGCTCAGCATTTTTTTCGATAGAATCCAAAGATTTAGGATCGATAAAAAAGTTAAGCTGTGCTGAAAAACGAATTGCTCTCAACATACGCAAAGGATCGTCAGAATAGGTTTCATCTGGATCTAATGGCGTGATGATGAGTTGTTGTTTGAGATGCTCTAAACCATCAAAAGGATCGAGTAATTCTCCAAATTTTTCTGAATTGAGCTGAAGTGCCAATGCATTAATTGTAAAGTCACGACGATTTTGGTCATCACTTAAACTTCCTTTTTCAACGCTGGGCTTTCTGCTATCTTCAGAATAGGATTCTTTTCGCGCACCGACAAACTCAATTTCCAGGTCAAAAGCTTTTAACATTGCCGTTCCGAAAGTTTTAAAAACTTGTACTTTGGGTTTATTAGGCAATAAACTTGCGACTTCTTTTGCTAATGCAATGCCATCGCCAACACAGACAATATCAATGTCCATTTTGTTTTGACGTTTCAGGAAAAAATCTCTTACAAAGCCACCAATTACATAAGTATCAACTTTTAGGTGGTCAGCAGCTTTTGTGATGTAGCTAAAAATCTCATGTTCAAGAGCGTTGGAATAATTATTATCAGGCATATTTATGGTCGAATCACGTGAATTTGTCCAGACTTATCAATCTTTAAAATTTGAGAAGGCTGTGCATTTTTTTTAGATTTTTGCAAATTTACAACATAGTCAACGCCTTTTAAAATTTCAGGCTGTATTTCATTATAATTTTGAGGAGTTGAAACGCCACTGATGTTTGCTGAGGTCGAAATAATAGGTTTACCAAAATTATTAATGAGGCGTTGACAAAACTCTGATTGACTGACACGAACAGCTACCGAATTGTCTTCAGCTAAAAGATTTTGCGCTAATTTTTCATTGGCGTAATAAATAATTGTTGTTGGCTTTTTTGTGTTTTTTAAAATAATATCAACAGCTTCTGCAGGCACATAATCAACATAATCTTTTAGCATCTCTACGCTTGACACTAAGCAAATTAAAGCTTTAGAATCATCTCTCTGCTTAAGGTTATAAACTTTTTGAACGGCGTCAGGGTTTGTGGCATCACAGCCAATACCCCAAACCGTATCGGTTGGATAGAGGAGGAGCTTGCCATCTTTTAGAATTTGCTCTGATTTTTTTAATTCTGCTTGCATAAAGTGGATAAAATGCTAAAATTTACAAAAAAAATTAAATGAAGGTTTTACACGTTACTGGTGCAAAAATATGGGGAGGCAACGAGCAACAACTCTTTAATTTGGTGACAAATTTAAACAAAAATGATCTAGAAAATTATGTTTTTGGTGTAGAGGATTCTAAAATTAATAAAGCTTTTGAGGATTATGATATTCATTTTGAATGTGCTGAGCATCCTAAATTGAAATCTTTTAAAAATACAACTTCATTTAAGAAATATATTCAAAAAATAAAGCCTGATGTCATTCACTTGCACACGAGTGATGCATTAACTTTGGCTTATTATACTTCATTTAAATATCGCTTTAAAGCCAAACTTATTTTTGAAAAAAAAGGAATAGGCAGAAGTTCAAGTTTCTTGAGTCGTTTGAAATATAATTTTTCTCAAATTAATCAAATTATTTGTGTTTCAGATTATGTCAAAAATGAATTTAAAATGATGCTTTCTAAAAAAAACCAAGCTAAACTTAAAGTTGTTCATGACTCATTTAATATAGAATTTGAAGATTTTCCAAAAGACTTTAAACCTCCATTTGATTCATCAATCTTTACAGTTGGCAATATCGCAAATCATTCAGCTGCCAAAGATTTAGACACATTTATTGATGTCGCTGACCAACTTGTGAACCATTATCAAATAAAAGATATTCAATTTGTGCAAGTTGGCGGATTTTCAAAATTAACTCCAGAATATCAAAATCGAGTAAAAGAATTAAATTTAGAAAAGCATGTTTTATTTTTAAATCAATTTAATCAGGCGTATTTATTACATGATTATTTTGATGTTTTCTTGCTAACTTCTGAGCGTGAAGGCGGACCGACTTCATTGTTGGAAGCTTTTTATTTCAAAACTAAAGTTGTCACGACCAGAGTCGGAATTTCAGAACTTTTAATTAATCATACTGAAAATGGCTATATCGCTGATGTGAAAAATAGCAAGCTATTAGCAGAGTTTATTTTAGATTTATATAAAAATAAAACAAGGTTTGATGAAGTTTTAGAAGCCAATAAAGATTTTGTACTTAAAAACTTCACTTCTGAGTTACAAGCTGAAAAAGTTGAAGAAATTTATAAGAAATTATAAAAACTGATCAACGCCTTTTTCGCAATAAGTCAGCTTTTTCTCAGTAGTTTGTTCTTCTATTTCTCTGTTGATATCAATATGAGATTTCGATTGTTCTTTATGGTAAATATGATAAGCAATTCCTGCAAATTTCAGGCGCTTACCTTTGATACCAATATTATGTAATCGCTGAATCATTTCAGAATCATCGATTCCCCAGCCAACGAGGTTTTCATTAAAACCATTCACTTTGATAAAATCTTCTCGCCAAAAAGACATATTACAACCACGTAATTTTCGTGAGCGTTCATCAACAGGTTTATAGATATTTGTTAGTGCTGGAAAATGTAAAGTCCTTCCACGTTTTTTAATACCTTTTGAAAAATAATTAAAATGAATTTGCTTTTTTTCAATCAATTCCTCAAGATGTTCTCTTTGAATGTTTGCCCTTGAACCATAAAGATAAAGACCTTTTTTCGCAAAATTCAGATGATCTTTCACAAAATTCTTATGCATAATAATATCACCATCTATTTCAACAATATAAGGATATTTAGCCTTAGCAATCGCTTGATTCATAATACGAGGCTTGCGATTTGCTTTGTCTTCATGCCAAACGTGAATTAGTGGCACTGGAAAATTCTTTTGAAACTTTTCAATTAAATTTTTAGTTTCTTCAGTTGAACCATCATCAGCAACAATCACTTCGTCAGGTAGTTGAGTTTGATCTAAAATACTAAGTAACAAAAGTTCAAGCGCTTCGGGCCAATTATATGTAGGCGTGACTAGGCTGCATTGGAGTTTGTTTGACATATTAAGCGATTTTTAACAAAAGTAGATAATTTTTATAATTATAAAATTATTGTGCTACATCCTTTTTTAAAAAATGAATAAAGCTAAATTTGCGATTTTATAATTTATTATGCGAGCAGTATTTAATCCGATTTACCAAGAAGACAAAGAAGAACTCTTGTCTTTCATCGAAAATTTTCAGAACTCTGGTGAAGATTTTGGAAATGGCGACAGAAACCGGATTAAATTATTTGATTTTAAAGGACAGAAAATAAACATTAAAGCCTTTAAAACGCCAAATGCGATGAACCAATTTGCGTATCGATATGTGCGTCAATCGAAAGCCGAACGTTCTTTTCAATTTGCAAATAAATTAATTTCTTTAGAAATAGGAACGCCAAAACCAGTGGCTTATATTGAAAATTATGGTGGTTTAGGCTTAAAGGATTCTTATTACATCAGTTTTCATGATGAACCAAAATATACTTATCGTGACTTAGTTCACGATTCAGAAATAGATAATCACGAGAAAATATTAAGAGCTTTTACAGCTTTTTCTTTTGATTTACATGAGAAAGAAGTTGAGTTTTTAGATCATTCTCCAGGTAATACGCTCATTTTTGAAAATGAAAATTCATACGGCTTTAAGTTGGTAGATTTAAACAGAATGAATTTTAGATCTTTAAATTTTGATGATCGTATGCGTAATATGAGGAGACTCACGCCACACAAAATTATGGTTGAAATCATGAGTGATGAATACGCTAAACTATCTCAACGACCTTTTGAAGAAGTTTTTGAAAAAATGTGGTTTTATACGGTTGAGTTTCAAGCAAAATTCCAGCGAAAACAACGTTTGAAAAAGAAAATCAAATTCTGGAAGAAATAATCAAGCAGTCGATTTTTCAGGCAAAGCATTCAATCTTTTGAGTTCAGGGTATCTGTGATAAACACTTAAAGCATTGAGGTAGCAGATAATGATTCCTTTTTTCCCATCCAAAATGCCAAGACGTATAAAGTAGCTATGAAAAAACCTATAAGCAGGTTTGATTATAAAATGATAAAAGTTAGGTTTTACGCCTTTTTGATGTAATTCTTGAGCTTTGAGATGAGCATAACTGATCATTTTTGCTTTGTAGGATTGATAGTCAAGATATGAATAATGAATCAGCTTGTTTTTTAAAGTTTTTGTACTGCCGTTAACTGATAAAATTTCATGAACCAACCTTTCTTTCGTGTAGATTGCTTTTGATTTTTTAAATAATCTTACGTTTTTATCAGTTTGCCAACCACTAAAATTTAGATTTTTGTTTTTAAATTTAAACTTTCTTTTGAAAAAATAAGCATCAGCTGTTTGCGGCTTTTGTATTTCATTTAAAATTTCATCTTTAAGTTTTTGTGTAATTCTTTCATCTGCATCCAAAAATAAAATCCATTCATTTTCGGCATAAGAAAGTGCTAAGTTTCTCTGATCTGTAAAGTTTTTAAACTTATTTTGATAAAGCTTCACATTAGGAAATGTCTTAATAATTTCAATTGTTTTATCAGTTGAAAATGAGTCTAGTACAATGATTTCATCCACAAAATGAAGATTTTCAATAACAGATTTGATATTTCTTTCTTCATTAAGCGTGATTATCAATCCAGTGATTTTAGGCTTAATTTGAGACATTAAGAAGTTTTACTTTGAATAACTACAAAGTACGCAAAACTAAACTATTGTGATGAGTCTCTAAAATAATTTTTGATTTTTTAAAACCTTAAATCATTTTTAAAATCAAACTTAAATTGAATTAAACTTCTATTTTTGTCAAAATTTTTAAATAATGCAAGCCTCAGTTATTATCAGCACATATAACAAACCAGAATGGTTAAGGAAAGTTCTGATAGGTTATGCATGTCAAGATTTTAAGGATTTTGAAATTGTGATCGCTGATGATGGTTCTGGTCCAGAAACAGCTGAAATGCTTAACGAGATTCAAAAACAAACCGATTTGACGATTAATCATGTTTGGCATCCTGATGAAGGTTTTCAGAAAACGCGAATCTTAAATAAAGCCATTATTGCTTCATCTACAAATTATCTTATTTTCACAGATGGTGACTGTGTTCCTCGAAAAGATTTTGTAAAATCTCATCTTAGAAACAGAGAAGAATCAACATTTTTATCTGGTGGGCATTTCCCCTTAAGTATGGAAATTTCTGAATTGATTGATGAAAGTGATATTCAATCTCAAAGATGTTTTGACATAGATTGGTTAAAATCTAAAGGTTTAAAGTCTAATTTTAAGAATGTAAAACTTAGCAAAAATAAAGGTGTCACACATTTAATGAATTTTATTACGCCAACTAAAGCCACATGGAATGGTGGGAATGCATCTGCTTGGAAAAAAGATATTCTTTCGGTTAATGGTTTTGATGAACGTATGAAATATGGAGGCGAAGACAGAGAGTTTGGCGAAAGGCTTGAAAACGCTGGTTTAGAAGCAAAACGCGTCAGGTATTTTGCAATTGTTGTTCATTTAGAGCACGAAAGAGGTTATGTGACTGATGAAGCTTGGCAGAAAAATGATGCTATTAGGTCAGAAACAAAATCTCTAAAAAGAATTAAAACAAGCCATGGTCTTAATTTACATACTGATTGATAAATCTCTCTAATTTAGGTAGAAATAATTCAGGCTTAAAAGCTTGATACAATTCAGATGACTTTTCTTTTAAAATTTTAGTTGGTTCTTTACACAACTCAGGTTTATAATCATTGAGATGTACGGAAGCATTTGGATGATTTTTCTCAAAACTGTTCCAGCCATCCTTTAAAATCCACGGTGAAAATATTGCAAAACTCGGCACATCTAAAGCTTTTGCCATATTAATTGTTCCACCTTCATTGCCAATAATCGCTTTACATTGATCGCAAAGCGTCATAAATCCTCTTAAAGATTCAGCAGTTAATTCAAGGTTGATTTTTTGTTGTGTTTTTTTAGAACAGAGATCATATAATGTTTGAACTTCTTTTTTCTGCTGTGGTAAATAATTAAAAATCAGATCAAAATCAGTTTGAGAAGTAATAAAGTCTAAAACTTCAGCCATGTATTCAATTGGATAAGTCTTGCTATTATTACTACCCATTGAGCTAATCATGATGGTTTTATGGCCTGATAAACCATGCTTTTTAAAAACTTCTGAAGCTGAATTTTTCTCTTCTTTAGTCAGATATATTTTTGGTTTATTGTTGTAAACCTTGACATCTTTTAAAGTTTTTAATAATTTTATTCTGTTGTCAATGGCAGTGCCAGCTTCTGAATGATTAACGGATAATTCTTTGAAGGTTTTTTGATAAATCCAGCTTGTATAAGGTTTGTAGTAACTTGCTTTAAAGGAAGCTTTGCTGAAAAGCGAGACGAGATTGCTTTCTATCTTTCCGTAAGCATCAAAAACATGGGTATATTTTTCTCTTTTTATAGAACCTAAAAACTTGAACAATTCAGTTTTACTTTTTCTAAATTGATCTTCAAACAAAATAAACTTGTCGATATAAGGATTTCCCTGAACCACAGGTTTACAAAATGCATTGACCAAATAGTGAACTTCTGATTCAGGAAAATTCTTTTTTAAGTTTTCACAAATCAAACTGCTGATCAAGACATCTCCGATCATTTTTTGTTGAATGACAAGTATTTTCATAAATCAGCTTTTTTTTTATCGTTTAGACAGCGACATCGTAAGTTCTTAAAGCGTCGTTTAAAGATGTCTTTTTATTGGTACTTTCTTTACGTTGACCAATAATTAATGCACAAGGCACTTGATATTCTCCAGCAGGGAATTTTTTGGTATAACTCCCAGGAATCACAACCGATCTCGCAGGAACTCTTCCTTTGATTTCAACAGGTGAATCTCCAGTGACATCTATAATTTTTGTAGAAGCCGTTAAAACAACATTTGCACCAAGAACAGCCTCTTTTTCAACACGAATGCCTTCAACAACAATACATCTTGATCCTAAAAAAGCATTGTCTTCAATAATAACTGGTGAAGCTTGCAAAGGTTCGAGAACACCACCAATACCGACGCCACCAGAGAGGTGAACGTTTTTGCCAATTTGTGCACAACTACCAACAGTTGCCCAGGTATCTACCATGGTTCCCTCGTCAACATAAGCACCGATGTTAACATAACTCGGCATCATAATCACACCGCTTGAAATGTAAGCGCCGTGACGTGCAACAGCGTTTGGGACAACACGAATTCCTTTTTCTTTATAACCAGTTTTAAGCGGCATTTTATCATGATATTCAAAAATACCAGCTTCTAAAGTTTCCATTTTTTGAATTGGGAAATAAAGAACAACAGCTTTTTTAACCCATTCATTGACCTGCCAACCATCTGAAGTAGGCTCTGCACATCTCAATTCACCTGAGTCAATTTTGTTGATGACTTCTCGAATCGAAGCAATGGTTTTTTCATCTTTAAGTAAATCTCTGTTGTCCCAAGCTTTTAAAATCACTTGCTTTAAATCTTCCATTTCACTATTTTTTTTCAAATATAAGATTTTGTAAATTCTACTATTGAAATTGAAAAGCTATCTTTGTAAAAAATGACATCAATGGCGCAAGCACTTGCTTTAGACTTTGGAATAAAACGCACAGGAATTGCTGTGACTGACGATATGAAGATGATTGCTTCAGGATTAAAAACTGTTGAAACCAAAGAACTGATGCCTTTTTTGAAAGATTATATTCATAAAAACAAAGTTGATGTCATCGTCATTGGAGAGCCCAAACATATTGATGGAAACCCAATGGCTCTTGAGAAGAACATAGGTTTTTTAGTAGAAGATTTGAACAAAATCTTTCCCAGCATAAAAATTGAACGCATCGATGAACGTTTTACTTCTAAAATGGCATTTCAAACCATGATTGATTCTGGTTTGAGTCAGAAAAAACGGCGCAATAAAGCTCTAATTGATGAGGTGAGTGCAACAATTATTTTGCAAAATTACTTATATTAATCTATTTAGTCAGAAGGATAAATCTGCTATTCATGTGTGATATCTAAGAGAATGTTTAAATTTGCACTACAAAATTTTCAGTAATGATTTTACCAATTGTCGCCTATGGCGATCCTGTTTTAAAAAGAAAAGCTAAAGAAATACAAAAGGATTATCCCAAACTTGATACCTTAATTGAGAATATGTGGGAAAGCATGTACAATGCACATGGTGTAGGTTTGGCTGCACCACAAGTAGGCCTTTCAATTCGTTTGTTTGTGATTGATGCTTCACCATTTGCTGAAGATGACGATTTAATTGAAAATGAAGAAACAGAGTTGAAAGACTTTAAACGTGTTTTTATCAATCCGGTTATTATAGAAGAAAATGGTGATGCGTGGGATTTTAATGAAGGTTGCTTAAGTATTCCTGACGTTAGAGAAGACGTTTTTCGTCAGCCTAATATTAAGATTGAGTATTATGATCAAAATTTTGAAAAGCAAACTGAAGAATTATCAGGTTTGGCAGCACGTGTTGTTCAACATGAATATGATCACATAGAAGGAATTTTGTTTACCGATAAACTTTCAAGTTTAAAACGAAAATTGATCAAAGGAAAACTCAATAATATTACAAAAGGTAAAGTAAAAGTGGACTATAGAATGCGTTTTCCTCAGTTGAAAAAGCGCAGATAAATTTTGAAAAATAATACTGATATCGCATATTTGTGCGTAAAATAAAAAATATGGAATTAGATAAAATCTTAGCAGTTTCAGGAAAACCTGGCTTATATGAATTAATGGCAAAAACGAGAGGAGGCTTTATTATTAAGTCTTTAGAGAATGACAAAAAGATGCCGATTAACCTTCAAAACAACGTCAGCATTTTAAGTGAAATTGCAATATATACTTATACAGAAGAAATTCCTTTAAAAGAAGTTTTTCTAAAAATCAATGAAAAAGAAGAAGGGAAGGAAGCTATTTCTCATAAATCTGCAATCACAGAGTTAAAGTCTTATTTCTCTGAAGTTTTACCAGAATATGATGAAGATCGTGTTTACCCAAGTGATATCAAGAAAGTGATACAATGGTATAACTTACTTCAAACACGTGATTTATTAGATTTTTCTGAAGAAAGTGAAGCTGAGGAAAAAGAAGCTACAGAAACTGAATAAGTTAGAAAACGACACAGATAATATTTAAAGAGCCTCAGAATTTTGATTTTGAGGCTCTTTGATTTTAAAAATAAATTTATGAAAGCTGATAAAACGAAACAACTGAAATCATTTGAGCGTTTGTTACATATCATGGACGATTTACGTGAAAAATGCCCTTGGGATCGTAAGCAAACAATGGAGTCTTTAAGGCATTTAACCATTGAAGAAGTTTATGAGCTTGGTGATGCAATTCTTGATAAAGATGAAGAGGCTGTTAAGGAAGAAATCGGTGATGTTTTGTTACACTTAGTTTTTTACAGCAAAATTGCTAGTGAAACAAACACATTTGATTTTAGTGATGTTGCAGAACGCATATGTAATAAATTAGTTGATAGACATCCACATATTTATGGAGATGTTAAGGTTGAAAATGAAGAAGACGTTAAGAAGAATTGGGAAGCTCTCAAATTAAAAGAAGGAAAAAAATCAGTTTTAGAAGGCGTGCCAAGATCACTGCCAGCATTGGTTAAAGCAAGTCGGATTCAGGAAAAAGTTGCTGGAGTTGGTTTTGATTGGGATACTCCTGATCAGGTTTTCGAAAAAGTAAAAGAAGAGCTTGATGAGTTTTTAGCTGAAGTTGAAGAAGCAAATCAAGACAAAATGGAAGCTGAATTTGGTGATGTGCTTTTTTCAATGATTAATTATGCTCGTTTTTTAGGGATCAATCCAGAGAATGCTTTAGAGCAAACAAACAAGAAATTTATCAAGAGATTTCAATATTTAGAACAAGAAACAGAACTTCGAAAAATGAGTTTAAGGCAAATGAGTCTTACTGAAATGGACGAAATATGGGAAAAAGCTAAGAAAAACGATTAAAAACTGAATTAATGTAATATTAACGTCTTTTTTTTTATTGACTCTTTTAGTTTTATTAATATTGCTGAAATCAAAATAATATTTATGTTAAAGAAAATTTTATTTACCGGTGCTTTTTTAATGAGTGTTTTTGCATTTGCACAAACGTCTTCAGTAAGTGATGCAGATTTAGACAAGTTTGTAGATGCTTATACTGCAGTTCAACAAGAAAGCCAAAAGGTACAACAAGAGATGATGAGCGTTATTCAGGAGGCAGGATTAGAGCCACAGCGTTTTAATGAAATGTATGAAGCCTCAATGACTGAAGGAAAAGAAGTAGAAGCAACAGCTGATGAACAGAAAAAGTTTGATAAAGCAATGGCTGACATTAAAATGAAGCAAGCTTCTGTACAAGAAGATATGGAAAAGAAAATAAAAGAAGCAGGTCTAGACATGATGACTTACCAAGGAATTATGCAAAAATTGCAAACAAGTCCAGAGCTTCAACAAAAATTACAACAAAAAATGACAGAATAAATAGTTTTACTTTTTATTCTTTTATTAAAAACGCTCTGCAAATTTAATTTGTAGAGCGTTTTTTTGATTTTTATACTGAAAATAAACTATAGTTTTTGACATAAAAAAAGAGCTTCGTTTCGAAACTCTTTTTTTATAAGTCATTAGAAGCAAGCTTTTTAGGCTTCTTCTTTGTTTTTTCTACTTTCCTTGATTTCTTTCAATCTTTCTGTTAATGCGCCACCAATCCAGTAAGGAATAATAGCTGTTAGGAATATGAGTAACCAGAAACCAATTCCCAAAATAACGAGAAAAGCTAAGAAACCTAAAAATTGATCAAATTCGAACATGGCTGAATGTATTTTTGACAAATATAAGAATTAGTTAAATTTAAAATACAAAAACTGGATATAATTTTATTTAGAATAATAAGCGATGTCTTCACCTTAATATTGATTAAATTTGTATGTAATCAAAAATTATAATTATGTCGTACAGAATAGAAAAGGATACTATCGGCGAAGTTAAGGTGCCAGCTGATAAATTATGGGGAGCGCAAACTGAGCGTTCACGTAATAATTTTAAAATTGGAGCACCTGCTTCAATGCCATTAGAGATTATATATGGTTTTGCATACTTAAAAAAAGCTGCCGCATATACCAATTGTGAGTTAGGTGTTTTACCAGAAGAAAAAAGAGACATAATAGGCCAGGTTTGTGATGAAATACTCGATGGAAAACACGATGATCAATTTCCTTTAGTGATTTGGCAAACGGGTTCAGGAACACAAAGTAATATGAATGTCAATGAAGTTGTTTCCAATAGAGCTCATCAATTAGCAGGAAATAAACTAGGAGAAGGAGAGCGTAAAATTGCACCAAATGATGATGTTAATAAATCACAATCATCTAATGATACTTTTCCAACAGGAATGCATATTGCTGCTTACAAAAAAATTGTAGATGTTACAATTCCTGGAATCCAGCAATTAAGAGATCAACTTGATCATAAAGCAAAAGCTTTCAAGGATGTTGTCAAAATTGGTCGTACTCACTTTATGGATGCAACACCTTTAACTTTAGGCCAAGAATTTAGCGGCTATGTAGCTCAACTTGATCATGGTTTAAATGCATTAAAAAACACTTTACCGCATTTGCTTGAATTAGCTTTAGGCGGAACAGCTGTTGGAACGGGATTGAATACACCAGAAGGTTACGCAGAAAAAGTTGCTGGATACATTTCGGAATTTACAGGTTATCCTTTTACATCAGCAAAAAATAAATTTGAAGCGCTTGCAGCTCATGATGCTTTTGTCGAAACACACGGTGCTTTAAAACAATTAGCTGTTGCATTAAATAAAATAGGAAATGATATCAGAATGCTTTCTTCAGGACCAAGAAGTGGTATTGGAGAAATTACAATTCCTGCGAATGAACCTGGATCTTCAATTATGCCTGGTAAAGTAAATCCAACTCAGTGTGAAGCTTTGACAATGGTTTGTAGTCAAGTAATCGGAAATGATGTTGCGGTAACAACAGGAGGGATGCAAGGTCAATTTGAATTAAATGTTTTTAAGCCTGTAATGGCCGCTAATTTATTAGAATCGGCACAATTATTAGGAGATGCTTCTGTTTCTTTTGATGAAAATTGTGCTGCCGGTATTGAGGCAAATCAAGAACGTATTGATGAATTGCTTGAAAATTCATTGATGTTAGTAACAGCACTGAATACCAAAATTGGTTACTATAAAGCGGCTGAAATAGCAAATACGGCACATAAGAATGGAACAACTTTAAAAGAAGAAGCTGTTAACCTTGGACATACAACTGCAGAGGAATTTGATGCTTGGGTTAAGCCAAAAGAAATGACAAATTCTTAATGATTTGAACGTTTTCATCACTAAAAAAACGGCTGATTTTATGTAAAGTCAGCCGTTTTTATTGATGAAATTTGATTGAAGAAATATTATAAACACAAAAAGCTGGTTTTGATTTCAAAACCAGCTTTTAAAATTTTTACAATACAAATTATAGTGAAGCGACGTGCTTCGTTAAATTTGATTTAAGGTTTGCAGCCTTATTTTT
Source organism: Psychroflexus halocasei (assembly GCF_900107595.1). Taxonomy (GTDB): domain Bacteria; phylum Bacteroidota; class Bacteroidia; order Flavobacteriales; family Flavobacteriaceae; genus Psychroflexus; species Psychroflexus halocasei. Next base: position 262,135 of record NZ_FNQF01000002.1, on the reverse strand, counting down.
ATGTATAATGTTTTTCTTTGCTAATCTATCAACAGCAGAATAAACTTCAGGAAGCTTTTTCTCAGCCTCAGCTTTGTCAGTTGTTTCTTTAAGTGACTTAATAATAGTACGCGCAGTTTTATGCTGGTAACGATTTCTCAAACGCTTAGTTTCGTTACTTCTAATTCTCTTTAATGCTGATTTATGATTTGCCATTGTAAAATGTTTTGTAGTCCGTAGGGGATTCGAACCCCTGTTACATGGATGAAAACCATGCGTCCTAACCCCTAGACGAACGGACCGTTTATTTTTTTAATTATTTCAATTCTTGTAGTCCGTAGGGGATTCGAACCCCTGTTACATGGATGAAAACCATGCGTCCTAACCCCTAGACGAACGGACCAATTGTTATTTGCGGTTGCAAAAATAGACAATATTTACATTTGTGCAAACAAAAAACGAAAAAAATTAATAGGCTTTTGCAAAAAGTACGCGTTTATTTGAAGCTTTACCTGTTACGATACATTTACCTTCTTCATTATCAGTGTTTTCAGGAATACAACGAATTGTCGCTTTTGTTTCGTTTTTTATTTTTTCTTCCGTTTCCGCAGTTCCATCCCAATGCGCTGAAATGAATCCGCCTTTTTTATCAAGTGTTTTTTTGAAGTCCTCATAGGTATCAACTTCAGTGATGTGACTATCTCTGTACTTCAATGCTTTATCAAATAAACTGTTTTGTATCTCTTCAAGTTTTGATTGTATCGTATTAACGAGGTTTTCTTGTTCCACAAAGCTTTTCTCCAAAGTGTCACGCCTTGCTAATTCAACGGTTCCTTTTTCAAGATCTTTTGGTCCGATTGCTATTCTTAAAGGAACCCCTTGCATTTCATGCTGAGCAAACTTCCAGCCAGGTTTATGTGTATCACGATCATCAAATTTTACTGAAATGTTTTTCTCTTGTAAATCAGCCTTAATTTGTTGAGCTACTTCTGAAATTTGAGCGAATTGATCTTCGTTTTTAAATATCGGAACAATCACAACTTGATATGGTGCAAGGTTGGGAGGCAAAACCAAACCGTTGTCGTCACTATGAGTCATAATAAGAGCGCCCATCAACCTTGTTGAAACGCCCCAACTCGTCGCCCAAACGTAATCTTGTTTGCCATCTTTCCCTGTGTATTTGACATCAAAAGCTTTTGCGAAATTCTGACCTAAAAAATGTGATGTTCCTGCTTGCAAAGCTTTACCATCTTGCATTAAAGCTTCAATACAATAAGTTTCATCAGCACCTGCAAACCTTTCACTTTCTGTTTTTAAACCCTTAATAACAGGAATCGCCATGAATTTTTCTGCAAATTCAGCGTAAATGTTATTCATCAATTCAGCTTCTTCAAGTGCTTCTTTTTTTGTGGTATGAGCTGTGTGTCCTTCTTGCCATAAAAATTCAGCTGTTCTTAAAAATAAACGAGTTCGCATTTCCCAACGCATCACATTTGCCCATTGATTTATTTTTAAGGGTAAATCACGATAAGATTGAATCCAGTTTTTGAAAGTATTCCAGATGAGTGCTTCTGAAGTTGGACGAATAATGAGTTCTTCTTCCAACTTAGCATTTTCATCAACTTTAAGTTTGCCAGGATTGTCTTCATCATTTTTTAAACGGTAATGAGTGACGACCGCACACTCCTTGGCAAAACCTTCAGCATTTTTTTCTTCTGCTTCAAACAAGCTCTTGGGAACCAATAAAGGGAAATAAGCATTTTGATGACCAGTTTCCTTAAATTTTTTATCTAATTCAGCTTGGATTTTTTCCCAAATAGAATATCCGTAAGGTTTGATCGTCATGCATCCTCTCACTGATGAATTTTCTGCTAAGTCAGCTTTGACAACTAATTCATTATACCATTTGGAATAATCTTCATCTCTACGTGTTAAACTCTTACCCATTATATTTTTTTTGGCATAACTATTGTAACTTATGTAGTAATTATGCTTAGTTAAAGTGCTATTTTATTCGGACAAAACTAAGTAAATTTGTTTAATGTTTAATTAAAAACCAAAAGTTATGTTTAATCAAAAGAATTTATTTAAGACACTACTCTTTTCTGGGTTGATTGTTGTTGTAAGTTCTTGTAGTTCATATTCAAATGCTTCAGCGTATGATGGGATTTACCAAGACGAAAACGCACAAACTTCAGAAAGAAATCTAGCGACTCAAACTCAAAATGAATCGCAAAGAAAACAGACCAATCAAGGTGAATATACTGATTATTTTAAGAAGCAAGGAGATATGATATCTGAAGCTAGATCTCAAAATGAGGTTTTTACAGATATTGATTCTTACTCATCTCAGAATCAGCAAACTTTAAATGCTCAAAATCAAGCATCTGACTATACATATCAGGACAGTGAATATATTGATTACAATGCTAGTCAATCAGGTTGGGGAAACAACCCAAGCCAAGTAACAATTAATATTCATCAAAATAATCCATGGTTTTACAGTGGTTGGTGGAATGCTCCTTATTACGGATCTTATTATGGTGGATATTATAATCCATGGAGATATGGTTATTATGGATTACATTATAATGGTTTTTACTCTCCACACTATGGCGGATTTTATGGACCGAGTTTTGGGTGGTACGGCGGTTACTACGCTGGATGGTATAATTACAGAAATCCATATTCATATTATCCTTACAGAAGATCGAATTATGCAAACTCTTACAGAGGATACAATTCTAATCAATCAATTAGATCAAATAGAAATTTAAGAAATTCAAGATCTAATATTTCAAGAAGTGAATCAAATCAAAGAAGAGCCTCAAGCATCAGAAGTAATCGTAATGCTCAAAGGAGTAATGTTTCAGCAAGGAGTTCACGTGTTGCTAACCCACGTAACATTAGTGCAAGAACTCGTCAAGACATTAGGAACTCTACAAGACGAACACCTGTAAATACTGTAAGGAATTCTCGTGTTAGAAGTGATGTTAATTCGACAAGAACTAGAACTATCACACCTAACAGAACAAACAAGGTGACTCCGAAATCTACAAGACGTTCAACTCCGAGTAATTCAACAATAAAAAGAAGTAGTGGAAGTAGCAATACTGGTACAATTAGATCTTCTAGTGGAAGCTCAAGAAGTACGGGAGGGTCAACAAGAAGTTCTAGAAGAGGCGGAAGATAAATTGATATATTACTAACATTATATAACATAACTTATGCGTTTTAATTTAAACATTTTATATAGTGCATTATTCATTTTTAGTCTAAGCTTTATAAGTAAAGCACAAGAAGTGAATGATGCGCTTATTTTAAGTACTGAAGATCTTCAAGGTACACCACGTTTTACAGCAATGGGAGGCGCTTTTGGAGCATTAGGTGGAGATCTTTCTGCTTTGAAAATTAACCCAGCGGGTAGTGCCGTTTTTGCACTTAATCAATCAAGTTTTTCTTTAGATTTTAATACCTTTAGTAATGACAATGCTTACAGAGGCACCATGCGAAGCTCAGATGATAACAGTTTTGATGTAAGTCAAGCTGGTGCCGTTTTTGTTTTCAAGTCAAATAATGAAAATGCAGCAATCAATAAATTCGCTTTTGGTGTCAATTACGAAAGAACGAGCAACATCAATAATGCTATTTATGCTGAAGGACAAAACAATCAGTCTATTGGAGATTATTTCGTGAACAAAGCAAACGGTATTGCACTCGATTACTTCACACTTCAAAACAACGAAACCTTTTTTTCTCGTTATGATGATTTGCTTTATGAATATGGTTTTTCAGGTCAAGAAGCTTATTTGGCTTATGAGTCTTTTTTAATCGATCCTATTGATCCAAGTGACCTTCAGGGAAACAGCTACCAATCTAACGTCAACTCAACTGATTTGCGTCAGGCTTACAATGAAAATTATGACGGAAATAGCGGTAAAATATCTTTCAACGGTGCGCTGGATATTAATCAAAGATTGAAATTGGGAATGAATGTCAATGCGACATTCAGTGACTATACACGTTTTACTAGATTCAATGAGCAAAACTCTTCATCTACTGGAGTGAATAAAATTGTTTATGATAATATATTGGACGTTCAGGCTTCAGGTATTTCTTTAGATTTTGGTGCGATTTACAACATTCATGATAAATTGAGGTTTGGGGTAAGTTACGAAACGCCAACATGGATGAGCGTTTCAGAGAAAATATCTCACACCTTAAGAACGCGTGGTGATGGTTTTGGAAGTGCAACAGCCGATCCTGAAATTTTTAATGTCTTTCCTGATTATAAATATAAAACACCAGGAAAATGGACAGGAAGTTTAGCGATGATTTTTAACAAAAATGCTTTACTAAGTATTGATTATTCTAGAAAAGATTTCACTCAGATGAAATTTAGAAGTAACGGCTTTGAAGCTCAAAATGCCGAAATCAATGATATGATGCAAGTCTCAAATAGAATTAATGTAGGAGGTGAGTATCGTATTGATAATCTTAGCTTGAGAGCAGGGTATTCTTATGTTGAAAGCCCTTACAAAGATGATTTTACCGCTGGTGATATCAATAGGTTTTCTGCAGGATTGGGTTATACTTTCGGAATGACAAGAGTTGATTTATCTTATGTTAATTCAAATCAAGAGCGCAACGTCATGATGAAGCAATCTGGGATTAATTCTCCTGTTAATGTAGATAATCAACTCCATCAAATTTCATTAGGTTTTGCATTTATGTTTTAAGGTTAAAATCTTTATAAACTCTGTTCAGGCTTCTTTATAAATAATGATTTTACTTATTTTTAAATAAAAAGTAAATGAAATCATTAAAATTTAGAAACGGAGATCAAATAGCTCAAATCGGCTTAGGAACATGGAAATCTAAAGATGGCCTTGTAGGAGAAGCTGTCAAAACTGCTGTAAAATCAGGTTATACACACATTGATTGTGCTGCAACTTATGGCAATGAAGCTGAAATCGGTGAAGCGTTGACTGACTTGTTTGATGCTGGAGAGATCAATCGTGAAGATATATTTATCACTTCTAAATTATGGAATAACGCGCACAAAAAAGAAGATGTTATCCCTGCTTTAAAGCAAACGCTTTCTGATTTAAATTTAGATTATTTAGATCTTTATTTGATACATTGGCCAGTTGCCTTCAAATCAGGTTTAGAAGGCATGCCGCAATCTGATGATGATTTTGTCTCACTAGAAGATTTGCCAATCATCAAAACTTGGGAGGCAATGGTTGAAGCAAAAAAACAAGGACTTGTTAAGCATATTGGTGTTTCAAATTTTAGCATTAAAAAGCTGAAAGATTTAATGTCAAAAACTGATGAACATCCTGAGATGAATCAAGTTGAACTACATCCATACTTACATCAAGATGAATTGGTTAATTTCTGTCACGAAAATGATATTTTGGTGACTGCTTTTTCTCCTTTAGGAAGTCAAGATAGAATTCCTGAAATGAAAGCTGATAACGAACCAAGCTTATTAGAAAACCCTGTTGTTAACGCTATCGCTGAAAAGCATGATGTTTCTGCAGCCCAAGTTTTACTTAACTTTCACTTACAAAGAAATTGTATCGTGATTCCAAAATCAACAAATGCTGGCAGAATAAAACAAAACTTGAAAACAGCTAATTTTGATCTGACCCAAGATGAAATGAATGAATTAAAAACACTTGATAAACATTTTCGTTATGTCAATGGCAAGTTTTTTGAAACTTCAGATGGAAAGTATGAAAATATTTACGACGAGTAAATTATTATTTAGATTTTAAACACAAAAAAAGCCTTTTGAGAATTTCTCAAAAGGCTTTTTTGATTGCTGACTAATTTATTTTTTAGTTGTGATTTCAATAATACCAGGAGTTTCCTTTGGATCGTATCCAAGCTTCTCAATTTCATCTTTATCTTTTACGACGTTTACACTTTTAATTTGTTTAGGGTCAATTGAATTCATTTCTTTTTTGTCAATCTCTTTACCATTTAAAAGATAAATAGGGTCAGCTGAATCAAACTTTACATTATCAACTTTAAATTCAGAAGCATTTTCAGCTGAATCAGTTATAGAAAGTTTATTTATTGTCAATAACATTGGTTTTGGCTTTTCAGAAATGATCAAAAACTTTTTATTTTCAATGATATCTGAACCTGTTTCTTTTTGAATTCTCTCAAATATATTCTTTGCTCTTCCTTCATAAATTGCTTGAGATAATTCAGGGTCAGAAGTAATAAATACTGTTTTTGCGTCTTTGTCATAGTTCATATCCTTAACTGATATTTTTTTATTTATAAGTTCTTCGCGATTATATTTTTTAGAGTTGATGATGATGTATTTTGCATTTTCTATCTGTTCAGTTCTAATTTCTGCAGCAAATTCTTTTTGTTCTTCTTCAATTTCTCCAGTGCCAACACCAAAAGTATTTTCCTTATTATTCTTATCATAGTAGAAGTAAATAGGGTTTTCTTTTAAATTATTTGAATAAGCTGAACTTGAGTTGCCATCTTTTTCAACTTTTAATTTCATGGCTGTGATAAAACCATTTTTTTGTTTGAGACGGCTATAATTGATGTCTATGTCAAAAGAATCTTTAATAAAAGCAATGTCTTCCTTAAGTTGTTTTAAAGTTGATTTTTCATCATAAGTTGAAGTTATCCTGGTAATTTCAGCTTTAAGATCGAAATTTACATCAGCTTCTACTTTAGTCGTTTCAATAACTTGTGCTTTCGTTTCTGTTTGAAAAAGCATGAAGTAAGCGAATAGAAAAGGTGTGATCATAAAGACCTTCCAGATTGATTTCTTGGAGTTGTTAGTGTTGAGCATCATAATTCGTTTTTTTAGTGATGATTGTTTGAATGATTGTTGTAAAATGTAATTCTGTGAAGTCATTTTAAATAATGAATATTGGTAAGCTTTGCTATTTGTTTCTGTTGTTGCTTCAGCATCAGCTTCAAATTCAAGATTTTGAGCGATATCTTTTTTATACACCCAAGCAATTGGGTTGATCCAAAAAATTGACTTATAGATAATGATTAGAATTGTGTCAAAACTGTGTTTTTTATGAACATGTGCTTCTTCATGTTTTAAAATAAAATCAACTTCTTTTTCGGTATATAAATCAGGATTGTAAACGATGTAATTCAAAAAAGAAAAGGCTTCATTTTTAGAAGTTTTGATATAATGAATGCCGTTTTTAGTTATTTTCTCGGAAGCGCGTAGTGATTTAGTTAGCTTCAAAAAATTAAACATAAAGTAACCGAGAATAATTACACTTATAGAAATATATACAATCTCAATGAGATGTTGTTGTGTAATAAATTCAAAAATTTCATCCCATAAACTTGGTGTAATGATTGTTTCTTCAAATTGATTTGATTTTGATATAAAAGTTCGTTGATCAAAAATTAAATTCTCATAAGTTGTGTGGTATATCAATGGTAAAAATGCACTGATAAATAAGCCTGACACTAAGTAAATGCGTTTGATGAAATGGTAAGTTTCTCGCTCAAGTAAAATTTTGTAAATCATCCAAAACATAAATAAGAGTAAAGATGATTTTAAGAGATATATTAAGAATTCCATGAGCTTACTTTTTTATAAGTTCTAATATTTCTTCAAGTTCCTTCTTGCTTATTTTTTCATTTTCAGCAAAAAAAGAAACCATATTTTTATATGAGCCACCAAAAAAACGTTGCGAATTAAGTTGCATAATGAGTTTGCTGTATTCTTCTTTTGAAACTAAAGGGTAATATTGATGCGTTTTACCAAATGCTTCATGAGCCACGAATTTCTTTTCTTCTAGGTTTCTAACAATTGTTGAGACAGTATTGTAATGCAAGCTCTCTTTGAGTTCAGGTATAATTTCTTTAACAAAAGCTTTTTTAAGTTTCCATATAATAGACATAATATCTTCTTCTTTGGCTGTTAATTTCTGAATCATTTTTATAAAGTTTAAGTGACGTTAACAAATGTAAACTATTTTTATAGTTATACAACTATTTAAATAGTTAATCTTAGAAAAAATTAAAATACTATTTTAGCAAAAATTTTTTTGCATGGATGTCGTATTGGTTTTATTAGGCTTTACAGCCTTAGTGATTGGAGGTGAGTATTTAGTGAGATCATCAGTTGCATTATCTTTTAAATTGAATATTTCAAAAATGATTATCGCTTTGACGGTTGTTTCATTTGCAACCTCAGCACCAGAGTTAATTGTTTCTATGCAAGCTGCCTTAAATGGTTTTTCTGATATTTCTTTAGGAAATGTAGTTGGATCAAATATTGCTAACATCGGTTTAGTTTTAGGCGTAACTACTATAATTACGAGCATTTCTATCGATAGAGATTTTTATTTTCTCAATTGGCCAATAATGATTGTTTTTTCAGGTGTGTTCTATTATTTTTTATATACAGGTCATGTGATTACTTCTTATGAGGGTCTCATTTTATTAGCTTTATTATTTATCTATCTTTTTATATTAATAAGAAAGGTGAGAGGTAAAACCAGTATAGAAACTGAAGAAGTAAGTGATAGTTTAAGAGGTGTCAGCGCTTTTAAAATTTTTATTTGGCTTGTGATTGGTGGGCTAGGCTTATATTTTGGTTCTGTTTGGTTGGTTGACGGAGCAGTTTCAATCGCTGAAGATTTAGGTGTTAGTGAACGAGTAATCTCTATCACAATGGTTGCTATTGGAACAAGTGTGCCTGAATTAGCAGCCTCTTTAATTGCAGCCTTTAAAGGTGAAAAAGCAATTTCTTTAGGAAATTTAATCGGTTCAAATATTTTCAACATAGGTTCTGTTATAGGTATTACTTCCCTTATTCAACCTATTAACATGCAATCTATTGAAATTTTGACGAATGATATTTTGTGGATGATTGCTTTTGCTTTTTTAATTCTTCTTTTAGCTTTATTACCAAAAACACATTCTATAGGTCGCTATAAAGGTTTTCTAATCATTATTCCTTATTTGGTTTTTATAATTTTATCTTTTAAGTCCTAAATAAATAGGGGGTGTTTAGCGGGATATTGTTTTTTTTGAAATTTAACCCTTAAATTAACAGGGTGTTTTTTGAAAAATATTACTTTTGTTGCTAAATAATATTTTATGGCAACTCTAAGATTTAATGCGATTAAAAAAACATTTGACAGAAAGCCTGTCGAAATTAATGAAGTTGAACGTCGTTCAGAACTGTTTGGCAGAAATGTTTTTAGCAAGCGTGCTATGCGTCAATATCTAACAAGTGATTCTTATAAAAGCGTCATCAATGCGATAGATAAAGGTGACAAAATAGAGCGTCAATTAGCTGACCATATTTCTACAGGTATGAAGGAGTGGGCAACCTCTAAAGGAGCTACACATTACACGCACTGGTTTCAGCCACTAACAGGTTCTACAGCCGAAAAACATGATGCTTTTTTTGAAACAGTTGACGATAATAGTGCCATTGAAAAATTTAGCGGACAACAATTGGTGCAACAAGAACCAGATGCCTCATCTTTACCAAATGGAGGTATTCGTAATACTTTTGAGGCAAGAGGTTACACAGCTTGGGACCCAACATCTCCAGCATTTATTTGGGGAACGACACTTTGTATTCCAACAATTTTTATTGCTTATACAGCAGAAGCTTTAGATTATAAAACACCTTTACTCAAATCAATTACGGCTTTAGACAAAGCTGCTACAGATGTTGTTCGTTATTTCGATAAAAAGGTCAATAAAGTCACAGCTACTTTAGGTTGGGAACAAGAATATTTTTTGATTGATTCAGCTTTGGCAGCTTCCCGTCCAGATTTAATGATTTCTGGCCGAACTTTATTGGGGCATTCTCCAGCTAAAGGACAGCAATTACACGACCATTATTTTGGTTCGATACCTTCTCGTGCTCTAAATTATATGCGAGATCTTGAGCATGAATGTTTGCTTTTAGGTATTCCAGTTAAAACAAGACACAACGAAGTTGCACCTAACCAATTTGAATTAGCACCAATTTTTGAAGAAGTCAACTTAGCTGTCGATCACAATTCTTTATTGATGCATGTGATGGAAAAAGTCGCAGAACGCCATAATTTTGTGGTTCTTTTTCATGAAAAACCTTTTAAAGGAATTAATGGTAGCGGAAAGCATAATAACTGGTCATTAGCTACCGATACTGGCTCCAACTTGTTGAGTCCAGGTAAAACACCAACAAAGAATTTAAGTTTTTTAACTTTCTTTGTCAATACAATTAAAGCGGTTTATGAAAATGAAGAAATATTAAGAGCAACAATTGCTTCAGCTTCTAATGATCATAGATTGGGAGCGGGTGAAGCGCCACCAGCAATTATTTCGGTTTTCATCGGTTCTCAGTTAACAAAAGTGCTTGATGAACTTGAAAAAGTAACTGATGGGAAATTATCTCCTCAAGAAAAAACAGATTTAAAATTGAATGTTGTTGGTAAAATTCCTGAAATCCTTTTAGATAATACCGACAGAAACAGAACTTCTCCTTTTGCTTTTACAGGTAACAAGTTCGAACTAAGAGCTGTAGGTTCTACCGCAAATTGTGCCGACCCAATGACAGTGCTGAATAGTATTGTCGCCAAGCAACTTATCGAGTTTAAGCAAGAAGTTGATGGTTTGATCTCTTCAAAAAAAATGAAGAAAGACGATGCGATATTTAATGTGCTGAGAGATTATATAAAAAAATCTTCAAAAATTAGGTTTGAAGGTGATGGTTATGGAAAAGCCTGGGAAGAAGAAGCGGAAAGCCGTGGATTAAGTAATTATAGAAACACACCTGAAGCGCTTAAATCTAAGATATCTAAAAAGGCAATAGATCTTTTTACTCAGTTGGAAATAATGAATGAAACTGAAATTAAGGCTCGTTTTGATATTGAAATTGAGGATTATTCGAAACATATTCAAATTGAAGGCCGACTCATCGGTGATATTGCCCGTAATCATGTGATTCCAACTGTAATTAAATATCAAAATGTTTTAATTAAAAATGTAAAAGGTCTTAAAGAGATTTATGGTAAAGATTTTAAAGATCAAGCTAAGGAGCAGATGAATATTATTGAAGCAATCTCAAAACATATTGCTCATATCAATAAAAATATCGATCAGATGATTGATGCACGTAAAAAAGCAAACCATATTGAGGACCCTGTTAAGCGAGCTCATCTATATTGTGATGAGGTGAAACCGTTTTTTGAAGATATTAGATATCATTGTGATAAATTAGAGCTTCTAGTTGATGATGAGCTTTGGCCACTTACTAAATACAGAGAATTATTATTTACCAAATAATAATTATTACACTTTAAACCCTCGGCTTTTATACCGAGGGTTTTCTTTTTTCATTACTTTTGTCAAAATTTTTTCACCATGTCCGCTACAAGCAATCGTTACAGTCAAAGAGGCGTTTCAGCTCAAAAAGAAGATGTTCATAATGCGATCAAAAAGATCGATAAAGGGCTCTTTCCACAGGCATTTTGTAAAATTATTCCTGATCATTTAACACAATCCGACATGCATTGTCTCATTATGCATGCTGATGGTGCTGGTACAAAATCATCGCTGGCTTATATGTATTGGAAAAAGACTGGTGATCTTTCTGTTTGGAAAGGAATAGCTCAAGATGCATTAATCATGAATGTTGATGATCTTTTATGTGTTGGAGCAACTGAAAACATTTTATTGTCATCGACAATTGGAAGAAATAAAAATTTGATTCCAGGTGAAGTCATTTCAGAAATAATCAATGGAACAGAAGAGTTATGTAAAGATCTCGCTGAGCATGGCGTTAATATTCATACAACAGGTGGAGAAACTGCAGATGTTGGTGATTTGGTGAGGACAATTATTGTTGACTCTACAGTGACTTGTCGCATGAAACGTGACGAAGTTATTGATAATGCAAATATTAAATCAGGAAATGTCATTGTTGGTTTATCGTCTTCTGGTCAAGCAACTTATGAAAAACAATATAATGGAGGGATGGGAAGTAATGGATTGACATCAGCTAGACATGATGTTCTCGATAAATCATTAGCTTCAGAATTTCCTGAAAGTTTTGATCCGAAAGTGCCAGAAAATTTAATTTATTCTGGTTCAAAAAAATTAAAAGATAAAATTGAAGGTGTAGACTTAGATGTTGGGCAATTAATTTTATCACCAACCCGAACTTATGCGCCAATTATTAAAAAAGTGATTAATAAAATTGGCTCTAATAATATAAACGGAATGGTACATTGTAGTGGAGGAGCACAAACTAAAATCCTCCACTTTATCAAAGATTTAAGAGTCATAAAAGACAATATGTTTGATGTCCCGCCGTTGTTTAAGTTGATTCAAGAAGAGAGTCAAACTTCTTGGGAAGAAATGTATCAAGTCTTTAATATGGGGCATCGTATGGAGATTTATGTTGATGAAAAATATGCTGATGAAATTATAGAAATCTCAAAAAGCTTTAACGTTGACGCACAAATTGTAGGTCATGTTAAAGCTGCAGAAAAAAAATCATTGACAATTAAAAGTGAGTTTGGAACATTTGATTACTAGAGATGAAACCTTTTCTTTTTCTTTTTTTTATAGTTACAATATCTCAACAGATTCATGGGCAAGCTTTTGGTGAAATCCAGTTGCAGAAGTCTGTTGCTCAATTTTTTTACTCAAAAGGACCTAAGGATTTAATTCGAACAAGTTTAGATCTTAAAAAAAATTACCTTCTTGAGAGAGCAGATCTAGTCAGAATTAGAGGGCCTGTTAGTTTTTGGGATCATAAAAATAAATTAACTTTTGATTTAAGTGAAGTCTCTTTTGTGAATTGGAATGCCGGAGGTTCAAACTCTATTTCTGGATTAGTAGGCTTGTATTTTAAAAGGCTATATCTTAAAGATGATTTAAAATGGAGCAATGAGTTGATTACGCGCTTTGGTGTCAATAAGCAAGAAAGCCAAGATGTTAGGAAAACAGATGATAATCTCGAAATTGTTTCAACATTGGGTTATCGAGTGACTAAAGATTCGAACTGGTTCTATTCTTCAAAATTCAGCTTTAAGTCTCAATTTTCAAATGGATACAATTATCCAGATCGAGATAAACCTATATCGCAATTTATGGCACCGGGTTATTTGTTCTTAGGTTCTGGTGCAGAATTTACTTCAGATGATAAAAAACGTATTTTTTATCTTTCTCCGTTAACTTTAAAATCAACTTTCGTCTTAAATCAACGCTTGGCTAATCAAGGTGCTTTTGGTGTCAGAGAAGCTGAAAAAGATGCGAATGGAAATATTATAAGAGAAGGGAAAACATCTCGTGTTGAGCTAGGTATATTAGTCACTAATGAAATAACTAAGGAGGTTTTAGAAAATGTAGAGGTTTTTAGTCGTCTAAGCCTTTATTCTGATTATGCTAATAATTTTGGAAATGTAGATATTGACTGGGAGTTGAATTTAAACTTTAAAGTTAATGGATACATTAAAGCTTCTTTCGGATCTCATCTGAAATATGATGATGATATCAAGATCAAAGTTGAAAACTCTGATGGTGATATGGTGGAAGGTGGTTCTCGAGTTCAGTGGAAGCAACAGCTCGGAATTGGGGTGGTTGTTGAGCTTTAATTCCTTTAACTTTTTTCCCTTCTTTAAATGACTAACTATTATAATTTGTCAACTTTTTTTCATTATAAAAAATTAAAATATTGATTTTCAGTGTTTTGTATTTTATTTCTGTTAACTTTTATTTTTTAGAGTGTTTATTTTTTAAAATTTATTAAGTTTGTGTGCCTTAAAAAAGGAAAATATTCTTAATTCATTTTAAAACAAAGCCTTATGAAAGTTGAAGCACATTCTGTCAAAAAAAGTTACACGCAAGACGAAGCTTATGAAGCTTCCTTAAAGTATTTTAAAGGTGATGATTTAGCAGCCCGAGTTTGGGTTAATAAATACGCCTTAAAAGATTCTGAAGGAAATATTTTTGAATTAACGCCAGATGATATGCACCGACGTATTGCATCTGAAATTGCAAGAGTTGAACAAAAATATCCTAACGCAATGACAGAAGATGAGGTTTTCGATTTGATTAAAGGTTTTAAATATATCGTACCTCAAGGAAGTCCGATGGCAGGGATTGGAAATCCTTACCAAATCGCTTCGCTTTCCAATTGTTTTGTGATTGGAAATGGAAGTAAGTCTGACTCTTACGGTGGGATTATGAAAATTGACCAAGAACAGGTTCAATTGATGAAACGCCGCGGTGGTGTTGGCCACGATTTATCACATATTCGCCCTAAAGGCAGCGATGTCAAAAACTCTGCTTTAACGTCAACTGGCGTTGTTCCTTTCATGGAGCGTTACTCAAATTCAACGCGAGAAGTTGCGCAAGATGGGCGTCGTGGTGCCTTAATGCTTTCTGTTTCAGTTAATCATCCAGATGCTGAAGATTTTATCGATGCTAAAATGGATCAAGGTAAAGTAACTGGTGCAAATGTATCTGTCAGAATGGATGATGATTTTATGAAAGCTGTTCGTGATCAAAAGTCATACACACAGAAATATCCTGTTTTTAGTGAATCTCCAAAAGTTTCACATGAAATTGATGCGACTGGTTTGTGGAGTAAAATCGTTCATAATGCATGGAAATCAGCAGAACCAGGAATTTTATTTTGGGATACTATTATCAATGAATCTATTCCTGATTGTTATGCAGATCTAGGTTACGAAACTGTCTCAACAAATCCTTGTGGAGAAATTCCTTTATGTCCATATGATTCTTGTCGACTTTTAGCGATTAATTTGTTTTCTTATGTAGAAAATCCTTTTACTGATGAAGCCGAGTTTAATTTTGAACTTTTCAAAAAACATGTGGCTTATGCGCAGCGCATCATGGATGATATCATCGATTTAGAATTAGAAAAAATTGATGCGATTATTGAAAAGATAGAAAGTGATCCTGAATCTTCTGAAATTAAAGGAACTGAACGCAATCTATGGATGAATATCAGAAAGAAAGCTGAAGAAGGTCGCCGAACAGGAATTGGAATTACTGCTGAAGGTGATATGTTAGCATCATTAGGAATTCAATATGGTTCAAAAAAAGGGAATGATTTTTCAGTTGAAGTCCATAAAACATTAGCAATCGCAGCTTATAGAGGTTCTGTTTATACAGCAAAAGAGCGAGGTGCTTTTAAAATATACGATTCTAAACGCGAAGAAAATAACCCATTTATTCAGCGATTAAAAGAAGCTGATGAGCAGCTTTATTACGAAATGATGGAATATGGTCGACGTAATATCGCTTTGTTAACGATTGCACCAACAGGAACAACGAGTTTGATGACGCAAACAACTTCTGGTATTGAGCCTGTGTTTCTTCCGGTTTATAAAAGAAGACGTAAAGTCAACCCGAATGATAAAAATACACGTGTTGATTTTGTAGATGAGGTTGGCGATTCTTGGGAAGAATATGTTGTTTTTCATCATAGATTTAAAGAGTGGATGAAAATTAA
The DNA here is from genome assembly GCF_900107595.1 of Psychroflexus halocasei. GTDB lineage: Bacteria > Bacteroidota > Bacteroidia > Flavobacteriales > Flavobacteriaceae > Psychroflexus > Psychroflexus halocasei. The sequence goes on along the minus strand of NZ_FNQF01000002.1, from coordinate 246,654 downwards.
AGGTCATGATACAGAAAAAAATTACTCACAAGAAGAATTAGATGTTCTCGTTAAAGAATCACCGTATTATAAAGCAACATCAAATGATGTGGATTGGATGAGTAAAGTGCATATGCAAGGTGCTGTTCAAAAGTGGGTTGATCACTCGATAAGTGTGACAATCAACCTCCCGAATGATGTTTCTGAGGAATTAGTTGGGCAATTATATCTTGAGGCTTGGCAGTCAGGTTGTAAAGGTGTCACAGTTTATCGTGATGGCTCACGCTCTGGCGTTTTGATTTCTAATGAAGAAAAAGAAGAGGAATCAGAATCTTTAACAACATTCCCGACGATACGTCCTGAAGTGTTGACTGCCGAAATTGTTCGTTTTCAAAATAATAAAGAAAAATGGATAGCTGTCGTTGGTACAATTAATGACAAACCTTATGAGATTTTTACAGGTTTGGCTGATGATGAAGATGGTATTGTTTTACCGCGTTGGGTGAGCAATGGTTTAGTCATCAAAGCAAGAAACGATGATGGAAGCTCTCGATATGATTTCCAATATGAAAATAAACGCGGTTATAAAACAACAATTGAAGGTTTATCACATAAGTTTGATCCTGAGTATTGGAATTATGCTAAACTGATTTCAAGTACACTACGCTATGGTATGCCTATCGATAAAATTGTTGATTTGATTAATAGTTTACAGCTTGACAGTCAGTCGATTAATACATGGAAAAACGGTGTTGTTCGTGCTTTAAAACGTTATGTTGAAGATGGAACTGAGGCAAAAGGCCGTTGTCAAAATTGTAATTCGGACAAAGTGGTTTATCAAGAAGGTTGCCTAACTTGTAAGGACTGCGGTTCTTCTAAATGTGGATAAATAATAGTGCTCAATAAGTTATTAACTGTCTTAAAAGTCGAAAATCATTGTTTTCTTTTTAAATAAAAGATTAGTGATGATTGACTTTTAAGGCAGTTTTTGTTTTTCTGTCAGTTATCTTTCTGCAAGCCGATATCAATTCATAAATTATCTTATTTTTGCAGCACAATTAAAGTATTTATGTTAGACAAATTAAACATTATCAAACAACGCTTCGACGAAGTGAATGACCTGATTATTCAACCAGATATTATTTCTGATCAAAAGCGATATGTTGGCTTATCAAAAGAATATAAGGACCTGAAGGACATCATGACGGAACGTGATAAGTATATTGAGCTAACTGATAATATTGCTGAAGCCAAAGAAATTATTGCCGATGGAGGTGATGCCGAAATGGTTGAAATGGCTAAAATGCAACTTGAAGATGCTGAGTCAGAATTGCCAGAACTTGAGGAGAAAATCAGAATGATGATGATTCCTAAAGATCCTGAAGATGCCAAAAATGCTGTTGTTGAAGTTAGAGCTGGAGCAGGTGGAGATGAAGCGAGTATTTTTGCAGGTGATATTTATAATATGCTCACGCGTTATTCTCAAAATAAAGGGTGGAAAGTGAGCACAGTTGATTATAACGAAGGAACAAACGGTGGCTTTAAAGAAATTCAATTTGAAGTTTCAGGAGAAGATGTTTATGGTACTTTAAAGTATGAGGCTGGTGTGCATCGAGTTCAGCGTGTTCCGCAAACGGAAACGCAAGGTCGTGTGCATACAAGTGCTGCAACAGTGATGGTGTTTCCTGAAGCTGAAGAGTTTGATGTTGAAATTGAAGCTAAAGATGTTCGTATTGATTATTTCTGTTCATCAGGACCTGGTGGGCAGTCGGTTAATACTACTTATTCTGCTGTTCGTTTAACGCACGAGCCGACAGGTCTTGTCGCGCAATGCCAAGACCAAAAATCTCAACATAAAAATAAAGAGAAAGCTTTTAAAGTTTTGCGTTCACGACTTTATGAAATGGAGCTAGCTAAGAAGCAAGCTGAAGATGCTGAAAAGCGTGGAAGCATGGTGACAAGTGGTGACAGAAGTGCGAAAATTAGAACTTACAATTATCCTCAAGGAAGAGTTACAGATCATCGTATCAATTTAACCTTATATAATCTTGATAGCATTATAAACGGAGATATAGACAAAATTATTGAAGAGCTAAAACTTGTTGATAATACTGAAAAGCTAAAAAATATTTCTGATTCTCTATAATTTATTAGAATGACAACCGAAAATCTTGTACAGCAAATCAAATTAAAAAAATCAATGCTGTGCGTTGGTTTAGATGTTGATTTAGAAAAAATTCCACAACATTTATTAAAACTTGATGACCCTATTTTTGAGTTTAATAAAGAGATTATCAAAGCGACAGCTGATTTTGCTGTTGCTTATAAACCCAACTTAGCTTTTTATGAAGCTTATGGTTTAAAAGGTTGGAAATCATTAGAAAAAACAATTTCTTTTCTACAAGAAAACTATCCCAATATTTTTACAATTGCTGATGCTAAACGTGGTGATATCGGAAATACATCTAGAATGTATGCAAAGGCTTTTTTTGAAGATTTGGGTTTTGATTCGGTGACGGTTGCTCCCTACATGGGGAAAGACTCTGTAGAGCCATTCTTAGAATTTCCAGAAAAACACGTGATTATGTTAGGTTTAACTTCTAATCAAGGTTCAGAAGATTTTCAATTGAGCAAGATTGAAAATGACACTTATCTTTTTGAAAAAATCATGCAAAAATCTAAAACTTGGAATAACTCAGAGCGTTTGATGTATGTCGTCGGTGCAACTAAACCAGAATATCTAAAAATTATCAGAAAGCATTTGCCAAAATCATTTTTACTTGTCCCAGGAGTAGGTGCACAAGGCGGAAATCTTGATGAGGTATGCAAATATGGTATGTCTGATAATTATGGCCTTCTTATAAACTCTTCACGAGGCATCATTTACAAATCTTCAGGTACTGATTTTGCAGAGGCTGCTAGAAATGAGGCTAAAGCCATGCAGCAAAAAATGGAAAAATATTTTTAATGTAATAGTTTTTAAAACACAAAAGGCTTCACATGAAGCCTTTTGTGTTTTATGGAAATTAAAACTTTTTATAGATTAAATTTAAACCCGCCATAAATTCCAAATGGATGACCAGGACGCAAACCAGCAGGGACTCGCGCTACTTCATATTCATTATCCAATAAATTTATGATGTTAGCAGTCAAACTGAAATTATCAGTTAATTGATATTCTCCAGAAAGATCAACCACTAAATTGCTACCAACTTTTTCATTATTAGAAATTGACCCAGAACCAGCCTGAGTTCTAAATTCACCTCTATATCTAAGATTTGTATTTATTTGAAACCTCTGTGCTATTAGGCTAGCTCCTAAATTGAATTGATGCTTTGAAATATAAGGCATTTCATCTCCTTCAAAAACTTCACCCCAAGTGCCAATTCCACTTTCGAAATTATTTTGAAATTCTGTATCAGTATATGTGTAAGCAAAATTGATAGGTAAATCTATACTTTTACTTGAAGATAAAAGATTGTAGCCAAGAAGAAATTCAACGCCAGCAACATTAACCTCACCAGCATTAAATTGCTCAAGGCTTCCCGTACCACCTGTTGCATTTAAGTCGCTTCCTAGCAAATTACTATAATCATTAAAGAATCCAACAACTTCTCCACTAAGACCTTTGTAATTAAAGCGAGTACCAATTTCGTAATTAATACTTTGCTCAGCTTCTTCCCCAGGAGACGAGCCTCCAGGTGCAAACCCTTTATGAACTCCACCGAATACAGACAATTGATTATTAAATTTATAATTAGCTCCTAAACCTGGTATAAATTCGTTGTAAGTGTTCTCTCTGTAGCTCAAGTCAATTCCAGTTCTGTCAACATCATCTTTGCCATAATTTGATCTGGTAAGTTTTATTGTCTCATATCGAATACCAGGATTTAAAGTTAAATCACCTAATTTTAATTTATAGAAAACGTAACTAGCAAGAGCTTCTGCATCTTGAATTCGATTGGATTCAGTGCCAGGCACACCAGCATACACCAAATTCATATTTCCGTTAATCATATTATAATCATCAACCCATTGAAAACGATCTATTTCGTCTTGATGATACCTTAAACCAATTTCAACGTCATGATAAATGTCTCCAGTGTAAAAATGATAATCAAATTTTGTCTGAATACCTTGACTATAGTATTCACGATTATTATTTTTAATGATTAAAGCTCCTTCATTGATTGATTGTGAGCCATTTATGATTGAAAAGTGATCAGGGTATTGGTTTGGGTTAGAAAGAAGTTTACTGATCTTGACAGAATTATCGTTAAATTTAACTTTGTCTAATTTATACCAATTTCTTTTAAAATTGTTTCGATAGGCAGTTGTTGTCAGTCTTAAGAAATTTGTAAATTTTGCTGTATGAGTTAACATAAATTGAGTGTGCTCATTATCCATATTGTCTTTTTGCGAACCAGCATATCTTCTAAAAGGAGTTTTATTATAGTCATTTTGAGTTAAGCCTAGGTAAGTCTCGTTAGATAATTCGTCGGAGTATTGAAATTTAAATTCTAATGATTGATATACTTTAGCGTCAGAATTCGTGTTAACTCTCAACTTTCCAACAAAGTCATTAATATCAAACCCTGTTTCAGATCTATTATCTAATTTTTTAAATCCATCTGATTGAGAATTATTATACTCTAGCATATAAGCGAAGTTATCGTGAGAATTACCGATGTTAGTATAAAAATTACTTGTGTCATAAGAGCCATACTGCGCTCTCATGTTAAGATTAAATTGATCAGGAATTTCTGTTGAAACAAAGTTAACAGCTCCACCAGTTGTAAATGGGCCATATTGAATCTGACTACTACCTTTCAAAATTTCTACATTTTGCATTCTGGAAATCGTAGGGAAATAATATGCTGCAGGGGCGCTATAAGGAGCTGGTGCAATTAAAACACCATCTTCCATCAAGGTTATTTTACTCGATCTCTCTGGTGATGTTCCTCTTAAACTAATATTTGGCCGTAAACCAAAACCCTCTTCTTGGTAGATGTTAACACCTGGTACTTGACCGAGTAGATTATTAACATCAATGTAATTAAATTTTTGTATTTCTTTGCTTGAAATAAAAAATGCAGAACCTGTTCTGTTCTTGGCCTCAAACTTGCTGCCTAGTAATTTATTAGCAACAATCGTCACGCCTTCAAGCTGATTAATACTATCCTTTTCAGGTGCTAGGTCTTGGCTATAAGCAAAGCTTACAACTAAGAAACCTAATAAACTCAACATTAATTTACGCATCACTTTTACTTAGATTTATTTAAAATTACGCGCAAATATAAGTGTGATTTTTAAATCAAAAAAATTTATTTAGATTTAATTTAAACAACAATTGTTAAAATTTTATTTTGTTAATTTGCTTATAAATTTACATCTAATGAAAACTATATTTATAAGCTCTTTTTTTATCATTTTAATGAGTTGTACAACATTAAAAAGCACGCAAAAAGATATTAATAGTGGAAATTACAAAACTGCTATGCTGGATGCGATTTCTAAAATCAAGAAAGATAAAAACTCTGATAAGTCTAAAGCTTATGCAGATTTGTTATTTAATGCTTTTCAAAAATATAGAGATAAAAAACACAGAGATATTGCCTTTTTAGAAAGTGATTCTCAAAAAAATAACGCACAAGATCTTTATGAATCTTACAGAGAAATAAAATATTATCAAGATCAAATTCGACCTTTACTTCCTTTAAAATCTTCAAAAAATAAAGCTCTAAATTTCAAATTGAATGATTACTCAGATGAAATTATCGATTCAAAAAGGAATTTAACTGATCAATTATTTAGTGAAGCGCTTGATTTGATCGACCAAAATAATCGTCAAAGTTACAGAAAAGCTTATCAGCTTTTGAAAAGAGTTGAAGGTCTAAATCCTCATTACAAACAGCTGAAAGAAATGCAAAACATCGCTTATCAAAACGGTGTTTCTTATGTATGGATCAGTTCAGTTAATCAAACGGACCTTCTACTTCCTAAGAATTTTCAAAGAGAAATATTAAATTTAGAAACTTATCATCTCGATGATTTTTGGACAGTTTATCACAATAATCCAAATGAGCAATTGGATTATGACCAGAAAGTAATTGTTGAATTTACTGATTTTAATTTTTCACCTGAAAGACTACAAGAGCGAGAAATTCCTTTAGAAAGAGAAATTATCGAAGGTTGGGAGTATAAAAAAGATAGACGTGGTAATTATGTTTTGGATGAAAACGGGAATAAGATTAAAGAAGAAATCATAAGTGTTGCTAAAGGTTTGTTCCTAGAAACGAGACAATCTAAAGAAGTGCAGGTAAGAGCAAAAGTGAGATTTGTCGATCTTTATAAAAATGAACAAATTACAAGTCGAGATTTTGAAAGTTTATTTGTTTTTGAAAATAACTTTGCTCAATTTAAAGGTGATCCAAAAGTCTTAACACCTAAAGAACAGCTTTTAATTCAAAAAGGTTTTGTAAACTTTCCATCTAATGAAAGAATGTTGCTTGATGCAGTTCAAGATGTGAAGACGAAAATTAAAACAATTTTGAAAAAACAGTTCTAATTAAAAGAAAAAGATTATTTTTGCAGCCATTAATTAAAATGTATAATATGAATCATTATGAAACTGTTTTCATCTTGAATCCCGTTTTATCTGAAGATCAGATAAAGGAGACAGTTCAGAAGTACGAAGATTTTTTGACTTCTAAGGGTGCCGAGATCGTAAACAAAGAAAATTGGGGCTTAAAAAAATTAGCTTACCCAATCCAGCACAAAAAAAGTGGTTTTTACCATTTATTCGAGTATGAAGTAGAAGGTTCTGCAATTGATCCTTTAGAAGTGATGTTTAGAAGAGACGAGCGTATGATGCGTTTCTTGACTGTAAAGTTAGACAAACACGCTATCGATTGGGCTAAAGAAAGAATCAAACGTGTAAAATCAAAATCTTAAGAAATGGCTAGTATTGAAGAACAATCGAAAGGAAAAAACGATGGCGAAATCAGATATTTAACGCCATTAGATATTGAGACGACTGCTAAGAAACGTTACTGCCGTTTTAAAAGAGCTGGAATTAAATATGTAGATTACAAAAATCCAGATTTTTTAATGGAATTTGTTAACCCTCAAGGGAAAATTTTACCAAGACGTTTAACAGGAACTTCTTTGAAATACCAAAGAAAAGTATCTCAAGCAATCAAAAGAGCTAGACACTTAGCTTTAATGCCTTACGTTGGTGATTTATTAAAATAAAAAGCAAAAACTATGGAAATTATATTAAGAAAAGATGTAGATAACTTAGGTTTTGCTGATGATCTAGTAACTGTAAAAAACGGTTACGGAAGAAACTTTTTGATTCCTCAAGGTCTTGCAGTTTTAGCAACACCTTCTGCAAAAAAAGTTTTAGCAGAAAACTTAAGACAACGTGCTCACAAAGAAGAGAAAGTTGTTGCTGAAGCTAAGCAATTGGCTGAAAAAGCAAAAGAAGTATCAATTGAAATTACAGCAAAAGCTGGAGCTGGTGACAAGCTTTTTGGTAGTATTACAACTGCTGATTTAAGCGAGAAACTTGTTAAAAATGATGTTGAACTTGATAAAAAATATATTTCAATCTTTGGTGGTAACATCAAAAGATTGGGTCAGTACACAGCTAAGTTACGTTTCCATCGAGAAGTAATTATCGAAATTACATTCGACGTGGTTGGCGAAGCTTAATCAATAACTGAATAACATTTGAAAGATCGGCAATTTACTGTCGATCTTTTTTTATTTTTGCTAATTATGAAATACGAAAGACTTACACGAGAGCAGTTTGAAGAAATGCATCAAGAGTTTATTAACTTCTTGGCAACTCAACAAATTACTGTTGATGAGTGGGAAAAAATCAAGAAAGATCAGCCTGGCATAGTCGAGCAAGAACTTGATGTTTTTAGCGATCTAGTTTGGGAAGGCGTTTTGAATAAAGTCAATTATCTCGAACATTTTTCTCCTCAGCAATTATTCCTTTTTCACTTTAAAGATGCAGATATTGATTTGATTGCAATTAAAATTGAAAATCCAGCTGTCGATATCACAACTACCGACGGGTACCAATGGTTGCGTAAAAATTTGAATAATGATGATGTTAATATTTATACATCAACAAAGCCAATTGCTGAAGAACGCAATACAGATATTTTTGCACTTATAAAGAAAGGAGCACATATCACCAAAGGTGATTTATACACTTACTTTGAAAAAATTGTTGTTAATTAAATTTTAACCATGGCTCAAAAACCATCAATTCCTAAAGGAACTCGGGACTTTTCTCCTGTTGAAGTTTCTAGACGAGAATATATTATTCAAACAATTAAATCTCATTTTAAAAACTTTGGTTTTCAACCAATCGAAACACCAAGCTTTGAGAAATCTTCAACATTACTTGGTAAGTATGGAGAAGAAGGAGATCGTTTGATTTTTAAAATTCTAAATTCAGGCGACTTTTTAAAGAAATCTAATGAGCAGCATTTGCAAGCTAAAGATTCAAATGCTTTGGCTTCACAAATCGCTGAAAAAGCCTTAAAGTATGATTTAACAGTTCCTTTTGCGCGGTATGTCGTACAGCATCAACATGAGTTGGTTTTTCCATTTAAGCGCTACCAAGTTCAACCTGTTTGGAGAGCAGATCGCCCGCAAAAAGGACGTTTTAGAGAATTTGTGCAGTGCGATGCTGATGTTATTGGAAGTGATAGTTTATGGCAAGAAGTTGAATTTGTGATGTTATACGATCAGGTTTTTCATGCACTTCAACTCAACGGTATTACAATTAAATTAAATAACCGTAAAATTCTATCAGGTTTTGCAGAAGTGATTGAAGAGCAAGATAAATTAATAGATTTTACAGTTGCACTAGATAAACTTGATAAAATAGGAGAGGAAGGTGTGAAAAAAGAAATGTTTGAAAAAGGAATAGCTGAAGAAGCAATAGCCAAGATTCAACCAATCTTTAGTTTCTCAGGGAACTTTGAAGATAAAATCAATCAATTAAAAAACATTCTTTCAACTTCAAAAATTGGACTAGAAGGAGTTGAAGAGCTCACTTTTGTTCACCAAGCTTTAGAGGATTATGATTTTAAATCTGCAACCTTAGATTTAGATGTTACTTTGGCACGCGGTTTAAATTATTATACAGGCGCCATATTTGAAATATCAGCTCCTGAGAATGTTAAAATCGGCTCCATTGGAGGTGGCGGTCGCTACGATGATTTAACTGGTATTTTTGGTTTAAAAAATATGAGTGGCGTCGGAATCTCTTTTGGACTTGATCGGATTTATCTCGTGTTAGAAGAATTAAATTTATTTCCCGAAACTGTCTCAGATTCAACCCAAATCCTTTTTATTAATTTTGGTTTTGAAGAGTCTAAATACGCGATGAAAGCTATTATGAAACTCCGTCAAAAAGGAATTAAGGCTGAGCTTTATCCTGATGATACTAAATTTAAAAAACAAATGCAATATGCTGATAAACGCGGAATTAAATATGCAGTGATCGCTGGAGAATCAGAAATTGAAAAGCAAGCGTTTAATCTGAAAAACCTAGAAACAGGTGAGCAAGAATTGGTTGATTTGGAAACTATTTTGAGGAAATTTGCTTCACAATAGATGTAATTATTTTGAAATAAGTACATCTATGATATATCTCATCAAAGAGCTGATTTTATAAAATCAGCTCTTTTGTTTTTGTTAATCATAAGTAATTAAAAATCAATACATTGAATGTGTTGTTAGTTTGATTTAATTATTATGATGCTGTTTTAAAATCATTCTAAATTCAGGTTTATAATTGACCTTCTTTAAATAATGGCGTAACTTAGAAGTTCATTCTAAATCTATACATGTGTGGTTTATTAACAATGCGATAACTCGGAAAAATCTGATGGCTTTGACAGGTCTTTTTCTTTGCTTTTTCTTAATCATTCATTTGCTTGGTAATCTTCAATTATTACTACCAAAAGAAGAAGCTCAACTTCAGTACAATCTTTATAGTCATTTCTTGTCGGGAAATATTTTGATCAAGATTGTTTCGTACGTTTTGTATGCGAGTATTTTACTGCATACAATTGATGCAATTTATTTAAGTACAAAAGCAAAAAAAGCTTCTGGTGAAACTTATGTCAAGGACAAAAGAAACAGAGCTAGTAAATGGTATTCAAGACAAATGATGCTTTTGGGAACAATTGTTTTCGCTTTTCTTGTGATTCATTTCAAAGATTTTTGGTATCCCTATAAGTTTGGAAGCATAGAAACTGACATTAATGGGAATAAAGATTTATACTCATTAGTCGTTGTATCCTTTCAAGAATTATGGTATGTCATTCTTTACGCTGTGGCTATCTTGGCTTTAGGCTTTCACTTGCTACATGGTTTTTTTAGTGCATTCCGAAGTGTTGGTTTATACCATCCTTATTACACTAAAATTGTTAAAACTATCGGAATAGGTTTCGCAGTATTGATGACATTTGGTTATCTCATTATTCCTTTCTATATCTTTTTAAAATTATAATTATGACTAAAGAAATTCACGCAAATATTCCTGAAGGAGATCTAAAAGATAAATGGAGCAATTATAAAGCAAAAGCGAAATTAGTAAACCCTAATAACCGTAAAAAGCTTGAAGTGATTGTTGTCGGAACTGGTTTAGCAGGTGCTTCAGCAGCAGCGTCTTTAGCTGAAATGGGATACAAAGTCAAAAGTTTTTGTTTTCAAGATTCTCCACGCCGAGCACATTCTGTTGCTGCTCAAGGTGGTGTTAATGCAATGAAAAATTACAAAAATGATGGTGATAGCGTTTTCAGAATGTTCTATGATACTTTAAAAGGTGGAGACTTTAGATCACGAGAAGCAAATACATATAGATTGGCCGAATGTTCAGCAAGTCTTATCGATCAAGCTGTTGCTCAAGGTGTTCCTTTTGGACGAGAATATAGTGGCTACCTGAGAAACCGATCTTTTGGAGGTGTTCAAGTTTCCAGAACTTTTTATGCACGTGGACAAACAGGTCAGCAATTGCTTTTAGGTTCTTATCAGGCTCTAATGCGTCAAAAAGAAACTGGCCAAGTCAAACTTTATGCAAGACATGAAATGCTAGATTTAGTCACTATCGATGGAAAAGCAAAAGGAATTATTGCTAGAAATTTAGATACTGGTGAAATTGAACGTCACGGAGCTCATGCTGTCATATTAGCTACTGGTGGTTTTGGTAAAATATACTATTTATCAACACTTGCCATGGGTTGTAATGCTTCAGCAATTTGGCGTGCTCATAAAAAAGGAGCTTTGATGGCAAATCCAAGTTGGACGCAAATTCACCCAACAAGCTTACCACAAAGCGGAGAGTATCAATCAAAACTGACGTTGATGTCTGAGTCATTAAGGAACGATGGTCGTATCTGGGTGCCTCAAGATAAAAACGAAACGAGAAAACCTAAGGATATTCCTGAAGAAGAAAGAGATTATTATTTAGAAAGGAAATATCCTGCTTTTGGAAATTTAGCACCACGAGATATTGCATCGAGATCAGCAAAAGAGCAAATTGATGCCGGTAAAGGTATTGGCGCTTTAAAGAATGCTGTTTATTTAGATTTTTCTCATGCTATTAAAGAATATGGTCAAGATGTAATTGAAGAGCGTTATGGAAACTTATTTACCATGTACGAAAAAATTACAGGAATTAATGCTTACAAGGAACCGATGAAAATCTCGCCTTCTGCGCACTTTTCAATGGGTGGACTTTGGGTCGATTATGATTTGATGACAACAACGCCTGGGCTTTTTGCAATCGGTGAGGCTAATTTCTCTGATCACGGTGCTAACAGATTGGGGGCAAACTCATTATTACAAGCTTGTGTTGATGGTTATTATATTGCGCCTTATACACTTCAAAATTATTTGGCTGATGAAATTCAAGTTGCTAAAACAGATGTGAATCATCCAGCTTTTGATGAAGCAGAAAAACAGGTTAAATCTCAACTTGAAAAGTTTGTCAATTTAAAGGGCAACAAGACAGCTGAAGAATTTCATAGAGAACTTGGAAAAATACTTTATGATAAATGTGGTTTATCACGATCAGAAGATGGTTTGAAAAAAGCAATCACAGATATTCAGAACTTGAGAGAGGAGTTTCATGAAAATTTACTTGTTCCTGGTGATGTCGAAGATATAAATAGTGAACTTGAAAAGGCAGGAAGAGTTAGCGATTATTTTGAATTAGCAGAGTTGATGTGTATTGATGCTTTGCGAAGAGAAGAATCTTGCGGAGCACATTTTAGAGAAGAATTTCAAACAGAAGAAGGCGAAGCAATGCGTAATGATGCTGAATATTCTTACTCTGCAGCATGGGAGTGGAGCGGTCAAGCTTCGGAACCTATTTTAAACAAAGAACCTTTAAAATTTGAGTACGTTAAACCGACTCAACGAAATTATAAATAAGTCAGCTATGAAAATATATTTAAAAATATGGCGTCAAAAAAATAAAGACACTAAAGGGCAATTGGAAGATCACACCCTTGACAATGTCAGTGCTGAAATGTCTTTTTTGGAAATGTTGGACATGCTTAATTTAAAGTTGGCTAAAAGTGGAGAAAGACCAGTAGAATTTGATCATGATTGTCGCGAAGGAATTTGTGGACAATGCGGCGTTATGATTAATGGTATTGCTCACGGCCCGTTAAAAAACACAACTACTTGTCAGCTACATATGCGTTCATTTAAAGATGGTGATACCATTTATATAGAACCATTTAAAGCAAAAGCTTTTCCTGTTATTCGTGATTTGAAAGTTGACCGTACAGGTTTTGATGATATCATTGCAGCCGGAGGTTATGTTTCAGTTAATACTGGTCAAGCACCTGAGGCAAACAGTATTCCTGTAACACATAACGAGGCAGAGGCTGCTTTTGATTCTGCTGCTTGTATAGGTTGTGGTGCATGTGTAGCTACTTGTAAAAATGCAAGTGCAGCTTTGTTTACTTCAGCTAAGATCTCCCAATTTACACACTTACCGCAAGGGAAAAAAGAAAGTGCAAAAAGAACTGTCGATATGGTCAATAGAATGGAAGAATTAGATTTTGGTCATTGTACAAATACAGAAGCTTGTCAAATTGAATGTCCTCAAGATATTTCAGTTTTAAATATTGCTAAAATGAATTTTGAATATAACAAAGCCAAATTGAAAAAATAAAATTCAATTATTATCATTTTTATAACATTATATAACTTTATCTTGTGATGACTTAACATATATTAAGTGTAGTTTTAATGTTTAATCATAAAACAAAAAAACAATGAATGAGCAAGAATTTAAAGGAAAGTTGAATCAAGCTAAAGGAAAATTGAAACAGAAATATGGCGATTTGACTGATGATGATCTAAAGTATGCAGATGGCAAAAAAGATGAATTATTAGGACGTCTTCAAGAAAAAACTGGAAAAACCAAAGAAGAGCTTGAGAAAGAAATCAAGAATATGTAATTCCTAGATTTATATTTAAAATAAAAAAGGCTTTCGGATGAATCCGAAAGCCTTTTTTTGTGTAGCGAGGAGCAGAATCGAACTGCCGACCTCCGGGTTATGAATCCGACGCTCTAACCGACTGAGCTACCTCGCCATTTTCGGTTTGCAAAGATAAAATTAATTTTCGCTGCTGCAAGTTTCTTTTAGGTGAAATTTAAAAATTATTTTTTTATTCTTACCTAATAAATACATATATTGCTTTTCTAATTAGAATATATAATCATGAGTGAAAAGACAAAATACGAACTCGAATTTCCAATACAAGTTTCTCCAAATTTGTTATATCAATATATTTCCACACCTTCAGGATTAAGCGAATGGTTTGCTGATAATGTGAACTCTAGAGGCGAAGTTTATACATTTATCTGGGAAGGTAGTGAAGAGCAAGCTAAACTTTTAACCAAGAAATCTGATGAAAAAATAAAACTCAGATGGTTAGCTGATGAAGAAGACGATGAAAGTTATTTTTTCGAGATGCGTATTCAAGTTGATGAAATTACAAAAGATGTTTCATTGATGATTACAGACTATGCAGAAGATGATGAAGTAGAAGAAGGTAAGATGCTTTGGGAAAATATGATTTCTGAATTAAAACAAGTTCTAGGTTCAGCTTAATTTTTTATGGTCAACTTAAACGGAAACCTAACTGATAAACCTGATTTTTCAGTTTATAATCGAGGCTTAAATTATGGCGATGCTTTATTTGAAAGCATGCGTGTCATACATGGACAAGAAATGTTTTGGGAGTCACACTATTTTAGATTGATGTCTTCCATGCGGATTTTAAGAATGGAAATACCTCAATCTTTTTCTCCTGAGTATTTATTGAATCAGATTAAATTGACTTTAAAAGCCAATGAACTTGAGCATAAACCTGCACGAGTTAAAATTTTAGTTTTTCGCAAAGATGGCGGTTTGTATAAGCCAGATACACGAGAAATAGATTTCGTTATCACTTGCTCTGAGCTTGATTCTCCTTTTTACAAACACCATGATATAAAATGCGAAGTTGATCTTTTTAAAGATCATTTTGTATTATCTGGGATGTTATCTAATTTAAAAACGACATCAAAATTACCTTCGATTTTAGGATCAATATATGCAGATGAAAATGATTTAGATAATTGTATTTTATTAAATGAAAAAAAATCTGTTATTGAATTTACCAATGCTAATTTGTTTTTGGTAAAAGGTAATCTTGTTAAGACACCGCCATTGTCTGATGGATGTTTAAAAGGTGTCTTCAGATCTGAATTGATTAAAATTATTAGCAAAATGGATGAATTGACCATAGAAGAAAGCTCGATATCACCATTTGAAATTCAAAAATCTGATGAACTTTTTATGACGAATAGTATTCAGGGAATTCAAAGTGTTTCGCGTTACCGCAAAAAGGAGTTTAAAAACGGCATTGCTAAAAAATTGGTAAATAAAATTAACGCTGAGTTGCGATTGACGGAGAAAAAAGTGATTTAGTTGTTACTAGGATTTCCTGGTGCATTAGACCATATAAGGTAATCACCACCTAATGATTTCAATTTATCTTGCCAGTATTCTCCTTCTAATGAAACTTTAAATAAATTACTTTTTTGTTTAAAGTTATCAATAATCCATGTTTTGTTGTTGATTTCATCTTGAAGTTGATCATTGAGCCAACCTGTGTAACCCAAGAAGAATTTAGTATTTTCATTATTGACAATTCCATCATTGACAAGTTGTACAACATTTTCAAAATTCCCTCCCCAAAATATACCGTCTTTAATTTCTAAACTATCAGGAATTAATTCTGGAATTGTATGTATAAAGTACAGACTATCTTCTTCTACAGGTCCACCTTTATGTATGGGGAAGTCTGTTTTTAAATCTGGGATGAGTTCCTTAAGATTATGATTCGATTTTTTGTTGAGAATAAAGCCAACGACATCACTTTGATCAACATGTGTAATCAATATGACAGATCTTGAAAAGCTTCTATCATTCAAAATAGATGGTTCTGCTATTAATAGTTGTCCTTTTGTGAATTGATTTTGGTTTGACATATAATTCGTATCGGTTAGTTTTGGTATTAAATAAAAAAAGACCTTTTAAAAAGGCCTTTTCTTATACGAATCAAAAATCTTAGTTAACTGATTTTTGTAAGTCTGAGCCTGCTTTAAACTTAACAACGTTTTTAGCTGCAATTTTGATTGTTTTTCCTGTCTGTGGGTTTCTTCCCTCACGTGCAGCTCTTTTTGATACTGACCATGATCCAAATCCTACAAGTGAAACGCGGTCACCTTTCTTTAAAGCTCCTTCTACATTTTCTAAGAAAGACTCTAAAGCTTTTTTTGCATCAGCTTTTGTGATTCCGGCATCTTCTGCCATTGCGTCGATTAAATTTGTTTTGTTCATAACTAAAAAATTGAATTTTGTTGAATAAAAATTTTGTTAATACATTACAAATTTATATGTAAATTCTAATTATGCAAGTCTTTTGGCTATAAATCCTATTGAATAGGGCGAATTTCTTTGATTTTAGCATTTTTTTTGAGTTATAAACCGTTCAAGATCTTCTCAAAGCTCCATTTTGTCAGCATTAGCTTGATTATAGCCATTAAGAAAATCTTGAATTTTTAGCATTTTCTTACCTGGATATTTTAATTCTTTAATTGAGATCCATTTAGTTCTTGACTTGATTAATAATTTATTTTTTTTTAAAATGAGTTCACCAACATGAGCTTCTTGGTCAATTTCATTTTCGATTTCCACACATCCAATCTTTATCTGAACTGTTTTTCCTTCCTCAATAAGTGAAGCCCAGGCTAAAGGATAAGGATTTAGTCCATTGACGAAATTGATAATTTGATCAGCATCATTATTCCAATTAATTTTTGTATTTTCTTTAGTTAATTTTGGAGCTTCTTTATAGTCTGAATCTTTGATTTGTTTTTTTGCTACAGCAGAACCTTCAGAAATCGCTTTTGCAGTTTCAACTGCTAGATCAGCACCTAAAACCATCAATTTATCGTGCAAACTACCGGCGGTTTCATGTTTCTCAATTTCTACTGAACGTGAATCGATAATTGCTCCAGTATCAATTTTTTCATCTAAATAAAAACTTGTGACACCTGTTTCCTTTTCGCCATTCATTACAGCCCAATTAATGGGTGCCGCGCCTCGGTAATTAGGTAGGAGTGAAGCATGGATATTAAATGTACCGTATTCAGGAAAGCTCCATACTTTTTTGGGAAGCATTCTAAATGCAACGACAATTGCTAAGTTGGGATTTAAACGATTGAGATCTTGCTGAAATTCATCAGACTTAAGATTTGTGGGCTGTAAGACTTCTAAATTCTTCTCTAACGCGTATTTTTTTACAGCAGATTGATTTAGCTTTCTACCTCTCCCTGAAGGTTTATCTGGAGCTGTGACAACACCTACGATTTCAAAATGCTGATGAAGCTTTGAAAGTGTTTCAACAGCAAAGTCAGGCGTTCCTAAAAAAAGTATTTTTAATTTTTTCATTTGGTTTTATATTTATTGTCTGCTGTTATTGTGATTTTCTCTAACTTAAGAAGTTCTCTTAAACTTGATAAAACAGCTTGATCTTTATTTTTGTATTGTGCTGATAATTCTTCAACAGAAGCAGAATCAACATTCTGGAGATATTTGTAAACGTCTTTCTTCAAGTCTAATTTCTGACCTTTATTATTTGAGCAATTCTGGCAATGGCCACAGTTTTTATAAGTTGCTTCACCAAAATAATTAAGAATTTGATTTTGGATGCAATCCTTTTGATTAAGTATTAAGTCAATGACGGATTCAATCTGATTAACTTTCGCTTTCTTGAGTGACTCGATACTTTTTTTATGTGGGTTTATCGATCTATCATTTTCTTTAGGGACAAGAAATTCAACATTCACATCATGCTTAAAATTTTCATAAGTCATCATGTCCTTCTTTTCCAATTCACTTAAAAGCTTTTTGATATTTTGTTTAGCAATACCGGTTTTGTAACTAATTAAATCTAGATTGATATTAATTTCTTGTTCATAAAGTCCGCCATAAGTTCTTAAAATGCTGTTGACAACATTTTGATAATTGATATTTTTATCTAAAAAATTAATCAGGTGAGCACTCGAAACAATAAAAGTAATTCTGATTTTCTCCTTAAAATTTTTGCTTAAACGAATCACACCTAAATTGTCTAAAACTTGCAGTCCGGCATAGGTTTGATTAAAGTTGAAATGATTGTGTTTGCAAAACTCACTGAAATTAAAATCAAAAACTTCATTTTGACCTTCGCCATAAGCGACACCAAAAAATTGATTTAAATTTTTATAAAGTGTCTTTATAAAAGAGAAATCAGGAATTTGATTTGAAATATAAGATCTTAAAATAAAGATGTCATTTTTATTGTAAAAAAGAAATGCATCAGCAGGCTTTCGATCTCTGCCAGCTCTACCGGCTTCTTGATAGAAGCTTTCTATGCTTTCTGGCGGATGATAATGCAAAACAAATCTGACATCGGATTTGTCAATCCCCATTCCAAATGCAGTTGTGGCGACAATAATTTTAGTTTTGTTGGCAATCCAATTTTTAAGAATTTTCTCTTTTAATCGAGTTGATATTCCAGCATGATAAGCTTCTGATTGAAAACCGATTTTATTGAGATAAGCAGAAATATCATGGCTAGATTGTCTTTTCCTTACATAAATAATACCGCTGTCATCTGAATGCGATTTGAGGTATTTAGCAATTGCGGCAAGTTTATCAGAAACCTTGAAAAAGCCAAAATTGAGATTTGGTTTTTTAAAACTACGTTGATAAGTTTTAGGTTTTTCCAAAGCTAAATTCTCTTTGATGTCTTTTAAAACTTCAGGTGTAGCCGTTGCAGTTAATGCTAGAAAAGTCAGATTTGGTAAATAGTCTTTTAAAATTCGAATTTGGCGATAAGCGGGTCTAAAATCGTGTCCCCACTGTGAAATTGAATGCGCTTCATCAATGGCGACAAAAGAAATAGGCAGCTTGATTAAATGCTCTAAAATTTCTTTATTTTGAAGGCGTTCTGGTGATAAATATAAAAGTTTATATCGACCATAAACACAATTATCAAGCAACTGATGTATATCTTTCAAAGACATACTACTTTTGATGTAATCCGCTTTAATACCTTTAGATTTAAGATTCTGTACTTGATCTTCCATCAAGGCTAATAAAGGAGAGACAACTAAACAAATACCATCTAAAGCGATGGCAGGAACTTGAAAGCAGATAGATTTTCCACCTCCAGTAGGTAATATTGCACAGCAATCTTCTTGGTTTAGAACACTTTTGATAACATCTTCTTGACTATCCAAAAAGTGATCAAAGCCCCAATATTTTTGAAGAATTTGCTGAACATCAGTCATTATAAATGCGCTAAAATAAAATCTATACGTCTGTTGATATCTGTTTTTGGGACTTCAATTAAATTATAACCAAGTGATTCATAAGTTTTCCTAAGAGACTTTTGCAGACCCTTAGCCAAATCAATTCCTTCAAAACGCTCACCGTCTGTTGTGTAAATCTCATCCCAAATAGGCAAGATAAAAATTTTATCGTAAATATACTTTTTGTTAGCCTCACTAAAAGACTCAGGATATTCTTGACCAAAATAATCCATATAAGCTGTGACATCAGGAATTCCTCTATCTATAAAAACATATTTACTGCTTAGCGTACTTGCGGCTTTAAATTGGTTAATTCTACCTTTTAATAACAACTCGCTGAATTTCAAGGGATCTGTCAAAAAAAGCTGTTCGATGCCATCTTCCTTTGCTCTACGTGTCACTTCACGTGAGATTTCTGGCATACATTGGTATTTGCAATGTGTTAAACTTTCAATAATAGATGATTTCCCAGTACTAGGTCCACCAATTAATACTATTTTTTCACTCCCCATAAGTGGTTTTTAATGTTCATTTCAGTAATTGTTATCGTTTTACCTAATAACTTTTATATTTGTAAAAAAAATTGATGCAAGATAAACAACAAGATGAATTCTACAACAAACTAAGACGCCAACTTGAAAAATTAGACAAGTGGCCTGGCCCTTATTTGTTCAAATTTATATTACCTACAACACACGAAAAAGAACTTCAAAAATTGAGCTCTTTATTTGATGATATGGGTGCTGTTATCAAAACAAAACAATCTTCAAAGGGCAAATATACAAGCGTTTCTATTCATGTAAAAATGAAATCACCTGAAGATGTTGTTGAGAAGTATAAAGAAGTCGGTCAGGAAGTTGACGGTGTAATTTCTTTATAAGTCATTTAGACTGCATTTTTTTATGTATTTTGCAATTCTCTTTTTAAATTAAAAATATCATTTTGACAAATTCACTAGAGTACAATTCAGAGCGAACTCAATTACGCATTCCTGAATATGGTCGTAATATTCAAAGAATGGTTGAACATGCGATCACCATTGAAGACAAACAGAAACGAAACAACACTGCTAAAGCCATTATTGATGTCATGGGCAATATGCAACCGCATTTAAGAGATGTGACTGATTTTCAACATAAATTATGGGATCAACTTTTTATTATCAGTGATTTCAAACTAGATGTTGATTCTCCTTTTCCTAAACCAACAGCTGAACTTTTGGCAGAACGTCCTGAACCTCTTGCTTATCCTCAAAATTTTCCGAAATACAGATTTTACGGAAACAACATTAAAAGGATGATTGATGAGGCAATAAAAATGGAAGATGGTGATTTAAAAGAGGCCTTGACTTTAACGATTGCTAATCACATGAAAAAATGTTATCTCAATTGGAACAAAGACCATGTTGATGATCAAGTCATTGTGAAACACTTAGCAGAATTAAGTGAAGGGAAATTGAGTTTAAAAGAGATAGAATCTAATTTAAGTGATGCTTCTGATTTGGTGAAACATAAACAACGTTACAAATCTTCTAAGAAATCGCATAGAAGTCATCACAGAAATAATCGTAAACGTAAGTAATTTATATGGCAACTTTTCAGATTGAAGGCGGACATCAACTCAAAGGTGAAATTCGCCCACAAGGCGCTAAAAATGAAGCTCTTCAGATATTGTGCGCTGTTTTAATGACAGATGAAAAAGTTTATATAGACAACATTCCTAACATTAGAGATGTTAATAAACTGATCGAAATTCTCAGTAATCTGGGTGTCAAAATTCAAAAATTAGGACAAGGAAGCTTCTCTTTTAAAAGTGACGCCCTTTATCTTGATTATTTAGAAAGCGAAAAATTTAAAGAAGAAGGCAGTAGCCTTCGTGGTTCGATTATGATTGTCGGTGCGCTTTTAGGTCGATTTGGAAAAGGATATATTCCTAGACCTGGAGGCGATAAAATTGGTCGCCGTCGATTGGATACGCATTTTGGCGGATTTATCAAGCTTGGTGCGAAATTTAGATATAATAAAGAAGAACGCTTTTATGGTGTAGAAGCGCCAAATGGTTTGAAAGGTGTTGATATGCTTCTTGAAGAAGCCTCAGTTACCGGAACTGCTAATATTTTAATGGCTGCGGTTTTAGCTAAAGGTAAAACCTCAATATACAATGCGGCATGCGAACCTTATATTCAACAACTTTGTAAAATGTTGAATTCGATGGGAGCGAAAATTAAAGGCATTGGCTCAAACCTTCTTCATATTGAAGGTGTTGAAAAACTATCTGGTTGTAAACATACCGTTTTACCAGATATGATTGAGATCGGTTCATGGATTGGTTTAGCTGCCATGACAAAAAGTGAATTAACCATTAAAGATGTGAGTTGGAAGGATTTAGGGATTATTCCTGAAACCTTTAGAAAATTAGGTATTACAGTTGAGAAAGTCGGTGATGATATCCATATTCCAGAACATAAAAGCGGTTACGAGGTTACAAGCTTTATTGATGGTTCTATTATGAATATTAGCGATGCGCCTTGGCCAGGGTTTACACCAGATTTACTGAGCATTATTTTGGTTGTTGCCACACAAGCTCGTGGAAGTGTTTTGATACATCAAAAAATGTTTGAAAGCCGTTTATTTTTTGTAGATAAATTAATTGATATGGGTGCAAAGATTATTCTTTGTGATCCGCATAGGGCAACGGTCATCGGTCATGATTTTGAGTCGCAACTAAAAGCGACAACGATGTCAAGTCCTGATATTCGTGCAGGTATTTCATTATTAATTGCAGCACTTTCTGCTAAAGGCGTTTCTACAATTCACAATATTGAACAGATAGATCGAGGTTATGAAGATATCGATGGAAGGTTGAGAGCAATCGGCGCTAAAATAACACGTTTTGATTAATTGATTTTATCACAAATCAAAATGATTTTTCTTTGAGAGATGGTGGTTGTTAAAAACGCATAAGTTTTGCCACCATCTTTTATTTTATATTTCTTTTTGAAGTCTTCCACTTTTATCGGAAAATTTCTTGCACTCAAATTTAGTTTTTTACCGCCCAATTCTTTCTTAATCAGCTTGGGTTTGTAGTCTAAAATTTGATTGATTTTAAATAGTCGTCCTGGAAAATTTTGATCTTTTTTAGATGTTGTATATAAATGCGAATTCACTTCAAGCTTCCTAAGATTAAAGTACTTTGAAATATATTGAAAAGCGCCAGACTTCATTATGCTTGCGTTAGGCTCATATAGATAATCATTTTTTTGAGGTTCAGCATAATTTGAAAATTCGATAGATTTATCTGACCTATTAAAATCAAAACTTTCTTGAGTTCCATTTGTTTTGATGTTAACCGTTTTTATGTTGATGTCTTTCTGACTTTCTTGACCAACCAACCACAATAATTCTTTAACTTCATTTTGCACTGCAACGATAGTGATGGATTCGACATTTTCTAGTTGTTGAATACCCAATTCAAGATCGAGAAGTGGAGAGGTTTTGATATAAACTTTTTCTGATTTTGAAAGATAGAAATTAAGCTCTCTTGATAGGTCTGGCTCGCAGTCTTGGAGTTTGAACACTTTGTTTTGAGAAGCATCACGCCGAGATGGATCAATAAAAAGGTAATCAAATTTTTCATGTTGAGTCTTTAAAAACTCCTCAGCTGTTGCAGCGTGACATTTAACATTAGTAACATTCAGCGAATCCATATTGTGCTGAACTATTTCAGAGAGTTCCGAGTTTCTCTCAACATGATCAACCTTAGAAAAAGATTGAGAAAAAGCATAAGTATCAATCCCGAATCCACCGGTTAAATCAGCTATTCTTTGTCCATTGATTTGTTTGGCTTTGTAATTTGCAGTGAGTTCAGAAGAACTTTGTTGTAAATTAATATTCTTCGGATAAATGATTTTTTGAGACTTAAACCAAGATGGTAGTTTTGATTTTGCTTTGCGTTTAGCTTCAACCTGTTGTGCTAAAGTCTTTGAATCAACATCAGTAAAAGGAGGTTTTGATAAAACGATACGCGTGATATCTGCATTGATGTTGGCATCAATATAATCTTGAACTTCTTTTTTTAAAATTGATTTTAAATTAGCCATCAGTCTAACTATTAAGTTGACGTGTTATTTCATACAGCCCAATTCCACAACTTTGAGCGACATTGATGCTGCTATTTTGACCGAATAAATCAATATGTAAACATATATCAAGTTGGGTGAGAACTTCATCTGAAATACCTAAACGTTCGTTTCCGAAAATCAAAATATAAGCTTCATTTGCATTAAACGAATAAGTGTTGATACCTTGACTTTCCGAAGTTAATTCAAGACCAATAAGCTTTTTGTTTTTAGATTTTAATTCTAAAATTTTTTCAGTGATATTTTTAAAGAAACAAGTCTCTACATATTTTTCAGTGCTACGACTTGTTCTTTTAAATCTCGTACTTGATTGAGTTTCTTTTAAATCTTCATGAAGGAAGATTTTTTGCACACCAAAAGCATCAGCTAACCTGAATATTGACCCCAAGTTTGCAGGACTGGCGACATCATCTAGTAAAATATAAATCTCAGCTTTAGAAGCTTTGTTTTTTAATTCAGTATGTGTGAGTTGATGGCTCATTTTGTAAATATGTAAAAAAGAATATTCGCACCCATTTTCAAGGCTTTTTGCCTAACTTCTTCAGGATCGTTATGGATATTTTTGTCTTCCCAACCATTACCTAAGTCACTCTCGTAGGTGTAAAGCAATAACAATCGATCACCTTCATAAATCCCGAAAGCTTGAGCAGGCTTACCATCGTGCTCATGAATTTTTGGCAACCCATTTGGAAATTTGAAATAACTTGAAAATATCGGGTGGCTTGCAGGTAACTCTTCTAATTTTTTATCAGGAAAAATTTTTTCTAATTCTTTATGAATATATTCATCAAGGCCATAATTATCGTCGATGTGGAGAAACCCTCCAGATAATAAATATTCTCTCAAGTTTTCAACGTCATTTTCCGAAAAGAAGACATTGCCGTGTCCCGTCATATAAATATAAGGGAAATCAAAAATCTCAGGATCATCAGGTGCAACTTCTTTAACTTGAGAAGAAATCTTTGTTTTAATGTTTTGATTTGAAAATGAAATTAAGTTTGGGAGAGCTGTTGGGTTGCTATACCAATCACCGCCGCCTTTATATTTTAAAGTCGCAATCTCTTGTCCGTAATTAAATTGCACAAAAAGCAAACATAAAATAATAATGAAGTTTCTCATATAATTTGCTTTAAAGAAACGATATGTGTTGCAACAATAGCTGCGGTTTCCGTGCGTAAACGCTCAGATGATAAACTGATTTCTTGATAATTATTTTGAACTGCAAGCTCAATTTCTTCTAAATTAAAATCCCCTTCAGGTCCAATTAATATTCTATAATTTTGATGAGAATCAATAGCGTTAAAAAGGAATTTTTTCTGATTGCTATCCTCACAATGCGCAATACACTTTTGTCCAGAAAATTCTTCTCTAACAAAATCGTCATAACTCGTTAAAGCATTGATTTTAGGTAAATGATATTTCAGTGATTGCTTCATTGCAGATTGAACAATTCTTTCGGAACGCTCTAAGTTAAGCTTTTTTCTTTCACTGTTTTTAGTCAGAAGTGGTGTTATTTCGTGAATGCCAATTTCTGTTGCTTTTTCCAGAAATGTTTCAAATCTATCATTAGATTTTGTAGGTGAAATAGCAATATGCAAATGAAATTTTGATTTTTCTTGATAGTCAAATTCAAGAATCTTGGCTTCACATTTTTTTTGATTGATCTGAAAAAGTTCAGCTTTTGCAGCTAAACCTTTTCCGTTAGTAATCCATAGAATATCTCTACTTTTTTTTCGCAGAACTTTGACAATATGTTTGCTTTCTTGAGGATCAAAAACGATATTTTCGTTTGATTTATCAAAATGTGGCTGATAAAACAATTGCATTATTCAACAGTTTTTAAAACTAAAATTTCTTTGATGTTTTTAGGCGTGTGACTTTTCTTAACTAAATAATACCAATCTCTTTCTGGAATGTCAACTCTAAAAACTTCATTGGCGTAATACATTGTATTTGTGATTGCATTTCCAAAATCTGGCATCACACTACCAAATTTAAACCAACCAGAATCGCCACCTTTATATTTGTTTAAATCCATAGAGTATTGACGTGCTAGGCTTTCAAACTTATAATTGCTGTCAAGTAACTTGATCATCTTTTCACGTTGTTCTTCTATCTGTTCGTAACTTTTTTTATTCCCGTCAAAAAAAATATAGTTGATTCTGTAGTGTTTGTTTTCAGCCTCAGCAATAACTTTATATTCTATTTTTCCTTCATGGTTTTTATTTTTTACTGATTTGCCTACTTTCTTGTTAAAAAGTTTTATTGCGAGTTTTGTGTTGTGTTTTTCTTTATTGAATACACTTAAAGAGCCTTCTTTTTGGTAGGCTTTAGCCTCACTTTTAGAAATACCGAAATCTTTATATTCGTCAAAACTATTTTTAAAAAGATTTCTCTGCGCATGCAGTGAATTAATACTGATTATTACTAAAATGAGTAAGCTAATTTTTTTCATAAAATTTTAATGTTCTGTTATTTTAAATCTCGCTTGTGCTATTGATGTTAAGTCTGAAAAATAACTGTATTTGTATTTGAAATAAGCCACAATTGCAATCATTGCAGCATTGTCAGTACAATATTCAAACGGTGGGATAAAAACATTCCAATCACGCTTTTCAGCATCTTCTTTCAGCTTTTCTCTGATGCCAGAATTCGCAGAAACTCCTCCGCCAATCGCGATTGTTTTGATTTGTGTTTGTTGACTTGCTTTTTTGATTTTGTCTGTTAAAATTTTGACAGCCGTGTATTGAAATGATGCACAAAGATCGTTAAGATTCTCTTTGATGAAATCAGGATTCTTTTTTATTTCTCTTTGTAAAAAATATAACACGGATGTTTTGAGCCCGCTAAAACTGAAGTCTAAATTTTTAACTTGCGGTTTAGCAAAAACAAACTTTTTAGGATTGCCCTCTTTTGCTAATTGATCAATTTCAGGACCTGCTGGATATGGTAAACCAAACATTTTTCCACATTTATCAAAGGCTTCTCCAATAGCATCATCTAAAGTTTCGCCAATCACTTCCATTTCAAAATGATTCGTCACTTTGACAAGTTGCGTATGTCCGCCACTAATTGTCACACCTAAAAAAGGAAAATCAGGAGAGTTTTCTTGATTTTCATCTTTAATGAAATGCGCCAATAAATGTCCTTGCATGTGATTGACTCCTATAAGTGGAATATTTAGACTCAAGGATAGTGATTTGATAAAGCTATTCGCAACAAGTAAAGATCCCATTAATCCTGGCCCTTTAGTAAATGCGACTGCGTCAAGATCTTGTAAAGTAATGCCTGCTTTTTTTAAAGCCTGATCGATAACAGGCACAATATTTTGTTGATGAGCGCGCGATGCTAATTCAGGAACAACACCGCCATAAATCTCATGAATCTCTTGTGTTGACACAATATTACTTAGTTTATGCTCGTTTTTAAAAACTGCTGCAGAGGTGTCATCACATGAGGACTCAACTGCAAGAATAAAAATTTCCTTTTTGAGCATAAGATTAGAGGCGAATATTGTTTTTTATACGGCAAATCTAAATAAATTTGTTGCTTTATAAAATCATTCTAATTGATAATTAATTATCTTTTGTAAAATTCAATAATTGAAGGCATTAAGAACACTTTTTTACTACCTCAAACGATTCGTCGTTTTGTTATTGATTCTAATAGTGATCTTGCTTGTCTTTTTCTCAATTCCAAGTGTACAAACGCGCATAGCAAAAGAGTTGACAACATCTCTGAATGACAATTACGGAACTGATATTAACATCGAAAAATTTAAAGTTGGTTATAACGGACGCTTTAAACTGGATAAGGTTTTTATCAAGGATCATAAAAAGGATACGCTTATTTATGCGGATCAACTATCGTCTTCGCTATTAGATTTAATCAATTTAGATTTTACACATTTGAATTTTTCAACCACAGAAGCAGATTCACTGGTTTTCAAATTGACACAATATAAAGGTGAAGATTTTTCAAACTTAGATTATTTTATCGATCAGCTTGATGACACTACTTCAACCTCTGAAAGCTCAACAATTATTGAGTTTGAAAGAATTTTGATGACAGATAGTCGTTTCCAAATTTTAAACGAAAACCTAGAAAATCCGAAAGCTTTAGAGCTGAACTATCTCAACCTAAACGCGTCTGATTTAGTGGTTGATGGCCCAATTGTAACTGTTGATATCAATCGTTTATCTAGCGTGATGGGACGAGGAATTGTGATTGAGGATATGCAAGCGCAATTCAGTTATACTTTGGAAGAAATGCAAGTCAAGAATTTAAATCTTTTAACGTCAAATTCATCGGTTATAGCCGATGTTCAGATGACATATGAAAGAGAAGACTTAGCTGATTTTGAAAACAAGGTGAACTTTAATGCACAAATACATTCATCTGAAATTTCATCATCAGATTTAAGGCGTTTTTATGATCAATTCGGTTATGGAAATAAGCTTTATGTGCAAGGAAATATGAATGGAAGTCTTAATGATTTTACATTGACCAATTTTTATTTGGATGGCTTGACTGGAACAAAATATCGAGGTTCTATTGATTTAAGAAATAGTTTTTCAACTGAAAATGGTTTTAGAGTTGAAGCAAATCATTCAACATTTCAATCCAACCGAAATGATATTATCAGACTTTTACCACCTTTATTGGAGGAAAATTTACCTGAATTTTTGGATCAGTTTGAGAATGTCAATCTCAATGGACAAACCATTTATGACAACGATAATTTGGCATTAAACTTTTATGCTAAAAATAAATTTGGAGACATTAGAGTTGACGTCGACTTTGAAGCTATCAGTGATCCTGAACAAGTCACTTATAAAGGAAGTTTAGGACTTATCGAATATGATTTATCATCAATACTTGATACGAAATTAATCAGAAGAGTCAGCTTGTCTGCCTTTGTGAATGGGAAAGGCTTTACACAAGAATCACTCAACACGCGTGTCAATGCCAAGATAAGTTCGATCAATATCAATAAATATGAGTACCAAGACATCGAAGTCTCAGGAAATTTAAAAGCGCCAATTTTTGACGGACAAATTATTAGTCACGATGATAATTTTGAATTCGACTTTAATGGCGTTATTGATGCTTCAAAAGAACTAAATAGTTATGATTTTGATCTCGATATAAAGAAAGCTCAACTTAATGAAATGAATATTGTTGATCGTTCTGAAAAATCAGAATTCTCTGGAAAAATTCAAGTTGATTTAAAAGGAAATAC
Organism: Psychroflexus halocasei; assembly: GCF_900107595.1. Classification (GTDB taxonomy): domain Bacteria; phylum Bacteroidota; class Bacteroidia; order Flavobacteriales; family Flavobacteriaceae; genus Psychroflexus; species Psychroflexus halocasei. Next base: position 218,334 of record NZ_FNQF01000002.1, on the reverse strand, counting down.
GATTGATGAAGCCGTTGGTGAACTTCGGTTTATTGATTTTGCTTATCAAGAAGAAGCAGAATCATATCAATTTGATACTTTGACTCTGAAATCGATTAATAAAAATAATAAGAAAATCATCACGGTTAAATCACCTGACATTATTGATGGTAAAATGTCTGGTGAATTTAGGATTACTTCATTGCCTCAACTTTTTGGAGATGCAATTCAAAACCTTTATTTCAGGGAAGATGATTACAACCAAAATAACTATCAGTATGTTGATTTTAATTTTAAAATTTACAATAAAGTAGTCGAAGTTTTCTTTCCTGACATCAGGCTCTCAGCTGATACTTATTTAAACGGAAGTTTGGTGGCTAATCAAAATGAGTTTAAGCTGAATTTTAAAACGCCATTACTTGAAGCTTTCGGAAACAGATTAGAGAATGTTAATCTTCAAATTGATAACAAAAACCCGCTTTATAATAGTTTTGTGAGGGTCGATAGTTTATCAACATCCGTTTATAATATCTCAGACTTTAGTATGATTAATGTGACGCTTAATGATACGTTATATATGCGATCAGAGTTTAGAGGAGGTCAAAATAATAAGGATAAGTTTAATTTGAGTTTATATCAAACCTTAACAGAAGATAATAAATCTGTGTTTGGATTTAAGCGATCAAGTTTGAAGTTTAAAGATAAATTATGGTGGATTAATAAAGATAATAATGAGAATAATCGCGTTTTGGTTGAGCGTGGTTTTCAGAATTTTGAATTTGATTCAATTTCGATGATTAACGAAAATCAAATCATTGATTTAGAAGGAGCTGTTAGAGATTCAACATACAAGAATGTCAATCTTAACTTCAAAAAAGTAGATTTAGCCAGCGTGACGCCTTATATGGATAGCTTAAATCTTGATGGAGAAATTAACGGAAAACTTCAAATTTTACAAGAGCGAAAACTCTATAAGCCTAATTTAGATATTAAAATAGACCAATTTAAATTAAATGATTTTGATTATGGTCAATTGATATTGGAAGCAGATGGCAATAAAGATTTGAATGAATTTTCAGTCTCTGCTAAATTATTGAAAGAAGGAACTTATCTCTTTGATATCGGTGGTCAAATTAAAAATAAGAACCAGAAACAAATTGCAGATTTAGATATTTCTTTTAAAGATTTTGATGTTCAAGCGCTGAGTCCACTTGGGGATGAAGTGATTAATAATATGCGAGGAACGCTTTATGGAAATGCAAAATTAACCGGTGATTTACAATCTCCTGATTTAAACGGCGAAATTCAATTATACAAAGCTGGTTTGGGTGTTCCTTATCTGAATGTTGATTATGCTTTTGCAAATGATGCCACAGTCAAATTTAATGATAAAGACATTGTTTTTAGCGATATCAATATTCAAGATACCAAGTACGATACAAAAGGTGTTTTATCTGGATATATAACTCATAATACACTTTATGATTGGGAACTTGATCTTGATATTTCATCAGAAAACTTAGTTGTTTTAGATACTGATTTTGAAAGAGGCGCTTTGTATTATGGAACTGCTTTTATCGATGGAAATGCACAAATTTATGGACCAATCGATGAGTTGAGCATTGATGTCAATGCGAGCACGCAACCCAATACAGTTTTTAAAATTCCGCTTGATGATACAGAAACAGTTGCTGATAATTCATTTATCTACTTTCTTTCTCCAGAAGAAAAAGCAGCACAATTAGAAGGTAAACAGGTTCAAATAAAAGATGTAACAGGTTTAAAATTGAATTTTGAACTTGACATCACAAGAGATGCTGAAGTTGAAATTGTTGTTGACCAAAGCACAGGAAGCCGACTCAATGGGCGAGGTGCAGGAACAATTTTGATAGAAATAAATACCAACGGAAAATTCAATATGTGGGGAGATTTCGTTGCTTATGAAGGATTCTACGATTTTAGATATGCAGGAAATTTAGTCCAAAAGAAATTTGAGCTTATTCCAGGTTCTAACCTAACCTGGAATGGTGATCCTGTTCAAGCAAATATGGATGTTCAAGCAAAATATACAACATCAGCAAATCCAGCTGTTATTCTTGAGAACCCAAGCATTAATCGTGAAATTCCTGTTGAAGTCATCACAAATTTAAGAGGTCAACTGATTCAACCAGACATTAGTTTTGAATTGAATTATCCGAATCTAAGTTCAGTGGTTAAAAGTGAACTGGAATATAGAATTCAAGGTGAAGAAACAGAATATCAAGCCTTGAGTTTAATTACGCAAGGAAGTTTTTACAGTCAAGAATTATTGGGACAAAATGCTTTAACAGGAAACTTAATTGAAAGTGCATCAGGTATTTTTGATGATATTATTTCAAGTGATGATAGCAAGTTTAAATTAGGCTTAGACTACGTTCAATCACAAAGAACGCCAACGCAAGATCAAACTGGCGATCGTGTAGGATTTACTTTACAAACACAATTAAGCAAACGAATTTATGTTAATAGTAGATTTGGCGTGCCTGTTGGAGGAACAACTGAATCTGTTGTGTTTGGTGATGTTGAAATTAGCTTTCTGCTCAATGAAAAAGGGAATTTAAGAGCGACAGCTTTTAACCGTGAAAGTGATATTCAGTTTATAGGTGAAGACTTGGGTTATACGCAAGGCGTTGGAATTTCTTACACAGTTAATTTTGGTTCTTTTAAAGAATTAGTGAAGAAAATTTTCGATGAAAACTATAAAGCAAAGGCAACTCGAAAAGAAATTGAAGACCTCGAAGATAAAGATAAAATCAAAATTCCTTCTTATATCAAATTTCCAAGATCAACAAGAAGTCGAACGATTAAAGAGTGATTTTTTTCCAGTATTTAATCAGAAAAATGCTTGATAATATTGCAATGACAAAAGCGATACTACTCAAAATATAATTGGCATAAAGCCAGTAACCAGTTCCAAAAAGTACAGCATAGATTCCTATTGTTGCAATAAAGAAAGCGGCTAATTTGTACTTTAAATAAATCAGTTTTTGACCTCCATCAAATATCAACTCGTTAAACTTTGTAAGTGTTTTTTGTTTAGGTTTCGATGTTAATAGAGTTGTGATAATCCATACCAACGTTGTGATGATCACGCCAATCACTAATTCCCAATAAGTAGGAATAGAAAACCAGGCTTCATCTAATTTTGAATTGAGAAAGAACAAACAAGCGATTGCAAAAGAAGAAATCATCGCCGATATTTCACTATACGGATTGATGCGTTCCCAAAACCATCTGAGGATAAAAAGCAAACCAGTTCCAGCACCAATTTGTAATAGCAAGTCAAAAGCTTCTTTTGCTTCTTCAAGTTTTAAAGCAAGTAATCCCGCCAAAACCATCATCACAATCGTTGATAATCTCCCAATCATAACTTTCTTTTTATCACTTGCGTTTGGATTGATAAAGCGCGCATAAAAATCATTCACAACATAACTACTTCCCCAGTTAAGGTGTGTTGAAATTGTACTCATAAATGCAGCAATGAGCGATGTGATAATAAGTCCTAAAAGACCTGCTGGCAAATAAGAAAGCATGGCAGCGTATGCTAAATCATTTTTGATGAAAGACGGATTTAAATCAGGATAAGCTTCAGCCAAACTTGAAATATTTGGGTAAATAATCAATGAAGCAAAACCGATAATGATCCATGGCCAAGGACGCACAGCATAATGCATAACATTAAAAAGCAAACTCGCTAATGTGGCGTGTTTTTCATTTTTTGCGGCAAGCATCCGCTGAACGATATATCCGCCGCCGCCAGGTTCAGCGCCCGGATACCAAACACTCCACCATTGAACAGCGAGTGGAATCACAATAAGTGGAATATAATTACTAGGATCAGTAAAATCAGGAAAAATACTTATTTTATTTTCTAAGTTAGGATGTGAAATTAAAGCTTCCAAACCACCAATTTCTGGCATATTGATTACATAAATAGAAGCCCAAATGCTTCCTGCCAATGCAATACCAAACTGTATGAAATCTGTAATTAAAACACCTTTTAAACCGCCAAGCATTGAGTAGAGAACAGTGATTGAACAGGCGATAAGTATGGCTTCAATTGCACTGAAATCAAAAAGAACATGGCCAATTTTTATGGCAGCTAAGCAAACTGTTGCCATGATGACGATATTGAATACAACACCGAGATAAATCGCTCTAAAACCTCTCAGAAAGGCTGCACTTTTACCATCGTAACGCAATTCGTAAAACTCTAAATCTGTTGTAATATTAGATTTTCGCCAAAGTTTAGCATAAAAGAAAACGGTGAGAAGACCTGTTAGTAAAAAAGCCCACCAAACCCAGTTTCCTGAAACGCCATCTTTCCTAACAATTCCTGCAACCAACCCAGGTGTGTCAGCGGCAAAAGTTGTGGCAACCATCGAAATACCAAGTAACCACCATGGCATGTTTCTGCCAGAGAGGAAGAAGTTTTCAGAACTTTTGCCCGATTGTTTGGCTACAATAAGACCAATCAATAAACTGATGACAAAAAAAGTAATAATAATCGACCAGTCAATTGCTTCTAAAACCATCGTAAAATTATTCTGCCGCGATTAGGCTGATTTCTATATTAGCATACTTTGGCAAGTCAGCGACCTGAACCATTTCTCGTGCTGGAGCAGTTTCTTCGTTAAAGTAAGTGCTGTAAACTGAATTAATTTCTGAAAATTTAGTGATGTCTTTGACATAAATTGAAACTTTAATGACGTTTTCAAAAGTCATATTAGCTTTCTTTAATATTTCAGATAAATGACTCATCACAAGTTTAGTTTCGTGAATTAAATCACCAAATTCTGTTTCACCAGTTTTGGGGTTGATCGCTATTTGACCTGAAGTGTATAGAAAACCATTTTTTAAAACACTTTGATTGTAAGCTCCTATAGGTTGTGGAGCTTCAGATGTATTGATGATTTTTTTTGACATAATTTTAAAGTTGTCTATCGCGTTCTCTATTTTTATCGTATTTGATATCACTAAGTACATTTGCTTTGATTCCGATAAAGAAAAACCATGATTTACGTGATCCAAAAGGTGTCCAATTGAAATTCATTCGCCATGTATTCAAATCTCTCGAAAACCGTAGTTGCGTAAATGTAAAACCTTTGTTTTTGATATCATAACCTGATGAAACACCAACCGACCATTTTGGTGATAAATCAACATCACCTGAAAACATGATTGAGTGAGAGCTGATTTCATTTTGCCTAGCTGTATTGTTATAAGTCATGGTATAAGCAAGGTTTAAACTCCAAGGTATTTTATAATTGTAAAGTGTTTCATCTTCATCATCTTCGTTCTTATCTGCATCAATTTCTCCTTGAGAAAGGTCATTTATAGAGTTATCACTTCCAAACAAGTCAGTATCATCAAAGCCTTTTTCATTCCTGTTTTTACCATTGTTAGATTTGTCTTTATCATCATCTTTATTTCCGAATAAATCACTTGATTTCAAACCATAATTAAAACTGACGTTTGCGCGTGTTAACCTAAATAAACTTCCGCCATTATTGATGTTAAGTTTATCAATAATTTGATTGTTATTGTCGAGCGCATACATATTTAAGGCACCAGAAGTATTGATGCTTAATTTGTCCTTAATAATAGGAATGCTTGCACGTAAAGAAATATCACTGAGTTTAAGTGAGTCTGCAGCTAAGTTGTAATTGGCACCTATGCTAAAATTGCTCAGTAACTTACGTTTTTCATATCTTTCATCGCCAACGAGGGTTGAATCCTTCTTTCTGACTTTAGCTTCAAAATCATTGGTTAAACTAAAAGATAAGTTATTTGCAAATCTATTACTCGGCGCACCATAAAGAGTTCCTTCAAACCTAGAATATTCGATTTCTTGATCATCAATGCCTGCAATTCCAGGTTTTGTATAAGAATCGTAATATTGGTCAAACCCAGGATTGATAGAATAGCCAATGCTTGGTTGCATCACGTGACGGATCGCTTTAATCTTTTTATCGTCTCCAAAATTAAACATTCCGTAAACCGTTGTTCCAACACTTGCGCTAAAGTTATATGTCATGTAGCGATCAAAAGTATCAGTTGTATCTCTCACAACAGTTCTGTTGATTTCATCAAAACTTTGGTCTATAGTTTTTAGAGTCCAAACTTCTTCAAGGTTTGTAGAAGCACTCACACTGAAGTGATCAAAGACTTTAAAGTTTGTACTCAAAGGAATGCTGTGTTTAGCCCCGATTTGCGCGTCTTTAAACATTTGAGGTTTAAAAAAGAGAGAGTCAGTTGTATTAATTCTATTTTCAGCTCTTACGTTGTATTGAAGGTTGACGTTATCGATAATTCCTTTTTTGATACCATCTTTAGGTGCAAAAGGATAAATCCTACCAACGCTAAATTGCGCAGTAGGTAAAGTCATATTAATTCGCTCTGTATTTGTATTTTGGCTGTGCGTTGCAGTGACATTCAAATTCATTTGTGGTTCTCCAGCAAATGTTTTTGAGTAAGAGATAGAAGATTTAAAAGTATTATTTAAAAAATTACCAGTGTTATTTTGATTAATCGATTCTCTGTAGTATTTGCTACTACCAAAATTAACAGAGGCAGAAAATCTTGAGTTTGGGTTAGATTTACTGTCTTGCTGGTGAGACCACCTTACATTAAAAATACTTTGTTCAGAAAAATTCGGAAATCCTCGTTCTTCATTAAGTAATTTTTCAATATTAAAATTGAAATTACCATTAAAGCGATAACGAACATTATAGTTTGACTGCGCTCTAAAACCATAACTTCCGTTAGAGTAATAATCTCCTGTTAAAGCTAAATCAACATAATCACTAATAGCGAAATAATAACCGCCATTTTGAAGGAAAAAACCTCTATTAACGTTTTCACCAAATGATGGAATAATAAAACCAGACGCTTGCTTATCGGTTAATGGGAAGTACCCAAAAGGAAGACCAAGAGGTGTGGGGACATCAGCGATATACATATTCACCCAACTTGTAACAATCTTTTTATCTGGAACAAATTTTATCTTTCTTGCTCTAAAAAAATAGTCAGGATTTTCCAAGTCATCATCTGTTGTAAAAATAGCATCAGCTGAATAATAAACGGAGTCATTAACCCTCTTTGAAGTTTTACTCTTGACATTAAAAGCACCTTGATTTGTTCTTGAATTATAGACTAAAGCTTTTTTGGTATTAAAATTAAAAACCAAACTATCAGGCTTAATTGTGTTTTTACCTTGATCAAAAACTGGGCTTTGTGTGTAAACTCCTGTTGAGTCAACAATACCTTTAGCATAGACTTCATTGGTGTTATTGTCTATAATAATGATACCAGCATCAATTTTGTAATCTTGATAATTCACTTTAGCTTCATTATAGAGGTAAAGTTTATTTTCTTTTCTGTCAAACCTTCTGTAATCAATAGCGCTAGTACTGATAATGTCAGTCAGCATTGATTGTTTAACTTTGATAGAGTCTTGAGAAATTTGAGTAGAATCTTGCAAGCTTTCTTTTGGATTTTGGTCAACGTTAATCGAATCATTAACTTGTGCGAAAGATTTTCCGGCAAAAGTGAGAAAGAACAAAAAAAGTATTTGAAGATGATTTGTTTGCAAGATTAATAAAACTATTTTTGTTGAGTTACTGGCTTGATTTTTGAAAGTTCAAAATTACATATTATTTTAGTAAGTGAAATTAAAAACGTCTTTTAATGTTCATGATTTTACAAAAGTAAACCTATGATAAAGAAACCTTTTATATTCCTATTAATTTTTAGTTTTTCGATAGTATTCTCATCACTTTATGCGCAGTCATCAAGCAAATTTAACATTGTCCTTGATGCTGGACATGGCGGTGAAGATTCTGGTAATACAGGAAACGGTTACTCTGAGAAAGATATTGCCCTCAAGATTGTTTTAAAAATGGGGGAACTTCTATCTTCTTATGATGATATTAATGTGATTTACACCCGTGATAAAGATGTGTTTATCCCTTTGCATGAAAGAGCCCAGATTGCTAATGAAGCGAAAGCTGATTTGTTTGTTTCAGTTCACTGTAATGCGCATACTTCTAATGCTTATGGCGCCGAAACATTTGTTTTAGGATTACATCGTAACAAAGATAACCTTGATATTGCGATGAAAGAGAACTCAGTGATTAAACTGGAAGATGATTACGAAGTGAAATATGATGGTTTCGATCCAGAATCTCCGGAATCATACATAGTTTTTAGTTTGATGCAAGAAGAATTTCTAGATCAAAGTATATTATTGGCAGATTTTGTCCAGAAACAATTTACAGGTGTTCTGAATAGAAAAGATAGAAAGGTAAAACAAGCTGGTTTTTTGGTGCTTCGAGAAACTTATATGCCAAGTGTTTTGGTGGAAACTGGTTTTTTGACTAATAAAGCTGAAGGTCGTTTTTTAAACTCAAAAAAGGGTCAAGAGAAAATGTCTAACGCGATTATAGATGGATTGATTAATTACAAAAACATTATTAACTTAACCAGCGTTGATGCTCAAGTTGCAGGAATGAATGTGAATCAACAAGATTTAGTTGAGGACAAGGTAGGCGTAAGTTTTAAAGTTCAGATTGCGGCCAGCTCAAATAATTTAGAGCCAAAACCTTATAACTTTAATAAACTCTCACCCATCAGTAAGCTTAAACAAGGTAAAGTTTATAAGTACTTTTATGGTGAAGCTAAAAACTACCTTGATGCCAAAAATCTGAAGGACAAAGCTAAAGCAAACTCATATAAAGGAGCCTTTATCGTTGCTTTTAATGAAAATAATGAGATGATCAGTATTAAAGAAGCTCTTAATTATACATCTAAATAATCAGACTTAACCCATAATTTATTACATTTGACGCTATAAAACAATTGATTTGAAACTAACACGAGAATTCAAAGCAGGACTTATCGCAGTTGCTGCTATCTTACTCTTTATATTTGGTTACAGTTACTTAGAAGGGACTAACTTACTAAAAAGTACTAGGTTTTACTATGCTGTTTATGATGATGTTGAAGGTTTAGGAACTTCATCCCCCGTCACAATTAACGGGCTTCAAGTTGGCAAAGTGACCAACATTAGTTTTTTAGATGAAACTGGCGATATCATTGTTGAGATGGGAATTGAAAAAGATTTTCAATTTTCTAAAACAAGCTTTGTTAAAATTTATGGCGGAGATTTTATAGGAGGGAAATCAATCTCTATTGTTCCTGATTTTAAAAACCCTGAAATCGCTGTCAGCAATGACACTTTAGAAGGTAAAACCGAAGAAGGCTTGCTCGAACTTGTCAATGAAAAACTATCGCCTTTACAAGATAAAGTAGAAGGAACTGTTGTGAGTATTGACACATTAATGAACGGAATTAATAGAATTCTTGATAAAAAAACTGAAGACGATATCAAGCTAACTATTGCCAACCTCAGTCAAACAATGCAGTCCTTGTCAGAAACTGCAAATCGCGTTAATGGCTTACTTGATAAAAATGCTTCAAATATCACTAAATCAGTAAACAATTTTGAAAAAACTTCTGATAATCTTTCAAAAATATCAGATAGTCTTTCTACTGTCGAGTACAAAAAAATGTTTGCAGAAGTTGAAGAAACGATTAATAACTTGAACGCTGTCAGTAAAAAAATAAATAGTGAAGAAGGAAGTTTAGGACTTTTGCTTAAAGACAAATCACTTTATAACAACCTAGACAATGCGACTCGAGAGCTTGAGCTTTTATTTGAAGACATCAAAGAGAACCCAAAGCGATATGTTCACTTTTCGCTCTTTGGAAAGAAAAACCAACCTTACCAAGAAGACTAAAAACTTTATAATATGCAATTTATCCCACAAATTTTATTTCTGTTAGCCCTAGCGTTCGGACTAATTTTCTTTGCGCGAAACGTCAAACGCCTTAGAAGAAACATAAATTTAGGGCGAGATTTGGACAGAAGCGATCATAAAAGTGAGCGCATGTCTAAAATGATGCGTGTTGCTTTAGGGCAATCCAAAATGGTGACTAAACCTATAGCTGGTGCTTTACACGTGATTGTTTACGTCGGTTTTGTAATCATAAACATAGAAGTCTTAGAAATTATTATCGATGGTCTTTTTGGAACACACCGAATTTTTGCATTTTTAGGTCCTGTTTACGATTTCTTGATTGGTAGTTTTGAAATACTTGCACTCTTGGTTGCTGTTAGCGTTATCCTTTTTTGGATCAGAAGAAACGTAATCAAAATCAGGCGTTTTGTTCTGAGTGAAATGAAAGGTTGGCCTAAAAATGATGCCAATTATATTCTATATATTGAGTTGGTCTTGATGGCTTTATTCTTAACGATGAATGCTGCCGATTTGCATTTACAAACTGTTGGTGCTGCAGGTTATGCGCACGAAGCTGGCTTGGCTGGTGCTTTTCCAGTAAGTCAATTCATCTCACCACTTTTTGACGGCATGTCCGTAGGAAGTGTTATCGCTATTGAAAGAGCAGCTTGGTGGATACACATTTTAGGAATTTTATTTTTCCTTAATTATTTATATTATTCAAAACATTTACATATTTTATTGGCTTTCCCAAATGTTTATTTTTCAAATTTAAAACCTCAGGGAGAGTTTAAAAACCTGCAAGCCGTAACAGATGAAGTCAAAATGATGATGGATCCTGATGCAGATCCTTTTGCAGAACCAGCAGAAGAAGAAGAAGATGATGAGATGCCAGCGAAATTTGGAGCTAGTGATGTCCAAGATTTATCTTGGTTTCAGTTATTGAGTTCTTATACTTGTACGGAGTGTGGTCGATGTACGGCTGAATGTCCAGCAAATCAAACAGGAAAATTATTGTCACCTCGTAAAATTATGATGGACACACGTGACAGATTGGAAGATGTAGGTGAAAAGTTAAATAAAAATAAAGATTACAAACCAGAAGAAGATGATAAGCAACTTCTTGATGATTATATTACAAGAGAAGAATTATGGGCTTGTACCACTTGTAACGCTTGTGTAGAAGCTTGTCCTGTTGGTATTGATCCACTTTCAATCATTATGGACATGCGTCAATATCTGGTTATGGAAGAAAGTGCAGCTCCCGCAGAGCTTAATAATGCGATGACAAATATTGAAAATAATGCAGCTCCTTGGCCTTACAATCAGCAAGATCGCCTGAATTGGTCAAAAGAAGCATAATGAATAAAAAAGAATAAAACGAACTGACGATGAGTGAAGAATTAAAAGTGCCAACAATGGCGCAATATATGGCAGAAGGCAAAGAACCAGAAGTCTTATTCTGGGTAGGTTGTGCTGGAAGTTTTGATGATCGTGCTAAAAAAATCACAAAAGCTTTTGTGAAAATCTTAAATAAAATTGGTGTTGATTTTGCCGTTCTCGGGACAGAAGAATCTTGTACTGGTGATCCTGCAAAACGCGCTGGAAACGAGTTTTTATTCCAGATGCAAGCCATGACAAATATTGAGGTTTTAAATTCTTATGACGTCAAAAAAATTGTCACAGCATGTCCACATTGTTTTAATACCATTAAAAATGAATATCCATCATTAGGCGGAGAATATAAAGTTGTTCATCATACACAATTCTTAAAAGGTTTGATGGATGAAGGCCGCTTAAAAATTGAAGGAGGTAAATTCAAAGGTAAGCGTATTACATATCACGATCCTTGTTATTTAGGTCGTGCTAACGGAGAATACGAAGCACCGAGAGATTTATTGAGAAAACTTGATGTTGAGCTTGTTGAAATGAAAAGTTGTAAACAAAAAGGTTTATGCTGTGGAGCAGGTGGCGCACAAATGTTTAAAGATGCTGAAAAAGGTGATAAAGAAGTTAACGTACTTAGAACCGAACAAGCTATTGAAACAAAACCTGATGCCATTGCTGCGGGTTGCCCATTTTGTAATACAATGATGACAGATGGCGTTAAAGGAAAAAACAAAGAAGACGATATTGAAGTTTTAGATGTTGTTGAAATGATTGCAAATGCAGAAGACTTATAATTTATGTTAGTAAATTTTGATCAATTACCAGAAGATGCTCGCGTATGGATTTACCAAGCAGATAGAAGCATTTCTGAAGAGGAATTAAAAACAATGAAGCTTGAAGTTGAAGCTTTTCTGAAGGAATGGACAGCGCACGGCCAAGAGCTTAAAGTAGGTTATAAAATCCCTTATAATCGTTTTCTTGTTTTTGGATTAGACGAGTCTATGAGCGCAGCAAGTGGGTGCTCAATTGATGCTTCGATGAGGTTTATTCAAGCGCTTCAAGAAAAATACAAAATAGATTTATTAGATAAAATGAACGTCAGCTATAAGCACGGAGAATACGTCGCTTATAAACCTTTAAATGACTTCAAAAAAATGGTTAAACAAAAATCTGTTTCACCTCGTACAATAGTCTTTAATAATCTCGTTAATACTAAAGCAGAGTTTGATGAATATTGGGAAGTCCCTCTTGAAGAAAGCTGGCACAGTCGTTTTTTAAAATAGATTTATGACAAAAAATTTTCTTTTATTGGCTCTTTTAGTAGCCAATTTTTTTTACGCACAAAATAAAAATCCTCTCATTGACGAATTAAATAAAGATGATCAACGTCAATGGGCTGACAGTATTTATAAAAACATGAGTCTTGACCAGAAAATTGGTCAACTTTTCATGTTGGATATTTTTTCAAGTGCTTCAGATAAGGACATTAACTTTTTAAAACATCGCTTAAAGAAATATCACATCGGTGGTATCATTTTCTCTAAAGGAACTGCAGAGAAACAAGTTAAATTGACTAATGAATTTCAGAATATGGCTGAAACACCATTGTTGATAGGTATGGATGCAGAGTGGGGTTTAGCCATGCGATTAGAAAACAGCTTTGCTTTTCCTTATAATATGACATTAGGTGCTATCGACGACAATAACTTGGTTTTTGATGTCGCTAAACAAATCGCTCAACACTCAAAACGCGTTGGTGTGCATTTCAATTTTGCGCCTGTTGTAGATTTAAATAGCAATCCAAAAAATCCAATTATCGGGAACCGAGCTTTTGGTGAAGGAAAACAAAATGTCACTTCGAAGTCAATCGCATTAATCAAAGGTTTTCAGAGTGAAGACGTCTTGACAAGTGCAAAACATTTTCCAGGTCATGGCGATACAGATCAAGACTCACATAAATTGTTACCGAGTATAGACGCTGATTCAACTCGGTTGATGGATACTGAAATTTATCCTTATAGGAAATTGATAAATTATGATTTGACAAGTGTTATGGTTGCCCATCTCAAAGTCCCTGCCTTAACAGATTCAGAAACTTTACCAACTTCTTTGTCTAAAAAAGTTGTGACTGATTTATTGCAAAATGAAATGAACTTTAAGGGTTTAATTTTTACAGATGCATTAAATATGAAGGGCGCAAGCCAATATGGTGGTCCTGGTGAAGCAGAGTTACAAGCATTTTTAGCAGGAAATGATATATTATTGATTCCGAATGATTTGGATGCTGCCTTTGATAAGATTAAAAAAGCATATAATGATGGTATCATCACGGATAAGCGTTTGTCAAACTCAGTAAGAAAGATACTATTTGCAAAGTATAAAGTTGGTTTAAAAAGTTATCAACCAATAAGTCAAGTTAATTTAAAGCAAGATTTAGCAACAGATCAAAATAAAGCAACACGTTTTAAAGCTTTTCAAAAAGCCATCACTTTAGTCAAAAATGACTTAGGCTTATTGCCAATCGCTGATTTACAAGATCACAAAATAGCTTATGTAAAATTAGGCGATGCTCAAGCTGAAAAATTCTATAAAACACTTACAGATTATACAGAGGTTGATTACTTTACCTCTGAATCTGACAAATTACTTGAGAAGCTTAAAGCTTATCAAACTGTAATTATTGGTCATCACAAATCTGATGAAACACCATGGAAATCTTATGAATTAAGAAGCTTTGAAATTAAACTCATTCAATTGATAGCTAAGCAGAATAATGTTGTGTTAGCCAATTTCACAAGTCCGTATGCTTTATTAGATTTGGATAGTTTCTTACCGATAGAATCTATTATTCAGTCTTATCAAAATGCTGATGAAGCACAACAAATAACTGCAGAAATTATTTTTGGTGCAAGCGAAGCTGTTGGTCAATTACCAGTTTCTATAACTTCAGCTTATCCTGAAGGGACTGGTTTAAAAACCAAATCTCTGGGTCGTTTAGGCTATGATTTTTTAGAAAATAAAAATTTTGATGCAACTAAATTAAGAAGTCAAATTGATAGCATAGCAAATGTGATTTTGTCTAATGAAATGTCACCTGGCTTTCAACTTTTAATCGCTAAAGATAAAAAAATACTTTTTGAAAAATCTTATGGTTTTCATACATACGATAAAAAGATAAATGTTAAAAATGATGACCTTTATGATTTGGCTTCCTTAACTAAAATTCTAGCAACATTACCGATTTTCATGAGGCTAGAAGAGGAAAATAAAGTTGATATTGAAGATCATATTAAGGATATTCTTCCCGATTACGAAAGTTCAAATAAAGGTGATATTTCTTTAAAGAGAATGCTTTCTCATTACGCTAAATTAGAAGCTTGGATTCCTTTTTATATCAATACTTTAGAAACTAAAAATGATTATTATAGAAATGAAAAGTCTGATGAATTTTCAATTCAAGTGGCAGAGAAATTGTATTTAAGATCTGATTATAAAGATTCTATTTATGAAAAAGTAAAGCGATCAGAACTAAGAACAAAAGACGAATATAAATATTCTGATTTACCTTTCTATATCTTAAAAGAGTATATTGAAAAAAGTTATCAAGATTCTCTAGAAAACTTAGTTCAAGACTTGTTTTATAAACCTATGGGAATTCAGAATTTGTTTTATTTTCCTAGAGATCACGCGCCATTAAGTCGTATTGTTCCTACTGAAAACGATGAGTTGTGGCGTAAGCAACTTATTCATGGTTATGTTCATGATCAGGGTGCAGCCATGTTAGGTGGAGTGGGAGGCCACGCAGGTTTATTTGGCAACGCTAAAAGTGTCGCTCAAATGATGCAAATGTATTTAAACGATGGTTATTATGGCGGGAAAAACTATTTTCTACCACGTACATTAAATACTTTTAACAAATGTTATTACTGTGATGAAGATGTTCGTCGAGGTTTAGGTTTTGATAAACCTCAGTTAGATGATATTGGTCCGACTTGTGGCTGTCTCTCAATGACAAGCTTTGGGCATTCTGGTTTTACAGGAACCTATGCGTGGGTTGATCCTTCAACAGATATTTTATATGTGTTTCTTTCGAATCGTATTTTTCCTGATGCTACAAATCGTCAGTTAATTACTGAAGATATAAGAACAAAACTTCAACAGTATATTTACGACGCTTTATATGACTAATTTTGCGATGACTTTAAGATTTATTAGTTTCTAAAAGTTGTAATTTAGCGACACAAATATATTTTGAATGAAAATAGCTATTGTCTGTTACCCAACATTTGGAGGAAGTGGTGTTGTGGCAACTGAACTCGGAATTGCTCTTTCCAAAAGAGGACATGAAATTCATTTCGTAACATACAAACAACCTGTTAGGCTCGAATATCTCTCAAATAAAATTAAGTATCATGAGGTGATTGTTCCTGAATATCCATTGTTTCATTATCAACCTTATGAATTAGCTTTATCAAGCAAGCTAGTGACAGTTGTTAAGGAGCATGATATTGACCTGCTGCATGTACATTATGCTATTCCGCATGCTTATGCTGGTTTTATGGCACAACAAATGTTGAAAACCGAAGGTATTGATTTACCTATGATGACAACTTTACATGGAACTGATATCACTTTAGTAGGAAGCCATTCTTTTTATAAACCAGCTGTCAATTTTAGTATTAATGAAAGCAATGTGGTCACTTCGGTTTCTCAGAGTTTAAAAGAAGATACGAAAGCTATTTTTGATATTCATAAAGAAATCCATGTTGTTCCAAATTTTATAGATTTTCAAAATTTACCAAAAAATATAGGTGAATGTCAACGTGATTTAATGGCTGAAGATGATGAAAGAATTATCACACATGTCAGCAATCTTAGACCTGTAAAACGTATAGATGACTTGATAAAAGTTTTTCATAAAGTACAGCAAAAGATCAAATCGCGTTTAATTATTATCGGTGATGGTCCTGAACGTGAAAATGCTTCAAAACTAGCTCATGAACTCGGTATTAGAGAGAAGATTATGTTTCTTGGAAAAAGTAATGAGATTGAAAAGATTTTATGCTATTCAGATTTATTTCTTCTACCATCAGAAAAAGAAAGCTTTGGTTTAGCAGCGCTTGAAGCTATGGCTTATGGCGTTCCTGTAATTTCAACTGATGTTGGCGGTGTGCCAGAAGTTAATATAAATGGTGAATCGGGTTATTTAAGTGCTTTAGGAGATATTAATGATATGGCAAATAATGCCATCAAAATATTAGAAAATACTGATACATTAGACAAATTCAAACTACGTGCTAGAGATATTGCATTAAATTTTGACATGCAAAATATAGTTCCTCAATATGAAAAACTATATGAAACAATGTTAAATGGTAACTCTTAATTTTCTTTCTTAGAATCCTTTTGCTCTATTTTTAAAGTCTCCTTCGGAAAATTACTTTTATTAAAATCCAAAGATCTTATAGGGTATGGGATATTGATGTTTTCTTTATCAAGCGCTTTTTTAATCAGTACAATCGCTTTATGCTGAGCTGTATAAATATCTTTTTGGTTAACGATATTTGTCCAAAAACGAGTGATAAATTGAATCGAACTTGTTCCAAATTCAGTGTAGAAAAACTCAATTTCTTCATTCCCAGATTGTTTGAAATTATCAGCTAAAACTTTTTTGACTAATTTTTCAGCTTGGTCTAAATCGCTGTCAAAGCTTACACGACTTTTAATTGTTATACGTCCGCGTTTAGTACTTGATAAGTTTTCAAAAACAGATTCAACTATTTTTGAATTAGGAACCATAACATGTGTGTTTGCAGCAGTTTTAATTACGACACTTCTCAAATTAACTTCAATAACATGACCTGCGTGATTATGAGTTCTTATCCAATCACCAATTTTTATATTTTTTATAAAACTGATGATGACACCAGAAAAAGTATTGTTTAATGAAGTTTGAAGTGCTAAACCAACTGCCAAACCAACGACACCAGCTCCAGCTAAAATTGTGGTTAATACTGTGTCGAGGTTAAGAATACCAAGCATCACAAAGAAACCAACGAGAACAATGACAACTTTAATGATTTTTACCATTACAAGTTGAAGTGAAAGTTCTGTTTTGTGACGTTTAAAAATTCTAGTCGCTAATCTGCCTATATATTTTGCAGCGAGTAGAAATAAAATAAAAACGACAATTGCAATAATCAAATTGGGTAAACTGTCGATAAAGCTATTGATCCAATTTGATATCTTATCGTAAAAAGAAGACCAGACATTTTTAGTCTGGTCTATAAATTCAGTTTCTTTTTTTGAGTCTTGCATGTGTGCTTAAAGGTTGTATTAATGTGTAGAAGCCCATGCATCTAACATCCAACTTGTTTTTTCAAGTTCACGAATATAAGCACCAACCAAATCAATTGTTCCTTCGTCGTCATTTTTATCCGCAACATCAATCACTTGACGCATTTGCTTAATGATCTTACCATGATCAGCTAAAAGATTTTTAACCATATCAGCATCACTGATGTAAGACTCAGATTCTTCTAAGTTTGACCTTTTTAAGTAATCAGATAAATTACTAACTGGACTTAAACGAAGTGTCAAAATACGCTCAGCAATTTCATCAATCTTTACCATTGCATCATCATACATTTCTTCAAACTTAATATGTAAGTCGAAGAAGTTTTTACCTCTAATATTCCAATGGTAATTTCTTAATTTTTGATAATATAATTGATAATCTGCTAAAAGTGTATTGAGTTCACCAACTGTTTTTTTGGTTTTCTCGTTATCTAGATTTAAATATCCCATTTTATATATAATTTTTATGAATTACGATTTGATGATAAATTTAATTTCTCTCTAATTTTTTTTGAAACTTGTCCTCCAGAAATGCCATAACCATCAACCAAAGTCCCTTTTACGCCATCAGTCGTTGTAATTGCATAGAGTATTGAGTTATCAGAGGGGTTCGACATTCCTTCAAAACGATAAACTTTATCCACGATAAAATCATCTCCTCCAAAAGAGTTTTTATCGTCTGTTGTTTGAAGGTGAGTTTCAGTGAGCTTAAAATCCATTGTATAACCTTCAGATTTTAATTCATTCATTCTTTGTGATAATGTATCAGGGGTTTTCATAATGTTTTTTGTTAAAACTAATAATAACTTAAGTGTTAAGCAATTTGTTTAGGGTATTTAAATAAAAATTAACGTTCAATTATTTTTGTCATTTTTATTCATAAATGAAAATAAACCCAGAGGAAATGCTAAGAAGATAAACAAAAACCTACCCGTCACTAAGCCATAAATTGTAACAATAGCAGCAAGAGCATATAGAATTGTTGTTTTTGAAAGTTTCATAAAATGAGTTTTATCAAATTTATTCAATTTTGATGACTTTTAATACTAAGTTCCTTTTCGTTTCTCAAGATAATTACTGACTTATTGCTTACATTTGCGATTCTAATTTTTAATTATTTTTTTGATGAAAGCAGGCATCGTGGGATTACCAAATGTTGGAAAATCAACTTTATTTAATTCACTCTCAAACGCAAAAGCTCAAAGTGCAAACTTTCCTTTTTGCACGATAGAACCAAACTTAGGTGTTGTAAATGTTCCAGATCCTCGCCTTCAAAAACTTGAAGAACTTGTTAATCCTGAGCGTGTATTACCTGCTACTGTTGAAATTGTTGATATCGCAGGCCTCGTGAAAGGAGCGAGTAAAGGTGAAGGTTTAGGAAATCAGTTTTTAGGAAATATTCGTGAAACTGATGCTATTTTGCATGTATTACGTTGTTTTGACGATGATAATGTTGTGCATGTTGATGGGAAAATTAATCCGCTTAATGACAAAGAAACAATTGATATTGAGCTTCAATTAAAAGACCTTGAAACTGTTGAGAAAAAAATAGAAAAAACCAAAAGAGCAGCTAAAACTGGGCAAAAAGAAGCCCAAAAAGAATATGCTATTCTTGAGAAACTAAAAGAAGGATTAGAAGCAGGAAAATCTGTTAGAGCTATCGATATTGATGAAGATGATAGAGCAGAATTTGTGACACCTTTACAATTTATCACTGATAAACCAGTTCTTTACATCTGTAATGTTGATGAAAACTCAGCCGTGAATGGTAATGCTTATGTAGAGCAAATTAAAGAAGCAGTTAAAGATGAAAATGCTGAAGTTTTAGTGCTTGCTGTTGGAATAGAAGCTGATATCGCTGAACTTGAAGATTTTGAAGAGCGCCAGATGTTTCTTGAAGATATAGGTCTTGAAGAAGCTGGAGCTTCTAAACTGATTCGTACCGCATATCGCTTACTAAACCAGCAAACTTACTTTACAGCTGGTGTGAAAGAAGTACGAGCTTGGACAGTAAAAGTTGGTGCTACAGCTCCTGAAGCTGCAGGTGTGATACATACAGATTTTCAGAAAGGCTTTATTCGTGCTGAAGTCATTGCTTATGAAGATTTTGTGAAATACGGAAGCGAAGCTAAAGTTAAAGAAGCAGGAAAGTTAAGTGTTGAAGGTAAAGAATATATCGTGAAAGATGGTGATATCATGAATTTTAGGTTTAATGTTTAATAATAAGATAGGATGAATATTAATAAATATATTGATCATACGCTGTTAAAGCCAACAGCTACGTTTGATCAGATTTCGAAGCTGTGTGAAGAAGCAAAAAAATATGAATTTGCAAGTGTTTGTATCAATCCTTGTTTTGTAAAATATGCAGCTGAGCAACTGAAAGGTTCTTCAGTTAAAGTTTGTACAGTGATTGGTTTTCCTCTTGGAAATACAACAACACAAGCAAAAGTTGATGAAGCAAAGCAAGCTTTAAAAGATGGTGCAGATGAGTTTGATATGGTTTTAAATCAATCTTGGATAAAATCAAATAAAATAGAAGATGCGCAAGCCGATATTGCAGCAGTTAGAAAAGCAATAGGAGACAAACTTCTTAAAGTAATTTTAGAAACTTGCAATTTAACCGATGACGAAATTGCAAAGGCATCGCAGATTTCAGAAAAAGCAAAAGCAGATTATGTGAAAACTTCTACTGGTTTTGGAAGTGAAGGTGCAACGCCGGAAGCTGTCAAAATTATGAAAGCAAACATTTCTGATCAAGTTAAAATAAAAGCTTCTGGAGGGATACGTGACCTTGAGACAGCTGAAATGTATATCAATCTTGGAGTGAGCAGATTAGGCGCCTCATCTGGCGTTCAAATCATGCAAGGAAAAACTTCAACTCAAAACTATTAATTATTATGGGAGTTCACATTAACGCAAATCCTGGAGATGTTGCAGAAATAGTCTTAATGCCAGGTGATCCCTTGAGAGCAAAATGGATTGCAGAAACTTTTTTAGAAGATGCTAAATGCTACAATACTGTCAGAAATATGCTAGGTTACACTGGTACTTATAAAGGTGTTCCTGTTTCTGTACAAGGGAGCGGAATGGGCTTGCCTTCTTTTAGTATTTACGCACATGAGTTAATTCATGATTTTGGTGCGAAAAAATTAATTCGTGTTGGGAGTGCAGGCGCGATGAAAGAGCATGTCAAACTTAGAGATGTTGTCATTGCAATGTCTGCTTCAACAACTTCATCGATTAACAGAAGCCGTTTTGATGGTGGTGATTATGCACCAACAGCAAGTTTTGATCTTTTCAAAAAAGCCTTAAAAATTGCTGATGAAAAAAATATTGATGTAAAAGCAGGAAATGTTTTATCGTCAGATTTATTTTACACAGATCAAAAAGATGATTATAAAAAATGGGCTGATTACAACGTGCTTTGCGTTGAAATGGAAGCTGCTGCTTTGTACACGATTGCAGCTAAGTTTAATGTTGACGCTTTGGCCGTTTTAACGATTTCAGATTCTTTGGTAACAGGAGAAGTGACTTCGACTGAAGATAGAGAAAAGACATTTAACCAAATGATTGACATTGCTTTAGGTTTAGCTTAAACAATGCAAACGATACTACAACAATATAAAGCGTTTTTTGAAACGCCTTTACTGATTAAGAATCCTGATATGTTAGACCATATCGGGATTTTTGATTTTGATAAAAAACAGATTTCAAAACCTGATATTGAGGATTTAAAAAGCTTTCAAAAATTAGGTTTTATCGGGAAACGCGCTGAGCTTTTTGCAAAATATGTTTTAGAAAACTCTTCTGATTATCGATTGCTTTCTCATAGTTTACAAATATTTGACGATAAAAAAACTTTAGGTGAATTTGATTTTATCTTTCAAGATTTAAACACTTCTGAAATTATTCATTTGGAAATGGTTTATAAAGTTTATCTATTTGACTCAAGACTTTCTAACAATCTTGATTTATGCTGGATCGGCCCGAATAGAAAAGATTCTTTTCATGAAAAATATGAAAAGTTGATGCAGCACCAGTTTCCATTATTATATCATTCTGAAACTGCAAAAGACTTATCTCAACTTAACATAGATTCAGCAGATTCAATTCAGCAAAAATTGCTTTTTAAAGCCATTCTTTTTAGAAGATATAAGGAAGATCTTCCTCAATCTGATTTTTTGAATACTGATCAAATTGCAGGAATTTGGTTGTATTGGGGCGAGTTTCTTAAAGACGAATGGCATGATGCTGTTTATTTTAAACCTGATAAAGTGAATTGGTTTAATACTATTGATATTGAAAATTCAGCCTGGATTAGTCATCAAGAAATTAAATCACAAGTGAAAGCTGAGCATGCCATTAATAGAAATCCGATGTTATGGGTAAAAAAAGATAGACAAATCTTAAAGATTTTTGTCGTTCAATCGGATTTCTAAGTAATATCAGAAAGCACTTCTTATATTTGCTCAAAAAATTCTATGAATACTTTAAAAGCTTTAAACTGGCGATATGCTGTCAAAAAGTTTCAGGCAGACAAAATAGTTTCAGATGAGAAGCTTGATATTATTACTAAAGCTTTTAATTTAACACCTACGTCTTACGGGTTGCAACCTCTTCGATTAGCCGTTGTCAGTGATCCTGATTTGAAGTATCGTCTTTATGAAAAAAGCATGCATCAAGAGCAGGTGAGGACAGCGTCGCATATTTTGGTGATTTGTATTGAAGACATTGTTGATTCAGCTTTTATAGAAAATAACTTTGAGTTGCAAAAAGAAATCAGAAATACACCTGATGAGGTTTTGGCGCCATTTCGTAATTTCTTGCTTGAATTCTTTAAGGAAAAAGATAAAAGCGAAAAAGATAAATGGGCGATTAATCAAGCTTATCTAGCTTTAGGAAACCTATTAACTGTTTGTGCTAAGGAAGAAATAGATGCTTGCCCAATGGAAGGTTTTCAGCCAGATGCTTATGGAGAAATTCTGAAGTTAAAAGAAAAATCATTAAAACCTGTTTTGGTTTTACCAATTGGTTATCGCGATGAAGAAGATCAATTTGCTTCTTTTGAAAAAGTGAGAAGACCAATAGAGGAAACAATTATTTATTATAAATAAAAAAGGTGGTTTTATTAAAAACCACCTTTTTAGTATTCTCAAAGAAATACAAATATTACTTTTCGTTCTTTCTTTTATCGATACGCTCTTGAGCAATTTTCATTGCTGCTTTTTGCGTAGTCATTTTGTTTTCTTCAGCTGTTTTTAAAATCTCTAAAGTTGTGTTGTAAATGTTTTCAGTTTTCTCCATCACTTCCTCGCGTTTAAAGCCTTTGAGTTCACCGTAAACATTAATTACACCTCCAGCATTTATCAAGAAGTCTGGTGCGTAAACGATACCTTTGTCAAGCAACATTTGACCATGTTTCTCCTCTTCAGCCAATTGATTATTTGCAGCACCTGCAATCACTTTAGCTTTCAGTTTATTAATTGTTTCGTCGTTAACAGTTGCACCTAAAGCACAAGGAGAATAGATCTCAACATCTGCTGTGTAAATATCATCACCTTCAAAGATTTTAGCGCCGTATTTGTTAGCAACTTCTTCTAAACGCTCTTTATTTATATCAGTGATAAAAACTTCACCACCTTCTTCACGAATGTGTTTAACGACAGTTTCGCCAACATTTCCGATACCTTGTACAAGCACTTTAATGCCTTTAAGCGTATCAACGCCAAGCTTAAATTTAGCAGCAGCTTTCATTCCCATGAAAACACCGTAACCTGTCACAGGTGAAGGATTCCCTGATCCACCTAAGCTTTCAGAAATACCAGTCACATGTTTAGTCACTTCACGAACTGTATCCATATCTTCAGTTGCCATACCAACATCTTCAGCAGTGATATATTTTCCGCTTAAAGAATCGACAAATTTACCGAAGCGACGCATTAATTCTGGTGTTTTTTGAGTTTTAGCATCACCGATAATCACAGCTTTACCGCCACCTAAATCAAGACCAGTAATGGCACTTTTAAAAGTCATTCCACGTGATAAACGTAAAACATCATTTAAAGCTTCCCATTCGCTTTCGTAGTTCCACATTCTTGTTCCACCTAAAGCAGGTCCTAAAGTTGTGTCATGAATTCCGATGATTGCTTTTAGTCCAGTTTCTTTGTCATAGCAAAAAACAACCTGTTCATGGTCATCAAAAGAAAGTTGTCCAAAAACTGGCGCGACTTTCTTTAAATCTTGACCTTTTATTACTTCTGCATCCATATGATTGATAATTTAATGTTATTAATTTCTCAATAGAGTATGCACAAAAGTAAGATTTGTTTGAAGATTAATAACGAAATTGTTCTTAAAATAAAAATACAATAACGATTAGACTGTAAAAGAAAAGTAGAAATTCAATTTCTTTGAAATTAAACTTTGATAATTCTAAATATTTTGTATTTAATTTAATATATAAGTTATATTGTTTTGAATGATTCAATAAAATAATTTCTGATTAACATTGTAATTTGCTAATAACCAGTTGCTTGTGTTTTTATCTGTTTGTTAAATTTTAAATCAGAATTAAATGATAAGCAAATAGGTTGCTTTTTCAATTATTTAGTGTTCTATTTAAAAAATGCAGCGCTTCATGTTGAAGAGCTGCATTGTCATTTACTCTTTAATAAGCTTAAGATCAAGTTCTTTACCTTCTTTGTTTTTTGCTTTGATAAAATAGATTCCTTTGCTTAAATCTTCAATAATATAAGGAGAATTGACAGCTTTTGTTTCATTAAAACTCTTGACTTCTTGCCCTAAGGTGTTGAAAATCATGACAGCTTCTAAAGCTTGATTAAAACGGATTTCATGACTTGCAGGATTAGGATACATCGAGAGTTTTTGACTGATTTGTGGTTGATCAGTTGATAAGCCCTGAGGTTCTTTATCCAGCAAAATCATAAATTCTCCTGCGTCTAAACTAATGCTTTGGTTTGTTTGTGTAATTGAAATATAACTGTCATCAACAAAATTATACCAATTGCCAGTTGAAGGAAATTCTGGAGAAATAGAAGTTTGTGTCACGCCAAAGTTTCCAATGATCACGATTTCTTCAACATCATCGTCTAAGGGATTATTGTGAGATAATTTGATGATTTTCTGAAAATCATGATTGGCATTTACACTAAAATTTGTTGTTTTAAAAATAGTTTCATTATTTCTGAGTTTGATTAATTCAGCCCAAAAATTATGTAAATCTGTTCTGTTATTGTTGTTTAAATAATCCCAAACAATAGGTTTTGGAGAGGTACGGCAATCACTATCAATGCTGCCATCTTCACAATGATTAATGCTATGATCATAACCTAATTCTCCAAATTGCCATATCATTTTTGGCCCTGGTACAGTCAAGAAAAAAGCACCTGCCATTTTCATTCGCTCTAAAGCTGTGTTGAGATTTGTGATGTTGTAACTTCCAGTATTATTTCCAAATTCTAAATTTTTATACATCAGGCGTTCTTCATCATGACTTTCCATGTAACTTACATTTGAAGCTGTTGTCCAACCACGATTTTGATAATTTACACCAGAAAAATCAGAATCAGTATAGCCTATTGTCGCTTGGTTATATTGAAAGTTCAGATTTTGCCAAACCATCATTCCTGGCTCATCACTTTGTGTTGTTGCACGGTGATTAATCAATTCTGTCTCTTCAGCATTAGGCGCAAAATGTTCTAAAATTACATAAGCATCACTATCAATAGCGCGTATCTGATTATACATTCTTTTTAATATTTCAATACGTGATGCATTATAAGTCCCACCATCTCCAGGCGTATTGGTAAAGCCCTTTGTGAAATCAAATCTGAAACCATCAATATTATATTCTTCGAGCCAAAAACGATTCATTTCATCTAACCAATTTTCAGTAAATGTTGAAGTATGATCAATATCATTAAAGAATTGAAAAGCTGTATTTGGATCATTTTGATTAAAAAGCGGATTATAAGCTGTTGCTTGTCCTTCATAACATCCGTTACAGTCATTGTACATTCTGAAATACGGACTTTGACCTGTTCCATGGTTATAAACAACATCTAAAATAACAGCAATTCCGCGTTGGTGTGCGGCATCAACAAAAGCTTTAAAACTTTCAGGAGGTCCATAATATTTGTCTAAAGCCATGTGAAAAGATGGATTATAACCCCACGAAATATTTCCATCAAACTCATTGACTGGCATGAGTTCTATAGCGTTGATACCTAAATTTTCTAAATAATCAAGTCGGTTTATCAAGGCTTCAAATGAATGATTTTGATCAAAATCTCTTAATAAAACTTCATATATGACTAAACCTTCTTGATCAGGTCTTTCAAAGTTTGTGAATTCCCAATCGTATTCATTATATCTAAACCAACTGACAATTTCTGTTGTTTCTGAGGGATAATCAGGAATGTTTGCAAAAGTTGTTTCATCGATATAAGTATCATTGTATGGATCTAAAACTAAAGTAGAATAAGGGTCTGCAACTCTGATTTGTCCTTCAATGAGATACTGAAATAAAAAGTCTGTTGACCAACTTGAGTTTTCAGGAATATCAATTGTTAACCAAAACTTATCTTCTGCAGAATCCTTTTTCATCAGAAAATCAGAATCCATTTCCCAATTATTAAAATCACCTATCACATGAACAAATTCTTTATATGGTGCTTCTAGAACTAATGTTATTTCGTTTGGTGTTGAAGCTTCGTAATTGATGCCATTTTTTAAGCCACTAGGAAGTGGTTCTTCAACAGGTGTTGGTGTAATCATTGCTGAAAACTGAAAGCTTTCACTCGCATTTGAATCTGTATGATTTGCAATCAGCTCGAAATCTGTATCAGAGTTAACAGTATAATTGTAAGAGAAATTTGTGTTTGCTGATTCTGAAGTTAACAGCGTATTATTCGCATATAATTCAAAATTAGAGGCTAGGTTTGATTCTGCAGAAATAGTGAATTGATCACCAGCTTCTAAAAGGGTTAAATCTTGCGTTGGTTCATTGAGATTGACTTGATATGTTCCAACAGGTATCAAATAATCTTGAGTTTTTTTATCGCCATTTGCATTTTTAGCTTTTGCTAAAACACCAATTTCAGAAATATCGGTACTATTAAATAGGGAAGTAGGAGTGAAAGTAAAAGAAAAGCTGCCATCACCATTATTTGTCATCTTTTGAGCTTCATCAGAGTTTGACCATTGCCCGTTTGAAGGAGAATCAGATTCTACGCCGTTTGAATTAGTGTACCACATCCATAAGTATAAATCAGATGTACTCCAAATATTTGGATTAACACCTTCAACAGTTATCGTGACTTCTTGGTCAGCATCAAAAAATTCAGGGTTTGTTGTGAATGTGCCTGTTTGTATTTGAGCATAATTGTAAAATGCAATGAAGCTCAAAATGAGTGTGTAAAAATATTTCATCTTTAAAGATTTTAAAATTAAAAAAGCTGCTTTTCAGGCTTCGTGTCAGTTTCATTTACGAAAGATGAATGAAGATCTTTCTGTTATTTGTTCTTTAAAAAAAGAACTTTAATGAATGACTTTTCAGCGACGAAAAGCAGCTTTGCATTATTGAGGTTTCAGTCTATTTTATTCTTCCCAAGGGTAAAATGAAATTGTTGGCGGATTTGCTGAAAAATCTATCTCAATATTATAAATACCAGGTGTATCAACAGGGATGTTGTCGCCACCTTCTTCTAAAGTTCCATCGTTTCCATTATCACCATAATCAATGTTCCACTCTTCATTTTGTCTAACTTTAACTTCACCAGCCATCAGTTCAACTCCATTGGCGTAAAATTTACCATCTTCAGTTCCAAAATCTGGTAAAAACTTTACATCAGGTGCTTCCCAGCCAAAAGTTGTTGCGTCACCAGTTAAGCCCCATAAATTAGTTTCTTCAAGATTATAAGTTAAGTTTTTAAAATCAACTGTAATGATATAATGTCCTGTTGTGACAGCGATATTATCACCACCTTGGGCAAGAGTTCCATTGCTCCCACCAAAATCGGTGTTCCATTCTTCATTTTGTCTGAATTTGATTTCGCCATCTGTTAATGTTACAGCTGCAACCCAATTGTCATTAAAAGAATTGTAATGTAATTTTACATCAGGTGCATCCCAGCCGTGGATAGTTGCATCACCGACAATTCCCCAAGAAAACTCTTCCATTGTATAGGTTAAATTATTGAGGTTTAAAGTGATTCTGTAATCACCAGCTGTGACTGGAATGTCCGCACCACCTTCATCTAAGGTTCCGTTATTATCATTATCACCATAATCAAAATTCCATTGGTTATTTTTTCTAAATTTGATATCACCATCACGTAAACTTGTATATGCGACAATGATTCCATCTTCAGAAGTTGTATAAAAAGGAATATCTTGAATTGGTGTTTCTGGTGTAGATGACCATCCACCAGGTGTTGCATCTCCAACAACTCCAAAATCTGTCGATAAATCTAAGATTGAAGAAAAAGCGGTGACTTGCAAAGTTGATACAGGAGAATAAATACTTTTTGCTTGACTTAAAATCACTTTTAAGCGCATCTCAACTTCAGTTTCTTGTAAAGGTGTGATGCCTATATTTAATAAAAGCTTGTTTAACTCATCTGAGGTAAAAGTTTTTGAAAGTTCTGAGCCAACAGCAACTGTTTTTGCGCTAGCAAAATCATTTCCAGCTAAGTCAATTTCAATGTTATAAGATGGTGCAGCAGGAAAACCGAAATTAGGCTCTTGCCATGTTACTTCAAGTATCTCTTGGTCTGCGTTATCTTCTGTCATCACTACAGTATCAGTTGATAGCTCTAAGCTTGTTGTTGCATTTTCGTTTAATACTGTAAAGTTGTCGTCATCCTCACAGCTGATAAAAATTGCTGCAATGAAAATGAAGAGAAATTTTGTATAAAATTTAGTAGCCATCATTTTGTGTAAGATTTGGGTTAATCGTTAATAAATCATTTGGGATAGGGAAGAGGCGTCTGTAAGTTGGAGCAGAAACACCATCTTTAACACCACCTTTAAATGGCCATAAATATTGATTAGTTGTGAATTGCTCATAACGAATCAAATCTGTTCTTCTCAGGCCTTCCCAATAAAGCTCGCGTGATCTTTCATCTAAAACAAATTGTAAATCTAAATCACCACTTGTGATGTTTGCTGAGTTATTTCCGTAAGCTCTTTCTCTTAATTCATTGATTAAGTTGACAGCACGTGAAGCGTTTCCGCCGCCGCCTCTTAATGTTGCTTCAGCATAATTCAAATATATTTCTGCTAAACGAATGACTGGTAAATCAGTATCAACAAAATCACCTGTTGAGTCACTTCCTGGATTACCATTCGAGTCAATATTTCTAAACTTAGTCACAGCGAAACCGTCTTCAAATGTAGAAACATCGTTGATTTCAAGCGTTTGTCCATCTGTATAGAACATCGCTCTCGCATCTGGCAAGCTTTCATAAATACTTTGTATTGTATAAGTATTATTATTTAGGTTAAGTGTGATGACAACTCTTCCAGTTGTTTCAACAATAATGTTATCACCATCAGGAATAAGGTTGCCATTTTCGCCACCAAAGCTTACTGACCAATCATCATTTTTTCTGAATTTGAGTTCGCCTTCGGTAAGTTCTGTGAAAATTTTAAAAACATTAGGAGAAGCTTCGTACATATCTGTATCAGGATCTGCCCAACCATTAGGAGTTGAATTTCCTATAATTCCCCAATCAGATACAGGTCCAATACTAGCATTGAGTTCAGCATTTGTTTTGACAAATTTATTAACAAAAGATTTTGTTGTTCTGTTTCCTGCCCAACCACCGTTGATACCGAACTCAGCTGGGTTCATTGTTCCACCAACAGCCGCATGAACTAAGAATGTTGTTCCACCAAAAGTTTGAGATTGAATACCATCAAAATTTAATGTAAAAATAAATTCTTTTTGAGCACCGTTTGTGTTGTTATCGGCCAAGAATAATTCATCATAAGCACTTCCGTTTCCATTTGCATCAGTTGTGTTGATGCTGTAACTAGAGTTGATAACTTTCTCTGAATATGTCACAGCATCGTTGTAGCGCGGTGTTCCTATAAAAGATTCAGCATTTAAGTATAATCTAGAGAGTAATGCCCAAGCTGCAACACGATCAACACGTCCATATTCATTTGCGCCACTATCAGCCAATTGATCTTCAATTTCTAAAAGTTCTTCTTCAACAAAATTAAAAATCTCTTCACGAGAAGCTTGTTGAGGTAACTCAGTTGAAATTTCAGTTGTTAAAGGTACATTTCCATATAAATCCATCAAGTTGTAATAAGCAAAAGCTCTCAAAAATCTTGCTTCAGCTATAAATTGATTGACTTCTTCATCAGCTAATAATTCAGCATTCGAGATAAAAGAGTTTGTAAATGAAACCTCTTGTGCTAAGCGATAATACATCGCTTCGGTAAAGTCATTTCCTGATGACCAAGATAAACCGTGTAAATCTGGTAAACCAGGGTCACCCCAACCAACAATTGCTTGATCAGTTGTAAGTTCATTTAGGTTAAACAGCATTCTAGAGAATTGTGAAAAACCTTCATCAATTCCTGAAATATCTGGTTGTCCTGCTGGACCTTGTTGTCCCGTTAATGCTAAACTCGCATAAAGTTTTGCAAGTGCTCCTTTAGCTTGGCTTGCATTTGCAAAAACGTCTTCTTCTGTCGTACTGTCTGGATCAATTGGTGTTTGATTCAAATCATCATGGCATGACACCAATGTGAAAAATGAGATCAGAGCGACTAATAAAGTATTAAATTTTATTTTCATCATTTCTTATTTTATAAGTCAACATTTAATCCTAAAACAAATGTTCTAGGGCGTGGGTAAAAATTGTTATCGATTCCTCCAGAAATCTCTGGGTCGATGCCGTCATAATCAGTTACAGTTAATAAATTCTGAACAGATCCGTAAACTCTAAACTGAGTATTTCCTGAAACGCTATTAAAGTTGTAACCAAGCGTCACATTATCGATTCTAAAGAATGAAGCATCTTGAATATGATAGTCACTCAGTAAACCTCTTTGTGTAATATTTTTAAAACCTGTATTAAAATAATCACTATGTAAGTTAGATAAAATTTGGTTTTCAGTCGCTTTACGTTCGTAACTATTTGCAGAAGCAACGTTATTATATGCATAGTTTCCTAAACTCACTCTTGACTGAACTGATAAATCCCAATTTTTATAGCTTAAGTTTGTATTGAAGCCCATGAGCACATCTGCATATGGATTTTCTTTAATGTATCTATCATCATCGTTAATTACGCCATCATTATTTCTGTCAACATAAACACCTTCAATCGGTCTTCCATTACTATCATAAACTTGCTCATAAACATAGTAACTGTATGGCGTTTCGCCTTCTCTATGAAGTTGAATATTGTTTCCTGTACCACCCGAAATTCCACCAACATTTTGCTCATCTGGAAGGTTGGTAATTTCGTTATCATTAAACGACACATTGTAACCTAAATTCCATGACCAATCATCAGTATCAATGGCTTTGTAATTGATTGCAAACTCAATTCCTTTGTTTTCCATATCACCGATATTTTTATCGATTTTGTTTCCAAAGTTTGTAAATGGATCAACGAGAGTAAAAGCGATTAAATCTTCAGTTTTTTTGATGTAAGCGTTAATAGAACCGCTTACTTTATCATCTAAGAAAGCATAGTCTAAACCAACATTTATCGTTGAACCCACTTCCCATTTCAAATCTTCATTGTAAGGTTCAGGTCTGTAAGTTTGATAAAAACTATTTCCGATTTGGTAATTTGCTGTTGATTGGCTTGAAGTGTATCGTGTCAAGAAGTTATAATCTCCCAAACCATTAACATTACCAACTTGACCATAACCACCTCTTAATTTTAAAACATTAAAAAAGTCTGACCCATCCATAAAACTTTCGTTGTGAATGTTCCAAGCTGCTGAGAAAGACGGGAAATAACCCCAACGATCATCTGGGTTTAATTTTGAAGAAGCATCAGCTCTTAATGATGCAGTCAATAAATAGCGGCTGTCATAATTGTAATTAGCACGACCAAAGTAAGATAAAAGAACGTTTTTTGAACGATCTATAAATTCTGCTGTGTTACCTTGTTCTTCTTTTTCACTATCATAAGAATAATTATCGTATTCAAATTTTTGATAAGAATAACCAGCAACTGCTGTTAAGCTGTGCACATCATTAAATGTATTTTCATAAGTTAGATACGCATCGAAAAGTTTATTTTTCTGAGTTTGGCTAAAAGTTGTTCTCGCGCCATTTCTTAAACCACCGACTTGATCATCAGTAGGCATTTGGTCTGAAGTAATTGTACGTCCGTTACTGTTAGATTCATCATAACCAACGTTTACAGTTGCTTTAATATGTTCAGTTAGATCATAATCAGCTTGTAAATTTGTAATGATACGTCTGACTTCTGAATGATCATCAACTAAATTCAATGAAGCAACAGGGTTAGTAGGAGCTAAAGAACGCTGTGCACCTGTTTGAGGGTCAATCCAGGCGAAATATCCGCCAAAAGGAGAGTTCGAATCGTAAATAGGTTGCGTTGGGTCAAAACTAACAGCTGAACCAATCGCGTCACGGTTAGCAAATATGTTTTCAACATAAGAGCCTCTGACATTTAAAGTAACCTTTAATTGATCGTCAAAAAAGCGAGGCGTTAAGTTAAGTCCTCCTGTATATCTTGTAAAGTTGTCACCTCTTAGAATACCATCTTGATTTGTATAGCCAATAGATGCTCGCATTGGCATGAAGCCGAAAGCATTTCCTAAAGCACTCATATTAAATTCTTCACCAGTGGCTTGCTCTGTATAAATCTGTTCTTGCCAATCAGTTGAACTATCACCTAATCTTCCGATTTGGTCTGGTGTTCCAACATTATTAACCAGGTTTTTAAATTCAGAAGCCGACATCACATCAACAGTTTCTAATCTGTTTCTGACAGTTCTTTTTAAAGAAACATCATATCTAAATTCTTTAGTGTCTTTACCTTTTTTTGTTGTAATTTGAATCACACCATTAGCTGCTCTTGAACCATAAATTGCAGTTGCTGAAGCATCCTTTAAAACTGTCATGCTTTCAATATCATTTGGGTTAATAATATTGAGTGGATTTCGAGATCCACCAACACCACCATTATCAATAGGAATACCATCAATCACATAAAGCGGTTGATTTTCTAGTGAAAGTGACCCTAAACCACGAATGGTAATTGTTTGTCCGTCACCAGGTGAACCACTTGCTGAAGTCACATTAACACCAGCAATTTTACCAGTAATTAACTCTTGAGCAGAGTTGATTGGACCTTTGTTAAAATCCTTAGAGCTAACCATGTCAACAGCACCAGTTAAATCTTCTTTTTTTGCAGTACCATAACCAATCACGAGGACTTCTTCGAGAATAGCTGTATCTTCACCCATGGTTACATTAATTTCGTTTTGTCCTACATAAGTAATTTCTTGACTTTTAAAGCCTAAGTAGCTGTAAACAAGAACTTGGCCTTGCTCGACAACGATTGCGTAATGACCATCGAAATCAGATGTTGTTCCTTTATCAGTACCTTTAATTATGATATTGACACCCGGTATTGCGCCACTATCTTCACCAATAACTGTACCTTTTACAGTATCTTGAGCAAAAATGCACAAGGGCAAAAACATGAGCAAAAAACTCAATTGTTTAATAGTTTGCATATGTTTTAAATTTTGTTAAAATTGATATACTTTTACTTCCACTTGTTAAAGATAGGTAAAGAGTAGGCATACTTTAAAATAAGAAATCAACTACAACGTTTGCGTGTTGAAAAGTTTTATAATAAATTGATAATTATCAGTTTTTAAAAAAATAAGCAGTTACTTTTATTGAAAATTATTGAGAATCTATCAATGAAACAAAAACCAACTTTAAAAATTATCGCTAAAGAACTGGATGTTTCTATCTCTACTGTTTCTAAAGCATTGAGAGACAGTAAAGAAATTAGTGAAGAGACAAAACAAAAAGTCAAAGCTTTTGCAAAGCTTTATAACTATAAGCCTAACAATATTGCTTTGAGTCTTAAAAACCGTAAAACAAAAACTCTGGGCGTCATTATTCCTGAAATTGTTCATCATTTTTTTACAACTGTCATTTCAGGTATTGAAAATTATGCAAATCAACGAGGCTATAATGTGATTGTTGGCTTATCCAATGAATCCTTTGATAAAGAAGTTCTTAACTTAGATATGTTAGCTAATGGTAGTATTGATGGCTTCATCATATCTTTGGCTAAAGAAACTTTACAGAAAAAGGACTATCACCATTTGAGAGAAACAATTGATCAAGGTATTCCAATTGTCATGTTTGATCGCGTTCTTGATGAAATTTCTTGTGATAAAGTAGTCGTTGATGATATTGAAACATCTCAGAAAGCCGTTCAGAAATTAATTGATTCAGGAGCAAAAAATATTGCAATAATTACGACTGAAGATTATGTCAGCGTAGGTAAATTAAGAACACGAGGTTATGTAAAAACATTAGCACAGAATAAAATTCAACTTGATGAAAGCTTGATTCTGAAAATTGATGATCACCTTAATGAGGAGAACCATTTAGAAAAATTAGAACATCAAGTTAAAGAATTTCTTCAATCAAAAAACATTGATGCAATTTTGGCAGTGAATGAATTATATGCCATTACTGCTATGAAAGTTGCACGTGCTATTGGTTATAGAATTCCTGAAAATTTACAAGTGATAGGATTTACCGATGGTGTCCTCTCTAAGCACGCTTATCCACCCCTTACAACTGTGAGTCAACACGGAAAAGAAATGGGAAAACAGACGGCAGAGCTTTTGATTGATAGATTGGAAAACGAGTCAAAAGAAGCTGATGATAAATACAAAACAGTTATTGTTAAAACCGAGATTATAGAGCGAGAAACTACAAAGTCTATTAATCCATAATTTTTTATATCTTTGTGAATTCACAAAACTTATACTTTTACTTCCACAACAAAAGATAAGTTTTGAATGATTTCTCAACTTATCGTTTTAACTTAAATAAAACGATATGCAGAAACGTAGATTAGGTATCCTTGAAATCTGGAATCTTAGTTTTGGATTTTTAGGAATACAAATGGGCTTTGCACTTCAAAATGCAAATGCTAGCCGTATTCTACAAAATTTTGGAGCCGATGTGCATCAACTCTCTTGGTTTTGGATTATTGCACCTTTAATGGGCTTGATAATTCAACCAATAGTCGGACATTACAGTGATCAAACTTGGACTAAAATAGGAAGAAGGAGACCTTACTTTTTAGTAGGTGCGGTTTTAGCTTCCGTTGGATTGGTTTTAATGCCACAAGCAGATATTTTCATTGCATTCATGCCAGCACTTTGGGTTGGAGCAGGAATGTTGATGATTATGGATGCTTCCTTTAACATTGCCATGGAACCTTTCCGAGCTTTAGTTGCTGATAATTTAAGGTCAGAACAGAGAACTTTAGGTTTCAGTATTCAAACTGTTTTAATCGGAATTGGTGCTGTTATTGGTTCGTTTTTACCTTATGCTTTAAGTAATTATTTCGGTGTTTCTAATGAAGCACCAGCAGGAAGCGTACCACAACATTTAATATTATCTTTCATTATTGGTGCAATTATTCTTATCATCAGTATTTTGATTACTGTTTTTACAACTAATGAATACTCGCCTGAAGAAATGAAAGCTATTGAAAAGGCTAAAGCTGAAGCAGATGAAGTTGATTATGTTGAAGAAGATATAAAAGAATCTAAACTCACAGATATTTTTACCGATTTTGTGAAAATGCCTGAAACCATGCGACAGTTAAGTTGGGTTCAATTTTTCTCTTGGTTTGCTTTATTTGGGTTATGGGTTTTTAGCGTGCCAGCCATTGCACAACATTATTATGGCCTGGCGCCAGACGATGCTTCAAGTGAGGCTTATAATGAAGCAGGTGACTGGGTCGGTGTTCTGTTTAGTGTTTATAATTTAGTTTCGGTTTTTGTCGCTTTATCATTGCCGAAAATCGCAAAATATTTCGGACGTAAAAAGACACATGCTTATGCGCTTTTTATAGGAGGATTCAGTTTGCTTTCTATTTACTTTTTACCCAATGAAAATTGGCTGATTCTTTCAATGGTCGGAATTGGTGTGGCTTGGGCAAGTATATTAGCAATGCCTTATGCAATTTTAGCAGGTTCTATAAATCCCAAAAAAATGGGCGTTTATATGGGGATTTTTAATTTCTTTATTGTGATTCCTCAAATTATCAACGCTTTAATTGGTGGACCATTAGTAAAATATTTATACGGAAATCAAGCCGTTTTTGCACTTGTGATGGCTGGTGTAAGTATGCTTTTAGCAGGATATTTAGTGACGAATGTAAAAGATGTTGACGAAAAAAAATAATATGGATAAGAATAAAAAAGCAATCATTTTTGACCTTGACGGTGTAATTGTCGATACTGCAAAATTTCATTTTTTAGCATGGCAAAATTTAGCTAAAAAATTAGGAATTGAATTTACAACAGAAGATAACGAACAATTAAAAGGCGTAAGTCGCGTCAAGTCTCTTGAAAAAATACTTGAATGGGGAAATAAAGAAATCTCTGAACAAGAATTTGAACAATTGATGCACGATAAAAATGAAGAATACTTAAGCTATGTCGATCAAATGACAACTTCTGACATTTTGCCAAAAGTTAAAGAAACCCTCGATTATCTAAAAGAAAATAATTACCCAATTGCTTTAGGATCAGCAAGTAAAAACGCAAGACGCATTTTAGAACACGTTGATTTACTCTCATATTTCGATGCAATTGTTGATGGAAATGAAGTGACAAAAGCAAAACCTAATCCTGAAGTTTTTTTAAAAGCTGCTGAATTGCTGAAAGCTCAACCTGAGCATGCAATTGTTTTTGAAGATTCCCTTTCAGGAATAGAAGCTGCCAATACTGCTAAAATGCTCAGCATTGGTATTGGTGATGAAAATATTTTAAAGGAAGCAAACTATGTTTTTAAAGATTTTGAAGACATGGGACTCGCTAAGTTCAAAGAAATCTTAAACGAATAATAGAATTATAAACTAACATAAATATGAATCGCAATTATATTATACCAGATGCTTGGTCGATTATAGAAGATAAATTTGAAGCAGATCATGTCAAATCATCCGAGAGCCTTTTTAGTATAGGAAATGGAGCGATGGGACAACGCGCTAATTTTGAAGAAGATTACTCGGGGCCTAGCTTTCAAGGAAGCTATATCGGTGGTGTTTATTATCCTGATAAAACCCGCGTTGGCTGGTGGAAAAATGGTTATCCTGAATACTTCGCAAAGGTTTTAAATGCGCCTAACTTTATAGGTATTCATATCAAGATTAACGATGAGGTATTTGATTTGCATCAATGTAAAGAAGTGAATAACTTCAGACGTGAACTCAACATGAAAGAAGGTTGGCATAAAAGAACTTTTATTTCAAAACTGCAAAATGACATTGAGATTAAAGTTGAAGCGCTTCGTTTTTTAAGTTTAGATCATGAAGAGTTAGGAGCGATTCAATATCAAATCACTCCGTTAAATTCTGATGCCAAAATTGAATACACGCCTTACATCGACTCTGGAATCAAAAATCAAGACACCAACTGGGATGATAAATTTTGGGAAACAACTGATGTTGATATTGACGATGAGCAAGCTTTTATTGAATCACATACATTAAAGACTGAATATAAGGTTTGTACTTTTATGCAATCACAATTTTTAATTGATGATGAAATTGTAAAACTTTCAGTTCAATCAGAAAAAGAAGATTTAAAAGCAAGCCTTTCTTATTCAAAAGAAATTAAAAAAGATCAAACTTTTACTATTCATAAATTTGCAGGTTATACAACTTCATTAAATCATCAGGAGAATGAATTGACTTCTGCTGCGAAAAATGTTTTGTCAAAAGCTGTAGATTTAGGTTTTGAGGAATTATTATCGAAACAAAAACAAGCTTGGGCAGAGATTTGGAGAATGAGTGACATTACTATTGAAGGTGATGTTGAAGCGCAACAAGGGATTCGTTTTAATATTTTTCAATTAAATCAAACTTATTCTGGCAAAGATGCACGCTTAAATATTGGTCCTAAAGGCTTTACTGGTGAGAAATACGGTGGAAGTACATATTGGGATACCGAGGCTTATTGCTTACCTTTTTATATGGCAACAAAAAATCAGCAAGTCGCCAAAAACTTACTGATTTATCGTTACAGACATTTAGAAAAAGCTATTGAAAACGCTGAAAAGTTAGGCTTTAAAAATGGAGCTGCACTTTACCCAATGGTCACCATGAATGGTGAAGAAAGCCACAATGAATGGGAAATTACTTTTGAAGAAATCCATAGAAATGGCGCAATTGCTTATGCTATTTTTAATTATCACCGCTACACGGGAGATTATTCTTACATTCCAGAAATGGGAATGGAGGTGTTAATCGCAATAGCAAAATTTTGGCAGCAACGTGCAAGCTTTTCTACTCATAAAAATAAATATGTCATCCTTGGTGTTACAGGTCCTAATGAGTATGAAAACAATGTCAATAATAATTTTTATACCAATTATGTAGCTCAGTGGTGTATTAATTATATGCTTGAAAATCTTAATATCTTAAAATTAGATTATTTTGATGATTACCAGCGCATTATTGAAAAGACAAAACTGACTTCTGAAGAGATTTCAGAAATGAGAAAGGTGGCAGCAGAAATGTATTTTCCTTATTCAGAAGAACATCAAGTTTACTTACAACAAGATGGATTTTTGGATAAAGAAATGATCAAAGTTGATGACCTAGATCCTAATCAAAGACCGATTAATCAATACTGGTCGTGGGATCGTATTTTGCGTTCGCCTTACATCAAACAAGCTGACACTTTACAAGGGTTTTATTTCTTTGAAGATCATTTTAGCCGTGAAGAATTAGAAAGACATTTTGATTTTTATGAACCTTTTACAGTTCATGAGTCTTCACTTTCTCCTTGCGTTCACAGCATTCAAGCTGCTTCATTAGATCGAATGGAACAAGCTTACGAGTTTTATTTAAGAACATCACGTTTAGATCTTGATGATTATAATAAAGAAGTAGAAGAAGGTTGCCATATTACATCAATGGCAGGAACTTGGATGAGTATTGTAGAGGGTTTTGGTGGAATGCGTATCAAAAATGGAAACTTACATTTTTCACCAAAAATCCCTCAACAGTGGAACTCTTATTCTTTTAAAGTGAATTTTAGAGGAAAAGTTTTAACCGTTAATGTTGAACAAAATAAAGTCGATTTTAAACTTGATGGCGCACCTAAAATGAATGTTTTCGTTAATGGCGAAAAACGTCAAATTTTAGATAAAGCATAAGGATTATAATTATCAATCAAGGCAGGATGCTTTTCCTGTCTTGATTTTTTAAAACTATTAAAATGAAAAAAATATTCTACCTTTTCATAATTTGCTTTAGCTTTCAAATGCTATCTGCTCAAGATGTAAAAGTTGAACCGCCACACTGGTTTGCAAATATGAAGTCTCAGCAGTTGCAACTTCTAGTTCATGCTGAAAATATTAAAGATGCTGAGGTTAAATTGAATTCTGATAAAGTGCAACTTCTTGAAGTTCATCAAGCCGATAGCCCTAATTATTTGTTTTTAGATTTGAAATTGGCTCAAACTTCTAAGGCTTACAATTTTAAAATTGATTTTAATTTAAAAAATAAAGAAAAACTAACTTATCAGTATAAAGTCAAGAAGCGTCAGAAATTAGCTGATGAATTTGTAGGTTTTGATAGCAGTGACGCGGTTTATTTGATCACACCAGATCGTTTTGCAAACGGAAATCCTTCTAATGATGTCATTAAGGGCATGAACGAAACCAAAATTGATCGGGCCGATACTTATGCACGACACGGCGGTGATATTGAAGGGATGATCAAACATCTTGATTATATTTCTGATATGGGTTTTACAGCAATTTGGCCGAGTCCTTTGTTAGAAAATGACATGCATCATGGTTCATATCATGGCTATGCGATGACAGATTTTTATAAGGTTGATCCGCGTTTTGGCGATTTAAAATCTTACAAAAAATTAGCAAAAAAACTACATCAAAAAGACATGAAACTCATCATGGATATGGTTGCGAATCATTGCGGCTCTGAACATTGGTGGATGAAGGATTTACCTTTTCATGATTGGGTGAATTTTCAAGAAGAATTTGTTAATCAAAAAGAGATTCCGCTTTCTAACCACCGAAGAACAACGAATCAAGATCCCTATGCTTCTGAAATTGATACAGATTTGAATCAAAAAGGTTGGTTTGTAGAAACCATGCCAGATTTAAATCATAAGAATCCTTTTATGGCTAAATACATTATCCAGAATAGCATTTGGTGGATCGAAACTTTAGGTTTAAACGGAATTCGTCAAGACACTTATCCTTATGCCAATAAAGAATTTATGGCTGATTGGGCGAAAGCCATCATGACGGAATATCCCAATTTTAATATTGTAGGCGAGGAGTGGAGCACAAACCCATTGCTCGTTGGTTATTGGCAAGATGGCGCTGAAAATAAAGATAAGTATGAGTCTTATCTAAAATCAACGATGGATTTTCCGATGCAAACAATGATTGTTAATGCATTAAACGAGGATGAAACATGGGGAACTGGTTTGGTTAAAATTTATGAAGCATTAGCAAATGATTTTTATTATACCAATCCTGAATCAATCATGATTTTTGCTGATAATCATGACATGAGTCGTATTTATACACAGCTTAATGAAGATGTTTCTAAAACCAAAATGGCTTTAGGCTTGGTTTTAACTTTACCGAGAATTCCTCAGATTTATTACGGAACAGAGATTTTAATGGATGATTCTGAGAAACCTGGTGATCACGGTTTAATCAGAACTGATTTTCCTGGTGGTTGGGCGTCCGATGAAGTCAATGCTTTTAAAGGAGAAGGTTTATCAAATAAACAAAAAGATTTTCAGTCATTTTTAAAAAGATTGTTGAATTACAGAAAAACTTCAAAAGCCCTAACTGAAGGTGAGACTAAGCATTTTGCACCATTTAATGCAATTTATATATTGGTGAGAACGACAAATGATGAAAAAGTTATTCTGTTTTTAAATAAAAATAAAGAAACTCAAAAAATTGATTTATCACGATTTGATGAACTTGATTTTAAAGGAAAAATATTTAAATCAATTATTGATTCACAGAGTTTTGAATGGAGTCAATCTTTAGATTTAAAACCAGGATTATCAATTTTTACAACTAAAAAGTAATAACTTAATAAGCTATGAAACCTACATTTTTCAGTTTTTTTTTGGTGTTTGTGCTCTGCGGTTTAAATCTAACTGCACAAAACCCTGATCGTATATTTCAGGATATTCAAATGCAAGATGATGCGATTATCATTCAAACATCAGACGGAAATTATCAGATGTCATATTTATTACCAGATATTGTAGAAACTGAATTTATCCCAGAAGGAAGCTCATCTATCAGTGAGTCTCATGCTGTTCAATTAAAAGAAAGATCATCTGATTTTACAATTTCTAAAAATGATAATTCTGTAGAAATTCATTCTGAAGGAATTGAGATCAATATTCAAAAATCACCATTTCAAATCACATATTTTTATGATAGTGAAAAGTTGATTTCAGAGAAAAATGGATACCAAGAATCAGATGTAGGTTTTGAAATTGACTTTAATCTTAACGAATCAGAAACTTTGATGGGTGGCGGTGCCAGAGCTTTGGGGATGAATAGAAGAGGACATCGTTTAAAGCTATATAACCGCGCGCATTATGGATATGAATCAAAATCTGAACTGATGAATTACAGCATGCCAATTGCTATTTCATCAAAAAAATACATGATTCATTTTGATAATCCTAGTACAAGTTATTTAGATTTTGACAGTCAGTTTAACAATCGTCTTGCCTATGAAGCGATTTCTGGTGCTAAGAAATATCAAGTTATCGCAGGTAATTCTTGGGAGAAAATTATTGAGAATTACACAGCTTTAACAGGTCGTCAGAAATTACCTCCGCGTTGGGCTTTAGGAAACTTTGCAAGTCGTTTTGGGTATCATTCGCAAAAAGAAACTCTAGAAACTATTGATCAATTTCGTAAAGAAAATATACCTGTTGATGCTGTTATTTTGGATTTATATTGGTTTGGAAAAACAGTGCAAGGCACAATGGGAAACTTGGCTTTTGATAAAGATTCATTTCCTAAACCCAAGAAAATGATCAAGAAGCTTAAAAGAAATAATGTTGAAACCGTTTTGATCACAGAACCTTTTATTTTAACAACATCAAATCGCTGGGATGAAGCTGTTCGCGCAGATATTTTAGCAAAAGATACTTTAGAAAATCCTGCAACTTATGATTTTTATTTTGGAAATACTGGGCTGATTGATGTCTTTAAACCTGAAGCAAAACAATGGTTTTGGGAAATTTACGATGGTTTAAAAAACAAAGGTGTTAATGGTTGGTGGGGTGATTTAGGTGAGCCAGAAGTGCATCCTGATTACTTACAGCATCATAAAGCAAAAGCGCATGAAGTACATAATATTTACGGACATCAATGGGCGAAAATTATATCTGAAGGCTACCGGAAAAATTATCCAGATGAGCGACCTTTTATTTTGATGCGGGCTGGTTACTCAGGATCCCAAAAATACGGAATGATTCCGTGGTCTGGTGATGTTAACAGAACTTGGGGTGGACTTGAGCCACAGCCAGAAATTGCATTACAAATGAGTTTACAAGGTTTGGCTTATATGCATTCTGATTTAGGTGGTTTTGCAGGCAATTTAAACGATGACGATCTTTATGTACGTTGGTTACAATACGGTGTTTTTCAGCCTATTTACAGACCACATGCACAAGAAGAAGTGCCTTCTGAGCCAATTTTTAGAAGTGAAAAAGCAAAGAATCTTTCACGAAAAGCGATTGAATTGAGATATCAGCTTTTACCATATAATTATCAATTGGCTTTTGAAAATCAACAAAAAGGCTTGCCTTTAATGCGACCATTATTTTTTGAAGAACCTGAAAATGCGTCACTTTACAATGTTTCTGAAACTTATTTATGGGGAAATGATTTCTTGATTTCTCCTGTTTTGAAACCTCACTTAATTTCTAAAGAAGTTTACTTTCCTCAAACTTCAAATTGGATTGATTATTACACAGGTGAAGTTCATCAAGCAGGCGAAACAAAAGAAATTCAGCTGAAAGAATCTCATATTCCGACTTTTGTAAGAGCTGGAAGTTTTATTTTAAAAACCCCACTCATTCAATCAACAAAAGAGTATGTTTTTAATGATTTAGATTTAGAGTTTTATCACGATTCTGATGTTGAAAAATCTCATAGAAGTTTCTATAATGATAATGGAAAACTTCAAGATGCTTTTGCTAAAAAAGCTTACGAAAAGCTAAATTTAAAGTATAAAAAAATAGATAATAATTCTTTTCAAATTCAAATTAATCATGAAGTCGGCGAAGCTTTTAAATCTGATTTACAAAAGATTAATTTGAACATTAAGAATATCAGTAAAAAGCCTGAAACGATTTCAATTAATGGCAAAAAACACAAATTTCATTTTGATGAGAAAGCTCAAGTAATCAAGATAAATTCAATTTCAATCAATAATACAAACACACTTATTCAAATCAAATAATTCTGAACAATGAAACAATTAACAATCTTATTTGCAATGACATTTTTAGTGATGTCATGTGCAGAAAATCAAACAAAGAAAAAAGATACAGCTCAAAAAGAAGATCAGTTTGAGCCAATTTCAAATGAAATTTTAGAATCTTCAGTGATTTACGAAGCCAACATTCGTCAATATTCACCAGAAGGGACTTTAAACGCTTTCACAAAAGACATTCCTCAGCTAAAGGAATTAGGCGTGAAAGTGATTTGGTTAATGCCGATTTACCCAATTTCAATGAAAAACAGAAAAGCAACGCCAGAGCTTTCTATTGAAGATATTGAAGATCCAAAAGAGAAAGAAAAATACCTTGGTAGTTATTACGCAATTTCTGATTACACGGCTGTGAATCCAAACTTCGGTACGAAAGCTGATTTTGATAAATTAGTGGAGACAGCACATGATAACGGAATGTATGTGATTTTGGATTGGGTTGCAAATCACACTGGTTGGGATCATAAATGGATTGAAACTCACCCTGAATATTACCAAAAAGATAAAGACGGAAATGTGACAGACCCTATTAACCCAGACACAGGCGAATCCTGGGGCTGGACAGATGTTGCACATTTAACTTATGAAAACAAAGATTTGTGGGATGCAATGAGTAACGAAATGTTGTATTGGGTAAAAAATCATAACATCGATGGCTTTAGATGTGATGTTGCTGGAAATGTGACAACTGATTTTTGGAACTTTGTCGTGCCAAAATTAAAAGAAGAAAAACCAGTTTTTATGTTGGCCGAGAGTGAAGATAAAGATTTATTTTATGAAGCTTTTGATATGGGTTACAACTGGGAAGGACACCACATTATGAACGAAATTGCACAAGGCAAAAAAACAGTTGCTGATTGGGATGCTTACATGCAAAAGATTGACACAACTTACCAAAAAGATGATTATTTGATGAGTTTTGTGACAAATCATGA
Source organism: Psychroflexus halocasei (assembly GCF_900107595.1). GTDB lineage: Bacteria > Bacteroidota > Bacteroidia > Flavobacteriales > Flavobacteriaceae > Psychroflexus > Psychroflexus halocasei. Next base: position 174,012 of record NZ_FNQF01000002.1, on the reverse strand, counting down.
TGAAAATTCATGGAATGGAACTGTTAAAGAACGTATGGGTGAAGCTAGCGAAACCTTTTTAGCAATGACATATGCTCTACCAGGTATGCCTTTAATTTACAGCGGACAAGAATACGATATGGATCATCAATTAAAATTCTTTGAAAAAGATACAATTCCTAAAACAAAAGGAAAGGTTTGGCCATTATTAGAAAAATTTGGAGAACTAAAAAACACAAATCCTGCTTTGAATGGTGCTAAAAATGCTGCTGATTACAAGAGAATTAAAACATCATCGGATGAGAAGATTCTTGCTTTTTCACGTCAAAAAGAAGGAGAAGAAATTCTATTTATCGCAAATATGACTGATCAAGATCAGAGCTTTACAGTCGAAAAATCTGGAAGCTTTAAAGATGAAATTTCAGGTGAGAAAATGTCTTTAAAAGAAGGTCAAAAATTAAATTTTAAGGCTTGGAAATATAATATTTTAACAAAAAAATAAGCAATTAGATTTTTTCTCATAAATATTAAAGAAGTTATCAACCTTAAACGTTTTAGCTACGATATTGATTAGGATTTGAGCCTTTTTTAAATTAAATTTGATATAATGGAAAACAAGAAAATAAATAAAATTGCGGTTTTAACATCTGGTGGTGATGCACCAGGGATGAATGCGGCAATTCGTGCTGTTGTCAGAAATGCAGCCTATCAAAATATTGGTTGTGTTGGTGTGTATAGAGGCTATCAAGGTTTGGTTGAAAAAGATTTTATTGAACTTGATGCACGTTCGGTTAAAAACATTATTAATCGTGGAGGTACATTCTTGAAATCTGCACGATCAAAGGATTTTAGAACTAAAGAAGGTCAAGAAAAAGCATACCAAAACCTGAAAAATGAAAATATTGATGCTTTAATTGTTATTGGCGGTGATGGAACTTTTACAGGTGCTTCTGTATTTAGCAAGGCTTTTGATATACCCGTGATTGGAATCCCTGGTACTATTGATAATGATATTAAAGGAACAGATTTTACAATTGGTTACGATACGGCTTTAAACACAGTTGTTGAAGCGATTGATAAAATTCGTGATACAGCGAGCTCACATGATAGATTGTTTTTAATTGAAGTGATGGGGCGAGATGCAGGTGATATTGCTCTTAATAGTGGTGTTGGTGCTGGTGCAGAAGAAATTCTTATACCTGAGGAAGATAGAGGGATTGAACACTTGCTGGAATCTTTAAAAAAATCTCGTAAATCAGGTAAAACGTCAAGCATCGTCGTTGTCGCTGAAGGTGATCAAATCGGACAGAATATCAACAAGTTATCTGAAGACATTCAAGATAATTTACCTGAGTACGAAGTTAAAGTCACTGTCTTAGGGCATATACAACGTGGCGGTTCACCAAGTTGCTATGATCGTGTTTTGGCAAGCCGACTTGGCGTTTCTGCAGTCGATGCTCTTATTGAAGGTGAATCAAATGTGATGGTTGGTACGCGACAAAAGAAAATTGTTTATGTCGATTTCGATAAAACGATTGGCGGCAAGAAAAAATTAGATAAAGAATTAATTAGAGTTGCAGATATTGTCTCAACTTAATTTTTAAAAATGAAAACTATGAAAACAAAAATTGGAATTAATGGTTTTGGAAGAATTGGACGTTTAGCGTTCAGAATTGCTTCTGAAAATGAAAATATTGAAATCGTTGGAATCAATGATCTTTTAGATGTTGAGCATTTAGCTTATTTATTAAAGTACGATTCTGTTCATGGGAGATTTAAAAAAGATGTTGATGTTAAAGACGGTCATTTACTTGTTGACGGAAAAACTATCAGAATTACTGGAGAGAAAAATCCAGCTGATTTAAAATGGAATGAAGTTGATGCTGATATCATTTTAGATTGTACAGGGATTTTTAAAGATAAAAAATCTGCATCAGCACATCTAGATGCTGGCGCAAAAAAAGTTGTGATTTCTGCTCCTTCTAAAGATGCACCAATGTTTGTGATGGGTGTTAACCATGAAGATGCAAAAGCCGAAGACACTGTTGTTTCAAATGCTTCTTGTACAACAAACTGTTTGGCGCCTTTAGCTAAAGTTGTCAATGATGAGTTTGGTATTGTAGAAGGCTTAATGACGACAATTCACGCTGCAACATCAACACAATATACTGTTGATTCACCTTCAAAAAAGAATTATCGCTTAGGAAGAAGTGCAATTAACAACATTATTCCTACAAGTACTGGTGCTGCAGTGGCAGTTGGTAAAGTGATGAAAGAGGTTGAAGGAAAATTGACAGGAATGGCATTTAGAGTTCCTACGGCTGATGTTTCTGTCGTTGATTTAACTGTCAGAACTGAAAAATCTGCTTCATACGAAGAAATGAAAGCCGCTATGAAGAAAGCAGCTGATGGACCACTTAAAGGTATTATGAATTATTGCGACGATGCTGTTGTTTCTCAAGATTTTGTTTCAGAGGAAGCAACTTGTAATTTTGACGCAGATGCAGGTCTTGCACTAAACGATAATTTCTTCAAATTAGTTGCTTGGTATGATAATGAATATGGTTACTCAAGCAAACTCGTAGATCTAGCGATGCATATTGCTAAACTTTAATTGATTTACAAAATTAATAAAAGCCTATTCATGTTGTCGTGAATAGGCTTTTCTAATACATAGCTTATGATTTTAGTTGCAGACGGAGGATCAACCAAATGTGATTGGCTTTTACTCGATGATAAAGGTGAGATGGTTTTAAAAACACGAACGAAAGGTATTAATCCTGCAGTTTTTAAAGTTGATGTTCTTAAAGCCAGACTCAGAGAAAACGAAGATTTAGTCAAGCTTATTCCAAAAGTACATCGTGTTGATTTTTTCGGAGCAGGCTGTGGAACGGAATCACCTCGATTGCAATTGCTTCAAATATTACAGGAGTTTTTTAGCGAAGCTGAAGTTAATGTCGATGAAGATATGACAGCCGCTGCGCTTTCAGCAACTAATGAACCTGGTATTGTTTGCATTTTAGGAACGGGTTCAAACTCTTGTTATTTTGATGGTGAAAAAATACACATGGAAGTTCAATCTTTGGGTTATGTGCTTATGGATGAAGCAAGTGGTAACTATTTTGGTAAAAGGCTTATTCGGAACTATTATTACAAAACCATGCCTAAAGAATTGGACTTGGAGTTTGAAAAAAGATATGATTTAAGTGCCGATACTATTAAAAGAAATCTATATCGTGAAGATAATCCTAACACTTATTTAGCATCTTTTGCAGAATTTATTTTTACTGCTGAAGAGCGAAACGGTTATTTCTATAAATTGATTTCTGAAGGCATCAAAAAATTTATAGAAAGTCGTGTTTTATGCTACAAACAAGCTCAAAATGTTCCGATTCACTTTATAGGTTCTATCGCATATTTTTCAGAAGATATCATCAGAGATGTCGCAAAACCTTATCATCTTGAAATAGGAAACATCATCAGAAGGCCCATCGATGGTTTAATCGATCATTACAAAAATAATATTATAAAAGCATCTTAAAATGAATTTACCAAAGCACAATCCTCAAAATTTAAAAGCTTGGTCTGAACTTCAAAACTTAGCTAAAACTGAAAATCTTAACATTCAAGATTTATTTAAAAATGATTCAAATCGTTTTGAAAAATATAGTGTGAATTTTAATGACTTTCTCTTTGATTATTCTAAACACCGTATTTCTGATAAAATCAAATTTTCATTATTAGAATTAGCCAATCAAGCTGAATTAAAAGATGCAATTAAAGCTCAATTTGAAGGTGATTTGATTAATGAGACTGAAAATAGAGCTGTCTTACATACCGCTTTGCGAGATTTTTCTGAATCAAATTCAAATAAAGTACATCAAGCAAAGGATGCTTTAGGTAAAATGCAAAATTTTGTCACTAAAGTTCATAGTGGCGAATGGAAAACCTATGCTGATCAACAAATTACCGATGTTGTCAATATTGGTATTGGCGGCTCTGATTTAGGACCGCAAATGGTTGTCGATGCTTTAGATTATTACAAAAAAGACATTAAATGTCACTTTATTTCAAACGTAGATGGTGACCCAATTCATTCATTATTAAAAAATTTAAATCCTGAAACGACCTTATTTGTCATTGTTTCAAAATCATTTACAACCCAAGAAACTTTAACGAATGCAAATACAATTAGAGAGTGGTTTCTAACACATACTTCTGAAGAAAATATCAAGCATAATTTTGTTGCCGTTTCAACAAATCTCGATGCGGTTGAAAAATTCGGAATTGCTTCAGATAATATTTTCCCAATGTTTGACTGGGTTGGCGGGCGTTTTTCACTTTGGTCAACAGCTGGATTAAGTATTGCCTTAACCGTCGGAATGACGTATTTTAAAGAATTATTACGAGGTGCTGAAGCGATGGATCTTCATTTTAAAGAGACTGATTTTGATAAAAATATTCCGGTTCTTTCAGCTTTAATTAGCATTTGGTATAATAACTTTTTGGGTTCAGAAAGTGAAGCCATCATTCCTTATACAAACTATTTGCAAAAACTTACGCCTTATTTACAGCAAGCTTCAATGGAAAGCAACGGCAAATCTGTTGATAGAAATGGAGACAAAATTAATTATCAAACAGGGAATATTGTTTGGGGAGAACCAGGGACAAATGCACAGCATGCGTTTTTTCAGTTAATTCATCAAGGTACAAAATTGATTCCTGCTGATTTTATTGGTTTCAAAAAGTCTTTACATCAAGATCAAACGCATCATGATATTTTGATGGCCAATTATTTTGCACAAACAGAAGCTTTGTTAAAAGGTAAAGATAAAGCTGAAGTCGAGGGGGGGCTGAAAAATCAAAGTTTATCAGAAAATGAAATTGAAAAATTATTACCATTCAAAGTTTTTGAAGGTAATAAACCGACCACAAGTTTATTGATAGATCAGCTAACACCAAAGAGTGTAGGGAAACTCATCGCGATGTATGAACACAAAATATTTGTCCAAGGTGTGATTTGGAATATCTTTAGTTTTGATCAGTGGGGCGTTCAACTTGGTAAAGAGTTGGCAAACAAAGTTCTGGAAGACATTACCTCTGAAGATATTAAAAACAAACATGATCAATCGACAGAGGCATTGCTGAGAGCTTATAGAAATTAACCTTTTATGTAAGTTAATTCATGATTTAAAATTATTAAATAATTTATATTTTATTGAATTAACTTTTGAGTTGATATATTCATATTTTTTTATAATTTTAAGAGGCTAACCAATATTTTGATTATGCTTGTTAAAGTTTATGGAAGTGCTGTTTTTGGCGTTGATGCCACCACAATTACAGTCGAAATTAATATGGAAAGAGGAATCGGCTATCATTTAGTCGGTTTGCCTGATAATGCTATTCGTGAGAGCAGTTACAGAATCCAAGCTGCTTTAAAAAATAATGGCTATAAATTTCCTGGTAAAAAAATCATCATTAATATGGCGCCTGCCGATCTTCGTAAAGAAGGTTCGGCTTACGATTTAACTTTGGCACTCGGCATTTTATCAGCTTCTGATCAAATTAAAGCTGATGATATTGGAGATTACATTATCATGGGTGAACTCTCACTTGACGGAAGTTTGCAACCCATAAAAGGTGCTTTGCCAATTGCAATTAAGGCGAAGGAAGATGGCTTTAAAGGTTTTATTTTACCTAAACAAAACGCTAACGAAGCTGCGATAGTCTCTGGTTTGGATGTTTATGGTATTGAAAATATTACCGAAATTATTGAATTCTTCGATCAAAATAAAAAACTTGAACCAACAAAAATTGATACCCGTAAAATGTTTTACGAAAATTTGACGCATCCTGAATTTGACTTCGCTGATGTTAAAGGTCAAGAATCTATTAAAAGGTGTATGGAAATTGCAGCTGCTGGTGGTCATAACATCATTATGATTGGTCCGCCTGGGTCTGGAAAAACAATGTTAGCAAAGCGATTACCAAGTATTTTGCCACCTATGTCGCTTCATGAAGCTTTGGAGACGACTAAAATTCATTCGGTTGTTGGAAGAACAAACGGTCAAATGGGTTTAATGGCTGAACGACCTTTTAGAAGCCCACATCACACGATTTCAAACGTTGCCCTTGTCGGAGGCGGAACTTATCCGCAACCTGGCGAGATTTCTTTGTCGCATAATGGTGTTCTTTTTTTGGATGAACTGCCAGAGTTTCAGCGGACAGTTTTAGAAGTGATGCGTCAGCCTTTGGAAGATAGAGAAGTCACAATTTCACGAGCTAAATTTACGGTGACTTATCCATCGAGTTTTATGTTGGTAGCCAGTATGAATCCAAGTCCGAGTGGTTATTTTAACGATCCTGATGCGCCTGTAACTTCTTCGCCAGCAGAAATGCAACGTTACTTAAGCAAGATTAGCGGACCACTTTTAGATAGAATTGATATTCATATAGAAGTGACGCCAGTTCCTTTTGAAAAGTTGAGTGAAAAACGTCGAGCTGAAAGCAGTGTTGATATTAGAAAACGAGTGACAAAAGCGAGAGAGAAGCAAACTGAAAGATTTCAAAACTATGAAAATATCCACTACAATGCACAAATGGATGTGAAGCAAATCAAAGAATTTTGCGAGTTAGACCAGGCCTCAAATGATTTGTTAAAAACTGCGATGGAGCGTTTAAATTTATCAGCAAGAGCTTATGATCGCATTCTGAAAGTCTCTCGTACAATTGCAGATATTGAAGATTCTGTAAATATAACAGGCCAACACATCAGCGAAGCTATTCAGTACAGAAGTTTGGATCGTGATGGCTGGCTTGGTTAAATACATGTGAGGTTTAATCTCTAATGTTGATTGATTTTCCCTTTGGGTATTTGACTTTATAAGAATACTTCAATGTTTTCTGTGATTGCGAATCTAAAGTCAACTCCCAATTTAAGAACCCTTTGTCTTTATCGTAAAATGTTGCATCATGTTTGATATCTTCAACTTTGATTTCATCATTCTGTGAGATTGGTAATCTTTCCTGAACAAGTAATGAAATGCTTCTGTTTTTGTTATTCTTCATTTTAATATCATAAGCTTTTTCAACGATGCGTGTTCCTCCAAAAAATGATTTTGAACTCATTTTTTCTGGTTGCTCGCGCTCCAAAGTAATTTGTTGATCACTGCCTAAAGATATTGTCAGCTTTTCATCAATGTTTTGCGGAAGGATAGAAGTTGTACCGACATAAGTATTATCAAAGTAAATTTGTGCTTCACCAGTTAGTAAATCAATTTCTTCCCAATCGCTGACTTCTGCAATTAAGAAAACAGATGAAGAAAGTTCAGGCGCAGCAAAATATTGGTATTTGGTTTCTAAAGATTGTTTGTCAAGTTCAAATTGTTCGGCATCTCGACTACTTTTTAGATTAACTTTTTGAGGAATTTTAAAGTTTACAGCTGTTGTAGTATAATTTTTCTCAACAACAATTTCTTCTGCTTCAATATCTTCAATCACCATGTCATTTCTTTTTGCTGAAGCATAGCCAGTGACAACCACTTCACTAAGCATGGCACTATCTTCAATCATTTGAAAGCTTATGTTTGATGCGTAAATAGGAATATTTTCTGTTTTAAAACCGACATAACTAAATTCAAGACTTTTTGAATTATTAACTTGAATAGAGTAATTTCCATCAAAATCAGTTTGCGTTCCTTTTGATGTTCCCTTTAAAATAACATTGACACCAGGAAGCGGTCTGCCAGCTTCATCGTAAACTGTACCTGATACTCTTTTGATGCTTGGGTTGTAAGTTACATGAGAAAAACGGTTTCTTGAATTTCTATAAGTTCGATTAAAGTTTAAATAATACGGATTTAATTCAGGCTTTGTTTCTGTGCGATTTGGTTGTGCAGATGATAAGCTCAAATCAATATCAGACCAATCAGCACCAGTTTGTTGAAAAACATTGGCTTTATAAGTCAACTCAATGTCACTTGAAATATCTTGACTTTTTAAGTCGTAACTTGGGTACCAACCAGCATCATTCACAAAATATGAAAGCTCTAAATTTTTAAGCGATGCCTTAGTTACATTAAGGTCTAATGTGATTTTACCTCTATATTGTTTTTGATTTCCTCTTAATTTGTGAAGCTCATTTTGAACTTTTTGAACTTCTTCTTGTTGCTCTTTAAGTTTGATATTTAAGTCAAAAATAAGATTATTGATGTCTTCAATTTTATTTCTATAAAAATTAGCATAAGTATTCACTTTTGCAATGCTGATGTCTGATTGCTCACCAGTTAGCTTTTGGTTGTTTTTAAGTAATTCAAGCTCATTCTGGTAAGCTGTTATTTTACTTTGCGTTTGTGACTGATTCTTTTGAGCTTCTTCCAACTGATTTTTTAAATCATCGATTCCCCGACTTGTCTGATCTGTAATAAGGTAGTCACGTTCGTAATTGATTGAGTTGAGATCAATATCTTTTAAGCCTTTAATCATGATGCTTTCAGAAGAAATAGAAGGGGAGAGGTCTTCAAAAACAATGCTATGTTGACCTTTGGAAAGTTTTATGTTTGCTATTGCTTTAAGTTGTGCGCCTTGGTTGTAAACTGTTGCTGATTGAAGTTTTAAATCTGGAGTGACTACTTGAGCATTTGCACAAATAAAAGTGAATAAAATGAGGAAATATTTCATTGTTAAAGGTTTTGTGAAATTTAGTGAATATATGACTTCCACGAAAGAAGTTTGTATCTTTTCAAAAAAAAATTGTGATTGACATTAATTGTGATTTAGCCGAAGGCGGAAATCAAGATGCAGATATTATGCCACATATTTCAAGTTGTAATATTGCTTGCGGAGGACATTTTGGAAATATGTCAACTGTAGAAAAAGCAGTTCAGCTTGCCAAAAAAAATAAAGTTAAAATTGGAGCACATCCATCTTATCCAGATTTTGAAAATTTTGGAAGACAAAAAATAAATATTTCTTCTCAAAAATTGAAAGATTCTTTGAAAGAACAAATTCAACTTGTGATAAATTCTTGCCAGAAAAATAAGGTAAATTTACATCATATTAAAGCACATGGTGCACTTTATAATGCGATGGAAAATGACGATAAACTATGTCAAATTTTCTTTGAAGTTCTTCAAGAAATCGATCAGAAATTGATTGTTTTTGTCTCGCCAAAATCCAAATTGAGAGTTTATAAATCTTCTTTAATAAAATACTGGATTGAAGGATTTGGAGACCGAACTTATCAAGATGATTTAAGCTTAACATCGAGGTCAGAAAATGATGCTTTGTTGACAAAACCTGAAGATGTTTTGAACCAAATTTTAGCTCAAAAAAGGGCTTATATTGTCACTCAAAATAACCGTAAAATAACTCATAAATTTGATACAATTTGTTTGCATAGCGATACGCCAAATGCATTTGAAATAATCAAATATATAAGCTCAAATTTAGAGATCAATTAATATTAAAAAATTATGTATTTATGTTAGAAAATAATTTTGAAATTTCAGTCTTTAATGAGCATTCAATTTTAATACAATTTGACTTTCATATTGATGAAAAAAATGTAGATTTACTTTTGTTTTATAGAAATTTAATTATTGAAAAAAATAATAAATCTATACTTCAGGTAATCAATACATATAACTCATTATTAGTTATTTATGTTTTTGATATAGATAAAATCTATAGTGAAAAAGAGAGCTTAAAAGAGCTTATTTTATCTACTGAAGCTAACCAAGAATTCAATAGTGAAGTTTTTGAAATTCCAGTATGTTATGATGCAGAATACGGCTTCGATTTAGAACTTATATCTGAGCAAAATAATATAGAAATCAGTCAAATATCAGAGCTTCATTCTGCACGTCAATATCGTGTTTTTTTTATTGGCTTTTTACCTGGTTTTCCTTATCTCTCCCACGTCGATCAACGACTTGAAATTAAGCGTAAAAAAAGACCTCGGTCAAGCATCCCAAAAGGTAGTGTTGGTATTGCAGGTTTACAGACAGGGATTTACCCAGAATCTTCTCCTGCAGGATGGCAAATAATCGGTAAAACGCCTCTACATCTTTTCGATAAAATCAATAAAAAATCACTGTTATCTGCTGGTGATTATGTTCGGTTTAAACCTGTTTCTAAAAGTGAGTTTTTAGAAATAGAAGATCAAGTTTTTCATGAATCGTATCAAATACAAATTTCTTAATTATGGCAATTCAACTTTTAAATTCTGGGCCACTTATTTCAGTTCAAGATTCAGGTAGATTTTTGGGATTGCAAGATGGAATTCCACTCTCAGGTGTGATGGATAAAAATTTATTTTTTGAAACAAACCGTATTTTAAAAAATGAAATAAATTTACCTTCTTTGGAAATATTTATGCAAAATTTTCAAATTAAGTTCACAAAAAATACATGTTTTAGCGTTGGTGCTTATGATGCAGAAGTTTATTTGAATAAGGATAAAATTGATCTTTTAAAAGCTTATTCTGTTAAATCTGGCGACATATTAAAAATTAAAAAAATTAATAAAGGTGTTTGGTCTTATCTTTCAGTCAAGGACGGCTTCAAGTCTTCATCTGTTTTGGGAAGTTGTAGTCGTTATGAAAAATTAAACATGCAGGCATTTAAGAACAAAAATGATTTGTTAGACTATGATGCTTTCGAAGGAGACATACAGCCATCTGTTGTTAAGCTCAATGATTTTGACCATTTTCGCATTGAGCTTGATTGTGTTGCTTTACCAGAGTCTAAGTTTTTGTCAGAAACAGTTAAATATCAATTGTTTAATGCTGAGTTTACATTATCACGGAATTCAAATCGGCAAGCTTATCAACTTAATGAACGTCTTAATAATACGCTGTCTGAGATAACAACTGGTGCTGTTTTACCAGGTACAGTTCAGTTAACATCAGGTGGTCATTTAATGATATTAATGCGTGATAGTCAAGTGACAGGCGGATATCCAAGGGTTTTACAAGTTAAAGAAAATTCACTTTCGCGGCTATCTCAAATGCGACCTGATGCCAAAATTAAATTTAGATTATCTAAAGAATTTTAAAAGCTTTTTAAATAAAACTGTTTTATTGTAGGGTGGATATTTAATAGGAACATCTAAATATGTTTTTCTGTTAACTACAGACTTTTGACGTGTAAATACATTAAATGAATGTTTTCCGTGATAATTACCAACACCACTTTTGCCAACACCGCCAAAAGGTAGTTTATCATTAACAAAATGTACAACTGTGTCGTTGATAACACCGCCACCAAAATCATATTTTTGAATCATTTTGTCTTGAAAGGTTCTATTTTCTGAAAAAACATAAAGAGCTAATGGTTTGTCGTTTTTTAAACTAATCTTTTCTAAATCTTCCTCATTTTTATAACTGATGATTGGTAGAATTGGTCCGAAAATTTCTTCTTTCATTAACTTACTTTCTAAATCAGGGTTTAAAACAAGCGTCGGCTCTATGAAAAGTTCGTTGTCTGCATACTTGCCACCTGAAATAATATTTTGATTTTCTAGTAAACCCACTAAACGCTCGAAATGCTTTTGGCTAATGATTCGTGCGTAGTTTTCTGATTCTTTTGCATCTTTACCATAGAATTCATGAAGATTTTTTTGAAGACTCTCTATAAATTCATTTAAAATATTTTCATGAACGAGAAGATAATCAGGAGCGATACAAGTTTGGCCAGCATTAAGAAATTTTCCCCAAAGAATGCGTTTTACACTTGTGTTTATTTTAGCGGTTTTATCAACAATACAAGGATTTTTGCCACCGAGTTCTAAACAATGCGGTGTCATGTTTTTCGCTATTTTTTGAGAAACAATTTTGCCGACATTAACGCTTCCTGTAAAGAAAACAAAATCCCACTTGAGATCTAAAAGATAATCAGCAGTTTCGGCATCGCCTTGTATGACTTGACAAACTTCTGGTTTAAATACTTCAGAAATGAGAATTTCTAAAATTTGTGCAGTTTTTGGAGCGTATTCAGAGGGTTTTAAAATCACAGTATTCCCTGTTGCAATGGCTCCAATTAGAGGTGTTATTGCTAATTGGAAAGGATAATTCCAAGGTGAAATGACCAATATATTTCCCCAAGGAACGTGAAAGATTTTATCAGAAGAAGGGAAGTTAATCAAGTCGGAACTGACTCTTTCAGGTTTTTGCCATTTTTTTAAGTTCTTGATAAAGAGATTAATTTCCTTGTAAACGACGAGCAATTCTGTCGTCAAAGTCTCGAATTCAGGTTTTTTAAAATCCTCATCAAGTGCAGCAATGATGTCTTCTTCTTTTTGCTTTATGTTTTGTTTTAAAACCTTTAAAAGTTTTATACGTTCAGGAACAGAAGCAACCGTCTGATGATTAAAGTATTGTTTCTGCGATTGATAAGCTTTTGTGATTTCTCTTTTGTCCATAAATTCTGATCCTGATGAAATAAATTAGTCTTAAATTAAGTTATAGTTATAACAAAGTTTAGTTTATTTGTTGAATCTAAAAATTTTTCACGAAATGCATCTAAAGTTTAATTTATTCTTAGGGTTTTTAATACTTTCAAGTGTTGTTTTTGCACAAAATGACACCATTAAAACAGAGAAATTAATTATTGTAAAGCAGTATTCACCAACAGTTAATGATGCTTTTAAAATTAAACAACGTCCTACAGAAAGTGATAGTGTTTCGACTGAAGTCAAACGTATTGATTATACTTTCTTAAATGTGCCAGTTGCTTCAACATTTACTCCTGCAAAAGGTCGTGCATCAAGAGTTATTTTGCCAACAAAAGCTGACATGTATGATAATTATGCGCGATTAGGTTTTGGTAATTTTACCACATTATTAGGCGAGCTTTATTCAACTTTTGATCTAAATAATGGTAAAACTTTGGACCTTAACTTTTCTCATTTATCATCTCAAGGCGGAATAGATGAATTGTTGATTGATGACAAATACTATAACACACATCTTGATGTTGGATTGAGTTCTGAAACGCGAGATTACGCATGGTCAGGTGCAGTTCACGTGAATCATGATGTTTATAATTGGTATGGTTTACCAAAGGATTTTGATAAAACGAGTCTGATTGATGATACACAACAAACCTATATGAACTTGGGTTTTAATGGAAAAATTGAACCTTTGGGAAGAACTTTTATTCGTTCAGCTCAATTGAGATACGATATTTTTTCTGACGATTTTAAAGCTATGGAGCATGATTTCAATTTTAAAGTTGATTCAGATTTAGACCTTGGTTATGATGATATCTTATCAACAACACTTGAAGTGGATTACCTTTCGACTGGTTACGGAGAATCTTACACACCTATCGGGTTTCAGGACTATTCATTTTTCAATATAAGTTTATATCCTAAAATGAGATTTGATATATCAGGATTGGATTTAAATGTGGGAGCAAAAGTTGCTTATAGTTCTGATATCGAGTATTCTGACAGCGAATTTTATATTTATCCGAAAATTAGTTTGAATTATAATTTAACGGAAGACTTCAATGTTTTTGCTGGTGCAAAAGGAGATTTAAATCAGAATACATACAGAGAGTTTGTTGATGAAAACCCTTTTGTGTCTCCTAATTTACCAATTACGCCGACGAGTACTTCTTATGATGTTTATGGAGGAATACAAGGGAAATTTGATAAATTAAACTACTTAGCAAAAGTGTCTTATGCTCAGCATGATAACTATGCTTTATTCCGCCATAACACAATGCCTCCACTAAATATAGGTGTTTATCCTTTTGAACAGAACAATAGTTTTGGTGTTGTATACGATGATATGTCTCAACTCAATTTTAATTTTTCTTTAAATTATACGCCTCACGAGGATTTAGACTTGGGTTTTGATGCGAATTACAATGTTTATGATACAGATTCTCAACAAGAAGCTTGGAATTTACCAGAAATAGAAGCTCAAATTTTTGGTTATTATGAATTCACTGATCAATGGAGGTTTGGTGCAACAGCATATTTTGTTGGCGAACGCGAATCTTATGATTTATCTTTAAATTCTAATATTAATGCTTTTGAATACAGGTCAAAAACCCAAGATGCGTTTGTTGATTTAAATGCTGAAATTGAGTATCAAATCAATCCTCAGTTTGCTGTGTTTATTAGAGGCAACAACCTTTTAGGAAGTGATAAAGAGCGATGGAAAAATTACGAGGTTCAAGGAATACAGGTGCTTGGAGGTTTAACATACAAGTTTAATTGGTAATAATGAGTTCTTCATAACTTAACATACAAGAAACATTTGATTATGGTGTCTTATTTAGTTTTGCAATTAAGAACCATGCTTAATTAATATAATGAGTAAAAAATCAAAGAAAGCTAAAAAGGCAAAAAAGTTTAAAAGGTATGACAGGAGTCGGCCATATCTAAATATCCTAGACTTTTTAACTGTTGAGAAAAACTTTTTAGCAATTGTTATTGTTGGGATTATCGTTGCTGCAATATCTACATCACACACATCTGTTGCAATGTGGGTTGGATTCTTTTTCGCGGCTTACGCTGCAGTTGCTAATGACAGTATCCAATCACTCGGAACCTTTATTGAAAGTAATAAAGCCAAGAAATGGTGGGTTTTATGGCTTTTTATTGGAGGAATTTTTCTAGCTACAGTCGCCTTTAGTTGGGTTTATTTTGATGGAGATGTGACTTATCAAAGGTTAACGAATCCAGATGGAACCTCAGATTACCCGCACCCAGATCAATTTACGTTTTTCCAAATTATAGCACCTCTGGTTTTGCTGATTTTGACAAGACTCAGAATGCCAGTGTCAACGACATTTTTACTCTTAAGTGTTTTTAGTGCTGATACATCAGGAATTACATCAGTTGTTTTTAAGAGTTGGACGGGCTATATTATGGCATTTGTTCTTTCATTTACAATTTGGTATCTCTCTTATAAAGCAATTCGAAAGTATTTTAAAAGTAGGAAACATAGCAATTATTGGACAGCAATTCAATGGGTTGTTAGTGGCTCACTATGGGCAACATGGGTAATGCAAGATGGTGCAAATATTGCTGTATTTTTACCTAGAGAACAAACATTTGCACAGTTCTCGATTTTTTCAATTTCAATATTTCTTGGCTTAGGTTTACTTTTTTACCTTCGAGGTGATAAAATCCAAGGTGTTGTTAGTGAAAAAACACGTATTTCAGATATAAGAGCCGCGACCTTAATCGATTTATCTTATGTGGTTTTATTAATATACAAACTTTTTATTTCTACAGTTCCAATGAGTACAACTTGGGTTTTCTTAGGAATTATTGGTGGTCGAGAAATAGCGATTAGTTTATCAAGACGTAAAAAAGGTAATAAACATAAAAAGAAAGCAATCCGAATGATTGGTCGTGATTTTGCTTCTGCAATGACAGGTTTAGCGATATCGATTATTCTCGCAGCAAGTGGAAATAAAGCGATTAGAGAAGAAATATTTAATTCGATTGTAAATTTATTTTAAATATTTAAACTTGAAAAATACTCTATTTTATTTGTTTGCAGGAATAACCGTTTCTCTAAGTGGTTGTCAATCTAAACAGAAACAAAGCATAGATAAAATCATTCATAATGCACTGATTTACACAGTTGATGAAGATTTTTCAAAGGTTTCAACGATTGTGATTAATTCAGATACCATAGTTGAAGTAGGTTCTCAAGATTTACTGAATAAGTACAAAGCAAATGAAATTATAGATGCCAAAAATAAAATTATTTTACCTGGGTTAATTGATGCACACGCACATTTTTACGGGTTAGGTTTACAACAAAGTCGAGTTGATTTAGTTGGAGCTCAATCTTTTGAAGAAGTGCTTTCTAGGTTAAATGATTTCAGACTTAACAATCCCGAAGTTGAAATTTATTCAGGTCGTGGTTGGGATCAAAACTTATGGGAAAACAAAGAGTTTCCTAATCGCTCACTTTTAGATAAAGCTTTTCCTTTTAAACCAGTTATTTTGACTCGTATTGATGGTCATGCTTTACTTGCAAATGAGAGGGCTTTAAAAATGGCAGGAATCGATGAAAATACAAAAGTATCTGGTGGAGAAATCATTAAAAATAATAAAGGAGAAATCACAGGTGTATTAATCGATAATGCGATGGATCTTGTCTATGATATTATCCCTGAACCTGATACAAAACAAATTTCTAAAGCTCTATTTGAAGCTGAAAATATCACTTCTCGTTATGGTTTGACTTCAGTTGTTGATGCAGGATTAGACAAATCTGTGATTGATATTATTGATAGTTTACAACAAAAAAATGAGTTAAAAACGCGTTTGTATGCAATGCTTTCTAATAAACCTGAAAATATTGATTACTATATTGAAAATGGCAATTACAAAAGCAAGACATTAAATGTTCGTAGTGTAAAAGTATATGCTGATGGTGCTTTAGGCTCACGTGATGCAGCTTTAAAAAAACCTTATAGCGATAGGGAAAATCATTTTGGTAGCTTGATTATTGGTCTTGAAGAATTTAATGAATTATCAAAAAAACTGACTGATTCAGATTTGCAGATGAACACACATGCCATTGGCGATTCTGCTAATTATGTAGTTCTAAATCAATATAGTAAAGTTTTAAAAGATAAATCTAATAAACGTTGGAGAGTTGAACACGCACAAATTCTAGATGCGTCAGATTTTGATTTTTTTGATGGGGACAACATCATAGCTTCTGTTCAACCAACGCATGCAACGAGTGATATGTATTGGGCTGAAGATCGATTAGGTGAAGAAAGAATCAAAAATGCTTATGCTTATAAAAAATTACTTGATCAATCAGGAAAAATAGCACTTGGAACAGATTTTCCAATTGAAAAAGTCAATCCAATTCTAACGTTTTATGCAGCAGTGAGTCGTCAAGATGTAGAAAATTATCCTGAAGGTGGTTTTCAAAAACAAAATGCTCTATCACGTGAAGAAGCGCTTAAAGGAATGACAATTTGGGCTGCATACGCAAACTTTGAGGAAGGTGAGAAAGGAAGTCTTGAGCCTGGTAAATTTGCTGATTTAACGATACTTGATCGAGACATCATGAAAATTCCATTATCTGAAATTCCTGAAACTAAAGTTTTGAGAACCTATATTGGTGGCAAACGTATTTTTCCAAAAGAGCTAAAATCAGAATAGTTTTAATTCTGCTAAATAACTTTCATGTTCTTGAATTAAAAAACGGCAAGCAAAGCCGTTTTTTTCTGCACTAATTTTTAGTTTTTCAAAATCGAGATATAACCAATCAAATTTTTCTGAACAGTAATTTTTGTAAGAAATTTGATAGTTCATTTCTCCATAATAATGATCAAACTCATCTTCATCAAATAGATATCTGAGATTAGTGGAATCAAGATAAATACGAGCTTCAGGTTTAATAATTTCTTTCAGTTTTTTAAAAAATTTATCAAGTCGATCTACTTTTCCGACAATGCCGATGCCATTCATCAAGAGTAAAACAGTGTCAAATTCTTTATAACTTGAATTGTCAAGCGTGAAAAAGTTCTCTTTTATAACGTTTTTTAGACCTCTTTGTTGGCAGACTTGAACAGATTTTTCTGAAATATCAATACCGTAAACATCATGATTTTTTTTATTTAAATCTAAAAGATGTGAACCTGTACAACAACCGATATCTAATACTTTTTTCTCAGACAAATCGATTGCTGTTTTTTCGATCATTGGCATTTCATCATAGTTTCTAAAAAGGTAATCAACAGGAATGAGATCAGTGTCAAAGTCTTTAGCATGAACTTGAATCGGACTTGTGTCTTGGTTTTTATAAAAGGCTTCTACAGCTAATCCAAAAACATCTGTATGTAAATCAAAAGTTTGATTATTTAAATTAATTTTGCGCAATGGAGGAATTTTTAAACGACTTGCCAAAGTTAGCAAAAGAGAAGCATAAGGTGCATAAAAAGTTTTTGAAAAAACTAAAACAAAAACCACCAAAATCTCTGGATCAACAAATGCAAGAATTGCATGATGAAACTTTCGAAAAAATCGACTGTTTAAACTGTGCAAATTGCTGCAAAACCACGGGGCCACTTTTTACGAATAAGGATATAGAAAGGATTGCGAAGCATTTCAAGATGAAACCTTCGCAATTTATCGAAACTTATCTACGCATTGATGAAGACAATGATTATGTGTTGGAACAATTACCATGTCCTTTTTTAGCTGATGATAATTACTGTTTAATTTATGATGTTCGACCAAAAGCTTGTGCTGAATTTCCACATACTGATCGTAAAAAGTTTCATCAGATCAACAATTTAACACTTAAAAATACAGAAATTTGTCCTGCTGCTTATCAAATTGTTGAAAAAATGATGGAACGTCTTAAACGTTAACTTCTGCTAATTGTTTCTTTTCTACATAAGCTTCTAAAACCTTAAAGAAATTTAAGATGTCCTCTTCTTCATTGCAAGTGTTAACTGTCACTAATCTTACAAATGTATGTTCATTGAAACTACCATAACCAACCATCAATTCAGCATCTTCATAGAGTGAATTGCAAAGTAGTTTTGGGTTGATCCCTTTGTAATTAAAACAAACAGAAACTGAATCTTCGTCACTGTAAACTGTGTAATCAGAATTGTTTTTCACATAATCAAGAGCAACATTAGCCAAGTGAAATTGTTTATCAACCAATTGCTCTAATCCTTTAGTTCCTATAGATTTCCAGAGTGTCCAAAATTTGAGAGCATCGTTACGCCTTCCACATTGAATCGATGTTTTGCCCAAGTTGTAATCATCACCATCAGTTTGGTATAAATAGTTAGCATCACATGCAAATGAATGTTTTAGATTTGCTTTGTCTTGAGTGACAATGATTGAGCAAGAAAGCGGAACACCAAGCATTTTATGAGCATTAAAACTAAATGAATCTGTTAGTTCTAATCCTTTTAAAAGATGTTTATATTGATCACTAAAAATCGCTGCTCCACAATATGCACCGTCAACATGTAGCCAAATATCTTTAGATTTGATGACATTGTGTATTGCTTTAATATCATCAAAAACACCTAAAACTGTTGTTCCAGCGGTCGCATTGACAAAACAGGGTTTATAGCCTGCTTCTTCGTCTTCAGCAATTTGTTGAGCTAATGCATCAACATCCATCTGTCCATTCGCATTGGTTTTAATATTCCTAATTTGATTTATACCAATTCCAGCAAATGTTGTATTTTTTTGAATAGAATAATGTGAATCTTCAGACGTGTAAACAATCATTTTTGACGAAACACCTTCGTTTTTAATTTTGCGATTGTGGGCATCTCTGGCCATAATTAAGGCCATGAAATTACTCATTGATCCGCCTGGAGGAAAAGTACCATCAGCATTTTCACTGTAGCCAATCAATTCACAAACTTTTTTGATAATATTTTTTTCGATACCAACTTGAGGTCCACCAACTTTATAAGTATACATGCTATTGTTAAGCATAGCAGCGATAAGTTCGCCTAAAGTTCCTTTAGATTGACGTCCGCCAAAAAGTTGATTAAAAAATAAGCTAGTTGACGTTCGCGGTGTATTGTAAACGACATCTGTCAAGGCTTTTTCGAAATTTTCTTCTGATAATGCTTCATCTTGAAGCTCTAAATCGAGTTGGTTTAACAATTCTTTTGGCGGTATAGGTTTTACGACGCCGTTTTCTTTTTCTTTTTGGAGAAGTTTAGTCGCTATTTTCTGAAATAATGATAAGTCTTCTTGCATTTGCATGTTCTGAAATTTATATTTACGAAAATATATAAATCAAAACCCTTTTTTCGTTAAATAGATTTAAAATTTTAAAAACGCATTACTTTGAAACAAATAACATCATTAAACCAACTTTTAGAGGAACTCCCAAAATGTGAAGGAAATGATTATGTACAAATTGCAAAAAATATGGATATTTCACCAGAAGATTTGAGTGCTTACGCTCATTTTTCTGATCAAACTTACACGAGAAATTGCATCATGAGAACTCAAAATTTTGAGTTGCTTTTGTTATGTTGGAATAAAGGTCAAAAGACTTCTATACACAGTCACGATGGTGAGGAATGTTGGGTTTATTTAGCTGAAGGTAAATTGCGTGAAAAGCGTTTTAAAGAAAGTGCTGATTCAATTGAAAAAATTGATGATACCAAAATGTCTCAATCTCGTTTATCTTATATGAATGATCACATGGGATACCATTCTTTAGAAAACATTGCAGATGATAAATCCATGAGTTTACATTTATATGTTTCGCCAATTGATGAGTGCAAGGTTTATGATGAAGAGGAAAAAATGTTTAAGGATAAAAACTTGAAATACTATTCTTACGAAGGAAAAATTTTAGATAATTAATATCATTTAATATGAACTGGACAACAGTTAAAGAGTTTGAGGATATCACTTACAAGAAATCCAATGGTGTTGCAAGAATTGCTTTTAATCGCCCTGATGTGAGAAATGCTTTTCGTCCGCAAACAACAAAAGAGCTTTATGAAGCTTTTTATGATGCTAATGAAGATACGTCAATAGGCGTTGTTTTACTAAGTGCTGAAGGCCCTTCTTCCAAAGATGGTGTTTACTCTTTCTGCAGCGGTGGTGACCAGAAAGCCAGAGGACATCAAGGTTATGTTGGTAATGATGGTTACCATAGGCTAAATATTCTAGAAGTACAGCGATTAATCCGTTTTATGCCTAAAGCTGTCATCGCAGTTGTACCTGGTTGGGCTGTTGGTGGCGGGCATTCTCTTCATGTTGTTTGTGATTTAACTTTAGCAAGTCAAGAACATGCTATTTTTAAGCAAACAGACGCTGATGTAACAAGCTTTGATGGTGGTTATGGTTCGGCTTACTTGGCTAAAATGGTGGGACAGAAAAAAGCGAGAGAAATCTTTTTCCTAGGAAGAAACTACTCAGCTCAAGAAGCTTATGAAATGGGAATGGTCAATGCTGTTATTCCTCATGAAGAACTTGAAGACACAGCTTATGAGTGGGCACAAGAGATTTTAGCAAAATCACCAACATCAATTAAAATGCTCAAATTTGCGATGAACTTAACTGATGACGGAATGGTTGGTCAACAAGTTTTTGCAGGAGAAGCAACCCGTTTAGCCTATATGACTGAAGAAGCCAAAGAAGGACGCAATGCATTTTTAGAAAAAAGAAAACCAAACTTTGAAAAGAAGTGGATTCCTTAAAACTTAAGTATATTTGTTAATCAAACACATGAAATATGTCACCAATTTTAACAGAAGAGGAGTTAGCAAAATATAAAAATCAATCAGCTGATTATGAAAAACAAATCGCTGAACGAGATGCTGCCATTAAACGACAGCAAAAAGAAAATGAAGCTGCCGAAAACAAAAAACGCACTGCAACGACAATTGCTGTTATTTTATTAATTCTTCTTTTATTGGTGATAGGTTTGGTTTACACAAGTCCTTCTACATTAGGGATTTCTACTGAGAATGCAACTACAGAAACCTCTCAACAAGATGAAGTTGTTACTTTAAAAAAAGAGAATGAAAATCTTAAACAAGAAGTTTCAGCTTTAGAAAGTCAGTTGGAGCAAAAACAAAGCTCTGTTGATTTTGAAGAGCCTGAAACTTATTTTTCAGTTCAGATAGGCGCGTTTGAACGTTATGAAGCTCCGACACTTTCCAAAGATTTCTTGGTTTTAAGAGGTGATGAAAATTATTATTTAAACTCATATTCTATCGGTGTTTTTCAAACTTTAGAAGAAGCACAAAAACTAAGATCAGCACTCGAAAAAATGGGATTTGATGATGTTTTTACTGCTAAATATAAAAACGCTAAACGCATTGACATCATTGAATAATATAACAGATCAGGAATTTGAAAATGTCTCATTAGATATTTCTAATTTGCCTGATTTTAAGGCAGTAGATACGCAAGGTTTAAACAAACGATACCTTATTTTTTTACGCTCTCGTTTACTTTTATTTTTTGTGCTTTATCTTACAGCCGCTGGACTTATTTATTTTTTGTCTAATATTCAAACGATAAACCTCATTTTGGTTTTAGGTGTCCCGTTTGTTATTTTTTTAATTTCCTTTATTGAAATTGAAATGGGCTTTCACAAACGTCAAGTTGGGGTGAGAGAGCATGATTTATATTACGCAAGAGGTTTTTTATACCATAAAGAAACACTAGTTCCTTTTAAAAATATTCAACATGTTGAAGTCAGCCAAAACCTGATTTTAAAATGGTTTAAATTATATGAAGTGATATTTTATACTGCAGGAGCTTCATCTGGAGATTTAAAAATTAAGGGCTTAGATGAGCAAACATCGCGAAGGCTTAAGGCTATTGTGATGCACAAAAACGAATCAGTTGAGGAAGGAAACCAACAACTTTAGAGAATCTAGACATCAGTCTTTTAATGGTGTTTTTTTAATATTTTTCGCTGATTTAATCAAACGCATCAAACAAAATATATATCTAATTGCGTTGCCTTTTGTTAGTGAAAGCGTTAGAGATTATATTCTTTATTTTTATTTGGGACTCATCGCCTTAGTCGTTCTTCAGTTTATTTATACTTATGTTCTTTTCAGAAAATATACATTTTATATCTCTGATGATGCTTTTCATCTTCATAAAGGCTTATTTAAAAGGCGTGAAATAGAAATTCCTTTTGATCGTATTCAAAACATCAATTTACAACAGAATTTTTTACAGCAGATACTATCCGTCGTAGGTTTAGATATTGAAACAGCTGGGGAATCAAAAGCTGAAGTACAAATAAGAGCTTTACGCAAAGAAGATGCAGAGGAACTTAAAAGATTATTGTTGGTCAGAAAGCATGAAAAGCTGTCGGAAGATGATTTGGATGATCAATTTATTTCTCAAGACGAAAGAAAGGATAAGCTTAATGACAATTTAAAATATAATGAAACTGTTGTATTTCAACTCGGTTTTTTTGAATTATTAAAAGTCGGTTTGAGTTCGAATATTTTGAAAGGGTTGAGTCTTGTTTTAGCCTTCATAGCTTATGCCTTTAATACTTTTTCAGATTTTCATAAGCAAAATTATGATGAGTTTTTAACTGAACAAATTACGACAAACAATCATTATTTCACCGGTCAATTATTGTTGATCTTTTTAGCTTTTTTTGCTTTTATTGCAATCGGATTTATAGTCACGGCCATATTTACCATCCTCAAGTATTTCAATCTCAGGGTTATCGAGCTTGATCAAGATTATGAAGTTGAGTATGGTCTTTTTAATCGATTCAAAAAAGTTTTGAAATCCTCAAAAGTGCAAACATTAGAGTTTAGAACAAACCCAGTTAGAAAACTATTTGGTTTTGAAAACGCTTTTGTAAGTCAAGCGAGTGCAGAAGAAACTTCAGAGAAGAATAAAATTGGCTTGGTGGGTTTACCTGCCGATTATGTGAAGCTTTTTTTTAAAATTCTATTCAATGGGAGAGTTTTAAATGAACAATCTTTTATAAAATTGAAATGCCAACTCTTTAGACTTCGAGTTGATTTATCACGTCTATTTTTTGTGATAATTGCTCTTATCTCATTATTTATTTGGCATCAATCTTCTATTTATTCATTTATCATCTTGCTTTTTTTATCAGTATTATTAGCTGTATTTTCTTATCTGAGAGTCAAAAAATCTTATGTTTCATTCTCTGATGATATGCTAAAAATTGGAAGTGGCATCATTGGAACCAGAACAACATATTTAGAAATCCATAAAATACAATCAATAAGAGTAAGCCAAAGTGTTTTTCAGAAAAGAAGAGGTCTATCAAGCTTAACAATTTATACCGCATCAGGAAGTTTGAAGGTTAAATATTTAGATGCTGAACATGTCAATAAATTAACGAACTACCTCATGTTTAAAATTGAAACTTCAAAACGAGAATGGATCTAATATAAAAAGGGCTTTGATTATTAATAATCAAAGCCCTTTAAGCAATATATAAATTCGATTTATAACTTATCTAATCGCTGGGAATTTTTGAGGATTGAATTCATGCATAATTGCATAAACTTTCTCAAAAACATCTTCTGCTGATGGTTTGGAGAAGTAATCTCCATCAGTTCCATAAGCAGGTCTGTGTTCTTTAGCTGTCAACGTTTGAGGTTTACTATCTAAATATTGATAAGCATTTTGCTCATCGATAATTTTTTGTAAAATAAAAGCAGAAGCACCTCCTGGGACATCTTCATCAATAACTAGCAAACGATTTGTTTTCTCAACGCTTTTAACGATGTCGTGATTTAAATCAAAAGGTGATAAAGATTGTACATCTATCAATTCGATATCAATACCAATTTCAGCTAATTCTTCAGCGGCTTGCTCTATAATTCTTAGCGTAGAACCATAAGAAACAACTGTTATATCTTGACCATCACGGATTGTTTCAACTTGACCGACAGGTGTTCTAAACTCACCTAAGTTAGATGGTAGCTTCTCTTTAAGTCTATAACCATTTAGGCATTCAACAATTAATGAAGGTTCATCACTTTCTAGCATTGTGTTATAGAAACCTGCAGCTTTAGTCATATTACGAGGAACAAGCAGATTGATACCACGAACAAGATGTAAAATTCCGCCCATTGGTGAACCTGAGTGCCAAATACCTTCCAGTCTGTGACCACGTGTTCTTACAATTAATGGTGATTTTTGTTTGCCTTTTGTTCTGTAAAGTGTTGTTGCTAAATCATCACTCATGATTTGTAAAGCATACAATAAATAATCGAGGTATTGGATTTCAGCAATTGGTCTTAAACCTCTTAATGACATCCCTATGCCTTGACCTAATATTGTTGCTTCACGGATTCCAGTATCAGAGACTCTGAGTTCTCCATACTTTTCCTGAAGCCCTTCTAAACCTTGATTAACATCACCAATTTCACCAGCATCTTCACCAAAAATTAGAGTCTCAGGCTTATTTTTGAAAATTGCATCAAAGTTATCACGCATAATGATTCTTGCATCAACTTCTTCTGAGTTGTCATCATATGCAGGAAGAACTTCAGCAATGTTTTTTGCACTTCCTTCATAGTCGCTCCATAAATGTTGGCTATAATCAGGTTGAACTTTCTCACTAAAATCTTCTAGCCAATTGATTAGATTTGATTTTGCTTTGTTTTGTTCGTGACGAGCATAACGTAAAGCTTTACGGCAATCAGCAAAAATTCTACTTTTAATTGTATCTGTATCTTCTTTTAATCCGTTGATTAAAGATTGAATTTTCTCATTCTCGTCTGAAGTATTTGCTAAATCTTCAAGAAGTTCTAGAGCTTCTTTCTTGAAGGTTTTGGCTTGTGTTCCAAAAGCTTTAACTGCAGCTTTCTTTCCATCGCGCACTTCTTTTTTGATAGATTTTTCAAGATCGCTTAATTCTTCATCAGTCGCAATTCCTTTGCTAATCATCCATTCGCGCATCTTTAAATTACAGTCATGCTCAGTTTCCCACTCTAAACGTTCTTTACTTTTGTAACGTTCGTGTGAGCCAGAGGTAGAGTGACCTTGCGGCTGAGTTAATTCAATAACATGTATTAAAACAGGAACATGTTCCTCTCTTGCTATTTTTTCGGCTCTTTGGTAAGCATCGATTAATGCTGCGTAATCCCAACCTTTAACTTTGATGATTTCGTAACCTTTATCTTCGTTATCTCTTTGGAATCCGCTTAATATTTTTGAAATATTTTCTTTTGTTGTCTGGTGCTTGGCGTGTACAGAAATTCCATACTCATCATCCCAAACATTAATGACCATAGGAACTTGTAAAACTCCGGCTGAGTTGAATGTCTCCCAGAAAAGGCCTTCACTCGTGCTCGCATTACCGATTGTTCCCCAAGCAATTTCATCTCCATTTTTAGAGAATTTTTCAGTGTCAATTCCTTCAACATTTCTGTAAATCTTTGAAGCTTGTGCAAGACCTAAAAGTCTTGGCATTTGCCCAGCTGTTGGAGATATATCAGCACTTGAGTTTTTTTGTTCAGTGAGGTTTTTCCATGAGCCATCCTCATTTAAGCTGTGTGTCATAAAGTGTCCACCCATTTGGCGGCCACCAGACATTGGCTCATCTTCAATATTTGTGTTGGCGTATAAGCCAGAAAAAAACTGTTCTATTGTCAGTTGGCCAATAGCCATCATAAATGTTTGGTCACGGTAATATCCTGATCTGAAATCACCGTTTTTAAAAGATTTTGCCCAAGCGAGTTGAGGTACTTCTTTCCCATCACCGAAGATCCCGAATTTTGCTTTACCTGTAAGCACTTCGCGTCTTCCTAATAAACTGCATTCACGACTTGTGACAGCAATTTTGTAATCTTCTAAAACTTCTTTTTTGAAGTCTTCAAATGAAATATCTTTATTTTGTGCGACGTCTTGCATTCGTATGAATTTTAGTTCTTGCGAATGTAAGAAAAATGTAGTAAATAATCAAGTACTGAAAGCTGGTTTGACTGATGATTTTTGAATAAATGTCAGTTAGAATACTTTTTGTTAATAATTTTACATCAAATTTAACGATTTCGTGATTATCTTTTAACGAAGATAAGTTTTGAAATTTATTCTAAATGAAGTTTTTCAGTTCTTACTTTATGATATTATTTACCAAAAAATAGTTTTTAATGTTAAATTTTTAATGTTGATTATTATGAGTTTTAATACCATTTTCTTTTAAAAAGCCCTAAAAGTGTTTTAAAATCTAATGTGACAATAAAACGGATGTTTTCATCATAATGATTGTCAGAAACCTCCCAACCATTATTTGAATATATAGGGAGATAGAGTTCAAAATAATCTTCGACTAAATTTAAACGAATGCCTGAATCATAAATAAAGTTAGCAGATTCTCCCATATCTTTATGGAAGCCTAAATCTGCGTAAGCAAAAATCCAATTCCAAATGGTTGTGCTCACATTCGTCGTTGCTATCCAGCGATCGGCATATCTGTTTTCAAATATTGATTTAAAACCTCCTTCTGCTTGAATATATTGCTGGCTAAATAAACCGTCATCTTCGCTTCTTCCGTAGTAGTTGTAATCAAACATGTAGTCTGAAGGTCTGTCGATTCCGAAACTGAAATAATCAGAATCATTTGTGTCATTATAGAGAAATAAGCCTGCAAATAGCCTGATGTTAATCTGTCTGTTATTCTCAAAAAGTTTTCTATACCTCACAGAAGCTGAGACTTTACTGAACTTCTTGGAAATTTCGTAATCAATTTGAGTAGTGAAAAAATGATCTAAATTTTTATCCTGAAAAGCATAACTGATATTAAAAACATTATAATTTGGCTCATCTGTTTCAATAGTTTCACTTTTATCTTGATCCACATTGACCGTTCTTAAGGTTAAATAGTGGCGTTTATTACTTCTTAAATCAACAGGTCTGTAAACCATTTGCATAAATGCAGAATAACGTTTATAAAACAAGTCGGTGTTATATGAATACCTAGAACCGCTCGCACCGTATCTTATTCTAAATAAATCTTGTTGTTTAAAATATTGTGTGTAATCAAAACTAATTGAACCGACAATGGCTTGACTCCCAAAGCCATATTTTGGGCCAATATCATAACTGAAATTTTTTGGTAGGAGAGAAGTGTTGTAAATTTTTGAACCAATTGCAATGCCGTCATAAAGGTTGTAAGTAAACTCGGGCATTACAAATACTTGATTGTATTCTGGATCTTCAATATCTTCTAATAATCGGATTTGAATCGGCTTATTGAAGATTTTGTTTTTGCGTTTAATATTATTTCTAGGATTATATTCAGGTAAATTGTAATCGTAATTAACCACGAATTTGTTTGCTTCCGGCGTATTGACTTGTAGAGTTTTTGAGCGATCTTCAAAATCTTCAACCCAGATGCTTTTGATAAAATCATCATCTTTGTAAAGTCCTAATTTAACTGGCATAGGACTTTCTGTTTTGTTAATAACTTCAACCTCAAAACCTTGATCGTTTCTTGAAACTTTTCCAACTTTAAAGTCGATGTCTTTGTAAGAATTGAGATAGTTATCTTTAAACCAAGTTATATTTTTATCTGTGTTTTTTTCTAATGTTTTTAGAAATAATTCAGACGAAGCATGGCTTAAATTCTTTTCTTTAAAAAACTCACGAATACTCTGATTTAGGTTTTCTTGGCCAATATAGTCACCAAAATATTTCAGGCCTAAGCCAGCTTGGTATGGGCTAGATAATTGCCTATTAAACTTGAGCATCTCGTCTTGAGGCATGTCAATAGGTTGCTTCAGGTTTTGACGTATCATTGTTTCATGAATAAATCTATATCTTTCATTAAACATCAAATCTGAGGCATGAAACCAACGTACACCAAAAAATTTACTGAAGCTACCCAGAAGCTTCATGTCAGGATAATATTTGTTGATGTAATCCATCATCACCTTAACGGTTAAGGCATCAATGAGCCACTTATCTTTTCTTGTATTTATCGCGATTTTTGTTTTCAGATGTTTAAGCGTCATCGTTTTGAGAAGTTTGACATCATATTGAAAACCATCAGGAAAAGGTCGAATAAAACTCGGTAGTTGATTCAAACCATAAACAGGAGAGAGGCTATAATCGAGTTCTGAAACCAATAAATGTGGATGTGGAAATTCACCTATGTTTTCATTCAAGAAAAAGGCAATTCTATCTGTTATTAATGCCTTGATTTCTGGGCGAACAGATTCTGATTCTAAATTTGATAACACTTCAACTAAATCTGTTTTAATAGAAGAAAACTCATCTCTTTTCGTTAAATAAACATCATTGTCTAAGATTTGTTGACCTGAAAGCTTAAATTTATTTTTTTGATAACCTATTTGAAGTTCAGTCATGTCAAAGCTAGATTTCAAAAAGATACCTTTAGGGATTTCAAAGTTCAAATTATAATCTAAGAATTGAGTTGGATAATCATCAAGAGCTTTGTTGCTATATAAAACCCAATCATTTTGATGTTTTGCAGGTGTAATAAGCCAGTCTTTTAGCCTTAATTTATCTGCAGACCATCCTGACTTTATGAGACCTTGTATAGGAATATTAAGATGATAGTTGAGTTGAAGATTTATAGAATCTCCAACTTTCAAGGGAGTTTCTAAAATGGCAAGAAGTATGTCCGGTTGATTATCTTTATAAAACCAACTTATATTTTGTGAGTTTGTATAAAAATCATTTATCTGAGTATAGCCTCTTAATTCTTTAGAAGTGAAATGAAATTTCCTGGCATATTCTTCAGCAAAACGTTTTGCAAGTGGACTATCTTTATCAGAAAAAGCATTATTCCAATCATAAAAATAGAGTGTGTCAATCTCAGTTTGAGTTGTATTTATAAAATTGATTT
Source organism: Psychroflexus halocasei (assembly GCF_900107595.1). Lineage (GTDB taxonomy): Bacteria > Bacteroidota > Bacteroidia > Flavobacteriales > Flavobacteriaceae > Psychroflexus > Psychroflexus halocasei. Next base: position 144,695 of record NZ_FNQF01000002.1, on the reverse strand, counting down.
GAGAGTTGACATCTAAACGTTTTAAATTTTTAGACACAGAAATGTCAGCCGATATATTATGACGTTGACCATAACAGAGGCTTATTCCCAAAAGAAAGCAAAAAATAAAATGCTTCATTTGGTGTTTTTAGCGTTTGATTATCTTAATATGACCTTCTAAATCAGTTATTTTAAGCATATAAATTCCATTTGGATAGGTTGAAATGTCATAACTCTTGAAAGTGTTATTTATTGTAAATCCACTTATTTTTTGACCTAAACTGTTATAAATATATGCTTTTTCACCTAAAAGTGAGGAGTTAAACTTGAAATCTACGATATCATCAATTAAATTTCCATTTATAAGAGAGACGTTATTTTTGATTTGATACTTCTTGACTTTTAAGAAGTTTGAATCAGTTTCTAAACTCATCACGACTGGTAAATGATCACTCATGTTGTAAAGTTGATTTCTTAGGTCTTGATCAAAATCTCCAGTACAATTAACGTAATTTATATTATCATTGAAACAGTTAGCATTATTACCATAGGCTTGATAGGTGTCCTCAATATATCTTATATCGTTAGATTGATTTTTGAGGTTATCAGAGATAAATATGAAATCAAACCTATCATCTAATCCACCGCCTGCACCAAAGCTACCAAAGTCATTGTTGCTTATTCTTGTGCTTTGAGAATGAACATCTTGATAGTTAGAATTATTATGCCATTCCCCAATTCGATTAAGAGGATCAAGCATATCAATTGCTAACGTAGCATATTGAATAACAAGAAAACCTGGTTCACTTGCAGAATAGAAATTAAAATCTCCTCCAAAAATAATATTAGCATTAGCATCTAATTCAGAAATGTAATTGACAAAATTCACAGCTTCTGAATAGCGTTCTTGTACGTTGCTATCACCTTGTGAAGCTTTAAAGTGAGCAACAAAAACATGAAGAATTTCCTCATCAATCGTATTCATTTGAAATTTGTAATGGTTGATATCTCTTATGTTTGTCTGTATTTGGTGGGTTTCTAAAAGCTGCATTTTTTCATTTTTAAAAAATACAAGCTGATTAATATTTCCTCCAAAACCAGAAGTGTTATAAACAAAAGGAGCTGCAGAGACAGGCTGTTCAGTATATTCAAAAGATTGATTTAATATCAAGTTCATATCTGCTTCAGTCTGTAATTCTGAAACCATAAAGATATCAGGATCATAGCTTGCTAAAATCGAGTTTAGAATATCAGACCTGTCAGTAGGTGGTGCTTCTGAAAAATTAAGCAAATTATAAAACATGGTTTTGATTGTTTCTTGCGAATAGCTCTGTAACGAAAAAAAAATCATCAAACTTAAACTAAATAGGAATTGATACTTTGTTTTCATTAGAAATTAGGACTTAAATCAAACTTATCATAGAAATCGTCTAAAATATCTGCTACCTCTTCTTCAGAGTCAACAAGTTGAATCAAATCAAGATCTTCAGGATTGATAGTCTCGTAATCATCGCTTAAAGTTTTCTTGATCCAATCTAATAAACCACTCCAATAATCTTTTCCGACAAGAATAATTGGAAACTTATCAATTTTACGCGTTTGGATAAGGGTGATTGCTTCAAATAATTCATCTAAAGTTCCGAAGCCACCAGGCATCACAACAAATCCTTGAGAGTATTTGACAAACATTACTTTTCTGACAAAAAAGTAATCAAAATCTAAAACTTTATCTTTATCGATATATGGATTGTCATGTTGTTCAAAAGGTAAGTCAATATTAAGACCAACTGATGTACCGCCGCCCTGGTGAGCACCTTTGTTTCCAGCTTCCATAATGCCTGGGCCTCCGCCAGTAATGACACCAAAACCTTTTTCGACAATTTTCTCGGAAACCTTAACTGTTAATTCATAATATTTGTCACCAGGCTTCATACGTGCTGAACCAAAAACAGAAACACAAGGTCCTATTTCGCTCATACGCTCATAACCGTGAACAAATTCACTCATTATCTTAAATAAAGCCCAACTATCGTTGGTTTTAATTTCATTCCAGTTTTTATAATGTTTAGGCACCATATCTTTTTAAAAATTTGAGGATTGCAAAAGTAGCTCTTTTTTTAGAAACTTTGCCGTATAACTTTTTTTGTCTTTAATCAATTTTTCAGGCGTTCCCTCTGCAACAAGTTGACCGCCATTTTTACCGCCTTCGTAACCAATGTCAAAGATGTAATCAGCGAGTTTAATGACATCCATATTGTGCTCAATAATTAGAACAGTATTACCTTTAGTTACAAGTTTTTCAAGGACATTCATCAAGATTTTAATATCTTCAAAATGCAAACCTGTTGTGGGTTCATCGAGAATATAAAATGTTTGTCCAGTACTTTTTTTGGATAGTTCAGTTGCTAACTTAATTCTTTGTGCCTCACCGCCAGATAATGTGGTGCTTTGCTGTCCCAATGTGATATAACCTAAACCAACATCTTTAATCGTTTTTAGTTTTCGGTAAATTTTTGGAATCGGTTCAAAAAAATCGGTAGCTTCATCAATTGTCATTTCTAGCACATCACCAATAGATTTGCCTTTGTATCTAATTTCTAAAGTTTCTCTATTAAATCTTTTTCCCATACAAGACTCGCATTCAACATGAACATCTGGCAAAAAATTCATTTCAATAACTTTTACGCCAGCACCTCCACAAACTTCGCAACGACCACCTTTAACATTAAAACTGAAACGTCCTGGTTTATAACCGCGAATTAACGACTCAGGAGTTTTCGCAAATAAAGATCTGATTTCGTCAAAAACGCCTGTGTAAGTTGCCGGATTTGATCTTGGCGTTCTCCCAATAGGCGATTGATTGATGTCAATCACTTTATCAATATGCTCTAAACCTTTAATGCTTTCATAAGCTAAAGGTTCTTTAACGCCGTTGTAAATATGGTTATTGAGAATTGGGTAAAGCGTTTCATTAATTAAAGTTGACTTTCCGCTTCCTGAAACGCCAGTCACAGCGATCATTGTTCCTAAAGGAATTTTGATAGAAAGGTTTTTAAGGTTATTTCCTTTTGCGCCTTTAAGTTTCAAGAAATTACCATTTCCTTTTCTACGGCGTTCCGGAATTTCGATTTGTCGTTTGCCAGAAAGGTAATCGGCGGTCAGCGTTCTTTGTTTTAATGTTTCTTTTGGCGTGCCTTCACTGATGATTTGTCCACCATTTTTTCCTGCTTTTGGACCGATATCAATCACGTGATCAGCTCTTTCAATCATGTCTTTATCATGCTCAACCACAATAATTGAGTTCCCAACATCGCGTAAAGCAATTAACGAATTAATCAGTTTTTCATTATCGCGTTGATGCAAACCAATGCTCGGTTCATCGAGAATATAAAGCACGCCAACAAGTTGAGAGCCAACTTGAGTTGCTAGCCTGATGCGTTGAGCTTCACCGCCAGATAAACTTTTAGAAGCTCTATTAATATTCAAATAATTAAGCCCAACATCTAATAAAAATTGAAGTCGAGTTGAAATTTCTTTAATAATTTCTCCTCCAATTTTTAGTTGCTTTTGATTTAGTTCTTTTTTAGATTTTTTAAAAAATTCACTTAATTCATCAATATCCATATTGATGAGATCCTGAATTGTTTTGTCATTAAAACGATAATATAAAGCTTCTTTTTGAAGTCGAGATCCATTGCACTTATCACAAAGCTTATCGTTCATGTATTTTTTTGCCCAACGTTTTAAACTGGCAGAAGATTCTTTCAGCGCATAAGTTTTTTCTATAAAATGCGCAATTCCTTCAAAGTCATAAGATTTTTCAGCTGTGACTTTTGCAGCCTCACCATATTTTTTAAAGCTCGCTTTTCCGCCGTATAAAATTGTGTCAATCGCTTCTTGAGGAATGTCTTTAATTGGCGTGTCTAAACTGAAATCAAAATGTTCAGCGATAAGAGCGATTTGCTTGAATATCCAGTTTGTTTTTTTGTACTTTCCTTGTGGTTCTAAAGCACCTTGCCGAATTGATAATTCTTTGTTAGGAATTATTTTATCTGGATTAGCAATATAAACTTGACCTAAACCATTACACTTTGGGCAAGCGCCTTTTGGTGTGTTAAAAGAAAAATTATTTGGCTCAGGTAGCGGATATGAAATTCCAGTTGTTGGACACATTAAGTTTTTACTGAAGAATTTTGGTGTTTTACTTTTGTGTTCTAAAATCATCAAAACGTCATCACCACGTTGCATCGCTGTCGAAATACTTTCAGATAAGCGTTTTTGATCTTTTTCATCTTTAGAAACTTTCAATCTGTCAACAACAATTTCAATATCATGCGTTTTGTAACGCTCGATTTTCATACCTTTTTCAATGTCTCTGATTTCACCATCAACACGTACTTTTAAAAAACCTTGTTTAGCAATTTGTTCAAAAAGTTCTCTATAGTGTCCTTTTCTAGATTTGACAATTGGCGCTAAAATGTTGATGCGTTTTCCGTCAAAATCTTGACTTATTTTATCAAGGATTTCTTCCTCGGTAAAACTGATCATTTTTTCATTGGTTTTGTAGCTGTAGGCAACACCAATTCTTGCATATAACAAACGGATGAAATCATAGATTTCGGTGATCGTTCCAACTGTACTTCTCGGACTTTTTGAAGTTGTTTTTTGTTCGATAGAAATAACAGGAGAAAGGCCATCAATTTTATCAACATCTGGGCGTTCAAGACCACCAAGAAATTGTCTTGCATAAGCTGAAAAAGTTTCAATATATCGCCGCTGACCTTCTGCATATATTGTATCAAACGCAAGTGAAGACTTTCCTGAGCCAGATAAGCCAGTGATGACAACCAACTTATCACGAGGTATTTTGACATCGATATTTTTTAAGTTATGAGCTCTCGCACCATAAACTTCAATATATTCTTCAGGATTTTTTTTCATAGCTGGCAAATTTACTCAAATTAAGCCTGATTTTGAATAATCAATTGATAAGAGATTATTAATATTATTCACTTTATTTTTTAACAATGTGCTCAACATATTTGGGTAATAATTAAGTTTTGGAAAGGACAATTCAAAGTAAATTTGTAAGTGTAATTATCTTTAATTACAATTTAGTTTTTATCTCATTGAGATATTTTGGTTAGGGAGGAAGTCCGTCAGTTATGGCGGACTTCTGTTTTTATATTATTTCTGAGATAAACTAAGATAAAAACTTTTCTCTTTGTGCTGGAGAAGGCAACGGACATTCTTCCTTTTTTCCAAAAATGCGATACCTATTTTTTGCAATTAAATCGTAAACAAAATCTCTGAAAGCTTGAGGTAAGATTGAAAAATAACTAAATATAGGATAGATACTGGATAAAGATTTTGATATTTCTAAGGCTGCATCTGATTTGATGAAGTAAGCGTCATCTGGAATAATCAAGACGATTGAATCAATTTTGCTTCGATCGATATGTCGTTCAGAAAGTAATTTTTCACCAATTTCACTATCTAGCGAAGCAAAAACAAATTTATTTTTAGGATCTCTTTTAATGATGAACTGAACAGCATTATGGCATAAATTACAAACACCATCGAATAAAACGATTTGTTTATTTTTTGGTATTTCCATGATTGTTGCGTTTAACGAGTTCTAATTCTTCAGGAGAAACTGAGGTTGTAAAAGCACCATAATTAACTATGGCCTTATTTTTTTCAAATTTGTCAAGTGTACCAACAGCTCTTCCGTTGATGATTCTGACACTGTCTCCTACGTAAATTTCAGCTTTTGGCTTTTCTTGATTGTTCTCTTTTTTTGCTTTTTCTTTCTCTTTCTTCTTTTTAGTACGAATATTTTCGACCTTCTTCTCAACCTCTTTTTGGATCTTTCTTTCAGCTTGTTTTTTACGCTTTTCTTCTTGTTGGGAAAGTTTAATTCTTTTAGAGTTTTCTTTTTCAACTAGTTTTAAAAGATTTCCAATCAGTTGTTTTCTATTTTTATTATTGAAATATTGTTTTGAAAGACTATTGACTTTCTCTCCGATGTTAATCAATCTTTGATTGGCATCATAAAGTTCTTGATAGCTTTCTAATTTTTCTTGAATACGCGTATTCTTTTCATCTAATTTTTTCTGTTCTTCATCCGCTTGAGACGCCGCTTCCTGTAGCTTGTTTTTTGTTTTTGAAAGTTGTGATCGCTCCTGTTGAAGCTTTGCAATACTTTTATCAAAACGCAGTTTTCCGCGTTCTACTTTCTTTTTTGAACGATTGATCAAGCTGTATGGAATACCGTTTTTTTGTGCAACTTCAAAGGTAAATGAACTACCAGCTTCACCTAATTTTAGCTTAAAAATTGGCTCTAAACTGTTATTGTCAAACATCATGTTTGCATTGACAATAGCCGAATTTTCATTTGCCATCGTTTTAAGATTGGCATAATGTGTTGTGATAATGCCGTAAGCGCCTTTTTCATGAAAAACTTCTAAAAATGTTTCAGCTAAAGCACCGCCGAGCTCAGGATCGGTTCCGGTACCGAATTCATCTATTAAAAATAAAGTTTTTGCATTGCAGGCTTTGATAAATTTACGCATGTTTTTAAGTCGATAACTATAAGTACTTAAATGATTTTCAATACTTTGGTTATCTCCAATGTCTGTTAAAACTTTATCGAAAATACTCATACGAGAAAACTCATGAACAGGAATTGGCATGGCAGATTGATACATGACTTGTAACAAACCAACGGTTTTAAGCGTGATACTTTTACCACCAGCATTAGGTCCTGAAATCACGATTATCTGCTGTTTTTCATTGAGACTAATGTCTTGAGGATAGGTTTTTTTATTGTTCTTATTATGGTTGATTAAAAGGAGTGGGTGGTAAGCATCCTTTAAGTAAATCTCTTTGGTTTCTGAAAGTTTAGGAAGCAAGCCATCATAAAGTTCAGCATATTTTATTTTAGCAGCAATCACATCGATTGCGCTTAAATAGTTTTGATAATCAAGAAATAACTCAGAAAAAGGTCTTACAAATTCAGTGAGTTCTTTTAATATTTTGTTGATTTCTTCTTTCTCTTCATGAATCAAATGGCTTAAGTCTCGCTCAGCTTCATGCGTTTCTTCTGGTTGAATGTAAACAATATTACCAGATTTTGAACTCCCCAGCGTACTGCCCTTAACTTTGCGTTTATGCATTGCTGGTACTGCCAAAACACGATAATTATCGACAACAGATTCCTTGATGTCGCTTAAATAACCATAAGAATTGTATTTTGCTAAAGCTTTGGCGAAGCTTGAATTTAACCGACCTTTAATTTGATTGATTTGCCTCCTGATACTTTGAAGTTGAGGAGAAGCATCATCACGGATTTCACCAAAACGGTTAACAACCGATTTGATTTTAACCACTACAGCCTCAGTGTATTCTACTTCACTTGATTTTTGATATAACCTCGGATAAAGTGGTTGATATTTTTTGAAAAATAAAAGATGATTATTTGTTGTTTCAGATATGTTCAGAAACTTCCTAAATGCAACGAGTTCAAGTTTTGAACCTTCAATTTGAAGGAGTTTAACTTCTTCGGTAATAGCTTCAAACCCATGATTGGGTATTGGTTTTTCTTCAAACTCAGATGATTTATATTCTTTTGTTAATTCGATTTCGTTAAGCAGTCTACTCTTTTTTTCATAGGGCTTCAATGAAAGCGCTTTCTGCAAGCCAATATCTGTGACACAAAACTCACTCAACTGTTCTTTAACTTGATCAAATTCTAAATCTTGTAAACTTTTCTGTTTAATTTTTATCATAAGTTTGAATACATTCGCAACGCACAAAAATACTGAAAATCATGGATGTTAAGATAGAGACAAGTTGGAAAAAAAACTTAAAAAATGAATTTGATAAAGAATATTTTGAATATTTAGTTGCTTTTGTGAAAGATGAATATCAAAATTATCAGTGTTTCCCTAAAAGTTCAGATTTATTTAGAGCTTTTGATTTGACAGCCTTTGATGATGTGAAGGTTGTTATTTTAGGTCAAGATCCATATCATAATTACAACCAAGCTGATGGTTTATCTTTTTCAGTGCCTAAAACGACAGCCGTGCCACCTTCTTTAAAAAATATTTTTAAAGAAATAGAGACAGATTTGAATATCAAACCTCAAACGCATGGTAATTTAACGCATTGGGCAGAACAAGGCGTACTTTTATTAAATGCAATCTTGTCTGTGAGGGCACACAACCCAGGAAGTCATAGAGATAAAGGATGGGAGAAATTTACAAACCAAGTTATCGAGACTTTATCAAGTGAAAGAGAAGGTTTAGTGTTTATGCTTTGGGGTGGTTTTGCTAAGAAAAAAGTAAAACTTATAGATCATAAAAAACATCTGATTTTAGAATCTGGTCATCCATCGCCATTATCAGCAAATCGTGGTTATTGGTTTGGAAATCAGCATTTTTCAAAAGCAAATGCTTATTTTGAAGAGAAAAATAAGTCAAAAATAGACTGGTAAGTTACTTATCAGCAAAAACAATGTGCTTGCTTTTGCTCTTGCTTAAACCTTTTGGCAGAATAGGTTTTTTCTTTGAGGTTTTAGTTTTTATATCATCTTCAGGAGAATTACAACTGAATATCAAAAGCAAGATATTCACCAAAACTAAAACGCCTAAAATGATAGCAATAGTCAAAAGCATTAATAATAGATTTACACAGTAGATGCAAATCTAATCAAAAGGTTGCGTCATACTAAAAGAAAATATAAATTTTAAATGAGATTTTTTATTTTAATTAAATTCATTGCTTGGTGAATTAGCGTATAATTATTTGATTTTCAATTTATTATATAAATTACAAAAACTATAAAAATAAAATTTGTTTTAATTATAAATCTTAAATGTTAAATTTTTAAGATAATTTCATGGTCTCCGACATATTTTTTGATTGTATGTACTCTAAATTTTACCATTTTAAAAAGAGAGCATAAAAAAGCCTGATACAAGATCAGGCTTAAATTATTTAACTTATCAAGGTTATATTACAACTGAACTAACTTATCAAGCGTAAATTCAATCAATGATTTGACAGCTGCTTTTGGGTCTTCGCTAAATTCTCCATCAGCTCTGTTGGCAACAATAGCATTCATTGACAATGCACCATGGCCAAGAATTTTTGATAAACTATAAATTGCACTTGTTTCCATTTCTAAATTCGTGATGCGTTGGTCTTCATGTCTAAAATCAACTAACTGATCAATAAAATCAGCATCTTTAAGTGGAATTCTTAGTTGACGGCCTTGTGGTCCATAGAATCCTAAGTTTGTACCTGTGTAACCAGAAATAACTTGTTCATCATTTTCAAAAAGTGCAGCCAATTCTGGATCACAATCAACGATATAAGGTTCAGGTTTTTTTGAACAAATATCAAGGTGTTCAATTAAAGCCTTTGTTGCTTTTTCATTAACAACGCCTGAATGCTCATAATAGTGAAGCAAACCATCAAAGCCAACTCCTGCTTTTCCCATCACAAATTTGTCAACACCAACACCTGGCTGTATACCTCCAGAAGTTCCGATACGAATAATATTTAATTTATGATGTTCTTTCTTTTCCGTTCTTGTTTCTAAGTCAATATTGACCAAAGCATCAAGTTCATTGATGACAATATCGATGTTGTCAATTCCAATTCCAGTTGAGATAACAGTTAATTTCTTGCCTTTGTAGTAACCTGTTTGCGTTTTAAACTCTCTTTTTTGAGTTTCAAAAATCACTTCGTCAAAAAAAGAGGTGATACGCTCAACACGATATTGATCGCCAACAGTAATAATTGTATCTGCAATATCTTCAGGTTTTAAATCTAAATGGTAAACAGTTCCATTTGGATTGATAATTAGTTCAGAATCTTTAATCATAATTTTAATTTTTAAATTAAAGATCGAGCACATGGCTCGATCTTGTCAAGTTTTATATTTGAATTGAAGGTTAACCTCCAACACGTTTTGTTTTAAAGCCTATTTCATTCAAGAGTTCCATCACTTTATCTCTAGAATCTCCTTGAATTATAATTTGTTCTTTTTTAAAACTACCTCCAGTGCCACATTCTTTTTGAAGGAATTTAGTCAGATTTTTAAAATCTTTTTTCGCACCTTGATAGCCATCAACAATTGTATTCGCTTTGCCTTTTCTTTTTTCAAATTTACAAAGTAAAGGGTCTTCTTGAAGCCAAATGTCAAGTTCATCATCTTTGTTCGTTTCTTCTTTTTCAGAAGAATCAGGTTCGTGATCTGGAAATAAATCTTTAAGTTGGTCTTTGAGATCCATGTTAAATTTACTCTTTAATTAAACCAATTTCGACAAGACGTTGATGTAAAAATTCACCAGCAGTAATGTCTTCGTAATGTTTTGGATTGTCTTCGGAGATGCATTCTTCTAAACAATCTAAAGGCATTTCTGAGCGCGGATGCATGAAAAATGGGATTGAATATCTTGGTTTATCCCAATCTTCTTTTGGCGGATTGGCAACTCTATGTATTGTTGATCTTAATTTGTTATTTGTATGTCTTTCAAGCATATCACCAACATTAATCACAAGTTCATCTTCATTTGGGATGGCATCAATCCATTCGCCATCTTTTCTTTGTACTTGTAAACCTCCAGTAGAAGCGCCCATCAGAAGAGTGATTAAATTGATATCACCATGTGCACCAGCTCGTACGGCACCTTTAGGTTCTTCTTTAATTGGTGGATAATGAATTGGACGCAAAATTGAGTTGCCATTTTTTGCCCAATGATCAAAATAACTTTCCTCCAAGCCAATATGCAAAGCAAGAGCTCTCAGAACATGAATTCCTGTTTTTTCTAGGAGCTTGTAAGCTTCCATACCTACTTTATTGAAATTTTGAAGTTCTTTAACTTCCACATTTTCATGATACTTCTCAGTTAAATTCGCATCAGCATCTGTTTCCTGGCCAAAATGCCAAAACTCTTTTAAATCTGCGATTTCACGACCTTTAGCTGTTTCTTTTCCAAAAGAAATATAGCCGCGTTGACCTCCAATGTCTTCACGTTCATATTTCTTTTTAATATCGTCTGATAAAGCGAAGAAAGCTTTGATTTCAGTATATAATTGATCGACCAATTTTTCACTTAAAAAATGATTTTTCAAAGATACAAAGCCAATCTCTTCATAAGCTTGACCAATTTCATCGACAAATTTTTGTTTTCTTTTTGGATCATCAGATAAAAAATCTGCAAGATCAACACTTGGTATATTTGTGAAAGACATAAGATGTTTTTAAAGTAACTCACAAATTTAATGAAATAAAATTACTTTTTGATTCTCTTTCTTAAAGATGTCAAAAGGGTAGATTTTCAAGAAGTTTTTTAATAAACTTGTAATCTTTAATTTTTGAATAAAATCACAAATGGAATTTCAACTTGATAAAATTAATCCAACGAAAGCGATTGATTTATACCGTGGCATGTTAAAACCGCGTGTTATTGAAAATAAAATGTTAACTCTTTTGCGTCAAGGCAAAATCTCAAAATGGTTTAGCGGCATAGGCCAAGAAGCAATTGCTGCTGGCGTGATGCAAAACCTAAACAATGATGAATATGTGCTGCCAATGCACAGAAATCTTGGTGTTTTTACCTCTCGTGAAATTCCGCTTTACCGTTTGTTTGAGCAGTGGCAAGGCAAAGCTAACGGTTTTACAAAGGGTAGAGATCGTAGCTTTCATTTTGGAACGCAAGAATATCATGTCGTCGGTATGATTTCTCACTTGGGACCACAACTCGGTGTTGCTGATGGGATTGCACTTGCTCATAAACTTAGAAATGAGAAAAAGCTAACTGCAGTTTTTACGGGTGAAGGCGGAACAAGTGAAGGAGATTTTCATGAGGCACTGAATGTCGCTTCTGTCTGGCAACTTCCTGTTTTATTCTGTGTCGAAAACAATGGATACGGACTTTCTACACCAACTAATGAACAATATAATTGCGAAAACATTGCTGATCGTGGTGTTGGTTATGGTATGGAATCTCATATTATCGATGGTAATAATGTCGTTGAGGTTTTTACTAAAATGAAGGAAATCACAGAAAGTGTGAGGGAAAATCCAAGACCGATATTGATAGAGTTTAAAACTTTTAGGCGTCGCGGACATGAAGAAGCAAGTGGGACGAAATATGTTCCAGAAGATTTAATGGCTTATTGGGAAAAACGCGATCCTATTGAAAATTATGAAAAAGCATTGATGGATGCTGATTTGTTGACAAAGGATGATCAGAAGAAATTTACTGATGAATTTAATGAAGAAATTAAAACACATCTTAAAAAAGCAAATAATGCGCCACCTATAGAATCATCAATAGAGAAGGAGTTAGCTGATGTATATCAAAATTTTGAACCAAAAAACTTACCAGCTTCAACAGAAACAAATCACATTCGTTTTGTCGATGCAATTTCTGAAGCTTTAAAAATGGCAATGCAAAAAAATCATAATCTTGTGATTATGGGACAAGATGTCGCAGATTATGGCGGTGTTTTTAAAATAACTGAAGGCTTCGTCGATGAGTTTGGGAAAGAACGTGTCAGGAATACGCCAATTTGCGAATCAGCGATTGTATCAGCAGCAATGGGACTTTCAATCAATAAAATGAAAGCGGTTGTCGAAATGCAATTCGGAGATTTCGTTTCTTCTGGCTTTAATCCGATTGTGAATTATTTAGCTAAAATTCATTATCGTTGGAATCAAAATGCCGATGTTGTGGTCCGTATGCCTTGTGGCGCTGGCGTTGGAGCAGGACCTTTCCATAGTCAAACCAATGAGGCTTGGTTCACAAAAACACCAGGTTTAAAGGTTGTTTATCCAGCTTTTGCTGATGATGCTAAAGGTTTATTAATTTCTGCTATAGAAGATCCAAACCCGGTGATGTTTTTTGAACATAAAGCACTTTACAGAAGTCAGCGCAGTGATGTTCCAACTAATTATTACACAACAGAGCTAGGTAAAGCCAACTTGCTGAAAGAAGGTAGTCAAATCAGTTTGATTACTTTTGGAGCTGGCGTTCATTGGGCTTTAGATGTTTTAGAAAATAATCCTGATCTTTCAGTAGATTTAATTGATTTACGTTCTTTAAGTCCGCTTGATACTGAAGCGATTTTGTCATCAGTAAGAAAAACGGGAAAAGCTTTAATTTTACAAGAAGATACAAGTTTTGGAGGTGTCGCTTCTGATATTTCAGCTCTGATTAGCAAACATTGTTTTGAGTCTTTAGACGGGCCTGTTGAGACTGTAACAAGTCTGCCAACACCAGTTCCTTTTGCTGGGCAATTGGAAGATCAATTTTTAGCAAAGTCAAGATTAGAAAAGGCTTTGATTGATTTAGCGAATTATTAAAAAATTCTTGATTATCTTTGAAATGTCGATATAACACAATTATGAAATTTAATCAATTAGGAATTCTTGTTTTCAGTGCGTTTGTCTTATTCTCTTGTGGAACAAAAAAAACTGCATCAGATAAAAAAGATGATAAAGGTCCAAAAGTAGAAGAGCCCAAAGAGGTTGCTGAATCTCCAAAAGAAAAGAAGGTTTTAGCGCATTTATCTTACCGAACAATTGGTGGTTCATCAGGCGCTTTTATTGGTAGTGTCATGGATAATTACGCTTCACAAATCCAGAAAGGCTTACCTTCAAATGCACAAATCACACGTGTTGGTGAAGGCATAGAAGTGATGATAGACTCTGCGGATAAAAGAAAGCTATTAACTTTTTTGAGAGCTACAAAAAATCCTGGTTATTACGATATTGTTATTCCTAAAGGTGTTTTAAGTCAATCAGATTTAAGTTATTTTAGAAATTCTGAAGAAGAAACGATTGGTTTCGAAGAAATCAATGCAGAGATCAAACCAAATAAAATTCATTTTGGCGTTGTTGCAACTAAGAAACTGATGAAGGAAGCGGTTTCTAAAACAGAATAGGTTTATGCAGATAAACATCAAAGGAGAATTGGTTAGCTTAGAGGAACCACAGGTGATGGGAATTCTGAATATCACACCTGATTCATTTTACGATGGTGGTTTTCACAAGAATGAAAAACAAATTTTAAATCAGGTTGAAAAAATGTTGACTGAAGGCGCATCTTTTATAGATATAGGCGCTTACAGTTCTCGACCTGATGCGAATGACGTTGATGTTGAAGAAGAACAAAAAAGGTTACTTCCTTTTTTAAAAAAAATCAGGAAAGAATTTCCGAAAACATTTCTATCAATTGATACTTTTAGAAGTGATGTTGCTCATGCTTCTCTTGAAGAAGGTGCCGACATCATCAACGATATTTTAGGCGGTCAACTCGATGAAAAAATGTTTTCTGTTGTTGCTAAATTCGGTGTACCATATATCATGATGCACATGCGTGGAACTCCTAAAACCATGCAAAAGCAAACGGAATATGATAATTTAATTGTTGATATAAGGCATTATTTTTCAGAACGAATAAGTTTGGCAAATAAGGCTGGAATTAAAGACATTATTCTTGACCCTGGTTTTGGTTTTGCAAAAACAAGAACACAGAATTTTGAACTTTTACGTAATTTAAATTCACTTAATATTTTTGAATTACCTCTTTTAGTTGGTGTTTCTCGAAAATCTATGATTTATAAAACACTTGGATGTGAAGCTATCGAAGCTTTAAATGGAACAACTGCACTGAATATGTTTTCATTACAGCAAGGTTCAAAAATTTTGAGAGTTCATGATGTTAAAGAAGCTGTTGAAACCGTTGAACTTTATAAAGAGTTATCCAAATAATTGATATGGGTTTAGATTTTCTAAAAATAAGTTTTTTTGATATTCTCGACATTATACTTGTCGCAACAATGCTGTATTATTTATACAAGCTCGTTAAAGGCACAGCTGCGATTAATATTTTTATCGGAATTGTCATCATCTATCTTTTAGGGAAGCTGACACAGCTTCTTAATATGGAGATGTTGAGCAGTGTGTTAGGCGAGTTTATAGGTGTTGGTATGATTGCTCTTGTTGTCGTTTTTCAACAAGAAATTAGAAAATTTTTACTGATGTTGGGTTCAACTAATATCACAAGTAAACACTTATTTTTAAAATCTTTTAAATTTTCAACAACTACAGAAAATTTAGAATATGTGGATGAAATTATTGAAGCGGTAAAAGATTTTTCACAAAAAAGAACAGGCGCTCTGATTGTCATTCGTCGAAACAATAAACTTGATTTTGTCAAAGATTCTGGTGATGAAATGGATATATTGGTCAATAAGCCAATTTTAAAATCTATTTTTTATAAAAATAGTACACTTCACGATGGTGCCATTATTATTGAAGAAAATAAAATTACCGCCACTCGAGTTATTTTACCTGTGAGTAATAGTCGAGAAATCCCGCTGAGGTTTGGGCTAAGACACAGGGCTGCCATTGGTATTACTGAAAAAACAGATGCAATAGCGATTGTTGTTAGTGAAGAAAATGGGCAAGTGTCGTATCTTAAAAACGGTGAATTTTCAATTTATGATAATTACGATGATCTTCAGAATAAAGTAAAAGCTGATTTACAATAAAGAAACTTAAAATTAAGCTTCTTGGATATCATGGTCTTGATTTTCAAATTGAGCTTCGTAAAGTTTTTTGTAATATCCTCCTGAGCCTAACAAATCATCGTGGCTTCCCATTTCTACAATTTCACCTTGCTCCATTACGATAATTTTATCAGCATTTTTTATTGTCGCTAATCTATGCGCAATAATGATAGAAGTTCTTCCTTTTGTTAGTTTTTCAGTCGCATTTTGAATGAGTTGTTCACTGTAACTATCAATAGATGAAGTGGCTTCATCAAGAACCAAAACAGCAGGATTTGTTACATAAGCTCGTAAAAAAGATATCAATTGCCGTTGTCCAGAAGATAACATCGCTCCGCGTTCTTTAACGTTATAATCATACCCATTAGGCAAACTCATTATAAAATCATGAACACCAATATCTTTTGCTGCTCGTACAACATCATTTTCATCAATATCGGGATTGCTTAGAGTGATATTTTTTTGAATACTATCAGCAAACAAGAAAACATCCTGTAAAACAACGGCGATTTCATTTCTTAAGCTTCCTAATTCATAATCTCTGACATTGTGATCATCAATGATAATTTGACCAGAATCAATGTCGTAATAACGGCTTAGTAAATTAACGACCGTACTTTTACCAGCACCTGTCGCACCAACAATAGCAATTGTTTCGCCAGGATTGATATCAAAACTGATTCCTTTTAAGATTTCTTCATTTTCAATATAACTAAATTTAACATCTTTAAATTCAATCTTTCCTTTAATGTCTTTTGCAATTAATTTGCCTTGATTCGGAATACGAGAGTCTGTATCAATAATTTTAAAAACACGATTGGCAGCAACCATTCCCATTTGAAGTGAGTTAAATTTATCAGCAATTTGACGTAAAGGCCTAAATAACATTTGTGTTAATTCAATAAACATGATAATGATCCCTAGCGAAAGCGCATCGGATTCAACAACGCGTAAACCGCCAAACCAAACGATAAGTCCAATTGTGATTGAAGTTGACATTTCAGCAATCGGAAAGAAAATTGCATTATACCACACAGTTTTAATCCAAGCTTTTTTGTGCTTTTCATTTATTTTTTTAAAGTTTTGATATTCAGTTTTTTCTCGATTAAAGATCTGAACAATCTTCATCCCTGTAATTCTTTCTTGAACAAAAGTATTTAAGTTTGAAACCTGAGTTCTCACTTCTTCAAAAGCGATTTTCATCTTTTTTTGAAAAACACGCGTTGCATAAATTATGAAAGGTAAAACCGTTAAAATCAATAATGTTAACTGCCAGCTCTGATAAAACATAACGATAAGCACTGCAATCATTTTAAGCAAGTCACTGATAATCATAAATAAGCCTTGGCTGAAAATACTCGCGATGGTTTCAATATCACTGACGGCTCTTGTGACAAGGCGACCGACTGCTGAATTGTCAAAATACTGTTTTTTGAAACCCATCATGTGTTCAAACAATTGAACTCTTAAGTCACGTATCACTTGTTGACCAAGCCAATTTGCAAAATAAATAAAACTAAACTGAAAAATAACTTCACCAATTAAAACAACTAACATCATGATGATGTAAAACTGAGTTGTATCCAAATCTTGTGCAACAATCCCTTTATCAATTGCTATTTTTAATAGATAAGGACGTAAAACGCCAAGTGCTGATAGCATGATCGCTGCAAAACCGACAAAATAAAATGTCTTCTTATAAGCTGAAGTATAACTGATCAGTCTTTTAAAAAGTTTTAGATCAAAAGCGTTTCCTGTTGTTGATTTTTTATTCTTCAATTATTCTTTTTTAGTTGTAGCCAATATCAGTTAAAAACAATGCATGCGCAGGTACTGATTTTCCTGCATTTCTACGATCTTGAGAAATAATGATCTTTTCAAAATCATTTAAATTAATTTTGTGTAAGCCAACTTCAATTAATGTTCCGACAATTGCCCTAACCATATTTCTTAAAAATCTGTTTGCTTTTATTTCAAAGATATAATAATCATCTTTCGCAAACCATTTTGCTTCATAGATTTCGCAATTAAAGGTGTAAACGTTGGTTTTAACTTTTGAAAAAGCTTTAAAATTTGTGTGCTTTTTCAAAATCTCACAAGCCTCATTCATGATGTCAAAGTCTATTTTATTTTTTATAAAATAAGCAGAGTCTATTAGAAACGGATTTTTTAATTGGGTCACTTGATATTGATAAGTTCTTTCATTAGCATCAAATCTGGCATGAAAATTATCACGTGTTTTTTCAATATTTTGCAAAGCAATATCGGCAGGTAAAAGCGTATTGATTTTAAAAATAAATTTGTCTTTATTATTAATCGTTTGATCTGTATCAAAATGAGCGATATATTTTTTCGCACTCACACCAGTATCAGTTCTCCCCGCACCAACAATATTTATTTTTTCCTGAAAGGCAAGCGATAAAGCTTCTTCAAAAGTTTGCTGAAGATTGACTTGGTTTGGCTGAAATTGCCAGCCATGATAATGCTTACCCCAATAAGATAATGTAATTTTGTAGCGCAAGAAAAAGATTTTTTGCAAATATAAAATTTCTCAGTGGTTGAGTCTCTTAAGACTTTGCCATATTATTTAAAATTGAATTTTACATGAAAATTTTACTTTTGAGTGACACACACTCTTATATAGACGGCACGATTCTTAAATATGCTAAGCAGGTTGATGAAATATGGCATGCCGGCGATATAGGTGTATTGAAAGTGACGGACGAATTAAAAGATTGCGCTGCTTTAAGGGCCGTTTATGGAAACATAGATAATGACGAAGTGAGAAAGGAATTTCCTTTACATCAGCGTTTTAACATTCAAGGAATGGATATTTGGATGACGCATATTGGCGGTTATCCCAATCGTTATTCAAAACCAATTAGAGATGTGATTAAACAAAATCCACCTGATTTATTTATCTCAGGACACTCACATATTTTAAAAGTGATGAGAGATAAAAAGTTAGGCTTGATGCATATGAATCCAGGCGCTGCTGGTATTCACGGTTTTCACCAAGAACGCACCATGTTACAATTTGAAATTAATCAAGGCAAGCTAGAGAATTTAAATTTAATAAAATTGGGAAAGCGAGGGCAGTAATTGAAATGATATAAAGGATTATCTAAAACAAAAAAGCTATCGATTAATATCGATAGCTTTTTAATTTTTAAAAAAGGTAGAAATTAATTTTCAACACCTTCTTTAACTTCTTCAGCACCATCTTCGATTGCATCGCCAGTATCTTCAGCGGCATCCTCGATTGCGTCACCAGTATCTTCAGCTGCATCTTCAATAGATTCACCAGCCTCTTCCATTTTGTCTTCTGCTTTGTCTTGCTTTTTTTCTGTACAGCTTGTGAAGCCAAAAGCTAAAACTGTCGCAAGTCCGAATGTTAGAAATGTTTTTTTCATGATCATAAATTTTATTTGTTCAAGCAAATATATAAGCATTTATGAGATAAATCAATATGCGTTAGGGTTTTTTATAATTTTTTTTGCTTGTTTTTTGTGATTCTTTAACTTTTCGTCATCCATTTTATGAAGAAGGTTCATCATCATGTTCATTCTTTGGTTTGATTTAAAGTGTTCTTCTTTTTCTGATAAAAAGTTCCAATATAAATGATTGAAAGGGCAGGCATCATCTCCTTCTTTTTTAGAAACTTTATATTGACAAGATTGACAATAATTACTCATTTTATTAATATAATTCCCGCTTGAAATATAGGGTTTTGTGGCTATAATTCCGCCATCAGCAAATTGGCTCATGCCACGTGTATTTGTGATTTCCACCCATTCAACTGCATCGATATTTACGCCTAAATACCAGGCATCAACTTCATCTGGATCAACCATATTCAGCAATGCAAAATTTCCTAAAACCATCAATCTTTGTATGTGATGTGCATAAGCGTGATCTAAGCTTTGGTTAACGGCTTGCTTTAAACAATTCATCTTGGTTTCACCTGTCCAAAATAAGTCTGGAAGTTTATTTGTGTTTTGAAGTTTATTTTTTGATTTATAACCTGGCATTTGATTCCAATACATACCTCGCATATATTCTCGCCAACCCAAAACTTGCCTTACAAAGCCTTCAACTTGAGAAATGTCTATATCATTCATATGTTCATGATAATGTTTAACAACTCTTTCAATGGTTTCTTTTGGTGAAATCATTTTTGTGTTTAAGGCAAAGGATAATCTAGAGTGAAATAGCATTTTTTCTTCAGTATGCATCGCATCTTCATAATCTCCAAAATGAACTAAAAGCTCATCACAGAAAAACCTCAGGACTCTTAAAGATTCTCTTCTTGATGTTGGCCAAGGGAATTTCTCGGCGTCGATATTGCCGAAATAATTGATTTTTTGATCATCGATTTCTTTTAAAATATCAGAAACATCATGCTCAAAGTTAAGGTAGGAGGGAACTGCTTCTTTTTTCTTTGTCCACTTTTTTCTATTTGATTTATCAAAATTCCATTGTCCGCCTTCAGGTTGATTGGCATCCAACAAGATGTCATGTTTTTTACGCATATCGCGGTAAAAATACTCCATGACTTTCTCTTTCTTGGATTTATAAAACTCGGTTAAATCTTCTCTTTTTGTATAGAAATGTTCAGTATCAAAAGCTTCTTTTTCTATTGAAATATCATTGCAAAGTTCTTTCAAATACATATCAACTCTGTATTCGTCTGGATGTTGATATTCAAATTTATCAATCTTATTTTGTTTAATGAGACTCTTGATGTTTTTCTGTAGGTTGTGTTTATTTTCTTTTGAAGAAATTTGATAGTAAATAAACTGATGACCTTTATCTTCAAGTTCATTTTTAAATTGACGCATTGCCTTGAAAAAACCAACAATTTTCTGGATATGATGTTTTGTATAACCAGTTTCTTGTTTTGTTTCTGCCATAAAATAAATGACATCTTTATCAACTTCATCAAACCATGAATGGTTTTTATTGAGCTGATCGCCTAAAATCAGTCGTAGTTTTTTCATACTTAAAAAAGATTATTTTGTAACCATTGACGTTGATATTTTCCCTGTCCATCATAACGTTGTGCCTGCGATTTAATATTAAATTTTCTGTTTCTCGGATCATTACCAACACCACTATTATACATCCAGTTTCCCCAGTTGCTGTGAACGTCATAATCGATAAGCATCGCTTCAAAATAAGCCGCACCAGCACGCCAATCTTGCAACAACTCCTTAGACCAATAACTGCAAACATTCTGTCTGCCGCGATTACTCATAAATCCTGTTTCTTTGATTTCCAGCATATTCGCGTTTACAAAATCCTCTTCAGTTTTACCATCAATCCATTTCTGAAATATTTTTGGATTAAAATGCCAATCGTATTTTTCTGTATTGATACCGTCAAGTTTAAAAAAAGCATTTCCGTGTTTAAGTGACATGTATTTGAAAAAATCTCTCCAAATCAATTCAAAAATTAACCAGTAAGTATCTTGATTTTTTGTGATCTTTTTTTCAAAAAGTTTAACTTGGTGATAAATGCTCACTGCGGAAATACTACCGTTCGCCAACCAGGCGGAAAATTTACTGCTGTAATCTGTCCCTAATAAACCATTGCGTGTTTTTTTATAAACCTGTAATTTTTTTGTTTTCCAGAAATAATCATTAAGTCGATCCCATGCGCTGTCTTCTCCACCTTGAAAAGGGAAAACACTTCTATTATCAATGTCAAAATCTTCAAAACCTAAATCTTTTAATCGGGGGACTTCACTTTCAAAATCAATTAAGTTTGCATCAGTTTGATCAGATGGAATAGGCGTTTCGAGATTGATTTTTATTTTTTTCTCACAAGCTTTTCTAAACTGTGTGAAAACTTCAGGAAGGTCTGCATAGTTTTCATAAGGAATTTGATCTGGTGAAAACAAGAATTGATTATCATAAGAATTGATTTCACATTCTTTAAGTTTTTTCAACAAATTTTCTTCAACACACTTCTCCTCTGAAGTCCATTCATTTTGGAAATATATATTTTTAATATTGAATCTGTCAATTATTTCATCAATTGCTTTTTCAGGTTTTTCGTGAAAAACGACTAAATTGATGTTGAGTTTTTTAAGGTTTTCTTTTAAATTCTGAACTGTCTCAATTAAAAATTTAGCTCTAAATTTTTCAGTTTTTTTAAAGCCATATTTTGTTTTTGCAAAATGTCGTGGATCTAAACAGTAAAATGCGAGAGTTTTCATGTTATTTAGAAGGCAAGCTTCTGATAAACTTTTATTATCCTTAACCCTCAGGTCATTTCTGAACCAAACGAGATTGATATCTTCTTTTTGCATAACGGCTTAAATTTTATTTTTTTAAAAAGCTGCAAAATCTTATGGCTAAAAATCTTGCAGCTTATGTCATTTGGCTTATTCTTCTTCTAAGGTTGGATAATCTGTATAACCCTTTTCTCCTGGTACATAAAAAGTGTCTTTATCCCAATCAGCGAGTTTTGCGTTTTTTTCAAAGCGTTTTGGAAGGTCAGGGTTAGAAATGAAAAGTTTACCATAAGCAACTAAATCTGCATCACCGTCTTCAATCACTTTATTTCCTTTTTCTTGATCAAAATTTGAGTTGATCATCAAAGTTCCATTATATAATGGTCTGAAGTGTTTAGCAATATCTTTCACCAAGAAATCAACATCGCTGATGTCATTAAAAGGTTCAGATAAGTGTAAATAGGCTAAGTCATAATCGTTTAATCTCTTAACAATATATTCAAAAGTTGGGATCGTTTCTTCATCAGCAGTCATTCCAAAAATCTTGTGAAGTGAAGGATTTAAACGAACACCAATTCTGTTTTCTGGAAAAAACACTTTGACAGCATCGAAAACTTCAAATAAAATTCTGGCTTTATTTTCATCGCTACCACCGTATTGATCTGTTCTTTTATTGGAAGAATTATTGAAAAATTGATGAAATAAATATCCATTAGATGAATGAATTTCAATGCCATCAAAACCAGCATCAACAGCATTTTTAGCAGCACGTTTAAATTCCTGAACAGTTTCTTTGATTTCGTCACGCGTCATTTCTTTTGGCGTGACAGTGTCTTTAAAACCGTCTGGCGTGTAAACTTCTGCATTTGGATTGACAGCGCTTGCTGAAATAGGTTTATCACCATTGTGGAAATCTGGATGCGAAATACGACCGACATGCCATAATTGCATAAAGATTTTTCCATCTTCATCATGAACAGCTTCGGTTACTTTTTTCCAACCTTTAATCTGTTCTGGGTTATGGATACCTGGCGTGTTGATGTAACCTACAGCTCTTTTAGAAACTTGCGAGCCTTCAGAAATAATCAGTCCAGCCCCAGAACGTTGTTTGTAATATTCTGCATGCATATCAGTCGGTGCTGAGTCTTCATTATCGGCACGACTTCTTGTCATCGGTGCCATGACAACACGATTTTTGAGGGTGATATCACCCATTTTATATTCCGTTAGTAGATTTTGTTTATGAGACATAAATTTTTTTAGTAAACTTAAAAAGATTCATCAGGGACATTCGTTAATTTAATTGTAAAAAATTATCTGAAATTAGAAGTCTTTTTGCTAAGTTTATGCCGATTTAAAAAGATTTTCATGAAAATAGGATTAATTAAAGAACGCAAAACGCCACCAGATCGTCGAGTCGTTTTTACACCAGAACATTTAGAAAGATTAGAAAAAAAATATAAAGATTTAAAATTTATAGTCGAACCATCTGATATTAGGATATTTACAGTTGATGCATACATGGAAAAAGGAATTGAAGTTAACGCGGATCTTTCTGATTGTGATGTACTTTTAGGTGTTAAAGAAGTACCGATTGATGCGTTGATTCCTGATAAATCATATTTCTTTTTTTCGCACACCATTAAGATGCAGCCTTATAATCGTAATTTACTAAAAGCGATTTTGGATAAAAATATCAAACTTTACGATCATGAAGTGATTACAAATAAAAACGATTCTCGCTTGATTGGTTTTGGTCGATATGCTGGTTTAGTTGGTGCTTATAATGGTTTTAGAGCTTTAGGTTTACGCGATGGCCTTTTTAACTTGAATAAAGTTGAAAATTTACCGGATTTAAATGCAGTTAAAAATGAGCTTGATAAAATATCGATTCCTACAATGAAAATTTGTTTAACAGGAAAAGGTAAGGTTGGTTATGGCGCTAAAGAAATTCTAGATTATTTAAAAATCAAAGAAGTTTCTGCAACTGATTATCTGAATAAGAATTTTGAAGAAGTTGTTTACACTCATATTGACTTTTTAGATTACAACAAATTAAAAGAGACGACTGGCGCAAGAAAAGGTAAATCTCATTTTTATGAACATCCAGAAGCTTACAAATCTGATTTCATGAAATACGCAAAAGTTACTGATTTCTTTATCGCAGGGCATTATTATGGAGAAGGAGCACCTTATTTAATTACTAAAGAAGATACGAAATCAGCAGATTTTAAAATCAATCTGATTGCCGATGTGAGTTGTGATATTGATGGTCCTATAGCAAGTACAATTCGACCTTCAACAATTGCAGATCCTTTTTATGGTTATGATGCTGAAAAAGAGAAAGAAGTTTCTTTTGATGCTGATAATGCAATAACTGTGATGGCTGTCGATAATTTACCATGTGAATTGCCAAAAGATGCAAGTGAAGGTTTTGGTGATATGTTTGAAAAACATGTGATCCCTGCTTTTTTTAATAATGATAAAGATGGTATTTTGGAAAGAGCCTTAATGACATCTGAAGGTGAATTAACTCAAAGATATTCTTATTTACAAGAATTTGTTGATGAATAGATTTTAATGATTCGTCAATCACTTATATCGATTAAGAATAAGCTTTTAAACCTTATTTTGATCTTATCTTTGATGTAAAATTTGTACTATGAGATTTCACACAAGAAAATGGGTTAAGCCCGAAGATTTAAATCCAAACGGAACTTTGTTTGGTGGACGATTATTAGAGTGGATTGATGAAGAGGCAGCTTTGTATTCAATTATTCAGCTCGAAAACCAGAAAACAGTCACTAAATTTATGAGTGAAATAGATTTTAGAAGCTCAGCTGAACAAGGTGATATTATCGAAATTGGTATTGAAGTGATCAAATTTGGTCATGCCTCATTAACATTAAAATGTGAAGTGAGAAATAAAATGACTCGTAAAACAATTATCACAGTTGATCGTATCGTTATGGTAAGCCTTGACGAACATGGTAAAGCCAAAGCTCACGGAAAAACTGAAGTAGAGTATGTTAAAGACAGATTAAATGATTAACTTTTTGGTAAATATTTTTTGTCAGCGTAAAAAGGTCCAAATGGTAAAACAGAACAAAAAATAACAATTAAAAGTGTTTTGCCAGACCAATCAAGTTTTTCATACATGAAATATGCACCAATGATATATAGAACAAATAAAATACCGTGCGCCATACCTACAGTTTGAACATATTCAGGCATATTAAACATATATTTTAAAGGCATTGCGATTCCTAATAAAACTAAAAAAGAAACTGCTTCTAAAATGCTAATAATCTTAAATGCTTTAATCATTTTATTTAAATAATAGAGTTTAAATTTTAATTTGAAAGCTTAAAAACATGAAACATGATTTAATTGCTTTAAATTTGTGCAAAATTAATGCTTTTTAGTCAAAAAACACATCTAAACATGAAAATATTAGTTACTGGAGGATTAGGTTTTATCGGTTCACACACAGTTGTTGCGCTTCTTGAAAAAGATTATGATGTTCATATCATTGATAATCTTTCAAACTCTTCATTAAGTGTTTTAGAAGGTATTGCAAAAATCACTCAAAAAGCTCCTAGTTTTTATAATTTTGATTTAAGAAACGAAGAAAAAGTAGACGCATTTTTTAAAGAACACGATGATATAGATGGCGTTATTCATTTTGCGGCTTCGAAAGCAGTTGGTGAAAGTGTTGAAAACCCTTTGCTTTATTATGAAAATAACATCAATGCGCTGGTTTATTTATTGAAGAATATAACAAAGCTTAATCATAAGAATTTAATTTTCAGTTCATCATGTACGGTTTATGGTGAAGCAAATCAATTGCCAATTACTGAAGAAGCGCCAATTAAAAAAGCAGAATCACCCTACGGTAACACAAAACAGATTGGAGAAGAAATAATCAGCGATACTTGCCGAGCATATGATAAATTTAAAGCAATTTCACTAAGATATTTTAACCCGATAGGCGGACACTCATCAACCTTAATAGGTGAGTTGCCTATAGGAACACCACAGAATTTAATTCCATACATGACACAAACGGCTATTGGGCAACGTGATGAACTGTCAATATTTGGTGATGATTACCCAACTGCAGATGGAACTTGTATTAGAGATTATATTCATGTCATGGATTTGGCTGAAGCTCATGTAGTTGCTCTTGAAAGATTATTTGGAAGTGAAAAAGATGGCCTTTATGAAGTTTTTAACCTCGGAACAGGCAAAGGAAGTTCTGTGAAGGAGGTTGTGGACGCTTTTGAAAAAGTAACCCAACAAAAATTAAATTATAAGATAGTTGGCCGTCGTCAAGGTGATGTTGTTGCAGCTTATGCCGATACGGAAAAGGCAAAAGATGTTTTGGGGTGGCAAACAAAATTAACTTTGGAAGATGCACTTCAAGCGGCTTGGAATTGGCAAATTAAACTTAAAGAAGAAGATTAAAAAGTTTAGTTTAAACGATAAAAAAATGGTTTCAAACTCAATTGAAACCATTTTTTTTGATTTAAGTTTTAAATTAAAATTCGGAAGTGAAATGAAATTTAATAGAAGGATATTTTTGCTGAGTCATTTGTAATGAGAATGGAGAATCGGCAAGAAATACAAGTTGATCATGCTTGTCTTTTGCTAAGAATTTAGATTTAACGCGTTTAAAGTCTTGAAATTCTTCACTTTTTTCATTATCGGTTTCTATCCAGCAGGCTTTGTGAACATTGATGTTTTCATAAGAACATTTAGCGCCATATTCATGCTCTAATCTATACTGAATCACTTCATATTGTAATGCACCAACAGTTCCGATAATCTTTCTGTTGTTGAGTTCAAGCGTAAAAAGCTGTGCAACACCTTCATCCATCAACTGCTCGATTCCTTTATAGAGTTGTTTAGACTTCATAGGATCTGCATTATTAATATATCTAAAATGCTCAGGTGAGAAACTTGGTGTTCCTTTGTAATTAATAATTTCGCCTTCGGTTAAAGTATCACCAATTTTAAAATTCCCAGTATCATGTAAACCAACAATGTCACCAGGAAACATTTCATCAACAATCTGTTTTTTTTCGGCAAAAAAAGCACTTGGGCTTGAGAATTTTAAATTTTTGCTTAATCTAACGTGTTTATAAGGTTTATTTCTTTCAAATTTACCAGAAACGACTTTAACAAATGCTAGTCTATCTCTGTGTTTGGGATCCATATTTGCATGAATTTTAAAAACAAAGCCTGTAAATTTATCTTCATTAGGTTTAACTTCGCGTTCTTCACCTTCTTTTGGCTGTGGAGGAGGAGCAATGTCAATAAAACAATCAAGTAATTCACGAACACCAAAATTATGTAAAGCCGAACCAAAGAAAACAGGTTGTAACTCACCTTTTAAGTATTCTTCTTTATCAAATTGTGGGTAAACACCTTCGGCTAGCTCAAGATCTTCACGTAAAGTTTCAGCAGCAGTATCACCAATAAGCTCATCGAGCTCTTTGGTGTTGAGATCTTTCACTTCAACTGTGTCTTCGATGTCTTTTTTAGGATCGCCAGTAAAAAGATTAACATTCTGCTCATATATATTATAAATTCCTTTAAAATCATATCCCATACCAATAGGATAGCTTAAAGGTGTCACTTTTAAATGAAGTTTTTGTTCGATTTCATCGAGAAGCTCAAAACCATCTTTACCTTCACGGTCAAGTTTGTTAATAAAAACAATCATCGGAATGTTTCTCATTCGGCAAACTTCAACAAGTTTTTCAGTTTGCTCCTCAACACCTTTTGCGACGTCAACGACAACGATAACGCTATCAACAGCAGTTAAAGTTCTGAAAGTATCTTCTGCAAAATCCTTGTGTCCAGGTGTGTCAAGAATATTGATTTTTTTGTCTTTATATTCAAAACCAAGAACAGAAGTTGCCACAGAAATACCTCGTTGACGTTCGATTTCCATAAAGTCACTCGTCGCTCCTTTTTTTATTTTGTTAGATTTTACTGCGCCAGCTTCTTGAATTGCGCCACCAAAGAGAAGTAGTTTCTCCGTAAGCGTAGTTTTACCTGCATCTGGATGTGATATAATTCCAAATGTTCTTCTTCTTTTTATTTCGTCTTCAAATTTCATTTCGCAAATGTAATTTTTTTAAAATATAAAACCAATGTTAAAAAATTTCATATTTTTGTAATTATATTGAGATGCATTTGAGTTGATCTTTCTAACTTGTTTTTTAAAGCTATTTTGATGATAAAATTACATTATTGTCTATTATTTCTCCTTTCTTTTATTGTATTCCAACATGCATATTCGCAAGATGAAAAATTTGATTTTTACCAAAGTATTTTAAACGAAATAACATCCCAAAAAGGAACTCTTGTTGGTAAAGTATATAGAGATTTAAATGGTAATGGTAACGAAGAGTCTGGAGAGCCAGGTATTGGAAGCGTTAGTGTAATTTTTGTAGATTCTAATGGTAACGGTCAGACTGTTCAAACTGATGTTAATGGTTATTGGACAGTGGAAATTATACCTGGAAATACATTAATTCTTATCGATAATACAAGTCTTCCAAGTGGAGCTTTGCTTACTGAAGGTGCTGAGCCTACCTTTGTAAATACAATTTTAGAGGGTGTTGTCAATACTGGTAAATTAGGCTATGCTTTTGTAGGTGATATTTCTGGTCATGTTTATTATGATATTAATGGTAATGGTATTCAAGATAGTCTAGAAGCCGACATGGAAAATGTTGAGCTGATTATTGAAGATGAATTTGGAAATAGTCAGACAACATTTACTGATGCTAACGGAGATTGGTCTGTATTACAAGTTATTAGCGGATTAGTTACGGTTAGTATTAATGAAAATGATCCAAACTTTCCTACAGGGGCCTTTCAAACAGAAGGTAGTAATCCTTCAATACATCAATTAGCTGCTGGATCATCTTTATTTACAGAAAATGATGGTTTTTATGAATCAGGATTGATCGAAGGAATTTTATATAATGATTTAAATGGAAATGGCACACAAGACTCAGGTGAGCCAGGAATTCCAGGAGTAGAGATTCAAGTTTTGACATCATTGGGTTATCAAGATAATAGAATTACGGGATTAAATGGACAATATGATATTCGAGTTCCAGAAGGGACAACGGTTGTAGAAGTTAACGAAGCTGATAATGACTTCCCAACAGGCGCTGTTCAAACAGAAGGAACAAACCCAACAACGATTCAAGTTGTTAATGGTGAAACTTATGAAGAGATTGATGGATATATGCTTCAAGGAGAATTAGAAGGCCATGTATATTATGATGTTAATGGTAATGGCATTCAAGATGGTTTAGAAGCAGATATGGTCAATGTTGAAGTTGAAATTGTTGATGCATTAGGAACAACATATTCAGTAATTACAGATGCCAATGGAGATTGGTCAGTAGTTTTACCAGAAGGAGATGCAACATCGACAATCAATGAAAGCGATCCTAATTTTCCGACAGGAGCTTATCAGTCAGAAGGGACAAATCCAACAACATCAACAATAGTTGCAAATCAAACAATTCAAGAGGTCGATGGTTTTTATGAATCAGGATTGATCGAAGGAATTTTATATAATGATTTAAATGGAAACGGTACACAAGATACAGGTGAGCCAGGAATTCCAGGAGTAGAGATTCAAGTTTTGACATCATTGGGTTATCAAGATAATAGAATTACGGGATTAAATGGACAATATGATATTCGAGTTCCAGAAGGGACAACGGTTGTAGAAGTTAACGAAGCTGATAATGACTTCCCAACAGGCGCTGTTCAAACAGAGGGAACAAACCCAACAACGATTCAAGTTGTTAATGGTGAAACTTATGAAGAGATTGATGGCTTTATACTTCAAGGAGAACTGAAAGGTCACGTGTATTATGACACAAACGGCAATGGGATTCAAGACGTTTTAGAAGCTGATATGCCAAATGTTGAAGTTGAAATAATTGATGCTTTAGGAATAACGCATTCAGTTGAGACTGATATAAATGGAAATTGGGTAGTTACTTTACCAATTGGACAAGCAACATCAACAATTAACGAGAATGATCCAGATTTTCCAATAGGTGCTTTTCAAACAGAAGGCACAAATCCAACAATATCAACGATTGAAGCGAATCAGACAATTCAAGAAAATGATGGTTTTTACGAATCAGGGATTATTGAAGGCATACTTTATAATGATGCAAATGGAAACGGCACTCAAGATTCAGGAGAAATAGGAATTGCTGGCGTTGAGATCCAGCTAACAACATCGCTAGGTGCTCAAGAAACTAGGATTACGGATTCTAATGGCGAATATAATATTCGAGTTCCAGAAGGCTCAACAAGCGTTGAGGTTAATGAGAATGATAATAATTTTCCTACTGGTGCAATACAAACTGAAGGCACAAATCCTACAACTATTCAGGTTGTGAATAGTCAAATATACAGTGAAATTGACGGATATTATTTGCTAACTGGTGATGAAACAGGTATTTTAACTGGACATTTATATAATGATGAAAATGGAAATGGAACGCAGGATTCTGGTGAACCAAATCTTCCAGATATTGATGTTGAAATCACAGATTTTGATGGTGTTGTTAGTATTGAGACAACAGATACAAATGGAAATTGGACGATAGAATTACCAATTGGAGGTGCGATTTCTGATATTGATCAAACGGATCCAGATTTTCCAGCATTAGCAATACAAACAGAAGGAACAGATCCAACAACAACGGAGGTACTATTTAATCAAACGACTTTATCAGATAATGATGGCTTCTTTGTTCCATATACTTCAAATTTAGCAGAAGTAGAAGGACGAATTTATCATGATGTTGATGGTAATGGGACTCAAGATGCAGGAGAACCAGGCCTAGGAAATATTGACGTGGTTTTGACTGACGATTTCGGTACGCAAACAATTGTTTCTACAGATGTCAATGGAGATTGGTTAGGAGAGGTTGTCGCAGGAAATATTGAATCTCAAATAGACCTAACGGATTCCGATTTCCCTACAGGCTATATTCAAACAGAAGGAACAAATCCAACATTGACATTTGCGCTGCCAAACCAAATGACATTTACGGAAAATAATGGATTTACAGATCCGAATTCTTCAACACAAACAGGTATTTTAACTGGACATTTATACAATGATGAAAATGGGAATGGAACGCAGGATTCTGGTGAACCAAATCTTCCAGATATTGATGTTGAAATCACAGATTTTGATGGTGTTGTTAGTATTGTGACAACAGATACAAATGGAAATTGGACGATAGAATTACCAATTGGAGCTGCGATTTCTGATATAGATGAAGCTGATCCTGATTTCCCAACATTAGCAATACAAACAGAAGGAACAGATCCGACAACGACAAATGTCTTACCAAATCAAACAGTATTATCTGATCTTGATGGTTTTTATATACCGGATCCATCCAAGCTAGCAGAAGTAGAAGGACGAATTTATCATGATGTTGATGGTAATGGGACTCAAGATGCAGGAGAACCAGGCCTAGGAAATATTGATGTGATTTTGACTGACGACTTCGGTACGCAAACAATCGTATCTACAGATGTCAATGGAGATTGGTTAGGAGAGGTTGTCGCAGGAAATATTGAATCTCAAATAGACCAAACGGATTCCGATTTCCCTACAGGCTATGTTCAAACAGAAGGGACAAATCCAACATTGACATTTGCGCCACCAAACCAAATGACATTTACAGAAAATGATGGATTTACTGATCCGAACTCCTCAACACAAACAGGCATATTGATAGGACATTTATACAATGATGAAAATGGGAATGGAACGCAGGATTCTGGCGAACCAAATCTTTCAGATATTGATGTTGAAATCACAGATTTTGATGGTGTTGTTAGTATTGTGACAACAGATTCAAATGGAAATTGGTCAATAGAATTACCAATTGGAGCTGCAATTTCTGATATTGATCAAACGGATCCTGATTTCCCAACATTAGCTATACAAACAGAAGGAACAGATCCAACAACAACAAATGTCTTACCAAATCAAACAGTGCTATCTGATCTTGATGGCTTTTATATACCAGATCCTTCCAAGCTAGCAGAAGTAGAAGGACGAATTTATCATGATGTTGATGGTAATGGGACTCAAGATGCAGGAGAACCAGGCCTAGAAAATATTAATGTGATTTTGACTGACGACTTCGGTACGCAAACAATTGTATCTACAGATGTCAATGGAGATTGGTTAGGAGAGGTTGTTGCAGGAAATATTGAATCACAAGTAGATCAAACGGATTCCGATTTCCCTACAGGCTATATTCAGACAGAAGGGACAAATCCAACATTGACATTTGCGCCACCAAACCAAATAACATTTACGGAAAATGATGGATTTACAGATCCAGAGACACCATCTGAAGATGAATTAATTATTTACAATGCAGTTTCGCCTGATGGTAATGGAAAAAATGATTTCTTTAAAATTAAAGGTATTGAAAATTTCCCTGATAATAGTGTTCGGATTTTTAACCGTCAAGGTGTTTTGATTTATAAAGCTCAATCTTATAACAATACATCAATCCGATTTGAGGGAATAAGTGAAGGGAATATGACAATTCAAAAATCAAAAGAACTTCCATCTGGAAATTATTTTTACATTCTTGAATATATAGATTCTGATGGTAAAGGACATAAATTAACGGGATATTTTTATTTGGCAAACTGATCAAACTATGACACATAAAAGACGACATATAAATTGCTTTTACCTTAGCCTTGTTTTTTTTATGGGATTATTGTTTAATCACGGCAACATCGCTTTTGCACAACAAGATCCCAATTTTACTCAATATATGTACAATACGATGAGTATTAATCCAGCTTATGCTGGATCTAGAGATGTATTGAGTGCTACAATTTTACATAGATCTCAATGGTTAGGTTTTGATGATGGACCCCAAACTCAAACTTTAACAGCGCATTCTCCATTAAAAAAGGAGAATATGGGACTAGGACTATCTGTAGTTCATGATAAAATTGGAATTGCTTCAGATACATACATCAATGGTGTGTATAGTTATTCGATTGATGTTTCTCGTTTTTCCAAAATTACTTTTGGTTTAAATGCTGGTATCAATATGCTTAATGTAGATTTTAATAAATTGAACATTGAAGATAACACAGATCCTATTTTTCAAAACAATATTGACAATAAACTCTCACCACAATTCGGCTTAGGTATTTTATTAAATAATGATCAGTATTATGTAGGAATTAGCTCTCCAGCTCTACTTGCAACTGATCATTTTGAAGGTTCTTCAGATTCAAAAGCAGAAATTAGAGATAGAGTTCATTATTACTTAACCTCGGGTGTTGTATTAGATTTATCAAATACGGTAAGATTTAAACCTTCAATTTTAATCAGACATGTCAGTGGTTCTCCTTTAATGGCTGAATTATCAACCAATTTTTTATTTAATAATAAATTTACAGTTGGTGCAGCTTATCGCTATGACAGTGCATTTAGTGGTTTATTTGCATTTCAAGCCTCAGATTCTATATTATTAGGTTTATCTTACGATTCTGATATTACCGAATTTTCAGCGCATAATAATGGATC
Organism: Psychroflexus halocasei; assembly: GCF_900107595.1. Lineage (GTDB taxonomy): Bacteria > Bacteroidota > Bacteroidia > Flavobacteriales > Flavobacteriaceae > Psychroflexus > Psychroflexus halocasei. Next base: position 111,249 of record NZ_FNQF01000002.1, on the reverse strand, counting down.
TTTAGAAGTTTTCTTGCGCTTTGAATTGTTTAAACGTTATAAGAAAATGTACACGCCTAGATTCTTTTAGTTATGAAAAAAATATTTTTTTTACTTATTATAATTTCATTAGGAAGTTTCAACTCCTTTGCTCAAAAAGATAAATTAGATGAGGCTAATAAGATGTTTGAGCGTTATGCATTTATCGACGCCCAAAAAATATATCTTGAAGTTGCAAATGCTGGCTTTAAGTCGGAAAATTTATTTAAAAAATTAGGTGATTCCTATTATTTCAATAGTGACTTGCAGTCTTCTGAAAAATGGTATTCCGAGCTTTTTAAACTGAATTCAAATCAAGAAAAAGAATATATCTTTAGATATGCACAAGCCTTAAAATCTAAGAAGGAATATGATAAAGCAGATGAATTGATGCTTAAATATGATGATTTAGATGGTTCAGATTCAAGAGTCAAAAAGCTCAAAAAAGAGCCAAATTATCTACAATTAATTGAAATGCAATCAGGCAAATTCACAATAGATTCAATGCCTGTTAATTCCAGCCTTTCTGATTTTGCACCCAAGGTTATCAATGATTCACTCTTGGTTTTCGCATCAAACCGGAAGCAATCATCTTCTGTTCAAAGAATTCATGAATGGAATAATCAACCATATCTAGACTTATATCAAGTTGAAGTCGATGATTCATTAAATATTATTGGTGAAATCAAAGTTTTACCTGAAGTGATCAATTCTAAATTTCATGAATCTTCTGCAACATTTACACGCGATGGGCAAACAATTTATTTTACGAGGAATAATTATACCGATAAGAAATTTGGAAAAAGTTCTGGAGGAATTAATTTTTTAAAAATTTATAAAGCCGATAAAAAAGATGATGGGACGTGGTCAAAACCTAAAGAACTTCCATTTAATAATGATGAGTACTCTGTGGCTCACCCTTCATTAAACAAAGAGGAAGACCGTTTATATTTCGCTTCTGATATGCCAGGAACACATGGTATGTCTGACATATTTTACGTTGATATCAATTCAGACGGAACATATTCTCAACCTGTCAATCTCGGTGATAAAATTAATACAGAGGGAAAAGAAAGTTTCCCATATATAGATGATAACAACCTACTGTATTTTTCTTCAAACGGACATGTCGGTCTTGGAGGCCTAGATATTTTTGTTGTTGTACAGAAAAAAGATGGCACATTTGGAGATGTTTTTAATGTTGGTAGACCGATTAATAGTTCAAAAGATGATTTTAGCCTTTATATGAATACTGAAACTGGTCGTGGATTATTTTCCTCAAATCGCGATGGTGGCTTAGGCGAAGATGATATTTATTCTTTCAAACAACTAGATCAATTAATTACAGGTTGTGAGCAAACGCTTGCAGGTTATATCACAAAAGTTGATAGCGAAAAAGGACTTTCAGACATTAAAGTTGAACTTTTTGATGAAAATTTAAATTTACTCGATTCTGCACAAACAGATGCCAATGGTAATTATAAATTTGATGTTGAATGTGATAAACGTTATGTCGTTCGTGTTTCTAAAGATGGATTCGCAACCATTGAGGATTTGGTCAAAACAGGTCAAGATTACGAAGGTGAACTCAATAAAAACTTCGAAATTCAAGAAGGAAGTGAACTTGGTGTTACCAAAGCTGGAAAAGGTGATGACCTTAGAAATTTACTACAACTTGATCCTATTTACTTTGATTTAGACGACGCAACTATTAGAACTGATGCAGAAGTTGAATTGCAGAAAGTCATCGCTGTTTTAAAGCAATATCCTCAAATGAAAATCGATATTCGTTCGCATACGGATAGTCGTGCTGGAGATGCTTATAACAAAATTTTGTCAAACAAGAGAGCAAAAGCTACAATGAAGTATGTGACGGATAGAGGTGAAGTTGATCAGTCTAGAATTAGCGGAAAGGGCTACGGAGAAACGCAACTCGTTAACAGATGTTCTAATGGTGTTGATTGTACTGAAGCTGAACACGCGCTTAATCGTCGATCAGAATTTATTATTCTGAATGAAAACGAAACACCAGAATCAATCCGTGATGAAATGTATAGTAAGGTTTCTGAAGATATAGAATCAAATAAAAAAATAAATATAAATCAAAACGATTTATATGACTTTGAAGATACATCAAAAGAAGTTTATACAGTACAAATAGGAGCTTTCAGACCTGGATCAACACCAAAATTCAATCAATTCACCAATGTATTTTCACATATTTATCCAGATAATTATGAACGCTATTTTTCTGGTGTATTTGAGACAAGAGTAGAAGCTGATCGTTATAAATTAAAAGTAAGAAAGATGGGAGTTAAAGGCGCTTTTACAGTAGGCCTTAAAGGTGAATCACGTTTTTAAATTAAAATATTAAATAATTCATAATTGAGCGTCTTTATCACAAAGACGCTCTTTCTTTGTAGGAAAGCTTATAATAAATGCAAACTGACTTAGATTATTCAAAATACGTTATCTTGGTTGATGAAAATGACCAAGAATTAGGTTTGATGGAGAAAATAGAAGCGCATGAAAAAGCGCTGCTTCATCGTGCTTTTTCTGTTTTTATTTATAATGATAATGGTGAACTGATGCTTCAGCAACGCGCTTTAGGTAAATATCATACACCAGGTTTATGGACTAATACATGTTGTAGTCATCAAATAAAAGGTGAAACAAACATTGAAGCAGGAAAGCGTCGTTTGCAAGAAGAAATGGGCTTTACAACAAACCTAGAAGAAACGAGTTCTTTTATCTATAAAGCACCATTTGATAATGGTTTAACTGAGCATGAATACGATTACATGATGGTTGGTTATTATAATAACACGCCTGATGTTAACCCAGAAGAAGTCAATGATTGGAAATGGATTTCATTGGATGATTTGAAATTAGATATTGAAAAAAATCCGAATAATTATACAGCTTGGTTCAGAATTATTTTCGAAAAACATTATCAACACATGAATCTTAAATAAATGCCAAAAGTAACTGTACATCGTAAAGCACATTTTAATGCTGCGCATCGCTTGCATCGCGATGATTGGGATGATGCTAAAAATAAAGAAATTTTTGGAAAATGTAATAATCCAAATTTCCATGGTCATAACTACAAGTTAATTGTTTCTGTCACAGGAGAAATTGATCCTGAAACAGGCTACGTGATTGATTTAAAGATTTTAAAAGACATTATTAAGTCTAAAGTTGAAGATGATTTTGACCATAAAAATCTTAACATAGAAGTTGAAGATTTTAAAAATCTAAATCCAACAGTAGAAAATATATCAGTTGTTATTTATAATAGAATTAAAGCTCACCTTGATCCTAAACTAAAGTTGGAAATAACACTTTACGAAACACCGAGGAACTTTGTAACCTATAAAGCTTAAACTATGGCACTTAAAAGAGGAGATATCATTCCAAACTTTTCATTAAAAGATCAAAATAATGAAGAATTTGATAGTTCTTCTATCATTGGTCAAAAACCAGTTATTATTTATTTTTATCCTAAAAATTTCACTCCTGGTTGTACTAAAGAGGCATGTCAATTTAGAGATACTTATCAAGATTTTCAAGATTATGGAGCAGAAGTGATAGGTATAAGTAATGATAGTCAAAAATCTCATCAAAAATTTGCCCAAAAGCATGAGTTACCTTTCATACTTCTTTCTGATTCTCAAAATAAAGTTAGGAAGAAGTTTGGTGTCAAAAAATCACTTTTAGGAATGGTTCCTGGTCGTGAAACTTTTGTCGTTGATAAAAATGGTCAACTTATTTATAGGTTTAATAGTCTTGATGCTTCTAAACACATGAAAAAAGCTTTAAAAGTTATTAAAGATCTCTAAATGAATACATCTAAACTTGGTTTCATAAAATTTAAACCCATTTTAAAAGATAAAATTTGGGGCGGTCAAAAACTAATAAATCAACTTGGCAAGAAAAGCAGTTCTGATCAAGTTGGTGAAAGTTGGGAAATTAGCGAAGTCCCTGAAAGCGTTTCTGTCGTTGCAGAAGGAAATTTTAAAAATTCAAGTCTGTCGGAACTCATTAAGCGATTTCCTTTAGGTATGCTTGGTCAAAAATCGGTTGATAAATTCGGGTATCAATTTCCTATTCTTTTTAAGTTCATCGATGCAGCAGAGCGTCTTTCAGTTCAATTACATCCGGACGATGAGATTGCAAATAAAAGACATCAGTCTTTTGGAAAAACCGAAATGTGGTACATTATTGATGCAGATGAAGAGTCTTTTATTATTGCAGATTTCTCAGAAAAACTTACGCCTGAATCTTATCAAAAATATTTAAATGAAGGCACTTTAGTTGATCACCTTCAACATATTAAAGTTAAAAGCGGTGATGTTTTTTATATTAAACCAGGTCTTGTTCATGCAATAGGTGAAGGAGTTCTTTTGGCTGAAATCCAACAAACTTCAGATATTACTTATCGTATTTATGATTGGATGCGTCAAGATAAAAATGGAAATTACCGTGATTTACATACAGATTTAGCTATAGATGCAATTGATTTTAATGTTGATTATAGCTATCGAGTTGACTATCGAAAGGAGCAAAAAGGTGTTCAGGAATTGTTATACACAGATTATTTTAGAACAGATTATATCCACATTTCTAAAAATCAAAACTTACAGATCGAAACTCATCAAAAATTTATGGTCTTGATGTGTGTTGAAGGTCAAGTTGAGTTGAAAACCGATAATGAATCTTGTATTTTAAAAAAAGGAGAAACAATTTTTGTTCCTGCTATACTTGATGAAGTCATACTGACTACTCTTAAAGATTCTCGTTTACTCAAGGTAACGATTTAATCAAAAAAATGCCGTACTTTTGTCAAAAATGAAAATATGGCAAGTGTAAGAAACTTAAAAAAAGACTTGAATAATACTTACGGAGCAATCATTGATGGTGCTCTTATTCATCAGGTCTCAGCTCCAAAAGAAGATCAAAATAAATCAGAAGCTTTAATTGAAGATGTGATTACTGATTTCGATCAAATTATTTTAGAGATTAACAAGAAAGATGTTGAGAACAGATCTAAACATTTAAGATCAGTTAATCATAAAATGGAGGAAAATGCAAATCAATTTATTGAGCGTTTAAACTCTCTATAAAAAGATTAATTTTTTTGATGAAAGCTGTTTGATAAGCGAAATTAACCTGAACTATGTTTAGATGTTTTGTTTCTTAAACAGCTTTTTTAATTAAGCATTGTAATACCTGCTTGTCCAAATTGCCGAATTAAAGTTCTTTCCTTTTGCAAATCCGTAGTAAAGTGCAACGCCAAGAATCCACTTAAACATAAAGATAAAGAGAATAAAAGATTCTAAACCTGCATTTTCTTTATTCATAAAAAAACCTTGAGGTAATAAATATGTTACAAGTAGAGAAATTATAAATGCCGTAAAAATAAAATTTTCTAAATTTATTAATGGCCACATTTTGATTTTGCGAAAAGGACTTAAATCATTTCCCCATTTATGAATCAAGTAATAATAACCATTTCCAATTGGTGCAAATAATAAAGGATCATCAGCATTGGCTAGTTTGAATAATTTCGATGGAGCCATGATTTTAAATCCACTTAAAAGCGTTTCATGCGTTTTTTCTAAATCTTTGATATTTTGGATTGCTTTATAAGGTAAATCAGCCTTGAACAAGTGACTGTCTAAAAATCTTAATCTGTAAGAAACACATATTTTTTTGATGTCATCAATATGATAAATCCGATTTGTTTCTAAAGCATCAATATTAAAATTATTAGATGAATGCTTATTTGATGAAGAAGCAGTTCTTTTTAAAACCTTTTGATCTTGTTCATCAACATTTTTAAAAATCTCATTAATTTCAGATAGTAATTCCTTTTCTGTGACTGATTTGCTTCGCTGCTTATTGAGTACAGTTTCTAAATTTGTTGGCTTAAACTTCATATCTTCAATGCTATAACGAGCATAAATTTATAAAGTATCCTAGATATTATCAACCTGTATTTAGTTTTTAACATAAAATAACTTTAGTTGAACTGATAAATATCATTGTAACTTTCAAAATCAGTTTATCTAAAAATTACTTTTGAGGCTTCATTCTGACAAAATTATAAACAGCTTTTCCTTCAGCTAATAGAGTTTTTTGAGAATCGTTTTCAAGATAAGCCTTCATTTTAGTAACCAAAATACGACTTCCTAATCTCTGAGTTTCATCTTCAACAATGATGGCTTCAGCATGAGCAGGTCGTAAATAATCAACTCTGATGTCTATTGTAGACATTTTGTCTTCCAGAGATGTTAAATGTGTCACGCCAACAATACCGCCAACAGAATCCATAATTGTAGTGATAATTCCGCCGTGCCAACGTTGTGTACGAACATCTCCGACAACCTCTGGTCTAAAAGGAACTTTGACTTTTGCATAGTCTTTCTTGATTTCTAGCAGTTCCAGTCCTAGGAATTTATGAATAGGAATGAGTTTTCAATCATATTCTTGACAAAATCGTCGGTCAGATCTATAGCTTATCTTAAACTTGCATTTAATTGACTTTCAAATTGCTTTTGCAACTTGGTCATTATTTTATCAACTTGTTTGTCCGTCAAAGTTTTATGGTCATCTCTGAATTTAAAACTCACTGCATAACTCTTTTTACCATCTGGTAATTTATCGCCTTTGTAAACATCAAACAAATCAACATTTTTAAGTAATTTCTTATCGGTTTTTAAAGCGATTTTTTCAATTTCATTAAATGAAATATGTTCATCAACTAACAAAGCAAAATCTCTTTGTGTCGAAGGAAATTTTGATATCTTTTGACCTACAAAACTTGTATTTTTTATAAATTCTAGAACTAAATCCCAGTCAATATCTGCGTAAAGAACATTTTGGTCAATGTCAAACTCTGAAAGAATTTGAGAATTTACACGCCCAAATTCAGCGATTTTTTTCTTTTTGAAATTAATTGAGAGTCCTTCTGAAATGGTTTGAGTTTCTTTATCAGTAAACTTAATTTCAGATAAACCCAAACTTGTAAAAAGCGAAACTAAAATTCCTTTTAAATAAAAGAAATCAGCATTTTTTTCTGTGTTTAGCCAAGAATTGCTTGTTCGTTTTCCTGTGATTAAAAGACTTAAATGTTTTTTCTCAACAAAATCTTGGTTGTATTTATGATATGTTTTTCCGAATTCAAAAAACTTTAAATCTTGATTATTTCTGTTGATGTTGTATGCCAAAGATTCTAAACCTGAAAAAAGTAGAGATTGACGCATGACTGCTAAATCATGACTAAGTGGGTTGAGCATTTCTACGTTATTCTTAGCCTCAAGTTGGCTGTCTAATTCTGCATAATCTTTTTTGGTTAAAGAGTTTGCCATTGTTTCATAGAAACCCTGAGAAATCAGTTGATTAGCAATTCTATTTTGAATCTTGTAATCATCAAACTTAGATGATTTAGAAACTGACACATTAAATTTACTATCTATATCAATATTGTTGTAACCATAAACTCTCAATATTTCTTCAATGACATCTACTTCTCTTTGAACATCTACGCGATAAGCAGGAATCACCAAACCTAAACCGCTTTCAGTGACATTCTTGACTTTGATATCAAGAGAGGATAAGATTGATTTGATTTTATCAGTATCAATTTTTTCTCCTATCAATTTATTGATTCTTTCAAAACTTAGAAAAACTTGAAAATCTTCTATTTTTTTAGGATAAAAATCATCGGCATCACTACTTACTTTTCCACCAGATATTTCTTCAATTAAGATAGCAGCTCTTCTTAAGGCATATTTTGTAATATCAGGATCAATACCTCTTTCATATCTAAAAGAGGCATCAGTATTAAGTCCGTGACGTTTCGCTGTTTTTCTTATACTAACAGAATCAAAATATGCACTTTCTAAGAAAATCGATGTTGTGTTATCTTTAATACCAGAATTCAAGCCACCGAAAACACCAGCAATACATAGTGGTTTTTCAGCATCACAAATCATTAAATCTTCTTCATGAAGTTCTCTTTCAACTCCATCAAGTGTGATAAATTTCGTTCCTTTATCGGCAGTTTTGACATTTATCTTCTGGTCTTTTATAAAATCAGCATTAAAAGCATGTAAAGGTTGACCAAGTTCATGCATCACATAATTCGTTGCATCAACGATATTATTCATGGGTTTAATACCAATTGCTTTCAAACGATTTTGAAGCCATTCAGGTGAGCTTTTCACTGTAATATTAGAAATCGTTAGGCTGCAATATCTAGGTGCTAACTCAGGATTTTCAACATTAACACTTATTTTTTTACTTCTGTTTTCAACATGAAAATTACTGACGGATGGCGTAACAATAGCGTTTTTTTTGTCCTGCTGAATCAATCCAGCTCTTAAGTCTCTAGCAACTCCCCAATGGCTCATTGCATCAGCTCTGTTAGGTGTTAGGCCAATCTCGATTATTTTATCATTCTCAACTTCAAAAATATCTGATAGAGGTGTTCCTGCTTTTAAATCTTCGGCAAGAACCATTATTCCGTCACTTGCATCCCCGAGACCGATTTCGCTTTCGGAACAAATCATTCCAAAACTTGCTTCACCTCTAAGCTTTCCTTTTTTGATTTCCCATGCTTCACCATCATTATATAAAGTGGTTCCTACTGTTGCAACAGGCACGTTTTGGCCTTTTGCAATATTGGGAGCGCCACAAACGATCTGGACAACTTCATCACCAATATTGACTTTTGTCAATTTAAGTCTGTCAGCGTTAGGGTGTTGTTCACATGATTCTACATGGCCAACAACAATTCCTTTTAAACCACCTTTTATGGATTCAAAATCTGTAAGGCCTTCAACTTCAAGTCCTAAATCAGTTAAAATGACATTAACTTCTTCAACGTCAAGGTCAGTGTTTATAAATTGCTTAAGCCAATTGTAAGATATTTTCATAGTCTAAAGTCTAAAGAGGCGCAAAGATAAGAAACCCTTCAAGCCTTCGAAATATTAAGTTGAGTTTTATCAAAAAAAAATCGTCCTTATAAAGATAAAGACGATTCAGAAAATAAATGTCTTTTTATTTAGTCTTTAAAAACTGGTAATATTTTAGAAGAAACTTCTCCAAAACCAATTCTGACTTCATGATTTTGACAATGTGCTCGCATGATGACGGTATCATTGTCTTCTATGAATTTACGCTCTTCACCATTATTTAATTTTAGAGGTTTTGTTCCTCCCCAACTTAATTCTAGCATTGAGCCGTAAGAATCTGGCGTTGGACCTGAAATCGTTCCACTAGCCATCATATCTCCGCTGTTAACAGGGCAACCATTGACTGTGTGATGTGCTAATTGTTGACACATATTCCAATACATATATTTGAAATTAGAATTTGAAATAACCGTTTCCTCAGAATTCTCTGGTTTTAAAGCAACTTGAAGATTGATGTCATAACTCTTTTTTCCTGTAGTACGTAAGTATGGTAGAAGCTCTTTTTCAGGTTTAGGACCTTCTGCTTTAAAAGGTTCAAGTGCATCTAAAGTGACAATCCATGGTGAAATAGACGAGCCAAAACTTTTCCCTAAAAATGGACCTAGTGGCACGTATTCCCATTTTTGAATATCTCGAGCACTCCAATCATTAAAAATGACCATTCCGAAAATATATTCTTCAGCTTCCTCAATTTTAATAGGCTCACCCAAATGGTTGGCAGCTGTTGTTATAAAAGCCATTTCTAACTCAAAATCTAAACGTCTTGAAGGGCCAAATATAGGTGTATCAGCTCCTTTTGGGAGTTTTTGACCTTGTGGTCTATGTAAAGGAATTCCACTAGGAACAATTGAGGAGCTTCTTCCGTGGTACCCAACAGGAATGTGCATCCAGTTTGGCAGTAGAGCATTATCAGGATCTCTAAACATTTTCCCAATGTTGGTTGCATGCTCTTTACTTGAGTAAAAATCGGTGTAATCACCAACCTCTACTGGCATTTGCATTTCGATTTCGTCAAGTGTAAAAAGAATTGTCTTTCTATCTTTTTCGTTATTTTTTAATTTGTCATTATTTTTATCAAAAATCTCAGCAATTCTATTTCTGACACTGCGCCATGTTTTTCTTCCGTCAGCAATGAAATCATTTAATGTATCTTGTAAAAAGATATCGTCAGTTAGAGGAATACCTTCAAAATAGCCTAATTGATGTAATGCGCCTAAGTCGATGGCATAATCACCGATTCTTGTTCCTATTGTAATAATATCGTCTCTGGTTAAAAAAACGCCAAATGGAATATTCTGAATTGGAAAATCAGTGTTTTCTGGTATATCTAACCAAGTTTCCCGATTTGGATTATTCGCTTCTAATGACATATTGATATATTTTTAATGATTACTATTCAGTTAAGTTTTTTCAAATATATTCTTTTCTGTTTATTAAGAGAATGATTTTACTATTTTTGGAATAAATTAATGTTTATATAATTATGAAAGATAAAGAAATCTTCAATCTTATAGAGGATGAACGTCTACGTCAGCAAAATGGTCTTGAACTCATTGCAAGTGAAAATTTTGTATCAGATGATGTTTTAGCTGCTGCAGGATCAGTGTTAACAAATAAATATGCCGAAGGCTATCCGAACAAGCGTTATTATGGCGGTTGCGAGGTTGTTGATAAAGTAGAAAATTTAGCGATCGATCGTTTAAAAGAACTTTTCGGTGCTGCTTATGCTAATGTTCAGCCACATTCAGGTTCTCAGGCAAATACTGCTGTTTTTTCAGCATGTTTAAATCCTGGTGATAAAATTTTAGGCTTTGATTTGTCTCACGGTGGACATTTAACGCATGGCTCGCCAGTTAACTTCTCAGGAAAACTTTATAATCCTGTTTTTTATGGTGTTGATAAAGAAACAGGAAGAATCGATTATGATCACGTACGTGAAGTTGCTAAAAGAGAAAAACCAAAATTAATCATTGCAGGTGCTTCAGCGTATTCTAGAGAAATAGATTATAAAATTTTTAGATCTATCGCTGATGAAGTTGATGCGCTTTTAGTGGCTGATATGGCTCATCCAGCTGGTTTAATTGCTAAAGGTTTATTGCAAAGTCCAATTAAACATTGTCATATTGTGACTTCAACGACGCATAAAACCATTAGAGGTCCGAGAGGTGGCATCATATTGATGGGTGAAAATTTCGAGAATCCTTTTGGACAAAAATTCAAAAGTGGTAAGCTTAAGAAAATGTCAACAATTTTAGATAGCAGTGTTTTTCCAGGAAATCAAGGAGGGCCTTTAGAGCATATTATTGCTGCTAAAGCAGTCGCTTTTGGTGAGGCTTTAACTGACGATTTTTTAACCTACCAAAAACAGGTTGTCAAAAATGCTAAGAAAATGGCTAAACTCTTTTTTGCAAAAGATTATGGCGTTATTTCAGGAGGAACAGATAATCATATGATGTTGATCGATTTAAGAAATAAAAATATCACAGGTAAAGATGCTGAAAATGCTTTAAACAAAGCAGGAATAACTGTCAACAAAAACATGGTACCTTTTGATACAGAATCACCTTTTGTGACTTCAGGTATTCGTATTGGTACGCCAGCAATTACGACGCGTGGCTTAAAAGAAGAAGATATGTCGCCAATTGTTGATTTAATAGATGATGTGTTGATGAATTACTCTGATGAAAAACATTTAAAAGCTGTGAAAGAAAAAGTTCACACTATGATGACTAATAAACCATTATTCACTTTATAAATATCTTATGAAAAAAATCACTTTGATTTTATTTTTAATGGTCGCGAGCATTGCTTTTGCTCAAGATCAAAAAACTGAATACGAGAAAGATGCTATCGAACTTGTAAAATTGTCAAACAATTCTGTTGAAGTTGCATTAGAGCCAATCTATAGCACTTTGGAAGAGACAAAACGTGAAGAATTTAAAAAAGAAATTCAACCGGTTTTAGAGAATATGTATCAAAAATTTTCTAAAATGTATATGGAAGAGTTTTCTCATGAAGACATCAAAGGAATTTTGAAGTTTTATGACTCAGAACTCGGTAAGAAATTATTAGATGGTCAAGCTGAAGTTATGAAAAAGTCTATGGCTATAGGTCAAGAATTCTCAATGGAAGTCATGCCAATTTACCAAAAGTACATGCAAAATTAATTGAGCATCATCAAATTGATATGAAAGCTGTGTTGAAAGTCAAATTTTAGCACAGCTTTTTTAATAAACCTGTTTGATTTCTTTTAAATCAAATGATTGAGAAGTATGATCGTTAAATTTTACATTCAGGAAACCGTTATTTTCAATTGATTTAATCATTCCTTTTTTTTGTTGACCATTTTTAAATTCAAAAATTTGTTCTTCTCGATAACCATAAAGGTTCTTGTAATATTCATATAAAGAGCCTTCAAAATCTTTCTGAATAAGTTTTTTATAAAGAACTTCAATTTCGACATTTAAGCGCTGAAAAACTTCATCAATATCAAATTCTTTCTGGCAAATTAATGATAGGGAAGAGGCTTGAGGTAAATTATGAAAAGATTTTTGGTTAAGATTGAGTCCGATACCTATAATGCTACTCGATATTTTTTGAGCTGTGAAAGTATTTTCGATAAGTATGCCAGCGATTTTCTTTTGACATGACAAGATGTCGTTTGGCCATTTGATCTTTAAATCAGGAACTTTTAAATTTTCTAAACATTTTTTGAGAGCTAAAGAAACGAGCATACTCATCTTGAAGTTGTCTTTTGGCTCTAGGTTAATTTGAGGTAGTAAGTAACTGGTGATAAGGTTTTTATTATCCTCAGTTTGCCAAGAAGTTCCCATTTGTCCTCGCCCTTGTGTTTGACACAAAGCTCTAACAGCAATAATGCCTTTATCGTTAGTAGATTTACCAAGCGATTTTAAATACAAATTCGTTGATTCAGTGGCATTGATTTTGATTATTTTCATTGAAATAATTTAAGTTGAATAATCTTTTGTTAACAAGGATTATAAAACATTTAAAAAGGTTATTTTTGCTCACAAAATTAAAAAATATAGCAAGCATTGAATAATAATAACACAGATTTATTAATAACTAACATTATAGCTGGAATTGAAGATTTAAAAGGTCAAGATATCAGTATTATAGATTTAAGAGAGATTGAAAACACTGTTTGTGACTATTTCATCGTCTGTTCTGGAACTTCAAACACTCAGGTTGACGCCATCACAAATTCTATTCAGAAAAAAGTAAGTCGAGCGCTCAAAGACAAACCTTGGCACGTTGAGGGACAGGAAAACTCACAATGGGTTTTGATGGATTACGTTCATGTTGTCGTTCATATCTTTCAGCGTCAAACAAGAGAATATTACGATATTGAGAATCTTTGGGGAGATGCTAAAATCACCCAGATTGAAACAAATTATTAAAAAATATAGTTATTTCTTTATATGAAAAAACAAACTAAAAATACAAATGGCTCTCCAAAGGGAAACCCAAAAAAGCCAAAATTTAATTCGTATTGGATTTACATAGGAATTATACTTATTTTCCTAGGTGTTCAATTTTTTGGAGGCTCAAGTTTTTCAGAAGCAGCAAAAACAAGTCCAGCAGAATTTGAGGAGTTCTTAGCTAATGGAGATGTTGATAAGGTTGTCATTATTAAAAATTCTCGAATTGCAGAAGTTTATTTAACCGACGAGGCGAAAGCGAAAGCGGTTCATGAAAAGTCTGTAGGACAAAATGTTTTTCCAGGGCAAGAAGCGCCCAATTACACATTTGAGTTTGGAGATTTACAAAATTTTGAGAATACAATAGAGAAAGTCAAAAAAGAAAACAACCAGAATACAAAGGTCGTTTTTGATACAAGAACAAACTTCTGGGGTGATATTTTAATCGGATTGTTACCATTTATTTTAATCATAGGGATTTGGATATTCATTATGAAGCGTATGAGTGGCGGCGGCGCTGGCGGAGGCGGCGGCCAATTGTTCAATATCGGTAAATCAAAAGCTAAACTTTTCGATGAGAAAAAAGATATTAAAACATCTTTTAAAGATGTAGCTGGTTTAGAAGGAGCAAAAGAAGAAGTTCAAGAAATTGTTGATTTTCTAAAAAAACCAGAAAAATACACAAGTTTAGGAGGGAAGATTCCTAAGGGAGCTTTACTTGTTGGACCTCCTGGCACTGGTAAAACTTTGTTAGCAAAAGCTGTTGCTGGAGAGGCGAATGTTCCGTTTTTCTCTTTATCAGGATCAGATTTTGTTGAAATGTTTGTCGGTGTAGGTGCTTCAAGAGTTAGAGATCTTTTTAAGCAAGCGAAAGACAAATCGCCTTCAATTATTTTTATTGATGAAATTGATGCGATTGGACGTTCAAGAGGTAAAAATAATATGTCGGGTTCTAATGATGAACGAGAAAATACATTAAACCAACTCTTGACTGAAATGGATGGATTTGGAACAAATACAAATGTCATAGTTTTAGCAGCAACAAACAGAGCTGATGTTTTAGATAAGGCTTTAATGAGAGCGGGGCGTTTTGATAGACAAATCTATGTTGATTTACCTGATTTAAATGAAAGAAAAGAAATTTTCGAAGTCCATTTAAGACCACTTAAAAAGGTTGCAGATGAGTTAGACACAGACTTCTTAGCTAAACAAACACCAGGTTTTTCAGGAGCTGATATTGCTAATGTTTGTAATGAAGCAGCTTTAGTTGCAGCTAGAAAAGGGCACATAGCAGTTGGTCGTCAAGATTTCTTAGATGCTGTTGATAGAATTATCGGCGGTTTAGAAAAGAAAAATAAAATCATGACTCTTGAGGAGAAAAAAGCAATTGCTTATCATGAGGCTGGTCATGCTACAGTGAGCTGGATGTTAGAGCATGCAGCACCATTAGTTAAGGTAACAATTGTGCCTAGAGGTCAATCTTTAGGAGCTGCTTGGTATTTGCCGGAGGAGCGACTCATCGTACGTACAGAGCAAATGCTTGACGAGATGTGCGCAACTATGGGCGGAAGAGCTGCTGAAAAAGTTATTTTTGACAAAATTTCAACAGGTGCTTTAAGTGATTTGGAGAAAGTGACTAAGCAAGCTAGAGCAATGGTAACTATTTATGGCTTAAACGAGAAAGTTGGAAATTTAACCTATTATGATTCTTCAGGTCAAGAGTATAGTTTTACAAAACCATATTCAGAAAAAACGTCTGAAATTATAGATAAAGAAATTTCAAATATTATTGAAACGCAATATCAAAGAGCAATAAAATTACTTGAAGATAATAAAGATAAATTGATTGAATTAGCTGAAAAGCTTCTTGAAACAGAAGTTATCTTTAAAGATGATTTAGAAACGATTTTTGGTAAGCGTCCTTTCGAAAAGCCAGAGATGGCAAAACGTAATTTAAGTCAATCAAAAGATAAGAAAGAATCTGACAAATCAAATCTTGCTAAACCAGATGATGTTGAAAAGGAAGCTCCTTCACCGTCACCTACTTCAGATTCAGATACTGAAAAAAGTTCGAATTCATAATAAAAACTTAAAGTATCATTATTTGTGCTTTTATAGAAAAATCTTGACTGATAATAATTATTAAGTCAAGATTTTTTTTATATTTTCGTAAAAAAGCCCCATTACATGAGTATCCTATGAACTTTATCAAAAAGATTTTTGGTTTAGAAAGAAAAAAAGAATCTGAGGAAGAGGAGAGAGGTAAATTTATGCCTGAACCTGATTATCCTATAGATGAATTATTTGTGCATAATTTTAGAGATAATGGTGGCAAATTTATTTATTGTGAAAATGAAGATGAACTTCAACAGGCTTTTAATGATGTTTTAGGGGAGAATCATTGGGAAGAAAAATTAGCATATTATTATTGCTCTGAAACAGCTAAAAGATTTGAAGCCCATAATATTCGCTTTACGAATCAGCCTCAAGATGCCCAGTTTTTTATTACTAACTGTGAATATCTTATTGCAAACACAGGGGCAATTCTAATCAGTTCAAAGCAAATAGGTGATAAGAGACTTGAAGATATTCCTTACGATTTTATTGTTGTTGCTAAGACAAGTGAACTTTTAGAAACAATTGGTGAAGGTTTACAACAAATGAAATCTAAATATAAAAACAGCATTCCGAGTAATATTACAACCTTAAAAACTTTTGAAAATAAAAATCAATCTGATTTTTTAAGTTACGGAAGTACAACGAAAAACTTATATTTGCTGCTGCTAGAAGATTTGTAGTCAATGAATGAACTAATTAAGCGTTCCATTACAGGAATTTTATATGTCGCTGTTATTGTTTCCACAGCTTTTTTTAACCATTATGCCTTTATTGCTTTTTTTGCTTTAGTAGGTTTAATTTGTTTAAAGGAACTGCAGGAATTACTCGATTTTAAAAATTACCTTTCTTATTTTGTGTTAATTATACTTCTTGTTCTTTTTAACAGTGTTGAATACAATCAAGCAATTATTGTTGCTTTAATGGCTATTACATTAATTGTCAAATTTTTTCTTTTGAGAGACCTCTATAAATCCAATACGATTAACCTTTTTACAAGCAAAAAACATTTAATTACATTGTTTTATCTTGTTCCATCCATCGTTTTTATCACGCTAATTCCAGTGTTTAATGGAGATTACAAACCTCAGATTTTAATAGGAATGTTTATTATGATATGGTGTAATGATTCTTTCGCTTATCTGGTTGGTAAAAACTTCGGAAAGAATAAATTATTTGAAAGTATATCACCTAAGAAAACAATCGAAGGCTTCATTGGAGGTTTAGTTTTTTCCGTTGTTTCAGCTTTTTTTCTGGAGCATTATTTTGGAATTTTAGATATTTATACTTGGATTGTCATGTCTATTATTGTCTCAATTTTTGGAACGCTTGGTGACCTTGTTCAGTCAAAATTTAAACGTCGTGCAGATGTGAAAGATAGTGGGACAATTATGCCAGGTCACGGCGGAATTTTTGATCGAATGGATAGTATGCTTTTTTCGAGTACCTTTGTTTATTTATTTTTAATAATTGTTGATTATGTTTCATAAAGAAGGGCAAAAAATCCTTTTAGGTTCATTGATTGGTTTTATACTTATCATTTTATTAGCAAACAATTTTGTTACAAATGAAATTGTGCGTTACAGTATTTTCGGAGCTTGTTTAATTTTATTTATCCTAGTTGCACAATTTTTTAGAAATCCTAAAAGAGGTGGCAAGCATGACGAACACGCCATTGTTTCTCCTGTTGATGGTAAAGTTGTTGCAATTGAAGAAGTTTTTGAACCTGAGTTTTTTAATGATAAAAGATTGTTGATCTCTGTCTTTATGTCACCAATTAACGTGCATGTGACGCGATATCCTGTGAGTGGCGAAATCGTTTATAGTAAATATCATCCTGGTAAATATCTTGTCGCTTGGCATCCTAAATCTAGTGAGCTTAACGAAAGAACAACTGTCGTTGTAAAAACTCAGAAGTTTGGTGATATTATGTTTAGACAAATTGCAGGAGCTCTTGCGAGAAGAATTGTGAACTATGCTGAAAAAGGCCATGAGGCTAAGCAAGGGCGTGATAGTGGATTTATTAAATTTGGATCACGTGTTGATGTTTACCTACCTTTGCAAACCGATGTTAAAGTAAAAATAGGTGACAAGGTGAAAGGAGCTGAGAGCCTTATTGCAGAATTATAAATCGTTTTTTATGTCTTTAGACTTAGATTCCTTAAACGATAAATCTCTTGAAGATTTATTTCAGAAAGCTTATAAAATGGTAAGTGAAACCACTTATGTTTTTAAGCAAGACACGTTGTTATTATTTTACTCTTATTATAAGCAAGCGACACTTGAAAATCATACGATTCGTATTACAAATGTACCAGTTAGTGGAGATGAATTAGTTAATGCTTTTAAGGCAAACGCCTTATTTCAAGTCAGACATTTAAATAGAAAAGAAGCCAAAAAGCATTACATCCTTTTGGCTTCTGAATATCTAGATTTCGTTTAAAGTTTATAAACTTTCCAAACTTTTATTAATCGTCAAAATTTTAGCTTCTGCGTCAGCTTTCTTTTGTTTCTCAATATTGATAACTTTCTCTGGTGCATTTTCTACAAACCTTGTGTTAGAAAGTTTTTTATCAACTGATTTTAAGAAACCTTGTAAGTAATTCAGTTCTTCATTCAGTTTCTTCTTTTCAGCTTCAACATCAATTGAGCCCGCAACGGGGATAAAATATTCATTGGCTTTAACTCTAAAGCTTAAACAGCCTTCAACTTGACTTTGAACATAATCTAAATCATTAATATTTCCCATTTTTTTAATGAGAACATCATAGGCTTTACTAGCGTTTTCGTTATTATGGATATGTAAATCAATTGGATTCTTAAAAGCAATATTTTTCTGTTTACGAATGTTTCTGATACCAGAAATAACATCTTGAACGAAAGAAAATTCCTTTATTACCTTTTGATCAATTTGTTGTGATTTAGGCCATTGAGAAACAATCAAGGCCTCGCTTCCTGTTCGATCATCGATTTGGTGCCACAACTCTTCAGTGATAAATGGCATAAAAGGATGTAGAATCTTCAAATTATCTTCAAATAGTTTAATGGCTTGATCTCTTGTTTGTTGATCGACGGGTTTACCATACTCAGGTTTAATCATTTCTAAAAACCAAGAACAGAAATCATCCCATACGAGTTTGTAACTTGTCATTAAAGCATCAGAAATTCTGTACTTTTCAAAATGATCTTCAATATGGTTTAAAGCTTCCTGAAATTTATTTGAATACCATTGAATCGCAATTGAAGAGGAAAGAGGTTGATCAATTTCCTTATCAATCTTCAACGAGTTGATTAACTTGAAAGCATTCCAGATTTTATTACTAAAGCCTTTTCCTTGTTGACAAAGAGATTCATCGAACAGAAGATCATTTCCAGCAGCATTACTTAACAATAATCCAACGCGAACACCATCCGCACTATATTGATCAATTAGATTGAGTGCATCAGGTGAATTGCCCAATGATTTAGACATTTTCTGTCTGTTTTTATCTCTCACTAAACCTGTCAAGTATATGTTATCAAAAGGTTTTTGGCCTGTATATTCATAACCAGCCATTACCATTCTAGCAACCCAGAAAAATAAAATATCTGGACCGGTGACTAAGTCCTTGGTTGGATAGTAATAATTAAATTCTTTATTATCAGGTTTTCTGATGCCATCAAAAACACTCATTGGCCATAACCAAGATGAAAACCAAGTGTCAAGAACATCTTCATCTTGACGAAGGTCGTTTAACTTTAAGTTATTGTTATCGCTTTCTTTTTTAGCTTTTTCAAGTGCTTCTTCTTTTGTTTTTGCAACAACAAACTTGTCTTTTCCTTCTCCATAATAGAAAGCAGGAATACGATGTCCCCACCATAATTGTCTTGAGATATTCCAATCCCTTACATTCTCAAGCCAGTGTTTATAAGTGTTTTCAAATTTAGAAGGATAAAGTTTAATCTCTTTAGTTTCTAAAACTGATTTTAAAGCTGGTTGTGCAAGTTCTTTCATTTTTAAGAACCATTGATCTGATAATCTTGGTTCAATCACAGCTTTAGTTCTTTCAGATAAACCAACTTTATTTGTGTAGTTTTCTGTTTTCTCAAGGAAATTATTTTCTTTAAGAGCTTTCACAAATTGTTTGCGAGCTTCAAAACGGTCAAGCCCTTTGTAGTCTAGCCCATGATGATTAAGCGTAGCATCTTCATTGAAAATATCAATAATCTCCAAATTGTGTTTGTCGCCTAATACTTTATCGTTTTCATCATGAGCAGGTGTGATTTTTAAACAACCCGTCCCAAATTCCATGTCGACATAAGTATCTTCAATAATCGGAATCGTTCTGTTAACGATTGGTACAATGACTTCTTTTCCTTTTAAATGGCTGAAACGCTCATCTTCAGGGTTGATACAAATGGCTGTATCTCCAAAAATTGTTTCTGGACGTGTTGTTGCAATCGTTATTTTTTCATCAGAATCTTTAATGTTGTAGTTGACATAATAAAGTAATCCTTGTTTTTCTTCATAGACTACCTCTTCGTCAGAAAGTGTTGTTTTAGCCTCAGGATCCCAATTGACCATTCTGAAACCTCTATAAATTAGACCTTTTTCATGTAAATCGATAAAAGTGTCAATCACAGATTCATACATGTCATCGTCTAAAGTAAATTTCGTACGATCCCAATCACATGAAGCACCAAGTTTTTGTAGTTGATTTAAAATTCGACCACCATATTCTTCTGTCCAATCCCAAGCATGTTTCAGAAATTCATCTCTGCTTAAATCATTTTTAGATTTACCTTCAGCTTTTAATTTCGCGACAACTTTTGCTTCAGTAGCAATTGAAGCGTGATCTGTCCCTGGCACCCAACAAGCATTGTATCCCTTTAAACGCGCACGACGAATCAAAACATCTTGTATGGTGTTATTCATCATGTGTCCCATATGTAAAATTCCTGTGACATTTGGTGGAGGAATTACAATTGTGTATGATTCTCGCTCATCTGGCTCTGAATGGAAATAACCTTGGCTCAGCCAATATTTATACCATTTTTCTTCTGTTTCTTTGGGATTATATGTCAAACTCATGGAAATTTTATATTCAATTTTATGAAAGCCAAAAATAGAGAATACCTGATTAATCTTAAAGCCTTTTAGCAGTAAGATTATTTGATTTTTGTTTAGAACGGAATTTTTGTATTTTTATATAAATTTCCAATGATGAAAAAACAATTACTCTACGCATTTATTTTATTGAGTTCTTCGGCATTTATACAAGCACAAGATCTTGGTGAGTTAAGTTTTGAAACCAAAAGCATCTCATTAGGAGAAATTCCATTTAATAAAGATACTTTAGCAACTTACCGTTTTGAAAATACAGGGAATCGAGAAGTTGAAATTAAACATATCACAATTACAGGTGATTGCAAAATTGTATATAAGCCTACAAAAGCAATTCAACCTGGCGAAAAGTCAAAGATTGTTGTCAAGTATGACACATCAATTGCTGGACCTATTCGAAAGACAATCAGTATTCACTCTGACGCGTCTCAGCCTAATGTCGCTTTAAAACTTACTGGTAAAGTTCTTCCAAAGAATTGATTAAGAATATCTTAAATTAAGATTTATTAACTTAAGCAACTGACTCTTTATCATTTAATTAAAATAAAATCACTGATATCTTTTTATATTAGAGATAAATCAAATTTTAATTTTAAAAACTTATAAAATGGAAAAGAGAATAGCAATTTTAGCGACAGATGGATTTGAAGAAAGTGAATTGAGTTCACCTAAAAAAGCGATGGAAGATGAAGGTTTTAAAGTTGATATCGTTAGTATAAAATCTGGTGAAATTAAAAGTTGGAGTGACGGAAACTGGTCTACCTCGTACAAAGTTGATAAAACAATTGATAGTGTTAATGCAAAACAATATAATGCACTAATGTTACCTGGTGGTGTTATCAATCCTGATATCTTAAGAATTAATGAAGATGTTTTAATATTTATCAGAGATTTCTTCAAGCAAAGCAAACCAGTTGCGGCTATTTGTCATGGACCATGGACACTCATCAATGCAGATGTGGTAAAAAGAAGAACGATGACATCTTATGCTTCAATTAGAAAGGATTTAGAAAATGCTGGTGCGCTCTGGGTAGATAAAGAGGTTGTTGTTGATGAAGCACTTGTAACAAGCCGAACACCTAAAGATTTAAAAGCCTTTAACGCAAAATTAATTGAAGAAATTAAAGAAGGTAAGCATGATTTACAACATGCTTAAAACAATTTATAAATAAATTTTAAAGCCGATTTAAAAAATTAAATCGGCTTTTTTATGCTTTATTATTGAGATTTTACGCTACCTCCAGAGGACTTTGAAATCTTGATTTGATCAGGTGTGTTCAAATATTTAATAGAGCTTCCACTGCTAGCTTTAGCGTCTAAACTCTTTAAAGGAAAAAGCTTTTGACTCGATCCAGATGAAGCTGAGGCAATTATCTTTTTAACATTCAAGTCAGCTGCATTAATTTCTGATCCGCTTGAAGTTGATGATTTTAATATAGTTGCTGAACCATTTAATTTTATACTTGAACCGCTTGAAGCTTCAGCTGTAATTGATTTTCCATTTATTTTAGCTGTTACTCTTGAACCGCTAGAAGCATCAATTTCCAATTTGTTACTTTGTATTTGTAAGTCAGCTGTAGAACTAGATGAAGTCTCTATACTCAAAGATTTTGTTCTGACTTTAAGTTTGAGTTTTGAAGCGCTAGAAAGATCAATGTCTAATTGATCTAGACTCACTTCATCATCAGCACTTAAATTTGCAGTTGCACTTAAGTCAATGGACTCAAGATGCTGTGTATAGTGAATCTCAATTGTTTTTTGATCAACTTCTCCAATTTGTTCTTGAAAGCTAATCTTAAACATATTTTTATCAGTTGTGATCTCGCTTAAATCAATAATATTCTGATGAGTTTTGATAATAACTTTACTTGTCGAGCTTTTAATCAATTTAACTTCCCAAGAATTGCTGATATCAATTTCTTCGAGCTGATTAATCGCTATTTCTTTTGAAATAACAGGACCTGCACCATCTATTTTTTCGTTACCTGTTATTTTTGAAACAGTTTGACAGCTGAATAAACTGAATGCAAGAACTGCATATAAAGCATATTTTAAAATTTGAATCATAATTGAGCTATTTTAGGTTTAGGGTTTAGTTGATAGAATCTAAAGTTGTACGATTTTGTTTTTCTTCAGATTTTATGATGGGTTTAATAGATTGATAGGGACATGATAAACATTTTAAAGCTGAATTCTCTAATTTTAATAATTCGTTTTTATGGTTGATCTCTAGACTATTAATTGAATTATGATTGTTCAAAAATTCTGTAGTATTTTCATTAATTTTAAGATGAATCCCTTCAGGCAAAATAATGCTAATTTTTAATTTAATGCGCGCTTCTTGATACTTTGACTGAATCGTGTAAAAATTTGCTAAACTTATATCCTTATTTAATGTTTGAAACTGATATTCTAATTCATCATTAATTTTTTTCGCGCTTTCACGATTAATAGATTTGATGTTTGTTTCTAATCGAATTGAAACATGATCTTGTTGGCTATTTTTAAAATCTAATAAAATCATTGATCCCGTTGCAATGTCTTGATCATTTGCGTCATAAGTTAATTTAAGATGACGAGATCTGACCGAATTCTCATTGTATCTGAAATTTTCAATCATTTTAATTGAAATTGTATCCTGAGCAGTGATGTTAGTCTCTTCAATTCTGACAAACTGATATTCTTCAGGTTGATAAAACGATTTTCTGATGCCTAAAAAGATAATTGTAATTAATGAAGCAAACCACAGGGTTAAAATGATAATATGAAAAGCTTTTCCTAAACTTCTCAAATTTTTGATCATTAATTTTAATCCTAAAATTAATAAGTAAAACATTGGAATTGCACTTAAAATAAAAATGACACTCGCAAAAAACCAATGAGGCACGCCCATTTCTGCGTGAGGAAAGTCAAAAATATAAAAGTCTTCAAATAAACTTACAGAAGTATAGCTTAGCAAAGCAACAACTAATCCAAATAATGCTAATCCACCAATTAAAGCAAAGATAAACCCTAGGATTTTGAGAGTAATATTCAGCAGTTGTGATGAGAAATTAATGAAGCCTTGACCAGCTTTTCTTGCACCTTGTTGTGTTTGCTCTTTATATTTCTCATAGTCGATATCTCCAAATTTTTGAGTGAACTTTTCATAGTTTTCCTTCACTTTCTTTTCTATATTAGAAATATTAATTTCTTCACCTTTCATCGCTAGTTTTTCTGCAGTTGTTATAGCCGGCGGGATTAATATCCAGAGAATGATATAAACTAAAACAGTTGTTCCTAAAGTTGTGATACCAAGAATGATAAATAAAATTCGCGACCAGATAGGATTAATACTAAAATAGTGTGCTAAACCTGCACATACACCAGCTAAAGTAGAATTATCAACATCTCTATACAAACTGCGAGTCGATTTCCTTTTTGAATAAGTTTCATAGTCATCCTCAACTTGGTAATCTTCAGGATTACCCATAATCTTGATCATTTCATCAACATGATGCATATTGATCACTTGCGTTGCATCTTCTCTAAAATTGTTAAAAATTTCAGCAATTCGAGATTCAATATCATTGATAATTTCATCTCGACTTTCTTCATTTGCAAGGTATGATTCGATTTCTTTTAAGTAGCGATTCAATTTTTGAAAGGCGAATTCATCAACGTAAAAGTAAATGTTGCCTAAACTGATATTGATTGTTTTATTCATCATTCGAGGTTTTAGAATGGGTGATTTTATTGACTGCAAATTTTAGATCTTCCCAGGTTTGACCTAATTCGTTCAAAAATGAAAGGCCTTTGGGAGTAATTTGATAATATTTTCTAGGTGGACCTCCAGTAGATTCTTCCCAGCGGTAGGCAAGTAGTCCAGCATTTTTTAATCGAGTTAAAAGAGGGTAGATTGTTCCTTCAACAACAATTAGACGTGCATCTTTTAAGTTTTTTAATATTTCTGCAACGTATGCGTCATTTTTGGAGAGCACCGATAAAATGCAATACTCCAAAATTCCTTTTCGCATCTGTGCTTTGGTATTTTCTATTTTCATTTGGCAGAGCTTTCATTGTATTTGACAAATATATAAACTTCACAAGCTACTATGTATTACAAAGTAGTGTTTATTAACTTAATTTTAACTTTTGTAAGTTATTAGAGTGAAGCTAATAATTCATTTAAATCTGTATTTTTATAAAAAATGATAAATGGAACTCAGTCCTTCTAAACTCAATTTATTTCTTTTTTTAAAACTTCCAAACGCATGGTTTTCAGGAGTAAGGTTAAAAGAATTATCAAATAATCATGCTGTGTCTTCTGTTAAGCATCGTTGGATTAATCAAAACCCATTTAAAAGTATGTATTTTGCTGTTCAGGCGATGGCAGCTGAGCTTGTTACAGGGGTTTTGGTAATGCAAGCTATTCAGAAATCTAACCGAAAAATATCGATGTTGGTCGCTCAAAATACTTCTGAATTTACAAAAAAAGCAACAGGCAGAATTCATTTTACATGTCAGCAAGGGCATGAAATTGATGCTATTATAGAAAAGTGTATTTCGACAGGTGAAGGACAAAAAATCTGGTTAAAATCTGTTGGTAAAAATGAAAAAAATGAAGTTGTATCAACTTTCAATTTTGAATGGACTTTAAAAGTCAAAAATTAATAGCATCTGTTTTATTAACATTTCTTTAATAATCATCGAACTTATTAAAGTTATATTTATGACTTAAAACGATTTGCTTATTGATCAAAACTACTTCACCTATTTGTAAAAATTATGCAAACAAGTATGCTAGATTACACAAAAGAAATCTTGAAAAAGGTTAGTTTTGATGCTCAGTTATTTGCAAAAGAATTGGCTAAAGCTGTAAAACTTCTACAACCAGAGGAATTGGATGAATTGAAAAGATTTACACAAGCTTTATGTCAAAGCAAGCCTGAATTAGAAGCTTCATTAATTTATATTGAATAATATTTTATTGAAGCAACTCAATAGATTATTTTAATATCTTCGGAATTTTAAATTTTTTCTTTTGAGGCATCATATTCAACGTGAAATTATCAATCCTTTAGCTTTTAAGGAGAAGCTTTTTCATTGGGCTTCTAAATCTTCTAATTTTACTATTTTAGAAGGTCAACAAATGGGAGCCACTCATCACCAATACGATTGTATTATTGGTGTTGGAGAGCTTTCATCATTGACTTTTCACGACAAGGTTGACTTTGATGGTTTAGACGATTATCATCAAAAAACACAAGATTGGTTGTTGACTTACATTAGTTATGATGTTAAGAACTCCATTGAAAATTTAAAATCTCAAAATTCTGATGATCTCAAATTTCCACTTTTAAAATTTATTCAGCCTAAAAAGTTATTGTGTTTAAAAAATAATCTGCTTTCATTTCATTATTTAAATGATGATTTTCATGAGATTGATAAAGATTTTAAAAACATCAATGAAACTTTGGTTGAAGAATCTTCTCTTCCAAAAGTAGATTTTATCAATCGGATGTCAAAAAAAGAGTATTTTGAAAATGCTTCCCAATTGTTAAAGCACATTCAAAGAGGAGACATTTATGAAGTCAACTTTTGTCAAGAATTTTATGCCAATGATATCTCTTTTAATTGTTTACAAGCTTATAAAAGCTTAAGAGACATATCAAAAGCTCCTTTTTCAGTTTTTTCTAAAGTTGATACGCATTATGTTATTTCAGCAAGTCCAGAAAGATATATTTCGAAATCAGGAAATACATTAATCAGTCAACCAATCAAAGGAACTGCGAGAAGAGATTCAGATTCAAATATTGATCATAAAATTAAAGTTCAGCTCAAAAACGATCCTAAGGAAAGAGCTGAAAACATTATGATTGTTGATCTTGTTAGAAATGATCTATCTAAAATTGCTAAAAGTAAAAGTGTTGAAGTTCAAGAATTATGTAAAATTTATAGTTTTGAGCAAGTGCATCAAATGATTTCAACGATTACATGTCAATTGAAAGATAACGTGAAGTTAAGCGATATTCTGAAAGCAAGTTTTCCTATGGGAAGTATGACGGGAGCACCCAAATATAAAGCCATGGAACTTGCTGAAAAGTATGAAACAAAAAAACGTGGTCTTTACAGTGGCTCCGTGGGTTATATCACGCCAGATTTTGATTTTGACTTCAATGTTGTTATCCGAAGTTTGCTTTATAATGCAGATGCACGATACTTATCTTATATGGTTGGCGGCGCTTTGACGGCAAAATCCATTATCGAAAAGGAATACGAGGAATGTAAGTTAAAGGGGAAAGCGATGAAAAAAATATTTGGGCAATCTTCATGAAAATTACCCAAATAAAATTATAGTTGGCTGATATTCTCACTCAATGTCGTGATGAATTTGTTGATCGGATTTTTGATCATCATTCCCATCATTGCATTAAATTCACCAGCGAAAACAAGTTGAACTTCTGATTCATTTTCTGATATCTCTTCAATTAAACCAGTTAAAGTAAACTTTAATTTATCGCTTGTAGAGCCTAAAACAATCTCATTAAATTCTTTTGTCTCTTGCAATCTTAGTTTAATAACTGGCATTCCTTTGAGTTGAAAAATAAAACTTTCATCTTCTAATGTTTCAAATTTTTCAATGCTTTCTGGCATTATTTTTTCAAAGTTTTCTACGTGTTTTAAAAATTCAAAAACTTCTTTTTGAGATTTTGATACCTTTACTTTTGGGCTTTCTAAATTCATATTTATTTTTAATTATTCCAATTGGCGGGATCTTCGCGCCATGTTCTTAATAGTCTTAATTCTTCTTTATTAAGGTAATTTGTTTTATAGGCTTGCTCAAGCAAAGTGTCATAGCTTCCTAACGTATGAAGATCAAGATGTTCTTTTTCAAAATTTTCTTTAGCAATGTCAAAACCATAACTGAAAATAGCCATCATACCTTTAACATTTGCGTTAGCTTCGGATTTTAAAGCTTTAACTGCATTCAAACTGCTTTTTCCTGTACTGATTAAATCTTCGATGACAACAACATTTTGATGACTATCTAAATGGCCTTCAATTTGATTTTTTCTACCATGTTTTTTGGGTTCTGGTCGAACATATACAAAAGGTAAACCTAAATAATCAGCTACTAATGCGCCAACACCTATGGCTCCAGTTGCTACTCCAGCAATGACATCTGGCTTGCCATAAATTTGCTCTATAGGTTTTGCAAGTTCTGCAACAATATAATTGCGTATTTGTGGATAGGATAATATAATTCTATTATCACAGTAAATCGGAGATTTCCAACCGCTTGCCCACGTAAATGGTTTTTGCGGGTTTAATTTTATTGCATTAATTTGCAATAAAAGTTCTGCTGTTTTTTGAGCTGTGCTTTCACATAAAATCATAATTGCAAATGTATAAAGTTTTCATTAATGACGTTCCAATTATTTTATCTACAGATAAAAATATAGGTGCAAAATACACATCAATTTCTATAAAAAAAGCTAAAATTAAATCTTTAATTAAAAAAGTTTCTAAAGGTGAAATAGAACATTTACATCTATATCATAAAAAAGAACACAAACTTTTAAAACATCTTAAAAAGAAATTAAAAGTCATTGTTGCAGGTGGAGGTTTAGTAACAAATACGGAAGGTAAGATTCTTTTTATTTATAGAAATAAAAAATGGGATTTGCCTAAAGGAAAAGCTGAAAAAGACGAAACAATAGAGGAGACGTCAATTAGGGAAGTGGAAGAAGAAACTGGCGTTGAAAATTTAAAAATTGGCGAACTTATTAAAGTTACTTACCATATTTTAAAAAGGAAGGGAAAATACAGACTTAAAGAAACCTATTGGTTTGCGATGACTACAGATTACGCAGGTGATTTAATACCTCAAGAAAATGAAGGTATCACTAAAGTTAAGTGGAAAAATAAGAAAAAAGCAAAGAAAGCTCTCAAGAAATCTTATGAGAATATTCGTTTGCTTTTTCCTGATGATTTTTTTGAAGAAGAGGTTACTTCATAAGTCTATAGACTGGATACTTTAAGTGAGCATCTTCATAATGTTTTGATTGTTTATGAAGCCAACTTAATTGTGCATACCAATTTTCTGAAAAATTTCTATCCGCATTTTTCTTCTCATCAAATTTCTTTTGAAGATCTGGATTATTTTCTAAAATTTTTATAGCCATATCTTCAAAAATATATGTAGAAAAATGCTCTTTTTGTTGTAAAACACTATCAAAGAAATTCCAGTTAAAAAAAGAATCTACTGCTTCAGGCTCTAATGTTTCAAAAATATATTTGATTGCTCTTTGATCAGTTTCAACAACAATATCACCTTCTCTAAATTCTTGTTTAGCTTTAAAGGTTTTAACTTTTGTATTTGAATGTAAATAATGACCTTCAAATGGCGATTGGCTTGTCTCAAAATCCATGATTCTATAATAATCTACTTCCATAATAGAATCTTTGTCCAGACGATGATATGTCACAGAATTCCATTTTAAAAGTTCTATGATTTTTTCCCATTGTTGAGGAATGATATAAGATTTAGGGACTTGAATTGAATCTGTTGCAACATATTTATTATGATATTTAACATCTACCGTATAGGTTGAATCACGGTTGTACTTTATCCTGTCAAAACCCGTGATTTCACTTTTTAAAGTGTCAACTAGAAAAGCTTTAAAATTTAAAATTTGATAACTCGTGCTATCTAACTCATATTGAATAGGGTAGTAATCTAAATTTTGGAAGTATTGATGATTATTCTCTTTCTTTTCCTTAATTTCTTTAGCATTTTTCGCACTTACCTTTGCCATCGCTTGAAGAAATGCATGAGTTCCTTCTACACGTTTTTTGTAACTTTTGAGCATATGTGTTTCGATAACTAAACCGATACTATTCCATAAAGAACTGTAACCAGTTGAATATCTTGGCGAATCTAAAAACTGATTAAAACCTCCATCTGGTGGGCGATTGAAGACATTGACATAAGGTGTAGAATCCCAATTATTTGATTGTAATGAATCTTTCACTTCAGGGATAAATCGACCTGTCATGTATTGACTTAATTCTCCGCCTAACTGGTTTTGTTGTGTGAAAATATGTGTTAAAACGTAAGGATAATCAGCACCATTAGTCGCATGCGTGTCAATAAAAATGTGCGGTTTGACCTTATGATAAATTTCAAAAAAAGCTTTACTGTTTTTTGAGTCAGACTTGATGAAATCTCTATTCAAATCATAGTTTTTTGCGTTGCCTCTAAAACCATATTCAGATGGTCCATTTTGATTGGTTCGCCAAGTCGAATTTCTCTCGTGTGCACCGCCAACATTGTAAACAGGAATGCTATAAATTTTCATATTCTCCTTCAGCTTGATTTTACCTTCGGCCAAATCTTTAAAAAATAACATTGAGGCATCAATTCCACCAGGCTCACCAGGGTGAATACCGTTGTTAATTAAGATGTTTAAACTATTGAGACTTGCAGATTCTGAAGCATATTCAACAAGATGAAGCGGTTCGCCATGGTCAGTTTTATAATGTTCGGTTAGCGTGATACTTTCATGATTTTCTGCTAAGTTTTTGTAAAAATGAATCACTTCTGCATAAGTAGAAGTCGAGTCACCATTTGTTCTCATATAAGCAGTGTTGAATTCTTTTTTTTCTGTTTGTACGGTTTCGTTTTTATTTTCCTTTTCTTGACAACTCATCAATAAAAAACTAAAAACGATTAAAAAAATAAATTTAGACATGGCTTTAGCGTTAGGTGAACTTTTAGTAGAATATTTGATTTTATAATATAAAGTCAATATTAATCAGGTGTTTTACGGACAACATCAGGAACTAATCCCGTGTAATCACCATTATTTCTAATCACATCACGAACAATTGATGAAGAAATATAGCTTTTGCCACTTGAAGTTAGTAGAAAAACAGTTTCTATTTGTTCTAACTTTCTGTTGGTATGTGCGATAGCTTTTTCAAATTCAAAATCAGCAGGATTCCTTAATCCACGAAGTATGAATTGGGCTTTTTTATAATTACAATAATCAACAGTTAAACCTTTATAAGTGTCAACTTTTATTTTGGGTTCACCTTTAAAGGCTTCCTCTAAAAAATGTTTGCGTTCTTCTAAAGAGAACATATAATTTTTATCAGCATTGACGCCTATTGCTAAAATGATTTCATCGAAAAGTGTGAGTCCACGCATAATGATGTCATAATGACCTAAAGTCAAAGGATCAAAAGATCCTGGAAAGACTGCTTTTTTCATAATAGTTATTTTTCTAAAAATAGGAATTTCTTATATCATCTTAAAATGAATTCAATGCTGTTTCAACAGCTTCATCGAAAAGCTGTGTTAAACCAATGCCAGCTGCTTTAGCTTGTTGAGGTAAAATACTTGCTTCAGTAAGACCAGGACAGGTGTTGCATTCAATAAAATGAGGTTCTCCGTTATGAAAAATAAACTCTGATCTTGTTAAACCTTTTAATTTTAAAATTTTGAAAATCTTTTCTGCTTGTTTTTTCACTTTTGACGCGTCTTCATCTGAAATTCTTGCAGGTGTGATTTCTTGTGATTGCCCTAAATACTTAGCTTCATAATCAAAAAACTCGTTTTCAGTCACAATTTCTGTAACAGGTAAGGCGGTGATTTTTCCATTGTGGTTGATGACGCCCACACTCACTTCAATTCCATCAAGAAACGATTCAATAATCACCTCATCATCTTCTTTTAATGAATGCGCAATCGCTTCTTTCATTTCGCTTGCTTTTTTCACTTTTGAAATCCCAAAACTACTTCCAGCTCTATTTGCTTTAACAAAACATGGCAAACCTACTTTTGTGATAATGTCATCAACATTTATTGAATCACCTTTATTGACAAAAAAGTTATCAGCCGATTTGATACCGTATGCTTTTAAAACTGAAATACAATCACGTTTATTAAAGCTCAATGCTGATTGATAATAATCACTGGCTGTTTGCGGAATGCCAAGTGTTTGTAGATAAGCTTGTATTAAACCATCTTCACCTGGTGTTCCGTGAATTGTATTAAAAGCACAATCAAAATGAATATATTTATCATTGATTTGAACTGAAAAATTAGCAGGATCTATAACGTGTTTTTCATTGTCATCAGTCTTTACAAACCATTCATCTTTAGAAATATATGCACGGTAAACATTGTATTTCTCTTTTGGTAGATATTGATAGACAACTTCACCACTTTTAATCGAAATTTCAAATTCGCTCGTATAGCCGCCCATTAAAACAGCAATGTTTTTTTTCATATCAATTTTTTTCAAAGATAAGTTTTGAGTAGCTTATCTTTAATTTTTAAGTTAGAATTATTTGACACAGCTTTTCCATAAATTATCATCAGGAACCTCAGCTGTAAATTTCATTTTTTCTTTTTTAACAGGATGAATTATTTCAAGTGATCGCGCGTGTAAATGAATGCTTGCATCTTTATTGCTTCTGTCAAAACCATATTTTAAATCACCTTTAATCGGACACCCAATTGCAGAGAGTTGGCTCCTGATTTGATGATGTCTTCCTGTTTTTAAGGCAACTTCTAATAAATAATAATTCTGTAAAACTTGAATTGTTTTGAATGATAATTCAGCTTTTTTAGAATTTTCAACAGGATTTTTATGTGCGTAAGATTTATTCTGTTTTTGATTTCTTTTGAGATGATGCACTAAAATCATCTGCTCGTGAGGTGGTTCATCTTTTACCAAAGCCCAATAGGTTTTAATGGGTTCATGCGCTGCAAAAGATTTATTTAAACGCGTTAAAGCTTTTGATGTTTTTGCGAAAACCACAATTCCAGAAGTCGGTCTATCCAAGCGATGCACAACACCTAGATAAACATCACCTGGTTTGTTGTACTTTTCTTTAATATAAGATTTAACCACCTCACTCAAAGGCTTGTCTTTCGTTTTATCGCCTTGTACAATATCGCTTGCACGTTTATTAATGACAATAATATGGTTGTCTTCGTAAATGATTTGTAAATTATCTTTGTTGGAAAGCATAAAATATATAGGCTTAAATTAAAAAGAGATGAAATCAATATGTTTTTGAAATAGTTTCAGAAAAACAATTGATGATTTCATCTCGTTAAAAGTTTTTAAATCAAAAATTAAGTTTGAATCACACCTAAGTTGAAATCTTTTTCAATAGGCGCATGGTTTGCAGCTTCAATTCCTGTAGAAATCCATTTGCGAGTATCTAAAGGATTGATAACAGCATCAGTCCACAAACGTGCAGCCGCGTAGTAAGGACTTGTTTGCTCGTCGTAATTGTTTTTGATTTTATCGTAAAGTTCTTTCTCTTTTTCTTCAGTAATTTTTTCGCCTTTCGCTTTTAAACGTGAGGTCTCGATTTGTAATAAAACCTTTGCCGCTGAATTACCGCTCATCACAGCAAGTTCAGCACTTGGCCAAGCTGCAATTAATCTCGGATCATAAGCTTTGCCACACATTGCATAATTTCCTGCGCCGTACGAATTTCCAATCACGATTGTAAATTTAGGAACAACAGAATTACTCACAGCATTTACCATTTTGGCACCATCTTTAATAATTCCGCCGTGTTCGCTTTTACTACCCACCATAAAGCCTGTGACATCTTGTAAGAAAACGAGTGGGATTTTCTTTTGGTTACAATTTGCGATAAATCGTGTTGCTTTGTCAGCAGAGTCGCTGTAAATCACGCCGCCAAATTGCATTTCACCTTTTTTGGTTTTAACAATTTTACGTTGGTTGGCAACAATACCAACAGCCCAACCATCAATTCGGGCATAACCAGTAATTAATGTTTGGCCAAAACCTGCCTTATATTCTTCAAATTCAGAATTATCAACCAATCTTTCAATAATCGGCATCATATCATATTGGTCGCTTCTTTTTGCAGGAAGAAGGCCGAAAATATCATCTTGATTTTCTTTTGGTTTTTCAGATTTTTTGCGGTTAAAACCAGCCTGATCAAAGTCACCTATTTTATCAACGATGTTTTGAATTTTTGTCAAGGCATCTTTATCATTATCAGCTTTGTAGTCTGTCACGCCGCTAATTTCACAATGTGTTGTTGCGCCGCCAAGCGTTTCATTATCCACACTTTCACCGATAGCAGCTTTGACAAGATAGCTTCCTGCAAGAAAAATACTTCCAGTTTTGTCAACAATGAGAGCTTCATCGCTCATGATTGGAAGGTAAGCACCACCAGCAACACAACTTCCCATGACAGCTGCAATTTGGGTGATTCCCATGCTGCTCATCACGGCGTTATTTCTGAAAATGCGTCCGAAATGTTCTTTATCAGGGAAAATCTCATCTTGCATTGGTAAAAACACACCTGCACTATCTACAAGATAAATGATAGGGAGATTATTTTCAATAGAAATCTCTTGAGCTCTTAGGTTTTTCTTTCCTGTAATCGGGAACCAAGCGCCAGCTTTTACAGTGGCGTCATTAGCCACAACAATAACTTGTTTACCAGATACATGACCGATTTTTACAACAACGCCACCACTTGGGCAACCACCGTATTCCTCATACATATCTTCACCAGCAAAAGCACCGATTTCAATAGCTTTTTTGGGATTATCTAATAAAAAGTCAATACGTTCGCGGGCAGTCATTTTCCCTTTTGAATGATGTTTTTCAATCTTTTTCTTGCCACCGCCTAAACTTACCTTGACCAGCTTGTCTCTTAAAGAAGAGGCGAGAAGCTTATTATGGTCTTCGTTTTTATTAAATTTTATATTCATTATATTGAGTCTGATTTGTCGCTAAAATACAAAACCTTTGTTAACTCAAAGCTTTGCGCTACAATAAAAATACGATTTATAAGTTGATAACTTCAAAACAAAACCGCTTTGAATTCTCTATATTTGCGAGTTGATTAAAATTCAAATTATGAATAAAAATACAGTTTTAGCATGGGCAACATTTATTATGATTGTTGTTGGTCTTGCCTTAATAGCTCTTGGTGCATTTCGTTATAATGATGTAGCAGGTTGGGGATTTGCCGCTGTCGGAATCGGATTTTTTGCTATTGCGTGGGTCTTTAATGCTTTAAAAGGTAGAGTTTAAAAAATAATAATATGGAAGAAAAGAAAGTAATTTTTTCAATGTCTGGCGTGAGCAAAACCTATCCAGGTTCGTCAAAGCCAGTGCTTAAAAATATCTATCTCAGCTTTTTTTACGGAGCTAAGATAGGTATTTTAGGTCTTAATGGTTCAGGTAAATCGACTTTGATGAAAATCATTGCGGGTCTTGAAAAGAATTATCAAGGTGATGTCGTTTTCTCACAAGATTATTCTGTGGGTTACCTCGAGCAAGAACCAAAACTAGATCCTGAGAAAACAGTGATTGAAGTTGTTAAGGAAGGCGTTGCAGATGTTGTTGCTATTTTAGATGAATACAATAAAATTAATGATGATTTTGGTTTACCAGAAGTTTATGAGGATGCTGATAAAATGCAGAAACTCATGGATCGTCAGGCTGTTTTACAAGATAAAATCGATGCAACAAATGCATGGGAGCTTGATAACAAGCTAGAAATTGCAATGGACGCTTTGCGTACACCAGAAGCTGATAAGAAGATTGGCGTTCTTTCTGGTGGTGAAAAAAGACGTGTGGCACTTTGCCGTTTATTACTCAAAGAACCTGATGTTTTACTACTCGATGAGCCAACAAACCACTTGGATGCTGAGTCTGTACATTGGCTTGAGCATCATTTACAGCAATATAAAGGAACGGTTATCGCAGTAACGCACGACCGTTATTTCTTGGATAATGTTGCTGGTTGGATTCTTGAACTTGACCGTGGTGAAGGCATTCCTTGGAAAGGAAACTACTCGTCTTGGTTAGATCAAAAATCTAAACGTATGGCGCAAGAGCAGAAGCAGGCTTCTAAGCGTCAGAAAACTTTAGAGCGAGAACTCGAGTGGGTAAATATGGCTCCAAAAGGTCGACAGGCAAAGCAAAAAGCACGTTTGAAGAATTACGATAAATTGATGAGTCAAGATCAAGAGCAACTTGATAATAAGCTGGAAATTTTCATTCCTAACGGACCACGTTTAGGAACTAATGTTATTGATGCTAAAAATGTGAGTAAAGCTTATGGCGAAAAATTGCTTTATGATGACTTAAACTTTAATTTACCTCAAGCTGGAATTGTTGGCGTTATTGGTCCAAACGGTGCTGGTAAAACAACGATTTTTAAAATGATCATGGGAGAGGAGCAACCTGATAAAGGTGAATTTGTTGTTGGTGAAACTGCAAAAATCGCTTATGTTGATCAAAGTCATTCTAATATAGATTCGCAAAAATCAATTTGGGAAAATTTCAGTGATGGTCAAGATATGGTCATGATGGGCGGACGAAAAGTGAACTCAAGAGCTTATTTAAGTCGTTTTAATTTCTCAGGAAGTGAGCAAAACAAGAAAGTAGAAACTTTATCTGGAGGAGAAAGAAACCGTTTGCATTTAGCAATGACGCTGAAAGAAGAAGGTAATGTTCTTTTACTGGATGAGCCGACTAACGACCTTGATGTCAACACACTTCGAGCTTTAGAAGAAGGTTTAGAAAATTTTGCAGGTTGTGCAGTTGTAATATCGCACGACAGGTGGTTCTTAGATCGTATTTGTACGCATATTCTTGCTTTTGAAGGAGACTCGCAAGTTTATTTCTTTGAAGGAAGCTTCAGTGATTATGAAGAAAATAAGAAACAGCGTTTAGGCGGCGATATCATGCCAAAACGTATTAAATATAAAAAGTTAGTTCGTTAATTTCTATCACAGATCATAACTGAAAAAGCTGCCTTAATTTTATTTAAGGCAGCTTTTTTTATATTTCTCTTTTTTTGCGATGCTTCCATCTTTTATGTGTCCAGAGATAATATTCCGGCTTTTTCTTGATTTGATCTTCAGTGAGTTTTAAAAATTGATCAGTAATTTCATAATCATCAAACTCTGAAGGATCAGAAGCGAGTGTTTCAAATCTACAAACGTAATGACCGCGCTTTACTTTATCAATAGCCGCAAAAACAACAGTAGAATCAAATTTTTTGGCTAATAATTCAGCACCCGTATGCACAGGGACATAAACACCCATAAACTCATTCCAATGATATGCTTTTTGAGGTTTAGGAGATTGATCTGAGATAAATCCACTGATTGATAATTCATTATTTAATTTTGATTTTGTTAAAATCTCAATAGTTTCTTTTGTTGTAATTAAATCAGTATTAAACTTTGCTCGAATGTCTCTAACTAACTTATCAAAATGCTTATTTCTAAGGCGTTTATAAACACCGTAACCTCTTGATTTTATAAAAGATTGCATAATGAAAATCCATTCCCAATTACCATAATGAGAGAGCATGAGCACTATACTTTTGTTTTGGTTTTCAATATCTCTGATCATTTCTATGTTTTCAAACTTGAACCTTTTCTTAAGTTTTTCTTCAGAGATGTGTATGGATTTAATTGCCTCGAATATTAAATCACATAGGTGCCTGTAAAAAGCTCGCATTATTTTATTCCTTTCCTTAGTGGTTTTTTCGGGAAAAGCGAGTTTTAAATTAGCTCTAACAACTTTTTTTCGGTAACCAAAAATAGTATACATCAAAACAAAAACGATATCTGACAAGAGATAGAGTAACTTAAAAGGAAGGATTGAAATCAGCTTTAGAAGTGGATAAACAATATGAAAAGCTAGTCTTTGCATGTGTCAAAATTTGTGCAAAGATAAGTATATTTGTCCGCTAAACTAAGCTTATGTACAATTTAGATGTGATCACGATTTTGATTATTGTTGCCAATGTTTTGATGTCATTCAAAGGGTTTAAAGATTTATCTTTCTTTGAACAGTATAAGTTTCAAATAGCGAGATTACAATCTGGCGAAAAAATCAGAATGTTATCATCTGGTTTTCTGCACATCAATACAACACATCTTTTTGTAAATATGTTGACGTTGTATTTTTTTGCAGGAACAGTGATTGCTTATGTTGGACAAATAGGGTTTGTATTAATTTATTTTGGAAGTTTATTAATTGGTAATATGCTTTCTTATCTTTTCCATAAAAACGAAGCTTATTATTCCGCAGTTGGTGCAAGTGGTGCTGTTATTGGCGTACTTTATGCCGCAATATTATTGCAGCCTGATATGATGTTAGGTCTCTTTTTTATCATTCCAATTCCCGCTTATGTTTTTGGTATTGGATATTTACTTTACTCGATTTGGGGTATGAAAAACCGAAATGATTCAATTGGTCACGATGCGCATTTTGGTGGCGCAATGGGTGGATATATCTTCACAATTCTACTAGTGCCAAGTGTCTTAACCAATCATTTATTTATGGTTATTTTATTAGCAGCACCAATTTTACTTCTTTTTATTCTTAAGTTTTTTAAAAAAATATAGTAGTTGTTTTTTGATTTCTCACGATATCTAACACTTTGGATTTATCTAATAAGTAAACTATTTCTTTTGAAATGATTGATGTCATTTTATAACATCTATCCACATTTATATCTTTTGATTTAGACAAATCTTTGATATAAATTTTGTTATTCTTGTTTTTAAAATTAGTTTTGCCTAAAAATTAATTTCAATGAAAACTTATTTAAATTTTGTTATCCTAATTTTAGGAATTGTATTTTTCAGTTCTTGTGAGTTGACAGCAACTGGAGAGCCAGAAGAATATGAATTATTGGATGGCCCAACAGAAGGTTTATCAAAAGCCGAGTCAAGACGATTTGTTCTTGGTGATGTTGCTTTTAACGATCAGATTTTTACAACCGAAACAGGTTTAGGTCCAATCTTTACAGGAACCAGTTGTGTTAGCTGCCATGCAGGAGATGGTAAAGGACATCCTTTTAATGGTTTTACAAGATTTGGACAAAGTGATGAAACAGGTAATCACTTTTTAGATCAAGGTGGGCCTCAGCTGCAAAACAAAGCTTTACCAGGCTATGAACCTGAGAACTTACCATCTGGAGCACCTCACACAAAATTAGTCGCACCAATTGTTACTGGTTTAGGTTTTTTAGAGGCTGTAACCGACGATTATTTATTGAGTTTACAAGACCCAAATGATCTTGATGATGATGGTATTCGTGGTGTTGTGCATTGGAATCATATTCCTGATTATGTAAAACCTCATGTCGATGCTGTTACTCAAAATGGAATGTATATTACACGTTTTGGTAAAAAAGCATCGGTCTATAATTTGCTAGAACAAACCGCTGATGCTTATAATCAAGATATTGGAATCACATCTGTATATGAACCTTATGATACTTATAGTGGTGATATGCAAGAACCTGAAATTGATGAAAAAACAGTTAATGATGTTGTTTTTTATCTTAAAACCTTAAAAGCACCAATTCAAAGAAATCAAGATGATCCAAATGTTATAGCGGGACAACAAGTTTTTGAAACCATTGATTGTGCAAAATGTCATTTGCCAGAAATGCAAACGGGTTATTCGCCAATTGATGCCATTTCCAATAAAACTTTCCATCCTTACACAGATTTACTTTTACATGATATGGGACCTGAATTAGATGATGGTTACACTGAAGGAACTGCAACCTCAGCTCAATGGAGAACTGCACCACTTTGGGGATTAGGACTTTCTGGAGACTCACAAGGAAATGCATATTACTTGATGCATGATGGTCGAGCGCACAGCATCCAGCAAGCCATAATGCTTCATGGAGGTGAAGCTATAAATAGCAGAAATATGTATGAAAATCTTTCAGACGAAGAGAAGAATAAACTTCTTGCATTTTTAGAATCACTTTAATGATGGATAGAAAAAAATTTGTCAAAACATTAGGAATTTGTGTTGTGGGAATTCCGCTTGCTTCTCAAGTTCTGCAGTCATGTTCAAGTATTTATTATGCAGATACTTTAGAAAAAGGAGGGAAAATAATTGTGGAAAAATCAGAGTTTATTAATGACAAAAATAAAGAAAGAAAGTATGTTTTGGTCACACCTCAAGATACAGATTTTCCTATTTCGTTATACAAAATTGAAGAAGATAACTATGTGGCTTCTCTTTTAAAATGCACACACAGAGGTTGTGAACTCAACGTTGGCGGCAATATTTATTCTTGTCCTTGTCACGGAAGCGAATTTACAACAACAGGTGAAGTGCTTGAAGGCCCTGCAGAAGAACAATTAAAAACATTTAAAACAACAACAGATGATCAGAATATCTACATCTACCTTAATTAAACTCATATTTAGTTTTTTATTTATATTGAGCTTTGCATCTCATGCTCAAGACTCATTAAAAACAAAGAAAAATTCAGCTTCTCAAATGAATATGGATGCTGCTGTTAATAAACCTTCTTTAACTTCAGATAAATCTCCCGTTACGCTTGGCGGTTATTTAGAAGCCAATTCAATTTATAGTACAGAAGAAGGAATTTCTGATGGTTTATCCTTTCAAGCCAGAAGATTAACTCTTTTTATGTCAGCAAACATTGCTAAGCGTATCAGTTTTATGACAGAACTCGAAATTGAAGATGGAGGAGAAGAAATGGCTATCGAGTTTGCAGCAATTGATGTTACTTTGGATCCTTTACTGAATTTTAGAGGTGGTATTGTGATGAATCCTATTGGTGCCTTTAATCAAAATCACGATGGCCCAAAATGGGAATTTGTTGAGCGTCCTGATATGGCTGTGAATATGTTAGCAGCAACTTTATCCAATGCAGGTTTTGGTGCTTATGGTAAAACTTATGCTGGTAACTGGATTTTTGGTTATGAAGCTTATGTGACAAATGGTTTTGACAATACGATTATTTCAAATGAAGAAGATAAAACCTATTTGCCATCTGCAAAAGAAAACCCAGAACGCTTCATGGAAAATCACAGTGGAAAAGCAACTTTTACAGGAAAAGTATCTATCAAAAATAGAAATCTTGGAGAGCTTGGTATTTCATACATGGGTGGAACTTACAATAAATTTGAAGACGATGGTGAGGAAATTGAAGACAAAGCTCGGTTAGATGTTTTTGCACTCGATTTCAACACAACAATTAAAGCGACTAATACAACAATAATAGGAGAAGCCGCTTGGAGTTGGATTGATATTCCTTCAACTTATACGCAGCAATATGGCGAAAAACAATTCGGTGCTTTTGTTGATGTCGTTCAGCCTATTTACCAAAACAAAGTTTTGGAATGGGAGAATGCGAGCTTAAATTTCGCCGCCCGTTTTGATTATGTTGATTGGAATATAGGCAAGTTTAAAGAAACAAACACCAATATTGGTGATGAACGAATTGCCGTTACGCCAGCTATCAGTTTTAGGCCAACGCCAGGAACTGTTTTTAGGATTAATTACAGATACCAATGGGATACAGATGTAATTAATAATCCAGCTGAAGAAGCAGCAACTTGGTATTTCGGGTTTAGCACATATTTTTAAGTTAAATATATTGATAAAAGAGGTTCTGGTAAGTCAGAAGTTTGAGGCAGAAATAAATTCTACTGCTTTCATTGTTCATAAAGCCAAAAATGACTTCAACAGAGCCTCTTTTTTATTTAAATAACTTTTAAAGTGCTGTAACCTTGTCCATTTTGGGTTAATTGTATTTGTGTAGAAATACGTTCTTTTAAACTGCTGACATGACTAATAATACCAATTGTTTTAGAAGATTTTGCTTGTAAAACTTCTAAAGTGTCTAATGTTTGATCTAGAGTTTCTGGATCTAAAGTTCCGAAACCTTCATCGATAAAAAGGCTGTTAATTTCTACTTTGCGTGAAGCAAAATCTGATAAAGCTAATGCTAAAGCCAAACTCATAATGAAAGTTTCACCTCCTGAAAGCGTTTTGACTGATCTTCGTTGTCCACCCATATGAGCATCAATAGCGATTAAACTGTCATCTTCACCTTTTGCTGCTTTATCAATTTGATAGCGATCGGTTAATAATCTCAAGCGTTCATTTGCTAAAACAAGAAGTTGCGAAAGCGTTAAGTTTTGCGCATAGTCATTAAATTTTTTTCCTTTTGAATCACCAATTAAATCATTCATCAT
This sequence comes from Psychroflexus halocasei, assembly GCF_900107595.1. Taxonomy (GTDB): domain Bacteria; phylum Bacteroidota; class Bacteroidia; order Flavobacteriales; family Flavobacteriaceae; genus Psychroflexus; species Psychroflexus halocasei. The sequence goes on along the minus strand of NZ_FNQF01000002.1, from coordinate 69,531 downwards.
TTTCCAACGATGATTTATTTTAAGTTGCTCTCCAATTTTTTCCTTTATATCAGATATTGTTTGAAGTGTTTCTTTTTGATTTTTAATTAATCGGTTGAATTCATTGAGTTGATTTTCAGTATCTTGTAAACGATTTTGTTTGTTTTTATAATTTTCTTTTAAATCATCAATAGTTTCAGAGCCTACTTTTTCTTTGAGTTTATCGATTTGTTCACTTAAATCTTTTTGACTTGTGTTCAGACTGATTTTTTGGTTTTCATAAGTCTGTTTTTCATCTTGATATTTCTGAAAAATTTGATGAGGTAAAATATGCTTGATTGCTTCAGAAACATTTTCATAATTAAGAGGTTCTAGGCAATTTTTTAAATAGTCGTTTTGCTTTTGATATTGGTTATCAATGTTTTCATCTTCTTCTTCAATCTTTGATTTTAAACTGTCAAGCTGTTCTTTTTCTTTTGATAAACTCAGGTAATTTCTTTCTGATTGATTGATTTTATTTTCAAAGTTATCACCTTCAAACAGTTGTTCGATTTCTTCTTTTTTGGAACGTCCCTTATTGAGTAAGTCTTCTAAATTAACAATAGAATTTTTGCTTTTTTGAAGTTGCGATAAAGCTTGTTGATATTTATAAAAATCATTTAGAGCTTCACTTTTGTTTTCCAATCTTTCCTTTGATTCAGAAAGAGAATCTGTATCAACCTCTAAGTTTTCAAATTGTTTTTGATATGAAATTTTTAAAGAATCTAATTCTGAAGTCAAAGATTCTAACTGATTTTCAGTTTTAGAGTTTTGTTTATTGACAGTCTCCAACTTTGTTTCAAACTGTGTCAACTGTGTTTTGTTTTTATTTAAAATTTCAGTTAATTCCTGAATTTCTTTCTCTAACTGATCATCGGCTTTAGGATGATTTTCAGCAAGCGGATGATCTAAACTACCACAAAGCGGACAAGGCTCATTAGGTTTTAAATCTATTCTATAATCTTCAAGTTTCTTCTGAAGTTCAGCGTTTTTTAAATGACTTTCCTTAGCCTCAAGTTGCGAATCTTGAAGCTGAATTTTGCTTTTTAAATCTTTAATTTGAGCAGGATAATTCTCAATTTCTTTCAGACTCTCTTTCAGATCTTTCTCTAAATTTTTAACTGTTTCGTTTTTTCGAGATAGTTCTGAATGACATTTTTCAGCATTCCAAATTTGCTTTAATTTTTCTTTAATTTCTTTTTGTTCATATTCAATATCAGTCGTTTCAGAAAAAGAATATTGTTTTTCTAATTCTTCTTTTTTATTCAGAATTTCATTAGTTAAATCTTGAACTTCTTGTAAGCTTGAACTCGGATGTTTTTGATTTAATTTTAATTTAAAATCTGCCAAATTTTCATCAATCGAGTTTGCTAAAGTTTTATAAGCTGTAAGTATTTCTTCGCGTTCTTTTTTAAATTTCCTTACTGTTTCTTTGTATTTAACGAGCTTGTCCTCAAAGTTTTTATCATTTGTATTTAAACCAAAAAGAGAAGCAAATTCGTCTTTATTTTGCTCAAGATTTTGATTGACATTCTCAAGCTTTTGACGATTTTCTTCCTTTTGAGATTCAAGTTGTTGAAGCTGTTTGTTTAAATCTTTCCATTTTTGAATATTCTCAATATAGGCTTGTAATTCATTATGTTTTTTGAGCTGAACTCCTTTTTCTTTCTCAAAAACTGAAATTCTATCTTCGTTTTCTTTGATCTGATTTTTAAACTTTTCAAGATCATCTTGATGTTGAAGATATGTCCGCTTATCATTAATTTGAAGTTCTAAAGCTTTCAAAAGCTTGCTAATCTTTTCTTTTTCCTTGTGTGTTTCTTGAGCTAACTTTTCTTTTTCTTCAAACTCTTTTTCAGAAATAAGCACTTCCTTATGGGTGGAAATTTTATCTTTTTGTTTTTTAACCGCATTATCCAAGTCACGATATTTATAAAATGCCGTTTGACCTAATCTTCTATAAATACCTGTTCCAGTAATTTTTTCAAGCAATTCGCCACGCTCCTCTTTTTTTACTTTTAAAAATTTCGCAAATTCACCCTGAGCAAGTACAACGGACTTAATAAATTGATCGTAATTTAAGCCAATCAATTCTTCATTTTTTGCAGGAACATCTCCTTTTTTATAATCTAAACTTTTATCATTAGAAATATCTGTAATTGACATTTCGTAGTCTCTTAAATTCCCAGTTCTCGCTGTTGAAATGTTCCATTGTGAGCGATAAATACCAGATTGACAACTGTAAGTGACTTCAGCAGAGGCCTCTTTTTGATTACGCGTTAAGATGGCACCTTTATTAGAAATTTCAGATTTGCTCATTTTTCCTAATCGCGGAACTTGATTGAAAAGTGCTAATGAAATTACGTCCAACAATGTTGTTTTCCCGCTTCCTGTTGGTCCTGTGATGGCAAATAAATTATTCTCTGTAAAAGGTGTTTTTGTAAAATCAATTTCGTGGTCACCTTTTAAAGAATTGATGTTTTTAAACTTTATTTTTAAAATTTTCATGAGGATAAAAGCTTATAATTCAGTATTTAGAAGTTCTTCAAGTTCAATAAATGTTTGTCTCAGTTCAGTTTTTTCTTTTTCTGAATAAGATTCTTGTTCGATCAAATTGTCAAAAACTTCTTTGGGTTTGAGATCTTCTAAATTTTGATTGATTTTATAAATTTCACTGGTTTTTACCTGCTCATTTTTAAAACTGGCTCTGTGTTTAACAATTTCGAAATCTTTATGATTAAAATCACTCACTAATTGATCTAATAATGTCAATTTATTTTGACTAAAGTCCTTTTCAATCATTTCAATTTCTACTAAGCTTTTTAAATGTCCGATTGCATCTAGATGAGATAACTTATTTTCTATTTCTTCAAGTGTGCCACTTATTTTTAATAATTGTCTGAATTTCGGAATCTGAATATTTTCGACAGCTAAATTATTTGTTGTATCGAGTAATAAAACCCTCTTTTCATCACGTCTTTCACTGAAAGAAAGCATAAGAGGTGAACCGCTGTAATATGTTGGAACGTTAGAATTAACTTGCTGAGGTTGGTGAATATGTCCTAAAGCAACATAATTAAAATGTGAATTGAATTGCTCAGCGTGAAAAGCAGCCTGATTACCAATTTGTATATCTCTCTCACTTTCTGAAGTGCTGACGCCTGCTGCATATAAATGTCCCATCGCTATTGCGGGCAAGTCAGGATATTTGGTTTCACAAATTTCAGCAGCTTCATCAAAACGCATTTGTATTCCTTTCTGAATTGCTTGCAATCTATCTTCATAAGTTTGTCCTTCTTCTGATTTACGAACATCAGCATCGCGTAAATAGGGAAGGGCAGCGATTACAACTTCAGGTTGTTTTGAATTTGGTAAAGGAATGATGCAATCCTCCATGTTTTCAGGTAAACCACCAATGACATTGACTTTCAAAGCTGATAATAAATCTTTTGGCGCATCAAGCATACTTGGCGAATCGTGATTTCCACCAGTGATAATGACATGACAGTTAAGCTTATTTAAAGCAACCAAAGATTGATAATATTGCTTTCTAGCTTCGGCTGAAGGATTAGCTAAATCAAAAACATCACCTGAAATAAGAATAGCATCAATTTTTTTTTCAACAACTAAATCACTAAGCCAACCGATGTAAAGGTCAAAATCAGCGTATAAATAATGTTTGTGTAAGCGTTTGCCAATATGCCAATCGGCTGTGTGTAAAATTTTCATAATTACGGGAGTGAAATCGAATGTATGTCAATTGCAATTTATCATTTTCTGATTAAAAATGATAGGTTTAAAAGTGTTTAAACTTGAAGATTTTAATTCATGAGAAGAAAGAGAGCTTCATCTATCATATCTTGAATCTCATTAGGGAATTTGATCTCTTGGTTTTCAATAATGACATCGGTTTTATAAAGCGGAAATTCCATTACAATTTTGGCTTTCATGGTTTGTAAAGAATTCAATAATGATTGCATGGCAAACTCTCCTCGTGGTTCTTTTGGCGTAAAAGTGATTGGCAAAATTCTTTTTTCTGAAAACTCTCCAGAATGTGTACACCATTCAATCATGTTTTTAAGAACGGCAGGTATATTATGTGTGTATTCTGGCGTTGAAATGATAATTGCATCAGCTTCTAAAATACTCTCCTTAAAATTCTGAATATCTCCAGGAACACCTTTTTTTAATTTTTCAGGTGTAAACAACTCAAAAGCATGTATATCATCATACACCTGCATTTGATGTTTATCGGCAATGCTTTTCTGTATAGCTTTCAGCATGTAATAATTACTGCTTTTTTGACTTGCAGAACCTGAAATACCAAGAATTTTCATGAATTTTAAAATTTAATAAGCTGTTTTATCAGCTTTTACTTTCCATTGTTTAAAAACTTCAACGCCTTTTTCTCTTTCGATATTTATAAATTCAATTGAACGCGTAGAAATATCTTTGTCTATTTCATCATAAATAAATTGATCATCAAAGTCTATTTCTGCAGCATCTTCTTTGGTGCATGCATAATAAACAGCTTTGGGTCTCGACCAGTAAATCGCGCCTAAGCACATTGGACACGGCTCGCATGAGGTATAAATTATACAATTTTCTAACTGAAAATTCTGTAAGTTTTCACAAGCTTTTCTAATCGCCACAACTTCAGCATGCGCTGTTGGGTCATTATCAGTTGTGACTTGGTTAAAGCCTTCAGCAATGATTTCATCGTCCTTAACAACGACGCACCCAAAAGGACCGCCAGCGTTTTTATTCATACCTTTTTCGGCAAGTTCTATTGCCTTTTGGATAAAGTATTCATGATTTTTTTCCATAATATAAAAGATTATTGTTTGAGAGATTTGATGAGTAGTGCTGCAGTAGCAGGATTTGTAGCTAGAGGAATATCGTGGACATCACAAATTCTAAGTAACATTAATACATCAGGTTCGTGCGGATGTTTTTCTAAAGGATCTCTAAAAAATAAAACCAATTTGCATTGGCCAGTTGCAATTCGGGCAGCGATTTGTGCATCGCCACCAATAGGTCCAGAAAGAAATCGTGTGACTTTGAAGCCAGCTTTTTCAACCTTTAAACCTGTTGTTCCTGTTGAAACAAGAGAGATATCTTCTCTTGTAAAGAAATCTTGAAACTCATTGATAAATTGAACCATTTCGGCTTTTTTACCATCATGAGCAATAAGTGCTACTTCCATAAATTACATTTAGTTTTCACGTAAATATAATTGATTTTAAAGGGATAATGAGTCTTTATTATGAGGAAATCATTAAGAAAATGTAAGCTTAATCTTCGCAATGCGCACAATTAGATTCGCCGATGAGTTCGCCTTTATCATTAAATGAAAATTGGCAACATTCATTAAAACGTTTTTTTAAGATGTCTTTTGCTCGCCTGATGCGTGCTTTCATATTTGCGAGACTAATTCCGATGAGTTCAGCGGCTTCACTTTGTTTTTTACCTTTAATGTAAACTAAGGTAATTGCTGTTTTATAGTGTGGAGGTAATTCGTTGATAAATCTTTCAAAACAACAAAACTGATCTTTAAATTCATCACTTGATAGAGCGGATAAATCTTCATGATCATCTTGAGGTAAGCCTTCTCTATGATAATTGATGATCTCATTTCTTAAAATTTGAAAAGCCCATGATCTCGATTGAGACGGGCTTTTCAATTGATTTATGTTTTTATGAATTTTAAAAAAAGTATTTTGTAAAACCTCCTTGGCAATGTCTTCATTTTGTACTTTTTTTAAACAGAAAAAGTACATTTCACTGCTGTGGTCATTCCAAATGTCAGAGGTTTGAAAACTCATAGATGATTTAATTAATTACAGCAGCTACATTTTGAACATTCACAAACATCGCAAGGGCAATCGCTTGTTTTACAATTTACACAATTACACTTTGTGCATTCGCAGTTCGTACATTCGCAATTATTCATAAGATTTGATTTTTATAGGTTCATTAAGGAGACGAGACAAACTCAAAAAGGATACACTGTTTTTGAGATAATTTCACTTTTCATCATGTAAAACTGATTAACAGTGTTTTAATTCTTTATTGAAAATTCTTTTTTTCTGAATTATCAACTTTTCCTTCAACTGAAAGTAGAGTAGTGGTACTATAATAGGAAACATAAAAACACAAATTAAACTGATAGCTTTAGTCAATCTTGATTTAAATTGCCTTCGACTAATGTCTAAAACTGCCCAAATCCAAAGCGTCAGGCTTAGTAAGATTAATGCTAACATCATAAAATTTGGATTCATACTCTAATATTTATAATCGTAAATTTATGAATAATAAATAGCTTTCAAAAACTGTTACAGCTTTTGAACTTTCTTGATTGTTTTCTTTTTGATTTTTCCTAATAATTTTGTGAAATTGATGTTATCAAATATTAATCCACTGATGATAAAAACGAGTCCATAAAGTGTTGATTTTTGAATTTCTTCACCTAAAACGAAATATATAACAACTAAAGAAATAAACGGAACAAGATAAATTAGCTTACTTACACCAGCCGTTTGCTTAGATTTTTTAAGCGCTAAAGACCAAATGATAAAAGTGATTCCCATTTCAAATAAGCCCACATAAGCGGCACTTAAAAAGTGCTGACCTGAATATTCAGGAAACTCAGAAAAAACAAAAAGAGCGATTGTGATATAAATCATTCCAAAGAAAAAATTGAGAAAAAGTTTACTGATTTCATCTCTTTCATCTTTAATATTATAGACCCAAAATAATGCCCAGACCACAGCAGACGCTAAACCAAATGCTGCGCCTTCAGGATTGCTAAACGAAAAATCAGCCAGTTGACCTCTTGTTGAAATAATCATTACACCAAGGAAACTAATCAAAATCGCCGTAAAGTTTTTAAAACTGATTTTTTGTTTTAAAATTGGAATGGATAATAAAGTAATCATAATTGGCCAAGTGTAATTTAATGGCTGTGCTTCTTGAGCAGGCAATAATTCATAAGCTTTAAATAAAACGATGTAATAAACAAATGGATTGACCAATCCAAAAATAGCTGATTTTAAATAAGCCTTTACTGGCCATTTAAAAATGTTTTTTAACTTTTTTTGATAAGCAACAACACAAAAAAGTGTGATTAACGAAACAAAGACTGACAAAAAGAGCAACTGAAAAAAATCAAAATATTCCATTGACATTTTCATGGCCGTAGCCACAGTTCCCCATAATATAACAGCAATGATAGCATAAATATAGGCTGTTTTCTGGTTTTTCATGAGCAATTACTTTTGATTAAATAAGTCTAAAATATATCTGACAATCTTACAAAGTATTTATGAGTTGAAGAACCATAAATGAGCTGTTTTTTAATTCTTATTTATAAAAATTTAGGATGTGCTAATTTTTAATTTTTGATAAATTAAATGTAACTTTGAGCATTAATTAAATAATATGTTTAGTCAGTCTGAAGAAAACTATTTAAAAGCCATATTTCATTTACAACAAGAAAGTGAAAAAGGTGTTTCGACTAATGAGCTTGCTGAAAGTTTAGATACTAAAGCTGCCTCAGTCACTGAAATGATTAAAAGATTAGCTGATAAAAATCTAGTTGATTATCAAAAATATTACGGTGTTCACCTAACCAATTCTGGAGAGTTACAAGCCTTAAAAGTGATTCGTAAGCATCGATTGTGGGAAACATTTCTGGTTGATCGACTTAATTTTGCTTGGGATGAAGTCCATGATGTTGCGGAGCAATTAGAGCATATTCAATCTCAAAAATTAGTCGAAGAGTTGGATAGATTTTTAGGAAGACCCAAGTACGACCCGCATGGTGACCCGATTCCTGATGAAAAAGGAAATATTCCCGATGCACCAACAAAACGTTTGATTCAACTTCAAAAAGGACATAAAGGCATTTGTAAAGGTTTTAATGATACTTCTTCTTCTTTTTTACAGTTTTTAGAAAAAATAGATATTGGTTTAGGAACTGAAATAGAAGTTATCCACATCGAGTCTTTTGATGAAAGCATGACTGTCAAGTCTAATGGGAAAGAAATAGCCTTGTCTAAAATGGCTACAGACAATATTTATATAGAAGAAATTGAAGTGAATTAATTTTAAATAATAAAATTCTATTCGCAAAAGAAGAAAACACAAGTTATGAGAAACACTTTACTATTCATTTTTTGTTTGAGTCTGTTTTGGAGTTGTCAAAATTCCGGACATCAAAAAAGTGAAAAACTCAATGTTGTCACCACAACGACGATGATTACAGATTTAGTCAAAAATATCGGTCGAGATTCTGTTCAAGTCCAAGGTTTAATGGGAAGTGGTGTCGATCCGCATTTATACAAAGCAAGCGAAGGCGACGTGAGTAAACTGACTCAAGCAGATATCGTTTTTTACAGTGGTTTACATTTAGAAGGAAAACTGGTTGATGTTTTTGAAAAAATGGGACGTCGCGGTAACACAATCGCTTTGGCCGAAATTCTTGAAGAAAAAGATTTGATCAGCTCTACTGAGTTCTCAGGAAGTTACGATCCACATATTTGGTTTGATATTTCTTATTGGAAACGAATTACGAAAAACTTGACAAATCAGTTGAGCAAGCAAGATCCTGAAAGTGCAGATTATTATAAACAAAATGAAAAAGTTTACCTCAAGAAGCTTGATGCTTTAGAAAAAAAAGTCAAAGAAATTATTTCAGAATTACCAGAAGAAAAAAGAATCCTTGTGACTGCACATGATGCTTTTAGTTATTTCGGAAAAGCTTATGGCTTTAATGTCATCGGTTTGCAAGGTTTATCAACGGCAACTGAAGCAGGAGTTAAAGACGTCAGACGTTTATCGAAATTAATCATTGATAATGAAGTGAAAGCTATTTTTATAGAAAGCAGTGTGCCAAGAAGAACGATTGAAGCACTTCAAGAATCAGTTAAATCAAAAGGTTTTAATGTAGAAATAGGAGGGACACTTTACTCTGATGCTTTAGGAAATTCAGGAACTGAAGAAGGCACTTATATCGGAATGTTTAAATACAACGTGAGAACAATTATTGATGCTTTAAAATAATTTTTTAAAACTTCAACAACAAAAAATAACGCGATGACAAAAAAAACTTACGCTATACAAGTTGATGACTTAACAGTTGCTTACGATTATAAACCAGTGCTGTGGGACATTGATTTAAAAATACCTGAAGGTGTTTTGATGGCAATTGTCGGTCCAAATGGTGCAGGAAAATCAACTTTGATAAAGGCCATTTTAGGCATTATAAAACCCATTGCTGGAAGTGTCAAAATTTTTGGTAAGCCTTACAAAAAACAAGTTGATAAAGTTGCTTATGTTCCTCAAAAAGGTAGCGTGGATTGGGATTTTCCAACAACAGCGCTTGATGTTGTGATGATGGGAACTTATGGAACTTTGGGTTGGATAAAAAGACCTGGACAAAAAGAGAAAAAAACATCTTTAGAAGCTTTAGAAAAAGTAGGAATGTTGGAGTTTAAAAACAGACAAATCAGCCAACTAAGTGGAGGTCAACAACAACGAATTTTTTTAGCAAGAGCTTTAGTTCAGAATGCATCGATTTATTTGATGGACGAACCTTTTCAAGGTGTTGATGCAACAACTGAAAAAGCAATTATCAATATTTTAAAAGAATTACGGAATGCAGGAAAAACCTTAATTGTTGTTCATCACGATTTACAAACTGTTCCAGAGTACTTTAACTGGGTTACTTTTTTAAACGTGAAAGGAATCGCTTCTGGTCCAGTTCGAGATATATTTAATGATGGAAATCTGACAAAAACTTACGGAATTAACTATAAAGTAGCAGTTAATAAATAGTTCAAAACTTGCAAAAGATAAGCATAGATGTCAATAACAGAATATTTTAATTTAGTTTTTTCTGATTATACCTTAAGGACAATAACCTTAGGGACTGCAGTTTTGGGCGCAGTATGCGGAATGTTAGGAAGTTTTGCCGTTTTAAGAAAACAAAGCTTACTAGGCGATGCTATTTCACATGCAGCTTTACCTGGTATAGCTTTAGCTTTTATTTTAACTGGCGTTAAAGACTCAAACTTATTATTAATCGGTGCATTGATCAGCGGACTTATCGGAACTTTCTGGATTAAAAGCATTGTAAAAAAAACAAGATTAAAAAATGATACAGCTTTAGGTTTGATTCTGTCTTTATTTTTTGGTTTTGGAATGCTGTTATTGACTTTTATTCAAAAAATGCCAAATGCAAACCAAGCAGGTTTAGATAAGTATTTGTTTGGTCAAGCAGCAACTTTAGTTGAGTCTGATGTTTGGGTCATGACAGCTGTGACAAGTGTGAGTTTAATCGTTTTGCTTCTTTTTTGGAAAGAATTAAAAGTTCTATTATTTGACCCAGATTACACAGAGACCTTAGGGTTTAATACGCGCTTTTTAGATATCTTAATTACAGTTTTTATTGTCCTTGCAATTGTTTTAGGCTTGCAAACTGTTGGTGTTGTTTTAATGAGCGCAATGCTGTTAGCGCCTGCTGCAGCGGCAAGACAATGGACAGATAGTTTAGGTGTTATGATTTTTATCGCAGCTATTTTTGGTGCCTTATCAGGTGTTTTTGGTACAGCAATTAGTGCTAGTCAAGATAACCTTTCAACTGGGCCAGTCATCGTTTTAGTCGCAGCTGTTTTTGTTCTTTTTTCATTTATTTTTTCACCTGGACGTGGACTTCTTTTTAGACAAATACGTTTTCATCAAAACAGAAAAGAACTCAATCTTAAAAAAACCTTGACATTCATGTATCGCATCGTTAAAGATCATGATAATATTTCTCACCCACATGCCATTAAGATTTTGAATAACTTTCATGGATTTACAAAAAAGTCTTTAAAACAACTTGAAAAACAGCATTTTATTCAATTAAAAGGAAATGAATGGGCAATGACTGAAAAAGGCTTTCATGAAGCGGCTAAAATGTATAACGAAATAGGAAATACAAATGAGTAGCGCACAATTAGAAATACAATTAATAGCATCACTAGTCGCGGTGGCTTGTGCCATACCAGGAACTTTTTTAGTCTTGCGTAAAATGGCGATGATAAGTGACGCGATCAGTCATTCTATTTTACCAGGAATCGTTCTGGGCTTCTTTATCACACAAGATTTAAACTCTCCATTACTCATTTTATTTGCAGCCTTAACAGGTGTTGTCACTGTTGTTATGGTTGAGTTTATACAGAAAACGGGTTTGGTAAAAGAAGATACAGCCATTGGTTTGGTGTTTCCTGCGCTTTTTAGTATTGGTGTGATCCTTATCGCTAAAAATGCAAACGATGTTCATTTAGATATTGATGCAGTTTTGCTTGGGGAACTCGCTTTTGCACCTTTTGATCGATTGCTGATAGGAGATCTTGATCTTGGCCCAAAATCTCTTTGGGTCATTGGTTCAATCCTAGTGGTGACAGTAATTTTGTTATTATTGTTTTTTAAAGAGCTCAAGCTGAGCACTTTTGATAAAGGTCTCGCCGCCACTTTAGGGTTTTCACCAATTGTCTTACACTACGGCCTTATGACAATTTCCTCGGTGACTGTTGTGGGTGCTTTTGATGCTGTGGGAGCTGTGTTAGTTGTCGCTTTGATGATTGCGCCAGCAGCAACGGCTTACTTGCTGACCAATGACTTGAAGAAAATGCTTATTTTGAGTTGTATTTTTGGTGTCTTTTCAGCCGTTGGCGGTTACTGGATGGCCAATTATTTAGATGCTTCCATCGCTGGGTCAATGACAACAATTTTAGGAATCGTTTTTCTTTTGGTCTATTTATTCGCACCTAACCAAGGCGTGTTTTCTGTGATGTTTAAAGAAAGAAAACAACGCATTGAAGTTTCGCTCTTAGTCTTTTTACTTCACTTACAAAACCATCAAGAAATAGAAGAACGCCATGTCAGCCACTTAGAAGATCACATCAATTGGGAGAAAATACAAGCGAAAACTGTTCTAGATTTAGCCTTGAAAAATAACCTCATTACAATTACGGATTCTATTGTGTCCCTGACTGAAAAAGGAGAGGAGTTTACTGAAGAGGCTTTAAAATATATTACGACAAACAAAGAAACTGCAATAGAGGAATTAAAAAAGCGCTTCTTTCTGTTTAGAGCTTAAGTTTTTAAACCAGTTCAAAAGTCTTTTAATTTTCTCGAAATTTCAATTTTTGAAGCTGTCGTTCTATAATCAGTTTTGCTAAAGTTTCACCTGGCGTTTCTTGATTGGCTTGGGCTTTCAAAGTTGACATTGCTTTTTTTTGAGATACATCAATGCGGTACAAAATCGTTATCAGCTTATTGAAATCATGTGCGATCAATTCATTCAAGTAGGCCGCCAAAGCTTTCATTAATTGGTCAGTATTGCTATACGCATGGATCTCTAAGCCAATGATTTTATGGCTCCACAGCAAAGCTTTTGTGTATTGGTCTTTTGTTTTCATCGTGAAGTATTCAATTTTCTACCGTGTATACAAGTTAAATAATAGGATCAAAAAAAGCCAAGAATAGATTGAAAATCCACGCTTGGCTTTGGCAACTTAAAAAACTAAACCATCTATTCCTTAATTATTTTTTACTGATCTGTTTTGAATGAAATCATAGACGAGTCTCACGCCAACGCCTGTTGCACCAGCAGGAAGCGTTCCTGCTGGTTTATCTAAAAATGCAGCACCAGCAATGTCTAAATGCATCCAGTTGTAAGCCGTAAAATGTTTGAGGAATTGCGCTGCTGTACTCGCACCACCAATTGGGCCTCCAATATTTTTAAGGTCTGCAACATCACTTTTCAAAAGGTCTGCAAACTCCTCCCACAGCGGCAGTTGAAAAAGGCGTTCATAAGTTTTTTCTCCAGCTTGTTTTAATTCATCAATATCTTCTTGCTGATTGCCAGCAGAGGCAATTCCGAATGGTCCCGTAATTGCAGCGGCAGCTCCTGTCAAGGTTGCAATATCAATGACGAGTTGAGGTTTGTATTTTTTTGCATAAACTAAAGCGTCGGCTAAAACCAAACGGCCTTCAGCATCTGTATTTTGAATTTCAACATTTGTTCCGTCCATCATCGTGATGACATCATCAACTAAAAGTGCTTTTCCGTCAATTTTATTATCCGTCGCAGGGACAAGTCCGACGATATGATATGGTAATTTGTTTTTTGCCACTGCTGAGATAATTCCAAGAACAGTCGCGCCACCGCCCATATCAGCTTTCATACCTGACATACCGCCTTTAATTTTTAGAGAGTAACCACCAGTGTCAAACATGACACCTTTACCAACTAAAACCAAAGGTGCTGTGTTGACCGCATTTTCTGGCGCGTAAGTCATGATATTAAAAGTAGGAGGGACTTCAGAACCTTGATTGACACCGAGTAATCCACCCATTCCTAACTCAGTAATCTTTTGTTCATGTAAAATTTCTGTTTCAAAACCAAAGTGTTTCCCAGCCTCTTCAACCTGCTTTGAAAACATCAAAGCATTGAGTTTGTTTGGCGGCTCGTTGACTAAATTCCTTGTTAAAGCAACACTCTCGGCAAGGTTTTTAATTTGCCCAATGGCTATTTCTTCATAAATTGTTTGAGAGATATAAGCCGTTATTTTACTGGTATTTTCCTTTTTCTTGTAGGCTTTAAATTGATAGCTCCCGTAATAGAAACCCTCTAGAAAAGCCTGGTTTTGTTCTTTTGAAAGCTGTTGTAAACCATTCATAAAGACAGCGTTGACGTTCTCGTCTTTCAAATCTTTGTAAAGCGAAATGCCTAAAGATTTATTTTTATTAAACTCTCGAGAGCTGATGACGCAAATGAAGTATTCCCTATCAGCAATATGCGTGAAAATTTTATTTTCTTTTTTCTCAAAAACCTCTTTTATTTTAGAAGTCAAAAGCGCATTGAGCTTTTTATCCTCCAGTTGATCTTCGGCAGTGATGAGAAGAATTTGACTTGTGTTTTGCGAGAGTTTTTCTTGCGATTGAATCGGTCTAATCTCTAAGTTTAGGTGTGAAAAGTTCAAGATATATGTTTTAAGATTTAAAGGATTAAGATATGAAAATTTATTGTGCTTTCCCCAGTTTCAAAGAAGGACTTTATGCGGAACAAGAAATCATATCACGCTGGTATTATGCTATTTTTAATTGCTTTTGAATATCTTTAAAAACAAGCTTAACATTGTCCACATCCAAAGTGTTTCTGTTGGCAAATTCATTGTAATTCAGCATTGCTCTTTTGAGTTCACTTTGAATTTCTCTTGAATTGTGCTCGGTTTTTTCATGTTGGAATACTAAAAAGTAAACGACACGCTGAAGCATTTTTTCTCCTTTTTGTGACAAGCCCATTTTCTCATAAGTGAAAGCAATATTATTACATGAAATTGCAAATATTTGAATAAAAGGAATGCCAATTATCATTGCCTTTTTCAAATGCTGATTTAAAACTTCTGCACGGCAAAGCGCCTCTTCGTATCCCAGAAGAGACGCCTTGTACTTGCCAGCAGAAAAGAGCTTGTTGGAAGCATTTGTCTTCAGTTTCCAAGCTTCTTCTATATGTTGTAAGCAGGTATTACTCATAATGTTTTTAGGTTTTCGTTAGCAAAATCCCAGTTGACGATTTCCCAGAAACTCTCAACAAATTTTGGGCGTGCGTTGCGGTAATCAATATAATAGGCATGTTCCCACACATCCAAAGTTAGAATTGGCTTCTTGCCTTCAGTGATAGGTGTGTGCGCATTGCTCATCGGTAATATTTCTAACTTTCCAGATTCATCTTGTGCTAGCCATGCCCATCCGGCACCAAAAAGCTTGGTTGCCAATGTTGAAAATTCCTCTTTAAATTGCGCAACACTTTGAAAATCACGTTCGATTAATTCTTTAACTTGACCTTCTGGACCGCCACCGCCATTTGGTGAAAGACAATGCCAAAAGAAACTGTGGTTCCAGTGTTGTGCTGCATTATTAAATAAACCAGCTTCCTTTTTTTGATGCCCTTCTAAAATTAACTCTTTAACCGACTTTTCCTCACGTGGTGAATCTTTGATCAATCCGTTGAGATTTTTCACGTATGCTGCGTGGTGTTTGCCGTAGTGATAATCAAATGTTTCCTCTGTAATCAAAGGTGCTAATGCCTTTTTATCATAAGGAAGTTCAGGTAACTCTTTCTTGATGTCTAACATTTTAATTGTATTTAAAATTAAATTTCATTTTTCAAATATATAAAATTAATACACCTTTAAAAATTATTTAGGCTAAGCTAAATATATTTTATACAAATAATAACAATTTTAGCAGAACCCACATTAGGAATTCAGCCGAATCAAATCTTTATCAACTCATTTATAGATGTTGCATCATTTTGAGAGCAATTAGTTTTTAATAAAAAAACCGCAAGTTCATCATGAACTTGCGGTTTTGAATTTTGACTTCACACCTTCCAAAAACGGGAAGGCTTAAAAGCATATTTGCAGAAGATTAATTTGTATTTTTCTTCGCTTCTTCTTTTAAATCTTCATTGGCGATGATGGCAATTTCAACACGTCTATTTTGTGAGCGTCCTTGCACAGTCTCATTATCATACTTTGGTTGTTCTTCACCATACCATTTTATTGAGTATCGGCTAGAACTAATCCCGTTTTGTGTAAAATAACTAGCGACAGAATTTGCTCTTTTTTCAGAAAGTTGCATATTGTATTCAGCGCGACCTGTATTATCTGTATGGCCTTCAATCAGAATATTTGTGTTATCGTATTCTTTAAAAATCTTTAATAACTTACCTAAAGATTCTTGAGAAGCACTATTGAGGTCGTGTTTGTTTATTGCAAAATAAACACCACTATTTTCATCAAAAGTAATGTTGATTCCTTCCCCAACACGATTCACTTCAGCTCCTGGAACTTGATTTTCTATTTCTCGTGCTTGTTTGTCCATACGGTTTCCAATGTAGCCTCCAGCAGCACCACCAATAACGCCGCCAATAATAGCACCGATTGCAGTATTGTTGCCATCGCCAACATTGTTGCCAATAACGCCACCAATGACTGCGCCACCAGCAGCACCTCCAGCGGCACCACGCTGTGTTTTATTTGTGTTTTTTATCGCTTCACAGCTTGAGAATAGTAGGCTTCCAGTCATCACAAAGGTGATGATTTTCATTTTTGTTAATTTCATGTTATGTTAGATTTATCGGTTTTTAGAAAATTCCATTTGGACGATAAAAGGGGCACCATTGTATTGTACAGTTTGGCGCGTCGTCATATTATAATCATTGAGTTGTGTGATTTCCATGCCGAATCCTTGTTTGATTTTACGTGAATTATCACCCTTATCAACTGGTTTTAATGTAAAAGCATAGGTGTTGTTTTGCAGAGTTTCAATATTCCAAGCAAATTTTTGTTGTCCAGATGGGCAGTCAGAACCACTTAAAGTGTAGTGGCCAGTGTTGTTATTACTGACAAAATTCCAAGATGAATTTTTAAAGCAATTGACAGAGGCATCATTGAATAAATTGACATCGACAAAACCAGAACTTCCTGGATAGCTAATATCAGTTATAGTCCAATCTCCTTTTAATGTGCGCATTGATTGGCGTTCTATTTTTGATGTACTACAAGAAATAAAAAGCAAACTGATGCAAATGGATGCAATAAAATTCTTCATAATTTTGTTTTTTAATTGATTTGTACTGCAAATTAACAGCATCATTTTAAGTCTGCACGGCAATTTAACTTGATTTTGTTAACTTTTTCGCTATCTAACTGTTAATGAATGTCTTTATAATGGTGTATAATTTTGAAATCAAGTTGTTTTCTATTAATAAGATATTAAAATTGATTAAGTCTGATGAATCCTTTTTCAGCATTACATCGTATTAAAAAATGATTTTCATAACACAAGGTATCTGAATTTGTCACCGCAATTAGAATAAAAGTTTAAGAACCTGTGATAAAATGTAGAGTAAGATAAAGAGAAGATTATAAGGTTGAGAGAAGGTGTATCTCACTTTATGAATATCTTTTGGCGAGAGTATCAATTGATAAAACCTTAGTTATTTTATCAAATGTTGTTGTATTTTTATCATTCTACAAACCTTGTAAACCCTCAATAAATGAAAATCAGATCTTTCTTTTTATTATCTTTTGTTTTTATGCTGACACAATCTTGTCATGTTTTAGAGTCAAACAAGTCTGTTTCATCTAATCAATTTGATAAAATCAGTCTACATCAATACGGAGAAAAAATTATGGTAGAAGATGTCATAACAATTGCACCAGATGAATTTTCATTTCAATTTTATAATAAAATGTACAAGACTGAAACGCAAGAATTTTATGCGATTCAATTGGCAAGTTTTTTAGATGTCAAAGCATTAGAAAAGGTGAAGATTGGACAGACAACGGCAGAAGTGCCTTTTTTTGAACCAGGATCTGGCATGGCGCCACATGCAAGTGGACAGTATGATGCTTTATTTTTAGATCGTTTTGGGCACCATTATTTATTTTATGAAGATGCTGACAAGCGACGTTTAGATTTAATCCAAACGCAGGGTGAGCAGCTCCAACTTGAATTTGTGATTAATGCCCTTTCTAATGACGGAAAAGAAGAGCAGCTTTCAGAAACTGATGTGGAAAAATTTTACATTGTTATCTTTATTGATCGGAATTTAAATAAGACAATTGATGAAGGAGAGTTGTATAAACTGGCAATTCAACTTCAATCTGACAGTTGAATTAACATGAATAATTTCGCTTAAAAATTAGACTTTGATAAAAAGCTTATTCAACTCTTGTGAGGCACGCCCAATTTTAAAATGTGAATGTTTATATTTGCTGGAAATCCTATAATTTTTATTTATGAAATTGAAATACATTCCTATTGCCTTATTGGGCCTCATGACTTTTGTGTCTTGTGATGAAAATGGGAAAGAAAAAACAGAAAATGCTCAAAAAACTGAGCAAACTGACAAATTGAGTGATGCTGAATTTCATTACACTGTTGATGAGTTTGCTGACATCAAAATATTGCGTTATCAAATTCCAGGATGGGATGAGCTTTCTTTAAAAAAGCAAAAATTAGTTTATTACTTGACTCAAGCAGGTTTATCTGGTCGTGATATTATTTGGGATCAGAACTATAAACACAACCTGAAAATCAGAAAAGCCTTAGAAAATATCCATGCAAATTATGATGGTGATAAAAACGCTGATGACTGGAAGAATTTTGAAACTTACCTAAAAAGAGTTTGGTTTTCTAACGGAATTCACCACCATTATTCAAACGACAAGCTTAAACCTGAATTTAATCAAGCTTATTTAAAAGAATTATTAAGCGCGACAAATACTGAATTAAAAGGTGAAGCTTTTGAAGTTATTTTTAATGATAAAGACAACAAGAAAGTAAATCTTGATGAATCAAAAGGTTTAGTCAAAGGTTCTGCTGTTAACTTTTACGGTGATGACATCACAGCTGAAGATGTTGATGCTTTTTATGCAAATAAAAAATCTCCAAATCCTGATAAACCTCTTTCTTTTGGTTTAAATTCTAAATTGGTTAAAGAAAACGGACAAATTGTCGAGAAGGTTTGGAAGAGTGGCGGACTTTATGGAAGCGCTATTGATGAAATCATCAAATGGTTAGAAAAAGCAAAAGATGTTGCTGAAAATAAAGCTCAAGCTGATGCTTTAGGTTTATTAATTGAATATTACCAAACTGGTGATCTTCAGAAATGGGATGATTACAGCGTCGCATGGGTTGAAGCAAC
Source organism: Psychroflexus halocasei (assembly GCF_900107595.1). Taxonomy (GTDB): domain Bacteria; phylum Bacteroidota; class Bacteroidia; order Flavobacteriales; family Flavobacteriaceae; genus Psychroflexus; species Psychroflexus halocasei. Next base: position 50,744 of record NZ_FNQF01000002.1, on the reverse strand, counting down.
CGAAGGTGATATCGATTACATCAATAGTTTTATAGAAGTTTATAACGATCCAAAAGGTTACAAAGGTTCTTATGAAACGATTGTACAAATCAAAGATTTTGATATGTCTAAGAAAATGAAGGTTTTCGAAGATAACGTGCAATGGTTTGAAGATGAGTCTCCGATAATGGATGAGCATAAAAAGAAAAATGTTGTTGGTGTAACATACAAAACTGTAAATGTTGCAGGTGAAGCTGGTGACGCATCTCCGAGTACACCAATTGGTGTGAATTTGCCAAACTCTAACTGGATTAGAGAAGCACACGGAAGTAAATCAGTTTCTTTAGGAAATATCATTTACGCTTACAGTCATGCTGGTGGTTCTGAAAAATTAGAGGAGTTTGCTCATGATGAAGAAGAAATCAAGCTTTCTAAGAAATATGGCGAGCAAGCTGATAAATTACACACTGCATTACATGAAGTTGTTGGCCACGCTTCAGGTGTGATCAATAATGGTGTTGGCGAGACTAAGGAAACTTTAAAGAGTTATGCTTCAACACTTGAAGAAGGTCGCGCTGATTTAGTGGGTCTTTATTATTTAATGGATCCTAAATTAGAAGAATTAGGTTTAACTGATAACGCTGAAGCTCTAGGAAAAGCAGCTTATAATGATTATATCAGAAATGGTTTAATGACGCAATTAATCCGAATTGAAGAAGGTAAAGATATCGAAGAGTCTCACATGCGTAATCGTCAATGGGTAAGTGCTTGGGTTTATGAAAAAGGTAAAGAAGATAATGTGATCGTCAAAGAAACCAAAGACGGTAAAACATATTTTGATATCAAAGATTACGCTCAATTACGTGAACTTTTTGGTGAATTATTGCGAGAAACTCAACGCATCAAATCTGAAGGTGATTACGAAGCTGCAAAGAACTTAGTTGAAACTTATGGTGTTAAAGTTGACCAAGACATTCATAAAGAAGTCTTGAAAAGAAATGAAGCATTCAAATCAGCTGCTTATAGTGGTTTTGTGAATCCTGTTTTAGTTCCTGAAATTGATGATAATGGTGAAATCAAAACAATTAAAGTCACTCAGCCAAATCATTTTGCTGATCAGATGATGGAATATTCTAAGAAATATAATAATCTTCCTGAAGTCAATTAAGAAGATTAATTTTTAATATTTTAAAACCTCTTTTTTCGTTTGAAGAAAGAGGTTTTTTTATGAATAGTATTACCAGTTTAATAAGTTCTTTTCACTTAAGTATTTCCAATACCTGCGCGGTACATGCTGCTCGTGAAGTTTCTGATTTGCGCGAGCTTTAATATTTGTGCTTTCAAAATAATTCTTCCAGAGTTTCTGATATTGAATTTCTTCTTTTTGAAAAATTTCATCAGAAGTATTTAAAATATTTTCAGGTAAATCAAAATGTACAATTTTAACTGAATTCAAATCATAATATAGTCCGTAATTTCTGCAGATATCATAAATACACCACAATTGATCAGCATATCTTTTCTGAAAATGTTTTTCGAGCAAAGGCAAGACATTAAAATCTGGTGAAATGCTTGCAAAATAAATATTGTCTTTAGTCTTTCTAAATCTCACAAAAGCATCCATGCGATGTTTTTCTCGACCAATTTTTTTATTGACTTCAGCTAAATGAAAAACATCAGCTTGGCCATAATCTTTTGCAATACTTTGTTTTTTAGATATCAATATTTTGATGTAATTAAATAGGTTTTGCTCAATTCCATTAATTTCGCTTAAAAAACACCTATAAATTAAATGAGCATCAATGGGTTTACCGTATTTTATAACTGCTTTCCAAACGCGGTTTGCTTTTTCTTCATTCGTGATCACTTCGTGATATTCTTCAAAAAAAGAAGCTTCATAATAATGTTTAGCAACGATCCTTACATTTTTAATTTTTAGTTCATATATCTCAAATATTGCAGTGAGCAAGCCATTAAAACTTCCATCATAGATAAATGTGTTCTGCATCATCCAAAAAGGTTAAGTTGATTTGAAAGCGTTTTTTGATATTTGCTATGACCTTCAGACAAAATGCGTTGTTTGATTTGTTGAGGCGTATAATCTTTAGTCTCAAAATAACGTGAACTACAAGTGATGAAATATTTTGACCTATTAAGCGCAACACCCATTTTTTTAAGATGTTCCCAACCCAATTTTCTGTAGCGTCTGCCACTCAATATTTTATAAACCGATTTCATCCCTAATCCTGGTACTCTAGCTAAAAGTTGTTTATCAGCTTTGTTAATATCAATAGGGAAGAGGTGTAGATTTCTTAAAGCCCAACTCAATTTCGGATCGATGTCACTTTCTAAATTCGGATGTTCTTTATTGAGTAATTCTTCTATTGAAAAGCCATAAAACCTCAACAGCCAATCAGTTTGGTAAAGTCTATTTTCGCGCATCATTGGAACTTCAGTTCCAATGGCTGGCAATCTGCTGTCGTAAGAAATAGGAATGTAGCCAGAGTAATAAACACGTTTCATATTATATTTTTTGTATAAATAAGTTGCCGTGTACATCACTTCAGCATCCGTTTCCTGAGTGGCGCCAACAATCATTTGTGTACTTTGTCCAGCAGGTGCGTAGGTTGGCGTGCTTTTAATGATTTTCTTTTCTGATTTATATTTATCAATTTCATTTCGGACTTTCTTCATTGGCTTTAAAAAGTCTTTTCTGTCTTTATCTGGTGCTAAAAGTTTTAAACCTTCACGTGTCGGAATTTCAATATTTACTGAGAGTCTGTCGGCATATAAACCAGCCTCGTACATTAATTCATCACTAGCACCAGGAATTGATTTCAGATGAATGTAGCCATTAAAACTCTCTTCTTCTCTAAGTTTTTTAGCGACACGAATTAATCTTTCCATTGTGTGATCTGGACTTTTAAAAATACCAGAGCTTAAAAACAAACCCTCGATAAAGTTTCTTCTGTAAAAATTAATCGTCAAGTCAACAACTTCCTGAACTTTAAAAGCAGCACGTTTGATATCGTTACTTTTACGCGTGACACAATAAGCACAATCATAAATACAATGATTAGTCAATAAAATTTTAAGTAAAGAAATACAACGACCATCGGGTGTATAACTATGACAAATACCAGTTCCGCTAGAGTTCCCGAGTCCGTTTTTGTTCTTTCTGTTGCTGCCACTGCTCGAACATGAAACATCATATTTTGCAGCATCAGCGAGTATATTAAGCTTTTCTTTTATTCTATCGTAATCCATGTTTGGAGTTTAAACAAAAATAAGGATTATTTCCAATTATTATTTGATTTTTTAAAATGAAATTGAAACTTTATGTTTTGTTGAACATGTCTAAAAACTGATTGAACTTTTTGATTAATTCATTATAAAAGATGAATTCCGTTTTGGGCACATTCAGCTCTCATTTTATCGGGCCAAATGCCAACTTGTACCTCACCGATATGTCTTTTTCTGAGCAAAAACATACACATTCTCGACTGACCAATACCGCCGCCAATACTTTCTGGCAATTCATCACTGAGCAATAATTGATGGTAAAACAAACTTTGTTTATGCAGCTGATCAGTGACTTGAAGCTGTTTCATTAAAGTTGATTTATCAACGCGAATTCCCATCGATGAAATTTCAAAGCTGTTTTGCGTCATCGGGTTCCACAATAAAATATCACCGTTTAAACCGTAATAACCATCTTCGTTTTTTGTAATCCAATCGTCATAATCTGGCGCTCTGTGATCATGACTTTTTGTGTTGCTTAATGCTTTGCCAATTCCAATTAAAAATACAGCTTTAAACTTTTTTGTAATTTCATATTCACGTTGTTTAGGTGATAATGTAGGATACATTTGAAGCAATTCTTCTGAATGAATAAAAGTGATTTCTTCAGGTAAAATAGGAGATATGTCTGGGTAATGAAGATGTATTTTTTCTTCAGTGTTTTTTAGCGACGCATAGATTTTCTTGACTTCTGTTTTGAGATATTCTAAACTTCTTGAAGCGTCTGAAATTCTTTTTTCCCAGTCCCATTGATCAACATATATTGAATGGATATGGCTATAATCTTCATCTGGTCTGATGGCACGCATGTCTGTGAAGATTCCTTTGTTTTCGCTGACTTCGAGTTCTTTAAGCCTTATTTTTTTCCATTTAGCAAGTGAGTTAACAATCACAGCTTTTTTGTCTTTTAAAGATTTAACTGGGAATACAACAGATCTTTCTACGCCGCTTAAATCATCGTTTACGCCTGTATCGTTCATCACTGCAATAGGTGCAGATACTCTTGTTAACTCAAGTTGTTTTTTGAGTTCTGTTTCTAAAGTTTGTTTTGTGAAGCTAATCGCTTCTTCAATTTTTAATATTTCTGTTTTCATCATTTTTAATTTTAAATTTCTGACATAAAAAAAGCCTACACAACGGCAGGCTTAACACATAGGGAGATTTTCGCCTGCTTAAGGTGGAGAGTTATTATTATTTGTATTGATATTAATGTGAATCATTTGTTGAGTTTTAAGCAAAAAAAAAAAGATCTTCTGAAATGTAGAAGACCTTTTTTGAAATTTGAAAATATATTATTTCTAAAGCATGATCTTCCTGTTCTTGAATCGATTATTATTCAAGTTAAGATTGAAGATATGATTTAAAATATGTGTCATAGAACTACAAACTTATAAAAAAAAATGAATTAAATGATGAGCTTAGCTTTTATAATGAGAAATTAACTTTTTGAAAGAAGCATTATTCTGTAAATTCTCAAAATGACTTTCGTTGAGTAATTCATCTTCAAGTGTATCAGAAAGTTCAATTGCTTTTTTAATATCAGATAAAGCTTCAGCTTGTTTTTCTAATTTAGCATAAGCGCAAGCACGTTGCCAATAAGCAAGCGCGTAATTATTATCTAGTTCAATCGCTGTGTTTGAAAGATCTAAAGCCCAACGCACTTCACCGATTTCTAGCAAAGCATCGGCTTTATAAGTCATGGCTTCAATATCATTGGGGTTGATACTCAGGATTTCGTCGTAAACTGTAATTTTATCCTCTTCACTTTTTTCAAGTCCTGCGCGCATCCATAAAGAATGAATGGAGTTTGTATTCGTAATATTTTGTTGAGTTTCAATAATCACCTTAGAGCGCTCGGTCATTTTATTTTCAATTTGCTGTAAGCGTCTCTCATATTGAGCGATAATGTTTTCAGTTTTTTTAGACATATCAATTTTCAGACTTTTTTTAATGTCATTTAAAGATCGCCAACCTACAAGAAGTAATAGAGAGGCAGCAGCAGTGATGATATAAAAAATATTGTTGATGGTGCTAGTGGTATAGTTGACAGCTCTATCAGATGATTCAAGTTTAGCTTCGGCGATTTGCTTTGTGAGATTTGCTTTGTGAGATTTGCTTTTAGCTCCAGGTTTTCTTGTCTTAAACTCTTTATTTCATCAAGAATATATCTTTCTATAAAAGGCTTGAATAAAGGTTCCTGAAGACTATCAATTTTGTCAGGTTGTTTAGAGAATATAAGCTGATTGGCAAGATGAGAAGTAGAATGATCAGATGAAATTTTGACATGTTTGAAGAGCTGTTATTTTTTGCAAGATTTACGAAAAAAATTGACAAAACAAAGTTTTTATTTTAAATAAAAAATCCTACTTTTAGTTAAAAGGTCTTCTCTTAATATAAATTCAGATTATTGTTTTTGAATTAGCTATTCATCATAGTGTCTTTCATACTTTTTATTCTGAAATATTTCAAAATCATATTTAAGAGTTTTTATGTCGTCTGCACCTTTCACTGCAATACTTGACCTTGTCCCAATCTTTACGCCATTTTTTCGCCATGCAAAAGGTTTTCCACAAGTCGCACAAATTTTTGATTCTTTAGGCTTAGTCATTGAAATCAGGTATTTCGTTTGTTCTTACATAAGGGAAATCATCCATAAGGGAAATCATCAATTTTATTTAAACTGTAATACGTATTTAAACCAGAAATTCCTGTTGTTTTTGAAGCTGATAGATCAATTTGTCCTTTTTCATTTATTATTTTTTCTGCGACATCTAAAAGAACGACTTCACCAATCATAAAGATGCAATCGTTTGGCAAATGGATTTGATGAGTCAATTTCATTCCCATTTTAACTTGACTTTTTTTCACATAAGGCGCATGAAAATCCTTGATGTATATATTTTCAATATTCATGTGTTCAAATTCAGATTCTTCTTTTTTTAATTTAGCCGAAGTGTAATGTGCTTTTTCAACGAAAGATTCACCAACATGATTAATTGAGTAATAACCAGTTTCTTGAATATTAGCATAAGTATCTTTGATCTCATCGGTTTGTGGTCGCATGACAAAACCAAGCTGAGCTGGGCTTGAACCTAAATGAACAACAGATGAAAATATAGCTAAATTTTCTTGTCCCTCTTCTGATTTAGTTCCGATTAGATTTGCAGGTTTAACTCCCGAAATGGAATTGATGAGGTTCAATCTATGCTTGAGTTTTAAGCTGTAAAAATGATTTTATTAAATTAACTTTTAGAATTTTGCCTTAATAATCTTCACTTTTAATTTATGATTTATTTAATAGCTATTGAGGTTAGTCAATATAAGATTAAGCTTATTAATTTTACATGAGTCAACTGCTTTTTGTCACTTCCCTCTCATATAGATTGTAAATGGAGAGCGGTAATTCTTTTGCACCTACTTTTTGAAATCCTAAATTTTCATAGAAGGCACAAAGTTTTTGATTCTTTGAATCGCAATCTAATCTTAAGTATTTGCAAGCATTTTTATGTGCTAATATTTCAACTTCGTCAAGAATTTTTTCGGCTAAATTATTCCCTGCAAATTCATCTTTAACAATTAATGAATGCACATACTTTGATTTTTTATCTTGTTTTCCCCAATACAATAAATCTTCATCAAGAATTCGCAGCATTCCGATTTTGTTGTTTTTTTCATTTAAAACAAAAAAATATTCTTGGTTTTTGATGCCATCTTTAACCCATTCTACTTTTTCTTGAGGTGGATTTTTCCAGTATTGCCAATGATCAACATTCATTTTAGAAATGCGCTCTGCAGCAGTTTTAAACATCCCCAAAACTTCAGCTAAATCTGATTCTTGGATTGTTTGAAATATCAATTTTTTCATAAATATAAATTAGAACAACTTATTTATCAGAATATTTTTTAAAATATCGTCTTGCTTCTACCATCACTTTAGGCGCTAAAATAAGCGTCGCAATCATTGTCGGAATTGCCATCAAAGCGAAAAAACCGTCAATTAGATTAATCATCGCACTTAAAGATGTGGTTGCCCCAATTAAAATACTGATGATGTAAACATAATTGTAATAATGTTTATATGTCGCGCCTGCTAAATACGACAAGCATTTTGTGCCATAATAGGAAAATGAAAACAGAGAGGAAATACTAAATGCAGAAATACAGAGCAGAAGTAGATAATCGCCAACATACGGAATTGCGCTTTCAAAGGCAGCTGCAGTTAAACTAACGCCGTTGGCATCCGTAGTTTTCCAAATGCCTGTGACTAAAATAGAAAGTGCCGTGAGTGTACAAACCACCAAAGTATCAATTGCTGGACCCAACATTGCGACAAGACCCTCACGAACAGGCTCAGAGGTTTTACTTGCGCCATGCGCCATTGTTGCTGTTCCGATTCCTGCTTCATTTGAAAATGCGCCACGTCTGATTCCTAAAATAATTAATCCGCCTAAAAGTCCGCCAAACATCGGATCGCCTTTATAATTTTCTGCAGCAAAAGCATCTGTAAAAATCATTTTAAAATAGGTGGGAACCACCTCAAAGTTGATAGCAATAATAGCAAGGACTGAAATGAAATAGAGTGCAACCATTGCTGGAACAAGTTTAGAAACCGTTTTGCTAATGCGTTGTAAACCGCCAAGAATAACGACAGAAGTTAAAATGACAAACACAATTCCTATTGTCAGGTTTGTCATAAAACCTGTTTCAATGTTATTGGGTTCTAGCAAAATATAATTGATAGCTTGCGTAAGTTGATTGACATTAAAAACCGGTAAAGCGCCAATTAAACCAGCCAAACTAAAGATGACAGCTAAAAACTTCCATTTCTTTCCTAAACCAACTTCGATGAAATACATGACGCCACCTTGTATTTTTCCTTCGGAATCTTTACCGCGATACATGACGGCAAGCGTGTTTGTGAAAAACTTTGTTCCCATCCCGACAATCGCACTCAGCCAAAGCCAAAAGATTGCACCAGGACCGCCAAGCGTAATCGCTACAGCAACACCTGCAATATTTCCCATACCAACAGTAGAAGATAAGGCTGTAGAAAGCGCCTGAAAATGGTTGATTTCTCCTGGATCGTCAGGATTATTAAATTTACCACGAAGTAAATCAATGGAGTGACCTAAATATCTAAAGGGAAGAAACTTGGATAATATCAATAGATAAATTCCGCCACCAATCAATAGAATGATCAGAGGTAATCCCCACATTGCAGATGCAAAATCAGAGATTAACTCTTGAATAGAATCCATAAAATTTAATTTCTGTTGGAAATTACGAAATTAACGTAGAGTCATCATTTTAAACTGAGTATTTCATTAAATATAACCTAAAACTGAAATGGCAAAATCTCTATTTTGTTTTCTTAGCTTGTTTTGAAAATTTATCCTTGGGATCATCTTTTTTTTCGAATTTAATATCCACCTGTTTCTCTCCCCATTCACGTGCAGCTTTGGCATCTAATCCCATATAAATATCGATTTTTTTTGTCCAACGCTTATTCATTTTATCCTTCACCGTGTAAGTTCCTTCCAAACCTTCAATGTGAACTTCTTCATTATGACCAAGTCCTAAGTTGATAAGGTCACGAGAAACAGCAATCGTTTTCATGCCAGGTTTTAAAGTATCTCCCCATGCTGCAAGCCCAATGTTTCCTTTTTTTGTTTGGTTTTCAATTGAATTATAAGCAGTTGCTGTCACTGTCATCGTTGTGTCATTGACTTTTTTGATTTTCTTTTTTGAATCTTGTTGATTGTTATTACAACTCGTAAAAAATAAACTCATTGACAATAAAACCATTGATAATCTGTCGTTGTGTAATAAATGTTTCATAATTGCATGATATGAAATTTTTTAGAGAAAGATCAGCATGTCTCATTTTTCATTTAATTAAAGATTAAAGAAAGTTTCAAATTACTCATTAATAAAAGCTGTTTATCAAGTGTTAATTTATTATCAATAAATGTTTTAAAAATTAATAAAATTATTAAATATATCTAAATTTATAATAAAAAATTATGAATCCAAATAGTTTAAGAAAGAATGACAAAGATAAAGATGAATTTCTATTAGCAGATATGCATCAGGGTGACGGCGTGTATTTTGATAAAAGTGTGAGAGAGAAATACTTAAAAAAACTAAAATCTGATATAAATCAAAATTCTAAAGAAATAGATTTTAGCTAAGTTGATTGTTTAGGTTGATTAAATGTGAGTTATGAGCAAACTCACGAAAAAAGGAAATAATTTATTTTGTTTCCTTTTTTTTGATATTGACAAAAAATATCACCTCAATTGTCACCCGAAAAATGAAACCCCCGTAAACAGTGGCTTACGAGGGTTTTTTGTGGAGTCGGGGAGACTCGAACTCCCGTCCAAACAAGCAATTCAAAAACTTTCTACACGTTTAGTTTTCTCTTGAGTTTTCGAGATAACTCTGGCTGAAAACCACCTAAGTTATCCTTAACCTTTATAATTTCAGTTTCACTTAAAGGTGTCATGAAACCTAGATTTACTTTACCGGTGCCTCTTGATGGAACGCCATAAATCAGGGCTTTCCAGAGACATCTTAGCCCATTACCTTGTAATGGTGAAGCATTATCCTACTGTAATTCGGATTATGCAGCTAAGGCGTAATTATTATCGCCGTTTAAAAAGGTTGAAATATGATATTTACGAGCTATATCCCAGCGCTCGACGTGCTTACTATTCAATTGGTCTTGCTGTCAAAACCAAATCGACCCCTTTTATTATTCAAAGAACTTAACTAATTGCAAAAATAGAGCTTTTATTAGGAATGCAAGGTGTTTTACATTTTTTTTAAACTTTAATAATTGCGTATTTGATTTATAAATTCTGCTGTTTGATTAATCTTATTTTCTTTCAAAAAATTAATGTAGGCGCTTCCTATAATACATCCATCTGTATTGGCTGCAGCTTGCTCAAATGTTTTGTTATCTTTCACCCCAAAACCTGTGATAAGTTTACTTTTAAGTTGCATTTTTGAAATTCTATCAAAATACTTCAGTTCGTTATCACCGAAACCTTTTGTGCCTCCCGTTGTACTTGCTGAACTGACCATGTAAATAAAACTATGACTAATCTCATCAATTTGACGAATACGTTTTTCTGATGATTGTGGAGTGATTAGAAAAATAGGATGTATATTATGTTTTTCAAAAATCTTACGATAATCTTTTTCATAAATTTCTAATGGCAAATCAGGAATGATAACAGCTTCTATACCGATATTTTGGCATTGACTGCAAAATTTCTCTACTCCAAATTGTAAAATGACATTGAAGTATCCCATCAAAATTAACGGCACATCACATTGATTTTTGAGATCATGAAGTTGTTGAAATAATAATTGTGTTGTGAAACCATTTTCAAGTGCTTTTTTAGAGCTCTCTTGAATTGTTGGCCCATCAGCAAGCGGATCACTATAAGGTAATCCGACTTCGATGAAATCAACATGACTGGCTTCTAAAGCTTTTATGATAGAGCTTGTGTCATTTAATTCAGGAAAGCCTGCTGTAAAATAAATTGATAATTTTTTGTGATTTTGATTTAAAACTGTATTGAGCTTTTTCATTTTTATAAATTGAAATGGTTGATATAACTTTCTAAATCTTTATCGCCACGACCTGAAAGATTGATGACAACAACATCTGACTTTTTAAAGTTTAAGTGTTCTAAAACTGCAAAAGCATGTGCACTTTCAATCGCAGGGATAATGCCCTCAGTTTTACTGAGTAATAGTCCTGCCGACATAGCTTCATCGTCTGTCACACTCATAAATCTTGCACGTTTTGATGTCAATAAATGTGCATGCATCGGACCAATACCAGGATAATCTAAGCCAGCAGAAATAGAATAAGGTTCTGTAATTTGTCCATCTTTAGTTTGCATGAGTAAAGTTTTACTGCCATGAATGATACCCAAAGTTCCAAGCTTTGAAGTGGCTGCAGATTGTCCAGTATCAATTCCTTTTCCAGCGGCTTCTACAGCAATAATTTTGACTTCTGGTTGATTTAGAAATTCATAGTAAATTCCTGCTGCATTACTACCACCACCAACACATGCTATCACATAATCAGGATTTCTTTTCTGTGTTTTTTCATAAAGTTGCTCTTGAACTTCTTGAGATATAATCGCTTGTAATTTTGCAACTAAATCTGGATAAGGATGTGGACCAACGACTGAACCTATCAAATAATAAGTATCTTCAGGATTGTTTATCCAATCTCTGATGGCTTCATTTGTTGCATCTTTAAGCGTTTTGCTTCCTGACAAAGCTGGTTTTATTTTCGCGCCTAACATCCGCATTCTAGCTACATTTGGAGCTTGACGTTTCATGTCTATTTCTCCCATATAAATGATGCAATCTAAGTTCATTAATGCACAAACTGTTGCTGTTGCAACGCCATGTTGTCCTGCGCCAGTTTCTGCGATGATTCTTTTTTTACCTAGTTTTTTTGCTAATAAAATCTGACCAACAGTATTATTGATTTTGTGTGCTCCTGTATGGCAAAGATCTTCACGCTTGAGGTAAATGTTTGCTTTATATTTTTCACTCAATCTTTTGGCAAAATACAATGGAGTAGGACGACCAACATAGTCTTTTAAGAGTTGTAAATATTCTTCTCTAAATTCATCACTTTCAATGATTTCTAAATAATTTTCCTCTAGATTTTTGATGTTAGGATAAAGCATTTCTGGGATAAATGCACCACCAAACTCTCCATAGAATCCATTTTTATCAGGTGAATTATATTGTAAGTTTTTCATTTTGTTTAATACTTTTAGTGAATTCTTTAATCAGATTTATATTTTTTAATCCTGGCTTTACTTCAAACTGGCTATTGATATCGATTCCATGAAGTTTTGGATGCTTAATTTCCTTAATTGCTGAGACATCTTTGTTTGAAATACCTCCAGAGAGTAGGAAAGGAGGTGAATAGGAGTATTCATCTAAAATTTGCCAATCAAAATGTTGGCCATTTCCACCATAAAGTTTTCCTTTAGTATCAAAAAGGAATTTATCAATAATGTGTTGATAGGCGTCAGCCTTATGAATGTCAGATTCTTTTTTTATAGAAATGGCTTTCCAGATTTCTATAAATTTATGCAATGATAATTTCAAAATTTCACTTCTGATTTTTTTCACTTCTAAAGGTGATTCATCTCCATGCAATTGAACAACATCTAAGTTGTATTGAATTACTTTATCACATATATTTTGAATTGACGAATTGACAAAAATGCCAACACGTTTGAAGTTTTGTGAAGTTGTGATGAGTTGATTTTCTTCAACAAATCTTTTAGATTTTTCATAGAAGATAAAACCGACATAATCAAGATCACAATCTTCTATTTCGTTGATGTTCTGTTGGTTTTTTAAACCACAAACTTTGATTTTAAGTTCTTTCATTATTTTATGTTTTGAATAAAACTTGAGCAATTTTTGTCAAACGAATCTGGAGTTGATTTCATAAAATTTTCGCCGATGAGAAAGGCATCAAAGCCTTCAGATTGTAACATTTTAATCGTTTCAGGATTAGAAATTCCGCTTTCAGAAATTTTGATTTTATTATGTGGGATTTGATTCGCTAATTTGACGCTATTTTTAAGGTCAACTTCAAAGGTTTTAAGATTTCTATTGTTAATGCCAATGATTTCTGCATCAACTTCTAATGCTTTTTCTAATTCTTGCTGATTATGGATTTCAACCAAAACTTCTAAACCTAAATCTGTCGCTGTTTGGTACAGTGACTTTAATTTATTTGTAGATAAAATACTTGCAATGAGCAAAATAACATCAGCACCGTATGCTTTTGTTTCGTGAATTTGATAAGCATCAATGATGAATTCTTTTCTTAAAATGGGATTTTTAAATTTTGATCTTGCTAATACTAAATCTTCTAAAGAACCACCAAAGAAATGTTGATCTGTAAGAATTGACATTGCGCAGAAACTTAGTTTTTGATAAGATTCTGCCACATCAATGACATGAATTTTTTGATTGATAACTTCTCGGCTTGGCGACCTGCGCTTAAATTCAGCAATGACAGGAATGTTATTTGCGTTTTGAATACTTCTTTTTAGAGATTTACTTTCAGCTTTATAAAACTCAGTTTTCATGAAGCTTTCTAATGGAATCAGCTCTTTTTTGATTTTGATTTCCTTCTTTTTTTGCTGAATGATGTGGTCAAGAATATGCATGTGTTTCTTCTTTTAAATTCATTAAAACTTGATAGGCTTTAGCTCTCTTTAATTGGTTTTTGGCTAGATCAAAAGCTTCCTTATAACTGATGTCTTTTTTTAATTTTATGGCAGCCGCAGCATTTGCAGAAACAACATTTAATTGAGCTTCATCAGCTTTACCTTTTAAAACTTTTATGAAAATTTCTACAGCTTCATCAACTGTTTTTCCACCGTAAATAGATTGAGGCTTAATTTGAGAAGCTGAAAAATCTTGAGGGTTGATATACATATCTTCCGATGTTGAAATTAACCTAGATTTTCCTGTTAAGGAAATTTCATCATAACCATTTAAGTCATTAATTATACAGTAATTTTTATCAGTTTTTTGATATAGATAATGGTACAATCTTAAAAGCTCCAAATCAAAAACACCTACCAATTGATGTTTAGGTTGAGATGGGTTAACCATCGGTCCCAGCATGTTAAAAAATGTCTTTATTGCCAATGATTTCCTGATGCTGGCAACTGCTTTCATAGCTGGATGAAAAAGAGGCGCGTGTAAAATACAAATACCAGTTCGCTCCATTTGATTTTGTAATCGCTTTTCATCATTTGTAAATTTTACTCCAATTGATTCTAAAACATTCGAGCTACCACTTATTGAAGAGACGCCGTAGTTGCCGTGTTTGGCAACATTTATGCCAAGCGAAGCCACAACAAATGATGCTGCAGTTGAAATATTAAATGTGTTTTTACCATCGCCACCAGTTCCACACAAATCCATTGCATCGTAAGCTGATAAATCTATTTTGTGGCAAGTTTCGAGTAAGGCTTCTTTAAAGCCTTCTAACTCTTCAATTGTGATTTTTCTCATCATAAAAACAGTCAAAAAAGAAGCGATTTGAAGCGGATTAATTTCTTGTGATGAGATCTTTAATAAAGCCGATTTTGCTTCATCTTTATCAATAGTTTCATGCTGTATAAGTCGATTTAATAAATCTTTCATTTTTTTGTTTTAGTGTTCAACCCAGTTTTTAATAATCTTTTTTCCATAAGGTGTTAACACCGATTCAGGATGGAATTGTACTGCATTTATAGGAAGCTTTTTATGTCTAAGCGCCATGACTTCATTATTTTGATCTACGGCTGTTACTTCTAAAATGTCAGGAACCTTTTGATTGGAGCACCAAGAATGATATCGGCCAATTTCAAAGTTTTGAGGTATATCTTTAAAGATTATATCATCTTCAACTATTAATTTCGCAGGAGTTGAAATTCCATGATAAACTTGATCTAAGTTTTTGAGTGTTCCACCAAAAACTTCAACAATAGCTTGAAGCCCTAAACAAACACCTAAAATTGGTTTTTGACTCGCAAAGTCTTCGATGATTTTTTTAAGTAATCCGGCTTCATCAGGAATTCCTGGTCCTGGAGAAAGTAAGATTTTGTCAAAATCTTTTATGATTTCTAAATCAATTTCATCATTTCTATACACAGATACTTCAGCATCAAATTCTTCTAAATAATGAACCAAATTGTAAACAAATGAGTCGTAGTTATCAATGACTAAAATTTTCTTTTTCATAGCTATATTTTTTTGGCTAAAGCCATTGCTTTTTTTAATGCTTTTAATTTATTGTAAACTTCTTCAAGTTCAGAATTTGGATCAGAATCATTAACAATCCCTGCACCAGCTTGATAATATAAATGATGGTTTTTACTTAAAAAACTTCTAATAATAATGGCGTGGTTATAATTGCCTTCAAAATCTAAGATTCCGATTGCGCCACCATAATGATTTCTATTT
Organism: Psychroflexus halocasei; assembly: GCF_900107595.1. GTDB lineage: Bacteria > Bacteroidota > Bacteroidia > Flavobacteriales > Flavobacteriaceae > Psychroflexus > Psychroflexus halocasei. The sequence goes on along the minus strand of NZ_FNQF01000002.1, from coordinate 35,447 downwards.
AAAGTCTCATATTTTTCAATCAATTCAAGCGCTTTTGGTTTAGGCGCACCTGATAAAGTTCCTGCAGGAAAACAATCGGCTGCTAAATCTATGGCATCCTTATCATCCTTAATATCTGCTGTGACTTTGCTCACTAAATGAATCACATGTGAGAAAAACTGGACTTCTTTATCTGTTTCTAGCTTCACATTTCTTCCGTTTTTACTGAGGTCGTTTCTTGCTAAATCCACCAACATAACGTGCTCAGAGTTTTCTTTTGGGTCTTCGCTCAATTCTTTAGCTAACGCAACATCTTCTTCATCTTGTCCTGTTCTTTTAAATGTTCCGGCAATAGGGTGGATTTCGGCTTTCTTTCGGTTGACAACTAATTGAGCTTCTGGTGAACTTCCAAAAATTTTGAAATCCGTGTAATCAAAATAAAACAAATACGGACTTGGATTAATGCTTCTTAAAGTTCTGTAAACATTAAATTCGTCTCCTTTAAATTTCTGTTCAAACCTTCTTGATAATACCATTTGAAAAATATCACCTCTTTGACAGTGTTTTTTAGCTTCTGACACATTGAGTTTAAACTCATCATCTGTAAAATTTGAGGTAATATTTTCATCATAATCAAAATGAAAAATTGAATGTGTTTGAGAAGAAATAATATGATTTATTTCGGGGATTAAGTTAATGTCATCCGCTGAATGGTTAAAAATATAAGCTTCATTATTAAAGTGATTGATGACAATAATATTTTGATAAACAGCATAATATAAGTCTGGAATTTGAATGTTATCTTTTCTTTTTTTGATATCTACATTTTCAAAATACCGAATTGCATCATAAGCAGTGTAACCAAATAAGGCATTGGTTGTGAATTTAAAATCAAACTTTTCAATCTCAAAACTATCTCTAAATTTTTTTAATTCACGATTAAGATCTTCTTGATCTGTGAGCTTTATTTGCTGATCTTTTTGGTCTTGTTTTTCAATTGTGATGAGTTCATTTTCTAATTTAAAACTCGCAATCGGATTCATGCAGATGTAAGAAAATGAGTTGTTATTAGTGTGATAATCACTACTTTCTAGCAGTAAACTTCCAGGATATTGATCTCTAATTTTAAGATAAATACTAACCGGTGTAATGGTGTCTGAAAGTATTTTATGATAAGTTGATTTTAATTTCATGGTGATGTTTTTAAAAATTAGGCATAAAAAAAGGCTTGTCGTGAGACAAGCCTTTTTTGAATGTAAAATAATACAATAGGGATGTGGTTCACGACGTTTGACGTAAATGTAACCACCACCAAGTATTTATTGAATTATTAAACATACGTGCAAATATAAAATTGATTTTTAAAAATCAAAATTTATTTAGAATTTTAATTCGATATCTAATTCAAATTCATCGTAGATCGTTTTGTCACCTAAGTTGTCAAAAAAGCTACCTGAACCATATTTAACATCGTATTTTGTTCTATCGATAACCAACTCAGCTTCTGCTTCATTTTTACCCATTTCTAAATCAAAAGCGATAGGATTTGTTTTTCCTTTAATCGTTAAATCACCAGAAACACCGTAAACTGAATTAGATTTTTTTGCGACTGTTTTTAAAACCAATTTAGCCGTTGGATGTTCTTTAACACCAAAAAAGTCATCAGAACTTAAGTGACCTTCTAATTTTTGTTTATCTTCTCCTGTGAGGTCTACAACGTGAATTGACGTCATATCAACAGTAAATTCTCCACCGACTAATTCATCGTTTTCCATCATCAAGAAACCATCTTTCAATTGAATTGTTCCGTTGTGAGATCCTGTCAATTTTTCACCTTCCCATTCGATTTTACTATTCTTAACATCAATTTTTTTCTTTTGAATTGTGTTGTTTGTAAATGCAACGAATGCAAATAAAACTGTTAGTGCCGCTAAGGCTTTCATTGTTTTTTTCATGATAATTAATTTTAAGTTATTGTTTATGAAATATAATTAAAAAATTCTTCTTCTGTTTTTCTTACTTTTTTAGCATCTTTTGCATCATCAGATTCATCTCTATAGCCAAGTGTTGCGATAACAGCAGTACTCAAGTTTTTGTCTGATAACTTTAATATATCGTCAAATTTTTCAGCATTAAATCCTTCCATTGGGCAAGCGTCTATTTTTAATCTGCTCACATTACTCAATAAATTCCCTAAACCTAAATAAGCTTGATTTTTAGCCCAATTTTTTTTCCATTCTTCACTTTGCTGAATTACGGCGGTCGACATTAATTGGTGACGACTTTTAAGGTCTTCCTTTGGAATGCTTCGAGTTTCAGAAACTTTATCGATGAAATGGTTTAAATATTCTTCATTGATTTTGGTGTTATAAGCAAACACGATTAGGTGAGATGCGTCTTTGATTTGTGGTTGATTCATACCAGCTTTCTCACATAATTTCTTTCTAATTTTATCATTTTCTACAATAATAATTTCATAAGGTTGAAGTCCATAAGAGGAGGGAGCTAAACGCATCACTTCTTTTATCACTGACATCTCTTTGTCTGAGATTTTCTTGTCTGAATTAAATTTTTTTGTTGCATAACGCCACTTATATTCTTCTAAAATATTATTCATGTGTTCTTAATTTATTCAATAATTTATTTAGTTTTTCCAACTCTAAATTGGTAAGATTTTGTGATAATGACTTTTCAGTATCCTCTAAAACAGGGCTTACCTTGCCTAGGATATCTAAACCTGTTTGAGTAATATAAACTTCGATTTCTCTTCTGTTTTCTGGACAAATATGTCTTTCTACATAGCCTTTTTCAATCAACTTATCAATGAGTCTCGTTGTGTTACTCATTTTCGTCACCATTCTTTCCTGAATGCATTTGAGGTTTGCAGGTTTTCCTTTCTGACCTCTGAGAATACGTAAAACGTTGAATTGTTGCTGACTTAAATTAAATTCTTTTAAAACTTTGTTGTAAGAGTCATGTACAAGTTGTGAACTAATAATCAAATTAATCATTGTTTCTTTAGCAATCGGTAAAGCTTCATTGGATTGAATTATTTTTTTTACTTCCATGTATTAACAACATTTGTATATACAAATATCTAACAAAATAAATAATCATAAGCTTAAAAGGACGTTAATTAAAAGTGAATTTTTAGGAAGCTAGAATGAGATAAATAGCTGGACGTTTATGAATGTCAATTTTCTCTTGACACCATTGCTCAACTGTTTTGGTTTTCACCAGCTCATCTTCAGTTGTTAAATCAACGGCGATGCAGAGTTTTGTTAAGGGATGTAATGCTTTACACAAATCATCGATTAATTGATTGTTTCTGTAAGGTGTCTCTATAAAAATTTGGGTTTGGTTTTCTTGGCGACTTCTGTTCTCAAATTTCTTTAAACTTTTTTTGCGCTCATTCTTATCAATTGGTAAATAGCCATTAAAAGCAAAACTTTGACCGTTCAATCCGCTTGCCATCAATCCCAGAAGGATAGAGGAAGGACCAACAAGTGGGATAACGTCAATTTTACTTTTGTGAGCTAAATCTACAATCACGGCACCAGGATCGGCAACACCAGGACATCCAGCATCAGAGATAATGGCGACATCTTGACCTTCTAAGCAAGGATTTAGAAAGTCTGGTATTTCTAATTCAGAAGTAAATTTATTTAGTTTTTGAATATGTAATTTATCTTGTGATTTTTTGGGAGAAATCGTTTTGATAAATCGTCTTGCGACTTTTTCATTCTCGACAATATAATAATCAATTGATTCAATCACTTTACGTATTGAAAGCGGAAGCACTTCAAGAGGCGCTTGATCACCTAATAAATTAGGGATCAAAAACAATTTTCCTTTCGATTGATTATCGCTCATTTTTTAATTTTTCAATCTGTCAGCTATTTGATGACAAGCATCATCTAACATTTTATAAACATGGTTAAACCCGTTGATACTGTCGTAATAAGGATCCGGGACATCAACTGACGATTCTGGGTGAACTTCATCCATAATCATTTTAACTTTCTTTTTGTCTGCATCTGATTCAGCTAATTGACAAACATTGTCATAATTAGATTGATCCATGACATAAATATAGTCAAAATCTTCAAAATCAGATTTTAAGAAAGGTCTGCTGCGCTGATCTGTAATATCAAGTTTATTTTTTTGAGCTACATCAATTGATCTTTGATCAGGGAGTTCACCTTCATGTAAAGCTGAAGTTCCTGCAGAATCAACATAGAATTTTGAGGTGTCTAATTTAGATTTTAAAATACCTTCCGCTAATGGTGAGCGGCAAATATTACCTAAACATACCATTAATATTCGCGTCTTCATATTTATGTTTCTTTGAGTTTTCTATCAATATCGTCGTAAAACTTTTTAAATTCTTTATTTGTAAGCTTCAAGTTATCGACTGTTTTACATGCATGTAGGACAGTTGCGTGATCTCTTTTTCCTATTTGTTTCCCAATACTTGTTAAGGAATTATTTGTCAATCTTTTAGAAAAAGACATCGCTAACTGTCTTGCCTGTACAATATTTCTTTTTCTTGTTTTGGATTGAATCAATTCTAAATCAAGCTGAAAGTATTCGCTAACAACTTGTTGTATGCGATCAATAGAAATTTGTTGACTTGTTTTCTTGACGTAATTTTTGACAATTTGTTGTGCCAAATCAATAGAGACCTCTGTTCTGCTGAAAGATGAATGTGCAATCAATGAAATAATTGCGCCTTCAAGTTCTCGTATATTCGATTTGATATTTTCTGCGAGATAATGAATGACATCTTCAGGCATTTCAACTCCATCGCGATAAAGTTTATTTTCGATAATCGATAAACGCGTTTGATAATCTGGCGACATCAATTCAGCTGATAAGCCCCATTTAAAACGCGATAACAAACGATTTTCAATTTCTTGCATATCTACAGGCGCTTTGTCACTTGTCAAAATAACCTGTTTTCCATTTTGGTGTAGATGGTTAAAAATATGGAAGAAAACATCTTGTGTTCCTTTTTTACCAGATAACAATTGAATGTCATCAACAATAAGTACATCGATGATTTGATAAAAATGAATAAAATCATTTCTATTATTTTTACGAACAGACTCTATATGTTGTTGCGTAAATTTTTCAGCAGATATGTATAAGACAGTTTTATCAGGAAATTTCTCTTTAACCTCTAAACCAATGGCATGCGCTAAATGCGTTTTGCCTAAACCAACACCTCCAAAAATAAGCAGTGGATTGAATGATGTTCCGCCAGGTTTATTTGAAACTGCTAAACTTGCAGAACGTGCTAATCTATTGGCATCTCCTTCTATAAAACTTTCAAAACCATAATTTGAATTGAGTTGAGAATCTATCTTAAGATTGCGAACACCAGGAATCACAAAAGGATTCTTAAATTCAGGATTTTTTTGAGACGATTTAAATTCGACTGATTGTGCACTGACATTTGAGCGTTGTGTACTTGGAATACTCTCGGTATGCGACTTTTTCTTGCCTTGCGTATTTTCCATTTTAATGCTATACACAAGTTTTGCACCTTTACCAAGTTCTTTGGTTAATGCTGATTTTAATAACTCAACATAATGTTCTTCAAGCCACTCGTAAAAAAACTTTGACGGCACTTTTATGCTTAAAGAGTTTTCAGTTAAATTGACTGCCTCAATAGGTTCAAACCATGTCTTATATGCTTGATTAGAAATGTTATCCTCAATAAATGAGAGACAATTTTTCCAGACTGAATGAGCAGTATGTTGCATTGAATTAAACTTGAATTTAAAGGTTATTAAATCGACCTCAATAAACTAATTTTGAGATGACAAATATGTAAACAAAATACTTAATAAAAAAATGAATTTTACGTGTTTAAATTAGAAAAAATCCTTATACTATAAACGAATTATTTATCGTAAAATTATTTTAAAATTGACAAGCCCTTGAAATGTTAAAAGAAACACAAACTCCAATAGAAGTCCGCTATGCTGAAACGGATCAAATGCAAATTGTACATCATTCAAACTATGCTATTTATTTTGAACAAGCCAGAGTTGATTGGCTCCGAAAGCAAGGTATGCACTACGATAAGCTTGAAAAAGAAGGTGTTATGCTGCCGCTGGTAAGTTTAGAAGTTAAATATAAAAAACCAGCAACTTTTGGTGATCAACTTCTGGTAAAAACTTTTTTAAAAGAATTACCAAATGTTAAAATTTCATTTGATTATTATATTTATAATGCAAAAAATGAACTCTTGACTGAAGGTAAAACCGTACACGCTTTTGTTAGTTCTGAGTCAAGAAGGCCAATGCGTTGTCCGCAATCAATTTTAGACTTGCTTTCTGATTAACTTTTAGGTGGTTTTTGGCTGACTTTTAACCCATAAATTTGATTGAATTTTTCGTAATATTCATCATATTTATTTTTGCGAATTTCAATTTCAAAATTGCAATCTAATTCTAAGTTTTGTGAAACTATTTTAAGATTTAAGTCATTTGTTAATCGCATCACTTGGTCCATCATATCATAATTACAATTCACGAAAATAGATTTTGTAATCAGTTTTTTGATGATTTTACTTTCATCCAAAGCCATTTGAGCCGCAGTTTTATATGCGGAAATTAATCCGCCAACACCTAATTTTGTTCCACCAAAATAACGCACAACCACAACTAATATATTTGTCACGTCATAAGCTTGTAATTGTCCATATATTGGCATTCCTGCTGAGTTAGAAGGTTCGCCATCATCATTGGCACGATAATGTTCATAATTTTGACCAAGTTGCCAAGCATAGCAGAAATGACGCGCTTTGTGATGTTTTTTTCTTAATTTTTGAATAGCACTTTCGACATCTTCTTCTGTTTTGACAGGAAAAGCTGTTGCAAAAAATTTGCTTGATTTTATTTTGTAAAGAATTTCAGGACTTTCTTCATCAATCGTGTTAAAAGCATCTGCTTCCATAAATTTTTCTTTAATTATATAAACTAATCAGTACTAAACTTACAATCGCTGTGGCAATTCCAATCCAATTTTTAGGAATTAATTTTTCACCAAATATAAAAATGCCGATTAATGTTGAGAGCAAAACGATGCTAACACTGTTTAAAATAAATACTGCGGAATCGCTTAAAGACTCTATGCGCAATGCATTGATGAAAAAATAGATGGAAAAATAATTGGGTATTCCTAAACAAAATCCGCCTATAACAGCTTTAAGTTTAATCGGTGTCGTTCTGTTCTTTCTAGTCATTGTTAATGCGATCAAACCAGTTGTCATGGCACATAAAAAAAGGCTTGCTGAAAAAATAGCGATATCACTTTCTTTGATATAATCATTTTCAAAAAACTTGATGCCGCTTTCAATAATTCCGCTTCCAATAAAGACAATGGCTGGATAAATCAAATTCTTTTTATCAATTTTGATGCCTTTTTTTGTTTTTATAGAAACAAGATAAACAGACACTAAGGCTAACAAAATACCAAAGATTTTCATTGTATTTAATGACTCATCATAATAAAATATTACAAAAATGACAGGTATTGCTAAACTCATTTTGCTGGCAACCGAAACGACAGATAAACCGCTTTTTTGTGTTGTAATCACCATGAAGTTAAAAATTGTTATAAACATGATACCCAATCCAACTGCTCCGTAAAACCAATCATTGCTCGGAATTTCTAAAATATCTGAAAATTGTAAATCACTTTGCATGCTAATGCCTAAAACAAAAGCAATAAGATAGTTAAATATGAGTGCGTGAAGCCTGTAAATATTATGTTTTTCAAGTAATTTAAAAACCACATAAATTAAAGTAGAGGAGAGGATGCTGAGTAAAAGATATATCAAAATAAGTCTGATTTTTTGTTGAATAATTCAATGATGTCGTCTTTATTTGGATCTAAATGCCAGACTTTTAAGCCCAATTTTGAGGCAGAAATTGTATGTTCTTCTGTATCATCTACAAAAAATGTTTCTTCCGCTATCAAGTTATTTTCTTCTAAAACAAATTGAAAAATTTCAGTATCTGGTTTTCTGTAATTGATTTCATGTGATAAATAAAACTGATCAAAACAAGCTTTAAATTCAGGATATTCAGGAATGTTTTCTTCAACCCATTTAATGTGTAAATCGTTTGTATTGCTAAGTAAAATGAGTTTATATTCTTGTTTTTTCTTGAGATTCTGAATAAAATCTAAACGATGCTCTGGGAAATTGATTAAAATCGAATTCCAGGCATTAACAAAGCTTTCCTCTGTTAGATCTTCTTTTTCTTCTATATAAAAATCGATAAAGCTTTCAGTTGAAATTAAGCCTTTTTCATACTTTTTATTGATCTCCCACATTTCAGGAGTAAAATTTAAAAGATCGAATTTAGCTAAATTCAAAGCTGTTGCTTTTTTATCAAGATTTAAAAAGACGTCACCAAAATCAAAAACTAAGGTTTTAATCATTTCTATATGTTTTAAAAATGTCAGTTGAAATTTTTTCAGTTAAGATTGGTGTAAAGTCAAATTTCGGTGCTTTTATGCCATTATTTAATTTGTTTTGACCCGTAAACACGCGTGCTTCATCCCATAAGTTTTGATCAATAAAGCTTTGTAAAGTTTGTGAGCCACCTTCTATAATAACAGACTGAATTTTAAGTTGATACAATTTTTCCATCAATTGATTTAAAACGTTCTTACTAAAATCAATACCGATATAATTCAGATTTTTTTTGTCTTTAGCATTTAATTCAAGATGATGAAAAATATAGGTTTGAACAGAAGCATCAAATAAATGTAAGTCTTCAGTTAATTTCAAATTTTTGTCAATCACTATTCTTATTGGCGATTTTCCTGACCAACTCCTTGTGTTGAGTTGTGGATTATCCTTTAAGGCTGTATTTGTGCCAACTATAATGGCAACCTCTTCGCTACGCCATTTATGAACCATCTGTTTTGAATAAGGATTGCTGATCCAAAAAATTCCATCTTGCGTTTTGGGCGCGACAAAGCTATCAGGTGTTTCTGCCCACTTTAGAATAATATAAGGTCTTTTTTTCTGATGAAAAGTATTGAAACGTTTATTTAAATCAAGACATTCTTTTTCTAAAACGCCAACTCTGACTTTTCTGCCAGCTTCAAAAAGTTTTTTAATCCCATTTCCTGAAACTTCAGCAAAAGGATCAACAGCGCCGATAATGATTTCAGGTATTTTTTTATCGATAATTAAATTTGCACAAGGCGGTGTTTTGCCATAATGGCTACAAGGTTCAAGACTCACATATATTTGAGATTCTTTGAGTAGCTCATGGTTTTTAACAGATGCAATTGCACGAACTTCTGCATGCGCTTCACCAGCTTTTTCGTGCCAGCCTTCACCAATAATCTTATTTTTGTGCACAATAACGCAGCCAACAAGCGGATTTGGATAGGTAGAACCTAAGCCTTTTTTTGCAAGTTGTATGCAACGCGACATGTATTTTTCATGTATATTCACATCACAAAAATAGAATTATATTTGAATGAATTCCATAGAAATTAGACCAATTCAGAAAAAGGACAATCCTGATGTTGCTAAGATGATCCGTGAGGTTTTAATCGAGCAAAATGCACCACAAGAAGGTACAGCTTATGCCGACAAAAGCTTAGACGAAATGTTTGAAACTTACGATAAAAAGCGAAGCGAATATTTCGTTTTACTTGAAAATAATCAAATTAAAGGTTCAGTCGGTATTTCGACATTAGAAGGTGGTGAAGATGATGTTTGCGAATTACAGAAAATGTATTTTAAGCCAGAGGTGAGAGGTCGTGGTTTAGGCGCTCAAATGATGCAAACATGTTTGGATTTTGCTAAAGAAAATGATTTTAAGTTTTGCTACATCGAAACTTTACCATGGATGAAAGCAGCTCAAAAACTATATCAACGCTCAGGGTTTGAATACATCGATTATCGTTTGGGAAGTACTGGACATCATGCTTGCACTGTATGGATGCTCAAAAAATTATAGGATGAAGAAAATCATTTTAAAAGATTTTAAACAAGAGAAAATAAGCCAGTTATCATCTATTTACGAAAGCGATGAAGCTGAATCGCTCTATCATTGGTTGGCTGAAGATGTTTTAGAAATTTCAAAAATTGATCATTACTTAAAGAATGAAATTGAAGTTTCTGAAGAAATATCAAGTGATTTTGAACAGAAATTTGAACAATTATTAAAACAAGTTCCAATTCAACATATTTTAGGTTATGCTGAGTTTTTTGGTGAAAAATTTCAGGTGAATTCAGATGTGTTAATTCCGCGTCCTGAAACTGAAGAACTCATCGAATGGATGATTGCTGATCTTCATCAAGCTGATGGAATCAATATTTTAGATATTGGAACGGGAAGTGGTTGTATTCCGATTATTTTATCAAAACACTTAACAAAAGCAAAGGTTTTTTCTCTTGATATTTCTCAAGAAGCCTTGTCAGTAGCTAAACATAATGCGATGATGTTAGATGCATCAATCACTTTTTATCAGCAAGATATTTTAAACGCAAAACAATTACCGACAGAAGTTGATGTGATTGTTTCTAACCCGCCTTATGTAAGAAATTTAGAAAAGGTTGAGATGCAAAATAATGTTTTGGATAATGAACCGCATTTAGCACTTTTCGTCAATGATAATCATCCGCTTCTATTTTATCAGAAAATCGCTGAACTAGCTTTAGAAGAGAAAAATAATCCGGTGATTTATTTTGAAATCAATCAGTATTTAGCAAAAGAAACAGAGGAAATGTTGAGAGTAATAGGCTTTTCACAAATTGAATTAAAAAAAGATTTCAGAGGAAATGATCGCTTTATGAAAGTGCAGAAATAAGCTAAAAAGTCATCAATATTTTTAAATTTACATGCCGTTAAAGACGTTTAAACATGGATATCAAAACAAAGATTGAGCAGCTAAGGGAGGAGTTACACAAGCATAATTATTTGTATTATGTTCAGGATCAGCCTGAATTATCAGATTATGAATTTGATATGAAGCTGAAAGAACTTCAAGATTTAGAAGAAAAGCATCCTGAGTTTTATGATGCCAATTCGCCAACATTAAGAGTGGGAGGCGAAGTGACTAAAAATTTTCCGACAGTTGTTCATGATTATCGTATGTATTCACTTTCAAACTCATATTCAAAAGAGGATTTGTTAGAGTGGGAGACACGTTTGAAAAAACAAATTGAAGGTGAGATTTCATACGTCTGTGAACTCAAATATGACGGAGCTTCAATCAGTTTAACTTATGAAAATGGCAAGTTATTAAGAGCTGTCACAAGAGGTGATGGCCAACAAGGTGATGAAGTGACAGCAAATGTGAAAACAATTCCGTCTGTTCCATTGCAATTAAGAGGTGATGATTATCCAGAAAGATTTGATATCCGCGGAGAAATTGTTTTGCCTTATGAAGGCTTTGCAAAACTCAACGCTGAACGTGTTGAAAATGGGGAAGAACCTTATGCAAACCCGAGAAATACAGCCTCTGGAAGTTTGAAATTACAAGATAGTGGTGAAGTTGCAAAGCGACCGCTTTTATGTTTATTATATAATTTAACAGGCGATCGTTTAGGGATAAATTCTCAATACGAAAGCTTAGAAAAAGCGAGAAAATGGGGTTTTAATGTGCCTAAGCAGGCTGAGTTGGTGCATTCAATCGATGATGTTTTAAAGTTTATTAATTATTGGGATTCACACAGACATGATTTGCCTTACGAAACAGATGGTGTTGTGATTAAAGTGAACAACTTGCAGCAACAAGCCGAATTAGGTTTTACTGCGAAATCGCCGCGTTGGGCAATGGCATATAAATTTAAGGCAGAGCAAGTCAGTACAAAACTTGAAAAAATCACATACCAAGTTGGTCGAACTGGAGCAATTACGCCAGTGGCAAATTTAGAGCCAGTACAATTAGCAGGGACAACTGTGAAAAGAGCTTCTTTACACAATGCCGATCAAATTGAAAAATTAGATGTGCGTGAGAAAGATATTGTTTTTGTTGAGAAGGGCGGCGAAATTATTCCTAAAATCGTAGGTGTTGATTTTACTAAACGCAACCAAGATTCGCAAGAAACAGTTTACATTAAAAATTGTCCAGAGTGCGGTACTGAACTTGTGAGAGAAGAAGGCGAAGCTTTGCATTATTGCTTAAATGCCGCAGGCTGTCCGCCGCAAATCGTTGGCCGTATTCAACATTTCATTTCTCGTAAAGCAATGGATATTGAAGGTCTAGGAGGTGAAACTGTGGCACTTCTAGTGCGTGAAGGTTTGATAGAAAATTATGCCGATTTGTACGATTTGAAAAAAGAGCAAATTTTACCTTTAGAACGTATGGCAGAAAAATCTGCTGAAAATTTAATCAATGGTATTGAGGCTTCAAAACAAATTCCTTTTGAACGTGTGTTATTTGCTCTAGGAATTCGTTTTGTGGGCGAAACTGTTGCTAAAACTATAGCAAAACACTTTAAAAGCATAAATGCAATTGAAAATGCAAGCCAAGAAGACTTAGAGAAGGTTGATGAAATTGGTGTGCGCATTGCTGAAAGTGTTGTGGATTTTTTCAAAATCGAAAAGAATAAAAAACTGATTGAAAGATTGAAAAATTATGGTTTGCAGTTAGAGCTTTCAGAAGAGGCCTTAGCTGAGCAAAGTAATAAACTTGAAGGTTTAAACATTGTGATTTCTGGGGTTTTTACACGTTTCACAAGAAATGAAATCAAAGAATTGATCGAGAAAAATTCTGGAAAAAACACAAGCTCAATTTCTAAAAAAACAGATTATCTAGTGGCTGGAGATAAAATGGGGCCAAGTAAACTTCAAAAAGCTGAAAAGCTAGGTGTTAAAATAATTTCTGAAGATGAGTTTGCAGATTTGGTGAAATAAAAAACCTTCGATCATTCAATTGAATGACGAAGGTTTTAACTAAAACTAAATTGAGTTATTATGGTTGGGTTAAGCTAAATCAAAGTTTAATAAAACTCACAATACTAAACTTCTCACTTGAATAAACTAAAGTATCAAATTATTATCAATTTTCATAATATTTTAGCTTAAATGCAAAATTATTTCTTAATTAATTAAATTAAGTTGATTAACCTTAGAATTTAAACCCAAATGAGAATAGAAGTCTGTTGTCTTCTTTACTTTTATAAAATCCGACATTAGCTGTCAGAGCATTGAATCCGTTGACAAAAACAGATCCCCCGTAAGAGTTATGCCATTTATCTGATTGATCAAAATCTGACCATACGCGACCATAATCAAAACCTGCAGAGACACCAATACGCAATGGTATAAAATTCGTTTTGAACTTTGTAACACCAATTCTTAAATCTGTTGTTTGATAGAAGGAGCTTTTTCCCATAAAACGTTCATTTCTAAAACCTCTTAAACTCTCATTACCACCTATAGTAGCTGCGTGATAATACTCATATTGGTCTCCAATTATAAATTTACCTTCTGCTTTTGTTGCCAAGTTAGCAACCCCACTTTCGTGAATTGGGTAAACAAACGAAATTTTTGGATTTAAGTAAGTAAACTCATTGTTATATTGGTTGTCAATAGTTCTTAAATACCCAGCTCTTAAACCCAAATCAAAGCCTCTACGAGGCAAAGCTATCATCATGCTTTTGGTGTTATAATTGACACCAACTTCGGCACCCGCATAAAGTTGATTATCATAAATATCGTCTGTTGATGAAAAATAGTTTTCAGAAAAACTGTTTGCTTTTTCTATAAGTTCGTTCGATTCAAATAAGAACTTTACATGACTTTTAAAGTGATCGTTTTTTCTATAAATCAGTGAAGGAGAGAGTAACCATTTTTTAAGTTTAGTACGGTTGAAATCTCGGTCAACATTATCTTTGTTATAAACTGTGTTGTTCCCGATTCCGAAGAAGTTAGTTAGATAATTTCCACTAGAATAATATGCATCGATACCAAAATTCCAATTGTAGAACAGATGAGCAAATTCACCACTATATTCTAACTCTAAACCATCACTCAAGAACATGTAATTAGCGGTGATTTCATGATAATTTTTAAATGGATTTTTAACTAAACCATCATGCGTGATTTGAGTTTGAAGGCCAAGTTGAACTCCTTGGTCACCACTATAATCAACCGAAGGTAATAGAATAAAACTTGTCTGTTTACGCTTATTAGGGTTGTAATTATTGATGTCGTAAGAATCGCTTACAAATTTGGATGACACATTTTTATAAGTGTTGTCTTTCGATTTATAGTCGTAAACTTTTGCTTTTTTAGGATTTTCAAAATTGTAAACGTCATGCTCTTCACCCCCCATGATTTTTAGCGGAATTAATTTATTTCCTTTTCCTGAAATGGTGATTTCATCATCACCATCTAAACTGTAAAGCCAAATTTCTTTGGTTTCTTTTTTATTGTATTTTTTATCAAAAATCAATTCATCATCTTCAAAAATTTTGATTTGCGTTATACCATCTTTCTGTCTTTCAATTTCAATGATATTGTCTTCATTCGTAGCAGTGATAATATCATGTTTTCTGAAGAATTTATAGTAGTCTTTAGCGATATGCATCAAATTTTCTCGGCGTTGTTTTAAAACACTTTTTATGTGCTCAATGCTCTCGTCTTGTGTATCTGGGTGAAGATTGTTGAAAGCTTTTTCAATAGCTTCATCGCTGATTTTATTTTGTATTAACTTAGCTTGTTCTTCCCAATTTTTCCAAGTTGAATGCGTGATTAAACTTTGGTCAAGTATATGACCTGAATAATTTAACCATTTAATATTTTTGATTTCAGGTTTATAAGTTTGCATTTTACGCAACAATGGAATGCCTAATTTTAAAACACTAATCAGTGGACCATCGTATTTTGGGAAAGTTTGATCTCTATCTCTTGGGATTGGTTTGTATAGTTTTGTGCCATCATTTTGTTCGTGTAAAGCCCAGCGCCATTGGTCTGAATGTCTGTCCCAATCACCGATTAGCATATCAAAAAGTCGTGCTCTAATAAATAAGTCTTCATCTACCTTAACATCTTTATCATCTTGTATTTCAAGATACAGGTCTTTTGTACTGATGATATCATCTGCATTTCCAAATGTGTCAAAAGATTTGTTTTCATCACCAACATGTTCTTCAAACATGTAAAGTTTGTCACCATAAGTGTCATTAAATCTACCTAATTTCTTTTGTTTTGGTACATAGAATATTTCCGGGTTTGCATGCGAAATATTGATCTCATCAAGTAAACTTCCCACTGCAAAAGGTGCATATGGATGCGCAGTTGTGTAAAAGTCTTGAATAATGTCTTCAGCAATGGTGTTCCTCATGTAATTGACAACATAGTGATCTTTGATTGATGTTTGAATAAAACGCAATGCACTTTTTTTAAGTTCACGAATATTGTATTCATGTTCATCATCATTAATAAGTCTTAAAGTACGAGATTGGCTACCGCCTCCAGCTCTGTAAGCTCTTAAACTCGGATCGATATCATCGAGAAATAAAACTGGAGCATTGATTTTTCTGCTATAAATCTGCCTATAATGATCGCCCCAAAACCATTTGTAAATTTTTGATTTATCGGTTTCTTCTTCTGTATAAATTGAAGCTTCTTGATGAGAACCAAATTCTGATTTATCGTGATAATTTAATTCATTAGGGTCTTTCTTTTTTAATCCAATTTGCTTAGTAAAAACAAGTTCAGAATCATTATTTTGATTTAATTCATAAATTAAAACTTCTGAACTTCCGTCTTTAAAAACATTGAGTTTGACAAAACCATAATTATCAGATCCGAAATGGCCATCTTCTTCATCAGGTCTTGTTTTTTTTGTTTTGGCTGTGGCACCACTAATGATTTGTGGGATACCATCGTCGCTCAAATATTGTAGGTTTCTGTGATTTCCAGATACAAATATAACATCTTCAAATTGGCTAGCTAAAGTTTCTAATCGTCCATTTAAGAAATCTAAATCTGGCGCATAGAAATTTTGTTTTGAAAAACCGCCCATTCGTCCAAAAAAACCTTTTCGGCTGGCGCTTAAAACAGGGTGGTGAATAGCGACAATAATCGTTTTGTTTTGTTCATCTTTCATCTCATCTTTAAACTTTGCAAAGAAATCTTCTCTTGTTTTAATATCACAATCGTTATTGACATAGGGGTGATCATCCCAGTTTTCGAGATACCATTGCGAATCAACCATTACGAGTTCAACTTCGTCACTTAAAGTTTCTCTCTCAATTGGACATCCATCATTAGGCCAAAATTCACTATTTGAATTATCTTGAATAAAAGACTCTAAATCATCAAGTGCTTGATGTCCTTTTTTGTTCCATTCATGTTTTCCTGGAATATAAATGCGTCGACCATTAAAATCTTTTAATACCGAAATGAGGTTTTCTTTTAAGAATTTTTCTTCAGCATTTCTACCCTTTTTATTATCAGGGTAACCATGCTTTCTGGTTTGATTACCTAAAGCAACAAAAACAGCATTTTCATCTTCTTGAGAAGCTTTTACAATAGCTTCAAGAATTTCATTTGCTTTGGATTTTTTGGTAATTCCTGTATTTCCTGTTAGATAAAGCGAAGTCGAAACTTCTTTAGATTTATCTTGTGCATAAGTGTTGCTGACCAAACAAGCAATAAAAATATAAAAGAAGAAACTCTTGTTTGTTGGTAATCGAAATATCTTTATGTTCATGTGTTATTGTTGTTAAAATAGGTTCGTCTAAAGTCTTAAAAATATCTTTAACATTTAATGTTTTTAACGCATTATAACATTTACTTTTTCAATAATTAATTAAAATTTATGAAACAAGATTAATAATTTTAAAAATGAGTTCTCTTTGTAAACAAAAAAGCCTTTGAATTATAGTTTAAAATCCAAAGGCTTATAAATCAAAATATGATAACTAAACTATAAAGTTTCTTTTAACCATTTATAAAATTCGCGTTGCCAGACCAATGAGTTTTGGCCATTTAGAACCCAGTGATTTTCTTCAGGAAAATAAAGTAATTTACTTTTAATGCCTTGCAATTGTGCTGCCTGAAATGCTTCTAATCCTTGACCAATAGGAACTCTGAAATCTAAGCCACCTTGAATAATTAAAATAGGCGTATTCCAGTTTTGAACATAATTGATCGGGTTAAATTCATTGTAAGCCTTTTGTGCAGCTTCATTATTTTTTTCCCAGTAAGCACCGCCTAAATCCCAATTAACAAAGAACATTTCTTCAGTGGTTCCGTACATACTATTCCAGTTAAAAATTCCATCATGAGCGATAAAACTTTTAAATCTGTTATCATGATTTCCAGCTAAATAAAATGCAGAATAACCTCCGTAACTGGCGCCAATACAGGCTAAACGCTCATTATCAACATAGCTTTCTTGAGCAATGTAATCAATTGCAGCTAAATAATCCTCCATGTTTTGTCCGCCGTAATCCTTACTGATTTGTTCATTCCATTCAACACCATATCCCGGCATTCCTCTTCGGTTTGGCGCAATAACAATATAACCTTGTGCTGCCATTAATTGAAAATTCCAACGGAATGAATAAAATTGACTTAAAGCGCCTTGTGGTCCACCTTGGCAATATAAAATTGTTGGATATTTTTTATTTTTATCAAAATTTGGCGGATAAGCTACCCAACTCAACATTTCTTTTCCATCAGTTGTTGTAGTCATGCGTTTTTCAATTTTACCCAACTTGATGTTGTCATAAACATCTTTATTTTGATGTGTTAATTGACGCATTTTTCCATTTTTAGAATTGACAACATACAACTCAGTAGCATGATTCATATCTTGACGAGCAACAACTAAATCACGTTTATTTTGCCCAACAACACTTTGAATATCAAATTGTCCTTCAGTGATTTGTTTAGGCTTTTGATTAGCTTTCGCCTTAATTTCAAATAACTGTACTGTTCCTTTTACTGGTGCAACAAAGTAAATTGTTTTTCCGTTTTCTGACCATTTGAAATTATTGACCGTGCCATCCCAATTTGTAGTTAAGTTGATGTGTTTTCCATCTCGAGAAATGATGATATCATTTTTATCAGACTCGTATCCGTCACGTTTCATTTGTAACCAAGCTAATTCACCTTTATTTGAAAAAGCAGGGCTTGTGTCATAACCTTTATTTTCAGGGGTTAAGTTACGTGTTTTCTGAGTTT
Source organism: Psychroflexus halocasei (assembly GCF_900107595.1). Taxonomy (GTDB): domain Bacteria; phylum Bacteroidota; class Bacteroidia; order Flavobacteriales; family Flavobacteriaceae; genus Psychroflexus; species Psychroflexus halocasei. The sequence goes on along the minus strand of NZ_FNQF01000002.1, from coordinate 17,280 downwards.
TAAGATTGTAAGCATAAATATCAGTATTTGTACTCACAGCATAATCAGTACCACTTAATTTTTTACTCACGTAAAGAATTTCAGTTCCATCAGGATTCCAGATATAATCTTCTGGGCCACCAAATGGTTTAGTTGGTGAATCAAAAGCTTCATTTGGCATAATGTCTATAGCATTTTCTTCACCAACTTTTTTATAAAAAACATGATTAAATTGTCCTTCTTGCCATTCATCCCAATGACGATAATTTAAACTTGTGTAAATTTTGACATCAGATTCAGGGACATCACTATAAAAATCCTGACCTGTTACTTTCTGAAGTTTCACGGGTTTTGTAAATAACTCATATTTTCCGTTTGGTGAAATCTGCGATTGCTGAAGAAGTTTTTCTAAAGAAGAAATTTCTTCAGCTTCACCACCCTTTAAAGGTATTTTATAATACTTAGTTTCTGATGAGTTATTTTCTAAATTGTATTGAGATGAGCTAAAAACGACAAACTTACCATCTTTACTAATCCCTTTACCACTCACTTTTTTGAGTTGAATTAATTGCTCAGGTGTCATGACATCTTGAGCTGTTACTATGCTGGCAACGAATGCAAGCAAAAAAACAAAAATTTGTTTCATGAATATATAATTTGAATTTCTCACAAATTTAAAATTAAAATAAGATTGCCTGCCAAAAGCTATCATCATTTATTCTTAATTATTTTATCATGTTTTAAAACATGTTAATATCTTGTCAAGCTTTTTATTAAACATAAGCTTACTGAAATAAAATATTATATTTCATCAAAAAATAAAAATGAATATTGTTATTATTACAGGAGGGAGTAAAGGAATTGGTCGTGCTTTAGTTGATCATTATGTCGCTCAAAACTATAAGGTTTATTCTTTATCAAGAAGTCATGAAAAACATGAGAAGTTTACTCAAGTTTCAGTCGACTTAACCGATATATCTGCAGCTGAGCATATTTTTGAATCTGTTTTAGCTGAAATAAGAGATTTAGAAGTCTCTTCACTAAGCTTAATCAATAATGCTGGTAGATTAGGTGATATTAAACATTTAGAAAATTTAAAACCTGAAGACATCTCTAAAAGCATTCAATTAAATGTAACATCAGCTTTCTTGTTGTCTAGTTTATTTATTGAGTTTGGTGAAAAATACTCTTGTACTAAGAAAATTTTAAATATTTCTTCGGGAGCTGCCTCATCAGCTTATGCGGGCTGGAGTGTTTATTGTGCTTCAAAAGCAGCAATTGATATGCTAACATCAACCATTGCAATTGAGCAAAAAAATAAAGAAAACCCTGTTTACTCATACGGTATTCGTCCTGGTGTTGTTGACACTGAAATGCAAACACAAATAAGAAATACCGACGCTGAGGATTTTGAAAATGTTGAAAAGTTTAAAGAATTGAAAGAAAATGATCAGCTTTACAAGCCTGAATATGTTGCTCAGCGTATTTTTGATATCCTAAATTCTGATCAAATGAAATCTGGCGAAACGATTGATTTGAGAGAATAATAATCAAATAACTAAGCGTATCTATTCATCATTAATCATAGATACGCTTTTACTATATTCCGAATTTCTGTTTATTTCAAGATAAATTCTTTAGAAATAAATTTCATCCTGTACTTCTTAATTAAATATAATTAATTATCCAAATATTAGTATTTTGAGATATTTTTGACTACAAATCCAATACTTCACCTCATAAACTTGTCACAAAACTTTCTGTTTTAAAATGTTGTATTCTAGAGTATTAGTTTGTTTTGATGATTAGTTATTTTAAATAAATGTAATCTGTTAATGAAGCTTAAGTTATTTATGCTTTCTGAGAAAAGCCTTGTATTAATTTAACTTAAACAAGCTTTTGATTTCATAAACTTACATTAATACTCGGTAACATTAGATTAACAAGATAAAAGACCAACTCAGGTAGTTTTGCCCTGAACATTTAATTTAAATATAACTAAAATGAAAAAATTAATTTATTCGGTCTTATTTTTTAATCTATTGATCCTTTCTTCATGTAGTGATGATGATTCAATTGCAATTGAAACGGAACAGCCAGACAATGAAGTGGTTTCAGGTAACATTACTGAAAACACAGTTTGGACAAAAGATAATGTGTATACCTTAGAAGGTAAAGTTATTGTTGATGGTGGCGCAACTTTAACGATTGAAGCGGGAACACTTATTAAAGGTGCTGAAGGTGTTGAAACGCAAGCCTCAGCCTTAATTATTGATAGAAATGCAAAATTAATTGCAAACGGTACTGCCGATGAGCCAATTATTTTCACTTCTGTGTTAGATGAAATCGAACCAGGTGATCTTGAAAGTCCTAACTTAACAGTTGATGATAGAGGGCTTTGGGGAGGTCTTATTATTTTGGGTAACGCTCCTGTTTCTTTAGAAGGAGATGTTACTGAACAGCTTATAGAAGGGATTCCTCCAGGATCAGGTTATGGTTTATATGGGGGTAATAATCCAGATGATAGCTCAGGTTCTATGCAATATATTTCAATACGCCATGGTGGAGCTAATATTGGCGAAGGAAATGAAATTAATGGTTTTACTACAGGAGGTGTTGGCTCAGGAACATATATCAATCACATTGAAGTGATTGCAAATTTAGATGATGGCGTTGAGTTTTTTGGAGGAACTCATGATGCTTCAAATATAGTTGTATGGGGAGTTGGCGATGATTCAGTTGATCTTGATCAAGCTTATTCAGGAAACATCACTAACGTTGCTATTGTTCAAACAAATGTATCTGATCATGGACTTGAAATTGACGGTCCTGAAGGGGAAGCCTTAACAGGTGAGTTCACACTTAATAATGTTACAATTTTTAGCGATAATTCAGTTTCAAATGCAAATTCAGGAAATAGAGAATATGCTCAATTTCGTTCAAATGCGATGGGTTCAATTAATAATATTCTTCTTATAGGTGGTACGCAAGGGACGGATTTTACTTTACAAGATGATGAAAATGTTACTGAGAATTATAATAATGCTAAGTTAACATTCTCTAATATAGAAGTCGTTTTACCTTCAAGTGCATCAGGATTAGAAGATGTGTTTATTGACTCTTCAGGTTTAACAAGCTTTACTTCAGATGCAAATGACTTTGCAAACATTATTAATAATATAGATGATGCAAGTGTAGGTTCTGATCTTAGTGTTTTTGAATGGAGCTGGACTTATCAAGCTGCAGAATTTTAAAAATATTGAATAATCAATTTTTAAACATTGCTCGGTCAATTTATGATCGGGCAATACTTACAATTATATAACAATTACGTCTATGAAATTTACTCATTATTTCATCATTATATTTTCCTTTGCTTTCATGCCAAACCTACTTGCTCAAGACAATAAAATAATTGGATTTGTAAAAGATAGTGAGCTTAATGATGCTTTACCTTTTGCAAATGTCTATCTAAAAGGAACTGATGTAGGAACGACAACTGATTTTGATGGTCAATATACTATTGGGGTAGAACCAGGAAAATACACCCTTGTTTTTTCATTTGTTGGTTATCAAACAAAAGAAATTACAGATGTTATAGTTGAAAAAGAAAAAGACGTCGTTGTAAATATTTCTTTAGCTTCTTCAGCTGCTTCTTTAGATGAAGTTGTGATTACAACAACAGCTCGTAAAAACACAGAATCTGCTGTTCTTAATTTACAAAAGAAATCAATTAAAGTCATGGATGGCCTTTCTTCTGAAGGAATCAAAAGAGTAGGCGCTAGTGATGTTGCTTCAGCTGTTAAGCGAATACCAGGTGTTTCTGTGCAAGGTGGTAAATATGTTTTTGTTCGTGGTTTGGGTGATCGTTATACGAAATCTATACTTAATGGTATGGATATTCCGGGTTTAGATCCTGATAGAAATACATTACAAATGGACATCATTCCTTCTCATATTCTTGATAACATTATCGTTTCAAAAACAGCCAGTGCAGAAATGCCTGCTGATTTTACGGGTGGCGTTGTTAATATTGTGACAAAGGATTTTCCATCTCGTCAAGAGTATAGCTTGAGTGTTGGAATGTCATACAATCCTGATATGCATTTTAATTCAAATTATTTAAAAAGTGAGAATTCAGGTACAGATTTTCTTGGTTTTGATGATGGCAAAAGGGATTTGCCTTTCTCAAAGAATATGAAAATTCCTTCTCCTGTTGGTGATGGTTTGAATGATAAAGGAGTAAGCCTGACGGATATAACGAATCGTTTTGATAAAAAAATGTCGACTGATCGAGCAAACTCTTTAGGTGATTTAAACTTTAGTTTTTCTACAGGAAACAGTTTTAATATCGGTGAAAACAATAATAAAATAGGCTATTTAGCTAATGTTTCATACAGGAATACAACCGAATTTTTTGAGAATACAAAGCAAAACTTTTATTTTAAACCAATCAGTAAATCAGATACTGAGTTAATTCCAAATAGAACCCAAACTGGAGATATTGGTTTACAGAAAGCACTTTTAAGCGGTTTGGCCGGAATTTCTTTTAAAACAGATTATTCTAAGTATAAATTAAATATCCTGCATCTTCAAAATGGGGTTTCGCGTGCAGGGAAATTCAGAACCTTCACATACATTCAAGATGATATTGAAGTTGTTAGAGATAATGTTGAGTACACTCAGAAATCAATTACAAATTTAGGTTTAACAGGAAATCATGCTTTTGAAGATTCTGAATGGGAAATTGATTGGGGCTTGTCAACAAGTTTTTCGAGTATTAAGGATAAAGATATCAGAGTTACGCCGTTTGAAGTTATTAGTGAAAATGAATACTCAATAAGACCAAGCACAGCTGGATCTCCGCAAAGAATTTGGAGAGATTTAGAAGAATTAAATCTTACAGGAAAAATAGACTTTAAAAAGAAGCATGAAATCTTTGATAGAAAAGCGAATTTAAAATTTGGTGCTTCTGCAACGTATAAAGATAGGGATTTTGCAATAAATAACTATAATATCCTTATTAAAGGAGGGAGTGTAACACCAATTGAAGGAAATCCTAATCACTTGTTATTGACAGAAAATATCTGGAATTCAGATTCAAACCAAGGAACCTATTTACAAGGAAATTATCAACCTGCAAATACTTATCAGTCTAATTCAACCGTTCTTGCAACGTATATATCTGAAGAATTCAATATAACAGATCAACTTAAAAGTGTTTTAGGCGTAAGATTTGAAAATTATAAGCTGAATTATTCAGGTGAAAATAATCAAGGAACTATTCAATTAAATAATACTAATATTTTGGATGAATCTGATTTTTTCCCATCAGCTAACTTGATTTATGCTTGGAATGATGAAATAAACATTAGATCTTCATATTACAAAACTACAGCAAGACCTTCTTTTAAAGAAGCTTCTATTGCTCAAATCTTTGACCCATTAAGTGATATCACTTTCATTGGAGGGATTGATATTGACAGTGACGGAAACTTTAAAAATATAGTGAAACCTTCCTATATCAATAATTTTGATTTAAGGATTGAGAAATTTGAAGAAAATAGTCAAATGTATGCCTTTAGTGCCTTTTATAAATCATTTACAAATCCTATTGAACTTGTTGCCTTTGAAACCGCTCCGAATAATCTACAACCAAGAAATGTAAACTCTGCAGATGTTTATGGTCTTGAATTTGAATTGAGAAAGAACTTTGGTTTTTTACTAGAAAGCTTAAAGAAATTTAGTATCAACGCCAATATTTCTTTAATAGAATCTAACGTTAAAATGGATGAAAGTGAATTCAAATCTAGAAAACTAGCAGCAAGAGAAGGAGAGAGCATTGATCAAGAAAGAGATTTACAAGGACAATCACCATACTTAATCAATATCGGGATAAATTATGATGATCCTGAGAAAGCTTGGCAAGCTGGTTTATTTTATAACACACAAGGTGAAACTCTTGAGGTTGTAGGTATTAGAAATGTACCTGATGCATATACACAATCCTTCCATAATGTCTCATTTAGACTCACTAAAGCATTTGGTGAAGATCAAAAACAATCCATCAATATTGGAGTAAGCAATTTATTAAATGATGATGTAGAAACTTTATATAAATCTTATCAATCATCAGATAAAGTGTTTTCTAAGCGAACACCTGGTCAATCATTTTCAATAGGTTATACCTATAAGTTTTAATTTAAACTTGAATTAGCCAACACTCCGATCAATGTATTTATATTGGTCGGTTTTATATTTAAATTTTTTTGAGAAGAAATCAAATACAAAAAAATAAATCCAGAAGTTGGAATGAACTTCTGGATTTATGCTTATTATGCTTTATTAACGTGTTTTTGAAGAATATTAACCCACTTTTCAGCCATTTGTATTTCTCCAAAAACTTGCGGGTTTTTATCATCATTAAAAAACTCAAAAAATTCAGTTTTATAATCCTTGTTCTGAGGGATGAATTTTAAACCGACGCGTTTGATTTTTTGAGAATCCTTCTTATTCTCTTTATCTTTTATGAGATTGACTTGTTTGATTTTAGATAAATCAACAGCATTTTCTATTGAAACCTCATCTTGTGTATCACAGAAAAACACATAATGATTATCTGTATCTAAACCAATTGCAAGATGTTGTAATGCTTGATAATTATTGATTTTCGAACTTTTTTGTAAAGCTAAATCAACTAGTTTCTGATGAAGTTTTTTCTCTTTTTTAGTTTTACTTCTGCTCATCATCACAAAAGGTAATGTTGCGATAATAACGATAATCACGCCAATAATAGCGCTCCCTAAATCTATAGTCATTGTTTTGTTTTTTAATAATTTTTAAATATTTTCTTGAGACTCATGATATCGAGTCAATCTGTTTTTTAAGAAAATAAATGATTACCAAAAACAATGAAATGGATAGGTGATGTTAGATTTCCGTTGCTGTATGAGTAAATTAACTGCTCTTGATTCGTAATCAAGAAAATTAGCGTTAAGATGATTTTCATAAGCAATGAAATCTGAGGTGAAATCTTGAGATAACTCAAAATAATTCTCATTTAAGCTTTCGTTAGAAAAACTTAATGTAGAATCAAACTCAGCGATGTGAAAGAAGTTGTTTCCAGATATTGCAGAAACTCGATCTTCTTGTTTTTTATCTTTAAAATGAGAATAATCAGCCGTTTGATTTACTGGACTTGAGATCGTAACTGCTAAGCAGTAGACGAGAACTAACAATAAACTATATTTTGAGCCGACTTTTGATTTCATGCTGCAAAGTTAAAACATAATCATTTCTATAAAAGCATAACAGAATCATAAAATTTCATAAGTCACCATTAATGATAATTATTAAATCTATTTTAGTTTTCAAAGATTACCTATTCTTAAATTTAGTTAGCTTTTTGTTGAAGCGCTAACGCATAATTTTCAGCAAAAAAATCACTTTGTTTTGATTTGTATTGCACAATGTATCGTGGATGATTAAAAACAATGATTTTATCAAATAACTTTTCTTTTGCATTGATGCGTTCGAGATATTTTGCATTTTTTTTGCCTAAAACAAAACAGGTACTTCTATCAATTCCAAAAGCAATTTGCTCTTTGAGTTGTGTGACGATGAAGTTCTCTAATTTTTCAAATAGCCAATCAAAATCATAATAGTTGCAATTCACCCAATTCTCTTTTTTATTTTTTCTGATGAAACCAACTGGACAAACTGAATTGACATAAAAATCTTGGTAGAATTTTTTAGCACCTCCATATTTCTCAATCATTTGATAAACAAAAATTGAAGATGGCTCGTGAGATTTAATGTTAGGAATTTTAATACCACAATCTTCTTCTAATCTTTTTGTGTCAGTAAAGGGTATGCCTGTAACGCCAACGCCTAGTCTGCCAGGATTAATACCAATAATGAGTTGACGTTTACGATTGTCATTAAAGTATTTTGTGTAAAATTTCTTGACAGTTTTTTCAATAAGAGGATTGTTTTGATATGGGTTTATTTGCTGTATATCATTTCCTAAATCTTCTTCTAACTGAAGTTGCTTGTAATAATTAATGATGTTTTCAGCAAAGGTCTTCATGTTTTATAAATTTAAAAATATCATTGACATAAATTATTTTGATTAGATTTCTTGATTAAAGGTTATTGAACAGGTGCTTGATCTGCAAAATTATTGGTTGAAAGTTATGTCATTGATATAAAATTCAGTCAAAGTTAAACTTCTATTTGTCTTTATTTGAAGTTATCAAGAGTGAAGATACACTAATTACATTTTTCACAAACTTAAACACAGTCAATATTATTAGGAGCAAACTGATAATAGTCATTAAATATTAAATGTGTATGGCTGAATTTTGTTAGACTAAAACCTAAAACTATGAAGAATATAAATTTATTATTTAGCCTGATTTGTTTTGTTTCAATCAGTGTTTCTTATGCGCAATTAACTGTAGATGCAGAGCTAAGACCGAGATACGAGTATAGGCATGGTTATAAAACCTTGTTTTCGGATGATGTAGATGCTAGTTCTTTTGTATCGCAACGTACGCGTTTGAATATTGATTACCAATCTGAAAAACTTCGTATTTTTTTAAGTCCACAAGACATTAGAGTTTGGGGAGATGTCCCACAATTAAATACTAAAGATAATAACGGCTTTTCATTACATCAAGCTTGGGCCGAGGTCTTTATTGATTCAAGCTTTACTTTAAAAGTTGGAAGACAAGAAATAGTTTATGATGACCAAAGAATGTTTGGAAGCGTTGGCTGGGCTCAGCAAAGCAGAAGCCACGATGCTGCAATGGTAAAATTTAAGGAAAAAAACACAAAACTACATTTGGCAGCAGCATTCAACCAAGAAAGAGAAAGTTTAACAGGAAATATTTTGACATTAAATACTTATAAAAGTTTTCAGTATATCTGGGCTAACCAGACATGGAATAATTTTTCAGGAAGTTTTTTATTTTTAAATAACGGAATGCAAAACATAGAGGCTAATCAGTATATAGAAGGCGTTAGTTATAGCCAAACTGCAGGTTTTCATTTAAATTTTAAAAACAATAATTTGAAATTAAGTTCAAACTTTTATTATCAATTTGGAGAAGATGCTTTTAAAAATGATATAAAAGCTTATTTGGTTTCCTTAGAAGCAAAATATAAAACAAATGATGAGTTCAGTTTCAGGTTAGGAGGTGAGTTACAAAGTGGAAATGATAATACTTTAATCAATGATGGAGAGAATAATGCTTTTCAGCCATTTTATGGAACAAATCATAAATTCAATGGTTTCATGGATTATTATTATGTTGGGAATCATGCTAATAGTGTTGGTCTTTTGGACCTTTATGCTAATGTAAATTATGCTTTTCAGCCTCTAACAAATTTTGACCTGACTGCGCATCAATTTTTTTCAGCAGCTGAATTGGACGATGATAGCTCAAAAGATTTAGGTCTCGAAATTGATTTTGTATTTTCTCATCAACTTAATAAAGATGTCGGTTTAAAATTAGGGTACTCGCATTATTTAGAATCCACAGGAACTCAAGTTTTAAAAAATAACTTTGATGGAAACACAAATAATTGGGGATGGGTGATGCTCACCGTAAATCCTGAAATCTTTAAATTTTCTTTTGATTAAATAGATTTTTGTAGATTTTCACATAATTATAAGCTTAAGGTCTAAAATCCTTAAGCTTTTTCATTTTAAACTTTACTCAACAGTTTTCGACAAGAGTGTAGTATTTATTCTACACTCTTTTTTATTTTAATTATATAAAACTCTGATATTCAATGGTTTTTCTGATGGCATTGATGTTGAATCAATAGAGACAACATGCTAACAACAAAATCAAAAAAAATGAACCAGCTTGATCATAGAGAATTTAAAGATAAAAATCTTCAACCAGAAAAATCAACATCTTATAATCCATTAATTTTAATAGGTTCGCTATTAATTTTAGTCACTGCGGCATTCACGACCTATTTTTTCTATCCTTATTTTCAAGAAATTCATTTAGATCGCATGCAAGGTATTTGGGGAAGCATTTTAACATACGGTGGCATTGCATTATTGGCTGCCCATATTTGTTTTATGGTTTACCTTCTTATCAAGTATGTTCAGTACAAAGCTGTTAACCCTGTTGATGATGAAAATTTACCATATTTAACTGTTATTGTTCCTGCTTATAATGAAGGTGAATTGGTATGGAAAACATTGACAAGTCTAGATGAAAGTGATTATCCTGCTGATAAAGTGCAATTGATTTCTATAGACGATGGAAGTCAAGATGATACTTGGGAATGGATGAAGAAAGCGAAAGAAGAGTTAGGAGATCGTTTATCAATATATCAACAACCTGAAAACAAAGGAAAAAGACACGCGCTATACAGAGGTTTTCATTTAGCTACTGGCGATGTTTTTATCACGGTAGACAGTGATTCAATTGTGAAAATAGATACTTTACGCCACATGGCAAGTCCTTTTGTAGGCAATGAAAAATGTGGAGCTGTTGCTGGGAACGTTCGTGTACTTAACAGAAAAAAGGCATTAATTCCGAGAATGCTAAATGTGAGTTTTGCTTTTAGTTTTGAGTTTGTTCGTTCCGCTCAAAGTGCTTTAGGTACAGTGCTGTGTACGCCAGGCGCATTGGCTGCTTACCGCAAAGAAGCTGTCATGAATTGTTTGCCAGAGTGGATTAACCAAACATTTAATGGTCAACCTTCAGATATTGGAGAAGATAGAGCAATGACAAACATGATTTTAAAGCAAGGATACCATGTTTTGTTTCAGCGTAAGGCTTACGTTTATACTAATATTCCTGAACGTTATAAGAATCTGTATAAGATGTTTATCCGTTGGGAAAGAAGTAACGTCAGAGAAAACATCGCGATGACAAAGTTTGCTTTTTCAAACTTTAGAGAAGGATCAAAAGTTGGTGCAAGAGTATTACTTTTAAATCAGTGGATAAAAATATTAATGGCCTACCCGTTAATTTTACTAATGATTTCATTTATCGTAATGTATCCATTATTGTTCTTGACATCTTCATTAATTGGCATTTTGATTTTCTCAAGTGTTCAAGCTTTGTTTTATGCAAAGAAACATGATATAGCTGAATCATTTTGGGCTTATCCTTATAGTATATTTTATACATTTACTTTGTTTTGGATTACACCTTATGCAATTGCAACCGCAAGTAGAAGCGGATGGTTAACCAGAGAATTACCAACAGAAAAATTTAAAAAGATTGTATAAACATTAAATATTTTCCGACTAGAGTTTTTACCCTTTTGAGAGCTCAACATTAATTTGTTGGGCTTTCATGTTTTATGATACCGACGTATTATTTTCTCAGTTTAGCTAAGTTAAGTTTAGTTAAATCAAGTTAAAGACGACTTAAATCCTTCATTTCGACATGTATATAATTGTTTTTGACATTTAGTTGGGTGTGCGATTTATTATATTTGATTCAATCATTTTTTAAAAAAATAAAAACAACTGTAATTATTTAACCAAAAAAAAGTTTTAAAAAAATAATATGAAAAATTTAGAAAATCAAGTCATTATAGTCACAGGTGGAGCTGCGGGAATAGGTGGCGCTTTAACAAGAGTATTTGTAAAGCGCGGCGCAAGTGTTCTTGCTGTCGATATTGATGAAGATGCTGGTGAAGAAATCCAAAAAGTCAACACAGAAAAAATTGCTTTTTTAAAAGGTGATGTTTCAAAAAAAGAAGTTGCGCAAGAAGCCGTTGATATGGCGGTTTCAAAATTTGGAAAACTAACAGGACTCGTCAATAATGCGCATGCATCAAGGCAAAAGCCATTGATGGAACTCACTTCTGAAGATTGGGACTTATCATTTAATACAGGGTTTAAAGCAACTCTTAACTTTATGAAAGCCGCTTATGCTGAATTAAAGAAAAACAAAGGTGCCATTGTCAATTTTGGTTCTGGTGCTGCAATCAGCGGACAAGATAATCAAGCGAGTTATGCCGCAGCAAAAGAAGCAATAAGAGGCTTGAGTCGTGTTGCAGCCAATGAGTGGGCAAAAGATAACATCAGAGTCAATATTGTTTGCCCATTAGCACTGACTGAAGGTGTTGCGCAATGGAAAGAAAATCAGCCAGAACAGTATAAACAAGTTGCAAGCAAGATTCCTTTAAAACATTTTGGAGATCCTCAGAAAGATATCGCTCCTGTAGTTGCGTTTTTATTAAGTAAAGATAGTCAATACATGACAGGGCAGACTTTGATGGCCGATGGAGGAGACATTAAATTAAGATAGAAAAAATTAATATGGATAAGAAAATAGTCATTATAGGCGGAGGTTTTGCAGGTATTAATTTGGCCAAAAGTTTGGGAAATGTCAAAGGTTTTGATGTGACTTTAGTTGATAAAAACAATTATAACTTCTTTACACCTCTTTTATATCAAGTCAGTACAGGAATGTTAGATGTGTCAAGTATCACAATTCCATTTAGAACACTTTTTAAAGGAAAGGAAAATTTAAATTATCGTTTAGGAAAACTCAAAGAAGTAAACACTGAAGCCAAGAAAGTTATATTGAGTTCTTGCGAACTTGATTACGATTATTTGGTGATGGCAAATGGGACGAAAAGTAATTTTTTTGGTATGAAAAATATTGAAGAAAATGCTTTACCCATGAAGTCGATCAATCAAGCTGTTAAACTCAGGAATTATTTATTAAGAGAAGCTGAAAGATTTATCAATAGTAATGATGAAGTTGAAAAGCGTAAAATGAGTAATATCGTTATATCTGGTGCTGGTCCTTCAGGTGTTGAGGTTGCAGGTATGCTTGCCGAAATGAGAAATACAATTCTCAATGATATATATCCAGAATTTAAAGATCAAAAGATGGATATTTATCTTGTTGATGGATCGCCAAGCGTTTTGCCACCTATGCGTGAAAAATCTCAGAAATATTCTAAAAAGAGTTTAGAGGAAATGGGAATCCATGTCAAGCTCAACAAACTTGTGTCTGACTATAAAGATGATAAAGTGATATTTGATGATGGTGACACCATAGAAACAAAAACGTTAATATGGACTGCCGGCGTCGTTGGAACTCAGTTTAAAGGTTTACCAGAAGATAGTTATGACAAGGGAAACCGCTTGATGGTTGATGAATTTTTTAAAGTTAAAAATACCGAGAATATTTTTGCAATTGGTGATGCTTCTGTTATGAAAAGCGATCCAAATTTTCCAGAAGGTCATCCTCAATTAGCAAGCGTAGCAACTCAACAAGGTAAATTATTGGCTAAAAACTTTAAGTCAATTGCTAATCATGAAAAACCGAAAGCTTTTATTTATAATGATAAAGGAACTATGGCAATTATTGGTAAAAGTAAAGCGGTGGCAGACTTAACAACTCCTGAGAAAACGATAACGGGTTGGTTTGCATGGTTTACATGGTTATTTATTCACCTGTTTTTATTAATTAATTACAGAAACAGAATTAGCACCATGTGGAACTGGACAACAGCTTATTTCAGTAAAGGTCAAGCCAATGGACTCATCATCGGAAAAACTGCGGAAGGAAGCATGCCAGAACTTAAAAAACAAACTGAAGTTTAATAAATTAAAAAACGGCTTGTTGAATCCAAGCCGTTTTTTTGATTTAAGCATTAATTTAATCTATTCTGATAAACTCACCAGTCATGGTAAACTCAAGTTCGATGTTGTTATTGAGTTCAACTTGTTGGTAATCCATTTCTAACTCCCAACCTCTGATAAATTGTTGTGGATAATTTTCGTTAACGTATATTAAAATTGCTGGAGGAATAACTGAGTCTGGTAAAGCAGTAACGCCATCGATATCAATTATTTCATAATCAGCGTTAAACTCTAACGTGAAATTTCCGCTTAAATAGATATCATATTCTATTGTATTATTGTCCATGTCTTTAACAGCGCGGTCAATTGTATTGTCAGCGAAATACGTATTAACGTAAGTCGTTATCGCAGTCGGAATTTCAGATTCTGTCAATAAAACCTGGTTGGTGTTGTCGTCGTCATCGCTACAAGAAGTAAATGTAACCAGAATCGCGCAAAGTAATAATGTGATCTTTTTCATAATTTTAGTGTTTGAGGTTATTTTATTTGTCCGTTTTCATTAATGATAATATTGATTTCTTCTCTTCCTTTTTCAAGTTCAATGGCATAAGAAATTTCACCTTTTTTATTGATTTTCTTGACGTCATCAATACGATAAGCATCATATTTTTGTTGTACTGTGTTTTTAACAGCTTCAGGTAATTTGCGTTTAGAAATCTCTTCTTCATAATAAAGCATTTCTCCAGTTGCCTTAAACCAAGCTTCATAATCTGAGAAATAACCGATTTCAAATTCGACTTGAAATTGATCACCTTTCATTTCCCATTCAACATCACTTGCCTTAGGAAATTCTGTTTTAAAAGTGTTTAAAACAACTGATGGCACCTGATTTTCATTAATGTCTTGTGCTTGTACAAAAGTTGTTGCAAATAATAAAATTGCAATAAATTGAATCGTTTTCATAAGATGTGTTTTTTAAATTATAAGACAAATAAAGAACACAAAACTGGAAAGAATTTGGAATTTATGCTTCAGCAAGATTTTTTTTGAAATTAATTTTAAAAGTATGTTGACTCTCAAAAAAATCGTAAACAATAGGAACTTGATAAAGTTCACAAATTGCCTTACTGATTGATAAACCAAGTCCTGTGTTTTTAGAATCTTGATTTTCTTTATGAAAACGCTCATAAATATTTTCCTTAATTAAAGCTTTATTGTTACCTGTATTTGAAATAATCAAGCTGTTTTCTTTGAGTAATATTTGAAGCTGTCCATTTTCGATATTATGAAAAATAGCGTTATTAATTATATTAGAAATTAATATTTCTGCTAGTGCCGAATTCATTTCAACAATGATGTCTTTTTCATAAACGAACTCAATATTTATATTTTTGAAATTAATAAAATCTTCTACTCTTGATAGGTGGTTTTTAACTATTTTTTGAATTGAAATTTGCTCAGTTTCTATAAACTGTTTGTTTTCAATTTTTGCCAACAGTAACAATGATTTATTAAGTTGTTTAATGCGATTTGTCATGGCAATAACTTCGGCAATACTGTTTGCATTATTGTGAGTTAAATCTTTAGATTCCAGTAATAGTTCAAGCTTTGTGGAGATGACTGCTAAAGGTGTCTGTAGCTCATGAGATGCATTTTCAGTAAATTGTTTTTGAGAATGATAAGCTTCTTTTGCGTGTTTAATTAAAGCATTTGAGGCTTTCTGAAGTTCTTTAAACTCTTTTGTGTTTGACGAGATTTTAATAGGTTTTTCATTTTGGTCTAATCGATACTTTTTTAATGCATCTAAAATTTGATAAAAAGGCGTCCACACTTTTTTAAGCACAAAGTTATTGATGATTATTACGCTTGATATTAAAATAATAAATAGCCAAACGATGCTCCAGAATGAATCTTCGATTAAATCATCTTCTTCTACCAGTGACGAAATTATTTTTAATCTGTAATACTTACCATCATTTTCAAAAGCACTGTGCAAAATTCTAACAGGTTCTAAATCATCTTCATTAATGCGGTACATTAAAGTGTCTTTATAAACATCTTTAGTAGATAAAGCTTTTTGTCTTGATGTTGGGTGAATTTCAAAATTATTCCCTCCAAATTCGTTTTGATTTAATAATTCAGGATTGAATTTTAACTTTTCAATAATCAGTATTTTGTTGTTTTCAAGGCCATCATCAATACTGTCTCTAATTTCATCTTTAAGATTATAGTAGAATAAAATTGACCAGACACCAATAATCACGAAAAAGGCAAAAGTTAGGTAGAGTAGAGATCGATTGAAAAGTTTCATACTTCAATGAGTTTATATCCAACACCATAAATTGATTCTAAATCAATTTCAGCTTTTGATTGCTTTAATTTTTTGCGCAAGTTTTTGATTTGATAATAAATAAAATCAAAATTATCGGCTTGATCAATTTGATCTCCCCATACATATTCGGCCAAGGCTGTTTTGGTAATAAGTCGGTTTTTATTTTGTAAAAAGTAGAATAAAATGTCGTATTCTTTTCTATTGAGATGAATAGATTGTTTATTAACCTTAAAATCTCTTTCTTCAATATTTAAAATCGTATTTGCTGTCGTGATAGTATTCTGTCCATCATGATTTTTACGCCTTAAAACCGCTTTGATTCTAGCGTTTAATTCAGCAATATGAAAAGGTTTAGTAAGATAATCATCAGCACCAAGGCTTAAGCCTTTTAGTTTATCATCAAGGGCATCTTTTGCAGAAATAATAATGACATTTTCTGATTTACCTTCAGATTTTAATTGCTCAAGAAGATCAAAACCACTGCCATCTGGTAACATGATGTCTAGTAAAATACAATCATAATGATAGAGAGCAATTTTTTCTGAAGCACTGACAACATCAGCAACAGCTTCAACAACGTAGGCTTCTTTTTTCAGTGAGGAAACGAGTGTTTCTCTCAAGTCTTTTTCATCTTCTACAATCAAAATTTTCATAGAATAAAAATACGTTTAAACTTTGGAAAGAAATGGGAATTTTTTTGAAATTGAATAAACTCATGAAATCATAAAAGATTGAAATGACTATATTTGGATAAAGATGAAATCATTATGGAAATTTTATATCTACATGGATTAAAGGGAAATCTGACACGCGAAAAAAGAGAGATTTTAGAATCTTATGGACATGTGCATGCGCCAACAATTTTTTACAGGGATAATCATAAGGTTGTGAATGATCTTAAAAACGAATACATCAATAAAGATATAGACTTCGTTATAGGCACTAGTATTGGTGGATTTGCAGCGTTTTACTTGGCAAATGCTTTTCAAAAATCAGCATTGCTTTTTAACCCAGCTTTGGTTACGCAATCAGTAAAACAAGAAATTCCGACCTATAAAAGTAGTAAACGAAATTTAAAACACGTGATACTTGGCGCAAAAGACGATGTCGTTGATCCAGCTGAAACCCTTAATTTTTTATCTAACCAATTGAAGACAAATACTGCTTTTACAATCAATTACAGATTAGACTTAGCACATCGCATTCCTGTTGAAATTTTTCAGGAAGAGGTAGAGTCATTTTTTAAACACTTGTATTTTTAAAATTACATGAATTTAATTTATAAAAAAAGGTTAAGTACACGACAAAAATTGAATTAGATTAAGGTCATATTTATTAGTTCCTGATAACAAGCATTTTGAGATATAGTCTAATCCATATCTGAAGA
>NZ_FNQF01000037.1 GCF_900107595.1 Psychroflexus halocasei | reverse complement strand
CTTTCTCAGGAAAATGATTCCCTTTTAAAAGAGCGCGAATATCTAAAAGCTCAAATTGAGATGTACAAACGTATGCAATTTGGTCAAAAGCGTGAGCGTTTTGAAGGAAATCCCGATCAAATGGCACTTCCGTTTGAGGTCTCAGTTGAAAAAGCTGCCGAGCAAGAAGCAATCATTGAAGAAAAAATTACTTACCAACGCAAACGCCCCAATCATAAAGGTCGTGCCAAATTGCCATCGCATCTTGATGTGGAAGAAATCGAAATTTTTCCTCAAGAAGATCTTTCTGAAATGGTTTGCATTGGCAAAGAAATTACCGAAGAACTGGAATGTCAACCTGCCCGATTTTACATCAAACGCTACATTCGCTACAAATATGCCGCTAAAAACCGAGAAGGCGTTGTAATTGGCGAGCTTCCCGAGCGCGTAATTGACAAAGGCATCCCTGGTGCCGGACTTTTATCGATGATTTTGACCGACAAATATGTAGATCATTTACCATTGTATCGTCAAAAACAGCGATTTTCGAGAGAAAACATCCAAATAGCTTCATCCACTATTGAAGGTTGGACCAAAGAAGCGCTCAATAAACTGGAACCGCTTTATGAACAGTTGGTTTTCGATACCAAATCAAATGGCTATTTACAGGTTGATGAAAGTCCGATAAAAGTGTTGGACAGCGACAAAAAAGACGCTACCCACCAAGGTTATTATTGGGTATATCACGCGCCGCTTGAAGGCACCGTGTTGTTCGATTACAGTGCAACGCGCGGCAGCAGTGCGCCTTTACCTATTTTAAAAGATTTTATTGGTTACCTACAAACCGATGGCTACGCTGTATACGAAAAATACGCTCGAAAAAACGGTGTTACGCACTTGGCTTGCTGGGCGCATGCCCGCCGTGAGTTTGAAAAAGCATTAGATAACGACAAACCCAGAGCCGAAAAAGCCTTGTTGCTTATCCAAAAATTATACGCGGTAGAACGCAAAGCTAAAGAAGAAAATCTTACGGCAGAAGCAATCAAAGATTTACGATTATCCCATTCTCTTGAAACCATCAACAAACTTGGAAAATGGATTTTTGAAGAGATTAAAAACACCCTTCCTAAAAGTCAAATCGGCAAAGCGATGGCTTACGCTTACGCTAGATGGGATGCGTTGTCTGCCTATTTATACGATGGAAATTTGCAAATCGACAATAATTTGGTAGAAAACGCCATTCGTCCGTTAGCCCTTGGCCGAAAAAATTATCTCTTCGCCGGAAGCCATGATGCAGCCCAACGCGCCGCGATGATTTATTCGTTTTTTGCCATCTGTAAAAAACACGAAGTTAATCCGTACAACTGGCTTAAATATACTTTGGAAAACATCCAATCCATCAACCACAAAAATTTAAAAGACCTCTACCCGCAGAATTATAAAAAAATAGATGAACTAGCAAAGATGTAGTTGGTCGGGGGGATAC
>NZ_FNQF01000003.1 GCF_900107595.1 Psychroflexus halocasei | reverse complement strand
ACGAGGCTCACCTCTTCCCATTCCGAACAGAGAAGTTAAGCTCGTTAGCGCCGATGGTACTACTAACGTGGGAGAGTAGGTCGCCGCCTTCCTTTATATACTAAAGCCTGTAAGATCTTCTTACAGGCTTTTTTTATTTATTAAATCTGATCTTAAGATGATACGTGAAGTGTAAGACAAAACCTACGCTCACAATTTTAAACAAAAAAAAGCTGACCTTCTATAAAGCCAGCTCATTTTTAAGAAATTTATTATTAATGATTTATAGTTTCGATGGACAAGTCGATTCAGTTGTTGGGATTTCAAGCTCTTTGAATACTTCAAAACCACCCTCAACGTTGATTAAATTATGCTTACCACGCATTTTTAATATAGAACTGGCGATGACAGATCGATAACCACCTAAACAATGTAAATAAAAGGCTTCATTATCTGGGTAAGTCTCTAAATGATCGTTAAGTTCTGCCAAAGGCGTATTTATTGAATTTATTAAATGTTCTGAATTATATTCAGTTTTTTTGCGCACATCAAATAATGACAGTTGATTTATCTTTAAATCTTTGAATTCTTCAGCCGATATAGAATTAACCTTATCATATTCTTTTCCAGCCTTCTTCCAAGCTGTAAATCCACCTTTTAATATGCCAAGTGTATTGTCAAATCCAACACGTGAGAGTCTTATCACAGCTTCTTCCTCTTTCCCTTCAGGTGTAACCAATAGAATGGACTGTTTGACATCTGAAATTAGTGCACCAACCCATGGAGCAAAGTCTCCGTTTAAACCTACAAAAATAGATTGTGGAATATGACCTTTTATATACTCATCTTCACTTCTAACATCTAATATTATTGCATTTGTATTGTTAGCTACAGTTTCAAACTCATCAGGTGATAATTCTTTAGTTCCTTTTTTAATAATATTTTTTATATCCTCATAACCTTCTTTATTCATTTTTACATTTAAAGGAAAATACTTTGGAGGAGGAAGCAAGCCATCGGTAACTTCTTTAATAAATTCTTCTTTTGTCATATCTGATCGAAGAGCATAATTTATTTTCTTTTGGTTTCCTAAAGAATCTACCGTTTCTTTCATCATATTTTTACCACATGCTGAACCTGCTCCATGTGCTGGATAAACTGTGATATGATTTTCTAAGGGCATAATTTTAGTCCTTAAACTTTCATATAATAGACCAGCCAATTCCTCCTGAGTCATACTTGCAGATTTTTGAGCTAGATCAGGTCTTCCAACATCTCCTAGAAAAAGTGTATCACCTGTAAATAAGGAGTGATTTTTACCATCTTTATCTTTTAATAGATAGCAAGAACTCTCCATAGTATGTCCTGGTGTATGTAAAAGTTCAATCGTAATATCACCTATTTTAAAAACCTCATTATTTTTAGCTATATGTGCTTCAAAGTTTGTTTCAGCAGATGGGCCATAAACTATTGTAGCCCCTGTTTCTTTGGCAAGAGTTACATGACCACTTACGAAATCTGCGTGGAAATGTGTTTCAAAAATGTATTTAATCTTAGCATTATTTTTATTGGCTTTATCTATATAAGGTTGAACCTCTCTTAATGGGTCTATGATAGCCACTTCACCTTTACTTTCTATATAGTATGCACCTTGTGCTAAACACCCTGTGTATATCTGCTCAATTTTCATTTTGTGATTTTTTAAATTCTTAAAAGTATACTTCACGTGTAGTTTCATACAAATTTAAGCTTTATAAAATATTTCAGTCGTAACATTAGTTACAAATCATTATTAACAGCTTTATAAATGCTAACTTTTTCATGCAATCTTTCTTTATATTTGTATAAAAATTTAATGATGGCATTAGAAAAACAAGTAATGGACAAGATGAAAGCAGCAATGAAAGCAAAAGATACAGTTGCTTTAGCTTCTTTAAGATCTATTAAAAATGAAATTATAAAAGCAAAGACTTCTGGAGACTCAACTGGGGAACTCACAGACGATGAAGAGCTAAAGTTACTTCAAAGACTCGTTAAACAACGTAAAGAAAGTGCTGAAGTTTACAAAGAGCAAAATAGACCAGAATTAGCAGATGCTGAATTAGCAGAGGCAAAAATTATTGAAGAGTTTTTACCAGCTCAATTGAGTGATGAGGAGATTAAGAATGAAGTAGAAGCTATTATCTTAGAAACCAGAGCTGACTCTATGAAAGATATGGGAAAAGTTATGGGAATTGCTTCTAAACGTTTGGCAGGGAAAGCTGATGGTAAAACTATTTCTAAACATGTTAAGTCAAGCTTATCATAAGCTAACAAGACTCACACATAAATTATAAAAAAAGGCAAAGATTATATTTCCTTTGCCTTTTTTGTATTAAATTACTTAATCACCAAAACAGGTTTATAGCTTGAACTTGTAATTAATTCATTCGTTACACTTCCTAAAAACAAAGAAGTGATTGTGTTAGCACCGTGAGCTGTGACAATAATTAAATCAAAACTATTCTTTAAGGCTTCATCTTTTATGATTTCTACAATTGAAGAATCTTCTTGATTAATGTTTTTAAATGTAACTTGATCTTTTAATTTGTATTTCTTTAAAAAATTTTTCTCCTTCTCTTTAAGATGAGCAATTGTTTTGCTCTCAGCTTTTTGCGTATTGATATAAGGGAAAAAATATGAAGGAATACTATAGACATGTAAGCCTTGAATTAATTTATTATCTGAGTTCTCTGTAAGTTCTTTAGCTGCCATAAACCCTTCAACTGATGATGAACTATAGTCTGTTGGTACCAATACTTTTTTGAGTTGATTTTGAGCTTCTTCAGGAATCAACATCAAATGAGCGTTAAGCATTTTAGCTAACTTTTGAGTTAAAGCACCTGTTCCTTGAAATTCGCTTTTATAGCCAATCATCAACATATCAATTTTATATTTTTTGGCTAGATGGCTCAGAATACTTTCAGTATATTCATCAGTAGTGATGATTGAAGTGAAATCTGTTTTACCCGTATAATTCTCAGAAATAGTTTCTTTTAAAGCTTTTTCTATAAGATCTTCAACAGTTAAATTTTCTTCCTCTAACAAATCCTCATAGATGTTGTATAACTTGGACTGTTTAATATTATGAACAAAATAGAAGTGCTCAGGTGATAAAACTTCACTTAAATAGCTTACATATTTTAACAAAACAGCATCCATTTCTGTTATGTCAAGCGCAATCATGACTTTAGGGTTCTTAGATAAAATTTCTTTCTTTTTCATGACAGATTATTTTTGAGAATCTTTATTTTCTTGCTTTTTATCAGTTTTTCTCTTTTCTTTTTCTTTGTTCACTAATTGTAAAATATTCTTCCTGTAAGCTTCTTTTTCAACTAGTTTTTCTTCACGTGCAGCTTTTTCGTAGTCTTCTTTTAAACCAGAAAATAGTGAAAAACACATCATAATTAACAATATTGCGAATGGAATTCCTGTGACAGTAACGGCTGTTTGCAAAGCATTTAGACCTCCACCATACATCAATACAGCAGCAATTGTTCCTGTTGCAACTGCCCAAATAACACGTTGAAAACCTGGTGTTTTTAATTTCCCACCAGATGTAATACTATTGATGACCAAAGCACCAGAATCAGCAGATGTAATGATAAAGCTACAAATCAAGATAACACCTAATGATTTTAAGACAATTGCTAATGGAAATTTATCAAAAAACACATAAAGTGCTGTTGAAATATTGTCATTAACAGCTGCAATCATTGCTGTATCACCACCGAGAATATCTCTCATTGTCACACCTCCAAAAGCACTAAACCATAAGAAAGTGACTAATGCAGGAAGGATGAGAACGCATAATATAAATTCTTTAATCGTTCTTCCTTTTGATATTCTAGCGATAAAAATACCGACAAATGGAGACCAAGATATCCACCAACCCCAATACATAATTGTTCTCGTTTTTTGCCAACTTGTATTTTGTAGTGATTCTGTCCACGTTGACATATCAACAAAATTGACTAAATAACTTCCGATATTTTGAATGTAAGATTTAAGAATAAATGTTGTAGGTCCTAAAATAAGAACTAATGCAAAAATGATTAAAGCAACTCTCACATTGAGCTGACTTAATATTTTAACACCCTTATTAACACCACTAAAAGCTGAAATTGTCGCTGCAAATGTAACTGCAACAATGATGAGAATTTGATAAAATAAAGAACTTGGCAAGCCAAAAACATGTGTAAAACCCGAATTAATTTGTCCAACACCAAATCCAATTGTCGTAGCAAGACCAAACATTGTTGTAATGACAGCCATAATATCTACAACGTTACCCATCCAGCCGTAAATCCTATTTCCTAAAATTGGATAAAAAGCTGATCTCAATGTTAATGGCATTTTACGGTTGAAAGTAAAATAAGCAAGAGATAAACCAACTACTGAATAGATTGCCCAACCGTGAATACCATGATGAAGGAATGAAAAATTAATGGCTTCTTGTGCAATGAGTGAAGATTTTTCGCCTGCCAAACGTGGTGGATCCAAGAAATCACGCACAGGATCGGCGATACTAAAAAGAACCAGACCATTACCAATACCAGCACTAAACAACATAGCAAACCAAGACCATAAGTTAAAATCTGGCTTTGCATCTTTTCCTCCAATACGGACATTTCCGTACTTACTTAAAGCAACATATATACAAAATACAATAAATAAATTGACAGCAAGGGTGTAAATCCAACCGCCATGAGTTGATACATAATCTTGAGCTACATTAAAATAATATTCAGCTTCTGACTGAAATACTAGTGTAAACACAACACTACTTATAATTACTGCAATTGTTGCTAAAAAAACAGTTTTGTTGACAACCAAACCAAGAAATTTTGTTGATTGGTCTTCCCTTGAAAATTTTATAGACATCTATATTTTTTTTAATTAACCTAAAATTCAAACTCTAAGTAAAATACTTCACACTCAACAGTAAATGATTTGTTGAAGAGGAGGAGATGCATTTTCAAATTTATTTAAAATACGTAAAGATTCTAATAGTATAATTTTCATCATTTTAGTTTTAAGTAATTTTAAAAATCAAAAGACGCAGAATAAGCAAAAGACTTGATAATTTCAAACTTTTGAGTCAAAAACTACAGTTTGATGAGTTGCCAAGGCTTATTTTAAAATCTAACACATAAAAAAAGCTGATTTGACAATAAAGACAAATCAGCTTTTAGGTATAAAAATAAGATGTTTTATATATCGTCGAAGCTCAAATCAGTGAATGCTGCAACTTTATCACTGCTTTCTTTTTCAGTATGAGATTCTTTTGTATCGGTTTTTTGAAAATCTTTTTGATGACGTTCAGAAATTACTTCTTCACCTTTTTCATTAATAATAAAATTGCTTGTTTCTTTCAAAGCGTCTTGAAAGCTTTCAAAATCTTCTTTGTACAAATAAATTTTGTGTTTTCTGTAAAAGAAGGATCCATCATCATTTGTGAATTTTTTGCTTTCCGTAATCGTTAGATAGTAGTCGTCAGCTTTTGTTGATCTGACATCAAAAAAATAAGTTCTTCTTCCTGCACGAATAACCTTTGAAAAAATGTCATCGTTCTTCATCGTTGCTTGATCACTCATAATTTAAAAATTGATTGTTGATTGAGAATTCAAAAATCTTAAAAAAAAACAAAAAACCTAAGCATTTCTAAGAATCTTTTTCTTCTAATTGCTTTTCGTAAAGCTTTTTGTAATATCCATCAATGTTTATGAGCTCTTGGTGGTTGCCTTCTTGAATTATTTGTCCATTATCAACAACAATAATTTTGTCTGCATTTCTTGCTGAGGAAGCTCTGTGGCTCACTATAATAGCTGTTTTTTCTTCAGAAATTTCTTTTAAATTATTAAAAATCTTTTCTTCTGTTTCGGTATCAACAGCTGATAAACAATCATCGAATAAAACAATATTTGGATCTTTAATAATCGCTCTAGCTATTGACACACGTTGTTTTTGTCCACCAGATAAAGTTAAACCTCTTTCGCCTAAAACTGTGTCGTAACCTTTACTGAAGCCCATTATATTTTCATGAACCGCAGCGTATTTAGCAGCAGCAATAATTTCTTCTTCAGAGGCGTCGCTTTTACCAAACTTAATGTTTTCGCGTATGCTTTGGCTAAACAGAAAAGCATCTTGAGGGACATATCCAATCTGTTGGCGTAACTCGCTTAAATTAAGTGATTCAATAGGTTTGCCATCAATTAAGATTTCACCTTCTGATACGTCGTAAAGACGACCAATTAATTCTAAAATTGTAGATTTACCAGAGCCTGTATTTCCTAAAATAGCGAGTGTTTCACCTTTATTAAGTTTAAAAGAAAACTTATTTAAAGCAGTAATATTTGTATCGTCGTAAACGAATGTGACATTTTTGAATTCAATATCACCTTTAATGTTTTCGATTTCATCAGAGTGATTTTTGATGCTTGGTTTTTGTTCTAAAAATTCATTGATTCTTTTTTGAGAAGCTTCAGCACGTTGTACCATAGAAGTAATCCAGCCAACAGAAGCAACTGGCCAAGTCAACATATTTACATAAAGTAAAAACTCAACAATAACACCGACGCTTTCTATCTCACCATTGATGTATTGCTTTCCTCCGATATAAATGACAATGAGATTACTGAAACCGATTAAAAGAACCATTAGCGGGAAAAAAATGGCTTGCACTTTAGCCAGATCTACATTTTTTTCTTTGCTCTCATTCGCGAGATGATCAAAATCTGAATTAAATTTATCTTGAATTCCGTAGGATTTAATCACAGCGATACCACTAAAACTTTCTTGTGTAAAAGTATTTAGTTCAGAAAGAAATTGCTGCACAACAGCCGAGCGTTTATTAATAGCAACACTTAAACGATATATAGCAATTGATAAAATAGGCAGAGGAATCAATGTGTAAAGTGTAAGAGTTGGTGCTGCAGAAATCATGTATGAGATAACGACGACAAAGAGCGTGACAGTTTGTACACCATACATCAATGCTGGACCAACGTACATTCTTACTTTCGATACATCTTCAGAAATACGATTCATCAAATCACCTGTTCTGTTTTTCTTATAAAAATCAAGCGAAAGATCTTGGTACTGTGTGAAAACTTCATTTTTTAAATCATACTCAATAAAACGAGAAACTACAATAAAGGTTTGCCGCATCAAAAAAGTTAAAATTGCAGAAGCAAATACAGCAGCGATGATTAAACCGATGTTGTATAAAAGCTCAGATTTAACAATCTCGACATCTACGATTTCGCCATTTACATATTTTTCAATCGCATTAGTCGAATTACGAATGAGCTGTGGTGTAAATAAAGCAAAAACTCGTGCGCCAATAGTAATGATTAAACCTAGCAAAAGGCGCCATTTATATTTTAGAAAATATTTATTTAAGTACTTGAGTGATTTCAAATCTGAATTTTAGATTTTACAAATGTAAGGTTTATGCGGAAATCAAAAATTGAAGTAACATAAGTTTAATAACGAATTTCATCAAAAAAAAATTAAAACAGTCAAAACTCTTATTTTTAATATTATTTTTGCACACTGAAAATTTGAATTCAATGCTGACAAGAAGACACATTCGTGCAAAAGTGATGCAATCGATCTACGCCTTTAAAAAAGGTAACCAGATGAAGATGCAGAATGACAAGAAATTTCTCAAGAAAAGCATGGTTGATATGCATGACTTGTTTCTACTTAATTTGAGTCTGCTCGTTGAGCTGAAAAATTATGCTGAAAATCATTACGAGATTAGTAAGAAAAAATTTTTAGCAACTGATGAGGACAAAAAACCAAACTTAAAATTCGTCAACAACTTATTGATTGAGAAAATTGAAAATGCCACAGATCTCAATGAATTACTCGAAGATAGAAAAATAAGAAATTGGAGAGATGACGATGAAGTCCCTAAAAAGTTATGGGCTAAACTTTTGAAAAGTGACCTCTACCAAGATTATGTGAAGGATTCTTATGCTGACTTTAAGGGAGATAAAGATTTTGTTATTAAAGTTTATAAAGAAATTATCGCCCCAGATGATTTGCTTTATGATTATTATGAGGACGAGAAACTTACTTGGGTTGACGATTTCCCAATTGTCAATACAGGAATTATAAAGTTCATTCAAAAGGTAAAAATGGATGAAGACTTTGTCAAAGTGCCAAGCTTGTTTATCAATAATGATGATGAAGAGTATGCAATTGATCTATTTACAAAAACACTTTTAAACGAAGAAGAGTTCACTGATGCTTTTAAAGACAAAACACCAAATTGGGATACAGATCGAATTGCAGATTTAGATGGTATTTTGATCAAGATGGCTTTGTGTGAGTTTACAAGGTTCCCGAGTATTCCTGTTCGTGTTACAATCAATGAATATCTTGAGATCGCGAAAGATTATTCAACACTAAAAAGCGGTATTTTTATTAACGGTGTTCTCGATAAGTTGTCAAAAGAATTTCAAGAATCTGGGAAAATTCATAAAATTGGTCGTGGATTAATGTAATGAGTTAAAATTTTATACTTTTGAGGAAATTAAAATTCTAATAAAAATGAAAACTACTTTTTTAGCATTAGCTACCGTTTTAGCTTTGGGTTTTACATCATGTAAAGACAATGCTTCTTCTGAGGTCGATACAAAAAAAGCTGAAACAGCTTCAGCTTCGGACTCGCAGCAACAAAAATATCCAAAACTAGTCTTTAACGACATGGTTCATGATTTTGGAACAATCAACGAAGGAGACGTTGTAGAGCACGATTTTACATTTAAAAATGAAGGTGATGCACCTTTAATTATTACAAATGCAAGAGCGAGTTGTGGTTGTACAGTTCCTGAATACCCTAAAAACAAGACAATTGCTCCAGGTGATGAAGGTAAAATGACAATCCGTTTTAACTCAAGCGGTCGTCCAAACCAGCAGATGAAAAGCATCCGCGTTTCTTCAAACACTGAAAAAGGCCAAGAAACTTTAAGAATTAAAGCCTTTGTAACACCAAAAAATAAAAATGCTGGATCTCCAGTAAAGTAAGCTTATGGCAGAATTAACTCAATTCCTTCCGCTCATTTTGATTTTCGTAGTGCTCTATTTCTTTATGATTAGACCACAAATGAAAAAACAAAAACAGGAAAAAAACTTTATTCACGAACTCAAAAAAGGTGACAAGGTTGTCACTAAAAGTGGTTTGCACGGTAAAATATCAGACTTTAGTGAAAAACTAGATGCTGTGATTATTGAAACTGGATCAGGAAAAATGACTTTTGACAAGTCTTCTATTTCTTTAGAGCTAACGAATAAAGCAACAAAACCTGTGGAAGCTAAAAAGTAATTTACTTTTTGGAATCAAAAAAAATTTAAAAAAGCTATCTTTAACGAGATAGCTTTTTTCATTTATAATATCTATGAAAGACATAATTCAATCCAAAAACGATCTTCAAATTGGTTTTAAAGCGCCAAACTTTAAGTTGCAAGATGTTGTCACAGGAAACTTTTTCAATCTTAATGATTTGAAAGGAAGCAAAGGAATTGTGATTATGTTTTTAAATAATCACTGTCCTTACGCAAAACATGTCAATGAAGAAATTGTGCGTGTTGCTAACGATTATCGCGTGATTGGATTTGGCTTTGCTGCAATCTCTAGTTCTGACATATCTATGTATCCAGAAGATTCTCAGCAACAAATGATAGAAGTTGCTAGAGAAGAGGATTATTCATTTCCTTATTTATTTGATAAAGATTTAAGTGTTGCAAAAGCATATCATGTGAAAGAAACGCCGGATTTCTTAGTTTTTGATAAGGCCATGGAAATGACATATCACGGTCAGCTTGATGATTCGAGACCTCAGAATAATATTCCATTATCTGGTACTTCTTTAAGGCGAGCTTTAGATGCGATTTTATCAAACAGACCACCTTTGAGAAACCAAAAACCGTCAAATGCAAATGACATTTAAATAAATAAAAAATTGCCTTGAGAATAATTGATTCTTAAAAAGAAAATCAATTTCAAAAACTCTCAAGACAATTTTGATAAAACTTATTATTTAACGTGAGACCAGTTTTTACCTTTTTTGATGCGGTAAAGATGCATTTCAGAAATGCCGAATTTTTCAGCAATCTTCTTCATACGCATCGTCCTGTTAGGATCATTCACCATTTTTCTAATTTTTCTAACTTTGGCTTCAGTAAGTTTCGCATTCTTAACTTTCTTAGAATTTTTAATCCATAAAGGATTTTTAAACTGATGCTTTTCTTTTTCTTTTTTATTAGCCCAAGCTAAATTCTCAACATTGTTGTTGAGTTTGTTGTAATCTTTGTGAATTACAAAGTTTTGATCTTCGGAATCTTTTTTAATAAAAGTTTCTGCAATCACCTTATGAAGATATTTAGAGCGATTCCCACCAGCTTCTAAAGTAATTGTGATACTCGCATAGCCATTGATATTTCCAATCTTAATTGGCCAAATCCTGCCAGTCTTTTTAGTACGTCTAGCTCCGCCTAAATTGGAAACTTCAATTTTCTGTTTTTTTTTGTATTCTGGTCCGAGTTTAACCTCTTTCCAGATTTCATTTTCTTTTTCCTTTTTCATTTTAATTTGTGTTGTTTTCGGGGTATGAACAAATATAATGAAAAGTTATGAAAAATTGACTTATGTTAACTAATTGATTTGAAAGCTCTTAGTGTGTTTATTTTTAATCTGTACCAAAAAAAACTTTTCTTTCTACTTATATTATGTCTTTTGTTTAATGTTTTAACAGCAAGCTTCATGTTTCCTTTAGCTTTAATAGCTGTCCAAAATTCAGGAAATTCAGTATGAATAGCATCAATGTCTATCTTTATTTGATTGGGTTTGTCTTTTAAAAAAAACTCAATTGAAGATTCAATATTCATGACCATATCGAGAGAATACTTATAAATCTCTTCTTTAGATAATTTTTCAGTAGGATTTTTTTTTATGCCATCACAGTAGGCTTTAACAATATTATTCGGATAGTAAACGCGTTTAGCATAACTTTCAGCGACCTTATTATGATCTCGCGTCAAATGAACGTAAAAAGCATCTTTTCCGAAATGCTTATCTAAACGGCCTAAGTCCCAAGATAACCTGTTATCAGCTTCGATGTGTTGGTCAGGAAAATCAAATCTTTCTTTTCCGTTTAAATGTGATCTTGATTCATGATCAGCGGTGAAATTATCAATATGTTCACAAGCTTTGATAAAGCTGACAGAGCCTGTTCTTCCTGTGCATAAAACAAAAACATTCATAAATAACTAGACTTTAAAGATCAGTTGCTCTTGATCAAAATTAATTAAATCGTTTGGGAAAAGTTTTTTAAAAACTTGATTTTTAGCCAATTCTTCTGTTGTTCCAAAATAGGCTTTTTTATCATTTAACACGATTATTTTATCGCAAAGTTGCAACGCCAAATTGATTTCATGTGTTGCAAAAAGCATGGCTTTATTGTTTTTTTGACAAATCATTTTGAGCAATTTCAGAATGTATATTTTATGATACATATCTAAATGCGTTGTTGGTTCATCAAGGACAATGAGTTCAGTTTGCTGCGCCAAAGCTCTTGCGAGCATCACTTTTTGAAGTTGTCCATCACTGAGTTTTGCACATTTTTTTTTGACTTTATCAATCAAGCCAACTTGTTCGATGGCTTTTATAATAATTCTTTTATCCTTCTTTGTTAATAAACCCAACCAGTTGGTGTAGGGCTGTCTGCCAAGAGCAACAATTTCAAAAACACTAAGATCTTTATTGATGATTGGGTTTGTTAAAACTAAACCCATTTGTTCTGATTTCTCTTTGAGACTATATTTTTCAATTGGTTTTTGGTTTAAAATAATGTTGCCTTTTAAAGCAGAATTAATCTGTGTAATTGATTTTAAAAGAGTGGATTTACCAGAACCATTGACGCCTATTAAACCGACCAATTCAGAATTTTTGATGCTAAAATTGATGTTTTCAACAAGAGTTTTGTCGTAACCTATATCAAGATTTTGGATGTCTAAAATTATTTTCTCCATGTCAAAATTTGATGTGTCTTTGTTTTACCAAAAGCCAAATGACAAGTGGTGCGCCAATGATTGATGTCACGGCATTAATCGGGATTGTTAATTCTGAAAATGGAAGCTGCGCTATGATATCGCAAATTAACATCAAAATAGCACCGCTCAATAAAACCGAAGGTACTAAAACTAAATGATTATTGGTTTTGATAATTTGTCGCGTTAAATGTGGAACAGCAAGGCCAATAAATGCAATTGGTCCAGCAAAAGCTGTAATTGATCCAGCTAAGAGGCTTGT
Source organism: Psychroflexus halocasei (assembly GCF_900107595.1). GTDB lineage: Bacteria > Bacteroidota > Bacteroidia > Flavobacteriales > Flavobacteriaceae > Psychroflexus > Psychroflexus halocasei. Next base: position 289,311 of record NZ_FNQF01000003.1, on the reverse strand, counting down.
CGAAAGTATAATTAAAAACCTGTTGCGTTTAAGGTTTACGCCCAAGCTTTCAGCATATTTTTCTCCTAATAAAAGGCTGTTTAAATTTTTAAGAATAAATAAAATAATGAGATAACTGATAAGGCTACAAATCGCAAGTATTGAAACTTCATTCCATGTCAGATCGCCTAAGCTTCCTAGTGACCAGAAAACATATTTTTGAAGTTCATTGGCAGAGCTGAAAAATGATAAAACATTAACGACAGCTCCTGTTAAGCTTGCAAACATAAGACCTATGATGAGAAGTGCCATTGTGTCTTTAATGCGAGAAGCTGTCATCAAAATGCCAAACATAACGAGTAAACTACCTAGACTCGAAGCGAGAACGATGAGCCAGCGCTCGCTTAAAAAATCACCAAAGTTTAAACCTAAAATTCCACTACCTAAAATCAAAATTGCGACTCCTAAACTCGCGCCACTGCTTAAACCTAATACATAAGGACCAGCCAATGGATTGCGAAAAAGCGTCTGCATGAGTAAACCACTTAAAGCCAAACCACCACCAACAAAAATGGCTGTGATTGTTTTTGGCAAGCGATAATCAACGATAATATAATGCCAATTTTGATTTTCAACTTCTTGAAAAGTTATGCTCTTAAAAACTTCACTCAATGGAATACTTACCGACCCTAAGCTCAAACTGATTAGGCAGAGTAAGGTTAGGAGTAAAACGATAAGTAAGCTTGACTTGAGTTGCATCGATAATTATTTTAAAGCTTGAAAAAATACAAATTCATGCTCTTTTATTAATTCTGGATGACAGATTTTAATTAAATCTTTCAAAACCAAATCAGGTCTGTTTGGCGCTAATTCATAATAAATCACGCCACCAGTTTCTCCTTTTTTGCCGGCAATACCATAAATTTCCTTATTCTGAAATGCTTTGAATTGTTTGTAATGCGGATTTTGTTTTGTCATTTTATCATATGTCGTAAAACTACCTGGAGAAATCCAAATATCAGCATCTTGAGCTTTATTTAAAACACTTTCAAAAGATAAGCTGAGGCTACCTGTTTCATCGTTATCTGCATAAATATAATTTGTGTTAGCATCATTAAAAAACATGGCTTGCCAACTTGCGCCGCCAGGTAAATACCAAACATCTCTGTATAAGCTTCCAGAAAGAACTGTTGGCTTATTTTTAGCTTTTTGAGCAAGTAATTTCATTTCATTATAGCTTCTCTCAACGGATTCAAATGCTTTGAGAGCTTCATCTTTTTTTCCGAAAAGAACACCAAAAAATTTAATCCATTCTGCTTTACCTAAAGGTGTTTTTTCAACCCAATCACCGTTGTAAACAATCGGAATTCCAGATTTTTCAATAAGATCGTAAGCTTTATTTTTTCCATTCATACTGAATCCGACAAAAACATCAGCTTGAGAAGAAATCGTCAATTCAGTATTGAGTTGTTGATTTTGACCGATGTTTAAAACTTTATTGTCATTAATATATTCTCTAGCTTCAGCAGACGAGATGTAGTCAGGCTCAGGAAATGCGACTAAAGTCGAGAGAACATTTAAGTCGATTAATGATGGAATATGTGTTGTAGAAGAGACAATGCTTCTCTCAATCGGTAAATTGATGCGATGTGTATAATTTAAATCTTTAGGTAAATCAACTTCTTTTTTTGTGATGATATAAGTGAAGGTTTGATCACTATTTGGCCAAGAATTTTTAACTTTTAAAACATCGTAATTTTCATAAGATTCCACTTCAAAACCTGTTGCATAATCAATGTTGATGTCAACTTTAGTGTGTTGAGAGATTGATTTATCTTCAATTTTATCAGTTTTTTTATTTTGACAGGAAAATAAAAATACGCTAATCAGTAAGAATGTAAGAAGATGTTTTTTCAAAATAATAGAATTTTCAGCAAAAGTAAGATTAATTAAATTTATAGACTTTAGGAAGTTTTAAATGTTTAGTTTTGTCAGCGAAAATGGTTCTTGACATATTTCTGATATGTTAAAGATTAAAAGGGAATTTCGTTTAAAGCGAAAGCTGTTCCCGCAACTGTAAGCTAAGTTTATCATTGTGATAAATGCTTTGTCAATACTTCAATCACTGTTTTTTACGGGAAGGTGATGACAAAGACGCAAGCCAGGAGACCTGCCTTTTTTGAATTTTAATATGAATTTGTTCGGGATAAACAAAAATGATGATAAAAAGACAGTTACTTCTATTATTTGGTTTATTTGCGTTTTTAGGAAATGCGCAACAAAAAGAAAGACAACAATTAGATACAGTTGTACTGAAACCTTTGCGCCTTATTCAGAAATCAGTTGGTCAAAGTGTTTTGAATATTGAGCAAGATCAAATCAGGAAATACCGTCCGCAATTAACTGATGTTTTAAGTTTTGAAACACCAATTTTCTTCAAAGAAAACGGACTCGGTATGGTATCATCACCAAGTTTTAGAGGGACGACAGCACAACAGACAGCCGTTTTGTGGAATGGGATTAATGTGAATTCACAGTTTCTGGGTCAAGTTGATTTCAATACAATTTCACCTTATCATTATTCTTCTATTGATGTAAGGTCGGGTGGAGGAAGCTCGCAATTTGGCTCTGGCGCTATCGGCGGAACTGTGGCTCTTAATAATTCATTGGATTTTAAAAAAGGACATCAATTTCAGCTTTTATCAAGTTACGGAAGTTTTGAAACCTACAATAATGCTATTGATTATAAATTTTCTGATGAGAAATTCAGTTTTCATTTAGGTGCGAATTATTTTGATTCAGCTAATGATTATGATTTTCCTGATCAAAAAGGGTTTAATGATAATGGACAAATGCATCATTTATCGGTGACAGCAAACGTAGCTTACCGTTTTAAACCGCAACATAAATTGAGTTTTTACTCAGAAATATATGATGGCGAAAGACATTTTTCAATTTTAGAAGAAACGCAATCAAGAACAAAATATCAGGATCAGAATATCAAATCTCAATTGTTATGGGAATCTTCTTGGCGAAAATTAAAATTGAAATCTCGCGCTGCTTACCTCAATGAAAAATACACTTATTTTCCTGAACTAGATAATGATGAAACCTCAACTTACGGTCGAGCGGAAACCATCATCAATAAAACAAGTTTGGGTTACAAAGTCAAGAAAAATATTTATTTAGAAGCCGAAATAGATTATCAATATACTTGGGCTGATGGCATAGAAATACAAGATGCTTCAAGAAACTCAACTGAAGCGCAACTTTTTTTAAAATATCATCTCACACCAAATTGGGTTTACCAAGTGCATTTGAATCAGAATTTTGTTGATGATTTTGATGCGCCTTTTCTATATAATTTTGGTACAAATTACAGTTTTAGTTCTCAACATGAAGTAAGATTAAATTTTTCTAAAAATTATCGTATTCCAACATTTAACGACTTGTATTGGCCAGGTTCAGGCAATTTAAGTTTGAAACCTGAAACTTCTTTACAAGGTGAAATCAGCTATATTTTTAAATTAAAATCTTTTGAATTCGGTTTGACGTATTATCAAATTGAATTGGAAGATATGATTCGTTGGTTGCCGATGCAAGGTGAATTGTGGGAGCCGGTCAATACTGATAAAGTTTCCTCAAAAGGAATTGAAGCGAATGCTTCATATCAGTTTAATTGGGATAGAAATAAATTGAAAGCAAAAATGCTTTACGCTTATACAAAGTCAGAAAATAAAGAAACTGGCTACCAGTTAATTTATGTGCCTTACCATAAAGTCACCGCTGGATTTGATTATGATTACAAAAATTGGCATGCTGATGTCAGTGCGATGTATAATGGCAAAGTTTATACACAATCTAACAACAAATCAAAAACTCGGGTTGATGATTATATTTTGGTTAACGCTTCCGCACAATACCAATTTGGAAACAATCAAATGTACGGTCTTGGCGCTCGTGTGAAAAATGCGACTGACAGAAGCTACCAAAACATGATTTACAAACCCATGCCAGGAATTAATTTCGAATTTTTTTTAACCCTAAATTTATAAACAAATGAAACACAATTTTTTGAAGCCTCTTTTATTGGCATTGACAATCGGATTCTTTTTTGCATCATGTAGTAGTGATGATGATGGAGGCGTCACTCCTGAACTTCCACAAGGCGATTTTGACTTAGGTTACATCATTGCGAATGAAGGGAATTTTGGATCGCCTAATGCGTCGGTTTCTTTTATTGATGCTGATTTAATGACAGTTGAGAATTCTATTTTTGAAGCAGTCAACCCTTCTGAAAATTTAGGTGATGTTTTAAATCATATTGCATTCGGTGATGAAAATGCATTTTTAGTGATGAACAATAGTAACAAAATTGTTGTTGTTAATCGTTTTTCGTTTGAATATGTGACAACACTCACGGAGAGCATTGCTTTACCGCGTTATGCAGTTGTTGAAAATGGAAAACTTTTTGTTTCAAACAGTCAGTCTCAAGATATCGCTGTTTATGACACAAGTGATTTTTCGTTTATCACATCAATCGCAATTGATAAGCCTGTAGAATTATTGAAAGCTGATGCAGGTAAATTATTTGTTCAAAATGCGTCTTTTGGAACTGGTAATGAAATAACAGTTATTAATACTGATACTAACGAAATAACAAGTACACTAACAGTTGATGGCGTTTTGAATAGTATTGATGATGAAGATGGAATTCTTTACGCGTTACATTCCGAAGGAATTTCAAAATTCAATACGTCAACAGCTTCTCTAATTGAAACAATTAATTTTTCTGGAGAAGTTAATAATCCTTCAAAATTAAATATTGAAGATGATAAAATATTTTTCATCACAGGATCTCAGGTTTACGCTTCAGATTTAAATGCTACAGAAATAGGCGTAACACCCTTATTTGATACAGAAGTTGAAGGTAATTCTTTTACTGTTGGCTATGGTTTTTCTGTTGAAAATGGAAATATTTTCTATAGTGATGTCAATGGTTTTACGGCTGATAGTGAGTTACTTATTTATGATTATTCAGGAAATTTAGTTCAGACATTAACGACTGGTGTAGGAACTAACGCTGTATATTTTAATGACTAACTTATAACTTAGGTTATAATTGATAGGCTTGTCAGTTTTGGCAAGCCTTTTTTATTGACCTCTAAAAAAGATAACTGTACTCAGGGTTTTAATTGTGATTCTAAAATCAATAAAAAGGCCTCTATTTTTGATATAATAAAGATCATATTGAAGTTTTTCTAAAGAATCTCTATCAGTTGCTGCGTATCTTGCATTCACTTGTGCCCAACCCGTTAAGCCTGGTTTAATAACGTTTCTAATTTTATAAAAAGGAATAGTTTTAGCGAGTTCTTCAACAAACTCAGGTCTTTCTGGTCTAGGACCAATTAAGCTCATATCACCATTTAGAATATTGATGAATTGTGGAATTTCATCCAAACGTGTTTTTCTTAAAAATTTACCGAAAGCAGTCACACGGTTATCGTTTTTTTCGGCCCATTGTGCTCCACTTTTTTCGGCATTAGTCACCATAGATCTTAATTTATAAATCTTGAATACCTGCCCGTATTTACCAACTCTTTTTTGAGTATAAAGTAAAGGGCCACGATTGCCCATCATATTGCCGATAAGCACGAATGGGAGCAGAGGTAGACTTAAAAATAATCCTAAACTACTGACAGTAATATTGACCAATCGATTAATTGTCAAGTAAAATTGATTTGAATTGTTTTTGTTAAAAGGAAAGTAACAATAAAAATCATTTTCGATATTTTCAACCAAAACTTTATCAGTCAAATTTTCATAAACATGAGAGTATGGTTTTATTGTTAAGCCTTTCTCCAAAAGAGGATAAAGTAAACTTTGTAGATTTTGATTAACACCTTCGTAGGAATTCGTGACTAAAACCTCTGTTATTCTATGTTCTTTTATACCATTTAAAAAATTGGATTCATTGAATTGTATGCATTTGTCACAATTTTTTTGTTCGTTTTTACCATCCAAAAAACCTATGACGTGAATATTTGAATCTGCATTTTCTAATTCATTTTTAATTTGCTGTGGATTGAAATTTTCTCCAACTAAAACAACTTTTTTGGTAAAACGAGGTGCAGAAATAAGACCGATATATAAAAATCGCCAAATGGCTATAGGAACAAATATAACTGAGAATAAAAATAAAACCTCAATTCTGTTTGAAGGTAATTGAGGAGATAAAATAGGTGTGAATAAAAACACGAAAATTGTAAGTAAACTTGTTAAGAATAGATTTTTAACAATAATAAATCTAGATTCCGCTTTTTGTAAATGATACATTTCAAAAATAGTCGCAAAAAGCAAATAGTAAAAGCTTAGAAGAATGAGATAAGGAGCGAAATTTTGGTTTAAACTGATATAATAGAAATCAGTAAAATGATTTAAAATAAAGACACTAAACCATATAATAAGAACATCTATAATTCTTAGAAATAATTTCCTTTCAGAAATTTCAAAGTGAGTTCCTTGTTTTTGAAGCATTAGATTTGTTAAGTTTAATTCAGGTAGATTGGTTAAGCAAATTTAACAATTAATTAGAAATAAAAAACTAATATCGCTTTCGTGTTGTTAAAATATTCAACATTTTTGTTTCTCCCATAATACAAAGGATTTGAAAGCTTTTTTATATTTTTTATCAACTGGTTTGTTGCTTGCTTTGGCGTGGCCAACCTATGGTTTTTCCCCTCTTATTTTTGTTGCATTTGTTCCGTTATTGCTTATTGGTGAAAAGAAAATCAAGGAAGGTAAAACAGGTTTCCCTTTTTTTATGTCTGTCTATTTTAGCTTCTTGATCTGGAATTTTATCACAACTTACTGGCTTTATTATTCAACAGCTTTTGGGATGCTATTTGCCATTCTGGTTAACTCATTATTGATGACATTGGTGTTCTATATTTATTCTAAAATTTACACCAAACTTAATTTTTTAGCTTCAAGTTCTTTCTTTATATGTTTATGGCTAAGTTTTGAACAGCTACATTTTATATGGGATTTTTCATGGCCTTGGTTGAGTCTAGGACATGTTTTTTCAGAAACAACAAGTTTGATCCAATGGTATGAATATTCAGGCGTTTTCGGTGGAAGTTTATGGGTTTTAATTGTCAACTTTACTATTTTTAAATCAGTTTTACTTTTTAAAAAATTTAAAAATCGCAGCATTCTTTACCGTTTAGCTTTGCGTTTGGTTTTATTTATAGGCTTGCCAATTCTCGCCAGTTTTTTAATTAAACCTGATTTAAAGGCTTCATCACATCTAGAAACAATTGCTCTTCAACCCAATATCGATCCTTATGCTGATAAATATGCTTTAACAGATGCAGATATTAAAGATTTACTTTTAGAGCTTTCTGAACCTTATATCAAGCCAGGAAAAAAGCAATTGTTTCTCGCGCCTGAAACCGTTTTCGCAAGTGGAACACAATGGTCAGGGTTTGAGGTTTCTCAAGCAAACTATTTTGGAAATCAAATTCTGATAAGGAATCCGCAAGCTGAGGTTTTATATGGTATTTCAGCTTATGATTTAATTCATAAAGAATCTGATAAAACTTTACAAAGTAATTTTCTTAAAGAAGGTTTATGGTACAATGATTTTAATTCAGCTGTATTTCAGTCAGCAAATTCTCCAGCAGAATTTTATCATAAATCTAAACTCGTTGTCGGTGTAGAAAACTTTCCTTATAAAGGAATTTTACAACCTTTAATGGGTGACATCATGATTGATTTGGGCGGAACAGTTGCAACAAAAACCACACAAGAAAATCGTGATGTGTTCAATGTTGAAGAATCAGAAGCCGTGGCGCCTATTATTTGTTATGAATCCGTTTACGGCGAATATGTCACTGATTATGTGAAAAATGGAGCAACGCTTTTGACCATCATTACAAATGATGCATGGTGGGGAGATACACAAGGACATCAACAGCACTGGAGTTATGCAAAACTCAGAGCTATTGAAACGCGAAGAGCAGTGGCAAGGTCAGCAAATACTGGTATTTCTGGATTTATTGATAGAGATGGTTCAGTCATATCTCAAACTAAATATGATGAAAAAACAGCCGTTTCAGCGAATGTTCCTCTTTATAATGAAATGACTTTCTATGTGAAATATGGAAATATAATTCCACGCGTGGCTCAGTTTTTAGCTTTATTTATTTTCTTATTTGCTGTCACAAGAAGAAGAGGCTAAGCTTCTTTTTTTGAAATAATAATAGATAGAATAATATAAAAGGCGATAATCATCGGAACCGCAAGAAATTGTAAACTGATAATTAAAACAACGCTGATTAAAATCAATAAAAAGCGATACCAATTTTCTTTAAAATTAAGATTCTTGAATTTTAAAGCGATTAGTTTAATTTCCGCATTAAGAATGTAGTAAGATAAAACGCTAATTAAACACAATACATAAACATTCTGAAGGAAAGATAAATCTTGAATGCTCATCGCTAAACTTGTAATAAAAATTGCATTTGCAGGTGTTGGTAATCCTATAAAAGCATCAGTTTGACGCATATCAATATTAAATTTCGCTAAGCGATAAGCCGAGCCTAATGTGATTAAAAACCCAAAAAGAGCGACAACATCTATTGAAGCAAAATCAAATTCTTGAAAAGAAAAATCAGGATTCACGCTTTTTCCGATCAGATGAAACATCACAATGCCTGGTACAAGTCCGCTTGTGACCATATCCGCTAAAGAATCTAATTGCAAACCGAGTTCACTTTTAACATCCAAAATCCTTGCAGCCATGCCATCAAAGAAATCAAAGAAGATACCGATGAACATAAAAATAAATGCCCACAGAAAATCTGCCTGAAAAGCATACAAGCAGGCAATGCTTCCTGCAAAAAGATTTCCGAAAGTAATTAAGTTTGGAATGTGCTTCTTCATGATTTAATTTCACTTTTGGAGTACAAGTTTAATGAGTTTTTTTGAATAGATTTCAACTTTTTGTCAAGAACTTCAATAAATACTTCTTGGATTTGATTTCTAAATTCTCAAAACACAATATATTTGAGCTTTTTAAGTTTTAAAATAAAAAAGATTTGCGCAAACTTTTATTATTGTGTTGTATTTTATTTTTCAACCAAGTCACAATGAGTCAAACGGCACGTAAATATTCAAATGAATTTATGAATATTGGCGTAGATGCTCGTGCTTTTGGAATGTCGAATACAATGACGGCTTTTACTAACGATGTCAATTCTGTTTATTGGAATCCAGCCGGATTAACACAGCTTGAAGACAACCAATTGGGTTTGATGCATGCCAATTATTTTGCAAATATTGCAACTTATAATTATGCAGGTTACGCTGCACCTATTGATGATGTGAGTGCTTTTGGTTTTAGTGTAATTCGTTTTGGGGTTGATGATATTTTGGATACAACGCAACTAATCGATGATCAAGGAAATATTGATTATAATCGCATTGATTTATTTTCTACAGCAGATTATGCTTTTACGGTTTCTTACGCACGAAAACTGAAGCTTCAAGGCTTCTCTTACGGAATTAATGCAAAAGTGATTCGTCGTGTGATTGGTGATTTTGCTAACGCTTGGGGTTTTGGCTTTGATGCAGGAATTCAGTTTCAAAATAAAGATTGGAGATTTGGCGTAATGGCTCGTGATATCACAACAACTTATAACACTTGGCAAATTGATGAGGAAGAATTTGATAAAATTAGCAGCGCGGTTCCTGGTCAGAATCAGACGATGCCAGAAACAACAGAAATCACTTTACCGAAATTAGAATTAGGGATTGCGCGTTCTTTTGAAATTAGAAGAGATTTTAGTTTAACGACGGCTTTAAATCTCAATACGCGCTTTGTAGAAACAAATGATATTATTTCAACTTCAAACTTCAGTATTGATCCTGCTTTTGGCTTTGAGGTCGGCTACATCAATATGGTTTATTTACGTGGCGGTGTTGGTAATTTCCAAAATGAAGTTCAAATTGATAATTCTGAATCTGTGAGTTTTCAACCCAATTTTGGCGTCGGCTTTAAGTATAGAGGAATTCAAATCGATTATGCTTTAACGGATTTAGGAGACCAAAGTGGCGCGCTTTATTCAAATGTTTTTTCATTGAAAATCGATTGGCGCTTTTTTAGATAATGGAATTTTGTAGGATTATTGGATTATTTCCAAAGTTTGATTATATTTGGATATGAAATCAAAACTACCTATTGAATCCCAGCGTTTTAAAAGGATTCGCCAAGATCTTGGCCACACGCAATCTGAATTTGCAGAACTTCTGAATATCGGGAATACAACTGCAGATATCGAAAGAGGAAAAACACGAATTACAGGTGAAGCTGTTGCAATGTTATTAGATTTATATAAAATAAATCCGTTGTGGCTTTATGGCAAAAGCGAAAGTAAATACCTTAAAACGTCAGGTTTTAACACCATGCCAAAAGTGATTACCACTGAAGATGACGACCAGGAGAATATGCTTTTAGTCAGCCAGAAAGCAGCTGCAGGTTATCCAAGTAATATTCAGGATACCTCTTGGTATAAAAAGTTACCAGCCTTTAATATGCCAATCCCGCAATTTAGAAACTCAACTTACAGAGGTTTTCAGGTTGAAGGAAATAGTATGTTGCCAAATTTACAACCAGGTGATTGGGTTTTAGCAAAAGCTTTAGATTCAATTGAAGATGCATCAACTCAAAGAATGTACGTTGTTGTTCTTGATGATTCAGTATTGGTTAAACGCATCAGCATCAATCCGAAACGTGAAGAATTGGTTTTAATCTCTGAAAACCCAGAATATCCACCTATTTTTGTTGAACCAGAACGCGTGCTTGAAGTTTGGGAAGTTTCTAGTAAATTGACTTTCAGTTTAGATGCAAATGCGGAAAACTCAGTGCTTAGAAAATTAGAATCCTCAATGGAAGAATTAAAATCACAACTTAAAGAAATTCGATAAATGGATTTTCAAGAAGCTTTTCAATTTTTAGAAGAATTAAATACCAATAATCATAAAGACTGGATGGATGAAAATCGTGATTGGTATCAAAAAATCCGTCAAGATTTAATTTTATGGTGCAATAAAATGGATGCAAAATTTGCAGAAATCGATCCTGATTATTTTTCGTTGCCAGGTAATAAAGCCTTAAACCGAATCAATAATAACTTGCTTTACCATCCCAACAAACCACCTTACAAAGATCATTTCGGGATTGGTTTTGACAAGAAACCAAAACATTGCGATTTCTATTTGCATTTAGGGATTAATGAAAGCTTCTTAGCTTCTGGTTTTTATAAACCGCCATCTAAAATACTTAAAAGTGTACGTGAAGCTATTGATTATAATGGTGAAGATTTTAAAGCAATATTGAATACTAAAAATTTTAAAAAGCATTTTGGTGAGCTTGATAAAAGTCACAGTTTAAAAACGACACCTAAATCTTATTCAAAAGAACATCAGCATATTGACATATTGAGGTTAAAAAGTTTTTTCGTAGAAACTTCCATATCAAAAGATCTCATTTTTTCTTCTGAGTTTGAAGATTTTTTAATTGAAAAGTATAAAGTTTTATTGCCTTTTAGAAATTATCTGAATCAATCAATCACAGTTTAATAACATGATTTATTTCAGAATCTGATTCATAATTAAATCTGTTGCACCTGCATTTTTCTCAATAAATGCTTTTGCGTTTTTACCGATTTCTCGTCTTAATTGATCAGAGTTTTTCAAGCGTTGATAAATCGTTTTTAGATCTTCATGATTTTTAATGTCAAAACCTGCTTTTGAATTGATTATTTCTTGTGCTTCAGGAAATTTATCGTGATGATTTCCAAATATGACTGGTTTTCCAAAACAAGCTGGTTCCAAAATATTGTGCAAACCAGTTTGTCCCATCGCACCGCCAACATAAGCGATATCAGCATAACTGTAAAGTTTTGTCAATAAACCAATACAGTCAATAATTAAGATATGGTAATTTTTTAAATCAGTGTCTGGTTTAATTTCAGACCAACAGATGCTCTTTTTTTGAAGCAAACTCTCGATGTCTTTGATATGATAAACATCAACTTTATGAGGCGCAATGATAAACTTTTCTTGTTCGCCACTATTATTAATAATTTTTGATAAAACCTCTTCATCTTCAGGCCAAGTGCTGCCGCAAATTGTACAAAGTTTATTGTTGATAAATTCATCAATTCTGTCGATATGATTGTTATAAGTTAATTGCTTCATGACGCGATCATATCTCGTGTCACCTGAAATTTCAACAGATTTTAAATGAAGTCTTTGAGCAAGTTTTTCACTTTCTTTATTCTGAACAAAAACTTTATCAAAACTTTGGAGTGCTATTAAAAAGAAGTTGCCATACCATTTAAAATAAATTTGATTTTCTCTGAAATTGGCAGAAATCAAATAAGTCGAAACTTCTTTTTGCTTCAGAATTTTCATCAAATTTGGCCAAACATCATATTTGATAAACAATGCCATTTTCGGATTGACGATTTCTACAAATTTTTGCATTTTTGACTTTGTATCTAAAGGCAAGTAAGTTGCAACATCAATAAGTTTATCATTTTTTTTGATGTCATATCCTGAAGGAGAAAAAAAACTCACAACGACTTCATAGCCTTTGCTTTTAAAAACTTCAATTAAAGGGACAGCTTGTTCATATTCGCCTAAGGAAGCTGCGTGAATCCAAATAGGATTATTTAAATGTCGCGTGTCTTTTTCAAGTTTTTGAAATAAGTTTTTTCTTCCATTATAAAATTTAGCAATGCTTTTATTTGCTTTAGCTAAAAGGGGAAGTAAACTTTTAAATATATTGACTGCTATTGTGTAAATCTGTCTTGGGTTTTGTCAAAAATACAGCTTTATAAAAAATGATAACACTAAGAAGTCAGATTTTCGTATTTTTGAAGCTAAATTGAAGGTATGAAAAAATTACAAATGGTTGACCTCAAAGGTCAATATACCCATATAAAGTCTGAAGTTGATCAAGCAATTATGGATGTTGTGAATTCAACAGCTTACATTAATGGTCCTGCTGTTAAAGATTTTCAAAAGAGCTTAGAAGCTTATTTAGATGTTAAACATGTGATTCCTTGTGCAAATGGGACGGATGCTTTGCAAATCTCAATGATGGGACTTGGCTTAAAACCAGGTGATGAGGTTATTACTGCGGATTTTACTTTTGCGGCAACTGTTGAAGTGATTGCGCTTTTAGGTTTGACGCCAGTTTTGGTTGATGTTGATCCTGATGATTTTAATATAGATATTTCTGCCATAGAAAAGGCAATCACACCACGCACAAAAGCAATTGTTCCTGTGCATCTTTTTGGTCACGTTGCTAATATGGATGCTGTGATGGAGCTTGCTAAAAAACACGATCTTAAAGTGATAGAAGATAACGCGCAAGCGATTGGTGCTGATTACACTTTTAAAGATGGAAGTCAACAAAAAGCTGGGACGATTGGTGATGTTGGTGCGACATCTTTCTTTCCTTCTAAAAACTTAGGTTGCTATGGTGATGGTGGTGCAATTTTTACAAACGATGATGATTTAGCGCATACAATCAGAGGAATCGTCAATCATGGCATGTACAAGCGATATCACCATGATGTTGTTGGTGTTAACTCTCGTTTGGATAGTATTCAGGCTGCAATTTTAAACATTAAGCTTAAAAAATTAGATGAATTTAATGCTGCTAGACAAAATGCAGCTCGAGCTTATTCAAAGGCTTTTGAAAATTGTGAGTTTATCAAAACACCTGTTACAACGACAAATAAAAAATGCGATGTAGAAAACAGTATTTGTGATACTTGTGATTGTCATGTTTTTCATCAATATACTTTAAAAATAACAAATGGAAAGCGAGATGCTTTAGCTGAACATTTACAAGAAAAAGGAATTCCACACGGTATTTATTATCCAATTCCTTTGCATTTACAAAAAGCTTATGCTGATGAACGTTATAATGAAAAAGATTTTGTTGTGACTAATCAATTGGTGAAAGAAGTGATTTCATTACCTATGCATACTGAACTTGATGATGAGCAAATTAAATATATCACATCAATAGTAATTGATTTTGTAGAAAAATAGATTGATTTATATCAATATCTTATTTATATAAAATGGCTTTTAAATTTGTTATAAAGAATAAATTTAAAAGCCATTTTGATTTTATTCTCTAATATTTACTGATTCATTTTAAGATTTAACGTATTTTTTTCTTTTAAAGAAAAACATTAGAGCGCCAAAAACAATCATAAGAAAAGGAGCAAGGGCAATATTAATTATTTGCCACTTTATTTTTGAATTTTTGACTTTCGCTTGATCAAAGTTTGCAGTTTTGATAGATTTATTTCTAAGTGAAACAAGGTCTTTATCGCCAAGCATATAATTTGTGAGGTTGATCAAAAACTGTTTGTTGCCATAAGCATTTCCTGAAAGTCTATCGAAACCTAACTCTAGAATTTCACCTTTGCTGACTTCATTTTTAATCACATCACCATCTGAGATAAAAGCTTGAGAAGTGAAAACACCATCATCTTTTTGATTGTTTAAATCAAAGGGCTTTAATCTGTTTTTATAAGCAGACTTAAATTCGCCTTCGACCAAAACAGCGAGATTTTGTCTATCATTTCTAAAATCTTCAGGATTCGGCTTTTGTTGAATAAGATTTAAATTGATTTCTTTAGGTACGCCAACAATTTGCGATAAAGGAGAACTTTGTAATAGGATTTCTTTCTTTAAATCATTTTTAAGTGTGTCAATTGGATTGGCATAATCAAACTTAATAGGTAACAAGTTTTTTGTAATAATATGCGGTTGATTACGTTGGGATAATGGTGCATATAACCATGGGAATTGGTTGATCTCAGTATCTCTTCCACTTCCTGTTGCTAAACTTATGGGCGCGCAATACAAATCTTTCACCAATTGCGGATTGATTCGAATACCATATTCAAAAAATAAATCGTGTAAGTTTAAATCTTTAGGTAAGGCAAATAAACTCTGATTTTTCATCAAGCTGTCTTGCTCAGCAGTAACATGCTCAGTCAACCAAATTGCTGAACCGCCTTGCATAATGTATTGATCAATAAGGTATTTTTTTTCTTCTGAAAAAGCTTTTTGAGGTTTTGCCTCAACGATTAAATCAAAATCAGAAAGTTCTTCAAAAGTTTTCTGAGGATTACTTTGAACCGAATCTAAAGTAAAAGGAGCTATGTAATAATAATTTTTTAGCGAACGAAAAGCATCCGCGATATACATATCATCTAGCTCCCCTTGACCTTTAATGATTGCTATTTTTTTAGATTTTTTTCTGGTTAAAATCTTTAAAGCATTAGAAATTTGATACTCAATTTCTTGAATTGATGTATTGATGACATTTTCAGTTTCTGTTTTTGTGTTTTTACTGAGAAGAGAAATCGGAAATTTCTGGCCATCATAGTTAGCCAAGGCCCATGGGAAAATGATTTTTTCGCTCATCTCTCCGTTTTTCATCTGGTTAAGAACCTTTGGAGACATTCCGTTTTCATAGAATTGATTGGCAACATCCATCGCATTTTGATTGTCATCCACAGGATTGATAAAATCAAATTTAATCAACGAGTTGTAAGCTGAATATTCTTCTAATAAATACCTGATTTCTCTCTGTAACCTCTTGTATTCACTTGGCATTTCGCCATTTAAAAATACTTCAATAACAACAGATTTATCAATGCTATTTACTAAATCTTGAGAATAACCTGATAAGCTGTAACGCTGATCATGCGTGAAATCTTGACGTAAAAAAGCATGAGATGAAATTATATTAGCAATAACTAAAATCACAATTAAGCCGAGTATTTTGCTGACATGTTTCTTCATTATTGCTTTAATTTTTCAAGTTGAACTTTAGTTAATTCAAGGAATAAAAAACTGATTGACGCTAAATAAATAATGTTTCGCGTATCAATAATACCGCGGCTCATCGCTTTATAGTGATAGCTTAAACTCAAATATTCTATGGCATAAATTTCAGAACCAAATATTTGGTAAGTGCTTAATCCTGATAGAGCAAAAAATAAAATCAGACAAATAAAAACACCAATGATAAAAGCTGTAATTTGGTTTTTACTCATCACAGAACTGAATAAACTTATACTCGCAAATACACTTATAATCAATAATAAACCGATATATGAAGTCGCAATTGCGCTGTAATCAACTACTGATGTTGCTTGTTTTAGTGAATCAACTGTGAAAATATACAGAAGTGTAGGAGCTAACGCAATTGCAGAAAGTGAGAATGCACCTAAAAATTTTCCATAAACCAAAGCTCTTGTGCTAATGGGTTTTGTGAACAGCAATTCAATTGTACCTTGTTTAATTTCATCAGAAAAACTTTTCATACAAATGGCAGGAACTAAAAAGATAAAAATCCACGGCATCAACTCAAAAAAAGGTGTGAGATTAGCATAGCCAAAATTGAATAGATTAAAATTTGAATCAAATACCCAAACAAAGAGACCTGTTGCAATTAAGAAGATGCAAATAATCAGATAACCAATGGTTGAACTGAAAAACGAATTAAATTCTTTCCTGAATATTGCCAACATATTATTTTAATTCTATGTGTTGATGAAGACTCCATGCCTCTGGTTGTTCTGAAAAAAGAGCTTTGGTACGTGGCCAGACTGAGCCAAATAACTCTGACTTTCTATAAGCATGAAGGTTTTCTTCAGCTTCCCAATAGCTATAAGTGAAAAATATATTTGGTTGATGGACATCTTGCAACATACTTAAATATAAGCAACCATTTTGGGCTTTAATCTTATCTTTTGAAGCTTCAAATATTGATTTAAAATCTTCAATCGCTTCAGGTTGAAACGTCATTTTTACAACTCTAACAATCATTTTTCAAAATTTATTGTGATCGTGTCACGTAATTTTAATCCAAATAAACTTGCGGCACCACCAACGGTGAGAGGATTACTTTTATAGATGGCGAGTTCAAGAAAATCAGAAGAGTTAAACAGAGCTAACTGCCTGCCATCTTCGATATTTCTACCTTCTTTAGCAACTGTGAAATCAACCACCCCACTATAGGTATCATGAATTTTCTTAAAAACATTAGATCTCGCTTTTATCTCAAATTTTCGACCTTTAGCAATATTCTGAAAATCTTTCTTTCTTACGTTAGTGACTACATTTCCAAAGTTATCAATGTAAATCACGTGTGCAATAATCTTAGATGAATCTTGATTAATAATCGGTGTAATGTTAGTTATTTGCTTGATATTCTCAAGCTTTCGGCCAATTACAGAAAGATTACCGCCACGCGCAATATGAGCGGCAACTTTAACAAAGATATCTAAAACAGTAAAATTTGTTTCTACTCTATCATGTATATTTATTTCGACAATTTCTTCAGGTTTCACGTCTAGAGCTAATAAAGATAAAATACCATTATTTGCAGCAATAAAATAATGACCATCAAGAGAAATAGCAAGATGTCTGTTTTCTGGTGTAATTTCAGAATCAACTCCAATAATATGAATACTTCCTTTTGGAAAATTATGGTAAGCATTCTTGATCACAAAAGCAGCTTCTGTGATATGAAAAGGAGAGATCAGGTGTGAAATATCTACAATGTGAGCATTGTCTAACTCGCTCAAAATCGCACCTTTAACCGCAGCGACAGAGTGATCTTTAAGTCCGAAATCCGTTGTTAAGGTTAAAATTGACATTTCATATTTTGTTAATCGTTTAAAGGCTTTTTGTTATGTTTTTTCGCTAAATTTGTCCTGCGAATTTAATTAATAATACATAAATTTTAAGGCTTTTGAATGAACTTATTTTAGAACTTTCTGAACTAAATCCTAAAGATTTTTTTGGTCATAATAATCAGAATTTTGATCTTATAAAAAAATATTTTCCTAAAATAAAACTTGTGACTCGAGGTAATGTTGTTAAAGCTTACGGCGATATAGAAATGCTCAATGAGTTCGAGAAACGATTTCAAATGCTGACAGATTATTTTAAGAGATATAATGAACTGAACGAAAATAGCATCGAACAAATCTTAACGAGCCAATCAAAAGCAGATTATCAATCCTCTAAAAAAGCTGATGATATTTTAGTCCATGGTGTTGGTGGACGTCAAATAAAAGCGCAAACGCCTAATCAACGTAAATTAGTTGATTTAATGCGTGACAATGATATGGTTTTTGCTATTGGTCCTGCGGGAACAGGAAAAACTTATACAGGTATTGCTTTAGCAGTTCATGCTCTGAAAAACAAACAAGTTAAGAGGATTATACTAACGAGACCTGCGGTAGAAGCTGGTGAAAATCTAGGCTTTTTGCCTGGAGACTTAAAGGAAAAATTGGATCCTTACATGCAACCTTTATATGATGCTTTACGTGACATGATTCCTCATGAACGCCTAGAAAGTTATATCGAAAAAGGAACTATTCAAATAGCACCGATGGCTTTTATGCGTGGAAGAACTTTAGATAATGCATTTGTGATTTTGGATGAAGCACAAAATACAACCCATGCTCAAATGAAAATGTTTTTGACAAGAATGGGCCGCAACGCAAAATTTATGATCACTGGTGATCCGGGTCAAGTGGATTTGCCGAGACGTGTAGCTTCAGGCCTAAAGGAAGCTATTTTAGTTTTAAAACAAGTTAAAGGTATAGGTATTATATACCTCAGTGATAAAGATGTGATCAGACATAAATTGGTCAAAAAAGTCATTGCTGCCTACAAAACAATTGATAATTAGATATATGAAATCCACTTTACTAGAAACAAATCTTCAGTTTGAAAACCAGATTGATTTTTATAAAGGAAAAGTCAGGGAAGTTTATAGCTTAAAAGATGATCGAATCGTCATTGTTTCAACAGACCGTTTAAGTGCTTTTGATGTTGTCTTGCCAAAAGGTATTCCTTACAAAGGTCAAATTCTAAATCAAATCGCTAAAGAAATGCTTGATGCAACTTCTAATGATGTTCCGAATTGGTTGACATCAACGCCAGATCCAAATGTTGCAGTTGGGCAAAAATGCGAAGCTTTTAAAGTTGAAATGGTTGTGAGAGCTTATTTGGCTGGTCATGCATGGCGAGAATATAAAGCTGGGAAACGTCAACTTTGTGGTGTGACTTTACCTGATGGGTTAAAGGAAAATGACAGGTTGCCACACCCGATTATTACACCGACAACCAAAGCTGATCAAGGTGATCATGATGCAGATATTTCAAAGAAAGAAATTTTTAAACAAAATATTGTTTCTGCTGAAGACTATGAAATTTTAGAAAATTATTCGCTGAAACTATTTAAACGTGGAACTGAAATTGCTAAGGGTCGAGGTTTGATTTTAGTCGATACCAAATATGAGTTTGGTAAAAATAAAGATGATGAAATATTAGTGATTGATGAAATTCATACGCCAGATTCATCAAGATATTTTTATTTAGAAACTTATGAAGAATATCAGAAAAATGGACATAAACAAAAGCAGCTTTCAAAAGAATTTGTGAGAGAATGGTTGATTGAAAATGGTTTTCAAGGCTTAGAAGGTCAAGAAATACCTGATTTACCTGAAGAATATATCGAAAGTGTAAGTCAGCGCTATATCGAGCTTTATGAGAAAATTACTGGGAAAAAATTTGTAAAAGCACCTGTCGAAAATATTCAAGAAAGAATAAAAACTAATTTAAAAAATTTTGATTTAGTGAAGTAAATTCAAATTTTAGACATAAAAAAAGCCGTTTTGAATTTTCAAAAACGGCTTTTTAATTTTTATAAGAAAATGATTAAGCGCTTAATTTTTTAAACATCTTATTCATCTTATCAGTTTCTTCTTCTGCCAAAACTTGATCAACTAAAATACGACCACTGTGCTCATCGATAATCACCTTTCTTCTTGCAGCGATTTCAACTTGAACTTGCGGTGGAATTGTAAAGAATGATCCACCAGAGGCTCCTCTTTCGATTGTCACAACAGCTAAGCCATTTTTAACGCTTTTACGAATTCTGTCGTAAGCTTTCACTAAACGCTCTTCGATACTTTTTTTGAAGCTTTCAGTTTTTTCAATTAAAGCTTTTTCTTCTTTTTCAGTTTCGTTAAGAATGTTGTCTAATTCTGATTTCTTATGATCTAAATGCGCTTTTCTTTCTTCAATGCGTTCTTTAGTTTCATCAAGAACAACTTTTTTGTGCTCCTTTTGAGCTTTAAATTCTTTGATGTGCTTTTGAGCTAATTCAATTTCTAATTCCTGAAATTCAACTTCCTTAGATAAAGCATCAAATTCTCTGTTGTTTCTCACATTATCTTGCTGCTCTTTGTATTTCTTAATCATCGATTCAGCTTCTTTGATAAAGTGAGTTTTAGCACTAATGTTTTCATCAACTGAAACAAGATCTTCTTCTAACTTTTCAATTCTTTTTGAATAGCCAGCAATCTCATCTTCTAAATCCTCGACCTCAAGAGGTAATTCACCACGCATATTCCTGATTTCATCAATACGCGAATCAATCAGCTGTAAATCATACAGCGCTCTAAGTTTCTCTTCTACTGTAACCTCTTTTTTCTTTGCCATAATCAAAAATATTGAATTGGATTGGTATTTATATTTGATAAAACGATTGCAAAATTATGAAATTTTTTCTGAAGTAGGGCACATAATAAGTCTTTTGTGTATTGTTCGCTTTCATAATGTCCGACATCGACTAAAGTTATTTTGTTTTCAGCTTTATAAAAGTCATGATATTTCATATCAGCCGTCATGTAAATGTCAGCTTTTTTAGCGATTGCATTGTTGATGGCAAAGGCGCCACTTCCACCTAAAACTGCAATACTCTTGACTTTTTCTTGATGAAATTTTGAATGTCTGATCGATTTTGTATTAAAGATTGACTTTATTTTTTTCATAGCTTCTTCAATCGGGACTTCTTTTTCAAATTCGCCCATCATGCCAATACCAATATCTTGATTTTTATTGTGTAATGAAGTGATTTCGTAGGCGACTTCTTCATAAGGATGCGCTTTAAAAAGTTGTTTTAAAACTTGACTTTCTAAATGTTTAAGAAAAGTGATATTGATTTGCGTTTCTTCACCCAAATGTAACTGACCTTTTTGTCCTGTGTGTGGATCAGCATTTTCGTTTGGTAAAAAACTTCCTTTTCCCTTAATATTAAAGCTACAATGGTTATAATTTCCTATCGAACCTGCGCCAACGGTAAATAGAGCTTCTCGAACTTCCTCAACATTTTCGTTAGGAACATAAGTTGTCAACTTTTTTATGGTGCCTTCTTGTGGAACAAGAATTTCTCTATTGATCAAGCCTAGCTTGTTGCAAATTTGATCGTTGACGCCATTTTTGTGGTTATCTAAAGCTGTATGAATTGCATAAATCGCAATATCATTTTTAATCGCTTTCTGAACAACACGTTCAACATAAGTTTTTCCAGTCAGTTTTTTTAAGCCACCAAAAATAATAGGATGAAAGCTGATAATGAGATTGCAATTTTTCTCAATGGCTTCTTCAACAACTTTTTCTAAAGTGTCTAAAGTCACTAAAACTCCTGAAACATCAATGTTTGCATCGCCAACTAAAAGGCCAACATTATCAAAATCTTCAGCGTAGTTAAGTGGTGCGATTTCCTCTAAATAATTTGTAATTTCTTTTATCTTCATTGTTTTCTCAAAAATCATAAAATTAAATTTTATTTTAGCATTTATGAAATATATCAGACTTTTATTACTTCCTTTTTCTGCTCTGTATAGTCTCATTATTCGAATGAGGCATTTTTTATATGATAAAGGCATTTTAAAATCTCGTGAATTCGATTTTCCTGTCATTTGTGTAGGAAACCTCAGTTTAGGCGGAACAGGTAAATCGCCGATGATCGAATTTCTGATGCGTCAACTAAAAGAAAATTATCAAATTGCCACTTTGAGTCGTGGTTATAAAAGAAAAACTTCTGGTTTTGTTGAGCTTCGGTCTGAAAGTTTGGCTGCTGATGTTGGCGATGAACCTTTGCAGTTTAAAACGAATTTCCCAAATCAAATCATTGCGGTTGATGAAAGCCGCGTGAATGGAATTGAGCAACTGAAAAAAATATATCCAAGACTTGATGCGGTTTTGTTAGATGATGCTTTTCAGCATAGAAAAGTTAAAGCAGGATTTAATATTTTACTCACCACCTTTGATAACTTATATTTTGATGATTTTCTTTTGCCTGCGGGTAATCTACGTGATTCTGTTGTCGCTGCTAAGCGTGCAGATATTATCATTGTCACAAAATGCCCATCTAAGTTGTCAGAAAAACAAAGAAATGAAATTCAGAATCGATTGAAACCAAAAAAACATCAACAAGTTTTCTTTTCAAAAATTAATTATGATGACAACATTTATTCATTAAAAAAAGAAATCAGTTTGTTAGAAATTGATGATTTTATTTTAGTGACAGGCATTGCGAAACCAAAACCTTTAATTGACTATTTAAATAAAATCAATACGAATTTTGAACATCAAAAATTTCCTGATCATCATCATTTCACCGAAAATGAAATTGAAGATATAAAAAACAAGAAGAAAAAAATATTGACAACAACTAAAGACTTCATGCGTTTAAAATCTTATTTTAAAGATGGAGAACTTTATCATTTACCCATCAAATCTGATTTTTTCGAGCAAGAAAAAGAAATAATGAAATCGATTACTGAATTTATGAATTCATTTTTAGCATCAAATCAATAAGCCTGTTGCTGTAACCTCTTTCGTTATCATACCAACCAATAAGTTTAATTAAGTCACCATCAATAACAGATGTCATACCTGCATCGAAAGTGCAAGAATATGGATTACCAATGATATCAACAGAAACAATTGGATCTTCTGTGTATTTTAAAATTCCTTTCAATCCATTCTCTGAAGCATCTTTAAAAAGCTGATTAATTTCTTCGATGCTCGTTTTCTTTTTGATATTAAGCGTCATATCTGTGAGTGATCCATTTGGTACTGGAACCCGAATACCGCAGCCACCAATGACATCACTGAGTTCAGGAAAAATTTTGGTCAAGGCCTTAGCCGCGCCAGTAGTTGTAGGGATAATGGATTGAGATGCAGCACGCGCGCGTCTTAAATCGCGATGTGGTTGGTCATGTAAACTTTGATCAGATGTAAATGAATGTACTGTTGAAATATAAGCATGTTTTACACCTAGTTTTTCATGAATCACTTTCAACATAGGCGCTGCATTATTAGTTGTACATGAAGCATTTGAAAGAATTTTGTCATTTTTGTCAATTAAATGATCATTCACACCAAGGACAATCATTTTAACAGAATCATCAGATGATGGAACTGTGAGTAAAACTTTTTTTGCTCCAGCAGAAAGATGATCTTGTAATTCTTTTTCAGTTTTATATTTCCCAGTTGCTTCTACAACAACATCAATTTGATATTTTGTCCAATTAAGTTCAGAAATATTTTTAGTGTTAGTTAAAGCAATTTTTTTAGTGCCAATAATAATGTTGTCATTATCACTAGTGACTTCTTTGTCATAAACACCGTGAATACTATCATATTTAAGAAGATGCGCCAGCGTTTTGGCATCAGCTAAATCATTGATCGCGACAATCTCAAAGTTAGGATGATCAAAAGCCAACCTAAATAAACTGCGGCCAATTCGTCCGAACCCATTGATGGCTAATCTGATTTTTTGTGACATTTTATTCTAGGTGTTTTTGAGCTTTATATGAAGATCTCACAAGCGCAGAACTTTCAACATGACGGAAGCCTAATTCTTTTCCGATTGTTTCGTATTTTTTAAACTGATCAGGTGTGATAAATGTTTGAACAGGAAGATGTTTTTTACTTGGCTGCAAATACTGACCAATTGTGACAACATCAACATTAACAGAGCGTAAATCTTCTAAAGTTTGAATCACTTCTTCTTCTTTTTCGCCTAAGCCAAGCATGATACCAGATTTAGTTCTGTTAATACCTTCAGCTTTTAGGTAACGTAAAACTTCTAAACTTCTATCGTATTTTGCCTGAATTCTGACTTCACGTGTCAAACGTCTAACAGTCTCCATGTTGTGAGAGACAACCTCAGGAGCAACTTTAATAATACGATCTATATTTTTTGTATTTCCTTGAAAATCAGGGATTAAAGTTTCAAGAGTTGTGTTTGGGTTCATTCTCCTTATTGCTTTCACGGTTTCCTCCCAAATGATTGATCCCATGTCTTTTAAATCATCACGATCTACTGAAGTGACCACGGCATGTTTAACGCCCATCAGCTTTATTGAACGTGCAACTTTTTCAGGTTCATCCCACTCAACATCTTCAGGTCTTCCAGTTTTAACGCCACAAAATCCACAGGAGCGTGTACAAATATTACCGAGTATCATAAATGTTGCAGTCCCTTCACTCCAGCATTCTCCCATGTTTGGGCAACTGCCTGAAGTACAGATTGTATGCAAATCGTATTTGTCAACAAGATTTCTAAGATCTCTATATTTTTTACCAGTTGGAAGCTTAACGCGCAACCATTTAGGTTTTCCTGTTCTTTGTTTGGTTTCTGTTTGTGGTTTTTCAATCACAGTTTCCATGAGGTCAATTTTTTACAAATGTATTAAAATAGTCTTAGCATAATTCAGAAGCTTATTGACTTTTTTGGGATTATTAACAAGCGTTTTTTTAATGGTGATGATAAGGTAAATTATTCAAAATTGTAAAGCCGCGATAAATTTGTTCTGTCATAAAAATACGAATCATCTGATGTGAAAAAGTCATTTTTGATAAGGCTATTTTCTGAAAGTTTTGATCATAAATACTTTGGTCAAAGCCATAAGGACCACCAATGATGAAATTAAGCGTTTTAATCCCTGTATTCATTTTCTTTTGAAGGAAGCTAGAAAACTGAACTGAGGTGAATTCCTTTCCTTTTTCATCTAACAAAACTGTCACGCTAGCTTTATTGATATGTTTTAAAATTAACTCTGCTTCCTTAGCTTTCTGTTCTTTTTCTGATGTATTTTTTTTTGTTTTGACATCAGGAATTTCAATCATATTAAACTTCGTAAAATGTTGAATACGCTTGTGATATTCATTAACTAACTCACGAACTGAAGACTGATCTGTTTTACCAATGACGATTAAATTGATGTGCATTTCTTTAAAAAGCTTAGATTTGTGAGACAAAAATAGAGAAGTCATGCTTAGTGAAGAACAATTTGAAAAAGAAATCAATCAGATTATCAAAATAGCGCTTGCCGAAGATATCGGTGATGGCGATCATTCTTCGTTGGCTTGCATTCCTGAAGACGCCGTTGGAGAAGCAAATTTGTTGGTGAAAGAAGATGGCATTATCGCAGGAATTGATTTTGCTCAACGTATTTTTCACACTGTTGATGCGGATATTGAATTTACAGCCTTATTAAAAGACGGAGACAGAGTGAAGAAAGGAGACCTTGCTTTTCGAGTTAAAGGAAGGAGTCAAAGCATTTTGAAGACTGAACGTGTGATGTTAAATGCAATGCAGAGAATGAGTGCTATTGCAACTAAAACAAATTCATTTGTTGAAGTTTTAAAACCTTTTCAAACACAAATTTTAGACACGCGAAAAACAACACCTGGTCTTCGTGTTCTTGAAAAATGGGCTGTAAGAATTGGAGGAGGAGCTAATCATCGCTACGCGCTTTATGATATGATTATGTTGAAAGACAACCATATTGATTTCGCTGGTGGAATTACAAAAGCTATCGCAAAAACTAAAGCTTATTTAAAAGAGAGAAATTTAGATTTAAAAATTATAGTTGAAGCGAGAGATCTAAATGAAATTGAAGAAATATTGAAGTCTCATAAAGATGTTTATCGCATATTAATTGATAATTTTAATTACACAGATACCAAAAAAGCTGTAGATATTATAGATAAGCGATGCTTAACAGAATCTAGCGGAAATATTACTTTAAAAACAGCATCAAAATATGCAGAATGTGGCGTAGATTTTATATCTTCAGGAGCCTTAACACATTCTGTCTATAATTTAGACTTAAGCTTAAAAGCAGTTTTATAATGCTTAAAAAGCCGAAGAAATCTAATCATATAGGTCCTCAGTCAATCTTATCACGTATTGCCTTGTGGCTGCATCGTTTGAAGTTACCTGGATTAGAAGGTTTGTCGGTTTATGATTTACTAAAACTTTATTTTGTTGGAATTATAAAAGGAACTTTTTCAACACGAGCAAGTTCAATTGCTTTTAGTTTTTTTATGGCAATTTTTCCCTTTTTGCTATTTATTTTAAACTTGATTCCCTTTGTGTGGTTTATCGCTGATTTTCAAACTGAACTTTTGAGTTTTATCGAAAGTATCATTCCGCCCCAAACCACAGGTTTTTTTGAAGATATTTTCTTTGATATCGCCAACAACCCAAGAGGAGGTTTACTGTCATTTGTATTTATTTTATCCATTTTTTTGATGGCAAATGGCGTCAATGCAATTTTTACAAGTTTTGAATTTTCATATCACACGGTTGTGAACAGAACGATTATTCGGCAATATGTCGTTGCTGTTGGTGTTGCAATTATTATCGCAATTTTGGTTTTAATCACAGTGATTGCGACAATTTATTTAACCTATTTAATCGAAGAATTCAGAAATTTGAGGATGCTTGATGACAATCTGATTTACGCCCAAATTGGACGATATTTAATTTTTGTTTTTATGTTAACAGTCATAATATCAGTACTTTATTATTTCGGAACACGAGAAGGACGTCGTTCTCGATTTTTTTCTGTTGGTTCAATTTTTACAACAATTTTAATTATTGTCACGACATATTTATTCACAATTTATGTTGAAAATTTCAATTCTTACAACAAGCTTTACGGCTCGATAGGAA
Organism: Psychroflexus halocasei; assembly: GCF_900107595.1. GTDB lineage: Bacteria > Bacteroidota > Bacteroidia > Flavobacteriales > Flavobacteriaceae > Psychroflexus > Psychroflexus halocasei. The sequence continues at coordinate 262,388 of NZ_FNQF01000003.1, read as the reverse complement.
CACTTTTAATTTTAATGTTATACATTTGGCTTAATGCAAATGTTTTACTTTTAGGCTTCGAACTAAACGGAGCTTTGTATCGTTTACGAAATAGAAATTAATTTTAAACCACGATTTATGAAAGCTATATTATCAATTCTTTGTATCGTATTTGTCAGTTTATCAAGCGTTGCACAAACAGAAATCTCAGGAATCACATTACCAGAAAAAATCTCTTATGGAGAAGATGAAGTTGTTTTAAATGGCGCAGGTGTTCGAGAGAAATTCTGGATGGATATGTATGTAAGTGGTTTATATTTGAAAGCAAAATCTTCAAATCCACAAAAAATCATCAATGCTGATGAGACAATGGGGATTCAGTTGCATATTGTTTCAGGGATGATAACCAGTAAAAGAATGATTGATGCTATTGAAAATGGATTTGATAAATCAACTCAAGGGAATAAAGAACCAATCAGAGAAAAAATAGATAAATTTATTGGCGTTTTTAATGAAAAAATTCAGAAAGGAGATGTCTTTGATTTGACTTATCAGCCTAAACATGGTGTTATAGTTTATAAAAACGGAAAAGAAACAGGCCAAATTAAAGGGTTTGAATTTAAAAAAGCTTTATTCGGAATTTGGTTGACTGAAAATCCTGGAGACGAAGACCTGAAAGAAGCCATGCTAGGTCAATAATTTTTTAGAAATAAATCAATATTCAAAAATAAAATCGATTGAGATATATTGACGTTATTTTGCCACTTCCGTTGCAAGATTCATTTACTTATATTCTGCAAGATGAATTTGCAGAGCGCGTAAAAGTTGGCATGCGTGTCGCCGTTCCTTTCGGTAAAACAAAAGTTTACACAGCTGTTGTTTACAAAATTCACGATAATAAACCTCTACATTATGAAGCAAAAATGATTGAAGATGTTATCGATGAAAAACCAATTGTCACACATTCTCAGCTTCAATTTTTTGAATGGATTGCTTCTTATTATCTCTGTCGATTAGGCGAGGTTTTGCGAGCGGCTTTACCAAGTGCTTTTTTGATAGAAAGCGAAACGGTAATCACGCGTCATCCTGATGCAAATTTAGAACAAGATTTAACTGATGAAGAAGTTTTTTTGATGGATGCTTTAGAAATGCAATCTGCTTTAAAAACATCAGATGTCATGTCTATTCTTGGGAAAAAAACGATTTTTCCTTCTTTAAATAAAATGGTTGAGAAGAACTTGATTATGATTAATCAAGAGCTGAATAAGCAATACAAACCTAAAATACTGAAATATCTTCGGATTCATCATCAATATAAATCTCAAGAAGCTGTTGAGAAAACTTTAGAAGATTTGTCAAATGCGACAAAACAAAAAGAAGTTTACTTGAAAATGTTTAGTCTTGAGGCAACTCAAAAAAGAATAAACAGAAAATCACTAAAAAAAGCAGCTGAGGTTTCAGATGGTGTCATCAAAGCTTTAATTGATAAAGACATTCTTGAAGAATATGAATTACGACAAGACCGTGTTGGTTTTGATGAATCTATTTTTGAAGATAAAGAGATAAAATTGAGCTCTCGACAGCGACAAGCTTTTCAAGACATAGAAGAAAATTTTGAAAATAAAAATATCACGCTTTTCCAAGGTGTAACTTCTTCTGGTAAAACAGAAATTTACATCCATCTGATTGAGCAATACATTAAAGAAGGCAAACAGGTTTTATATCTTTTGCCAGAGATTGCTTTAACAACGCAGCTTATCACGAGGTTACAAGCTTATTTTGGAGATCAAGTTATTGTTTTTCATAGTAAATTCTCTGTCAACGAAAGGGTGGAAGCTTATATGCATGTTCTTAACGGAACAAAAGGAAAGATCATTATTGGTGCGCGATCTTCTATCTTTCTACCTTTTCAAAATTTAGGTTTTGTTATTGTTGACGAATCGCATGAAATAAGTTTTAAACAATATGATCCCGCGCCGCGTTATCAAGCTAGAGATTCGGCGATTGTTCTTTCTCATTTACATCAGGGAAAAACCTTGTTAGGTACGGCAACACCAAGTCTTGAAAGTCTTTATAACGTTAAAATAGGGAAGTATGCTTATACGAATTTAACCAAGAGATACGGTGATGTATTAGCGCCAGTGATTAATATTGTTGATTTACAAGACCGTTACAAAAAGAAAAAAATGAAAGGTCACTTCTCAGAAGATTTACTTCTGAAGATGGAAGAGACTTTGAAAAATGGAGAACAGGTTATTTTATTTCAAAATAGAAGAGGTTATTCTCCAATTCTTGAATGTAATGATTGTGGTCATTCTCCGCAGTGTCCAAACTGTGATGTGAGTTTGACTTATCACAAAAATAATAACACTTTGCGCTGTCATTATTGTGGTTACCACATTGCAATGCAAATTAAATGCATGGCTTGTGGAAGTAAGGATATTACGACAAAAGGATTTGGTACAGAACAGATTGAAACCGAGGCAAAAGCACTTTTTCCTGATGCTGTTGTCAAGCGAATGGATCAAGATACAACACGAGGCAAAACAGCTTATGCAGACTTAATTAGTGATTTTGAGAATAAAGAAATTGATGTTTTAGTTGGTACACAAATGTTGAGTAAAGGTCTTGATTTTAGACATGTGAATCTTGTGGGTGTTATGAATGCAGACTCGTTATTAAATTTTCCTGATTTTAGAGCGCATGAACGTTGCTTTCACTTATTAACGCAAGTTGCAGGACGCGCAGGCCGTACCAAAAAGCAAGGTTTAGTTTTGATACAGTCTTACAATCCGCATCATCAGATATTGCAACAAGTAACAACTTATGATTACAAGAAAATGTTTCAAGAACAAATCAATGATCGTAAGCATTTTAAATACCCACCTTATTATCGCTTGGTAAAATTTACTTTAAAATCACGAGATTTTAATATGGTGAATGAAGCTTCCGATTGGCTGGCAAAATTTTATAGACAAATATTTAAATCTCAAGTTTTAGGACCAGAATTTCCACCGGTTTTAAGAATCAGGAATAATTACCATAAAAATATTATGATTAAAATTCCACCTGAGCATTCATTAGAAAAAACAAAATATTACATCAAGAAAGGACAAGATAAGTTTGAAGCAATTAGTCAATTTAGGTCTGTACGATTAAATATTGATGTCGATCCTTATTAAAATTTTGTTCTTTAAATTTTTCTGAATTTTGAAATAGATATAAATTTAATTAATAGTTTAGTGGTTTAATAATAGGTTTTTATAATATGACGATCACGCAATTAAAATATGTTTTAGCAGTTGCTGAAGCCAAAAATTTTACAAAAGCAGCAGAAAAGGTCTTTGTTACACAGCCAACTTTAAGTATGCAAGTTCAGAAACTTGAAGACGAGTTGGATGTGAAAATTTTCAACAGATCGAAAAAACCTATAGAGTTGACAGCTGTTGGTGTTCAAATTATTGAACAAGCTAAAAATATTGTCAATGAAAGTGACAGAATTTCAGATATCGTTGACCAACAAAAAGGATTTATAGGCGGAGAGTTTAACATCGGCATTATTTCGACTGTGATGCCAACTTTACTACCGATGTTTCTTAAAGCTTTTGTGAATCGCTATCCTAAAGTCAATCTCAAGATTGAGGAAATGACAACTGATGTGATGATAGAGAGAATCAAGAAAGGTCAACTTGATGCAGGCATAGCTGCAACACCTTTGGAAGATGAATTTATTGTTGAGAAACCGGTCTATTACGAACCTTTTGTGGCTTATATTCCTCAAAATCATAGACTTTCTAATCTAAAAGAAATTAAAGAAAGTGATTTAATTCCAGATGAAATTTTGTTACTAGAAGATGGACATTGTTTTAAGGATAACATTTTAAATTTATGCAAAACAGTTAATTCAGAAGTAGATGATAGAAAATTCTTTTTGGAAAGTGGAAGCTTTGAAACTTTGATGCGTTTATCAGATGAAGGTCTTGGGATGACACTATTGCCGTATTTACACAGCTTAGATTTACCAGAGAAAAAGACATCGAATATTGTTCAATTTTCTAAACCTTATCCCGCGAGAGAAATAAGTATTATTCATCATAAAAATCAATTAAAAATTCAATTGGTAGAAGCACTTCAAAAGCTGATATTAGCAGTTGTAAAAGGTGCGATTCAGTTTCAGAATGTCAAAATCATCAGTCCACAGAAAGCATAATTCATCTTTAGAGACGAATTTTTTATAAAAGTTAACTTTACAATACTTTCATAAATATAAAGCTTATGTTTTTTGTGTTAAAAAAAATACTATTTTTGCACGCTAAATTTTAGAAACAAGGCTATGCAAAAAATATTCAATCTTTTTGACTTTAAACAAAAAGTTGATTACAAGATCGAAGTCCTTTCAGGTCTTACTGTTGCCATAGCGCTTATTCCAGAAGCAGTTGCCTTTGCACTTATAGCAGGTTTATCGCCATTAACTGGTTTGTATGCTGCTTTTATAATGGGTATTATCACTTCAATTTTTGGTGGTCGTCCAGGTATGATTTCTGGAGCAACAGGAGCTGTCGCTGTCGTTTTCTTGGGTCTGGTAGAAACATTAAAATCTATGAACCCTGACATCACTGTTGATGAAATCACTCAGTATGTTTTTATTACAGTGATATTGGCTGGTGTCATTCAAATGATTGCGGGCTTTTTGAAACTTGGTAAATTGATGCGTTTAGTGCCTCAACCTGTTATTTTTGGATTTGTGAATGGTTTAGCGATCATCATTTTTATGTCTCAGCTTCCTCAGTTTACTGTTGATAGTACTGTAAAAGATTCACCTTGGATGCAAGGTGAACAGTTGTATATGTTTTTAGGCTTAGTCTTATTAACCATTCTTATCATTTGGTCTCTTCCTAAATTGACAAAAGCTTTTCCTCCAGGCTTAGCTGCTATTTTAGTAATTTTCGGATTAGTTTATTTCTTTGGTATTGAAACTTCTACAGTTGGTGACATCGCTTCTGTTTCTGGTGGTTTTCCGATTCCATCGGTTCCTGATATTCCTTTTACTATAGATACACTTTTGATGGTCTTACCATATTCTGCAATAGTTGCAGGGGTTGGTCTTATTGAAAGCTTGTTGACACTTAATATTATTGATGAAATTACTGGAACTAGGGGTAAAAGTAACAAAGAAGCAATTGCTCAAGGTAGTGCAAATATTTTATCAGGATTCTTTCTTGGAATGGGTGGTTGCGCGATGCTTGGACAAAGTTTAATCAACATATCTTCTGGGTCTAGAGCAAGATTATCAGGAATAATCGCTGCAATAGCTTTATTGATCTTCGTTATGTACGGTGCTAATATTATAGAACAACTTCCAATGGCTGCACTGACAGGACTGATGATCATGGTAGCTGTTGGAACTTTTGAGTGGGCGAGCTTTAAAACTTTACGCCGTATGCCAAAGTCTGATGTTATGGTCATGATATTGGTGACTGTTGTTACAGTTTTACTTCATAATTTGGCCTTGGCTGTTTTAGTTGGTGTTATTATAGCAGCACTTGTTTTTGCTTGGGATAATGCAAAACGTATTAGAGCAAGAAAACGAATTGATGAAAATGGTGTTAAACACTATGAAATTTACGGCCCATTGTTTTTTGGTTCAACGACTATTTTTAATTCAAAATTTGATATTAAAAACGATCCAGACGAAATTGTGATAGATTTTCATGAAAGTCGTGTTGTCGATATGTCAGCCATCGAAACTTTAAATAAATTGACTGAACGTTACCAAAAATTAGGTAAAACTGTTCATTTAAAACACCTGAGCCCAGATTGTCGAAAATTGTTGAAAAATGCAGACGAAATTATAGATGTCAACATTCTAGAAGACCCGAATTATAAAGTTATTTCAGATGATTTTGATTGATAACACAATAAATCTTGAATGGTATAGTTCTTGATTTAGACCAGTAAAAGAGGAGTGATTGTCTCTTTTTATTTTAGTTATATTAGTTGATTGTTGAAACCTCATAAAGTTATTCTTTATGAGGTTTTTTTATATCTTTTTTTCTTTGAGCTTTTCTTGAAGCATTTTCAATTCATCGCGATATCTTGCAGCTTCCATAAAGTCAAGATCTTTTGCAGCGAGTTCCATTTTACCTCTTGCTTTCTTGATTTCACTTTTTAAATCTTTCTCAGAGTAGAGTTCAGCTGCTTCCTCTGCAGCTGCCAAAGTTGGCTGATCAATAATTTGATATTCATTCTTTTTAGCACCGCCAAAAGTATCATCAATAGCTTTCTTTAAAGCTTTTGGTGTAATATTATGCTTAGTATTGTATTTGATTTGTTTTGTACGTCTGTACTCAGTTTCATCAATTGTTTTTTGCATGCTATCAGTTACTCTATCAGCATACAAAATGGCACGTCCTTCTAGATGTCGCGCCGCACGACCGATGGTTTGTGTTAATGTTCTGTGACTTCTTAAGAAACCTTCTTTATCAGCATCTAAAATAGCAACTAAAGAAACTTCAGGTAAATCTAAGCCTTCTCTTAAAAGGTTGACACCGACGAGAACATCAAAAACACCTTTACGCAAATCTGTCATGATTTCAACTCTTTCTAAAGTATCAATATCACTATGTATATATCTTGTTTTGACATTGACACGCGTTAAGTATTTTGAAAGTTCTTCAGCCATTCTTTTGGTTAATGTAGTCACAAGAACACGCTGATCTTTTTCAATGCGTTTATCGATTTCTTCTATCAAATCATCAATTTGATTTTGACTTGGTCTGACTTCAATTATCGGGTCTAAAAGTCCTGTTGGTCGAATCACTTGTTCTACATAAACACCTTCAGAGTTTCGCAATTCATAATCTGCTGGTGTTGCACTCACATAAACGACTTGATTTTGTAAAGCTTCAAACTCTTCAAGTTTAAGAGGTCTGTTATCAATGGCGGCAGGTAAACGGAACCCGTATTCAACGAGATTTTCTTTTCTTGATCTATCACCACCATACATGGCACCGACCTGAGGAATCGTGACATGACTTTCATCAACTAACATCAAATAATCATCAGGAAAATAATCTAACAAACAGAAAGGGCGCGTCCCTGGTTTTCTGCCATCAAGATATCGTGAATAATTTTCGATACCAGAGCAATAACCAAGTTCTTTGATCATTTCTAAATCAAAATTTGTACGTTCCTCAATACGTTTAGCTTCTATGGGTTTTCCAATGTCTTCAAAATATTTAATCTGCTTCCCTAAATCAATTGCGATTTGATCAATTGCTTTATTGACAACTTCAGGTGAAGTCACAAAAATGTTGGCAGGATAAATATTCAGTTTGTCATAATTTGCCATCACCTCGTTATTAAGAGGATCAAAAGCTTCTATCTCTTCTATTTCATCTCCGAAAAAATGAATGCGATAGGCATGATCAGCATAACCAGGAAAAACATCAAGCGTGTCACCTTTTATTCTAAAATTACCATGTTGAAATTCAGCTTCTGTTCGAGAGTATAAACTTTGCACTAAGCGTTGAAGTAACTTTGTTCTGGATATTTCTTGGTCAATTTCAATGTTAATAACGTTTTTCTGAAATTCACTAGGATTACCGATACCATATAAACAACTGACTGATGCAACCACCAAGACATCGCGACGGCCAGAAAGAAGAGAAGAGGTTGTACTTAAACGTAGCTTTTCAATTTCATCATTAATAGATAAATCTTTTTCGATATAGGTTCCTGTGGTTGGAATGTAAGCTTCAGGTTGGTAATAATCATAATAAGAAACGAAATATTCAATTGCATTCTCTGGAAAAAAGGACTTGAATTCTGCGTAGAGTTGCGCTGCAAGTGTTTTGTTATGTGCTAAAACCAAAGTTGGTTTCTGGACTTTTTCAACAAGATTCGCCATGGTAAAGGTTTTACCAGAGCCTGTGACGCCAAGTAATGTTTGATAGCGTTCATTTGAATTGATGCCTTTTACTAACTTATCAATCGCTTGTGGCTGATCGCCAGTCGGTTGATAATCAGAAGCAATTTGAAAATTCATTTTTACTGTTTTAACAAAAATACTTTGTCTACTTCATAAACCAAAACTATTTAAGACAGCTTTGGAGTTTGTAAAGGAAAATTATCTTTTAAGTGTAAAGTGATCTGAATAAACCGAGCCATCTTTAAACTCGACACGATACCAATAATCATTACTTGGCATTGGATGGCCATTCCTGTCACCATTCCACGAACTTCTGTCTTCATTGATAATATACAATATCTTGCCATAGCGATCATGAATGTGAATGGTTTTAATTGCATCAATTTGTTGAGCAGTTCCTTTTGGTGACCATATGTCATTATAGCCGTCATTATTGGGTGTAAAAAAGTCTGGAAATAAGATTGTTTTAAAACCTAAAGAGACGGTACCACAGCCATTTAAATCTTTGACATAAATAGTGTTGTCTGTTTCTCTGACATTAAAAATTGGTGATTCTTGAAAATCACCATCATTTAAAGCATACACATAATCTCCAATTCCTGAAGCTATGATTTCTATACTAAAATTGTCTGGAGCTCCACGAAGTTCATAATCTATTTCAGCTTTTTCTGAAACACTGACATTGAACATTTGTGTTGTCATACAAGATTCAGAAGCGTTAGAACTGAATATGTCAACAATATAAGTACCAGCTTCATTGACTTCTATAGTTGGAGTCGTTTCGCCAGTGTCCCATTCATAAACAAAATTACTGTTTGGGTTGGTGATATTTGGAATAAGCTCAATTGAATCTTGAATATTTAAACATAAAGAAAGATTCTGTTCTTCAGTTTCTAAAATAGGAGACTCGATATCATTTAAAGTTATTTTGGAAACAGAAGTGCAATTTACCATGTCATCAACTCGATAAAAAACTTCTTGTGGTAATGTGTTTAATGGATAACTAATTTCTTCAGTATCAATACTGTTGATGTTGTTAGCAGCGTCATCATGCGTATTGAAAAAAGTAATATGATCCTCAAAATCAAGATTATTCTCTTGGATAACAAAATTCTCTAAATCTAAAATATTGAATACGACATTGTTATTTTCATCAACACAATTTAATGATTCAAGAGGATTATATTCAGTTAAAGTTGTGAGTAAATCAAGATTGATAACTGTTTCACAACCCTGAACTGTTTCAACAAGAATGTAGACTCTGGTGTTATTTTGAGCTGAAAAAGAACTGATATCCTCCTCTAAAATAGGGTTGACGTTGTTTTCTGCATCAATTTCTTCTTCAAAAAAGTTGATGATATTTAAATTTAAACTTTCAATTTCATCTGAAATTAAATTCAAATCGAAAATACTGTCGCCTTGATTAGCTTCACATTGAATTAATTCGAAATCACCAAAATTTGGCGTATAAAACTCAACTTCAATTTCATCTGTAGCTGTGCAACCTCCAGCAATTTCGACTTCGACTTTGTAATTTCCAGCACCAAAATCTGCTTCAGAAATTTCTAATTCTGAAGCATTTTCATTCGGAATTAAACTTCCTTCATAATACCATCTTACAATGCTGTTCTCATTTTCTTCACTAAGGCTTAATGTGTGTGATTCTCCTATACACAAAGCACTGTCACCAACAAGATCATAACCCAAATCGCTTCCTATATTAAAACTATCTGCTTCAAGAAAAACAGCTGAATCGTAACGGTAATTGGTGTCATCAGCGATCACTAATTTAATTTCGTAAGCTTGATCGGCTTCAACTTGTGCTTTTGCGGTCAACACTGCTGTTTGTCCATTGAAATTTGTTGCAGAAGTGTAATCGTTAAATTGACCAAAATAAGCCTCGTTTTCAGCTGGACAGCCATTTTGTACATCAATTGCAGGATGAACGGTTGTTACTGAAACTGGTATTGTCGTCTCTGGTACAACAGCGATATTCTGATAATCTTGAGTGCCAACCTTTCTGATTAAAAAAGCGAAAGCATCTGAATATCGACAAGTGTTTCTGTCAAATTCCTGATATTCCTCTGAAGCGAAAATATATCTAAAGCTCAAATTTTCAGCTTTTGGCGTAAATTCAAACTGTAAAATAGTTGCGTTAGTGGTCTCACCAGCGTTTAAACCTACAGCATTTTCAAGATCTTGATCTCCAATCCAGTTATTGCCGTCATCATCACTTAAATGATCATTTGGTCCGTCAACATTATACAATTTTCCAGTACTCATCACGATGCCGCTTTCAAAAGGAAAATCAGAGTTGTTTTGTTCGAAATAGCCGTAACTTTTTGTGTTTTCATTAAAGACTCCTGATACTGTATTTGTAACCTGAATATTTTCAACACAACCTGTTGTGCCAAAGAGGACATCTTCAACAAGTTGATCATCGGTATAGTTGTTGGGGAAACTAGAAATGTATTGCGCATTAGATTGTAAGCTGAACAATAAAAACAATACTATAAAATATTTCAATATCATAAATTTTAAAAGGGCTGCAAAAATAAAGAAATTATAAGCTTGAGGACTATGATTTATATCAAGTTTTTATCAGAAAAACTAACGTTTCAAAGTAAAATTGCCTCTGAAAATCTCTCCGTCAATCATTTCAATTCTATACCAGTAATCGTTTGAAGGCATTTTTTCATTTTTATAAGTCCCATCCCAACCTTGTTCACCGGGCTTGAAACTGAAAAGATGCTTACCATATCTGTCAAAAATATAGATTTTGGCAATGCGATGATCGGTAGCAATAACGCCATTTAGTCGCCAGAAATCGTTATAGTTATCTTCATTAGGTGTGAAGGACTGAGGAATACCGAGTAAGCCAACCCGGTCAGAAACAATTCCGCAGCCACTTTTATCACGAATAAAAATATCATAAATTCCAGCTCTTAAATTTTCAAAAATTGGACTGTCTTGAAAGTTATCTGGCGTGCCAATCGCATATTCGTATTCACCAAAATTATTATCTGATAATATGATAATGATTTGGTTACTCGAAACTTGTGCTTCTTTAATCTGTATTGAATATTCAGGAGTGCTTGAATAAGAAACTTCATAATTTCTAATGGCACTACATCCAGTAATATTATCAGTGATAATAACTGAGTAACTCCCGTTGGTATTAATTTCTATACTTTCTGAATTTTCACCAGTTGACCATTCGTATGAGAAATTATTGATCTCATTATCTTGAATTCCAGATGTTAAACTGATTGTTTCTGGATAAGAATTTTTACAATAAATCACTTCCAAATCATCAGCTAACTGAGGGCTTTCTGATCGTTTTAAAGTAATATTGGCATAAGATGTACAAACATTATTACTCAAAATCTTTGCAACAACAACTTGATTGTTTTCAAGGCTTTGATAGTTTGTGAAATCAGTGATTTCATTTTCATCGTTAAAAGCGTCATTGTCATTCAAGTAATATTTATAATCAAGTGAGATATCAGTTAAATCTAAATTTTCTGTTATTTGATTGTTGGCTTCATTAAGGTCATAAAAAACTAAATCACTATCAACTGGATCACATTCGTAAATTTCAGCTTCATTAAACTCAGGTGGAGCAGTAAAAGTAATTTTGGCAGTTCCAACCAAAGGACAACTCCCATCATTTTTATTGACTTCTAATTTGTAAAAAGCTGTGTAAGGAAAACTCACATTTTCAGGCGCATTGACTTCTAAGTTTTCACTTGTTTCGTTGTTTAAAACTTCATCATCTTTAGACCAAGTGTAATCGGCGCCAGTGATATTGTCATATGATAATGTGAAACTCTCATCGTAACAAAGGTTAACTTCATTAGTATAAAAATCATCTAGATTGACGATATCAATTTTATCTAAAAATAAAGATTGGATAAATGGAGGCAATCCAAATAAGCTGTTATTATTTCCTAAGTTTATTGCGCCTTCTAGCTGTGACGAGGTGTAATTTGCGTCAAGTCCGCTTTCTTCTGGATTTTTGATAACTCCTAAAGTACTATCGTTGATTAAAGCAACATAAATTCTTCCATCTGGGCCTAATTGAAGTGCGCCTTTTTGAAAATTATCATTAGAAATTATTGTACCAGAATCCTTAACAACATTAGCTTCTAAATCCCATTGATAAATAGTCAAATTATTTATTGCTGCATAAGTTTTATTTGAAGAAGAAGAAAAAGCTACGCCATAAGCATTAACGTTGTCAATTAAAAGAAGCGGGTTTGTGACTTGACCAGTTGTGTTATCAAAATCGAATAAGTAAACATTACCATCGCCATCATCATTGTTAAGTTGATCTTGGCTGTAATTCATCGTGTTGTTAGCAACAATGATTTTTTGACCATTTGGAGAAGCTTTCATATAACCTAAAGCTGCACGTCTGTAATTATCAGTTGTCACAGCTGGGCCTGCTTGACTCACAACGGGATTTGTATCAACACCATTTTCATCAATTTTAAAAGCATAAAAGCGATCAACGAAATGTGTGATCAACCAAATAGAGCTACAATCAGAACTTCTCACAGCTGTGATTTTTTCTGAAGCTTTGTATTTGATTTCCTCAGGGTCATTAACATCATAAGTGACAAGATGAACATTCTTTTGAGTATCGACAACATCGCCTAAACCGTTATCTAAAGTCATATCAACCAAGGAATAGTTTAAACCATTGTTGAAGCCGTCGTCGTCTTGTGGTACTTCATGAAAAGGAACATCCGAGTAAGTGTCCGTTGGATTTCCATTTTCATCTGCTGGTCCTTGATTAGGATAAGCATTAGCGTTGTCGTGATGAGGTTCGTCTAAAGTAAAAACGTAATATAAATGGCTTTCAGTTGGGTGTGGTACAATTAATCCACTTGATGTACTTGAAGGATCGCCGTGTAAACCATCGTAATTAGTCGATGGTGCATAGTTGGCGTTAGACATAGGTTGGTGAAGTTTGTTCCAAACCGTTCTGCCATCTGTATAAAAAAGTAATTGTCCTGCTGAAGTTGAAATTGAAGAACAACCTTCATTGGTTGATAAGACGCCATCATCTAAGGCTGTTGGTGGGTTTGTTTCAAAACTTAAGCCTGCTCTATTTCCAAAATACCAATTATGCGCTTCATTTTGGCTATATGAAGCGCATGTGATAAATAGAAATAATAAAAGTTGATAATATTTCAAATGTATTTTTCTTTGTTGTCAAAGATAAAATATTTGTTAGAGATCACGTTTCTTAAGAATAGCAAATGAGCCGTAAATAAAAATAAATGTCCATGCTAAAACAATTAAGATGCTTATAAAACTCACATCGTATGATTTTATAAAAGTTGGATTTATAGCCTGAGCACCCATTTTTATATTTTCCATTTTAGTAAAAGGCTCAATGATCAAATTTGACATTGATTCTAGTGGAAGAAATCTTAAAATAAAATCTAAACCTTCAGCTTTAAATTTGACAATAAGCGTCACAATGCCTTCAAATACCCAGATTAGAAATAAAAAGCCTAATGCAAAAGCTGATCTTTTAACGAGAAGACCCAAAAACAGACATAAAGAAAAGAAGCCTAAAAGTTTGACGAAATAAGCCAAAAGATACTCCAAGTCAGAGAAAACAATGCTTAATTCATTGAAATCTGAAAAAGAATAACCAAGAATTAAACTCACAATAAAAACCAATGCAGTTGAAGCAAAAGCAAAAAAGACAACGTTTAAAAATTTAGATAAAATAAACTCTTTTTTACTCAACCCATCAATCAAATTTTGTTTTAAAGTACGATTGGTGTATTCACTAGACATCATGGAAACGATAACAACAGCTAAGAAAATTTTGAGTAAAGCTAGTATGTAAGTGTTGAAATGCCAGATATAAGGGAAGTTGAAAATGCCTTGCTCTGCTAACTGAAAGTCTATTGAACCAAACTTAAAACGAATTGATGCAAAAAGTGTAATCGCAAAAAAGAGCGCGAAATATAGAATGCTCAATACTTTTGCTGAACGGTTGTTTTTGAGTTTATGAAACTCAATTAAGAATAATCTTTTCATGATTAGGGTTTTGTAAGTTCAAGAAATTGCTCTTCCAAAGTTTCTTTTCTTTTGATGAGGTGACTAAAATAGATATCACTTTCTGCAGCAATTTTATTGAATTCATCAGCCATAAAATCTTTATTTAAAAAAGCTTTATAAGTGCCGTTATCATCAATTTTAAAATGCTCAATATATGTTTGTACATTCAGGAATTCTTCTAGCTTTTTGCTGTCATTGGCTGCCACTTCAAAGAAACCATGTGTTGCATTCATTTGGTCAACACTGCCTGCATAAAGCATTTTACCATGACGTATAATGACGACATGCGAACAGACTTTTTCAACTTCATCTAAAAGATGTGAGGCTAATAAAATCGTCATCCCTTCGGCAGCGATATTTTTGATTATTTGCCTGATTTGATGAATGCCCTGCGGATCTAAACCATTGGTTGGTTCGTCTAAAATTAAAATTTCAGGATCATTCAAAAGAGCAGAGGCAATAGCTAATCTTTGTTTCATTCCTAATGAAAAACTTTTAAATTTACTTTTTTGACGATCGGCTAGATCAACTATTTTAAGTTTTTCTTCAATTTTAGAATAAGGAACATCTTTTATTTTACAGACCAGTTTCAGGTTGTCTTCGGCCGACATGTTTGGATAGAAATTAGGACTTTCGATTATCGCACCGACTTTTTTTAGAGCTTCGTGCGTGTTTTCTCTGTTTCCAAACCACTTAAATTCACCTGACGTTTTATTGACAACATTAAGTACAATACCCAAAGTTGTAGATTTTCCACTGCCATTTGGACCAAGAATACCATAAACATTTCCCTTCTCAATTGTGAAGCTCAAATCATTAACTGCTGTTAAATTCCCGAATTTCTTGGTGAGATGGTTTAATTCTAAAATTTTATTCAAAATAAGATGTTTTTTTTATGTGACGGATTAATTCATATATTGTTACATTTATCGCAGATGATTATTCAAATTCATAAAAAGCAGCAATGGAAAAAAAATTGATGTCAAAGAAAAAGCCTAGCTTTCCTATCAATGATACCTTAAATAAATATCTTTCGGACTTTAGTCGAAAAACAAAAATACCTGTTTCTTACGAAGATTTACTTCGTTTTTCAGGTTCTATTGTTGTCTATGATAAAAATGATGATGATACACTTTGGGTGCGTTGCTATTACCCAGATTACGAGCGTGAGGAAATTGACAGAAGCTTGAAGAAAGTTTATTTAATCTTACATTCTGATGGTAAAAGCGCGCAATTGGATTATCTTAATGTTGATGCGATTGATTATTGCACTTTTGGAAATTCAAAACCATTTCGCATTAAGGTCAGAAATGTTTTAAATGATAACTTTACTTATTTCTATATTAAAAAAGCAGATGCTTCACGCATTTATGGTCTTGAGTTTGAACATATTTTATCGCCGCACAGAATCAATTTTTTGGTTTATAAAGATTCCTTAATCGAAGAACATATTGCAGGAATTCCTGGTGACGTTTTTATAAAAGATGAACTGCCAGAATGTGATTATCACGCCAAAGCAGAAATAGCAAAACAGTTTGTGAAATTTAATGAACGATGTACGCTAAGATTGCTCGGTGATATGCGATCTTATAATTATGTGGTGATTCCGACACACGACTTTGATCATGTTGATTATAAAATTCGAGCGATTGATTTTGATCAACAAAGTTATGAGGGTAATCTGAAGGTTTACAAGCCTCAGTTTTTCAAAGAAAATTATAAGATGGTCAAACTCGTTGAAAGGCATCTTGAAGAAGCCTCAATACAACAATATGTTTTAGAAGAAAGATCACAGGTTGCAAAACGATTAATCACTTCACAGAAAAGATTTAGGATGTTGATTAGATGTATGATTAAAGACAAAATTTCTTCTCGTGAAAACGTATTGCAATTAAGAGGTGAACTCGTTGATTACACAAAAGATATCAAATTTAAACGCGCCAAAACAATGGGTCATATTTTAAAAACGGCTTTAGACTTTGTGAAGCGTAATTATTTGGAAGTTGAAGAGGATTCCTACAATTAATTTTTATTTTCTGAAAACACTTTCTATTTTTAGCAAAAAATTCTTAAAAATGATGAAATATAATTTTTTAGCATTGTTCATGGCAATGCTTAGCTTAAACGCTTTTGCTCAACTTGAATCAAATCAAGATGAGTTTGATGATTTTATGTACAGACGAGGGAACACTTTTAGAGCAGCTTCAGGTGTACCAGGAATCAATTATTTTCAGAATACTTCTGATTACAAAATCGATGTGAGTTTGGATTCTGAAACACATCAAATCAAGGGGAGTTTAACGATGGAATACACAAATAACAGTCCTTATGACTTAGACTTTATTTGGATGTATGTTGAGCAAAACCGCTTTACAGAAGACTCTAGAGGAACTTTAACAACACCAGTTGATGGTAATCGCTATAATGGTGATACAGATAAAGGAATGACGATTTCTAATTTGGTTGCTAAAACTCAAGGCTCAAGTTCTTCTAAACATTCGATGACAGATACAAGAATGAAAGTTTATTTTGATAAACCTGTCAAAGCAAACGGCGGAAAAGCTGAAGTGAAAATGGATTTTGAATACATTGTTCCTGTTGATGGAATGGATAGGATGGGACGTTTAAAAACTGAAAATGGTTGGATTTACGCGATGGCACAATGGTTCCCGCAGGTAGCTGTTTTTGATGATGTCGTTGGTTGGAACACTGAGCCATACTTAGGAGCTGGAGAGTTTTATTTTGGTTACGGAGATTTTGAAGTTAACATCACAGCGCCTTATGATCAGGTTATTGTGAGTTCAGGGAAGTTGCTTAACTCTAAAGAAGTGCTTTCTAAAAAGCTTCAAAGAAGAATGAAGAAAGCTCAAAAAAGTGATAAAACTGTTTATTTAATTAAACCTGATGAAATTTTAGATCAATCTTTAAAAGCTAAACAATCAGGAACTTTAACGTGGAAATTTAAAATAGATAATTCAAGAGATTTTGCATTTGCATCATCACGTGCTTTTATTTGGGATGCTGCAAAAATGAATTTGTCTGATGACAGAGAAGCCTTAGCGCAATCTGTATATCCAATCGAAAGTGATGGACAAAATGCTTGGTCACGTTCAACAGAATACACAAAAGCTTCTGTTGAACATTACTCAGAAAAGTGGTTTGAATATCCTTATGATGTGGCAGTTAATGTTGCGGCTGAAATAGGCGGAATGGAATATCCTGCATTAAGTTTTTGTAGTTACGATCGTCAGTCTGGCCGATTATGGGGAGTGACTGATCACGAATTTGGTCACAATTGGTTCCCGATGATTGTTGGTTCTAATGAGCGCCGTTATGCTTGGATGGATGAAGGCTTCAATACTTTCATTAATTATTATTCAACAAAAGCATTTAATGAAGGCGAATATCCTGCAGGTTTGGATAACCGAAGAAGATTAGTGCCTTGGTTTAAAAGTGATTCACGTGAAGGAATTGATACATATCCTGATGTTACAAATTTAAGAAACTTAGGAATGACAGCATACTATAAACCAGCTCTAGGCTTGTTGATGTTAAGAGAGTATATTTTAGGGGGAAAACGCTTTGATGAAGCTTTTAAATCTTACATCAATACATGGGCTTACAAACATCCACAACCTTCAGACTTTTTCAATCATATGGAAAATGTAACTGGAGAAAACCTAAACTGGTTTTGGAAAAATTGGTTTTATGGCAATAATAATATTGATTTGGCAATTAGCAAAGTGGAGAAAAAGAATGCTAATTACTTATTGACTTTTGAAAATAAAGGCGACATCCCAATGCCTGTTCGTTATAAAGTTAGTTTTGCTGATGGCTCTCAAGAAATAAAAACACTTCCTGTTGAAGTATGGCAACGTGGTAACTCTTGGACGCATGAGTACCAAACAAATCAAGAAATTATTAAAGTTGAGATTGATCCTGAGAAGAAATTAGTCGATATCAATTCAGCTAATGACATTTGGTCTTCTGAAGATTAATTATCAGGGTTGAAAAATCATTTTAAACATTATATGAGAAATGTAAACAAGAGAATTTTAGTTAGCCTTTTATGTGTTTTTAGTTTTGTGCAAGTTTATGCGCAAACAACTTTTGATGTCAAAAAGCATTATGACAAAAAAGAGGTTAATATTGAAATGCGAGATGGTATAAAATTGCACACAACAATTTATTCTCCAAAAGATAAATCACAAGAATATCCTATCATTATGCAACGAACGCCCTATAGTTCGCTACCATATGGTGAGGACAATTTTAGAAGGCGCATCGGTCCCAATGAACAATTGATGAAAGAAGGAAACATTATTGTTTATCAAGATGTGCGTGGACGATGGATGAGCGAAGGTGTTTACGACAATATGCGAGCTTATATTCCAAACAAAAAAGGGAATGAAATTGATGAAGCTAGCGACACTTATGATACAATCGAATGGTTGATCAACAATGTGGAGAATACGAATAAAAAAGTTGGTGTTTGGGGCATTTCTTATCCAGGGTTTTATGCAAGTTATGCATTACTTTCAGAGCATCCAGCCTTAAAAGCAGCTTCTCCGCAAGCGCCAATTGGCGATTTTTATTTTGATGATTTTCATCACAATGGAGCTTTCTTGCTTTCGTACTGGCGCGCATCTTATTTATTTGGTGCCATGAAAGATGAACCAAAAGATAAACCTTGGTATAAATTACCAAAAGTCAATACGGAAGATCAATATCAATTTTTCATGGAACACATGCCATTATCTAAACTCGATGTTCATGATGATGGCCAAAATGTTTTCTGGAATCAAATTAAAGAACACCCTAATTATGATGAGTTTTGGCAGAAAAGAGGCTTGATTCAGCATTTGGAAAAAGTTGATATCAAACCTGCTGTGATGACAGTTGGCGGTTTGTTTGATGCTGAAGATTTGTACGGACCATTTAACACTTATAAAGCTATCGAAAAAAATAACGACAACTTTAATATGTTAGTTTTCGGACCGTGGAGTCATGGTGATTGGGCAAGGAAATCTAAAAGACAAGTGATAGGAAATATACATTTTGGAGATGATCTTTCTGAGGAATATCAGAACAATTATGAAACTGTTTTTTTCAATCATTTCTTAAAGTCAGATTCTGAAACTATCAATTTAGCAGAAGCACATGTTTTTAATACAGGTACAAAAGAGTGGAATGACTTTCAGTTTTGGCCACCAAAAAATGTCTCTAAAAAAAGCTTGTATTTAGGAGGTGATCAAAAGTTGACATCTCAAAAGAATAAGGAATCAAAAGTAAAATTTGTAAGTGACCCAAAGAAGCCTGTTCCTTATACTGAAGATATCAAATTTGGATTTACGCCACGTAAATTCATGACTGACGATCAAAGATTTGCAGCAAGAAGACCTGATGTTTTGGTTTTTGAAACAGAAGTTTTTGATGAAGATTTTACCATTTCAGGAGAAGTTTTAGCAGATTTAAAAGTTGCAACAACAGGAACCGCTGCTGATTGGATTGTGAAAATAGTAGATGTTTTTCCTTCAGAAACTGAAAACACTGATGATGTTCAAGGTCATCTGAAGTTATCAAACTATCACATGATGGTGAGAAGTGAAGTTTTTAGAGGTCGTTACCGAGATGGATTTAATGAGCCTAAAGCTTTTAAACCTAATAAAAAGGAAAGTGTCAAAATCACTTTGCAAGACATTAATCATACCTTTAAAAAAGGACATAAATTACAAATTCAAGTACAAAGTAGCTTTTTCCCTTATATAGATATGAATCCGCAAACTTATGTTGATAACATATTTGAGGCTAAAAAAGAAGATTTCAAAAAACAAACACATACAATATTTGGTGATTCGAAAATTATTTTCGATTTTGCTGAATAATTACAATCAACTAAAATAACTATCAAGGCTGTCAATTTTGGCAGCTTTTTTTTGTTGAGATAATTCATCTTTAACATTTATTATGATCACTTCTGTTTTTTGTTAAGTGTGAATATTTCTTGAGTTAAATATTTTTAACATATTTTTAACATATTTTTAGTTTAAGTTAGTTCGGTTTTTTCGGAACTAATATTATTTTTGCATCGTTTTAAATTTAACGGTATGAATCAGCAACTTGAAGAGAGAAGATCAGTTTTGATTGAGAAGTTGGGTGTGTTCTTTGAAAAAGAGCACCACTTAGCGCCAGTTGCTGCTCGTATTTTTTCATTGATTATTCTATCAGGGAAAAAGGGAGTGACATTTGAAGAGCTCGTCTGTCGCTTAAAAGCTGGTGAAAGCACGGTTTCTACACATCTAGAAAGTTTACAATTACATAATAAAATAGAATATTTCACTTTAGTTGGTGATAGAAAAAGATATTTTATAGTCAATAAAGATTTAATGCTTAACTCTCTAGATGAATTACAGAAGCAATGGACAGAACAAAAATCACTTTTTCAAGAAGTTTTGTCTTTCAAAAAAGAATGTATGGCTGAGGACGAATCTGGTGAGGAAAACTTTGATCTTCAATTTCAAAAAAACTTCATCGCTTATGCAGATGATATTCTGCAGTCTATCAGTAAATTAAAAAGTAAAATAAAATAAATCCTAAATACAACAAACACTAATAATGAAAAAAAATATTTTAAGTTTCGTTTTTTTATGTGCTCTATTTGTTTCTTGCGGTGATGATCAACCTCAACAACAAGCAAGAGGACCGATGCAGGTACCCGTCATTGAACTACCAACAAAAACATTGACGGATTTCAACACCTATCCAGTCAGTATTGAAGGTGTTGTCAACAGTGAAGTTCGACCTAAAGTTTCAGGATACATCACTAAAGTTGTTGTAGATGAAGGTCAATCTGTTAAGCAGGGAGATGTTTTATTTACTTTAGAAACAGAATCCTTAAGTCAAGATGCGCAAGCTGCTCAAGCAAATGTCAATGCGGCACGCGTTGAGGTTGAAAAATTAAAACCTCTTGTGGACAAAGAAATTATTAGTAAAAGCCAGCTTGAAACGGCAAAAGCAAAATTAGCTCAAGCTAAAGCTTCATATAGCAGTATTGCTGCAAACATTGATTACGCAACGATTAAGAGTCCAGTTGATGGGGTTGTTGGTTCTATCCGATACAGAAATGGTTCTTTGGTAAGTCCAGAGTCTAAGTTAACGACAGTTTCTCAAATTGATGAAGTTTATGCTTTTTTCGGAATGAATGAAAAAGACTATATCACTTTCTTACAACACGCTGAAGGCAAAGATGTGAAAGAAAAACTCGCAAATTTTCAAGCAGTTAAATTAGAATTAGCCACTGGTGATGTTTACGAACATGAAGGCGAAATTCAAACCGTTTCAGGTCAAGTGAATCCACAAACTGGAACAGTTAATTTTAGAGCAAAATTCCCTAATCCAGGTCGTTTATTGGCGAATGGAAATAGTGGACGCATTATGATTCCTGAAACTTATGAAGATAAAGTTGTTGTCCCTGAATCAGCAAGCTTTGAAAGACAAGGTTTAATTTACGTTTATGGTA
This sequence comes from Psychroflexus halocasei, assembly GCF_900107595.1. Taxonomy (GTDB): domain Bacteria; phylum Bacteroidota; class Bacteroidia; order Flavobacteriales; family Flavobacteriaceae; genus Psychroflexus; species Psychroflexus halocasei. The sequence continues at coordinate 240,876 of NZ_FNQF01000003.1, read as the reverse complement.
TTAAAGATGATTCTCTGGCAGTATCAAAATCATTTCAAGTTGATGCACGAGTTAAGAACTTCATTATCGTTAAGTCAGGTTTAGAAAAAGGTCAAAAAATTATTGCAGATGGTGTTGGCCAGATCAGAAACAACATGCCTGTTAAACCTCAGTTGAAAGATTTTGACAGCATTGTAAAACCAATTAATAAAGTTTTTAAATAATATAAGATGTTAAAGAAATTTATAGAAAGACCTGTTTTATCAACGGTCGTTTCCTTAATTATAGTCATTTTAGGTATACTCGGGATCACGGCTTTGCCAGTGTCTCAGTATCCTGATATTGCGCCACCAACGGTGCAAGTGACAGCCAATTACCCTGGCGCAAGTGCAGAAACTGTTCTTGAAAGTGTTATTATTCCTATTGAAGAACAAGTGAATGGTGTTGAAGGGATGGATTATATCACATCAACTGCGAGTAATAGCGGTCGTGCAGAAATTCAAGTTTTTTTTAAACAAGGATATGATGCTGATATTGCTGCGGTTAACGTACAAAACCGTGTTGCTAGAGCCAATCCATTATTGCCTCGTGAAGTTATTCAAGGCGGTGTGATTACTCAAAAGCAGCAAACGAGTGCTTTGATGTTTATGTCTTTACTTTCTAAAAATGAAGATTATAATTCGACATATATTCAGAACTATTTAAACATTAATGTTATTCCAGAACTCAAAAGGATTGATGGTGTAGGTGATGTTCAAGTTTTTGGTTCTAAAAATTACTCGATGCGTATTTGGCTTCAGCCAGAAAAAATGACTGCTTATAACTTAGTTCCTGCAGATGTAACAGCTGCGATTAATGAACAAAGTTTGGAAGCTGCTGCGGGTTCTCTCGGACAAAATAATGCAGAGTCTTTTGAGTATGTGATCAAATATCCTGGTCGTTATAAAACAGAAGATCAATATGAAAACATCATCATTAAGTCTTTAGGTAACGGTGAATATTTACATTTGGCAGATGTTGCAGAAATTGAATTAGATGCTGAAGGCTATAGTGTTGTTTCTGAAACAAACGGCTATCCAGCGATGAACATGGCAATTTATCAAACACCAGGATCAAATGCACAGGAAATTATTCAAAACGTTCACAAGAAAATTGATGAATTAGAAGTGAACTTTCCTGATGGTGTAGAGTCATACATCAACTTAGATACAAACGAATTTTTAGAAGCTTCAATAGACAAAGTAATTACGACTTTAATTGAAGCATTCTTATTGGTTTTTATTGTTGTTTTTATTTTCTTACAAGATTTTAGATCCACATTAATTCCTGCAATTGCAGTTCCAGTATCTATTATTGGTACATTTTTCTTCTTGAATTTATTTGGATACTCGATTAACTTATTAACCTTATTCGCTCTTGTATTAGCCATTGGTATTGTGGTGGATGATGCTATTGTGGTTGTGGAAGCAGTTCACGCCAAACTTGAAGAAGGTGCTGATTCAGCATTAAGCGCAACCCGAACTGCGATGGATGAAATTACTGGCGCAATTATTTCCATTACACTTGTTATGGGTGCTGTGTTTATTCCTGTGACATTTATTTCTGGTCCAACGGGTGTTTTTTATGAGCAATTTGGTATTACATTAATTGTGGCAATTGCAATTTCAGCAGTGAATGCACTGACATTGAGCCCTGCTTTATGTGCTTTATTTTTGAAAACTAATAAAGAAAAAGAAAACAGTAAAAGTTGGTTGCAAAATTTCTACGATAAATTTAATGCAGCTTTTGAAGCGACAACAGAGCGTTACGTTAAAAGCTTATCTTTCTTATTTAAACATAAATGGATTACACCTGCCGTGATTGCTTTTTCAATTTTTGGTATCTACATGGGGCTTGAGAAAACGCCGACTGGCTTTGTTCCAAATGAAGATAGAGGTGTTATTTTTGCAAACATTGAGTTACCAGCTGGTGCTTCTTTAGATAGAACGGTTGGTATTACAAAACAGTTTGAAGATCAAGTCACGTCAATTCCTGGTGTGAGTGGTATTACTTTGGTGAACGGCTTTAGTTTGATTAGTGGTCAAGGTAGTAACTATGCAATTGGTTTCGTTAAGCTTGATCCATGGGAAGAAAGAGAAGAAGATTATTTATCTTCTGATGCAATCACGGGTCAATTATTCCAATTAGGCGGAAGTATCACAGGAGCTGAAATGGTTTTCTTTGCACCGCCAAGTATTCCAGGTTTTGGTAGCTCAGCTGGTTTTGAATTTAAACTACTTGACCGTTCAGGAGGTTCCTTTGATAAATTAGATCAGCAATCCAAAGAGTTTTTAGGAAAACTAAATCAAAGACCAGAAATTCAATATGCGCAAAGTTCATTTAATACGAATTATCCGCAATATGAGTTAGATATTAACATTCCTAAAGCTAAAGAAGCTGGTGTTTCCATCAGTCAAATTTTTGGAACACTTCAAGGTTATATCGGTAGTATTTATGCAGCTGACTTTTCTAGATATGGTAAACAATACCGTGTTTATATACAAGCTAAACCAGAAGATAGAGCTAATGAAACCGACTTAAATATGTTATATGTAAGAAGCGGTTCAGGTGAGATGGCACCGATTACGGAGTTTGCTGATCTTAGAAGAGTTTACGGTCCGCAAGCAGTAACGCGTTTTAACCTCTTTAACTCTGCATCGGTAACAGGTGCCCCAGCGCCAGGTTACTCTTCGGGTAATGCTATTAATGTTGTTCAAGAAGAGGCCTCAAAATTATCAAATGATTTTGATATTGGTTTCTCAGGTTTATCTCGTGAGGAAGTTTCCGCAGGATCACAATCTCTATTTATTTTCTTATTGAGTATAGTGTTTGTTTATTTCATTTTATCAGCGCAATATGAAAGTTATTTAATTCCATTCTCTGTCTTATTTACTTTACCATTAGGTGTGATGGGAGCTTATATATTTACCTATTATTTAGGATTAGAGGCAAATATTTATTTCCAAATTGCATTGATTATGTTACTCGGTTTATTAGCCAAAAATGCTATTTTGATAGTTGAGTTTGCTATGCAAAGGCGAGCAGAAGGTATGAGGCTTGTTGATGCGGCATTAGATGGAGCAAAAGTTCGTTTAAGACCAATTTTGATGACATCACTAGCATTTATTATTGGTTTGATGCCATTGGTATTTGCATCAGGTACAGGTGCAGAAGGTAACAGATCGATTGGAACAGGAGCTGTTGGCGGATTATTAATAGGAACAATTCTCGGTGTATTTATTACACCTATGTTATACATTTTCTTCCAATGGTTACAAGAAAAGATTTCACGTAAGAAACCAAATTCAGATGAATCATCAACTGAAATAAAAGAAGCATAATGAAAAAGAGTCATATTTTTAGAGTTTTAATATTAGGAGCAGTTCCATTTTTGTTGGTCTCTTGCTTTGCTGCTAAAGATTATCAAGAACCTGATTTAGTAGAGCAAGAAGCTCGCTACAGAACAGATAGTTTGCCATCGGATAGTTTAACGATGGCAGATGTTTCTTGGAAAGATATTTTTGAAGATCCCGTTCTTCAAAATCATATTGAAAGAGGTTTAGAAAACAATATTGACATCCGTGTTGCCGTTCAGCAAATGAACGCTGCTATGGCTTATCTTCAACAAGGAAAGGCTGGTTACTTGCCGAGTTTAGGAGTTGAAGGGACTTGGACACACTCCAACTTGTCAGATAATAGCCAACAAGGTGTTTTGTTTGGTGGAGGTGGTGAGTCTGATCAATATCAATTGGCTGCAAACCTTTCTTGGGAAGCAGATGTTTGGGGAAAAATCAGAAGTCAAAAACGTGCTTATGGTGCAAGTTACCTACAAAGTGTTGCTGCTCATAAAGCCGTAAAAACACGATTGATAGCATCAATTTCTTCCACATATTTTCAATTACTTGCGCTCGATGAGCAAATTGAAATTACAGAAGAGACAATTGAAAACCGTGTTAATAGTTTAGAAACAACTTCTGCCTTAAAAGAGGCTGGAAATGTCACTGAAGTTGCTGTAAAACAAACAGAAGCTCAGATTTATACAGCGAAAGCAATTCTTGTTGATTTAAAAAAGCAAAGTAAACTTTTAGAAAATACTCTTTCGATATTATTAGGAGATTCTCCACATGAAATATCAAGAACTTCATTGGATCGTCAAGAAATCAATACAGAATTAAAAACAGGTGTTCCTGCTCAATTATTGAGCAATCGCCCTGATGTTATCGTCGCAGAAAATGCTTATCGCAATGCCTTTGAAATGACAAACGTAGCGAGAAGTCAGTTTTATCCTTCGATTACTTTATCAGCATCTGGAGGTTTTCAGAGTTTAGATGCTAGCGAACTTTTTGATGCAAATTCACTTTTTGCAAATTTAGTTGGCGGTTTGGCTCAGCCTCTTTTTAATAAAAGAAAAATTAGAACTGGATATAAAGTTGCCCAATCTCAACAAGAACAAGCTTTATTAAGATTCGAAGAGTCTTTGTTAAATGCAAGTAAAGAAGTTTCTGACGCATTATATTCTTATGATTCTGCTACACAAAAAATCGATTTAAAAACCAAAGAGTTTGAAGCTTATCAATTGGCGACAGATTACTCTGAAGAACTTTTAAATAATGGTTTAGCCAACTATTTAGAAGTTTTAACAGCTAGAGAAAATGTGTTGAATACTCAATTAAACCTTGTGAATGCAAAGTTTGATCAATTAAATTCAATGATTGACCTTTACCGTGCTTTAGGTGGCGGATGGAAATAGTTTATTTGTGATTTAGATTTTTAGATTTGTTGAAAACCTCATTTTTTGAAATGAGGTTTTTTTATGCCCTGTTTTTTAAGCTATCTTTAAAACAAGCTTTATTTTTACCTTTTATAATTGATTATAGACTTATGAAATCTTTCTCTATTCTTTTCTTTTTTCTGCTCACATCATTTGCTTTCTCTCAATCGCAGTCTATTGATGTTCAAAATATCACAGCCCATGTTACAATCAATCCAGATGAAAAACAGATATCAGCTGATTATCGATTTAGTTTTCTGACTAAATCAAAATTGGATACCGTTTTTCTGGACGCTAAAAACTTAGAAAATATCAAGTTTGTCAACACTGAATTTGAAATTTATAACTCAGGAAATAAACTTTTTTTTATTGGAAATTTTAAAAAAGACAAGACTTATACTTTTGAATTGACATATCAAGTCAAACCTAAGCAAACAGTTTATTTTATAGAAAAACATCCAGAAATAGATCATTCTGCACAAGTTTGGACACAAGGTCAAGGCAAGTACACCTCTCATTGGTTGCCAAGTTTAGATGATATGACAGACAAAATCATTTTTAATCTCAGCTACACTTTTCCTGCTCAATATGAACTCACGGCCAATGGCGCTTTAGTTTCTGAAGAAGAAACTGAGGATTTATCAACGAGACATTTCGAAATGAAAAACCCAATGAGTAGCTATTTGGTTGCTTTTGCTGCTGGAAATTTTAAAGCTGTCCGCGACACAACAGATTCTGGTGTGCCTTTAGAAATGTATTTACCTGAGCAATACAATGATCATTTTAGGTTTACTTATCAAAATTATAACGAGATTTTTTCAATACTCGAGAAAAAAATAGGTGTGGCTTATCCATGGCAAAATTATAAACAAGTTCCTGTCAGAGATTTTCTTTATGCAGGAATGGAAAACACAGGTTTAACCATTTTTTCTGAAGAATTTATTGTTGATGAAATAAGTTATAACGATCAAAACTATATAAATGTTCATGCGCATGAATTGGCTCATCAATGGTTTGGTAATTTAATCACCGAAAAAAATTCTGTACATCATTGGCTTCATGAAGGCTTTGCAACTTACTTTGCTTTATTAGTCGAAAAAGAACTTTTTGGAACCGCTTATTTTGAAAATCAACTTTTTGAAGATGCTGAACAACTAAAATTGTTGAGCGACAGAGGTGAAGGTGAAAAGATAATGAGTAAAAATGCAAGTTCATTAACCTATTACAAAAAAGGAGCTTGGGCTTTACATGCTTTACGAAATAGAGTTGGCGATGCTGTATTTTTCGATTCTGTCAAAGACTTTCTTAACCAAAATGCTTATCAAATTGTTGAAGTTGATGATTTTTTAAAAATCCTTGAAGATAAATCTGGTGAAAGCATGTTAGACTTCAAGAAAGAATGGTTGCAACAAACCTCTTTTCCAGCAGAAGAAGCACTAACAATACTTCGGAAATCAGAATTTATAGATCAATTATTTAAATTAAAATTAAAACGAAATAAGCCTATAAAAGATAAAATCTTACCACTCAAAAATGCTTTACTTTCAAAGCATAATGCATATTTAGGACCAGAAGCTGTGTTACAAATCATTTCAGAAAAGGGAGTTCAACGAGAAGAATTACTTTATTTAGCTTTCTCGACAGATAATATTGAAACGCGTCAATTTTTAGCCAAAAATTTAAAGCAAATCCCTAAAGATTTAAAAGAGAAATATGAAGAGCTTTTAAAGGATCAATCTTACGTCACAAGAGAGCATGCTTTATTAAATCTGTGGATGAATTTTCCTGAAGATCGCCGTGATTATTTAGCGCAAATGAAAGGTCAGGAAGGAACAATTCACAAAAATATCGAGTTGTTGTGGCTGATGCTCAAAGTCGCAACAGAAAAATCAAAAGAAGCCCGAAAAGCTTTTCATCAATTAACAGACTATACAGACTCAGCTTACGCATATCAGATAAAACGTCAAGCTTTTATATATTTATTTCAGATAAATAAATTAACAGACCAGTCAATTATTAATCTCTCAAAAGATCTTAATCATCCTGTGTGGCGTTATCGTAATTTTGTAAAACAATTACTTACCGAATTAATCAAAGATCAAAATCATCAAGCTGATATCATCAAACTTTTAGAAAAAGATCAATTATCAAATAAAGAAAAAGTCAAAGATATTTTGAAGGTTTAATATGGTAAATCTACTTTACCAAAGCTGTTTAGCTTCATTTTTAAGAAATTCTAAACCAGTCTCACTTGGAGATTGCTTGTCTAATAATTCAGTTAAAACAGCTTCTCTAAGTTTTTGGGCAGTCTTAATATTTTCACTCATATTAACTTGACGAATCAAAGAAATAGTCGCGCCCTTTGAAGCTCTGATCGCTTGCCAAGTTTTATTGCTTACATAAATTTGCTGTATCAAATTATGTTCGTATTCCTGCTCGATCGTAGCAACTAAAAGTTGCTCATAAGTATGTTTGTCTTCACTTGTTGGATTGACGCGTTGCAATAAACTTCCTGGATGAATACGCTCTAAAAAAAGTGTCAATCTTTCAAAAGCTTGAAGTCTTACTGGTAAACTCTCTTTTTTAAGCTCATTCAAGTCTTCGTTATATTTTAATTGCGCTAAATGATCAGTATGAGTTTTAAAGAAATAATAAGCTACAGCGCCAACAACTAAAGTTGGCAAAAGATAGATAAGCATTGTTAGGATAGAGTCGTAATTGTCCATTGCATTTTTTTTTCAAATATATTAAAGTATTTTAGATGGGTATTTATGATTAGAAAGTAATTCTACTTTGGTATAAATCCTTATTTTTGAAAATCAAATTTTTAAGCTAAAAAACATTGCAAGACCATATTAATCAACTTAATGAAGCTCAGCGTGCAGCCGTTTTACAAAAGGATGGCCCTATGATTGTGATTGCTGGTGCTGGTTCTGGAAAAACAAGGGTTCTCACCTTTCGTATTGCGCATTTGATGCATCAGGGTGTTGACCCTTTCAATATTTTATCATTGACTTTTACCAACAAAGCAGCACGAGAAATGAAAAATCGTATTGCTGATATTGTGGGAGGTAATGAAGCTAAAAATTTATGGATGGGAACCTTTCACTCTGTTTTTGCGAAAATTTTGCGAATTGAAGCTGATAAATTAGGCTATCCATCAAACTTTACAATTTACGATTCAAAGGATTCTCAACAATTGATGAGAACCATCATCAAAGAGATGAAACTCGATAAAGATATTTATAAATATAAACAGGTCTTATCTCGTATTTCTTCATTTAAAAACAGCTTGATTACAGTTAAGGCTTACCGTAAAGACCTAGAATTACAAGAAGCCGATGCCATGGCAAAACGCCCAAGAATGGGTGATATTTATCAAGAATATGTTGAGCGTTGTTTTAAAGCTGGCGCGATGGACTTTGATGATTTATTATTACGGACCAATGAACTTTTAACACGTTTTCCTGATGTTTTAGCCAAATACCAAAAACGTTTTAAATATATTTTGGTAGATGAGTACCAAGATACGAATCATTCTCAATATTTAATTGTGAGAGCTTTAAGTGATCGCTATCAAAACATTTGTGTTGTGGGTGATGATGCCCAAAGTATCTATGCTTTTAGAGGTGCAAATATTAATAATATTCTGAATTTTCAGCGTGATTATGATAAAGTTGAATCTTTTAGGTTAGAACAAAATTACCGTTCAACAAAAAATATTGTTGAAGCTGCGAACTCAGTGATTGACAAAAATAAAACCAAACTTGAGAAATTGGTTTGGACAGCGAATGATGAAGGTTCCAAAATTCATGTCAATCGTTTGATGAATGATGCCGAGGAAGGTCGTTTTGTTGCAAGTTCCATTATGGATAAACGCATGCAAGAAAATGCTAGAAATGGTGAATTTGCAGTTTTATATAGAACAAATGCGCAAAGCCGTGCAATAGAAGATGCTTTGCGTCGTAAAGATATTCCTTATCGAATTTATGGTGGGCTTTCTTTTTACCAACATAAAGAAATTAAAGATGTGTTGGCTTATTTAAGGTTAATCGTTAATCCGCAAGACGAGGAAGCTTTTAAACGTGTTGTCAATTTTCCCGCAAGAGGTATTGGACAAACAACGATGGATAGATTGACTTTAGCTGCCAATCATTATAAAAAATCACTCTTTGAAGTTGCTGAAAATATCCATAAAATCGATTTGAAAATAAATAAAGGAACAAAGACAAAGCTGATCAATTTTGTCAATATGCTCAAAACCTTTCAAATCGCTGCAAATGAAAAAGATGCCTTTTATCTTACCGAATTGATTATCAAAAAAACAGGTTTAATTCAAGAATACAAAAAGGATTCTTCTCCAGAAGGTATTACAAGAATTGAAAATGTTGAAGAACTTCTCAATGGTGTTCGTGATTTTGTTGAAGGTCAGAAAGAAGTTGCAGATTCTAATGCAACTTTAGCTGAATTTCTTGAAGATGTTGCGCTTGCGACGGATATGGATAAAGAGGTCGATGATGATGATCGTGTCGCTTTGATGACAATTCACTTAGCAAAAGGTCTTGAGTTTCCATACGTTTATATCGTTGGTCTTGAAGAGGATTTGTTTCCTTCTGCCATGAGTTTAAATACACGTTCAGAGCTAGAGGAGGAGAGACGTTTGTTTTATGTAGCATTGACCAGAGCTGAAAAAGAAGCTTATTTAACCTATGTGATTTCGCGTTACCGTTGGGGTAAATTAATCGATGCAGATCCGAGCCGATTTATAGAAGAAATTGATGATGATTTTTTGAACTTCATGGTTCCGAAAGATGATTATAAATTTAATTCATTCATCGATAGAGATATTTTTGATGATGATGTTGATAAGTCAAAACTAAGACAAACAAAACCTAAAAGTTCTACACCTCCGCCGAGTCACAAGCCTTCTGAAAAGCAATTGAGACGCTTAAGGAAATTAAAACCAGAAGGAGAGGATCTGTCAGGTTCTGCAAAACCTATTCAATTAAAAAGTGGGCAAAAGGTTGAGCATGCGCGTTTTGGTCGAGGAGAAGTGATTGAGGTTACGGGTGCAGGAAATGATGCTAAAGCTTCTATAAAATTTAAAACAAGCGGTGTTAAAAACTTAATACTTAAATTTGCAAAATTAAATATAATTAATTGATGCTCAGTGTTACAAAACTAATTATAGCCTTATTATCTCTTTTCAGTATAGGCTTATTATCAGCGACTTTTTTTCTAGATCCTAAATCTGAGGTGAGTCGACTTATTGAATACTATGATATTTTATTGTGTATCGTTTTCTTTGTTGATTTTTGTGTTCAGCTTTATAATGCTAAAAATCGTAAAAAGTTCTTTTTCTCTATAGGTTGGTTAGATTTAATATCATCAATACCTGTCATTCATGAGTTTAGATATGTTAGAATTTTTCGCGTTTTTAGAGTAATCAGGATTGTAAAATCTATTCGTTTATTAATCAATTTTATCAGAACTCATAAAGTTCAGAGCCTATATGGTTTTATACTTTTTATTTCTATAACAACAGTTATTTTAACTTCAACACTTGTTCTATATTTTGAAAAAGATATAGGAAATATTAAAACGGCTGAGGATGCTATTTGGTGGAGTTTTGTGTCAGTTACAACTGTAGGTTATGGCGATCATTACCCAGTAACAACCATAGGGAGAGCTCTTTCAATTGTGTTAATTTCAACAGGGATTGCATTATTTGGTGCATTAATTTCTTATATTACAACGAAGGTTGAATCAATTAAAGAGAAAGGACAATAAACACTTTATAATATGGCAGAAATTATTAAACTTTATGAAAAAAACACTTCTGAAAAACACTTACAAAAAATTGCGAAAGTTCTAAAAGAAGGAGGTGTTATTATTTATCCTACTGATACAGTTTACGGCTTAGGGTGTGATATTAAGAACAATAAAGCCCTGACAAAAGTTGCGCGTTTGAAAAATGTTAAGCTCGAAAAAGCTAACTTTTCTTTTATTTGTGAAGATTTAAGTAATCTTTCGGATTATGTTTCTCAAATACCGACAAATACTTTTAAAATTTTAAAAAGAAATTTACCTGGGCCATATACTTTTATATTGCCTGGTAACAATAACTTGCCGAATGTTTTTAAAAAGAAAAAAACTGTAGGAATACGAGTCCCAGATAATAATATCGCTCGTTCTATCGTAAAAACACTTGGCAATCCAATTGTTTCAACATCTATTTATGATGAAGATGATTTAGTAGAATACACAACTGACCCTGAGCTCATCGCAGAGAAATGGGGCGATCTTGTTGATCTTGTCATTGATGGTGGCTACGGGGATAATATGGCTTCAACAGTTATTGATTTAACTAAAGATGAACCAGAATTAATCCGTCAAGGAAAAGGTTCTGCTGAAATATAAGCTTTATCAATATTAATCTTAAATAAAAAAGCCAGTTAGAATAATTTCAACTGGCTTTTTTACTTAAACTACTTAAGGTTTATTCTTCGATTGTTGGCTTATCAACAAAAGGTTTCTCTTTTCTGTTAACCAACTCCCACGCTGTATAAAAGACTAATTTAGTTCTTTTTTCTAAAATATCATATTCTATTTTATCAACAGTGTCAGTAGGCATATGGTAGTCAGCGTGCACACCATTAAAATAAAATATGACTGGGATATCAAATTTTGCAAAATTGTAATGATCACTTCTGTAATAAAAACGATTAGGGTCATCTTCTGCATTATACTTATAATCTAAATCTAAATTTGTATAAGTTGTATTAGCATCTTCTGAAATTTGGTGTAATTCAGAACTTAAACGATCACTACCTATTAAATAAACGTAATCAGGATTATTTTTATGGGCATCATCACGTCTGCCGATCATATCAATATTGAGGTTTGCGATTGTTTTGTCAAGCGCGTAAATTGGGTTTTCTGTATAGTATTTAGAGCCTAATAAACCTTTTTCTTCACCTGTAAAGTGTAAAAATATAATTGATCTTTTTGGTCTGTGTCCTTTTAAAGCAGCTTTTTTAAAAGCTTCTGCAATTTCCATAACAGCAACTGTTCCCGAGCCATCATCATCAGCTCCGTTATAAATTTTACCATTTCTTACACCTAAGTGATCATAATGAGCAGAAATAACAATGTATTCATCAGGGATTTCCTCACCTTCAATAATGGCAATGACGTTTTCAGAATCTCCAAATCTGTCATTATAAAACGAAGAAGGAATACTCTGGAAGTATGGCGAATTGTCTCTGATGTCTCCCCCTTTAATATTTAGGCTTGAGTAGAAATTCTTTAAAAATTCTGCAGCTTTCTTTTGTCCGGGTGTCCCGGTTTCACGACCTTCAAACTCATCAGAAGCTAATACATTAAGATAATCGCTTAGGTCTGCAGCCGTGATAGATTCAGCATATACAACAGGATCTTTATCATCTGCAGGGTTTTGAGTGCTTTTGCATGAATAGCTTACGAGAGCTAACATACTTAATAGTAAAATTTTCTTCATAAGGTTTTAATGTTTTTTGCTAATATAAGTAATTTTGTTTGCGCTATTGTCTTTCATTTTTAAAAAATATATGTAATGCTAAGCTTTTGATTTCAAGCTGTTTGAGAAGATGCTGTTTTGAATGCTGTAAAAAAAATAGAAAAAACATTTTGAGAATTGAAATAACTGACTATCTTTGCAATCGCAAAACGATGCACGGAGAAATGGCAGAGTGGTCGAATGCGGCGGTCTTGAAAACCGTTGAGGGTCAAACCTCCGGGGGTTCGAATCCCTCTTTCTCCGCAAAAGAAAACCCACGATTTTATAATCGTGGGTTTTTTGTTTTCTACAAATAATTAAAATGAATTATTTATAGAAATTGAATCTTATTTAGTTTTTCTGATGTAATTCTTTTAAAAGCAGTTCAGCTACTTTTTTTGACGATGCCGGGTTTTGACCTGTAATAAGTAAACCATCTTGTATAGCATAGGCTTCAAAATCATCGACTTTGCTGTAAATAGCTCCTTTTTCTTTAAGCATGTTTTCTACTAAGAAAGGAACAACAGATGTAAGTCCTGCAGCTTCTTCTTCTGAATTGGTGAAGCCTGTCACTTTTTTTCCTTTTACCAATGCTTCGCCTGATTGATTCTTTACTTTTTTTAATGCAGCAGGGGCATGACAGACAAACGAAATTGGCTTATCTGCTTTATAGAAGTCTTCAATTAATTTTGCTGATTCTTCACTTTCGGCCAAATCCCATAAGGGGCCATGACCTCCAGGGTAAAATACAGCATCATAATCTTTAACAGATACTTCAGAAAGTTTAAGTGTAGATTTTAATTGCTTTTTTAAAGCTTCATCATTCTCATAACGCTTTGTCGATTCTGTTTGATTCTCGTCTTGTGCACTTGTTGGATCAACTGGCGGCTGACCGCCTTTTGGAGAAGCAAGAGTCGCTTTTGCACCATTGTCAATTAAATAATAATAGGGCGTTGTAAACTCTTCAATCCAGAATCCGGTTTTACGTCCGGTGTTTCCTAATTCTTCGTGTGAGGTTAAGACGATTAATATGTTTTGTTGTTTGCTATTTTTCATAAATTATTTGATTTAAAAATTATACTTTAACGATCATTTTTCCTTTGTTTTTGCCTTCAAAAAGATCTAAAAAGGCGTTTGGAATATTGTCAAAACCTTCAACAATTGTTTCTGAAAAATCGAGTTTTCCAGCTTTCAGCCATTGAGATAATTGATCCATACCTTCTGGGAATTTGTCAGAAAAATTATTGACAATAAAGCCTTGCATCAACACACTTTTTTTAATTAAAATTGGCTCAATACGAGGTCCAGTTGGTAATGAAGTACTGTTGTAAAGTGAAATTGCACCACAAACGACAATGCGTCCAAAGCGATTGATATTTGCATGAACAGCATCAGAAATTGTCCCACCGACATTATCGTAATAAACATCAACACCCTTTGGTGTTGCATCAGCAATGGCTTTGGTCATGTCTTCAGTTGTTTTGTAGTTAATCGCAGCATCAAACCCATATTTAGACTTAAGCATATCAACTTTTTCATCACTTCCAGCGATACCAATGACGCGGCAACCTAATATTTTACCAATTTGGCCGACGGTGCTTCCTACAGCACCTGCAGCACCTGATACAACAATTGTTTCACCTTCTTTTGGTTTTCCAATTTCAGTTAAGCCATGATAGGCAGTTAAACCTGTCATCCCGAGGATGCCTAAATAGGCAGACAATGGTGCTTTATCAGCATCAACTTTGAGCAAGTCTTTCCCATTATGTGTTTGCTGTTCTTTCCAATCTAACATACCAGAAACAAAATCACCTTTGGTAAAAGAATCGTTTTTTGATTCTATAACTTCAGCGATAATACCAGAATTAATAGGTTTGTTTAATTGAAAAGGTTCAATATAAGATTCCGCATCGCTCATTCTACCTCTCATGTAAGGGTCAACTGAAACATATTTAGTTTTAAGTAGAACTTCTCCATTATTCACCACAGGAATATCAGAATCCGTAAATTTAAAATCGGACTCTTGTGGTTTTCCGTTTGGTCGATTATTTAAAAGAATGGTCTTGTTCATAGAATTATATTTTTTTTGGTTTTATTTTATTCTAAATTATTAATGAATATTCATTCATTAAAGAGGTTGGTTTTTTATATTTTAATAGCATCCCATGCGCTCTGAAAAGCTTTCTGACGCATTTCATCACTGATTTTGTAATAATTTTTTTGCTGTATTGCGAGTAAAAATGACAAAGGGTAAATTGTATATGCGTAAAGAATATAGTTTGAAAGCGGCTTGACGATACCTTCATCTTTCGCTTTTTTCCATAAATCGAGTAAGGGTTGTAAATGCTTTAAACCTTCTTCTGCAATAGCATCATCAATAATTGGGGAATTGTCGCATTGAGATAAAAAAGTGGCTTCATCGATTTTATTCAATTTATAATCGGCGATATTATTCCAGATAATTTCAAAGCCTTTTTTGACGGGTAGGTCGTCTCGATAATCTTTAAAAGCATAGTCGCTGAAAGATGATTTGACTGATAAATACAGTGAGTTGATCAAATCTTGCTTATTTTCAAAGTACAAATAAATTGTTGCTGGTGCTACTTTTGCAAGTTTCGCAATCTTTGACATGGATGCCTTGTGAAACCCGTCGTTATTGACAAGATTTAAAGTGGCATCTAAAAGCGCTTTCTTTTTATCAGTGACTTTTTCCTTTTGGCTCATTTTACATTTTCTTGGGTTAATTAGATAATGCAAACATAAATAAATGAACGTTCATTCTTTTTTTAAAAGCTTACTTTTAACATCACTTTAAATAGTCATCTTTGAGAATCGGAAATGAAATATCAGTTTGTGTAATGATTTACAGAAAAGATAATTTACTAATTTATGAAGAGATTTAGAAATGACTCAGACCTGGAATTGGCTTGACTTTAAAAAATGATTAGATTTTAGAAATGACTTTTCTGAATGAATTTATCAATTAACTCCAGAATAAACTGTTTGATAATTGAAGGATAAGTTCGAAATTTTGCAAAGTCATTATTAAAAGCTTTTAAAGATTAAATGATGAATTTATTCAAATTAACGAATTTTTATAAACGGAATAGTTAAACAAAATACTTTAAAAACTATCTTTGAGAGGATTCTTAAAAACTCTCATATGGCAATTGTTGGTTCAATTATTAAAAATATTATTAATGTAACTGATACGATTACAGGTGAAAATAATCCTGCTGAAGATCAACAAAAGGTGTTAATAAAATTACTCGAAAAAGCTAAAGAGACTGCTTTTGGGAAATATTATGGATTTGAAAAAATTCTTGAAAGTGATGATGTTGAAAAAGCTTTTAGTGAAAAAGTTCCTTATTTTGATTATCATCAGATGAACGAAAAATGGTGGCACAGACTTCATGAAGGTGAAGAAGATATTAGTTGGCCTGGTGCGCCATCTTATTACGCTATAAGCTCAGGAACCACAGGTAAAACAAGCAAGAAAATTCCTGTCTCTGAAGATATGCTCGACGCTATTAAGAAATCTGGAATTAAGCAAGTGACGGCCTTAGCAAACTTCGATTTGCCATCTGATTTTTTTGAAAAAGAAATTATGATGCTTGGTAGTTCAACGAATTTAGCTCAAAAAGGTGATCATTATGAGGGTGAAATAAGTGGTATTAGCGCAAGTAATATTCCTTTTTGGTTTAGAGGATACTATAAACCTGGTGAAGAAATTGCCAAAATTGATGATTGGGATGAACGTGTGAAGCACATAGCTGAAAACGCAAAAAACTGGGATATCGGCGCTTTAAGCGGAATTCCTTCTTGGATGGAACTTATGCTGAAAGAAGTGATTGATTATCACAAAGTGGAAACGATACATGATATTTGGCCTAACCTTCAAGTTTATACATCTGGTGGTGTTGCTTTTAAGCCTTACGAAAAAAGTTTCAACGCTTTACTAAAACATCCGATCATAGTTATTGATACTTATTTAGCTTCTGAAGGATTCATAGCCTGCCAAATACGGCCAGAAACATCGGCGATGCAGTTGATTACAGATAACGGAATTTATTTTGAATTTGTTCCTTTTGAGCCAAGTTATATTCAGCAAGATGGCTCTATTTCTGAAGATGCACCAGTGGTCAGTTTTGCAGATGTTGAAGAGGGGAAAGACTATGTTTTATTGATGAGTACTGTCTCTGGTGCATGGCGATACTTAATTGGTGATACCATTGCTTTTACAGATAAAAAACGTGCTGAAATTAAAATTACTGGTCGTACAAAGTTTTTTTTAAATGTTGTTGGTTCCCAGCTTTCTGTCAATAAAATGAATGATGCCATTCAAGAATTGGAAAATAAATTCGACATTAAATTACCAGAATTTACTGTTTCTGCTGTCAAAATTGATGGTGAGTTTCATCACGTTTGGCATTTAGGAACTGATGATAAACTTGATATTAGTGAAGAAGGTTTGGCTAAAGCACTTGACGATATTTTAAAAAATGCAAATAAAAATTATAAAGTTGCACGCTCAAAAGCACTCAAAGGTGTCAAAGTAAAAGTCTTGCCAATGGAAGTTTTTTATGAGTGGAGTGGTGCCAACAAGAAAAAAGGTGGACAAGTGAAAATGGAAAAAGTGATGGGTGAAGAAAAATTTAAAGATTTTGAGGCTTTTGTCAAGAAGCAATTATCTTAAGCCTTCTTTTCTTTGATTTCCTCTTTAACCTTTTCCTCAACTTCATCAGGCTCTAAATTGTTAACAAGCTCCATGATTTCTTCAGGTGACATGTAAAGTTTTTTAATTCTGGCTTTATATTCAGAGCTAATACTCGTGTTGTTTAAAATGAAATTTTTTGTAGCTAAAATGTATTCATACATTCCATGTTCAACAGCAAAAGTATCTGCAGCTCTTTCAACTTCCTTAATATGCGCACTTGAAAACAAATATTTCAAGCCGAAAATAATCATATCAAATTTCCCTCTATCTCTGTAATCCATTACGTGACCGAGTTCATGGCCTATCCAGCCAATCATAATATCATCATCAACATCAATAACTTTAAACTCTTCACCTTCAATGTGAAATTTTTCACTGATGAGAATAACATAACTTCTACTTCCTCTGGGCTTTAAAAGGCTAGCAAATTTTGGCTGAGCCTGCATCGTTGACTTGTTAATATTTTTTTTAAACTTAAAAGTAATGGGTGTGTCTTTCAGTTCAGGGTAATATGAAAGTGCTTCTTCAACTTGAGGTTTTATAATGTTAGGAATTGTTTTATTTGTAAATTTCATGAAATGAATCTATGTTTACTTTCAATTTAAATCAAGCTAAGCAAAAAACTTATTAAAAGACTCATAAAACTTGAATTACTTCTTTAAAGTAACTTTTGGTTTGGCGACTTTTTTTATCCAGTAAAAAATAATAAATCCGCCAATGATTCCAGGTATAAACCACGCTGAGATGCCAGAAATAAAATTATTGACAACGACAAAAGCTGTTGTCGCAGATATGAAGCCACCAATCATTTTGCCAAGATGTAATTTTAACCAAGCTTTCCTTAATCTATCTGGCTTGCGATAGAGGAGAAGATCTTTTACTGAAAAAAATATGCCGACAATAGCAAAAACAACAAGAATCAAATTAATTGTTCTTGAATAAATATAAGGTAAGAAAATCATTAAAGTTCCAGTAAAAACCATCAGTACTGAAATCAGTTTATCAGCCATCAAAACAGGATTTTTCTTTTTAAAATTTAGGGCTCTTTTTCCTGTAATCACAAAGTATAAACTGAAAATACCGATAGCAAACAAAAATGGATTTTCATGATTTGGTAAAACTGAAATGATAAGCGCGCTGATTCCTGAAAGTATCATTCCATAGAAAAAAACAAGTCCTGATTTACGGTGAACATTTTTTCCTTTTTTAACGATGAGTGCTATAAAACCTGCAATCAGGGCAAAACCACCAAAGCTTGCGTGGATAATGATGAGTAAGTAAATATATTTCTCCATTCAAAATTTTCATAAAATAATCATTGATTCAATTCATCACATCTTCAGTGATCATCTCATCAATCTTGATATCATCTGAGTTATGCAAAACAGAAATATCTCCTGTGCTTTCAAAAACAACAGCTTTTACATCAGACAGTCGGTGAACATTTGCTTCTCTTAACTTTGCCATCAAGTCACTTTGGTCAACATTACATTGTTTGAGTTTGTCGTGAAAAATTTCACCATCTTTCATTAAAAACTGAGGTTTATTAGTAAAGAGTTTCTTGAAAACGTCACTCTTTCTAATCAAATATGAGAAAAGAGCTTGAAAAGCAATAATGGAAATTAATGCGAGCGCTCCTTTTAAAATGCCTTGATCTTTATTGAGAATGATACTGGCCAATATTGACCCAATGGCAATAGTTGAGGCAAAATCAAAACTTGACATTTTAGCAAATGTTCTTAAACCAAAAACTCTTGTGATTAAGATAGTAATAGCAAAAATAGCGACAACAGAGGCAATGATTAATACTGCATTTTCTAGATTCATAATATAAGATTTAAAAAAAGATGATTAAATGTACTTTTAAAATTTCAGTTGAAGATTGTTTGTACAATTATATGTTGTAAAAACTTTAATTTGAGGTTGATTTACTTCAAATATATTACCTTTTGCGCCGTTAATTTTATCATCTAATTTTGTTTTATAATCTATGTTAGAACTGAATAAATATCATTTTGTATTTACTTTTTTATGCTTATTCATAGTTCAGTCTGTTTTCTCTCAAGTCAAAGAAAAAAAGAAAGATTCAACAGACATAGTTTACGATAAAATTGAAGATTTTTCTGAAGAATCAAAAACTTCAAAATTTTTGCATCGACTTATTTTTAAATCAAACAAAAAATCTAAGAATAAAACAAAGGTGAGAGAGCGACAGGATCTTGAGCCTTATCAAGGCAAAATTATCAGAAAGATTGAAGTCGATAGCCACGATCCGTTTGGTTTTTCCTTTACAGATTCTACAAAAACAACGAGAAATTGGTTGGAACGGACAGGGAATTTACTTCACATAAAGTCTAAAGATTTTGCGATAAAGAATTACGTGATTATCAAGAAAAATCAAGCACTTGATGTTTCAAAAATTAAGGAATCTGAGCGTCTAATAAGATCTCAGAAATTTGTGAGAGATGTTGAAATCACCGTTCAACCCGTTGAGAAAAGTCAAGATTCAGTTGATGTGATTATCACTTCTTTAGACTCGTGGAGCTGGATACCCAAAGCTTCATTTTCTGGGTCAAAAATGAAAATAAAACTTACAGATTATAATTATTTAGGCTTTGGACATCAGTTTGACATCGGTATGCAAAATCGCTTCAGCTCAGGAAAAATTGCACCGCAATTCTTTTATAAACTACCAAACTTTAAGAATACTTACATCAGTTCGTATGTTGCTTATGAAGAAGACTTGATTGGGAACTACAATAAACGCTTTAATGTTGATCGAAATTTTTTCTCGCCATTTACAAAATGGGCAGCAGGTATTTATGTAGATGAACAATATAAATTAAAATTTTTGCCAGGCATGGATGTCGCTGTTGATGATCCGCAGGCTTTTAAATACAGGTCTCAGGATATTTGGGGAGGTTATTCTTTTCATTTATTTAAAGGGCAATCTGATAGAGAGCGAAAAGCAAATATTATTGCGACTTCAAGGCTTCTTCATGTTGATTACAGTGAAAAACCAAGTGCGGAATATGATAAAATCAACTTCTTTACAAGTGAAACTTTTTACTTGGGTAGCATTGGTATTTCTTCAAGACAATTTTTAGAAGATAGGTTTATTTTTAGAGATGGAATTATTGAAAACGTACCTGTTGGAGATATTTATTCGATCACACTTGGAAATCAGTATAAAAACCAAAGTAACCGATTTTACTTCGGAGCAAAAGTTGCTCATGGAAATTATTACGATTGGGGTTATTTAAATGGAAGTCTTGAATATGGAACTTTCATGAAAGGTTCAGTTCCTGAGCAATCGGCTTATGCGTTGCGTATTAATTATTTTACAAATTTGATAGAGTTGGGGCCAAAATGGCGAATGCGTCAATTTATTAAACCTCAATTTATTATTGGTAAAAACCGTTTAGATTCTTTTGGTGATCGATTAACAATTGATGAAGTGAATGATTTTGGTAATTTTTACGGCAATCAAGAAGGCTTAAAAAACAGTATTGGTATCCCTGGTTTTGATAGTGATTTGTTAGGAACTTCAAAATATGCTTTGTCTTTACAAACGCAGTTTTACTCCTCACGTGAACTTTTGGGATTTAGACTTAACCCTTATTTTAATATGAATGCAGCTATTTTGGCAGGGAATGAATCTTACAGCAGCAATAAACTTTTTTCATCTTTCAGTATCGGACTTATTTTAAGGAATGATTATTTGGTCTTTAATTCTGTTCGATTCTCCTTGTCATATTATCCTGAAATTCCAGCTGAAGGCAAAAATATTTTTAATACTGATAGTAATTATTTCGATGAAGGAGGTTTGCAAGGTTTTGAAATAGGTAAACCTTCCCCAGTTTGGTATAATTAAGTCGTCTTTAAATTATTTTAGAATTTAATTTTTGAAAATATTTTCATTATAATGTTTATCAAATTAGGAATCTTACTTATTGGTTTTACGCAAGCCAGCTTATTGCCTCACTTTATCAAAAAGGCTTTGAAGTTTGTTGATTTAGATCTGAACAAATTTACTTTGAGTTTTTTAAGCAACAAAGATCTATATGGTGATAGCTTTGTTAAAGGTTATAAGTGGCTTCTATTTGTAACGGCTTTTTTAACTTATTTTTTCTTTCTTTTACTCACTAGCTTTTATGATTTAAGAGGTTACAATCAATTAATGCAATACATTGATTTTGGATGCCTTTCCTTAGCTTCGCTAGCTTTTGTACCTCACAATATTAGGCCTTTTAGTAAAGAAGCTGTTAAAACAAATATGCAAAGGATTTTGCATAATCTTTTAGCTGTGATTGTTTTTTTATCACTACCAGGACTTATTCTGACATTTCAGTTGATTGTTTTGGCAGATTTTAAAGTTTTGGGAGTTGTAGGAACTATCATTATCGGATTAATGATGATCTTTGTCGCCCTTTCAATTATTAAAAATGGCATCAATGGGATTACAGAATTAATCTTTATTAATGGCATTAGCTTATGGACTATTTTTGTAACTATAATGACAGTTTTGGGATAGTCTTTTTATAAAACTTTTGTCATTTCAATGACAGTTCTTTCAACAGTCAAATCAGTAGTTTTTGTTTTAGATGCTTCAAATACCTTTACATTTTTGATAATCAGTTTTCTTGTGCTATTTATTCTGTAAATCCATTTTTGTGTTGAATCAGTCTGCGTATAATATAAAAGTCTAAGCTTGTCACTTTTATCTAAAGAATGCTTAGAGGAGAGAATTTCGGAAGCTTCATCATGAGAAAGAAAGCCTTTATTGATAGAAGATTTAAAATTATTAAGAGAAAGACTTTTTTCATCTGGTTCGGTATGTAACAAATCACTGAAATTATCAGGATTGATGTTCGTATTTTCGATCAGATTGGTTTCTTCGTTCTTATTATTATTTTCATGACAAGAGAATAATAGTAATATCAGACTAAAAAGTAAGGTTGTTTTCATTTTAAGATTTACTTTAATAGATCAAAGACTAACACTCACACCGCCAATAGGGCGCAAGCCGTTTGAGAATATACTCTCGTTATCTTTGTAAAGCACATTATACATTAAACCAAAGTAAACCTTAACGCGTCCGCCGCTTTGATAACCAGCGCCTAGCCACAAAGCGTTTTCATCAAAACTTGTTGAGTTTGATGTGAGTTTATTTTTTTGAGTTCCATTATAATATTCATAATGCGCTCTCAAAAATAAATTTTGAATCGCATAATAATTCAAATATGGTCCAGTGTTAAGCATGTGTTGTTTTGAGTATTTCCAGTCAGAATAACGATAACCAACCGTGATTCCACCTTCCAAACCTTCAGTGATTTTATAACCTATACTCGGTGCGATACCAAAGCCAAAATAATCGTTACTCCCAAAACTTAAACCAATATTTCCGCCAACTCGCCATCTGTTTTCCGTTTGTGATTTCGAAACATTGATTTGGCTAAAAGCTATTGTTGATGAGAATATAAGTGCAATCAATAATGAGTTTTTCATGGTGATAGGTTTGTGTTAGTTTTCTAAAGATAGAAATTATTCATAAAAAAAGGAATGCACTTAAGATACATTCCTTTAAAAGTTAATATAAATGAAATAACTTACATACGTTGTGGACTCTCAATTCCTAATAAATTCAAGTTTAAAGCAATTGTTTTTGCAACTTGATCAGCGATTGAAATTCTAAATTGTGTGACATTTTTATCCTCAATAATAATCGGTGAATTTTGATAAAATGAATTGAATAGCTTCACCAAATCATAAGTATAATTACAAATCAAGGCAGGGTTGAGTTCATCTCCAGCTTGCGCTATTGTCGATGGCAGTTTTAGCAAATGCTTGATAATATCTTTTTCTTTAAGGTCTAAAGCATTTTTGTAATCAATAACTGAAAAATCAGCGATATTTGCTTTACGTTTAAGCGACTGAATTCTCGCATGTGTGTATTGAATAAAAGGACCTGTGTTCCCTTGGAAATCTATAGATTCTTTAGGGTCAAAAAGCATATTTTTTCGAGGATCTACTTTTAAAATAAAATATTTCAATGCGCCTTTACCTATTGCTTGATAAAGCTTTTGTTTTTCTTCTTTTTCTAAATCGTCAATTTTTCCTAATTCTTCAGCAATTTCTTGAGCTGATGTTACCATTTCTTCAATAAGTTGATCAGCATCAACAACAGTTCCTTCACGGCTTTTCATTTTTCCGTCAGGAAGTTCAACCATGCCATAACTCAAATGATATAAATGTTCCGCCCAAGCAAAGCCTAATTTTTTTAGAATTAAAAACAAAACTTTAAAGTGATAATCTTGTTCATTTCCTACGGTATAAACCAAACCGTTAATCTGGAAATCTTTAACTCTTTGTATGGCTGTCCCAATGTCTTGCGTTATGTAAACCGAAGTGCCATCTGCTCTGAGCAATAGTTTCTCGTCGAGTCCGTCTTCAGAGAGATCAACCCAAATGCTACCATCTTCTTTCTTGTAGAAAATGCCATCTTTTAGACCTTTTAAAACAAACTCTTTTCCGAGGATATATGTTTCACTTTCGTAGTAGTTTTTATCAAAATCAACACCTAAATCACTGTAGGTTTTCTCAAAACCTTCATAAACCCAGTTGTTCATTTTTTGCCAAAGGGCAACTGTTTCAGTATCATTTTCTTCCCACTTTTTAAGAAGTTTTTGCGCTTCTAAAAGCAGTGGCGCTTGTTTTTTTGCTTCTTCTTCAGTGTGACCTTTCTCAATTAGTTCTTTGATTTCTACTTTGTATTTCTGATCAAAAATCACATAGTATTTTCCCACAAAGTGGTCACCTTTCATTTCTGTTGATTCAGGTGTTTCACCTTGACCAAATTTTTGCCAAGCCAACATTGATTTACAAATGTGAATTCCTCTGTCATTAATGATTTGAGTTTTGAAAACTTCTTTACCATTTGCCTTTAAGATTTCAGAAACTGAGTGACCTAAAAGATTGTTTCTAACGTGTCCTAAATGCAGAGGCTTATTAGTGTTTGGCGAGGAAAACTCAACCATCATTTTGTCAGATTTTTCATCTTTCTGCTGTGTTCCAAAATCTTGTGTTGTGATGATTTCTTCAAGCTGATTAACAAAAAATGAATTTGTAAAGCTGAGGTTTAAAAAACCTTTGATGACGTTAAATGCACAAATTTGCTCAACATCCTTAACTAAATGTTCGCCCAACTCTTCTCCAAGCTTAACGGGATTTGTTTTAACATATCTCAATAATGGAAAAACCACAAGCGTTATATCACCTTCAAATTCTTTCCGAGTTTGCTGAAATTCAAAACTTTCAACGGTAACTTCATATTTTTTTTGAAGATAATCTTTTACTGAATTTTCAATGCTATGTGTCATGTCCATAATCTTATCATTTGGCTGGCAAAGATAATCTAATTATCTACGCCATTAAAGCCATTGTTTGTTTTCTAAAATGTTTTCGGATTGCTTTTTTCGAAATTTTCAAAAGCAAAAGTTAGAGTTGTTGGTTGATTTTTAAAAGCTCCTCAACGTAGTCGCGTTTATTAGAGAGACGCGGAATTTTATGTTGTCCGCCGAGTTTATCATTTTGTCTTAACCATTCATGAAAGAGTTGTGGTTTTGCAACATTCAGTTGGAGTTTATTAAGCGTCATATTATTATAGCGTTTAGCCTCGTAATCACTATTGACTTTTTGAAGATTTAAATCTAACCGATCTCTAAATTCGTCTGGATTTTTCGGTGCTTTCCTAAATTCTATAATCCATTCATGCGCGCCTTTTGTTTTACCATCCATGAAAATTGGCGCAGCTGTAAATTCAACAATTTCAGATTGCGTTTCTTGTATAGTTTGACGGATAGCTTCTTCAGCATTTTCAATAATTAACTCCTCACCAAAAGCGTTAATATGATGCTTTGTTCTGCCAGTGACTCTTATTTTATAAGGGTTAATAGACGTAAACTTGATGGTATCTCCAATTTTATAACGCCATAAGCCTGCATTTGTCGTGATAACGATTGCGTAATTTTGGCCAACTTCAACTTCACTTAATGGAATGATTTTTTCGTCTGGCGTGCCATAAGTTTTCATCGGAATAAACTCATAAAAAATTCCGTAGTTTAACATCAGGAGTAAATCTTTTGAGTTGTTTAAATCTTGAGCAGCAAAGAAGCCTTCAGAAGCATTATAGATTTCGTAATATCTGAAATTATCTTGTTTAATAATGGAGTCATATTGCGTTTTATAAGGTTCAAAACTAACACCCCCATGAAAGTAAACTTCAAGTTCTGGCCAAACTTCACTAATTTTTGTTTTTCCTGTTTTCTCTAAAATATTATTGAGTAAAACCAACATCCAAGACGGAACTCCAGCTAAACTTGTCACGTTTTCTTTCATTGTTTCATTTACAATGGCTTCCATTTTTGTGTCCCAATCATTCATCAACGAAATTTCGTTGCTGGGCGTACTTTTGTAGTTTGCCCAAAATGGCATATTATCAATGAGTAATGCTGATAAATCGCCGTAAGACGTGCCTTTATCTTTATAAATTTCTTTACTACCACCAAGTCGTAAACTTTTACCAGTAAATAGTTTTGCATTCTCATTATTATTTAAATACATGCACAAAATATCTTTCCCGGCGGCATAGTGACACTCTTCTAAAGATTCTTGACTGACAGGAATAAATTTACTTTTAGAACTCGTTGTTCCACTTGATTTTGCAAACATCTTGATAGGCGTCGGCCAAATGATATTATTTTCGCCATTTCTGCTGCGTTCAATCGTATCTTCCAAATCTTCATAATAGGTGAGAGGCACGCGATCTGCAAAATCTTGATAACTATTGATCGATTTAAAGTCGTATTTTCTTCCGATTTCAGTATTTTTTGCAAACTGAATAAGATCAGTCAATAACTCTGTTTGAACTTCGTTTGGATATTTTACAAAAAGTTCCATTTGGTGGATTCTCTTTTTTAAAATCCAAGATGCAATTGAGTTAAAAATGGGAATTGGCATGAATTATTTTATCTTTATAACTTCGATTCTAAAGTAAGAAATCATTCGGAATTACACATTAATTAAATACAAAAAATATGATATATCGCTCTGTTCTCAGAAAAATGAGAACTTCATTAGCAGAGGAAGTCAATTACTTTCTCGATATGGATACAGACATCATTCACATGAATCAGCTTCTCAATCGTGAAATTGCTATTTACTTCGTTAAGTATGAGTGTTTAAACTGTCATAAGGCCAAAAAGATATTTCGCCAAGGCTTTTGTTACGATTGTTTTCAGGCTTCGGCTAAGGTTGGTGACTGGATCATGAAACCTGAGTTGAGTACTGCGCATCTGGATCAAGAAGATCGTGATCTTGACTACGAGAAAAAAGTGCAATTGCAACCACATATTGTTTATTTAGCAAACTCGAGTGACGTTAAAGTTGGTGTCACTAGGAAAACGCAAGTGCCAACACGTTGGATAGATCAAGGTGCGCACGAAGCTATTGAAGTTGTTGAAGTGCCAAACCGATATTTGGCTGGTCTTACCGAAGTTGCTTTAAAAGAGCATGTGGCTGATAAAACGAATTGGCGAACAATGTTGAAAAATGAAATAGAGGATAAAAACTTGGTAGATATTAAGAATCAGTTGAGAGAGTTTATTCCTGATGAAGCTCAAGAATATTTTATAGAAAATAATCAAGAAGTTGAGATTCATTTTCCAGTTTTAAATTATCCTAAAAAGTTGAAAAGTTTAAACTTGAGTAAGAAGGATAATTATAGAGGTAAACTTGTAGGAATAAAAGGTCAGTATTTAATTTTTCAAGATGATACCGTTTTTAATGTCAGAAATAACGAAGGTTTCGTTGTTGATTTAGAGTTACATTAAATCGTAAAATAATAAGAAACAGAAAAAGGCTTCAAGTTAATGAAGCCTTTTTTGTATGTTTAAAAAGCGAACTTTATAAGTTCTCTTTCTCTCTTAAAGACTGAATATATTCCGCTTTCTTCATTTGCTGTCTCTTAGCAACTGAAGGTTTTGTAAATTCTTTTTTGCTACGTAAAGTTTGTAAAACTTTAGTATCACGGAATTTTCTTTTTAATCTTTTTAAAGCGCGTTCTATTTTTTCACCGTCCTTTACTTTAACTACTAGCATATGAAAATATATTAAATCGTTTTTATCATTTTAATGGTTTGCAAATTTAGAAATAATTATCTTACAATAAAGTATTTGCGTGTTTAATTTTCATCTTTTTCTTTATTTTCCTTTTCGTCCTTTTCTTTCTTGCCAAATAAACCTTCTAAGGCTCCTTTTATCTTGTCTTTTGTTTCTTCTTTCTGTTTAGTTTTTACAGAATCTTGTTCGGTTTGCGTACTATCTTTTTTGTTGTTGAGTTTGTCATTCAAGAAATCTTTGATTTTGTCTTCAGCTTTATCTTTCAATTTACCTTTTTGTTCTTCAACGATTTTATTTTTTAAATCATTGATGGCTGTTTTCATGTTGAGGTTAATTTTAGGACTATTGTATTGTCCGCTTAAACTAATTGGTAAATCAATTTTGAAGTCTTTCAGCTCTTGACCGCTTAAATTTGCTAACTGTCCGCCAAGTTTGTCTCCCAAATATTTAGCAGGGATATCCAAGTCTAAATTATAGTTAATACTTTTATCAAAGCCTTGTTCACCCTGAACATTAACCTGAATGTCTTCAATGTTAAAATCAAATGGTTTTGTTTTGATTTTACCATCATTGAATTCCAACATTGCGCTGAGATCTTTCAATTTTTTGTTTCCTAGATTGACATTTTCTAATCGATTAGAAATTCCACTGATTAATTTAGATTGTTCGGTGTGTACCTCAGCATTGAGAACGTCAGCAGCAACTTGACCGGCTAAACTACTGAAGTCTAAGCTTAAAT
Organism: Psychroflexus halocasei; assembly: GCF_900107595.1. GTDB lineage: Bacteria > Bacteroidota > Bacteroidia > Flavobacteriales > Flavobacteriaceae > Psychroflexus > Psychroflexus halocasei. The sequence goes on along the minus strand of NZ_FNQF01000003.1, from coordinate 212,915 downwards.
CTTTATTGATTAAACCGCTGAAATCAATTTTTAAATTCATTTGACCCGTTAAAGCTTCAGCAATAGGCGCGACATTTTGAAGTAGATGTAGATCTTTAAAAGTATTTTGGATATCAATTAAATCTAAATCTAATTTGACATCAAACTGAGGTTTGTTTGATTTTGTTGAAACTAATCCATCAAGCATGATATTTCCTCCAAAAATTCGAGCATTTATTTTTTCTAAATTAACTGCTTCATTTCTGATGCTTAAAGCGCCTTTAACATTATCTAAATTAAGATTATCATACTGAACTTTTTTTGCATCAAAGTTTAAAACAATGTCTAAAAAGTCAGGTACTTTAAATGCAGTTTGTCCTTGATTTGTTGTTTTTGGTTGATCAGTTTCTTCTTCTTTTGAAGTCTCATTTTGTTCTTCTTCAGTTTCTTCAACTAAGAAATCACTTACAACAAAATTGTTTGACTGCGCATTGAAGTTTCCTTTTAAAACGCCATCTGAAAATACAAATGCCATTAAATTCTTCAGTTCTCCTTTTGCATTAAGATCACTTTGTCCTGTCTTGATATCTAAGTTTTCGAGCTGTATTTGATTTTTATTAAACCTAATAGCTATTTGACTAAGCTTTAATTCGTGCGGAAAAGCTTCATCAACATAGTTGAAGTTGTCTAGGCTTAAATGCCCGTTGATGTTTAAGTTATTGTAATTTTCTTGACTAACTTGCTCTACATTGGCGCGTCCTGCAAGTTCTGCTTTTAGATGTCCGTTAAGGTCTTGCTCAATATCAACTGGGTAAGCTTGCTTAATATTTGCAAGATTAATATTTCCGTCAACATCAAAATCAACAATCATGTCATTCATCAAGTCTGTGACTTTTAATTGTCCTTTAAAGTAGTCTTGCGCAATATTAAATGCAAATTGTTTGACGTCTATATAAGTGTCTTCAACTTTACCAGAGTCATTAATAATTTCAACATTTACATGAATATTATCAATAGATTTAGGTAAATCAGCGTATTTTACTTTTGCGTTTTCGCTATAACCTTTAATGTTGATTTTCGGAATATTTTCATCATCTACACGACCTTTAATAGAACCGTTTAATTCAAAATCTCCAGAGGTGTCAACACCTTCAAGGTTGCCAGCATAAGCCTTTGGTACCAGACCTAAAAAGTTTTTAAAACTTGAAGTTGGCATACTAAAGCTAACATCAATATCTTGGTAGTCATCAAAAATCTGAACATAGCCTTCAAAATTTAAAGGCAACTGATTAATCATCGCTTTATTTTCGAGGAAACTAAACTTCATTTGATCGAAATCTATTTCTAAATCTGCGGCTAAATCAATCGAGTTGTCACTCAAATATTCAACTTCATCAAAAACAAAGGTCACAAGGGAGTTTGTTTGAGTTTCTAAAGTTGTTTTATTGGCTTCAAGGTCACCGCTACCATGGTGATTGAAGTCATTTAATTTCAGGTAAGTTTTAGCAGATTTATCATCGTAAATAATTGTTGAATTATTTATTTTATAAGATTGCAAAGCCAATTGCATTCCACCTGATTCCTCATTGACCTCCTCTTTAGGCTGCTCAGTTGTTTCCTTAGCAATATCGTAATTTGCAGCGCCATCTTCATTCACTTTAATGTTGATTAAAGCGCCATCAAGTGAGAAGTTGTCAATCTTGATTGGATCAGATTTGAAGAGTTGAAGTATACCTAAATTTAAATTAATCTGCTCACTGTTTACCAAAGTGTCACCATCAAAAGGAGCTTTGTTAATAACTTTTAAATCAGTTAATTGAACACTCGCATCAGGGAAGCTTCTGAAAAGACTCAAGTCGAGTTCATTCCAATCAACTGTTGCATTTACATTTTTATTAATGACTTTTTTGATTTCAGATTCAATCTGGTCTTCAAAAATAATCGGCGTTAAAACTAAGGCAGCAACCAAAACGAGAATGATTATACCAAAAATTTTGAGGAATTTTTTCATGATAAATTTACTTTTTTAATATTTCATAATTAAGCTCTTCATGAGCCTTGAGGTTAAATTTTTTTCTAAACAAATAAACACTTAAATATAAGAAAGGCGTGTCAATTGCGGCAATGATTACTTTGAATAAAAATCCGCTAAGCAACAGTCCGCCAAACAAAGACCAATCTATTTTACCAAACAAAGAAAGCAAAAATAAAACAGTTGCTGTATCAACAAATTGCGAAGTGAAAGTTGAAAAGTTATTACGTAACCACAAATGCTTTCCTTTTGTCAATTTTTTCCAGAAATGATATAAATAAATATCAATATACTGAGCTAATAGGTAAGATGCCATGGAGGCGAAAATTGCGATTCCAGTTGCACCAAATACTTTATGAAAAGTCTCGTCGCCAACTGGACTCCATGCTGTTGCTGTTGCTGCATCTGAAACTAAAATAATAAGTAAAGAGAATAATGAAGCAAAAATACCAGCAGTCACAACTTGGTTGGCCTTGCGTTTGCCATAAATCTCACTTATCGTATCTGTGACTAAAAATGTGATTGGATAAGGCAAAATACCCACAGAGATTTCAAATGTGTACAATCCAAAAAAATCATATTGAAAGAATTTTTGAAAAATTAAATTTGAAGCAACTAATGAAGAGATAAATAGGGCAGCTAAAATTAAGTAGGTGCGTTCGGCAGAAAGTTTTTGTTTTAGGGTCAAAAGTTTTGATGTTGATGTTTATCTTTGTTCGAAAAATTGATAATAATTACAGCTTGTGCAAATTATGAATTTGTTCAGCTTTTTGTACTAAACTTTTCTTAACTTTTGGATAAAAATCGACTGGCTTATATTGCTATTGGTAGTAATCAAGGGAACAAACTTGGCTATTTACAAAAGGCAATCTCGGAAATATATACACATATTGGTGATGTTCTTCGCGTTTCAAAAGTTTATGATACACCAGCTTGGGGATTTGAGGGAGAAAATTTTTACAATGCTTGCCTTGAAATTAGAACACGATTTTCAGCTGAAGATTTACTTGAAAAACTTCTTTCAATCGAGCTTTCAATGGGTCGTAAGCGCATCAGCAATTCTTACGCAAGCAGACCTATAGACTTAGATATTGTTTTTTATGAAAACGAAAAGATAGAAACTTCAAGCTTGCAAGTACCACATCCGCGCTTAGCTGAACGTAAATTTGTGCTTTATCCATTAGCTGATTTGATTCCTGATTTTGAGCACCCAATATTGAAATTAACTATTGAAAGCTTAAAGAATTCAACACTTGATGATTCAGAAATCACAATAAGTTCAGATGAATTAAAACCTGAATATAACCAGCTGAAACATTTGAATTTTTTAGCGATAGAAGGAAACATTGGTTCAGGAAAAACAAGTTTGTCAACAATGATTTCTGAGGATTTTAATGCCAAATTGATTCTTGAACGATTTAAGGACAATGCGTTTTTACCAAAATTTTATGAAGATCAAAAACGCTATGCTTTTTCTTTAGAAATGTCTTTTTTGGCAGATCGACATCAACAAATTTTAGATGATATTTCACAATTTGATTTGTTTAGTGATTTTGTTGTCGCTGATTATGATGTCCATAAATCTTTAATTTTCGCAAAAGTGACTTTAGAAGATGACGAGTTTAATTTATATAGAAAAATCTTTAAAGTGATGTATAGCGAAGTTCCAAAACCAGACCTGTATGTTTATTTGTATCGCAGCACTTCTCAACTTTTAAAAAATATTAAAAAAAGGGGTCGTGAATATGAACAAAATATAGCGCCAGATTATTTAGAAAAAATTAACCATGGCTATTTAGAATTTATAAAAAATCAAAGAGATTTAAAAGTGAAGTTAATAGACATGGCAGAAGTTGATTTCGTCAATAATCGACAAGATTATAATGAAATGATCAAAATAATTAATAACTCAATTGCATAAATTAATAAAAATGAAAGAAGGACTATACGCAAATTTTAAAACTAATAAAGGTGATATTCTTGTTGAACTTACATTTAAAAAAACACCAGGAACTGTTGCTAACTTTGTAGGATTGGCAGAAGGTAAAATCGAAAATGATGCTAAAGCTTTAGGAGAACCTTATTATGATGGGCTTAAGTTTCATCGTGTGATTCAAGATTTCATGATACAAGGTGGTGATCCTGCAGGTAACGGAACGGGTGGACCTGGATACAATTTTGAAGATGAATTTCATGAAGATTTAAAACACAATAGAGGTGGTGTTTTATCAATGGCAAATGCTGGGCCAGGTACAAATGGGAGTCAGTTTTTTATCACGCATAACGAAACACCTTGGTTAGATGGAAAACATGCTGTTTTTGGCTATGTAGAAGAAGGTCAAGATGTTGTTGATAAAATTCAGCAAGGAGATAAAATTGAAACACTTGAAATTATCAGAAAAGGTGACGCTGCTGAATCTTTTGATGCAGTAGAGGTGTTTAAAAAATTTAATTCTGCCAAAGCAGAAAGAGAAGCAAAAGCTAAGGCAGCACTTGAAGATAAAGTAAAAGCCTTGGTTGATGAGAGCTATAAAAAAACAGATTCAGGACTTTACTATAAAGTTTTAAATGAAGGAAAAGGCGATCAATTGAAAGCTGGAGAGTCTGTTAATATTCATTACACAGGAAAATTGAGTACAGGTCAGGTTTTTGATTCTTCAATTGAAAGAAAGCAACCTATCAATTTCGTTTTAGGTCAAGGACAAGTGATCTCAGGTTGGGATGAAGGTCTGCAGTTACTATCAAAAGGCGCAAAAGCTCAGTTTGTCATTCCGCCACATTTGGCATACGGTGAACGTGATATTCCTGGCGTTATTCCTGCCAATTCAATTTTGATTTTTGATGTTGAAGTGGTGTAGTTCTAGTTAGCTTTAAAGCATAAAAAAACCGTCTTCATTAGAGTTAAAGACGGTTTTTTGATTTACTTCTTATCCTCTTCTTGAGGAGGGTATTGAGCGATGATTTCATGAACAATTTCACTAATTCGCTCAGTTTTCTTATTTGAATCGGTTTCTAAATAACCTTTTCCCATTCCTTGCCAAATCAATTGATTGGTTTCTCGATCAATCACATCAATATAAAGTGTTCCTTCTGTGCTACTCGTAATTGTGTTTTGATGCCCGTAATAGTATGGACTCCAACCCCACGTATAACCATAATTATTTTGATAAACATTAATTTCTTCACGTGATTCAGTGAAAAAACTGATTAAAAAATCTGGGTTCTCTGATTTAGTAAAACCTTTGGCTCTAAGTTCTAAATCAATGGCACGTAAAACTCTTTTTTTATCAAGATCTGAAATTTTAGCCTCATCAATGCCTGGTTTGTAAAATGCAAAAGTATTGTATTTGTCAAAGTCAGCTTCTTTATCGTAATCTGTTGCAACCTTCACACTGCTACATGAAGATAATATTGCAATAAAAGTAAATAAGCTGAGTAATTTTAAAGCTTTCATAATAATAGATTTTAAGTGTTAATAATGTCGTCATCAACAAAATTAGGAAGGGTCACTTTGAGTAAAGGTTCTGTTTCCATAGCGCGTTTAATAGTATCAACAGCGCCTTGGTTTCTTGCCCAACTACGTCTTGAAATGCCATTATTAACATCCCAATGTAACATAGATTTTAACTTTGTTTCCGATGCTTTAGTACCATCAAGTATCATACCAAAACCACCGTTAATTACTTCGCCCCAGCCGACACCTCCGCCGTTGTGAATGCTCACCCAAGTCGCTCCTCTAAAGCTATCGCCAATTACATTTTGTATGGCCATATCAGCCGTAAATTGACTGCCATCATATATGTTAGAAGTTTCGCGATATGGTGAATCTGTTCCTGAGACGTCATGATGGTCACGACCAAGAATAACATGACCAATTTCTCCTTTCTCGATGGCTTTATTAAAAGCTTCGGCAATTTTCATTCGACCTTCAGCATCAGCATATAAAATTCTGGCTTGTGAACCGACAACCAAATTATTATTCATCGCACCTTTTATCCAAGTGATGTTGTCTTGCATTTGTTGCTTAATGTCATCAGTTGCTTTATTTTTTAGCTCTTCTAAAACTTGTGTTGCGATATCATCTGTTTTTTGTAAGTCTTCAGTTTTTCCAGAAGCACAAACCCAACGGAAAGGACCAAAACCATAATCGAAACACATTGGACCCATAATGTCTTGTACATAGCTTGGGTAAGCAAATGCTGCTTCATCATTGTTCAACTGTTTTTTGCTGACCATCTTGCCTTGATCATCTTTATAGATTTTAGCGCCAGCGCGTGAAGCCTCTAATAAAAATGCGTTTCCGTAATCAAAAAAATAAGTTCCTTTTGCAGTATGTTTATTGATGGCATCTGTCTGTCTTCTTAAGCTTTCTTGTACCTTTTCTTTAAATTGATCAGGATCTTTAGCCATCAATTCATTGGCTTCTTCATAACTCAAACCTGCAGGATAATAGCCGCCAGCCCAAGGGTTGTGTAATGAAGTTTGGTCACTTCCTAAATCGATGGTGACATTCGCTTCATCAAAAGCTTCCCATACATCAACAATATTACCTTGATAAGCAATAGAAACAACTTCACCGTTTTCCTTAGCTTTTTTAACGCGTTTGACAAGCTTATCGGTCTCTTCTATCACTTCATCAACCCAATTTTGATCGTGACGAACTTTTGTTGCTTTCGGATTGACTTCAGCACAAACAGTCACACAACCAGCAATATTTCCAGCTTTTGGTTGTGCACCACTCATACCACCAAGTCCAGCAGTGACAAATAATCCGCCTTTTGGAGATTTATTTATTTTTCTAAACCCGTTTAAAACTGTAATTGTTGTTCCGTGAACAATACCTTGTGGTCCAATGTACATATAGCTTCCAGCTGTCATTTGCCCATATTGAGAAACACCAAGCGCATTAAACTTTTCCCAATGATCAGGTTTTGAATAATTAGGAATGACCATTCCGTTGGTGACAACAACACGAGGCGCCAATTCACTTGATGGGAATAATCCCATTGGATGACCAGAATACATGGCTAAAGTTTGCTCGTTAGTCATTTCAGCCAAATATTTCATGGTTAAACGATATTGAGCCCAGTTTTGAAAAACAGCTCCATTTCCACCATAAGTGATAAGTTCGTCCGGATGTTGAGCAACTGCATGATCCAAGTTGTTCTGTATCATCAGCATAATTGCTTTTGCTTGTATACTTTTGCCGGGATATTCATCAATTGGTCGAGCGTAGATTTTATGTTGAGGTTTAAATCTATACATATAAATACGTCCGTATTCTTGTAATTCTTCTTTAAATTCTTCTGCTAAAACTTTGTGGTGTTGAGGTTCAAAATAACGCAAAGCATTTTTAAGAGCAAGTTTTTCATCGTTTGCAGAAAGTGTTTTTTTACGTTTAGGTGCGTGATTGATTTTGTTATTTAAAGCTTGTTTTTCAGGAAGCAGATGTGGGATTCCTTCTAAAATTTCTTCAGAAAATGTCATAGTGTTCAGTTGTTATTGTGTGTTTTTATCAAATCCATAAGGGCAATGTCTGCAACCGCTTTTACAACAATAGCCACGTTTAAGATGATATTGTTCAGTAAAACAGCGATAGCCTTCAGGCGTTAAATAATAATCGCCTTCTTCAGGTGGAATTCTTTTTTTAAAAAAGCTCATAGACAAATTTACAAAATCAAATGTTTATTTGGATTTTGCATGTAATTTTGTGGTGAAATTATAAATTATTGAAACTAAAAAAATAACCCTATCACAAATTTCTTTAAAAATACACCAATTTCTGACAACCTTTTCATAGAGAAGTATAAAGGTGTTGAAATTTACTTAAAACGCGAAGATCAAATTCATCCAGAAGTCTCTGGAAATAAGTTTCGAAAACTGAAATATAATTTAATTGATGTTCGTAAAAATCAGACTGTGTTGACTTTTGGTGGTGCTTTTTCAAATCATATTCTGGCGACGGCAAAAGCCTGTGAAATGTTAAACTTAAATTGTATAGGTGTGATTCGTGGTGATGAATTGGGAGTCGATTTAGAAAAAACTTTGTGTCAAAATGAAACTTTAAGAACTGCAAATGAGGCTGGCATGAAGCTTTATTTTGTATCACGACAGGATTATCGGTTGAAAGATGAAATGCCTTTGTTGCAAAAGCTTTTAGAAGATTTTGATTTACTTGTGATTCCTGAAGGTGGTACAAATGAAAAAGCAATTTTGGGTTGTCAGGAAATTCTTACAGAAGAAGATAAACAATTTGATTACATCGCCTGTGCTTTAGGAACTTCAGGGACATTTGTTGGTTTATTAAAATCATCAGAACCTCATCAACATTTGTTAGGCTTTCCTGCTTTAAAAGGTGATTTTTTTAAAAATGAAATTCAAAAATATACGCAACGTCAAAATTACACGTTAGAAGCACAATATCATTTTGGAGGTTATGCAAAGTATAATAAAGATTTAATAGATTTTATAAATTGTTTTAAGCAAAAATACCAAGTGCAACTTGACCCAATTTATACAGGGAAAATGATATACGGTTTATACGAAATGATAGAGAAAAATCAATTTCAAAAAAATACTCGTATTTTAGCGATTCATACTGGCGGTTTACAAGGAATCGATGGGTTTAATGCTAAATTGCGTTCAAAAAATAACTATGAAATAATATGATGAAAAGAACTCTATTACTCAGTTTATTGGTCATTGCATTTGCGCTTCACTCTTGTGGAGCCAAAAAAAATGCTTCTAAAAAATCAGGAGAAAGACCACAGCCTAAAGAAACTGTTCAAAAACAAGTACCACATCCCGTCTCTGAGAAGGATTATGATGATCCAAAACTCAAGGAAGAAACCAAAGTTGTAGAAGTGCCTGCTCTGTCTGCTGTTGAGCAATATATTTATAATTTTGCAGGAATTGCACAAGAAGAGATGAGACTTTACGGTATTCCGGCGAGTATCACCTTAGCACAAGGTATTTTGGAGTCAGGCAGTGGAAAAGGTGATTTAACACGAAGAAGTAATAATCATTTTGGGATCAAATGTAATGGATGGCAAGGAGAAAAGGTTTACCATGATGATGATACAGCACAAGAGTGTTTCAGAAAATACATCGATCCTAAATATTCATTTAGAGATCATTCATTGTTTTTATATGAGCGTTCACGCTATGCTTTTTTATTTGATTATAAAAGAGATGATTATAAATCTTGGGCGAGAGGTTTAAAGCGAGCAGGTTATGCGACTGATCCTCGTTATCCTCAGAAGTTAATCAGTTTAATTGAACGTTATGATTTGCATAATTATGACCTTCAAGTTATTGGTAAATCCGAAGGGAAAGATTTACCTAGACCAAGAAAAATTACACATGATAAAAATGTACATCATGTTAGAAGTGGTGATACATTATATGGTATTGCAGAAAAATACCATTTATCAGTTGAAAGAATAAAAAAATTAAATAATTTGAAATCAAACCATCTTTCAATTGGTCAAATTTTAAAATTAAAATAAAGTAGATATGATTTACAAAAGAAGTAGTGCTTTGTTTGATGAAGCAAAAAAATACATTCCAGGTGGAGTCAACTCTCCAGTGCGTGCATTTAATGCTGTCGGTGGCGACCCGATTTATATCAAAAAAGCTGAAGGTGCTTATTTGTATGATGAAGACGGGAACAAACTTATTGATTACATCGCCTCTTGGGGGCCGATGATTTTAGGTCATGCTTTTCAACCTGTTGTTGATGCGGTTATTGACAAAACTAAAAAAGGAACCTCTTTTGGAACACCAACTGAAATTGAAACCGAAATAGCTAAATTAGCTGTTGAAATGGTGCCAAATATTGATAAGATTCGTTTTGTTAATTCAGGAACTGAGGCTTGTATGAGCGCTGTAAGATTGGCAAGAGGTTATACAAATCGTGAGAAAATTATCAAATTTGCAGGTTGTTACCACGGACATAGTGATTCGTTTTTAATTCAGGCTGGAAGTGGAGCTGTCACTTTTGGATCGCCAAATTCCCCAGGCGTGACAAAAGGAACTGCTCAAGATACACTTTTGGCAAACTATAACGACCTTGAGAGTGTAGAGAAATTGATTGATGGAAATCCGAAACAAATAGCTTGTATTATTCTTGAGCCAATCGCTGGAAATATGGGATGCATCTCGCCAACAAAAGAGTTTATTGAAGGCTTGAGAGAACTCTGTGATGACAATGATATTCTGTTGATTTTTGACGAGGTGATGACAGGATTTAGACTTGGAAAAGGTGGTGCGCAAGAGTATTTAGGGATTAAAGCTGATATTGTCACTTTTGGTAAAGTGATTGGAGGAGGTTTACCCGTTGGCGCTTTTGCAGCATCGTCTCAAATTATGAATTATTTGGCGCCAGAAGGACCAGTTTACCAGGCAGGAACATTAAGTGGAAATCCATTAGCAATGTCTGCTGGTCTTGCGATGCTAAAAGAATTAAATGCAAATCCAGAGATTTATAAAGAATTAGCTGAGAAAACAGAATATTTACACAAAGGTTTTCAGAAAGTCATTGATGATAGCGGTTTAACAGCTCAAGTTAACCGTGAAGGATCTATGATTTCAGTTCATTTCTGTGAAAACAAAGTCAATGATTTTGAATCTGCTGCAGAAGGAAACAACGAAACTTTTAAGAAATATTTCCATGGCATGTTGAATAGAGGTGTTTATTTACCACCAAGTGCTTTTGAAAGTTACTTCTTAAACAACAAACTATCTTATGAAGATTTAGATGTAACAATTCAAGCTTTTGCTGATTTAGCACCTGAATTAAAATAATAAACAGACAATAATTATTAGAAAAAGCTCCAATTTATTTAAACTGGAGCTTTTTCTGTTTTTATTAACGCTTCTACTATTTATTTAAAATAAATTTAATTGCTATTTTACATGATTAAAAAATATAAATACATCGATATAAAAGCGAAACATGGATGAAGAAAAAGAGAATATTAATAAAAGAGAAGGCCGAAAAGTTACTGGAAGCAAGCAAAATGAAGAAGATGAAAAGGAGAGAATAAGAGAGATTGAAAAAGAAGAGAATCAGGAAGAACATCAAAAAGACTTAGAAGAAAAATCTAAAAGAGTATCTGATGGTAAAGGCTATTCTGATATTTTAAGTCGTGTTATTAATGAAGGCGAGAAAATATTTAATTTAAATAAAGTTTCGGTATTACTAAGCTCAACGATTGCAGGATTAGAAATTGGCTTTAGTTACTTACTCATTTGCGCTTTGTTTTATTTATTGAATGGTAGTGTAGACGAACAGATTATCTATAAGCTTTTTGGTCTTGCTTATCCATTAGGCTTTATTTTAGTGATTTTAGGTAAATCAGCATTATTTACCGAGCAAACTTCAGTTTTGGCATTACCAGTTCTTAATGGTCAGCGAAGCATTTGGGAAATGCTTAAAGTTTGGGGAATCGTAATTTCTGGAAATCTAATCGGCGGTATTTTATTTGTATTGTTTATTGGTGCCACAGCAGATGAATTAAATTTATTTGACCAAAATACCATGTTAAAAATTGGGACTCATGTGATAGATCAAAAGTTTTGGGTTGTTTTCTTAAGTGCTATCTCTGCGGGCTGGTTAATGGGTTTACTCACTTGGCTTTTAAATACAACTGAAGAAATTTTAACAAGAATTGTATTGATATTTCTTATTACAGGTACAATTGGTTTTGTTGGGCTTCATCATAGTATTGTTGGTAACTTAGAGGCTTTTGGTGCTTTGCTTTATTCAGATTCAGTTCATTTCTCAGATTATTTATTATTTCTTCTTTTAGTATTAATTGGAAATGGTATAGGAGGCGCAATTGTTGTTGGATTGTTTAAATATCGAATTTTTGAAATTAATGAGAAATAAAACATGATAACTATTCAAATAGAAATGCTCCAACTTATCATAAATTGGAGCATTTTTTTATTATTAAAAAAGAAAAATTACTTTTTTGGTATATTCTTTAATACTTCAAGTGTTAAGTCCCAAAACTTCTGTGTGCTTGAAATGCTAGCGCGTTCGTCAGGTGAGTGAGCGCCGCGAATTGTAGGTCCAAAAGAAATCATATCCATCTCAGGGTAATGACTTCCAATAATTCCACATTCTAAACCTGCATGGCAAGCTGCAATTTCTGCTTTCTCGCCATTTTGTTTTTGATAGACTTCATCCAAAACAGTTAGTATTTTTGAGTCAGGGTTTGGCGACCAACCTGGATAATCTCCTGTCAACTCAACTTGAAATCCAGCTAAATCAAATCCACTTTTTAGTGAGTTTGCCAAATCATTTTTTGTGCTATCTACTGAAGAACGCGTTAAGCAGTGAATTTCTATTTTTCCTTCTTCAACAGATACTCTTGCAATATTGTTTGATGTTTCTACCAAACCTTCAACGTCAGGACTCATTCTGTAAACACCATTATGAGCTGCGTAAATTGATTTCACAAGTAAATCTTGAACATCAATACTCATCACTTTTGATGGCGTCTCAACTTCTTCATATTGAATCTGAAGATTTGGTTCTAGACTTTTATATTCAGTTTTAATCTCGTTTGCTAAACTCTTAAAATCCTTTTTAAATACATCGAGTTTAGATTTATTAACACTCACAACAGAAACGCTTTCTCTTGGGATCGCATTGCGTAAACCGCCACCATGAATTTCATGGATTCTTATCTGTTGTTTTTCATGAGCTTGGAAAAGAACTCTGTTCTGAAATTTATTAGCGTTTCCTAAACCTTTGATGATATCCATCCCTGAATGACCACCATTCAAGCCATTGACTGTAATCTTCATACCAACAGAATCTTCTGGTGTTGATTCTTCAATATAAAAACGCGTTGCTGAAATATCAACACCACCAGCACAACCAATGCCTATTTCATCATCTTCTTCAGTGTCAAGATTTAAAAGAATATCACCTTTTAATATTGTACTGTCAAGGTTTTTAGCACCAGTCATTCCTGTTTCTTCATCAATCGTAAACAAGGCTTCGATAGTTGGGTGCTCAATGCTATCACTTTCAAGAATAGCCATCATTGTGGCAACACCTAAGCCATTGTCAGCGCCAAGTGTTGTGCCTTTTGCACGAACCCAATCACCATCAACATACATGTCGATGCCTTGTGTGTCGAAATCGAAATCAGTGTCATTATTTTTTTGGTGAACCATGTCGAGGTGAGACTGAAGAACAATCGTTTTTCTGTCTTCTAAACCTTTCGTTGCTGGTTTTTTAATGATAACATTTCCTTCATTATCTTTTAAAGTTTCAAGATTTAAGCTCTTTCCAAAATCTAACATAAACTGAATCACACGTTCTTCTTTTTTAGAAGGACGAGGGACAGCATTTAGTTTTGCGAAATTTGACCAAATTTGCTTCGGCTCCAACTCTTTTATTTCTTTGCTCATCGTCTAAATTTTTATTTGCGAAAATAAGAATTCTAAAACTCTTTCAGATGAGTTTTAAGATTTAAGGTGCCAAAAAAGTAAAGGGTTCAAAAGGAATATTACGACCAATCCAATAAAAAATTATTGTAAAAAATAAAATCATGGGTGTGGCTTTATGGTAAAGAAGATTTTTAGTTTTTTGAGGATAATAATGCTTTCTGAGCATGATAAATCCGTTGTAGGTCAAAACTAGTATTGCTAAAACGATAAGAATGTTATGCTGTAATCCACTGATGATGTTTCCATTAAGAACATCATGGATTGCGCGCTGCGTTCCACAGCCAGGGCAATGTAAACCAGTGAAATAATGGAAAGGACATTGCGGAAAAAAACTAAATTGAGTTGGATTAAAATTCAAATACAGGCTTGAAGCTGCAATAGCAATGAAGCCCAAACCTGTATAAGTGAATATTTTTAAATTTTTGCTCATGATTTAAATATCGTCAGGAACAAAGGCTAAGAAAAATCCTATACCATATATCGCAAAGATAAATAAATAGCCAATAGCTGCGACTGCTAATGAAACGATCCACCAAGTTTTAGCATTTTTAGAAGCTTGTTCGGCGCCAATATAATCACCAGCTATAAATTTTGAGTTGACTTGGCTAGCGTAAACAATACTAACAATGCCTAAGGGTTGGCAGCATAGTAATGTTGAAATAATAGCCATCGCTAAATGGTTATTGGGTGGAGTTGTTGGTTTTTCTAGCATAATTTTCTACTGTAAACTTTGTTGTCTTTCCATTTCTCTTTGGAACTCTTCCATTAAGGCATCACCAGCAAAAGCAAAAAAGAAGACTGCATAACCAATAACTGCTACAAAACTCAGTACTATTGCGACGATCCACCAAGTCTTCGCATTTTTTGAGGCTTTTTGTGCACCTTCATAATCGCCTGCTTGAAATTTTGAATTCACTTGACTAGCATAGACAATGCTGACAATTCCTAGTGGATTACAACACAAAATGGTTGAAATAATAGCCATTGCCAAGTGATTACTAGGCGGTGTTTGCATTTCTTGATTTTCGACATTTAAATTTTCCATGATTTTTAATAATTTAGGATTAGGTGAATTTTTGGAATTTAAAATTAACATTTTTTTTAGATATTCAAAATCTATTACATTTCTTTTTATTAAGAAGTTTTATGCGATTTGATTTTTAACTTTGCAACAAATTAAAAAAATGATTAACACAAAGAGACAAACAGTAAATGCTGTTCTTATTCTTATAGGTGCGGGCTTACTTATTTATGATTTGGTATCCGTAGATGATATCGTTTACATAAAAATAGCAGGATTAGTAATTTTAATGATAGGTCTATACAATTCTACAAAACAATGGGCGTCAGATAATCCGAAGAACAATGATGAAAATGAAGAAAACCTTACAGAAAATCATCTTGAAGAAGACTACAGTATTGAAGATGTACCAGAAGATGAATCTAAATTAAACTAATCATGAAAATTGGTGATTTTGTTGAGTTAATTGATGACGCAATGGTGGCCGAAATCATTGAAATTAAAGAAGATTCTTATGTGATTGAAAGTGAGGATGGCTTTCAGATGGAAGTATCTAAAAATGAAGTTGTCCCTAGGTTAAATCATCTAGATGTTGATTTCAATAAAGCTGATGTCAAACAAAAAATCATTGACGATTTATCTCCAAAAAAGAAAAAATCTAAAAAGGTTTTACGTGAAATTCCTGTGATTGAAGTAGATTTACATATTCATAATTTAACAGATACAACACGACACATGTCTAATTATGAAATGCTTAATATTCAACTTAATGAAGCTCAGCGGAGGATTGATTCTGCAATAAAACATCGTCATAAAAAAATTGTTTTTATTCATGGCGTCGGTCAAGGCGTTCTAAAAGCTGAATTAGAAACATTGTTTAGGCGCTATGATCGAATTACTTATTATGACGCAGATTATAAAACTTATGGAGTTGGTGCTACAGAAATTTATATTTATGACAATTAAATTTCAATAATTTTTCTTTTTAAAGAAGGTTGAAATTATACTTTTCTAAAGATTTTTACTCTGGATTTGCTAAATCTTCTTCTACGCTTGTCTCAATTCTCCCAAGATTAAGTGTTGAAAGTGTGACAGTTTCATCGCTGTTGGTGTTCTTTAAAGTCACATCATTAATCACGATTTGAACTCTAAATTTTCTTGTCACCACATTTGGTTTATACTGATCAATGACTAAACTTTCAGTGATATTAGGGTTGAGGTAATTTGGTACACCTTCAGCATTTGTATCATCAGCCGGATTCAAAATTGGTTCTGGGTTTCCGCTATCAAACGCGTTGATATCTTCATATCGCGTGATGACGCCATCATTGTCATCATCTTCATCTAGATAATTTGGGATACCGTCTCCATCAAAATCAGGATAAATATTTGGATTGTCTTCATTGATAATTTCAACTTCAGTCAAAACATTATCATTGTCATCATCAACATCTAAAAAGTTAGGAATCCCATCTCCATCAGTGTCATCGTCAAAAAGGTCTCCGTTGTTATTGACATCTTCAAGTTCTTTAGGAACGCCATCATTATCATCTTGCTCATAAATTACTAAAGCGATTCTTGCAAATCCGCCAGAAGTACTTGTAAACTCCTCAATAACTTGAGGCACACTTGGTGGTATGTTTTGACAGAAATAATCATTGGAATTTGTAGCAGACGATAAACGTCTGTAATTAATTTTATTAGAAGAGTTTATTTCTATGATTAAATCTTCAGGTGCGTCAAATCCAGTGTAAGATAATTCAAAATCAGCACTTGTAAATTTGAAGGAAACAGCTTCAGCAGTCTCTTGGTCAACATAATGTAACACATACTCATTATTATCCTGACAAATATTAAGTGTTGTTTCTTCTGAAAAATTAAAGTTTGTATAAATGATATCACCATCATCGCATGACATTAAAATCAAACACATCAAAACCAAGACCTTCTTCATGACATTTTTTTTTTCAAAAATATGATATCTATCTTATATAAAATAAGCCTGCTCTCTATATTTTAAAGTATTTTTGCACAAAATGAGTATCCAAATGAAGAAGGTATATTTTGATAATGCAGCAACAACACCAATGCGTGAAGATGTCATTAATTATATGGTTGAATTAATGCAAGATAATTTTGGTAATCCATCTTCAATTCATTCTGTTGGTCGAAAAGCTAAAGCGATGATGGAGTTGAGCCGAAAGAAAATTGCCAAACATCTTGGTGTTAAGTCAAGTGAAATCATTTTTACTTCTGGCGGAACTGAAGCTGATAACATCATTATTCTTGGCGCTGTCAAAGATTTAGGCGTTAAAAGAATTATTACTTCAAAAATTGAACATCATGCAGTGATTAACTCATCTGAATTTATTTCAGAAAAAAGTGGAGTTAAACTTGATTACGTCAGCTTGACCAAAGTAGGTTTAATTGATTACACACACCTTGAGCAATTATTAGCTGAATCTGATGAAAAAACATTGGTGTCTTTAATGCATATCAATAATGAACTAGGTCATATTACAGATATTAAATATGTTGGCGAATTATGTCAAAAATACAAAGCACTATTTCATAGCGATACTGTCCAAAGTTTAGGTTTTTATCCAGTTGATTTTACCGATGTTGCTGTTGATTTTATTACAGCAAGCGCACATAAATTTTATGGACCAAAAGGAATAGGTTTTGCTGTAATCAAAAATCAACCAAAGATCAAACCTCTAATTTATGGTGGTTCTCAAGAAAGAGGTCGTCGTGCTGGTACTGAAAATACTTTTGGTGTTGGCGGAATGGAAAAAGCACTGACTTTGGCTTATGAGAACATGGATAAAGAACATGCACATGTCAAAATGCTAAAAACATATTGCATTGATCTTTTGAAAGAAACTTTCCCGAAAGTTAGAATTAATGGTTTGTCTGGTGATTTTGAAAAAAGCTCACACAAGGTTGTCAATTTTACTTTACCACATCCAAATTTCCAATCGGATATGTTGATTTTACAACTCGATATGCATGGCATTTCTTGCTCAAAAGGAAGTGCTTGCCAAAGTGGAAGTCAGATAGGTTCTTTCGTTTTAAATGAAATTTACGGAGAAAATCAGCACGGCCTTCGTGTTTCTTTCTCAATCAATAACACAAAAGAAGAAGTTGCTTATTTTGTTAAAACATTAAAACAAATTTTAGACTAAAAACGCGTTGAAAGTTTGACATTAAAGACACGCGGGCTCAAGTAATTTGGGACCGCGTATTGATTTTTAGAACTTGCATCTCTTACAAATGTGTTAGTGATGGAGTTCAGTCTGTCGAACATATTGAAGATTTCAAAACCAATATCAACTTTCTCAAAAACATTCAACCATTTTGCTTTGTTTAAATTTTCTTCAGGTTCTTTCAAAGCAAAGAAAAACCCGACATCTACGCGTTGATAATCTGGCAATCGTGTTTGGTAGTTATAAGGATCAGCAAATTTAGGCGAACCGCCTGGTAAACCTGTGTTATAAACCAAATTCAAATAGAGTTTAAGCTTAGGAATATTTGGGACGTAATCCTGAAAAAGAGCAGCAAACTTTAGACGTTGATCCATCGGCCGTGCAATATATTCACTTTTACCGTTTTGCTTTTCTTCTGTTTTAAGATAGCCAAAACTAAACCAGCTTTCTGTCCCAGGAACAAACTCACCATTCAATCTTAAATCCAATCCGTAGGCATAAGCTTCAACATCGTTTCTAGCTCTATATCTGATTCTGACGTTTTCAACAGTGTACGGATTCACGTCCGTCATTTTTTTATAATAAGCTTCAGACACAAGTTTAAAAGGTCTGTCCCACATTTTAAAACTGAAATCATTTCCAGCAACAATGTGTACGGATTCTTGAGCCTTAACTTCTGGTAAAACTCGCCCGGTTGAGTCTCTTAAAGCACGATAAAAAGGAGGTTGATGGTACAAACCGCCAGATAATCTAAAAACCATATCTTTATTCCAATTTGGTTTTAAACTTACCTGAGCTCTTGGGCTGATAATATGTTGGGTTTTACTATTGATTTGATCACCCTTTACTGACCATACTTGGCTTCTAACACCAGCATTAAACCACATTTTAGCTTTGTCAAAGTTTTTTTGGTAACTCCATTGCGCATAAGCTGATATGCGATCGATTTGTGTATTGTTTTTTGCACGAATATCGAAATAAGGAACAATGTCTTCCTCGTAAGGATTATAAGGTTCATTATTTGCAAAGTTTGGATCTAAAGGTCTGATGAAAAAACCAGCTGAATCGATCATTTCATATTCTTGTAATCGATCTCTTATATCTTCATGCTTATAAGCTGCGCCATATTCAATGAGATGATCTTCAACTTTAATTTTTCCTTGATGATTGAAGTTAATAATTAATGCATCGAGTTTGTTTCTCGCGTGCGTATATTGTGCGCCAGCACCTTCTGTAAATTCAACATCACCAAAATCATTATCGCCAAAGCCTGAGTTCACAGCGCCAAGTCTATAATTCGCAATAATATCGTAATATTCTTGTTCTTTTGTGTGATAAATTGATGAGGTAAGCTTTGCAGAATAGTTGTCATTAACTTTGTATGAAGCAGATAAAGCACCGAAATAAGTTTCATATTTGTCTTGCTCTTCCCCTTGATAACCTATGATTAAAGCTTTAGGATCTTGTAGTGTCCCAAAATTTGTTTGTTTTGAATAAGGTTTATAATCATAAGTGTTGATGGCAATATTTCCTAAAAAACTCAATTCAAACTTTTTATTAAATTGGTAAGTTAAATAGGTTTGTGCATCGACAAATCTAGGTTCAAAGTCAGCATCTGTTTGTTTAGCATTGACAAAAAGGCTATTGTCTCGATATCGTAACCCTAAAATCCCTGTCAGTTTTTTGTTTTTAGAAACACCTTCAACAGAAGCACTTCCACCTAATAAGCTCGCTTCAAAACTTCCACCAAAATCAACGGGTCTTCTGTATTCAATATCAAGAACAGAAGATAGTTTATCTCCATATTTCGCTTGAAAACCACCAGCCGAAAAATTAACATTCCTGACTAAATCGGTATTTACAAAGCTCAAGCCTTCTTGTTGTCCACTTCTAACTAAAAATGGTCTATAAACTTCAATGCCATTGACGTAAACTAAATTTTCATCGTAATTTCCGCCACGTACGGCATATTGTGTACTTAATTCGTTATTGGAATTAACGCCAGGTAGAGATTTTAAAATATTTTCAACACCAGGATTTGCTCCAGGAATACGCCTGACAGTTTCAGGTTTTAAAACAGTGACGCCTTCTACACGTGAGCGACCTTCTTGAGTAATCACAACTTCACCTATTTGCTCAATATCAGTTTTTAAGACAAAGTTGAGCTCTCTTGATTCGCCAGCTTCTAAAGTAATTTTAAGTTGAATGGGTTTAAAACCAACATGTGAGACTCGTATTGTGATTTTTTGATTGGCTGGAACTTCAAGCTCATAAAAACCATTTTGATTTGTGCTTGTACCTTCATTTCCAAAAGAAATGTTAGCTGAAGGTATTGTAAGTTGGTTTTCGTCAAAAACGAGACCTTTAATTTCTGCTTTTTGAGCAAATAATAAGCTGTAAAAACAACAGAATATAAGACTAAAGTAAAGTGATTTCAAGAGGTTTTCTTATTTTTTTCGATTAAAATTTGCTTCAAATATACGTGTATTTCCTACTTTATCAGTCACAACAACCTTAAGTTTATTACGTGTATCTGTCACAACATTGTCATTAAAATCGTGAGTGAGTATTTTGGTTTTATAATCATATTCCATCAAGATGAATTTGCCATTAACTGTTGCCCGAAAGGCATCAATACCTGTTTCAGCATCATCAATTTTGAGTTTTAAATATCTGTAGTTCGACATCCATTTTCCGTCTCGGAAATTGATTGGTTTTATTGTCGGCTTTTCATTATCAAATTTTAAACCATAGGTTCCGAAATCTTTGGTGTAAGTAACAAAACGATTTTTCTTCTTCTTTGTATTTGAATAATAATAACTTCCCCAAGGAAATATTTTTGCAATATATAATTTTGATTTATCTTCTTCTGAAAATTCGCTGACATCAAAACCTATTGACATGCTTTTATGAAGTGGCGTCGTATACTCATGAACTTTAATTTCATTAAAGCCAAACTGAATATCGAGATAGGTGTCTTCGTAAAGTGCATTTTTTGGAATATAAATATCAATTTGATTATTATCAAAAGCTGATGCATATTTTGATTGTGCAAAATAAGGGGTTCGTTTTTCTTCAATTTCAGGGAGCTCTGATGGCCTTTTGGTTTCTATAGGAATTTGGATTGTTTTGGTGTTTCCCATATAATCTTTTAAATCAATTCTATAAGTGATGCTTGTGCTATCTTGATCCATTCTTAAAATACCGTCATGATCATTTTTCTGAGCTAAATCAAGATTTAAATTAGGCTGAAGAAACAGCTTTTGAATTCTTTTTTTATACTCTTTTAAAAAAGTATAATCAATCATTCGGTTGATGTATCTTGTCTCTGCAAATGAAAATCTATCAAATTTAGTTTCAAAAATCTTTTTACCATTTTCATATGCTTCAGCTGAGTACAAACCATTCTTATTATAGGCTAAATCAAACTGATCATAAGCATCAAACCCAAAACCAATATCACCAAAAGCATCAAGCGCTTCAGCTTTATAACTATCTTCTCCTATTTTAGAAAGTTTAATTTTTTTACGACTTCGGCTTCCATCGATAATAGATTTTTTGGTGAGAGGATAAGCGTAAAGACCTCTTATTGTCGGTGCTTTTGTGTCTTCTATATCTTCAAAACCAAATAAAAAGGGATTCATAGGTCTTGAATTAGGGTCTCGAATTTCAAAATGTAAATGCGGACCACCGCTAGAACCTGAGTTTCCGCTGTAAGCAATAAGTTCCCCTTGATCAACTTTTATTTTGTCTTTAGCAGGAAACAGTTCGATCGTGTATGACTCTTTTTTGTATTGCGCTTTTTTGACGTATGCTTCAATATCTGGAGCAAAATGGTTTAGATGTGCGTAAACGGTTTGATAACCATTAGGATGTGTGATATATAATGCTTTTCCATAGCCATATCTTTGAATTTTAATTCTGCTGACATAGCCTTCTGCTGAGGCTTTAATAGGGATTTCAGTTCTGCCTTGTGTTTTTATATCCATCCCAGAATGAAAGTGATTCGAGCGCAATTCGCCGAAAGTTCCAGATAAGAGGATGGGTATATCAAGTGGCTTATGAAAGTAATTCTGAGGAACTTCACTCTCAGTTTGACTCATAGCCATTTGATGAAGACATAAAAATAGTATGCCCAAAAAAACTTTTTTCATAGATGGATGCGTTAGACTTTAAAAATATAAAATTTATTTGATTTGTCGTTGTCTCACTGCCTCGAAAATTAGGATGGCAGCAGAAACGGAAACATTCATCGAGTCAATCTGACCTTGCATCGGAATAATGATATTTTGAGTTGACTTATTTCGCCATTCTTGTGTTAATCCCTCTGCTTCAGTACCAACGACAAAGGCAGTTGCTTTGTTATAATCAGCTTTTAAATATGAATTAGAATTCTGAAGTGTTGCTGAATAAATTGAGATTTCATTTTTGTTCAAAAACTCAATAATTTCTGAAGTCTGCCCAACAGCAATTTGATTGGTGAATAAAGTGCCAACACTTGAACGAATGATATTTGGATTATATAAATCTGTTGTTGGGTTTGCAATGATTACTGCATCACAGTTTGCTGCATCTGCAGTGCGCAAAAGTGCGCCGATATTGCCAGGTTTTTCAGGAGCCTCAGCGACTAAAATCAAAGGGTTTTGATGTTCGAATTTTAACTGATCAAGTTGATTTGATTTAGGTTCAACGACAGCGATAATACCTTCAGTTGATCCTCTATAAGCAATTTTTTGATAGATTTTTTCAGAAATACTAAATATTTCAGCTTTAGGGAAATCAATTTCTTGATCAAAAATGTTTTCGCATATAAAGACTTGCTTGAAATTGTAATTTGCATTTTTAGCAAGTTCAATTTCTCTTTTGCCTTCAATGACAAAGCAATTTAACTCTTGTCTTGTTTTACTTTTTTTCTGAAGTTGAACAAGTGTTTTGATTTTTTGATTTTGTAAACTTTCGATGTGTTGCATAAATAAAAAAGCTCCTGTTTTGGCAGGAGCTTTCAAAAATATAAAAAAGAAATTTATTAAATATGAATAACTTCATCATAAGCAGCTGCAACAGCTTCCATGACAGCTTCACTCATCGTTGGGTGTGGGTGAATTGTTTTCAGGACTTCGTGCCCAGTTGTTTCAAGTTTACGACCCAAAACAGCTTCAGCAATCATGTCAGTTACACCAGCGCCAATCATATGACAGCCTAACCATTCACCATATTTTGCATCAAATATAACTTTGACAAAACCATCTTTTGTTCCAGCAGCACTAGCTTTACCAGATGCCGAGAATGGAAATTTACCAATTTTCAATTCATAACCAGCTTCTTTAGCTTGCTTCTCTGTCATACCAACACTTGCAATTTCCGGGCTTGCATAAGTACATCCAGGAATATTACCATAATCAATTGGTTCAACTTTTTGACCAGCAATTTTTTCAACACAAAGGATACCTTCAGCAGAAGCAACGTGAGCTAGGGCAGGACCGTGTGTAATGTCACCAATGGCATAGTAGCCAGGAACATTTGTTTGGTAGTAATCGTTAACAACAACTTTGTCTTTCTCTGTTTTGATACCAACATCTTCAAGACCGATATTTTCGATATTTGTTTTGATACCAACTGCAGATAAAACGATGTCAGCTTCAAGAACTTCTTCGCCTTTTTTCGTTTTGACAGTTGCTTTAACTTTTTTACCAGAAGTATCTAGTTTTTCAACAGAAGAATTCGTCATCACTTTGATGCCTTTTTTCTTATAGATTTTCTGGAATTGCTTTGAAACATCTTCATCTTCAACAGGAACTAAGTTTGGTTGAAACTCAACAATTGTCACTTTTGTTCCCATATCATTATAAAAACTAGCAAACTCGCTACCAATTGCGCCAGAGCCTACAACAATCATAGATTCAGGTTGTTTCTCAAGTGTCATCGCTTCACGATAACCAATCACTTTTTTACCATCTTGAGGTAAGTTTGGTAATTCTCTAGATTTAGCTCCAGTTGCAATAACAATATGATCTGCCTCGTAAGTTTTCTTTTTATCTTTAGAATCGGTGACTTCTACTTTTTTGCCTTTTTTGACTTTTCCGTAACCGTCAATAACATCAATGTTATTTTTCTTCATTAAAAATTGAACACCTTTGCTCATTCCTGATGCAACATCACGGCTTCTTTTCACGACAGCGCCAAAATCTTTATCAGCTTTTCCAACTTTTAGTCCGTAGTCGCTAGCATGATTCAAATATTCAAATACTTGAGCGCTTTTTAGAAGTGCTTTTGTTGGAATACATCCCCAATTTAGACACACACCACCAAGGTTTTCTTTTTCTATGACTGCGGTTTTTAACCCCAGTTGGGAAGCGCGAATCGCTGTTACATATCCTCCAGGACCACTTCCTAAAACAATCAGATCGTATTTACTCATATTGTCAATTTTTAAAATCTAAAATTTGTGCACGAAGTTACGTAATAAGTTTTAAAAGATGAATTTTTTAAGGATGAGTTCATCTTCAAAAAACAAAAAAGTTCTATTATAATTAAAGGTCTAATTGGTGTTCTTCAAGAGATTTATCTTGTTGCACCATATCTTCTTTTAAGTTTTGATAAGTGTCAGTCCTCAAACTATTAGCTTCAGTTGCTGGTAGGATGACAACTCTAAAAATTTGATTATTTGTAAATTCAGGGCCTAAGGCATCTAAATTAACATTACCATCAAGAAAAATGTTGACATCAAAAAAAGTATGATTAAAGTTGTAAGAAACTTGATCGCCAAAGTCTAAATAAAAAGTTTGTGGCAATGGTGACCATACATCTACAGGACCAGTAGGGTCGCTGATTTGGCTTTCTAATAAATAAACTAAGACAACATCTGTTTCGAAAACCTCCACAGATAATGGAAACTCTGAAACAGCGCTATAATTGTTTTGAGGATTAAAATTCACTTCAATGTCATAAACATGACCAATTTCAGAATCGCCACCACTTCCTGGAGGTCCTGGAGGACCAACTGGTCCACGATCTCCTTCACATGCGATAAACGCAAAGGCAATAGTAAAAAGTACAAATATTTTTTTCATAATTATTGATTTTTAAAATTTAAACTGACAGAGTTAACACAATAACGTTTACCAGTTGAGGTTGGGCCATCATCAAAAATATGACCGATATGTCCACCGCAATTACTACATAAAATTTCGATTCTCATCATTCCTAGTGATGTATCTTTCTTGTATTCGATAGCGCCATCAACTGAACTATCAAAACTTGGCCAACCACAATTGCTTTCAAATTTTGAATTGCTATTAAATAAAACAGCATCACATGCTTTGCAATGATACTTTCCATCATCAAAATGTGTATTATATTTTCCAGAGAAAGGCGGTTCAGTGCCTTGCTCTCTTAAAACGCGATATTCCTCTTTCGTCAGTTTTTCTTTCCAATTTTTTTCTTCCATTATTTTGAATTTTCTTGATCAGTTATAAATTTCATTGCAACTCCATTGATACAATGGCGCTTACCTGTTGTTTCTTTTGGACCATCATTAAAAACGTGCCCAAGGTGACTTCCGCATTTTGCACAAATTACTTCTTGTCTTTGGTAGCCTAGCTTCCGATCAGTTTTTAATTTAATATTGCCTTCGACAGGTCTGTCGAAACTCGGCCAGCCTGAACCTCTGTCATATTTATGCTTTGCTTTGTAAATGGGATTTTTACATGCAGCACAAACAAAAGTTCCTGATTCATCAATTTGATTGAGAGGACTTGAGTTTCTAGGCTCAGTTGCAGACTTTCTTAAAACCTGATATTCTGCGGGAGTTAGTTCTTTTTTCCATTCAGCTTCTGATTTTGTAATTTCAAACTCTGAAGCTTCTGATTTATTACTATCATTTTGTGCTTTGGAATCACATGAATAAAGTCCGATTGTCAATAATGTTAAAAGTAAATATTTCATTTTTAGCATAAAGTTAAGGCTTATCATTTGTTTCTATTTTTAAAAAATATCTAAATTTGACTTAAACATAAACAACAACCATGAAAAAATTAATCATTGTCTCTGTTCTCGCTCTATTGTTCACAAATTGTGCCGAGAATCCATTTACAGGTAAAAAAACTTTAGCACTTGTCCCTAATAATGAAATCTTGCCAATGGCATTTCAACAATACGATCAAGTATTAAAAGAAAGTAAAGTCGTTAATGGAACAAAAGAATCTAAAATGATTAAAGAAGTTGGCCGTAAAATAACGCTTGCAGCTGAAAAATGGCTTGATGCAAATGGATATAAAAATTATACAGACAATTATCAATGGGAATATAATCTTATCGAAAGCGAACAAATTAATGCGTGGGCAATGCCAGGCGGAAAAGTTGCATTTTACTCTGGAATATTGCCTGTCGCCGAATCTGAAACTGGGATTGCAACAATTATGGGACACGAGGTTGCCCACGCTTTAGCTAATCACGGTCAACAACGTATGAGTGCAGGAACATTACAAGAAACTGTTGGTGCTGTTGGTGCAGCCGCGCTTAGTGGTGAAGATGCTGAGAAACAAGAAGTTTTTAATGTTGCTTACGGAATGGGAAGTCAAGTTTTAGTGATGTTACCATTTAGCCGTAAACATGAAACTGAAGCTGATAAAATTGGTTTAACACTCATGGCGATGGCTGGTTACGATCCCGCTGAAGCACCTAATTTATGGATACGCATGTCTGAAGCAAGTGGAGGTGGTGGACAACCAGAATTTTTGAGCACTCACCCTTCGAATGAAACAAGAATTAACAATTTGACTAAATGGGCAGAGGAAGCAAAACAGACTGCTAGACAGTTTGGTGTAACATCTTTTAAATAAGATTTTGTTACAAAAAGGTCATCCCAAATTATTAAATGCCTGGGCGTTTTACGACTGGGCTAATTCTGTTTATAGCCTTGTCATTTCGTCAGCTATTTTTCCAATTTTTTATGGTGCTTTAACTTTGGTCAAAAATAGTGATGGAGAAGTCATTAATGATCAAGTTGAATTTCTTGGTTATTCTTTTAACAATAATGCTCTGATTGGCTATATCACGGCTTTTGCTTTTTTGATCATTTCAGTTTTAAGTCCTCTTTTAAGTGGAATTGCAGATTATAGTGGCAGTAAGAAGTTTTTCATGAAGCTATTCTGCTATGTTGGCGCAGCAGCTTGTATAGGCTTGTATTGGTTTGATTTAGAAAACCTTTGGTTTGGCCTGTTGTGTTATCTTTTAGGCCTAATTGGGTTTTGGGGAAGTATTGTTTTTTACAACTCATATTTGCCAGATATTGCTTTTAAAAATCAACAAGATAAAGTCAGTGCAAAAGGTTTCTCTTTAGGTTACATAGGAAGTGTAATTTTACTTCTTGTCTGTTTGAGTATGATTTTAGGCTACGAGTTTTTTGGTTTTGAATCTGAAAATATGCCGACAAGATTGTCTTTTGTTTTAACGGGAGTTTGGTGGATAACCTTCAGTCAATATACATTTTATCATTTGCCAAAACCTGAAGCAAAAGGAAAAATGACGTCTCGCTTATTTTTTCACGGTTTTAAAGAGTTAAAATTAATTTTTAAAAAAGTAAGAGAATCAGTTGCTCTTGAACGTTATTTGGTTGCTTATTTTGTTTATAGTATGGCTGTGCAAACCATCATGTTAATCGCAACATATTTTGGTGTTGAAGAAATTGATTGGGCTGAAGGTGAAGCGACACAAGGTTTGATTGTGAGCATTTTATTGATTCAACTAGTGGCGATTCTAGGTGCATTTTTAGCTTCACGTTTAGCAGGAAAAATAGGAAATATTAAAGTTTTAATCGCTTTAAATATCATTTGGGTTGGGATTTGTATTTATGCCTTTTTTATGGAAACACCAGTAGAGTTTTACGTCGCTGCTTTTTTTGTAGGTTTAGTAATGGGAGGAATTCAGTCTTTATCACGATCAACTTATTCCAAGTTTTTACCAGATAATGCAGTTGATACAACTTCTTACTTTAGTTTTTACGATGTTTCTGAAAAGGTCGGCATTGTGATAGGAATGATTTTTTATGGTGTTTCAGCACAATTGACAAGCAGTTTAAGATATTCAATTATCTATTTAGCAATTTTCTTTATTGCAGGAATACTACTTCTTTTAAGGGTTCCTCGTCAGAAAATTAATCATCAAACATAGATGACATAATTGTTTTAATACCTCTAAACATCAAAAACATAGCGCCAGCACAAACAAGAAATGAAAAAATTAAGACAGGCCAATAAAGTGGTTTGTCTTGATTGCTAAAAGCGCTGTACATAATTGTTGGGCCTAAAAAAAATAGGGGCAATGCGCCTGCTAAAAATTTTATGCCTTTAAACAGTTTGTCTTTATTAGTGTGCCTCATTGTCAATTGCTTTTCGAACACTGCCGTGTTTTCTGAGTAATTCTTCTGATGTTGATAAGTCCAAATTTAAGGCTTCTGAAATCATTTTTGACCCGCGTTCAATCAATTTTTGGTTGGAAAGTTGCATATCAACCATTTTATTGTTTTTCACTCGACCGAGTTTGATCATCACAGAAGTGCTGATCATATTTAAAACCATTTTCTGAGCTGTACCTGCTTTCATGCGTGAACTTCCTGTAATAAATTCAGGACCAACAATCACTTCAATAGAAAAATCTGAAAATTGACTTACCGGTGAATTTTTGTTACAAGTGATGCAAGCTGTTACAATTTCTTTATTTTGGCAATCTTCTAAACCGCCGATGACATAGGGCGTTGTGCCTGATGCAGCGATGCCGATGACAACATCGAGCTGATCAATTTTATAATCTTCAAGATCTTTAATGGCTTGTTTTTTATCATCTTCTGCATTTTCAACAGCTATACGGATTGCCTCATCACCACCAGCAATAAGTCCGATGACCATATTAGAATCAACACCAAAAGTTGGTGGACATTCACTGGCGTCTAAAATGCCTAATCTTCCACTTGTCCCAGCGCCGATATAAAATAAGCGACCACCTTTTTCAAGTTTTTCGCTGATGACATCAACAAGTTTTGAGATGATTGGGATTTGCTTCTGAACGGCTAAGGCTACTTTTTGATCTTCATTATTAATGTTGGTTAACATTTCTGTTGTTGACATTTTTTCAATGTCATTGTAAAGGGAATTTTGTTCGGTAATTTTTATAAAATCGCTCATTTAATTTCGTAATTCAGATGATCGGTTTCTGAAAGGCTAAAATAGCCAAAAATATAGTCTTCTGGATTGTCTTGATCAACAATGTTTCCTCTAACAGTTGCTGGCTGTGTTTGAAAAGGACCACCAGCAGCACCGGCTTGGTCAAGCAGAACTTCCAAATAGTTATAATATGTATCAGAAATTCCGTGAGCTCTTATTTTAAGTGTATCGCCAATCTCAAGATCTTCTTCTGTGTAATAAGCAAAAATTGTGTTTCCATCGTTAAACTCATCATCAAAAATAGAAAAAGTTGGAAAGGCCAGATAGTCAACATCAAAAGTGTACAAATAAAAATTTTCAATATTGGCAGGATCTTTATAATAAACTTTCACTTCAATATCTTCTCCAGTGAAACCACCATCCTTAATTTGTTGGATGGAATCAATAGATGAAACTGACTTCAGTTTTTCTGTCGCTTTGAAGCTTCTGTTATCAACATTTACTGAAAGAGTATATTCATTTTCTAGTTGAGGTTGAAAATTGTCTGTGATATAAATACCGTCTTCGTCTGCATCTGTAAATGTAAAAATCTGATTGTTTTCATCGGTAATTTCAACCAGAGCATCGGTGACAGGTACAGCAGCATTTTCATAAAAACCTCGTGTTCTTGAAATTTTTATTTGTTGTTCACTTCCGTCAGTTCCTTTTTGCCATTTAATGGCAGCATCAATGACAAGCCGAGGTTTTGCAGTTGCAAGATCAACATCAACAGTATCAATACAGCTTGTGAAAAATAAACTGATAAATATTAAACCGATATATTTAGAAATTGTATTTGTCATTTTAAAAATTGATTTGATAACTCACAGAAGGAACGATGCCGAAAATTGAAAACCTGTTGGCTTCATTTAAACCTGTAGTTTCGTTTTGTTCGAAATTTAAAGAAGCAGCATTTTTACGATTATATAAATTGTAAATGCCAAACGTCCATGAAGACGTCCAATTCTTTGAAAGATCTTTTTCAGGTGTTAATGTTGCAGAAATGTCTAAACGATGATAAGCAGGCAATCTGTTTAGATTTCGACCTTCATAGACAGGAATATTTAAATCTTGATATTCAAACTGTCCGACAGGAAAGCTCACAGGACGACCAGTTTGTAAATTAAAACTTGAGTTGAATGTCCATTTTTTGTTCATTTCATAACTTGCGACTACTGAAATATCATGTGTTTTATCATAATTTGATAAATACCATTCACCATTATTAATGCCACTTTCAGCAGGTGTTCTGCCTGGCGTTTTTTGTTCAGATTTTGAAAGCGTATAAGCAATCCAACCTGTTAATTGCCCTTTGTTTTTTCTTAAAAGAAATTCTAAACCGTAAGCGCGACTTTCACCGTTTAAAATGACTTGCTCAATGGCATCATTTGCAATAAGGTTAGCACCATCAACATAATCAATTCTGTTCTTGACAGTTTTAAAGAAAACTTCAGATTCTAAACTATATTTTCTGTTTTCAAAATTTTTAAAATATCCGAAAGAATATTGATTCAGTTTTTGAGGCTTAACGTAAGTTCCGCTTGGCGTCCAAACATCAAAAGGCGTTGGAGATGAGGTGTTAGAAAGCAAGTGCAAGTTTTGTGTTAAGCGATTAAAGCTTGCTTTTATTGAAGTATTATCGTTAAAGCTATAAGCTAAAGAGGCGCGAGGTTCTAAGTTGTAAAATTCTTTTTGAATATGGCTTTTTGAAATATCAACAACTTCAGAAGGATTAGCTTTCTCATAAATACCTTTTTCAGCATCATAAAGAATTGGGTTGTCGTTAGCGTAGCGCTTAAATTCTTTCTCACCCATACGCCAAAATGTATTCAGTCTTATGCCATATTCAGCTTTTAAATTTTCGGACAATTGATGTTCAGCACTCAAAAAGACAGCGTGCTCGTAAGCATTTTTATCAGCTATTTTATTAGGGTTAATTCCTGAATCTGTTCTTGTTGGTTTAATGTTACCAGGATTAATATTGTATTTGATTGAGCTGACGCCATAATTCAGTTTAAAATCATTAGAGATACGATGATTGAATTTTGCATTTAAGTTAAGATTACTGATGTCGTTTTTAAATTCAAACCCAACTAAATCTAAATCTATTAAATAACCATAAAGAGAATATGAAAAATTAATATCTGCTGAGATGTTAGGGTTGAAACGATGGTTCCAATTCAAATTAGCAAATGTGCTGCCATAAGTATTTGAGAAGCTATCATTGATTGTTACATAATCATTACCGTGGTAAACTGAAAAATTCAGTTTGTTGTTAGGGTTTAATTTTGTTGAATACTTTCCGTTTAAGTCATAAAAATAAGCTGAGTTTTTATTGTCGGTTAGTTTTAAAAATAAATGTGCATAAGTTCCTCGACCTGCAAATAAGAATGAAGACTTGCCTTTTCTAATAGGACCTTCAAGCAAAAGTTGGCTTGAAATAACACCAATACTTGCCGAACCTTTAAAGTCTTTTTGAGAACCTTTTTTTTGCTTGATATCCAAAACTGATGATACGCGACCACCAAAGTTGGCAGGAATCCCAGCTTTGTATAATTTGAGATAATCAATAGAATTTGCATTAAAAACTGAGAAAAAACCGAAGAGGTGAGAGGCGTTGAAAAGGACAACATCATCAACCAGAATTAAGTTTTGGTCGCTGTTTCCGCCACGGACATTGAAGCCTGAAGTCCCTTCGCCACCATTTGATACACCTGGTAATTGGAGCAAAGAGCGAATGACATGAACCTCACCAAAAACAGCTGGAATTTTTTTAATGCTTTCAGCCTTTAAAGTGTTAACACTCATCTGTGCACTTTTTGTATTTAGCGCTTCAACATCTTGAGTAATGAGAACTTCTTCCAGGACTTCTTCAGTTTCAGATAACTGAATTTTGAAATTTTTGTTTTGATCAATTCTTATGTTATGTGTATAAGTTTTAAAACCGAGATAACTGACTTTAAAAGTGTATTCACCTTTTGAGATTTTAATTCTGAAATAGCCTTCAAAATCTGAGGTGGTTCCTGAATCGCCAATGGTGATGTTTGCACCAGGGATTGCTTCGTTTTTGTCAGAAAGAATTTGCCCTGAGATTTCAAACTTTTCTTGAGAATAAGCAATTTGAAAAATGCTAAATATTATAAAAAAGAAGGGTGATTTAATATTCAATTTGGTTTTTTAGCAAATATAACTACATTTCTATTTTAAAGGATTAATTTAGATTAATTTGGAAAATTTTTAATCTTGTTAAATACATTCTTTTTTTAAGATTAATACAGAGTTATGAAAGCAATTTACTGTTCAAAAAACTGTTAATAACTTTGGTTTTTATATGCTTGAATTAATTGTATTTTTACAAACTTAAAATCGACAGTTACGTAGATGGGAAAAATAATTGCAATTGCAAATCAAAAAGGAGGTGTTGGCAAAACGACAACAGCTGTTAATTTAGCGGCTTCTTTGGGTGTACTCGAAAAGAAAGTTTTGTTGATTGATGCTGACCCGCAAGCGAATGCATCATCTGGCCTCGGGATCGATATCGAATCTGTTGAGATCGGTACCTATCAAATTCTTGAACACACTGAGAAATTAGAAAACGCCATTATTAAAACGGATTCACCTAATTTAGATATTGTACCAGCTCATATTGACTTGGTTGCGATTGAATTAGAACTTGTTGATCAAGATAATCGTGAATTGATGTTGAAGCAAGCTATCGCTGGTGCCAAAGAAAATTACGATTATATTTTAATCGATTGTGCACCATCATTAGGTTTATTAACTTTAAATGCTTTAGCTGCTGCTGATAGCGTAATTATTCCGATTCAATGCGAGTATTTTGCTTTGGAAGGTTTGGGTAAGCTTTTAAATACAATTAAAAGTGTACAGAAAGTTCACCATAAAGATTTATTGATTGAAGGTTTGCTTTTAACCATGTACGATTCGCGTTTACGTTTGTCAAATCAAGTTGTTGAGGAAGTGAAGAAACACTTTAGTGATATGGTTTTTGACACCATTATTCAGCGAAATGTGCGATTAAGTGAAGCGCCAAGTTATGGTGAAAGCATTATTAAATATGATGCAGCCAGTAAAGGTGCAAATAATTATTTAAGTTTAGCAGAAGAAATAATCAATGCTTAGAAGAAGAAAATAGTAATTATGGCTAAGACAAAGAAAAAAGCATTAGGACGCGGTCTCTCAGCATTACTGAATGATCCCGATAACGAAATAAATTCAGCTGAAGATAAAAATGCCGATAAAGTTGTTGGTAATATTGTTGAACTTGAGTTAAGCAGTATTGAAGTTAATCCTTTTCAGCCAAGAACAAGTTTTAACGAAAGCGCACTTGATGATTTAGCAACATCAATCAAGGAACTTGGTGTTATACAACCGATTACGGTGCGTAAAGTAAATCGAAATCAATATCAGCTTGTTTCGGGTGAGCGTCGTTATAGAGCTTCTAAGATAGTTGGTTTAGAAACAATTCCGGCTTACATCCGCATTGCAAATGATCAAGAGTCGTTGGAGATGGCTCTGGTCGAAAATATACAAAGACAAGATTTAGATCCGATTGAAATTGCTTTGTCTTACCAAAGATTAATTGACGAAATTGATTTAACGCAAGAGCAACTCAGTGAACGCATCGGTAAAAATAGATCGACAATCGCGAACTACTTACGACTCTTAAAATTAGATCCGATTGTTCAAACAGGCATGCGAGACGGTTTTCTGAGTATGGGACATGGTCGTGCATTAATTAATATTCAAGATGTTGAAAAACAGATTGACATTTATGAGCAAATATTAAAAAACAAACTTTCAGTTCGCGAAACAGAAAAGTTGGTTAAATCTTTAAATGAAGGACCAAAACCAAAATCACGTCAGCCTAAAATCGATGAGCAAAAGCAAAAAGTTGTCAAGTCAATATCTGAGCATTTTGGTGCTAAAGTAGAGGTGAAGTTGAGTAAAAAAGGAAACGGTAAAATTATCTTGCCTTTTTCATCAGAAGAAGATTTTAATCGTATTTCAAAACTTTTACAAGATTCAAAAGATGCGTAGATTTTTATATCTCATTTTGCTTTTTGGCAGTCTTTCTTACGCTCAAGAGAAAGAAAGCGATTTAAAAATCAACAAAACTGAAGAAAAATTAAAGGTTGAAGAAAAGTCTTTTCGTGCCGATCCTTTTGATGCACTAGCACCAGCAAAGGCAGCTTTCTATTCAGCAGTTATTCCAGGATTAGGTCAAGTTTATAATGGAAGTTATTGGAAAGTTCCTATCGTTTACGGCGCAATCGGGACGAGCGCGTATTTCTACATTCATAACGATAAAGAGTACAACAGATACCGAGATGCTTACAAAAGAAGGCTTGCTGGTTTTGAGGATGATGAGTTCAATGGTTTGTTAACCAAGCAAAACTTAATTGACGCTCAAAAACAATTCAGAAAAAATAGAGAATATTCACTTCTTTTTATCATAGGTTTTTATATTTTAAATATTGTTGATGCCAATGTTGATGCGCATCTTAATCAATTTAGTATCACAAGGGATTTGAGTATTCAAACCAAGTTTGAACCAAACTATTTAAGCGGAAAACCTGATTATGGTTTAAGCTTGAACATAAAATTAGACTAAGATGAACATAGCAATTTTAGGCTACGGAAAAATGGGACAAAATATTGAGAAAATCGCTGAAAAACGCGGCCATTCAATAGTTTTGAAAACCAATATAAAACCTAATCAAGAAGAATTAAAGAAAGCTGATATTGCTATTGACTTTAGTGAACCCAGTGCTGCTTTTGAAAATATCAGTTTAGCTATTTCAGTACAAGTTCCTGTGATTTCAGGAACGACAGGTTGGCTTGATGACTATGATAAAGTCGTTGAACTCTGTAAAGAAAAGTCAGGACATTTCCTTTATGCATCAAACTTTAGTGTTGGCGTTAATTTGTTTTTTAAGCTTAATAAATATTTTTCAAAGTTGATGAGTTCAGTTGAAAACTATCAGCCTGAACTTGAAGAAACGCATCATATTCATAAAAAAGATGCGCCAAGCGGAACTGCAATTAGTTTAGCAGAACAAGTTATCAAAGAAACATCTTATGAATCTTGGGCTTGTCCGCCAGATGATTCTCAAAATAATATACCGATTAAAGCTTACCGAGAAGGAGAAGTTTTTGGCGATCATTGTGTAACTTTTTCTTCAGAAATAGACCAATTGAGTATCAAGCATTCGGCAAAATCTCGTCAAGGTTTTGCACTTGGTGCTGTGATGGCTGCGGAATGGTTAAGCAAACAAAAACCAGGAGTTTATCAAATGGCTCAAGTTTTAGACGATTTAATAAAATAATTTATCATGACATTTACACAACTCCTTATACTTATTCTTGCTGTTCAAGTTATTCACTTTTTAGGAACATGGAAACTTTATAAAAGAGCAGGTCGCCAAGCTTGGGAAGCTGCAATTCCGGTTTACAATGCCATCGTTTTGATGCGTATAATTAACCGACCTTGGTGGTGGGTTTTCTTGTTGTTTATTCCTGTGATCAACTTGATTATGTTTCCAGTTATTTGGGTAGAAACAGCGAGGAGTTTTGGTAAAAACTCAACTGTTGATACAATTTTATCGATTGTGACTTTAGGTTTTTATAATTACTACATCAACTATTTAACCACTGATAAGTTTATCGGGAACAGAAGCATTAAGGCAAAAACAAAGGCTGGTGAAACAGTTAGCGCATTGCTTTTTGCAATTGTTGCAGCCACTTTAGTGCATACTTATGTAATGCAACCTTTTACGATACCGACTTCTTCATTAGAAAAAAGTTTATTGGTTGGTGATTTTCTTTTCGTCAGTAAATTTCATTATGGAGCGCGTGTACCACAAACGCCAATTGCTTTGCCAATGGTGCATGATTCAATACCAGGAACTGGCGTGAAATCATATTGGTCAGATTTGCAATTGCCAGAAATGAGGATGCCAGGTTTTCAAGATATTGAGCGTAATGATATTGTCGTTTTTAACTGGCCTGTTGATACCATTAGAATGTTTGGTGATAGGTCAGGGAAGCATTATTATAAACCTATTGATAAAAAATCTAATTACGTTAAGCGTGCAGTAGGTGTTCCTGGAGATTCGCTTTCAATTGTTGATGCGCAAGTCATGATTAACAGTCAGCCACTTGAATTTCCTGAAAGAGCTGAACCTCAGTTGTCTTATATCGTACAAGGTAAGGGTCAAGGATTCAATATGCGTAGCTTGATTGAAATCTACGGAATCACTGACGGTTTGGCTTGGTATGATAAAGAGAATAGACAGTATATGATTCCTGCAATTACTGAAAAAAATCTTAAGAAATTAAAGAGCCATCCAAATGTAGAATGGACAAAACCTTACATTAAGCCTAAAGGTGAAAAATCTAATTCTATATTTCCTAACAACCAGAAAGTTGATTGGAATCGTGATAATTTTGGACCGATTTATATTCCTGAAAAAGGAAAAACAGTTGCTTTAAATAAAGAATCATTTTCACTTTACAGAAGAATTATCGAAGTTTATGAAGGTTCAGAGATGAATGTTCAGCAAAACTTAAGTCTTAATGATGATCAGGTTCTGATGAATGGTCGCCCAATTGATTCTTATACTTTTAAACAAGATTATTACTTTATGTTGGGTGATAATCGCCATAATAGTGAAGATAGCCGTTACTGGGGTTACGTACCAATGAATCACGTTGTAGGTAAACCAGTTTTTATTTGGATGAGTTTAGATAATCATTCAAGTGGTTTAATCGAACGTATTCGTTGGGAAAGACTTTTTACAACTGTTGCTGGTGAAGGAGAACGCGTTTCTTACTTTCAGTATTTCTTAATTGTATTAGTTCTCTGGTTTGGTTTCCGTTATTTTTCTAAACGTCGAAAATCTAAATAAGACTGATTATGACTCGTAAAATTTTTCATCCAAGTTATTTTGGACCAATTGATCAATATGTGTCTTTGCATGAAGAAGACGAGATTATATTAGAGAAACTGGATAATTATCAAAAGCAGACTTATAGAACACGTCAATATATTTATGGCGCAAATGGAAGCTTATTGCTTAATATTCCGATAAAACATCGCAAAGATGTGCATAAGCGACAGCATTACAAAGATGTCAAAATTGAAAACGATTTTAAGTGGCAGCAATTACATTGGCGATCAATAGAAACAGCTTATAGAACCTCGCCTTTTTTTGAATTTTATGAAGACGATTTTATAGGTTTATACGAAAAGTCAGCAGATTATCTTTATGACTTTAATGTGAAATGTACAGAAACCGTTCTTGACGCTTTAGGTCTATCAATCGATTTCAAAATGACTGATGAGTTTATCAGGTCTTATGAAGGGAATGATCAAATTATTGATGAAAGACGTTTTGCAGTTTCTAAAAGAAAGCCTTTTTATAAACTTAAAAAGTATAATCAAGTCTTTCAAGATAAATACGGACATATTGAAAACCTTACTATTTTAGACTTACTTTTTAATTTAGGACCTTCAGCGCAAAGTTACTTATCAGAAGTTGCTGCAGGACAATAAATATTTTAATCTTTTAATTTAATCTTAGATTGAATCGGGTAGTGGTCAGAATACTTGACATCGTAAGTGTGGAAGTCAATCACTTTAAATTGTAAATCGGAGAAAATAACATCGATGCGAATAGGGATAAAATCAAAAACAAAAGTGCGTCCAAAGCCATTGCCGGCTTTACTGAAGTTATCCTGTAGCTTGTCGCTCATAATTGATTTTGATACATATGATACCGGCGAATTGTTGAGATCTGCAGAAATAATAACAGGATGCGGAGAATTAGCAATTTCATCAGCTATTATTTCAGCTTGAGATTGCTGTTTAACAAATGATTTTCCAATTCTTGAAATCAATTTCTTTTGATCTTCACTTTGTAATTCGCGTACATCAGGATCAATTTTTAAAGATTCAAGATGAATTCCAAAAAGCCTGATGGTATCTTTGTCGTAAAGAATATCAACATAAATGCCGTTATTACTTGTGTTTTCGAATCTTAGATTTTTCCGATTGATGATTTCTTTTTTGCTAAAAATAGCAAGTCCATGTTTTCCTTTCTTCTTAGAAGGAACAATATAATTGTATTCGTAACCTTCTAATTTTGTCGTATCACTGATATAGTAATCCTGATAAGTGACGATATCAGGATTTTTTAATTCAATAAATTTTTTAATTTTTGAAGTGATCTCCTTCTCACCCGTCCAGTTATATTTATCAAATAAGCGGACATTATAACTCATAATGTCTAAACTTCCTTCTTCATCCATTAAGGTGTTTGATCCAAATTTATAAATAGAATCGAAGTAAAG
This sequence comes from Psychroflexus halocasei, assembly GCF_900107595.1. Classification (GTDB taxonomy): domain Bacteria; phylum Bacteroidota; class Bacteroidia; order Flavobacteriales; family Flavobacteriaceae; genus Psychroflexus; species Psychroflexus halocasei. Next base: position 174,638 of record NZ_FNQF01000003.1, on the reverse strand, counting down.
AAAGCCGCAAAGAATAGCAATAATTGAAAGAATCATGTGCTTTTTCAGCTTAACAAGCCAGAAAACAATAAATATTAAATTGATAATGATTAGAAGAGGGAGTCCTAGATTGAGAATAGAAAGTGTTGAAGAAAATTTCGGAGGAATAAATGGTAAAACATAGGCACATATCAATAAAATTGCGAATAGAATATTGATGATGTAAATCAATCTTTCAAATATGCTTAACCCAGATTTTTTCATTTTTTATAAATCTTTTCCAGCTCTAAACAAAAAGTCTTTTTCTTCTTTAGTTAGGCTGCCGTAACCACTACTACTGATTTTATCTAAAATTTTATCAATTTTTTCCTGATTGTTTTTATCCTTTAGGTTGGATTTTTTCTTCTCTGTTTTCTTTTGTTTGTTTTTGTATACAGTCTTCATTTTAGGATTAGATTTGGAAGAAAAACTAAAATCGGAAATATAATTGATACTACTTTCAATCCATGAGCCGATGTCATTTCCTTTTTCAAGCTGTTTTGTGTAAAGATAGCCAATAGCTGCACCTCCTAGATGTGCAAGATGTCCGCCTGGATTCCCAAAAGGGATTTGAATAAAATCCAAAGCGACAAGACCAGCTGCAATCCACCATAATTTAAGATTTCCTAAAAACATCAAGCGAACCTGAAAGTTAGGAATTTTTGTTGCGATACCAACTAAAATAGCCATAACAGAAGCTGAAGCACCTATGAGGTATGATTTTCCTGTGCCTTGAAAAGCAGGAAACAAATTATAGCTCAGGGCAAAAATAAGCGCTCCAAAAATAGCACCTAGAATGTAGAAATTTACAAATTTTTTACGGTTGTAAAAATTGAGAAAAATTTGGCCAGAAAAGTATAGAACAATCATATTTGATAAAATATGAAATATGCTAGCATGTAAAAATGCATAGGTAAGAATGGACCATGGTTTGAACAATAAATCAGATAAATCTTTTGGAAAAACAAGCCATTCTATCAGGAGGTTATTTCCGCTAGATCCAAATAGAAAACCAATTGTGTTAAAAGCAAAGGTGAGCACAAACATCACAATATTAATTGCAATGAATTTTTCTAAAATACTTGCAGTGTTGTATTTGTAACGTAAATTATCTTTCCAATTCATTTTAGTTCCACCTATTCGCGTTAAACTCATTTTTCTTCCAATACCACATCACAATAAAGCCGATAATTGCACCACCTATATGCGCCCAATAAGCTGTATTTGATGGCCCAAATAAAGACAAACCAGTTAAAGCTGAAAATACATTAATGGCAAAATAACCACCAATGAGGTATTTGGCTTTAATCGGAATTGGAACAAATATAATGTATAATGGCATATTTGGATACACAATTGCAAAGGCAGCCAAAATACCAAAAATAGCTCCTGAAGCGCCAACCATAGGAACGATATAAGTTCTTAATAAATCTGTTGTGACGTCTTGAGGGATTTTATCATAAACCTGATATTGGCCGGTTTCATAGACAGTTTGCAGCATATTTTGTATTTGATCAGGAGAAACACCAGCATTGACATAATATTCATAAGCTGAGTTAAAATTGAAATAGCTAAATAAAATTTGTAAACCTGCTGCACCAAGTCCTGCTGAAAAGTAGATAAACAAGAATTTTTGTTGTCCTAAATAGTTCTCCAAAGCACTCCCGAAAATGTAAAGTGCAAACATATTAAACAAAATATGTGAGATGCCTTCTTGCGCATGCATGAACATGTGTGTGACAACCTGCCAAATCTGAAAATTTGGATTCTCAGGAAACCATAAAGCAAAAAGCTTATAAGCAAAATCACCTATAAATTGAGAACCTATAAAAAAAAGGACATTCGCTATTAAAAGCGTTTTAACAGTGGTTGTTATTCTTCCCATTTAAGCAAATTTTTTATCGATATCATCGACGGATAAATTAATGAAAATCTGTTTATCATCAGGTGTTTGTAAATAATCTTTACAATAAAAAAGAGAGTTGATCAACTGCTGTTGTTCATCTTCTTTTAAAGAAATACCATTTTTGATCGCCATATTTTTTGCAAGAGATTTGGCGAGAATCGTATTGCTTTCAAAACCAGTTTCTGGAATCTCATTTTCAAATTCAGAAAATAATTCGTCTATGATTTGATCTACTTGACTCTCCTGAATCATATCAGGTATGCCATTAATCACAACGCTTTGATTTGTCATTTTAGTAAAAGAAAATCCTGTGTTTTCTAAAGATTCTTTTAATTCTTTAAAAATTTCAATTGAATGCACATTTAAACTCAACTCTAGCGGAAACAATAATTGCTGACTCGCAGCAGGTTGTTCAGTGATATTTTTGAGTAATTCTTCATACAAAATTCTGAAATGAGCACGATGTTGATTCATCATCAAAACGCCAGATTTAAACGGCGTGACAATATATTTGTTGTTGAGTTGAAAAGATTTTGAGGATTGTTCAACCTGTTTATCTTCAAATAAATTTGTTTGTTGCTGGTCATCTGCAATTGCTGACTCAACGTTATATAAATCTTCCCAATTGCTCGGAACTGCTTTTTTCTCATGCTGAAAAGAGCTTTGTTGAAATGAAGCTTGAGGTCTTGGGTTTTGTTTTTCTTCTTTAAAAGGATTAAAATCCCTGTCAACTTCTATTTCTGGAAGTTTTACAGGATTTTTATGTTGACGATATGAGGTTTCAAAACTTGAATCTTTTTCAAAATCAAGACTTGGCGCAATATTGAATTGACCTAAACTGTGTTTGATAGCACTTTGCAAAATCGAATAAATCGCATGCTGGTCATCAAATTTTATTTCAGTTTTAGTTGGATGAATATTGATGTCAATACGTTCTGAATCAATTTCTAAATAGAGAAAATAGGAGGGGTGCGTTTTGTCTTTCAACAAACCTTCATAAGCCATTGTAATGGCATGATTCAAATAATTATTTTTGATAAATCTATTATTGACAAAGAAGAATTGTTCACCGCGAGAGCGCTTTGCAAATTCAGGTTTACCAATAAAGCCTCTTATTTTTATGAGATCAGTATCTTCATTAACAGGAACAAGCTTTTCGTTGCTTTTGCTTCCCATAATTCCGACGATACGCTGTCTTAAATTTGATTGTGGCAAGTTGAAAAGTTCATTGCCGTTATGAATCATTTTAAAACTAATATCAGGATGCGCTAATGCAACTCTCTGAAATTCATCAATAATATGTTTGAGTTCAACACTATCAGATTTCAGGAAATTACGGCGAGCAGGAATATTAAAGAATAAATTTTTAACAGCAATTGAGGTTCCTGTTGGCGTCACCGTTGGAATTTGCTGACTTACTTCACTGCCTTCAACATTGATTTGAACACCGATGTCACTGTCATCAGTTTTTGATTTCATCTCCAAATGCGCAATCGCTGCGATAGATGCAAGCGCTTCGCCACGGAAACCTTTGGTATGAATTTTAAATAAATCTTCGGCTTTTGAAATTTTTGAAGTCGCATGTCTTTCAAGTGATAGTCGGGCATCAGTATCTGTCATGCCATCACCATCATCAATCACTTGCACAAGAGTTTTACCTGCATCTTTTACCAACAAATTGATGTGTTGTGCATTGGCATCAACAGCATTTTCTATGAGTTCCTTAACAACAGAAGCAGGACGCTGGACGACTTCACCAGCAGCGATTTGGTTCGCGACATGATCTGGCAGTAACTGAATTCTCCTTTTCATAAACTATTGACTGAATATTGACAAATCAAAATCAATGATCCATAAGAAAATAAAAACTAAAACAAGAGCGATAAGAATCACTCTTTTATTGATGGAACGATTACCTCTTGTTCTGCTATTTTTTCGTACATCAGACCAGTGAGAGCCAAAGTCGATTGAGTTGTGTGTTGATTTGAATTTGTTAAAAGTCGAATCAATTTCGTAAACGTTATCTACTTTTTTACCATCATAATAGCGAGGCGTATAGTTGTATCGCGTATTTTTTCTTAATTTAAATGATTTTACTTTAAACATAGTTCAGTTTAGAAAAATCAAATTTAATGAAATATTAGCGATCTATATAAGCAAAGCCTATAATTTAAGAAAAGTAAAAGATTTGATTTTGATTAAAACTTAGCCTCTTTTCTTAATTGTGCCATTTTGATTGCTGCAATTGCAGCTTCAGCACCTTTATTACCATGTTTTCCTCCAGATCTATCGATGGATTGTTGTTTTGTGTTATCTGTTAAAACACAGAAAATGGTTGGAATATCACTTTTGACATTGAGGTCTGTGATGCCTTGCGTAACGCCATGACAAACAAAATCGAAGTGCTTTGTTTCTCCCTGAATCACGTTTCCAATAGCGATAACAGCGTCAAGCATGTCGTAACTTTCTTGTATTTTTTTGCAGCCGTAAATCAATTCAAAACTGCCAGGGACGTCCCATCTCACGATGTTTTCTTTGAGAACACCGCAATCTGTCAAGGCGTCAAATGCGCCTTGAAATAGATTGCCTGTAATGTCATTATTCCATTCTGAAACAACAATTCCTATTCTGAAATCCTTTGCTTCAGGTAATTCTGATTTGTCGTAAAACGAAAGGTCTGTTCCTGCGGTTGCCATGATTACATTGCGTTAGCTTGTCCTATATAAACTTCCGCATCTTTAGCTTCTTGGCTATCTGCGTATTTTTCTTTTAGGTTGTTCAAATGCTTCACTGCAACATCTGCTTTCCCTAATTCAATAGCTGTAATGCCTGCTTTTAATAAATATTTAGGCGTTGTAAATGAATTTGATTTCATTTTTGCAGCCTTTTCGTAATAAGAAAGTGCTTTATCTGGCTGTCCAATTTGTTGGAATGCATCAGCAATTGTTCCTTGTGCTATAGGCATCAAAATTTGATCGTCTGCTTTGAAATTATCTAAATATTCAATCGCTTTTTTGTATTCAGCTAATTTGAAGTATGACATTCCTGCGTAGTAATTTGCAAGATTAGCAGATTTTGTTCCGCTGTATTGATCAGAAATATCGGCAAAACCAAATTTTCCATTACCACCGTTGATCGCAAGCTTGTAAAGCGAGTCTTTCATTGGTTTATTTTGTGCTTCAATAGCGTCTTTAAAGTAAACTTGCGCTTGATTGAGTTCGTTTGCAGCTTCATTTTCATTAGGCTCAACGATTAATTTTTGATAGCCTAAGAAGCCGATAACACCAACGATAATGACGATAATGACACCGAAGATTTGCTTTTGGTATTGACTGACGAAACGCTCAGTTTTATTCGCTTTTTCATCTAAAGTTTCAAAAACTTCAGCTGTTGTAGAGTCGTGATCTTCAACTTGGTTTTGATCTTTGTCTGAAGCTTTCTTTGAAGATTTATATCCTCTTTTCTTGTATGATGCCATAATATCGTTATATCAGTTTATATAGACGCGCAAAAATATAATTTTTATCACGATATAAAAATACATTTTATTTGATATTTTCGCTTCTCTTAATAATATTTGATTTTCAGAGAATTTTTCACCTATGCAAATTAACAAATTATCCTTGCTAAACTATAAGAACTTCAGTCAGTTAGATCTTAATTTTAATGCGCATATTAATTGTTTGGTGGGTCAAAATGGAATAGGAAAAACAAATATTTTAGACGCAATTTATCATTTAGCTTTCGGTAAAAGCTATTATAATCCCATTAGTAGTCAAAATATTCATCACGGAGATGACTTTTTTGTTGTTGATGGTGCTTTAGAAATTTCTGATAAAAACGAGCGTATTGTTGTGAGTTTTAAAAAAGGACAGAAAAAAGTTCTGAAAAGAAACGCTAAAATTTATGACAAAATAAGTGATCATATCGGCTTAATTCCTTTAGTTATTATTACGCCAACTGACAGAGATTTGATTTTGGAAGGGAGTGAAACGCGAAGAAAATTTATGGATGGCGTTATTGCACAAGGAGATAAACAATATCTTGAAACCATTCTGAAATATTCAAAGCTTTTATCACAACGCAATGCGCTTCTGAAGTATTTCGCTGTCAATCGGACATTTAACAGTGATTCTTTAGCGGTTTATAACGATCAAATGAATGACTTAGCTGAAGTGATTTATGAAAAAAGACAAGCTTTTGTCAAAATATTTGAACCTATTTTACAAAAGAGATACAAAGACATTAGTGGTGGTCGTGAGCAAATAAGTTTGCATTATAAAAGCCAACTGAACGATTCTGAAAACCTCAATGCTTTATTTGTCGAGGCGCAACAAAAAGACTTGCAAAGACAATATTCAACAGTTGGGACGCATAAAGATGATTTAAAATTTAAGATTAATGGTCATTCGGTAAAGAAGTTTGGCTCACAAGGTCAACAGAAATCATATTTGATTGCTTTAAAATTTGCACAATATGATTTTTTAAAAAACATTAAAGGCTTTAAACCCATTGTGCTTCTTGATGATATTTTCGATAAGTTAGATGAAAATCGCGTGGCGCAAATTATTCAAATGGTGACACATGAAGATATGGGACAACTTTTTATCAGTGACACACACGCAGAACGTACTGAAGATGTTGTGAAATCGAGTACAGAAAATTATAAAATGATTAATTTAAGCGAAAAAGAATGAAAAATATATTTTACTTTTTATCAATCGCAGTTTTATTGACAGCTTGTGAGGAATCACCTCAAGATTTTGATTTAAAAAATCTTGAAGGTTATTGGGAAATCGATAAAGCAGAAACACCTTTTGGTGATAAACAATATAAAGTTAGCACAACTGTGGATTATTTTTACGTAGAAGATTCCTCTGGCTTTCGTAAAAAAGTTCAGCCGCAACTCACCGGTAAAGACAAAGCTAGTAAAGATCAAGAGGAATTTAGCTTAAAATATGAAAATGACAGTTTGAGAATTATTTATGATAATCAATTTGATCAATGGCGAGAGACTATTATTGAGTTGACTGAAGAGAAGCTCGTTGTTAAAAACGATTCATCTTTTTATTACATTTATAAACGTTTTAAACCTATTGAAATTGAAGAATAAAAGGAATAGAGAAGAATTGAGTATGAAAGATGCTCTTGATCTATTTAAAGATAAAATGCATCTGAATAAAGGTCTTGACAAAGTTGAAATTGAAGAACTTTGGTACAGTGAACTCGGCAATGGAATTAAAAATTATACCGAAAAAGTTGATTTCAATAATGGGACTTTAAGAGTCAGCCTAAAATCTTCTGCTTTGCGAGAAGAGTTAAGCTATGGAAAGGAAAAAATAATTGCCCGGCTTAACGAGCAATTACCAAATCCTTTAATTACGAAATTAGTTTTAAACTAGCTTGTTAAGCCAGGAATATCTGGCATGCCATCTTTGGCAACAGCCGAAATTTCAGCTTCATTCACTTCTGTTGCTTTCTGAATCGCTTTGTTAAGTGTCAAGATCAAGTAATCTTCGAGTTGTTCCTTATCTTCAAACAATTCATCATCAATATCTAAAGACTTTATCTCGCGATTTGCCGTGATTGTCACTTTTAAAAGACCATCATTGCTTTGCTCTGAAAGTGTGACAGTGTCTAATCTTTTCTTAGTTTCTTCAACCTTTTGTTGGGCTTCTTTGAGTTTACTCATCATCCCCATCATATCTCCAAACATAATTTTTTTCTACAAATTTATAAAAATGAATTAAAGAGAATTGATTTTAAAGTTTTTTAAAATGAGTGAGGTATTACAAAAAGTTATCTTTGCAAAAAAATAAATAACTATGAGTATTCCAAAAGCTAAGCAGGAATCTAAAATTTTAGAAGCACATGGTGATCAACGTCATGATGAATTTTATTGGTTAAATCAGCGTGAGAATCCAGAAGTTCGCAAATATTTAGAAGAAGAGAATGCTTACTATAAAAAGGAAACACAACACTTAGAAGATTTCACTCAAGATTTATTTCAGGAAATGAAATCTCGAATTAAAGAAGATGATTCTTCAGTTCCATATTTCTTAGATGGCTATTGGTATCAAGCTAAATTTGAGAAAGGAAAAGATTACCCGATTTATACAAGACGAAAAGATCACATTGATGCGGAGGAGAAGATCTTATTTGATGTCAATCAAATGGCAGAAGGTTTCGATTACTATAAATTATCAGGTATTTCAATTAGCCCAGATAATAAATTAGCAGCTTTTGGAGTGGACAATGTCAGCCGCCGTGAATATACAATTCATATCAAAGACATTGAAACAGGTGAGATTTTAGATCAAAAAATTGAAAAAACAACTGGAAGTTCATGTTGGGCAAGTGATAATAAAACGCTTTTTTATACTAGAAAAGATCCACAAACTTTAAGATCTCATCAAATTTACAAGCATCACCTTGATCAAAACAATACCGAAGATGAACTTGTTTATCAAGAAGATGATGCTACATTTAATACTTATGTTTTTAAGTCAAAATCGCGTGATTTTATCATCATAGGTTCGTCTAGTACTTTACAAGATGAATATAGATTCATTTCAGCAAATAAGCCAAATGCTGATTTTAAAATCATTCAGAAAAGAACTCCAAACTTAGAGTACAGCGTTGCACATTATGAGGATTACTTTTATATTTTGACAAATAAAGGTGGAGCATCAAACTTCAGACTCATGCGTACACCAATCGACAAAACTGAAGTTGAGCATTGGGAAGATGTGATTTCGCATCGTGATGATGTTCTACTTGAAGACGCTGATATTTTTAAAAATTACCTTGTTTTGACAGAGCGTTTTAATGGTTTGACACGACTAAGAGTTTTATCATGGGATTTGTCAGAAGACTATTTTGTGCCGATTTCAAGTGAAACTTACACATTAGGGACGTCTTCAAATCCTGATTTCGAAACTGATACATTGCGTTATGTTTATAGTTCATTAACTACACCAACATCTGTCATTGATTTTAATATGAAAGATCAGACGGAAGTCGTGATGAAGCAATCAGAAGTTTTGGATCCAGATTTTAAAGCTTCAAATTATATTGCAGAGCGCGCTTGGGCAACAGCTGCTGATGGTGTGAAAATACCAATGTCTATTGTTTATAAAAAAGGCATTCAGCGAGATGGCAAGAATCCGCTGTTACAATATGGTTACGGAAGTTATGGGCACACAGTTGATCCTTATTTTTCATCAACACGACTGTCGCTTTTAGATCGCGGTTTTGTTTTTGTTATTGCTCATATTCGAGGGAGTGAGTATTTAGGGCGACAATGGTATGAAGATGGAAAATTATTAAAAAAGAAAAATACTTTTTCAGATTTTATCGCTGTTTCAGAATATTTGATTGAGCATTTATATACAAGTCCTGAGCATTTATACGCAATGGGTGGCTCAGCAGGAGGCTTGCTTGTTGGCGCAGTTATGAATACGCGACCAGATTTATACCATGGCATGATTGCGGCAGTTCCTTTTGTTGATGTTGTCACGACGATGCTAGATGATAGCATTCCATTAACGACTGGTGAATATGATGAATGGGGAAATCCTAATGATGCCCAATATTATCATTACATTAAATCTTACTCGCCTTACGATAATATTAAAGATTGTCAATATCCACATTTACTCGTTACAACTGGGTTTTATGATTCTCAAGTTCAGTATTGGGAGCCTGCTAAGTGGGTGGCACGCTTAAGATTACAAAAAAATAATACGAATAAAGTTTATTTAGAGACCAACATGAAAACTGGTCATGGTGGCGCATCTGGAAGATTTGAGGCACTGAAAGAATTAGCAAAAGAGTATGCTTTTATCTTTGAATTGGCTGGAATCTTAAAATAATTAAAAAAAAAGTGTAATTTTGCGGACTGTAATAAAACCTGTGAACGAATATATGCGTGGTAAAGAAAAGTGTTTTATGCATGGTGACTTGAATGTTCATGAGAATGTATTAGAAATGATAGGTTGTACTCCTCTTGTGCGCCTAAATAAAATTACAAAAAATCTTAAAGGCGATTTTTTCGTTAAATACGAAGCTCACAATCCAGGCCATTCTGCCAAAGATAGAATTGCTTTATATATTATTGATAAAGCAGAAAAAGAAGGGAAAATCAAACCTGGCGACACAATAATAGAAACAACTTCAGGTAATACTGGTTTTAGTATTGCTATGGCAAGTGCTGTTAAAGGTTACAAGTGTATTTTAGCTGTAAGTGATAAGTCTTCTGAAGATAAAATTTCATTATTAAGGACTATGGGTGCTGAGGTGCATGTTTGTCCAGCAAACGTCGCTGCTGATGATCCGCGTTCTTATTATGAAGTTGCTAAAAGAATTCATGAAGAAACTCCTGGCTCAATGTACGTTAATCAATATTTCAATGAACTTAATATTGATGCACATTACTTGTCAACTGGCCCAGAAATATGGGAGCAAACTAAAGGTAAAATTACGCACTTAGTTGCTTGTAGTGGAACTGGCGGAACTATTTCGGGAACAGCAAGATTCTTGAAAGAGAAAAATCCTGAAGTTAAAGTTTTAGGAATTGATGCTTTTGGCTCAATTCTAAAGAAATATCATGAAACTGGTGAAGTTGATAAGGATGAGATTTATCCTTACAAAATAGAAGGTTTAGGTAAAAATCTTGTTCCAGGAGCGACAGATTTCTCAATTATTGATAAATTTACAAAAGTAGCTGATGCAGAAAGTGCATTTATGGCTAGAGATATTGCAAAAACTGAAGGTCTTTTCGTAGGCTACACAAGTGGTGCGGCTCTTCAAGGTGTTATGCAATTAGCAGAACAAGGCGAGTTTAATGAAAACAGTCATGTTGTTATTATTTTCCCTGATCATGGCTCGCGTTATATGAGCAAAATCTACAGCGACGCTTGGATGAAAGAGCAAGGTTTTACGAGACCTGAAACTAAGAAAAATCAAAAAGAAGATGTTAGCACAACGCGCTAATATCATTTGTCAAAAAATTTGAATCAAAATTAAATTATGAAAGATCTATTTTCAAAAATTTATAGAGATAAAGGACCTCTTGGTAAATGGGCGGATCAAGCTGAAGGCTATTTCGTTTTTCCTAAACTTGAAGGTCAAATTAGTAATCGAATGAAGTTTCAAGGACGCGATGTCATTACTTGGAGTATCAATGATTATCTTGGACTTGCAAATCATCCTGAAGTTAGAAAAGTGGATGCAGAAGCAGCTGAGAAATATGGTAGTGCATACCCAATGGGCGCTCGTATGATGAGTGGTCACACAGATTTGCACGAAAGATTACAAAATGAACTTGCTGATTTTGTTCAAAAGGAATCAGCCTATGTTCTAAACTTTGGTTACCAAGGAATCCTTTCAACAATAGACGCTTTAGTAGGCAAAGATGATGTTATCGTTTATGATGTTGATGCGCATGCATGTATCATTGATGGTGTCAGATTACATTTAGGAAAGCGTTTTACTTATAAACACAACGACATGGACAGCATCGAGTTAAACTTAGCTCGTGCTGAAAAAATTGCTGAACAAACAGGAGGCGGTGTTCTCTTGATTTCTGAAGGTGTCTTCGGAATGCGTGGTGAGCAAGGTAAGCTTAAAGAAATTGTAGAACTTAAGAAGAAATACAACTTCAGATTATTAGTTGATGATGCTCATGGCTTTGGAACGCTAGGTAAAACTGGTGCTGGAGCAGGAGAGGAGCAAGGTGTGCAAAACGATATTGATGTTTACTTTGCAACTTTTGCAAAATCAATGGCGAGTACTGGCGCATTTATCGCTGGTGATCAAGAAGTTATTGATTACTTAAAATATAACCTTAGATCTCAAATGTTTGCTAAATCATTGCAAATGACACTCGTTGAAGGTGCTTTAAAACGTCTTGAGATGTTGAAAACTATGCCAGAGCTTAAAAATAAGCTTTGGGAAAATGTTCGTGCTCTACAAGGTGGCTTGAAGGAAAGAGGTTTCGATATCGGTACAACAACAAGTTGTGTGACGCCAGTTTACTTGAAAGGAAGTATTCCTGAAGCAATGGCTTTGGTTAAAGATTTACGCGAGAACCATGGTATTTTCTGTTCAATTGTCGTTTATCCTGTTATTCCTAAAGGCTTAATCCTGTTGAGAATGATTCCTACTGCAACACATACACAAGAAGATATTGATGAAACTTTAATTGCTTTTTCAGCTATTAGAGAGCGCTTAGAGAACGGAACTTATAAAAAGTTATCAGCTGCAATTGCTAAACAACAAGAGCAATCTTAATAAGCCTAATAGGTTTGATACAAAACAAAAGCCATCTCATTTGAGATGGCTTTTGTTATAATTAAAGGTTGTAAATAATAGAGATGAAACCCAACTAAAGTTCTTCATTTGCTTCTAAAAATTGATTAATTATTTTTTTATTGAGTTGAGAAGGTGTTCCGTACCAAACAACTTTATTTTTGCTATTGATTAAAACAGTTCTTGGCAAAATCATTACTCCGTTAAACTCAATCTTTAAGTCTTTGTGAATCTTTTTGTTTTGATCTGAGACAACACTTGTCTCAAATTTTATTTTATCTAATGTTGCCTTTATTTTCTCTGGGCTTTCATGTGTAATTGATAAAAAAATTAAATCCTTTCGGTCAGTAAATTTAGACTTTAGTTTGTTAAGATGAGGAACTGCCTTTAAGCATGGCTTACACCAACTCGCCCAAAATTCAAGAATCTTATATTTGTTTTCAAAATTTTCTTGATCAGCTACATTTAAAATATAATCTGTAAACTTCAATGCTCCAATTTTTTGACCAACCATTTTCTTTTGTTCGTCGATAGGTAATTGAGCAAGTACGTTAGAAAAATTAAGCAATAAGAAACTAAATATTAGTAAAGATCTTTTCATAAATTTACTTAAAGCTTCTCAAAAAATGAGAAGTTAGACAAACCATAACGTCTTGATTGTATAAATTGAGGATGATCTTCAAGGCTTAAAAATTTACTATGCTCAATGATAATTTGCGAATCCTCATTTTTAAGCATTTCATTTTGATTGATGATTTCTATCAATTCATTGAGTTTTTCTTTCTCTATTTCATATGGTGGATCAGCAAAAATGACATCATAACTCTTTTTGTTTTGTTCTATATATTGAAAAACATCACGTTTATTAATGTTGGCTTTTAAATTTAAGCCTTCGAAGGTTTTATTTAGATGTTTAATGCAGTTTGAATTCTTTTCAACCAAGTCAATGTCTTTGACACCTCGCGAACCAAACTCAAGAGAAATAGAGCCAATACCTGAAAATAAATCTAAAATACTGATGTCAGAAAAACTGTATTGGTTTTCAAGAATATTGAACAAAGCCTCTTTAGCTCTGTCGGTTGTTGGTCGAGTTGGAAGATTTTTTGGCGCTTGAATGCGTCTGCCTTTGTGTATGCCAGAAATAATTCTCATAAACTATTGATGAATAAATGATTGTGAAGATGTGGATTGTTATTGTAATTAGCATATTTCGAGGTAATCATGTTTTTAAACTCGAAATTTTTGATGTAATAATCAAGATAATGCGCAAAATCTTTTTCAGTATAAGAAATTTCAAAATTGATCAACTTTAAAAAAATCTCAGATCTATCAAACGCATTTACTTCCAAACAATAGAGAATTGCATAGATCGCATCTTCAACATTTTCAGCAGTAAATGTATTGAAAAGTTCTAATTTGTTTGCTGAAATGATAACAATGTCAACTTGGTTGTGATTGATGAAACAATAACAATGCGGGTGATCATAACCTGATGTTCCAAGAATTTTAAGGTACCGAGAGGTTTGATGTTCATGTTTAAATTCGCCAAAAGCTTCTAGTAATTTATTATTGATATTCGCAAAAGGAATAAACAAAGTAGAAATATCATGAAAACCTATTAGGTCTTTACTATAATTATCACCTTCATAGAGTTGAACATTATATTTAATGTAATCACTCATATTGTAATTTTTAATTAAATCTGAAGGTGTTATGGCATAATCTATATTTTGGTATATAAGGTTAATCTCGAAATTAAAATTATCAAACTTTTTAAACTCTTCGTCAATTAATTTCTCAGCTTCTAAAGGCAAAGAGTCTTCTGATCTATAACTTTGATAAACTTCATTGACCAAGTTGTTATCTTCATCTAAATATAAAAAAGAAAGTCCATCCTGAGATAACAGAATGGACAATTTCTTAAAGCTTTTAGAACTATATATATTAGTCGTTATCGCCATAGTTTTTAGGCCAGTTACCACTTGTATTAACTTCTGTCATAGAGCCTACTTTAATATATTCTCCATTAACACCATCAACGGCAACAGTTTGTTTTTCTTGAACTACTAAATCCTGATCTAAATCATTTAGGATATCAGATTTATTAACTTTAGCTTCAAAAACAGCAATTTTATTGTTGTCTTTTTGTAAGAAACCAGCTTCTAATTCAAATTTCTTATTATCGGTATGTGGAACATACATCATGTCTTTATAACGATTAGTTTTCTTAAATAAAGAATCTTTAACTGAGGTATAACCCAAAGTATCAATGACAACGTCTTCAATATATTTATCAACGTTATAAGTCTTTTTATATTCTTCATCTAAGAAAGTTGTGTCTCTTCTTTGAGTGACGACATATTGTGCTGTATCTAGAAATTTAACTAGACTATCAAAAGATCCTGTAAATTTACCAGTGATTTCTCGGTGAGCCATTTCAGCATCACGAATATCTTTTAGTTTTAAAATAACTTCTTGGTAACGCTTTTCTTTAACTTTGTTAAACTCTACAGGCCCGTAAACAGATTTGTAAGTATAGTATCCTAAAACCCCTATAATGACAGTGAGTACGATTTGAATTACAATTTTCATGCTTCAGTTTGTTATTTATTGCTTTAGCACAAATCTACAATTTTTTTTTTATCAGAAAAGTTTTGCATCTAAAAAAGCTTGTTATATTTGATTTCTTGATGAAATCATTCACATTCATGGATAAGTCTAAGTTTTATAAACATTTAGTCAGTGAGTTTGGACACCAGCCAACAATAAAACAAAATCTGGCACTCAACCTATTGGCTGACTTCATTATAGACTCTTCCAAAGAAAGTATTTTTGTTTTAAAAGGTTATGCCGGAACTGGTAAAACAACGATTATCAGCACTTTAGTGAAAAATATTTCTAAATCACGTCAGCGCATTGCATTGTGCGCACCAACGGGTCGTGCCGCAAAAGTGATTTCGAGTTATAGTAAACGTCCAGCTCATACAGTTCACAGAAAAATTTATTTTCCTAAGAAGAAATCAGGAGGCGGAATCGAATTTGTTCCTCAAGAAAATAAACACAAAAACACTATTTTCATCGTTGATGAGGCTTCTATGATTCCCGATTTTCCTCAAGGTGCTGATTTGTTAAATAGCAGTTCTGTGTTGGATGATTTAATTGAATATGTTTATTCTGGTGAAAACTGTAAACTGATTTTTATAGGAGATACAGCTCAATTACCACCAGTTAATGCTGAATTGAGTCCAGCTTTATCAGAACACACATTGTCATCACATTTTCAGATGGACGTTAAATCGATTGAGCTTGATGAGGTTTTACGTCAGCAACAGGAAAGCGAAATTTTATATAATGCCACTTATATACGTCAACTTTTGAGCGATGGCGAGTATGATCATTTTAAATTAAAAATCACTAATAAAGATGATGTGGTTCGTTTAGTGGATGGTTATGATATTATGAACGCAATCAATGAATCATTTGATAATCTCGGTCATGAAGAAACGGCAATTATCGTCAGGTCAAATAAACGCGCTAATATTTACAATCAACAAATACGATCCCGAATTCTTTTTAGAGAAGACGAAATTGCAGCTGGTGATTATTTAATGGTGGTCAAAAACAATTATTTCTGGTTGAAATCTTCATCAGAAGCGAGTTTTATTGCCAATGGAGATATTATTGAAATCCTTGAAATATACGCTATAAAGGAACTTTATGGATTTAGATTTGCTGAAGTTCGCGTTCAAATGGTTGATTACCCAGAGATGAACCCTTTTGAAACTGTCATTGTTTTAGATACTTTAGATGCAAACGGACCTGCTTTAAGCTATGAGCAATCTAATGCTTTATATGAAGCCGTTTTAGAAGATTATGCCGACGAAAAGTCAAAATATAAAAAGTATTTAAAGCTTAAGAAGAATAAATATTTTAACGCGCTTCAAGTCAAATTTAGTTACGCCATGACTTGTCATAAATCCCAAGGTGGGCAATGGCATACTGTTTTTGTTGAACAACCTTATTTAAAAGAAGGCGTGAATGAAGATTACTTGCGTTGGCTTTATACAGCTTTTACGAGAGCTAAAGAACGCTTATATTTGATTGGTTTTAAAGATGAATTTTTTGATGAAAATATTGATAATATTATAGAATGAAAACTAATTTGAAAGTTGTTGCAATGATTCCGGCACGTTTTGAAGCGAGTCGTTTCCCAGGTAAATTAATGCAAGATTTAGCTGGCAAAACCGTGATTTTAAGAACTTATGAAGCCGCTTTAAATTCTCAGCTTTTTGACGCTGTTTATGTGGTGACGGATAGTCAGCAAATTTTTGATGAAATCAAAGACAATGGAGGTCAAGTCATCATGAGTCATAAGGAACACGAATGTGGAAGTGATAGAATTGCTGAAGCTGCTGAACAAATTAAGGCTGATATTATTCTTAATGTTCAAGGTGATGAGCCTTTTATCAATGAAAAAGCTTTGTCAAAACTTTTGAAAGTTTTTGAAAATGATAAAAAAGAAAAAATTGATTTAGCTTCACTAAAAACTAAAGTGGTTGAAAGTGAAGCGATTGAAAACCCGAATAACGTTAAAGTGATAACTAACCTTGAAGGTTTAGCTTTATATTTTTCACGCTCACCAATCCCATTTCAGAGAGATAAAGAGGTAGAAGTGACTTATTATAAACATGTTGGTATTTATGCTTTTAGGAAACAAGCCTTACTCGATTTTTACAAAACGCCGATGAGTCCTCTTGAAGCTGCTGAAAAAATAGAATGTTTGCGTCACCTTGAAAACGGTAAAACAATTAAAATGGTTGAAACAGACGAAATTAGCATTGGTATTGATACGCCTGAAGATTTGATTCAAGCAAGGCGACATTTCCAATAATCAACTTGTTTTAACAGCCGATTTATAGGTTTCTAAGCATCGCTCACGCGCTTCTTTGTGGTTAACAATAGGATCGACATATTTCTTAGTATCAAATTCTGGCACCCATTTATTAATATATTTTTTTTCTTTATCAAATTTGCTTGTCTGTGATTCAGGATTGAAAATTCTGAAGTAAGGTGCTGCATCAACACCACAGCCGGCAACCCATTGCCAGCCTCCTATATTGGATGACATTTCGTAGTCCAAAAGCTTTTCTGCAAAATATGCTTCACCCCAACGCCAATCAATTAAAAGATGTTTACATAAAAAACTTCCCACAATCATTCTCACGCGGTTGTGCATCCATCCTGTTTCATTAAGTTGTCGCATCCCAGCATCAACAATTGGATAACCGGTTTCACCTTTTTTCCATTTTTCAAATTCTGATTTGTTGTTGCGCCATTTAATCCCATCGTATTTAGGTTTAAATGCACGTGTTTCAGTTTCAGGGAAATGATGTAAGATGGCTTTGTAAAATTCACGCCAGATCAATTCATTTAGAAAAGTTTCCTCAGAAGATTTCAAGGCTTTCTTTATAATATTTCTGTAGCCAACAGTGCCAAATCTAAGATGCGGACTTAACCGAGAAGTTCCTTCTATAGCTGGAATATCTCTGGTGTCGTTGTAATTTTCTATAAAATCTTGATCAAGTTGATAGTCTTTAACTTCAATGGATGATTTCTCAAAGTTAATATCCGATAAACTCAAATTTGGAAGACGTTGATTTTTGTAGCAATTATCAAGATAGTTTTCTGAGTTATAATCTTGAAAGGAATAATCTTCAAAAACTTTTTTCCATTTTTTCATGTAAGGTGTAAACACCAAATACATGCCATCGTCATTTTTGACGACATCATCTTTTTCGAAAATCACTTGATCTTTAAAGTCATGAAATTCGATGCCTTGCTTTGCTAAATTTGCTTTTATCTTGGCATCTCTTTTTAATGCATAGCTTTCATAATCACGATTGGTAAAAACTTTTTTGATGTTGTATTGTTCACATAATTCATCAAAAACCTCTTCAGGTGTTCCGTGAAACATCGCTAAAGAGGAGTCGTGTTTTTCTTGAAGTTGACTTCTTAATTTTTGGGCTGTCTCATGAATAAATGTGACACGAGCATCATTTTTTGGTAATTCGTCAAGAATATTTTTATCAAAAATAAAAATAGGTAAAACAGGATATTCATCATTAAGGGCGTGATACAATCCTACATTATCTTGAAAACGCAAATCGCGTCTAAACCAAAAAATCGAAAGCTCTTTTTTACTCATTTTATTTTAATTGATTTTTAAACTTGACATCCCGCCATCAACACCAATCACTTGTCCTGTCATCCAAGATGATTTTTCCTCTAACAGGAAACTTGCCATTTGGGCGATATCTTCAGGTTCACCAACACGTTGTAAGGGGTGACGCTGATCCATCTTTTCTTTTTGCTTTTCGCGAGACAATAATTTATCTGCTAAACCTGTGTTGACTAGTGATGGTGCAATAACATTGACACGAACTGTTGGCGCGTATTCAGCAGCTAATGAACGCGCAAAGCCTTCAATCGCGCCTTTTGCAGCAGCAACACTTGTATGAAACGGCATCCCTGTTTGAACGGCAACTGTGCTAAAATAAACAATACTTCCGTGTTTAGACTTTTTTATTTTAGGTAAAAGTGCTTGGGTTGTTTTAACTAATCCCATAAAATTAATTTGAAAGTCTTTTTCAAAAATTTCATTTTTCATCATCTTGAAAGGTTTCAAATTAATTGAGCCTGGAAGGTAAACTAATCCATCAATTGTGTCAGGCAAGTCTAAACTTTCGATGTCATTTTCCAAAACATCAAATTTTTGATAATTCACTTTGTCAGTATCAAGCTCACCTTCTGTTCGAGCTGCAACGTAAACGTCGTGATCGTTTTGTAAAAGTTTTGTAATTTCTAGGCCAATGCCTTTTGAGCCTCCAATAAGTAATATTGTCTTTTTCATTTTCTTTTATTTTAAGAGATCGTTCCAAAAAGTTCGATCATTTTTTTTCTACGTGTTTCAAAAATTTCATCAAGTCTCGGTTTGACTAAATACGGGTGTACCATCTTGCCAAGGAAACCAAGAGGCAATTTATAATGCACTAAATCTTCCATCATCACACCACCTTCAATTTTATGAATAAAATGCTCATGATGCCATAATTTATAAGGACCAAAAAGTTGAGAATCTATAAAGAAATTAAGATGATCAACTTGTTTGATTTCAGTCACCCAATTGGTTGTAAACCCCGGAAATGGATTCACTTTGTATTGAATGATTTGTCCTGGATACATGGCTTTATCTCCGCCTGATGTAATTTTAAAACCCATATCTTTGGGTGTGATTCTTTCTAAATTTCGAGGATCAGAAAGAAAATCCCAAGCCTCTTGGCGGCTGATAGGGAGTGCTTGTTTGGTATGAACTTTATATAACATACTTCAAAAATAGATTTTATTTTGTTCAATTAAAATGTTTAAAAGTTAAACAAAACTTATATTTTAAAATTCTTGTACCTTCGCCATCAAAATAAAGAAAATGCGAATTTTATATCTATTGTTTGCTTTGGTGTTGATAAGCTGTCAAAGCACAAAAAATAAGCCGATGACAGAAACGATCTGTCAAGAAAAATTTCATTGTGAGGCAGAATTTGAAAAAGGGAAAAATTTAATCGAAGTTCAGGATGGCATCGGTGCGATGTATTTAAAGACAAGAGTTGATGAAAATTATGACATTATGTATATGAGTGTCAATTCTAACGATCCGAATTTAGCTTATGCAGCGGATTTAAAATCTTATAAAATCAGTTTTTCTTATCCAGCTCAATCTGAATTAACAAGAGATAAAATGTCTATTTACGTGCAAACCTTTTGTAAATGTGACGAAGCAGGCGTCAGGAAAATAGACAGTTTTGAAGTTTCTAGAAAAAAAATTAATTCTTCTGAAGTCACTTATATCAAATCTGAAGCTTTTTCGTTTTTAAAAGATCAAACTCTTGTTCTTAAGAATTAGTTGTCATTAACGTCACCTTTAAAAGTTGGTGTTGAAAGAAACATATTTTCTTTCTTTTTTGAAGTATCAGATTCGTTTTCGATTTTGTAAAGGTTGTATGGGAAATATTTTTTTATGATTTTCTCTCTCTTCTTACAATTTAAATTTGGCCATTGTTTGTCATATTCTTGAACGGCTTTTTGATTCCAAAGATAGAGGTAAACTTCACGAACATAATTCTCAATCATCTGCATATTGTTTTTTTCACCAAAAGAAGAAATAGCGATGATTGCTGACTTAGGTGATTCAGCAGATGTTTTCTTGTTTTCAGGATTTGTGATAAAGTCTAAAATATATTCCTTAAACTTCACTTCAGACATCTGAGGGTAAGGTTTATCATTGAGGATCAAAGTGTTTTCTTGATCAATTATAATAGTCAAAATATTTCTGACATTCTCTTTTTTATAAGTTTTAAGATCAATTTTGGTTTCGATATCACATTGATCATCATACCATTCTTGAGCTTGATAAGTTTGGTGAAAAAATGCAAATAGGAGAAGGATTACTGTTTTTTTCATGATTGTGGTTTTGACAAATATATAATTATTAAAAAAGATAGAATCATAGCTGATGATTATCATTTTATGTATCTTGTAAAACTTTTAATTTTGCTGTAAATTTTATTTAATGTCTAAAGTAGAATCTTGTTATCATTGTGGAGATGCTTGTTCACAGTTCGATATTTTACACGATGATAAACATTTCTGTTGTCAGGGTTGTAAAACAGTTTATGAGATTTTTTCAGAGAACGATCTCGATTGTTATTACGATTTAGCTTCTGCGCCTGGAGTAACACCAGAAGATATAAAAGGTAAATTTGATTTTATAGATCAAGAAGAAATCAAGGTTAAATTACTTGATTTTTCTGATGGCTCAACAGAGGTTATCAGTTTATACATTCCACATATTCATTGTAGTTCATGTATTTGGATTCTTGAAAATCTAAATAAATTGAATCCACATATTCGTCAATCTCAGGTCAACTTCCCTAAAAAGACGATTAATATTACTTACAAAAATGATGGCACAAGTCTAAAGGAAGTTGTTGAACTTTTGACTTCAATAGGTTACGAGCCCTATATTAGCTTAGATAATATCGATAAAAAAGAAACGGCAACTGATAATTCTTTAATCTATAAAATTGCCGTTGCAGGTTTTGCTTTTGGAAACGTGATGTTTCTTTCATTTCCTGAGTATTTTGAAGTCTCAGAATATTGGTTAGATCAATATAAATTTCTTTTTCGCTGGTTGATGTTCGCTTTTAGTTTGCCTGTTGTTTTTTATGCAGGACGCGATTATTACATTTCGGCTTATAAAGGATTGCGTTCCAAAATGCTGAATATCGACGTGCCAATTGCACTCGGAATCACAGTGCTTTTTTTAAGGAGTTTTGTAGACGTTGCTTTTAATTTTGGTTCTGGTTTTTTCGATAGCTTAACAGGTTTGGTTTTTTTCTTGTTATTAGGAAAATTTGTTCAGCAGAAAACATACAATTATTTGTCATTTGAACGCGACTATAAATCTTATTTCCCAATAGCAATTACAAAAATCAATACAGATAAAACTGAAGAGAATATTGAAGTTTATAAAATAAAAGAAGGCGATCGTTTATTGATTAGAAACGAAGAGCTAATCCCAGTTGATTCTATTTTGATGACAGAAACCTGTGAAGTCGATTATAGTTTTGTGACAGGTGAAGCTGATCCAATTGAAAAAAAATCTGGTGATAAATTATTTGCAGGCGGAAAACTTAAAGGACAAGCTATAGAGATTGTTGCAGAGAAATCAGTAGAACAAAGTTATTTGACTCAACTTTGGAGTAATGATGTTTTTCAAAAAGATTACAATCCGCGTTTTCAAACCTTAATCGATAAAATTAGTAAAAGGTTTACTATTACCGTCTTGAGTATCGCAACAACAGCTTTGATTTTTTGGTTGTTTTATCAGCCTAACATGGCGCTTAATGTATTTACAGCAGTTTTAATTATTGCATGTCCATGTGCAATTGCGTTGGCAACTCCATTCACTTTAGGGAATTTATTAAGGATATTTGGGCAGCATGGTTTCTATATGAAAAATATTATCAGTTTAGAGCAGTTTGCTGCAATTGATACTTTTGTATTTGATAAAACGGGAACCATTAGTTCGAGCCAAAAAAGTCATATAGTTTATGAAGGTGAAGCTCTAACCGAAAAAGATTTAGGTATTTTGAAAGATTCTTTCAGGAATTCAAACCACCCGTTAAGTCGTCAATTGTATTCATTTTTGAATTCTACACCCACTGAAGAAATCGATAAATTTGATGAGCATTTAGGTCAAGGTATTACAACAAAATCGCAATCAAATGCTTATAAATTAGGTTCTGCAAGTTTTGTTGAAGCTGAAAAAGAAATGATCAACCCGACAGAGACTTCTGTTTTTGTTCAAAAGAATAATAAAGTTTTAGGAAAATTTATTTTTGATACCGTTTATAGAGAAGGTCTAGTTGAGTTGTTTGAAGAGTTAGATCAGGAGCATAAACTTGTGATTCTTTCAGGAGATAACTCTGGCGAAAAACAATACTTGTCAAAGTTATTACCTAAAACGATACAGATGAAATTTAATCAAAAACCAGATTCAAAAATGCGTTTTGTTGAAAAGTTGCAAGATGAAGGGAAACAGGTTTGTATGTTAGGAGATGGATTGAACGATGCAGGAGCGTTAAAACAAGCAGATGTTGGAATTGCAATTTCCGAAAATGTAAATGTTTTTTCACCCGCTTGTGATGCGATTATGAGTGCGGATCAATTTAAGAATTTTAATAATTTTCTTAAGGTTTCCAAAAAAGGTATCTTTATCATCAAATTAAGTTTTGTGTTTTCATTTTTTTATAACGCAATTGGGATTTATTTTGCTGTTTCAGGATTATTGAGACCCGTCATCGCAGCAATTTTAATGCCTTTAAGTTCGATTAGTATCGTTGCTTTTACGACATTTGCAACTTCTTATGTGAGTCGCAAAACATTAAAATCTAAAGATTAAAAAATATGATGAAAATCATTTTATCATGTTTTTTATCATATTATTTTTGAAAAAATTATTTAAAAATGAGTGCCATTTACGGACTTCTTGCTATCAGTATCACTATCGCAATCGTATTTTTTGTGATTTTCGTGTTATCTGTAAAAAAAGGTCAATATGATGATGCTTACACGCCTTCAGTAAGAATGCTTTTTGACGACGAGCTCGTTGACGAGGAAAAGAAATCTGAAGAAAAAGTTGAAAAAAAACAAAAATCAAGTCAATCAAATCATAAACACAAACAAGTATAACTATGGAATTAGAACAGTTTCATTACGATAATAAAATCGTAAAAAATTTCCTTTATGCTACAATATTTTGGGGTGTTGTAGGTATGGCAGTCGGCTTATTATTAGCTCTCCTGTTTTTATTCCCAAACTTAACTGATGGTATTTCATGGTTGAGTTTTGGTCGTTTAAGACCGCTTCATACAAATGCAGTTATTTTTGCATTTGTAGGGAACGCAATTTTTGCAGGAGTTTATTACTCAACTCAACGTCTTCTTAAAGCTAGAATGTATAGTGATGCTTTGAGTAAGCTTAACTTCTGGGGGTGGCAGCTAATTATTGTTGCAGCGGCGATTACGCTTCCCATGGGTTTTACTTCAACAAAAGAATACGCTGAACTAGAATGGCCTATTGATATTGCAATTACTATTGTATGGGTTGCTTTTGGTTGGAACTTAATCGGTACAATGATTAAGCGTCGCCAAAGACACTTTTACGTTGCAATTTGGTTCTATTTAGCAACTTTTGTTACTGTTGCAGTCCTCCATATTTTTAATAACTTAGAGTTGCCTGTTAGCTTGTTTAAAAGTTACTCAGTTTATGCTGGTGTTCAGGATGCTTTAGTGCAATGGTGGTACGGACATAACGCTGTGGCGTTCTTCTTAACAACACCGTTTTTAGGTTTAATGTATTACTTCGTTCCTAAAGCAGCGAATAGACCTGTTTATTCTTACAAACTATCGATTATTCACTTCTGGTCATTGATATTTATTTATATCTGGGCTGGACCTCACCACTTATTGTATTCCGCTTTACCGGATTGGGCTCAGAGTTTAGGAACAACATTCTCTATTATGCTTTTAATGCCATCTTGGGGAGGTATGATTAACGGTCTTTTGACTTTACGTGGTGCTTGGGATAAAGTACGAACTGATCCTGTTTTGAAATTTATGGTTGTTGCTATTACAGGTTATGGAATGGCAACTTTTGAAGGGCCGATGTTATCTCTGAAAAACGTTAACGCGATTGCACACTTTACAGACTGGATTATTGCTCACGTTCACGTTGGTGCGCTTGCTTGGAATGGTTTCTTAGCATTTGGTATGATTTACTGGTTAGCGCCAAGGTTATTTAAAACAAAATTACACTCTACAGGATTAGCAAATGCACACTTCTGGGTAGGGACTTTAGGTATTGTTCTTTATGCATTACCGCTTTATGTTGCTGGATTTGTACAAGCTTCAATGTGGAAGCAATTTAATCCTGATGGAACCTTGGTTTACGGCAACTTCTTAGAAACTGTGACAGAGATTATGCCAATGTATGCGATGAGAGCTATTGGTGGTTCGCTTTATATCATTGGTGTTTTCATTATGATTTATAATATTTATAGAACTGCTAAAGCTGGATCTAAAGTTGAAGATGAACTAGCTGAAGCTCCAGCATTAAAGAAAATTTCTAAAGGTCGTTTAGCAGGAGAAGGTTTCCATACTTGGTTAGAAAGAAAACCAATTCAATTAGCAATCTTAGCAACTATCGCTATTTTGATTGGTGGTATTGTACAAATTGTACCAACCTTAATGATTGACTCGAACGTCCCTACAATTACCAGTGTCAAACCATATTCTCCACTGGAACTAGAAGGACGAGATCTCTACATCCGTGAAGGATGTGTGAGCTGTCACTCTCAACAGGTCAGACCTTTTAGGTCAGAGGTTGAACGCTATGGAGAATATTCAAAAGGTGGTGAATATGTTTACGATCACCCGTTCTTGTGGGGAAGTAAGCGTACAGGACCAGATTTGCATCGTATTGGTGGGAAGTACTCTGATACGTGGCACTTCAACCACATGTATAATCCTCAAAGTACCTCATCAGGTTCAATAATGCCAAGTTATCAATGGATCATTGAAAGTGAGCTTGACAAGTCAATTACTGAAAGAAAAATGCGTGCAATGGTTAGTTTAGGTGTCCCTTATTCACTTGAAGAAATCGAAAATGCACAAGAGCAAATGACAGAACAAGGAACTGAAATTGTTGAGAACCTCTATACAGATCCTGACTTCGTTAAGAGTTATGAGGCAAGTAAAGAAAGAGCTGCTGCTAACGGAGAAGAATTTGTAGAAATGAAAGACCGTGAAATTGTCGCATTGATTGCTTATTTACAACGATTAGGAACAGATATAAAAGTTGATGATTCAGAAGAAACAGTTTCTAATTAAAAATCATAACTATGTTGAAATTTATTAAAGAAAATCTAGAAACAATAAATGGGATAGAACTCTATCCCATCATTGCTCTGCTCATCTTTTTTACATTTTTTGTAGGATTATTTTGGTGGGTAATGACATATAATAAGAAAAACATAAAGGCGCTAAGTGAGTTGCCATTAGACCTTAAAAACGAAGACGAATCATGAGAAACACAGCATCTATTTTAAGAATTATCGTTTTGGTAGGAATTGCCTTTCTAGGTGTTGAATTCTTACTAGAAACAGATCCCGGGCATTGGGCTGTTGTTGAATATCCGAAAACTTGGTTATTCTTGGGTATTGTTTTACTTTTTGCAGTCGCTATTGAAGCCTCTGTGGCAGCACTTCACTCAACTTTATACAAATCTTTGTCTGAAGAAAAGAAGGCGCGCTACCACGAATTAGAAGCACACAAAAGCACCAAATTTGAACAAAAGATTCAGTCTATTTTAAGTAAAATGACGAGATCTAAATCTATTGAGCAAGAAGGTGAAATTGAGCTAGATCACGTGTATGATGGAATTACAGAGCTTGATAATAAGCTCCCGCCATGGTGGCTATACAGTTTTTATGCAAGTATTGTTTTTGCTGCAGTTTATATGGTAAGATTTCATGTCTATAATGACTACACACAAGAAGAAGAGTACTTGATGGAAGTTGCTGAGGCTGAAGCTGCAATTGAAGAATACAAGCGAACAGCTAAAGACCTCATTAACTTTGAGACAGTCACACTTCTCGCTGAAGAAAGTGATTTAAACGAAGGGAAAACTATTTATAATGCTAACTGTGTTGCTTGTCATAAAGCTGATGGTGGTGGAGGTATTGGTCCAAATCTAACTGATGATCACTGGATTTTAGGTGGAGGCATTCAAAATGTATATAAAACAATTAGTGAAGGTGGGCGATCAGGAAAAGGGATGGTTGCCTGGAAAAATGATTTATCACCATCAGAAATGCAAAAAACTGCTAGTTATGTAATTAGCCTTTACGGAACAACTCCTGCCGAGCCTAAAGAGGCAGAAGGAGACATCATTTGGACTCCAGATGATAATTAAAATAAAGAACAATGAGTACCGATAATAATGAAGAGTTTAGAGATACGATAGGCACCTTAACCGAAGATGGAAAAAGAGAATGGGTCTATCCTAAGAAACCATCGGGTGCCTTGTATGATTACAGAAAATGGGTAAGCTACTTTTTGCTTACCTTTTTGTTTGTATCTCCATTTATCAAGATTAATGGAAACCAATTTTTACTATTTAATATTTTAGAAAGAAAGTTCAATATTTTTGGATTTCCTTTTTGGCCTCAAGATTTTTATCTTTTTGTAATTTCTATGATTATAGGCATTATTTTTATTGCCTTCTTCACAGTTGCTTTTGGTCGTGTTTTTTGTGGTTGGATATGTCCACAAACCATTTTTATGGAAATGGTTTTTAGACGTATCGAATATGTAATTGAAGGCGATAGAGGAAAGCAAATGCGACTTAGCAGAATGCCATGGAAGAAAGAAAAGATTATCAAAAAAGGGACAAAATGGACAATCTTCGCTTTCATTTCTTTTTTAATCGCTAATGTATTTTTAGCTTATTTAATTTCAAGTGATGAGTTATTTAAATACGTTCAAGAAGGACCTTTAGAAAATCTAGGAACATTTATTCCTTTACTTATTTTTACGGCAGTTTTTTATTTTGTGTTTGCATGGTTCAGAGAGCAAGTCTGTATTATTGCTTGTCCATATGGACGTTTGCAAGGTGTATTGCTTGACAAGAAAACAATTGTTGTTGCTTATGACCACAAGCGCGGAGAAGCTGAAAATGGTCGTAAAAAGTTTAGAAAAAACGAAGATCGTGAAGCTTTAGGCCACGGCGATTGTATTGATTGTAATCAATGTGTTCACGTTTGTCCAACAGGCATTGATATCCGAAATGGAACACAACTCGAGTGCGTCAATTGTACTGCTTGTATAGATGCTTGTGATGAAATTATGGACAGAGTTGACTACCCAAGAGGATTAATTCGTTTTGCAAGTGAAGAGAATATCGAAGAGAAAAAGCCTTTTGTTTTCAATACAAGAATGAAAGCTTATTCAGTTGTTTTAACTGTGTTAGTTGGTATTCTTATCGGGATGCTATTTATTAGAACAAGTGTTGAAGCGAAGCTTTTACGATTACCTGGACAGACTTATGAAACGCAGAAAAACGGAAATATTAGTAATGTTTACACGTATAAACTGATTAACAAAACAACTCATGATATTGATAAAGTTGAGTTTAAGTTGTTATCACATGAAGATGGACAGTTAAAACTTGTAAAAGGAGCAAACTTCTCCGTACCTAAACAAGGCTTATCTGAAGGAACGCTTTTTATTGAAATTCCTTCTAATTTAATAGACAGCGAACTCAATGATGTTGAAATCGGTGTTTACAGCGACGGCGAACTTATTGATAAAGCGAAAGCCAATTTTATGGGACCTCGTTTATTTAAATAATATTCAATTACTTCAAAATTCAGAGACAGCCTCAAAACTATCAAAGCTATTTTATTGTTTACTAATAAGCTTTAGTTTTGAGGCTGTTTCTTTTAGAATATCTGTCAACTACATGACAACTATCATAGAAAAAAAGACTATTTTACTAGAAATTTGTAACACTTCAAATGTATAATTATGAAATTAAATTGGGGTCAATCCATCGTTATTGCTTTTGTACTTTTTATCAGCTTTATTATGTATTTCGTTATCACGATGATGACAGATGATAAGTATAATAATGACCTTGTTGTCGAATCTTATTATGAAAAAGATTTGACGCTTCAGAATGATATTGACCAAAAGAAAAATGCACTCGCTCTTGATGAACGCGTGACAATTGAAAAAACAAATCTGGGACTCAAAGTAACTTTTCCAGATAATTTTGATCATAAAAAAATATCTGGCGAATTATTTATGTATCGCCCAATTGATAAAGAGCAAGATTTTACGATTGACTTAGATCTCTCAAGCTTACAATTTACATTACCAAATGATCTTTTAGAAGAAGGAAGATGGGATGCTACTTTGAAGTTTCAATACGAAGGTCAAGATTATATGGTTGCTGAAAAATTCTTGTTTTAATGCTTTGGTCCGCTTTCATACTAGGGTTTTTAGGAAGTTTACATTGTGTTGGTATGTGCGGGCCAATCGCATTAATGCTGCCTGTTAGCAGAACCAATCAAAGCCTAAAATTCCTACAAATATTACTTTATAATAGTGGTCGTATTTTAACGTATATGATTATTGGCTTACTTTTCGGCCTGTTAGGAGAAAGTATAGCAAGCTTCGGTTTTCAACAACATTTATCGATTGCCATTGGGGCAATCATGCTTTTATCTGTGTTGATTCCTCAAAAATTTTTAAGCAGATTTAAAGTATCACAACCTTTTTATCGTGCGATTACCAAAATTAAAGCACAACTTGGCGCTAGCTTTAAAAAGAAAAGTTTAGATACCTTTTTCTCAATCGGTTTTCTCAATGGGTTTTTACCATGCGGGCTAGTTTATATGGCAGTTTTTGGCTCAGTGGCAACCGGTGATATTGTCAATGGTGCTTTATATATGGCATTATTTGGTTTAGGAACTTTACCGATGATGACTTTTGTGATTTATTTGAAATCTTTTACACAGAATGTACTCAAGTTGAATTTAAAAAAAGTAATTCCTTATGCTGTCGGTCTAATTGGAATTCTTTTTATTTTAAGAGGAATGGGACTAGGAATTCCTTATGTTTCGCCAAAACCTGTTGAGCAAAAGGTTGAATCTAATATGGAATGTTATTAAAAAAAATAAAATATGATGAAATATATAAGTAAAGAAAAGGCTGTCTCGATTGTCAATAGTGGTGATCGCGTATTCTTCCAGGGTGCAGCAATGACGCCTTTGATGTTGATCGATGCCTTATCAGAAAGATACCAAGAACTCAATAATGTCGAAATTGTGCAGATGCATACCGACGGAAATGCGAAATATACTCAAGAGCCTTACTCGAGTGCTTTTAACCTCAATAGTTTTTTTGTAGGAGGAAACGTTAGACATGCAGTCAACTCTCAACATGGTGATTATATCCCGATTTTTTTGAGTGAAATCAGTTTACTTTTTAAACGTGATATTTTACCACTTGATGTTGCTTTTATTCAAGTTTCACCTCCTGATAAACATGGATATTGTTCATTAGGAACTTCTGTTGACATTACACTTTCAGCTATTGAAAAAGCAAAAAAAGTTGTCGCTCAAGTGAATCCAAATGTTCCGAGATCACACGGTGACGGAATTATTCATGTCAGCAAAATAACTGCTGCAGTTGAGGTTGATACATCTTTATTTGTCCACGAGTTAGCATCTCCAAGTGAAATTGAAACTAAAATTGGAGCACATGTTGCTGAACTTGTTGAAGATGGCGCAACACTTCAAATGGGAATAGGTGCTATACCAAATGCTGTATTGGCAAATTTAAATAACCATAAAGCTTTGGGTATTCATACGGAAATGTTTTCAGATGGAATTTTACCATTAGTTGAAAAAGGAATAATCACTGGTGAACATAAACGTGTGAAACAAGGAAGAATTGTAACCTGTTTTGCAATGGGATCTCAGAAGCTTTACGATTACGTGGATGAAAATCCTTATGTTCATTTTAAGGAAGCTTCTTATACAAATGACACAGCTTTAATTAGAAAAAACCCAAAAGTAACAGCGATTAATTCTGCTATTGAAATCGATTTAACAGGGCAAATATGTGCTGATACTATTGGTACACGTCAGTTTTCTGGTGTTGGAGGCCAAATGGATTTCATTCGTGGTGCATCACTTTCAGAAGGAGGGAAGCCAATTATCGCCATGCCTGCTGCAACAACAAAAGGTTTGACTAAAATAGTCCCTCACTTGCATCAAGGTGCTGGCGTAACGACAACAAGAGCTCACGTACACTACGTTGCAACAGAATACGGTGTTGTTAATCTATACGGTAAAAGTTTAAAACAACGTGCAAAAGCAATGATTTCAATTGCGCATCCAGATCATCAAGAAGATTTAAACAAAGCGATGTTTGAAAGATTTGGAAATTAATTTTAATTAAAATTCACTTTAATAGATCAATAATATGAGTCAGAAATTTAATGCTATAATACAGAGTGAAGTTCCTGTTCTTGTCGATTTTTATGCGGATTGGTGTGGGCCATGTAAAGCTTTATCGCCAATTTTAAAAGAAGTGAAAGAGCAGCTAGGGGATGATGTTAAGATTATTAAAATAGATGTTGATAAAAACCAAAGTTTAGCTCAGAAGTTTCAAGTGAAAGGTGTACCAACCTTAATCATTTATAAAGAAGGAGAGCAAAAGTGGCGTCAAAGTGGCGTTCCTCAAAAAGACGATCTCATCAAAATCATTCAATCGTTTTAGTTTATCTATTTTAGATTGATACAAAAAAAGGTCTCGTTTAATAAACGAGACCTTTTATAATTTTTGTCAAAATCTGATAGTTTTTTTAATTTTGAATTTTGAATGTCATCACTGGTAAATCAGAGTGATTAACAACATCTTCACCAATGCTGCCATTAAAGAAGTGAGCTAAACCTTTACGTCCATGTGTTGGTATTGCAATCAAATCAAATTTTTCATAGCGTGAAGCATTAAGAACTCCTTCTTGAATCGAATAATCATTATAGATCTTTACGTTTTTATTGTTTAAAGGAATTTCAACTTCATTTAAAAATTTACGCATGTGGTCTCTGATTTCATCTGAACTGTAAAACTGATTACCAGGCATATTGATATAAACAAGTTTCATCTGAGCATCAAAGCTATCTGCAAATTCTTTTGCTTTGTTGTAAGCTTTTACATTTTTAAGGTCAAAGTTAGTTGCAAATAAGACTTTTTTAAAGTCAAAATCTTTGATATCATTTTTTACAACTAGAACAGGAACTTCAGAGTGTCTGACAACTTTTTCAGTGTTTGAACCTATCATAACTTCTTCTAAGCCGCTAACACCTTGAGAACCCATCACAATAAGATCAATATTTTGTTTTTCAACAATATCATTTATAGCAAATGTCGTTGAACCAACTTCAATGTCGTGAGCGATGTCAACACCTTTTAAAAAGTCTTTATCTAAAAATTCTTCAAATTTTTTCTTTGCTAATTTCATGAAGAAAACAATTTCTTCGTTATCCACGTTAAATTGTCCACTACCAAAAAGAGATTCAGCAAGTTCAACAACGTGAAGAGATAGAATCTTAGCATTATTTTTCTTTGCTAATTTTGCAGCAACTTTAAGAGCATTTTCTGAGGGTTGAGAAAAATCGACTGGTACGAGTATATTTTTCATTTTCTTTGGGTTTTTAGTTTATATTAATTGTTTTAGATTGTCATTGAGAAAAGTTTGGTTTGCGGCTTTGCACGTTTTAACCTGAGGTCAAAAGCCATGCAAATATTACGGATAAAAACGCGACCTTTATCGTGAACTTTCACAGAGTGATCAGTATATTCTAACAAACCATCATTCTTAAATTCTTTTAATCCTTCTATGATTTGATCAAAATTAATCATTTCTTCATCTTTTTTTGACCAAGATGTTTCAAAGTTACACATTAAATTAAGAACTTGTTGACGAATAATTAAGTCTTCTTCATTTAAAAGATGTCCTTTAGCCACAGGCAGCACATTTTCTTCTAATCTAGCATAATAATCTTCAAGTTTTTTCTCATTTTGAGCAAAAGCTGTCCAGCTGTCACTTATTGCTGAAACACCAAGTCCAATCATTGTTTTTGTATTGGTAATGGTGTAACCCATAAAATTTCGATGTAAATAACCTTCTTTGTAAGCTATGCTCAAGTCATCGTCAGGTAATGCAAAGTGATCCATACCAATTTCCATATATCCGATTTCTTCTAGCATTTTTTTGCCAGTTTCGTATTGTTTTCTTTTTTCTTCTGGCGTAGGTAAATCGTCTTCACTAAATCCGCGTTGTCCATTTCCCTTTGTCCATGGCACGTGTGCGTAACTGTAAAAAGCAATACGATCTGGCATCAATTTTTTAGTGTGATTGATGGTGTTAATGACATCGTCAAGTGTTTGTAGAGGCAAACCAAAAATAATATCGTGACCTACTGATTTGTAACCTAATTTTCTGGCATTTTCAGTTGCCTTTTTGACATTTTCAAAGCTTTGAATTCTGTGAATAGCAATCTGAACTTTTGGGTTGTAATCTTGAATACCATAACTGACTCTTGTAAAACCAAGATTATTTAGAGTTGACAAGTGATCTTCAGTTGTATTGTTAGGGTGACCTTCAAAACTAAATTCAATATCATCAGTAACAATAGCAGTGTCAAGTATAGATTTTAAAAGATATTCTAAATTTTCAGGTGAGAAAAATGTAGGTGTTCCTCCACCTAAATGAATCTCTTTAATATGTGGCTTTTCATTAAGAACTTCTAAATACATTTTCCATTCTTTCAAAACAGCTTTTAAATATGGATCTTCAACCTCATGACGCTTTGTAATACGTTTGTTGCAGGCACAGAATGTGCATAAACTTTCGCAAAACGGAAGATGAATGTATAAACTTAAAGCATTGCTGTCTTGTTCTTTTAAGCTTTCAATCCAAGCTTGTGTTGTAAATAAATCGTTTTCCCAATAAGGAACCGTTGGATAACTCGTGTATCTTGGGCCTGGGACATTATATTTAGAAATCAGACTTTCCATAAAATTGTATTTATCTCAAAAATATTTAGAATTTATCACTATCGCAATGATAATTGTCAAATATCTTCCTGTTCGGTTTTATTTATAAATAATTGATTTTTAATGTTTATCATTTTTTTCAGACTTATATAAGCTTCATTTTTTATGAGAAGCTTATTTTTGCAATATGCTAGAAAAGTATTTAATAATCATTTCAGATTCATTTTCAGGTTACTACAATTATTTGGTTTCTGAAATCACCAACCCAAGTTGGGGTAATTACTTCTATTGGCTTTTAGCACTCTCGCTTCTAGTGTTGTCACTCGAAATTATTTTACCTTGGCGTCGTGGACAGAAAGTTTTTAGAAAAGGTTTTTGGCTGGATACTTTTTACATTTTTTTCAATTTTTTTATTTTTTCACTCATAGGCTACAATGCAATCTCAAATGTAGGCGTCGAGTTGTTCAATGATTTTTTGGGACTATTTGGTGTACAAAATATTGTAGCAGTTGAAGTTCAATCTTTTCCTGCTTGGCTACAGTTGCTCATCATGTTTATTATTTCTGATTTTATTCAGTGGAACGTACATATTCAATTGCACAAACAACCTTGGTTGTGGAAATTTCATAAAGTACACCATAGCGTTCAAGAAATGGGTTTTGCTGCACAGTTTCGCTTTCATTTCATGGAAACAATTTTTTATAAAAGCGCCCAGTATATTCCTTTAGCGATGATTGGTTTCGGGATTGAACAATTTATTGTTGTCCATATGTTTGCTTTATTTGTAGGTCACCTTAACCACGCAAATTTATCTTGGGATTATGGGTTTTTAGGTTACATTTTTAACAATCCTAAAATGCATATTTGGCATCATGCTAAAGCACTTCCTAAAAAACACCCTTATGGAATGAACTTCGGCTTGACACTTAGTTTATGGGATTATTTATTTAAAACAGCCTATATTCCTAAAGACGGTAAAGACATAGAACTTGGGTTTGATGGTGTCGAAAATTACCCTCAAGATTTTTTGGCTCAAACTAAAGAACCATTTAAAAGAGAAAAAATCTAAGTTTCAAATGACAGAGTCATCGATTTAGTCCTGAATTATTCATATATTATTATATTTACGACAAATTAATATGACATATTTATGGGACAAAATCTGAGAGCTAAAGTAAACGATGCTCATGATTTTGAATTTTCTGAAGCTGAAATTCAATCTCTTGACGTCCAAGAATCAAAAAACAAACTACATATTTTACAAAATAACAAATCAGTTCAATCCGAAATTCTTAAATCTGATTTTTTAAACAAAAAATACAATATTAAAATCAACGCTAACACTTACGTGGTCAGTATTAAAAATGATCTCGATTTGTTGATTAAAGAAATGGGCTTGTCACTTGCAGCTTCACAAGTTGTTAATGACATTAAAGCACCAATGCCAGGATTGATTTTAGATATCAATGTCTCTGAGGGTGATGAAGTTTCTGAGGGCGACCAGCTTTTAGTTTTAGAGGCCATGAAAATGGAAAATGCGATTACTGCTCCTCGTAATGCAGTAATTAAGTCAATCAGTATTAATAAATCAGAGACAGTGACAAAAAACCAACTCTTAATTGAGATGGAATAACCCAAAAGAAGGCACAAAATGAAAAAAATATTAGTTGCAAATCGAGGTGAAATTGCATTGAGAATCATGAAGTCAATCAGAAAAATGGGCATCAAAAGTGTTGCTGTTTACTCTGAAGTTGACAGAAGTTCACCTCACGTTAAATACGCTGATGAAGCAATTTGTTTAGGTAAAGCTGCTTCAAATGAATCATATCTATTAGGTGATAAAATTATTGATGAAGCAAAAAAACTAAATGTTGATGCCATTCATCCTGGTTATGGTTTTTTAAGTGAAAATGCTGATTTTGCTGAAAAAGTAGAAAATAGTGGTTTGATTTTTATCGGACCAAAATCTCATGCTATCAAAGTTATGGGAGATAAACTTTCTGCAAAAGAAACTGTAAAATCCTATGGCATCCCAATGGTGCCAGGTATTGATGAAGCTATTACCGATGTTAATAAAGCAAAAGAAATTGCTGATAATATTGGTTATCCTATTTTAATTAAAGCTTCTGCTGGTGGTGGTGGTAAAGGAATGCGAGTTGTTGAGTCTGAAAAAGATCTCGAAAACCAAATGAAACGCGCTATTAGTGAAGCAGAATCTGCTTTTGGAAATGGTGCTGTTTTTATAGAAAAATATGTTGGTTCTCCGCGACACATCGAAATTCAAGTTTTAGCAGATACGCATGGACATGTCATTCATCTTTTTGAAAGAGAATGCTCTGTACAGCGTCGTCATCAGAAAGTTGTTGAAGAAGCACCTTCAGCTATTTTGACGCCAGAGTTAAGAGAAAAAATGGGAAAAGCTGCTGTTGATGTCGCTAAATCTTGCGACTATGTTGGCGCTGGAACAGTAGAATTTTTGATGGACGAGCAAATGAATTTTTACTTTTTAGAAATGAATACGCGTTTGCAAGTTGAGCATCCAGTCACTGAATTAATAACAGGTATTGATTTAGTTGAACAACAAATAAAAGTCGCACGTGGTGAAAAATTAAACATCAAACAAGAGGATTTGAAAATCAAAGGACATGCTATAGAATTACGTGTTTATGCTGAAGATCCAACTGATGATTTTATGCCAAGTGTTGGTTTATTAGAAAAATATAAAGCCCCAAAAGGTGAAGGTATTCGTGTTGATGATGGATTTGAAGAAGGCATGGAAGTCCCGATTTATTATGATCCAATGATTTCAAAATTAGTCACTTATGATGATAATCGTGAGGCTGCAATCCAGAAAATGATTTCGGCTATCGACGCTTACGAAGTTGAAGGTGTTGCGACAACATTGCCATTTGGTAAATTCGTGTGTCAGCATGAAGCCTTTAGATCTGGTCACTTTGATACACATTTTGTTAAACACCATTACACACCAGAAATTCTTGAAGAAGAACAAAAAGATGAAGCAAAATTAGCAGCAATGATTGCGTTAAGAGCTTATCTGAAAGATCAAAATCAATTACGAATTCCTGAAACTAAAGCAGAATAACATGAGTCAGAAAATAGATGAATTAAATCATAAAATAGAACAAGCTAAACTCGGTGGTGGTCAAAAAAGAATTGACAAGCAGCACGAGAAGAAAAAATTGACAGCGCGAGAGCGTGTTGAATATTTCTTAGATGAAGGTTCTTTTGAAGAAATCGGTATGTTTGTGACACACCGAACGACCGATTTTAACATGCAGGATCAAGTTTATTATGGAGATGGTGTTGTCACTGGTTTCGGAACTGTTGATGGGCGTTTAGTTTATGTTTACGCGCAAGATTTCACAGTTTTTGGTGGCGCTTTGTCTGAAACTCATGCTGAGAAAATCTGTAAAGTCATGGATCATGCGGTTAAAGTTGGTGCTCCAATTATCGGTTTAAACGATTCTGGTGGTGCGCGTATCCAGGAAGGCGTTAGGTCACTTGGGGGATATGCTGATATATTTTACAGAAATGTTCAAGCTTCAGGTGTTGTGCCTCAAATTTCAGCAATTATGGGGCCTTGTGCTGGTGGAGCTGTTTATTCTCCAGCCATGACAGACTTTACAATTATGGTCGAGAACACAAGTTATATGTTTGTGACTGGACCAAATGTCGTTAAAACGGTAACGAATGAGGAGGTAACAGCCGAAGAATTGGGTGGTGCAAGTGCGCATTCAACCAAATCTGGTGTGACACATTTAACTGCGCTTAATGATGTTGAATGTTTAGAAAACATCAAGACTTTATTGAGTTATATGCCTCAAAACAACCAGGAAAAACCTGAAAAATTAGAGTATCGTATTCAAGATGAAGTCAGAGAAACTTTAGAGGATATCGTTCCTGAAAATCCTAATAAACCTTATGACATGCATGAGGTGATCAACGGAATTATCGATGAAGATTCTTTCTTTGAAATTCATAAAGATTATGCTGACAATATCATTGTTGGTTTTTCAAGAATAGGTGGTCGTTCAGTTGGTGTTGTTGCGAATCAACCGATGAGTTTGGCTGGTGTACTTGATGTTGATGCTTCTAAAAAAGCAGCACGTTTTGTCAGATTTTGCGATGCTTTTAATATTCCTTTACTCGTTTTAGTTGATGTTCCTGGATTTTTGCCAGGAACAGATCAAGAGTGGAACGGAATTATTTTAAACGGAGCTAAGTTACTTTACGCATTAAGTGAAGCGACTGTGCCGCGTATTTCTGTAATTACGCGTAAAGCATACGGTGGCGCTTATGATGTGATGAACTCAAAACATATTGGCGCAGACTTAAACTATGCTTGGCCAACTTCTGAAATTGCTGTGATGGGTGCAAAAGGTGCGAGTGAAATTATCTTTAGAAAAGAAATACAAGCTGCTGAAGATCCCGAAATTAAGCTTTCTGAAAAAGAAAAAGAATATGCTGATGCTTTTGCCAATCCTTACAAAGCTGCTCAACGTGGTTTTGTTGATGAAGTGATTATGCCAAAATCAACACGTCGTAAATTAATTAAGGCTTTTGCGATGTTAGAAAATAAGGAAGTGCTGAGGCCAAACCGCAAGCATGGAAATATCCCGCTATAAATTCTAAGACTAAAAATCTAAAAAGCCCTTTTTCAAGGGCTTTTTTTAATATGCTTTTTTGATGCGATCCAGTCTTCGTTTAGTGTCACGTTCTTTAATCGATTCTCTTTTGTCGTAAAGTTTTTTACCCTTACAAAGTGCGATTTGTAGCTTCGCAAACCCTCTATCGTTGATAAAAAGTCTTAAAGGCACTATTGTCAATCCTGTATTGGTCACTTGTTTGTGAAGCTTCTTAAGTTCCCGCTTATTTAATAAGAGTTTCCTTGAGCTTTTAGGTTGATGGTTAAAATGTGAAGCATGCGAATATTGTTGAATATCCATATTAATAATGAAAAGTTCTCCTTTATCATTAAACTCGCAAAAGCTTTCAGCGATTGTCGCTTTACCTTCTCGAATAGATTTTATTTCTGTTCCAGCAAGCACAATTCCTGACGTGAATTTATCTAAAATCTCATAGTTAAATCTTGCTTTCTTATTCTGTATATTAATTTTATTTTTTGCCATATCTCTTTTTAACCGATCTCAAAAATAGGATTATATCTTGAAATATTTCTTAAATTTTTATTTAAACCCTTTGACTTTGTTTAAATATGATTTTATTTGGGTTAATCTCAAAATACGAAATGATGATGAAACAATTTTCTGCTGTCTTAATTTTTTTAATTCTTGTATTAGCATCTTGTCAATCTGAAAAAAAAGAAGAGAAACCTTCCAAATCTAAAGAATTAACAGCGCAAACTATCGTCGATAAAGCGATTGAATTTAGCGGGACTGATGCTTATAAAAATTCAAAAATAAGTTTTGATTTTAGAGATTTCCATCTTGAAAGTGAAGCCACTTGTAATGGGTTTAAATTTTCTAGAAAGAAAAATGACACCTTAGATGTTCTTCATAATTCTGATTTTAAACGGTCAGTATCTGGTAATGACATTAAAGTTGCAGACTCAACTGCTTTTAAATTTTCAGAATCAATTAATTCTGTTTTCTATTTTATGCAATTACCAATGCGATTAAACGATGGCGCGGTGATAAAAGAATTAAAAGAATCACAAACATTTGGAGATCAATCTTATCATGTTGTTGAGGTGAAATTTAAGAAAGAAGGTGGTGGTGTTGACCATGAGGATGTTTATATGTATTGGTTTAATAAAGATAATTTCGCAATGGATTATCTTGCATATAAATTCAAAGTCAATGATGGTGGAGTTCGTTTTAGAGCGGCTAAAAACCCTCAACTTATCAATGATGTGAGGTTTTTAGATTATGATAATTATAGACCTGAATCAAAAGATACAAGTTTAGAAAGTTTGCTTAAGTTATACAGTGAAGATAAACTTATCAAAGTTTCAGAAATTTTAAAAACAAATATTGAGGTTAATCGTTTAAAACTAGATTGTTAATTCTGTTATTTTTCTGATCTAAAAAGTATTTCATCTTGAATTTTAAGATCTTTAGTAATCACAACTTTAAAGACTTTATCGTGTACACTTTTATCGATATCATCATATTTTGAATATCCGAGAATTTCGTTGACAATTCTCGGGTTTGTGTTTGAATGTCCAACAATCAAATTGACTTTCCCATAAGTTTGTAGCCAAAAATATTTTGTGTAAATGCGTTCAGCATTAGAGTCATAATCTTTGATATTCAATTGTTTAAGCGAAGCAGTTGGGATTGCAGTTTGTGTAGTGCGCTTATATTGGCTGCTGAAAATTTGTTCAATATTCTTATCCTTAAAGTAATCAGCCCAATCATTAGCTCTTTTGATGCCTTGCTCTGTTAAAAATGGATCTTCATCCTTAGGGTCAGAAGTATTCTTTTCTGCGTGTCTAATAATGTAATAGATGGTTTCTTGTTTAGTTCTGTTTTTTGGAACTTCAAAAGGGAATTGAGCAACTTCTTTTTTAGTTACTTTTTCATCAGCACTTTCTTTCTTGTCTTTTTTACATGAAAAGCTGATAAGCGTGAGCAAACAAAGGAGTAATATTTTTTTCATAGGTTTAGTTTTAATAAAATAACCTGATTGATTTGATCAGAAAAACTACTAAAATTATCGTCCGACATTAAGAGCAAACTTTGTTGACCATTTGGTAATTTTGGACCAAATGTGATACCTTCAATGTTATCGATAATCTTATCAGTCAATTTATTTTTCACTGATTTAAAATCAAATATAAGTTTTTTATCAACCAGTTGAATTTCTTTTTTATATGTTTTTAAACTTTCAATGTCAAGAACATCAGTTGCTTGGGAAATATCAATCATGAAAATTCTGACGTTGTTTCCTTTATTCGCATGGCCAGCAGAATAAGCGCGTTCTAGAAATAAAAACTGATTTTCGTTAAGTTGAAGGATATCTGTAACGCCATTAACTTTAAATGGTAGAAAAGGGATTTTCGAAATCCTTCCTAAATCAACAGCAAATTGCTTGGTTATTTTTTCTTTTTCTAAATCAAAATAATTCATTCTGATAGGTGAGTAGCTGTTAAATAAACCAGGTTCTCGGCCATCACTTTTTAGAGGTAATTCATTGACAAACCAAAATCCTTCATGACTTAAATCTGTGCTAAGACCTTCAAAAAGTCCATTATTTCTAGAGTTTTCAATTGTGAAGTGATTCAGTGAATTATAGATATTTTCAATTTTAAAATCAGCATCTAAAACCATGATAAAACCTTCTTTATCTTCGGAAATTCTCCCTTCACTTCCTATGTAATAAACATTATTTACTTGATCATATCTCATACTTTCCAAGTCAAAAGCTTTGTCTTGATGCTCTTCTGGAATTTCAATTTCAATTTTTTCTAAAATTTCAAAAGAAGAAATCTGATCTTGATTTATCTTTATTTCAGCTTTATAAATACGCGGATTAGACGGCGCATCACATACCATAATGTAAGAGTCGTCTCTTAAATATTCAATACTGGAGATTCCACCGAAATCAGGAAATTTTTCAATTTCTGATTCAAAAACAGTTGTTTCATCAATAAAACTGATGATGTCGTTGTTTTGTTCTTTAACGCGGTATGATTGACACCCGACAAGGCTTATAAAGAAAAGTAATAATAATGCTTTTGAGTAAAAATGAGTCATAAAAAAAGGCTGCAATAATTTGCAGCCAATTTAAGATATTCTGTCAGAATACAATTTAATTGTCAAGAACTTCTACCAATTTAACTTTAAAGTAAAGTGTTGCATCTGCTGGAATTGGGCCTCGTTGTCTGCCACCATAAGCTAAGTCAGAAGGAATTAATAAATGTGCTGTTTCTCCTTCCTTAAGAAGTTCAACGCCTTCATCCCAACCTTTAATGACTTGGCCAGTTCCTAAACGAAAAGAAATTGGTTGTCCACGATCAAATGAAGAGTCAAACTTAGTTCCATCAGTTAAATAACCGGCGTAGTGAACTCTCACTGTTTTGCTAGCTTCAGCTTGTTTGCCTTCTGGATTTTTTTCTTCGATGTAGTACATCAATCCACTTTCAGCAGTTTCCATTTTAGCTTTCATTTCTTCAATTGTTTTCACAACTTCTGCTTTTTCAGCTTCTTTTTCTTTTTTAATAGCTTCAAGTCCACCTTTGTAAGCTTGCGGCGCATCAAAGTTTTTAGCCTCTTTTCCAACACGAATGATTTCAACTTTGTTCATCACCACATCGTTAACAGGCTTGTCGCCAGGTTTTGTTGTCTCAACTTTTCCAATTGAATCAACAACTTTTTCTCCTTGAGCAATTTCTCCAAATATGGAGTGTCTTCCATCAAGATGTTTTGTTGGTGCAACTGTTATAAAAAACTGACTTCCATTTGTATTTGGTCCAGAATTGGCCATAGAAATCACGCCTTTATCATGCGTTAAACTTGAGTCAAACTCATCGTTAAATTTGTAGCCAGCGCTTCCTTGTCCCGTTCCTTGTGGATCACCTCCTTGGATCATAAATCCGTCGATAATTCTATGGAACTTCAAACCATCATAAAAAGGTTTTCCTTTAAATTCATCATCAGCATCTGGATGATTCCCTTCTGCTAAAGCGACAAAGTTACCTACGGTAATAGGTTTTTTGTCATGGTATAATTTTAATAAGAATTCACCATGATTAGTGTCAAATTTCGCATATAATCCGTCTTCTAAATCAGGATATTCATTGCATGATGTGAATGCAAAAACCAACATCAATAATGGAAGTAATTTCATTTTTTTAAGGTGTGTCATCTTTTGTGATTTTATTAAGTGTTACAATTGATTTTATAGGAACGTTTCTTCCGATTTTTTGCTGATCGCCGTAGTAACCATAGACTTTGTGTGATGGAAAATAAAAGGTTACAGTTTCATTTATTTTCATTAATTTAAGACCTTGTCGCAAACCAGAAAAAATATTTTCTTTATCGATAATTAAGGCGCGCTCGCCTAACTCGGCACGGCTGTAAATTGTGTCATTTTTTAAACTTAAAATGCTGTAGTTAAACTCAACTTCATCACCGATGTCTGGCGTGATACTGTCTTTAGAATTGGAGACATTATATGCGTACCAAAATCCATTTTTTGATGAAAAATATTGTTTTGTCGTATCTGCATCAATTATTTTTTTGATTAATTCTTCTTCTTTTTTAACAATGGCTTTGTTGCGTTTTATCGATTGTTGAATAAAAGAATCAGATTTGGTTGTTACAGGTTTACGAGGCTCTGGCGATGTTTTGCAAGAACTAAACATAAGACCTACAAAAACTAAACTCAAAATTGTTTTAGTTTTAAAATTCATCAGTTAAGATTTTTTCAAATTTAGTGATTGTTTCTGACATGGAAAGTTCACTTCTTCCTCCCGCTGCATTTTGGTGACCACCACCGTTAAAATACTTTCTAGCAAGTGTATTTACATCAATATCACCGATGGATCTCAGAGAAATTTTGATAATTCCTTCAGATTTATTTTCAATAAAAATAACTGCCAAATTAATTCCTTTTAGAGAAAGCGCATAATTGACAAAACCTTCAGTATCACCTTTTTTAAAATCATTTAAGTCTAATTCCTCTTGAGATAAAGTAATATAGGCTGCATTTTTTTCGGCGATAACTTTTAAATTGTTCATGGCAATTCCCATGAGTTGCAAACGACTTAAACTGTTATTATCAAAAGTGTTTTGATGGATTTTAGAATTTTCGACACCAAGATCAATTAAATCTGCAATAATACGATGCGTTTGACTACTTGTACTCGAAAATTTGAAAGATCCTGTATCTGTCATAATACCAGTATAGATGCACTCACCAACTTCTTTGGTTAGAAATTTCTCATAACCTAAATGCTGAATCGTTAAATAAATCATTTCGCAAGTTGAACCTATCGAGGTGTCACTGAAAGAAAATTTAGCATAATCATCAGGTTGTTGGTGATGATCAATCATCACGAAATCTGCTTTTGATTGCTCCAGCTCTTGAGACATTTCTCCAGTTCTCCCAAAACTATTAAAGTCTAATGTGAAAATGAGATCAGCATTATTAATCGATTTTTTTGCTTCACTATTGTTTTGATCAAAAAATAGAATTTGTTCTTGTTTTGGTAACCACTCCAAAAATTCTGGAAATCTATTCGGCAAAACGACTTGAATATTTTTATTATTAAAGACTTCTTTTAGAAGTAGGCTAAGTCCTAAAGATGAGCCAACAGCATCACCATCGGGATTTTTATGAGCAACAATAACTATGTTTTTACTCTTTTCAAGAGTTGACTTTAAGCCGTTCAGTTCAAAAA
Organism: Psychroflexus halocasei; assembly: GCF_900107595.1. GTDB lineage: Bacteria > Bacteroidota > Bacteroidia > Flavobacteriales > Flavobacteriaceae > Psychroflexus > Psychroflexus halocasei. Next base: position 130,768 of record NZ_FNQF01000003.1, on the reverse strand, counting down.
TTTTCATAGTTTCAAATGTAATAAAAACATCACATAGCTTTATGATATTATTGTATTTTTACTAAAAATTATCTATCATGAAAAAAATTATATTTTTAAGTCTTTCACTCATATTTCTTTCTTGTAAAACCACACAAAAACCAAGTGAAGATGAGTCCTTTAAAATTGCTTTTGGAAGTTGTAATTTACAAGACAAAGATCAAAGTTATTGGGAGTTCATTGGTTCTGAAAATCCTGATATTTTTATTTGGGGAGGTGATAACATTTACGCTGATACAAAAGACATGGTTGAGATGGAGCGCATGTATAATCAGCAAAAAACGAATGCGTATTATCAGAAATTTATTTACCAAATTGACAATAAAGTTTATGGAACATGGGATGATCATGATTATGGGCTGAATGATGGTGGAGTCAATTGGGAATATAAAGATGAGAGTCAACAACTGCTTCTTGATTTTCTTGATGTAAAAGACTTAGAAAGAAGAAATCGTAAAGGTGTTTACAGCAGTGAAACCTTCAAAGTTAAAGATCATAAGATTAAAGTGATTATTTTAGATACGCGATATTTCAGATCAGATTTACAAAAGTCTTCGAATCAATCCAAACGTTATAAGGCTTCTCAAGATGCTGAACTGACTTTATTAGGAGAAAAACAATGGAAATGGTTGGATGAAGAGTTGAATGAAAGCAATGCAGATTATCATTTAATTGTTTCGAGTATTCAAGTGCTTTCTCATCAACATGGTTTTGAAACATGGGGAAATTTTCCTACAGAGGTTAAAAAATTAGAAAATTTATTGGTGAAGCATCAAGTAAAAAACCCTCTTATTTTAAGTGGAGATAGACATATTTCGGAATTTTCTCAAAAAGAAATTGACGGTTTAGATGTGCCTTTAACCGATTTTACATCTAGCGGTTTAACACATGCTTATACTAGCTTTTCTGGTGAAGAGAATCAGTATAGAGTGGGGAAGGTTGTTCCAAAAATAAGTTATGGATTGATCGAATTTGATTTTGAAAAGAATCAACTTTTACTGGAAATTAAATCAACAAAAAATAACAAGCAACTGCAAAAACTTGTTTTACAAATGAAATGATTTTTGAAACTTATTGAGAAGCTTTGAAATAACTTTTAAATACTTACTTTTGCAGAAAATATAACAATTATGTCAGGACATAAAACATTTACAATGTTAAAGCCAGATGCTGTTGAAAATGGACACATCGGTGCTATCTTAAATCAAATTACATCTTCAGGATTTAAAATCTCTGCAATGAAATTAACGCAGATGACTCAAGCTGATGCTGAGGAGTTTTACGCAATTCATAAAGAAAGACCATTTTTTGGAGAGCTTGTTGAGTTTATGACAAGAGGACCAATTGTGGCTGCAATCTTAGAAAAAGAAAATGCTGTTGAAGACTTTAGAGCTCTTATTGGTGCGACTAATCCAGAGGATGCTGCTGAAGGAACAATCAGAAAAAAATATGCTGCATCAGTTGGTGAAAACGCTGTACACGGCAGTGATAGCGATGAAAACGCAGAAATAGAAGCTGCTTTTCATTTTTCTGGAAGAGAGACTTTCTAAATCGACTTCAGTTGAAAACAATAAAAAAAGGCAAGATTTTAAATCTTGCCTTTTTTGTTTTGAAAATATATTTTCTTAAAGTCCGAACTCTACTCCTAAAGTAATTGAATCAAAAGAACCACCGTCTAAGCTTACTCCTTTATAAGCTAAAACAATATCAATTGCTTCAGAGATACCGTATTGAACTTTTGGTGCATAATAAAAACCACCATCATTTCCATCAGGACTTACACCGATCCCGTAACCTAAATCAGCTCCAATTGTAAATGCTTCTGAAGCATTAAAACGAGCAGATGCAGCAACTGGGATAAAACTAAAGTCATCGATATCTATAGATCCTAATCCAGGGATATCCATACTATCTCCAAAATAATGATGATAACCAACCGTAGCACCAACGTCAAATTGTTCTGATACTTCTGCTAAATAGTTTGCTTCAATATTCAAACCAAATGTAGTAAGGTCACCAGCATCACCTAAAGGTAAGGCTGCACTAGCACCGATGTTGAATTCTTGAGCGAATATCGAAGATGTGCTGACAATTAAGAAAGCACCTAAAAGTAATAATTTTTTCATGTTAAATAATTTATGATTATGTTAACAAATATAACTTCTGTATAGATTACTTTATTATGTTTAACACTTTGTTAACATCTTACTTTGCAACATTAATGGCACGTGTTTCTCTTATAACAGTAACTTTTACTTGTCCAGGATAAGTCATATCTGTTTGGATTTTCTGAGAAATTTCAAATGATAAGCTACTCGCTTTGTCATCATTTACTTTTTCGCTTTCAACAATGACACGAAGCTCACGTCCTGCTTGAATTGCATAAGCCTTTTTAACACCACCAAAGCCAAAAGCAATGTCTTCAAGGTCTTTTAATCTTTTGACGTATGAGTCTAATACTTGGCGTCTTGCTCCTGGTCTTGCACCGCTAATTGCGTCACAAACTTGAACGATAGGCGAGAGTAGTGAAGTCATTTCAATTTCATCATGGTGAGCACCAATTGCATTACAAACTTCTTCTTTTTCATTAAATTTTTCAGCCCACTGCATTCCTAATAAAGCGTGTGGTAATTCAGTTTCAGTATCTGGTACTTTTCCAATATCATGTAAAAGTCCTGCACGTTTTGCAAGCTTAGGATTCAAGCCTAATTCAGAAGCCATTATACCACAAAGCTTAGCGACTTCTCTGGAGTGTTGTAGTAAGTTTTGACCGTAAGAAGATCTATATTTCATACGTCCAACCATTCTGACAAGTTCTGGGTGCAAGCCATGAATACCTAAGTCAATAATGGTGCGTTTACCAATATCGGTAATTTCTTCGTCGATTTGTTTTTTTGTTTTCTTAACAACTTCTTCAATTCTTGCTGGGTGAATTCGGCCGTCCGTTACGAGTCTGTGTAGAGATAGTCTTGCGACTTCTCTTCTAACAGAATCAAAGCATGACAAGATGATTGCCTCAGGCGTGTCATCAACAATGATTTCTACACCAGTTGCGGATTCAATTGCACGAATGTTTCGACCTTCGCGACCGATAATTCGGCCTTTGACATCATCGCTTTCAAGATTAAATACTGAAACGCAATTATCTATCGCTTCTTCAGTTCCGACACGCTGAATGGTGTTGATGATAATTTTACGTGCTTCTTGTTGAGCCGTTAATTTCGCTTCCTCAACAGTATCTTGAATTAATGACATTGCTTCTGATTTCGCACTTTCTTTAAGCGTTTCCATCAACTGCTCTTTGGCTTCTTCTTCGCTCATGCCACTTAGCTGTTCAAGTCTTTCAATTTTTTGGTTTAAGATTTTGTCAATTTCTTCTTGTCTTTTTTCAAGATATTCGTTGCGATGATCGTAATCTTTCACCTTTGATTCGAGCTTGCCGTTTAATTTCTTGTTTTTAGAAAGTTCACTAGAAACTTGTGCTTCTTTATCTTTAGTTCTTTTTTCAGCATCTGCAATCTTCTTGTCACGAGACATGATTGTTTTTTCGTGCTCAGTTTTAAGCTCAATGAACTTCTCTTTAGCTTGAAGAATTTTATCTTTTTTAATGCTCTCGCCTTCTTTTTTTGCCTCTTTAATAATGCTGTCAGCTTCTTTTTTAGCTGAATTTAGAATACCATCAGAGCTTTTCTTTTCTAAATTTTTAGCAACAATATAGCCGACGGCAAGACCTATTAGGGTTGCTGCGACTGCGACGATGATTGTTATTGTTTCCATATGTTTGTTTATATAAATAAAAAAAGCCTGCATTAGTTGTTTTTTGTATAAAACTCCGTTTATAACAGGTTTAGGGCTGCTTAACTGATCAAGGATCCGCTTCACAAAAAGTGGCGGCTTGCTTTTACAACTAAAACTACACCCTTCTTAATGAATAAGTGTTGAGTTTATCAAAATCTAACGACTAATACAGGCAGTATTGTATTATCTTAATATGTAAAGAACGTTTATATTTTACTTCAATTGTTTATTGACTAATCTTTCTAACTCTTCAAGTTTAAAACTTGCTTTTTCTATATCCTGCGAACCACTGATTTTACTTTGTTCAGTTTCTGCAGCAAATTGGAGTGCACTCATTGCCAATACATCTTGTTTATCTCGCACTGCATAATTTTGCTCAAAACTTTTTATAGTTTCTTCAATTTTTTTTGCAGCTTTTCGTAAGCCTTCTTCTTGTTCTGGCCTTATGGACAACGGATAGACTCGATCTGCAATTGAGATTTTAATTTTGAGCTTTTCTGTTGCCATTAAACAAATTTAAATTAATCTGCGAGTTGTACGACACACTCGTCAATTTCTTTAATTAAACGATTTATTTTGAGCTTTGTTTCTCTCTTATAGTCTTTACTGCCTAACAGTGCATTCGCCGTTTTGAGATTTTTATTCTCAAGTTGAAGCTTTTCAATTTTTTGGTTTAAAGAATTGATTTGATCATCTTTATTGATAATTTTTTTTTCTAAACCTTGATTTTCTTTTTGTAAATCTTGTTGTTTTAAAACTAGCTTTTTTGTTGCTAATTCAAGCTTTTCAACTATTTGAACTAATTTTCCCATCAACTTTATTACAAATGCACATCAAGGCAAATTTAATATCATTAATTGAATATCACAATACTTTTACGGCTTAATGTTGGTTTCATTTTTTTAAGCTTGTTTAAATCTAGCTTTTGAAGTCACTTCAGTATTTAATTTTACTTTTGCTGAAACTAAAGATGATGATGACTTCAGATTTTATTTTTTATCTAATTGTTGGTCTTATTTTAGCCGACTTTCTCTTTGATTTATATGTTTCCTTGCTTAATGCAAAACATTTTAATGATCCTGTACCAGAGATTTTGTCTGATGTTTATGATGATAAAGAATATGAAAAATCACAAGCTTACAAACGTCAACAGCTTTATTTTGGCTTAATCAATTCAGGTTTTAGTCTGTTGCTAATTTTGAGTTTTATTTTTTTAAACGGTTTTGAGTGGCTTCATCATTTTTCGTCATCACAGTTTAATCACCCGATTTTAATCAGTTTAGTTTTTTTTGGTGTTCTTTTCGGTGCGTCTTTCATCATTAATTTACCTTTTAGTTATTATCAAACATTTGTTATTGAGGAAAAATTTGGTTTTAACCGAAGCACAAAAAAGGTTTTTTGGCTTGACCAGCTTAAAAGTATTGCTTTAACAATTATTGTAGGAGGTTTGGTTTTGGCGCTCATCAATTGGTTTTATCTCTTATTAGCTGATAACTTCTGGTGGCTGGCTTGGCTTTTTACTGCAGTTATCATTGTATTTATGAATTTGTTTTATTCAAAATTGATCGTTCCTATTTTCAATAAATTAAAGCCATTAGAAGAAGGTGATTTAAGGCATAAAATTGAAGTATATGCTGAAAAAGAAGATTTTAATCTCGACAAAATTAATGTCATTGATGGTTCTAAAAGAAGCTCAAAGGCCAATGCTTATTTTTCAGGTTTTGGTTCTCAAAAACAAGTGACGCTTTACGATACGTTAATTGAAAAATTGACACCTGACGAGGTTGTCGCCGTGTTAGCTCATGAAGTCGGCCATTACAAGAAAAAGCACATCATTTTTAATTTAATGATGGCATTGATTACAACAGGCTTGACTTTCTATATTCTGTCTTTTTTTATCATTTCACCTATAATCAGTCAAGCATTAGGTGTTGAAGAACCTAATTTTCACATAGGTTTGATCGCTTTTAGCTTTATTTACGCACCTGTCAATACTATTTTAGGAATTTTGAGAAATATTATTTCTCGTAAATTTGAATATCAAGCTGATAATTTTGCTAAAGAAACTTTTTCAGGAACTCATTTAATGAATGCTTTAAAAAAATTATCACGCGATAGCTTATCTAATTTGACACCCCATTCTTTAAATGTGTTTTTAAATTATTCGCATCCAAGTTTACTTCAAAGGTTTAGGAATTTACGACAGAATGTTTAAATTTAACGGCAGCTAGAGATATTGATATATGGAATTAACCGAGGAGTATTTAGAACAGGAAAAAAAAGCAATCGCACAAGAATATAAAGAACTGCTGCGAATTAGCTACAGAAGCCTAACGGATGAAGATAAAGTGATGATCAGAAAAGCTTTTGAAACTGCCGTTGAAGCACATAAAGAGCAAAGACGAAAATCTGGTGAGGCTTATATTTTTCATCCTATTGCTGTTGCCAAAATTGTAGCTTCGGAAATAGGCTTAGATGCCACTTCAATTACCGCAGCTTTATTGCATGATGTTGTTGAAGATACCGAATACACACTTTCCGATATCGAACAAATGTTTGGCGAAACGGTCGCGCGCATTGTTGATGGTTTAACTAAAATTTCAACATTAAAAAGCGATGGTGATATTTCACTTCAAGCAGAAAACTTCAGAAAGATGCTGCTGACTTTGAATGATGATATCCGTGTGATTATTATCAAAATAGCCGATCGTCTGCATAATATGCAAACCATGGATGCGATGCGTCCTGATAAACAGGTCAAAATAGCTTCAGAAACGCTTTACATTTATGCACCTCTTGCACATCGTATTGGTCTTTATAATATTAAAACAGAGCTTGAAGATCTTAGTTTAAAATACACTGAACCAGAGGTTTATCATGATATTTTAAGTAAGATAAAAGATAGCAAAGAAGATATAGAATCATACATCCAAAGCTTTTCAGGCCAAATCAAGCAAGCTTTAGATCAAGAAAATATTGCGTGTGAAATTAAAGGGAGGCATAAATCAATATTTTCTATACGTAAAAAAATTAAAGCTCAAAACATCAGCTTTGATGAAGTTTATGACAAGTTTGCAATTCGTATTATTTATGAGTCTACGCCAGAGGATGAGAAGTTTTTAGCTTGGAAAATTTATTCAATTGTCACTGATTTTTACCGACCTAATCCGACGCGTTTACGTGATTGGATTTCAGCTCCAAAGTCCACAGGTTACGAAGCTTTACATATTACTGTTATGGGCCCAGAAGGCCGCTGGATTGAAGTACAAATTAGAAGTGCTCGCATGAATGAAATTGCCGAGAAAGGTTACGCAGCACATTATAAATATAAACATGGCGATCAAGATGTTGAAGAGCAAGGTCTTGATATTTGGCTTAATAGATTACAAGATGCCTTAGAAAACAACGAACTGAATGCGGTTGATTTTGTTGAGCAATTTAAGCTGAATCTTTATGCAAAAGAAATATTTGTTTTTACACCTCAAGGTGATTTAAAATCTTTACCGAAAGGAGCGACTGCGTTAGATTTTGCCTTTACAATTCACACAGATGTTGGTATGCAAACGCGTGGAGCTAAGGTCAATGGTAAAATTGTTCCGTTAAGTAAGGTGTTAAAATCTGGGAACCAAGTTGAAATAATCACATCTTCAAATGCTAAGCCCAACAAAAACTGGCTTGACTTTACAAATACTGCCAAAGCGAGGTCTAAAATTAAATCAGCTTTAAATGCAACTAAAAAACAAGTTGCTGAAGATGGAAAAGAAATTTTAAAAAGAAAATTAAAATCTCAAAAGATTGACCTTAATGAAAAGAATGTCAATGAGATGGTTAACTTTTTTAAATTAAAAACCAGTCAAGATCTCTTTTATCGCGTAGGAATTGGAACGATTGATAATGTTGCTATTAAAGATTATGCGTCATCGAAAAGCAATGCTTTTGTTTCATTCTTTAAAAATAAAATGCGACGTCCAAGTAAAACTCAAGTGAAAGATACTTCGGATGAAATCACTGAGAAGTATGATCAGTTGGTTATTGGAGATGATGAACAAAAACTAGATTATACTTTAGCTAATTGCTGTCATCCCATTCCTGGTGATAGTGTTTTCGCGTTTACAACTGCTTCAGGAGAAATAAAAATTCACAAAAAAAATTGTCCTAATGCAATACAGCTTCAAAGTAACTATGCTTACAGAATACTAAAAGCAAGATGGATAGATTCTTCGCAAGAAGAATTTACAGCCAATATTAAATTAACTGGTATTGATGGCTTGGGCTTATTGAGTGAGATTACAGCAGAAATCTCTAAAAACATGACGATTAATATGCAAAGCATCAGTTTTAAAAGTAATGATGGTGTTTTTGAAGGTAAAATAGTTGTTAAGGTGAAAAATAATGCTGAAGTTAATAAGATCTTAAATCGCCTTAAAAAAATAGAAGGAATTGATAAGGCTTTTAGAGAATAAAAAACTTAAATTTGCAACATGGCTACAAAAAAAAATATTAATAACGATCAAGCTGTCGTCAAAAATGTTTTTACGAAGTTTTTAGAAGATAATGGTCATCGTAAAACACCTGAACGTTATGCTATACTTCAGGAAATTTATGACAATCAAGAGCATTTTGATATAGAATCCTTATATATCACAATGAAAAATAAAAACTACCGTGTTAGTCGAGCAACGCTTTACAACACGATAGATTTACTCTTGGATTGCGGATTGGTGAGAAAGCACCAGTTCGGTAAAACACAAGCTCAATACGAGAAATCTTATTTTGATAAACAACACGATCATGTGATTATGACAGACACAGGAGAGGTGATTGAGTTTTGTGATCCGCGTATTGAATCGATCAAAAAAACAATAGAAGAAGTGTTTGACATTACAATTGACAAACACTCATTATACTTTTACGGCACTAAAAATAACGATAAGACTGACTAAATATGGCAGTAGATTTACTTCTAGGTCTTCAATGGGGAGACGAAGGAAAAGGTAAAGTTGTAGATTACCTCACAAAAAACTACGACAGTATTGCAAGATTTCAAGGCGGGCCAAATGCAGGACACACACTTGAATTTGATGGCATCAAACACGTTTTACACACAATACCTTCAGGCATTTTTCATAAAGATGCTATCAATATTGTAGGTAACGGAGTTGTTATCGACCCTGTTATTTTTCAAAAAGAACTTGATGGTCTTGAGAAATTTAAAATTGATTACAAAAAATCATTATTAATTTCTCGTAAAGCACACCTGATATTACCAACACATCGTTTGCTCGATGCAGCTTCAGAAACTGCTAAAGGAAAAGCAAAAATAGGTTCTACACTCAAAGGCATTGGACCAACTTATATGGATAAAACGGGTCGTAATGGTTTGCGAATTGGTGATCTTGAGATGGATGATTGGAAGGAAAAATACCGACAATTAGCCAATAAGCACCAAAAAATGATTGAGTTTTATAATGTCGATGTTCAATATGATTTAAAAGAGCTTGAGCATGAGTTTTTTAAGGCAATTGAAAAAATCAAAGAATTGACATTTATTGATTCTGAAGAGTATATACATAGATTTCAAGCCGAAGGAAAAACAATATTGGCTGAAGGTGCACAAGGTTCATTATTAGATATTGATTTTGGAACTTATCCTTTTGTAACATCTTCTAACACAACAGCAGCAGGCGCATGCACAGGTTTAGGAATTGCTCCTACAAAAATTAAAGATGTTTTCGGGATCTTTAAAGCTTATACGACAAGAGTAGGCAGTGGTCCTTTTCCAACAGAACTTTTTGATGCTGATGGTGAAAGAATGGCAAAAGTAGGACATGAGTTTGGAGCAACTACAGGTCGCTCAAGACGTTGTGGATGGCTAGATTTAGTCGCTTTAAAATACACAACACAAATTAACGGAGTTACAGAGTTAATGATGATGAAAGCTGATGTTTTAAGCGGTTTTGACACTTTAAAAGTCTGTGTGGGTTATGAATATAAAGGAGAAAAGATAGCACATCTTCCTTTTAATATTGAATCAGAAAACGTTAAACCTATTTATAAAGAATTTGAAGGTTGGAGTGAAGACATCACGAAAGTCAAAGATTATGATGCTTTACCTAAAAACTTAAAAACTTATGTAGAATTTATCGAGAAAGAATTGAAAACACCTATCAAGCTTGTTTCCGTAGGTCCAGACAGAAAAGAGACTATTCTTATATAAAGATAATAATTTTATTATAATGAACAAAGCCTTCTCAAAACTTGAAGACTTTGTTCATTATGGATATTAATAAGTCTCTAAATTTGAAACTTTCAAAATGCTACTTTTTATTAAAAATAAATTTCCCACTTACAATTCTTGAAATAATTCCTTTTTGATTAGTGAATTCTGCTAAAAGAACACCCGATATATGAATGATAATATAAGCAACTAAGTAATAAATAGAAAGTTTATGTATTTCTTCGGTTATTTTTTCCCATGCTTTCGGCCCAAACTCAATTAATAAACCTGTAATTAAAGAAATGACAACACCTATATAAAAAAAGATATAAGTCCATTTTTGGAATTTTTCTTTGATGTTCAATTCTTTATTTAATGGATTTTGTAAGCCCATTTCATCAAATAATGGGAGTAAGAATCTTAAACCAAATAGACCAACTAATACATATCCAGTGTAAATGTGCCAATCCCACATGGGTTTTCTTATTTGCTTTGCTAAAACAATTAACTGCTCTTGAGGTAAGGATTGTCCGTTTTCGTTAAGAAAATTTCCTATAATTCCAGCCACGTGTTCTTTTTCCATCCATGTTAACCTTAGGAAAATGGTGATTAATAAAAAAGAAAATGATATGGCAATTACCCAGTGGATGATGCGATAAATTTTCGAATATGTTCTTTTCATGATGCTTTAGTTTAAAATTATTTTGTGGCAGACTTACCTTGAATTGTATAAACAACATACTGATCTCTCTCTCGCTCTTTAAAATAATTTCTATCGAAACTTTCTGTTGATAGCACAGTATATTTTTTCTCAATTTTATCTTCAAATTCCTGAGCAGCATTCTTATTGACGATTACTAGAATTTGTTCTTTGCCATTTGGGATTTTTGAAATCTTAAAAGGTTTGGATATTGTACCAGATTCCCAAATGACTTCAGGTCGGATTTCAGCGTAGTAGTATAAAGGGTTTTTTATCTGGAAAGAAGCTAAGGTTTTGAAATCTTCGTTTCCTTTCATGAATTTTATACCATAAGTACCAATAAAGCTTATAATTACAATTAAAAAGATATTCGATAAGAATAAGCTCTTTGATTGTAAAGGTCTGAAGTTGAAAAAAATTAAGCCTGAAACTCCAAACATAAAAATAACTAGTATATAATACCAAATCCAAAATTCAGTTGTTTTTAACTCAATAAAATAAGGTAGAGCAACTATAGAAATGCTAATCAAAAACAAGATCAAATAATGAAGTTTCATCATGTATTTGCTAAGCTTGTCAAGTTTTTTAGTTTTAAATTGATAAACTAGAATTTGAGCTATATTCAATGCTAAAGGAAATAAAACAGGCACTAAGTAACGCGATTTTTTTTCTGGGATAATTGATAAAAGCACCACGCCTATAATAGTCCAAAGCCAGCTGAAAAGATATAATTTTTTGTTTTTTACTTTAGTCTTGAAATAAGGGTAAATTAAACTAAGAAATGCAGGAATGGTCCAAATGCCAGATTGTATAAAAAAACTCCAGTAGTAATAAAAAGGTTTTACATTATAACTAGACCAGTTATTGGCTTCCTTATTAGCTATTTCTAAAAAAACTTTAGTGTTTTCTAATCTAACATATAGATACCAGCTTGCTCCTAGTGCTGTGCCTAAGATTAATAAGACTAATATGATTATTATATGTCTTGTTGTAGATTTATACGTTATCAAATAAGCTATAATAAAAGGAAGAAAAAGAGCGTATAAGCTTACAGGCCCTTTTGATAAAACTGAAATAGCAAAACCTAAAATCACGAGAAATGCATACAAAAATTTAAGTTTTGCAGACTGTAAAGTTTTCACCATAAATAATAATCCTCCAATCATAGCTACATGTGTATAGGTGTCTGATGGGGCTTCAAACCTTATGGCTATATAATAAAATGAAGAGCCTAGGACTAACCCCGCTATTAAAGCTAGTTTTTTGCTGTTACTCAATGCTTTAAACAGATAATAACTTAGTAAAACACCAAGCGTTGCCGTTATGCTTGTTGGTAGTCTATTTAAAACGATGGAGTTAATATCAAATTGAATAAGTGGAGTGCTAAACCAGGAAGGAAAAGGAGGCTTTTCATAACGAGGAACATCATTCATGGTCGTTAACAACCAATTGCCTTCAGTCAGCATTTCTCTGGCAACAATAAAATTTCTAGCTTCCATAATTGAAACTTGCAATGAACTTAAATGAAAGCTATATGCTAAAATACAGAATATGATTAATGTTAGAGTAGGATGTTTTTCAATAAATGTTAACATGGTTTTAAGGATAATAAATATATGTTTCTTGAATAAATAAAAATTCCAAAAATATGGCCTAAAATCAGAACAGGATCAATTCTTAGCAAACCATAAATTAAGATTAAGATTGATCCAGACAAGCTGATAATCCAAAAAACAAGAGGTAAACTAGATGTTCTTTTCTTTTCAGAATACAACCACTGATAAATAAAACGGGATGTGAATAAAACTTGACTAATAATGCCTAATGCAAATAAAATATCTGACATGTCATTATTAAATATTAATTTATTGAGATCAAGTGTGTTATTATTATAGTAATAGAGCACGATCAAAAAGGGAAATATGACTAAAAACCATCGGAGGAATACAGGAAATTTTTTCCATTGTTGCGCCAGTTGAATATTGCGGATATAGATGAAATAAGTTAAACTCTGACCAAGCATAATTGCAAAGTCGTTCCTGAGATAACCATAAATAAACAATAGAAATGAAGCCAACAAACTGAGTTGCCAAAAGAAGCGTGGCGCCACAACTTTCTTTTGTTTTTCAGATGAAAGCCATTGGTATAGAGTTCGACTTGAAAACAAAATCTGTGCTGTAAAACCTATCACATAACTTAAAGTTTCAGTTATCATGCTATGATTTTGTTTTGTAATTGATGTATTTTTTTTTCATCCACATATAGGCAAAACAATCGATTAATGGACCAAAAAGTCTATTAAATAATCCAAATTTGGCCTTACCAGCAACTCTAGGAAAGTGTCTAACTTCAATTTGTTTAATCAATCCGTTTTGTAATAAAATCATTGCCGGTAAAAAACGATGTAAACCTTTAAACATTGGTATTCTTTGAGCGTAACTTGTTTTAATTATTTTGAGAGGACAGCTTGTGTCATCCATTCCATCATTTGTAAACCAGCGTCTAATAGTATTAGCAATTTTTGAACTCATATTTTTAACGAAACTGTCTTTTCTGTTATTTGACCGATTACCTGTTACCAAATCATATTCACCTATATGCTCTATGAGTAAATCAAAATCTTTAGGGTGTGTTTGAAGGTCAGCGTCTATATAACCCGTCAATTCTGTTTTAACATGGTCAAAACCTGCTTTAATAGCAGTACTTAATCCATAGTTTCTATCAAAATTTATATATTGAAAACGCTCATTTTCTTTACAAATTGATTTGATAATTTTTAAGCTATCGTCAGTCGAGCCATCGTTAATAAACAAAGCTTTACTTTGAAGTTTAGAACTTTTAAAATAATCTAAAAATTCCCTTTCTACTCTCTTTAAGTTTTCTGACTCATTAAAAACTGGGATGATAATCGTTAATTTATATTTTTCCATGTTTTAAAATCATATTATTATACCATTTTATTTGTTTTTTTATACCCTCATTTAAATGTGTTTTTGGTATATAGCCTAACAACTGTCTTGCTTTACTAATATCAGCGACTGTTTCTTGTTGGTCAGATTTTCTCGGAGATTTAGTCTCTATAGAGATGTGTTTTTTTAAGTTTTTTTCAACAAATAGAATACCGTTTTCGGTTGTCTCTTGTTGGAAATTACCAATATTAATGATTTCTAAATTTGTTTTTTTATAATTTTTTATGACTAAATAAATTCCATTGACAATATCATCTACATATGTAAAGCTACGTTTATGTGATTTACTGCCTTCAAAAAGTGGGAATTTTTGATTATTAATGCCAGCAGAAATAAGTTTTGTATAAAGTTTATCTGGTCGTTCTCTAGGTCCATAAACTGAGTATAATCGCAAGGAACAAGCCTTAAAATGATGTTTTCTAGCTTCGGCTAAAACCAATTGTTCGGCAGCTAACTTTGTGACGCCGTAATAAGACGTCGGCTCCACTTTTGCTTCTTCATTTTTAGTAGCAAACTTGCCGTAAACTGATGAGGTGCTGATATTGATAAACTGTACCAATTGTTTTTGGAGTTTGGCGAACTCAACTAATTTTTGGGTCGCAATAAGGTTATTGTTCAAGTAACTTTCAAAAGAACTTGTCTCTGATATGCCGGGTTGCGCAGCAAAATGAATGATAAAATGATAATCTTGATCAAGCATTTTGTAGGTGTTTTCATCACAGAGATTTCCTTCAATGATTTTTATGTCTTGAGCATTTAAAACCTCTGCATTAAAGCGCTTTAATTTTGTATCATAATAATCATTAAAACTATCAACACCTTCAACCACAAAATTTTTCTGGTGAAGGTATTCAGCCATATGGCTTCCTATAAATCCTGCAATACCGGTGATGAGTACTTTCATTTAAATTGTTTGTTTTTTGTATTCGATTCTAAAAAAAACTATTTAATGCGCTATAAAACTAAAACCAACTGAGGTGATATGAGCAGAGAAATTCTGAGTAGTTCGTTCATAATAGTTATATTCTATGTCTATACTTTTTAATCCAAAACCACCAATATTAAGCTTGTTGAGTGGATCATAAAACTTAAAACCTAATCCGTATTGATGTGCATCATAATCATCCAAATCATAATCTGAAGTATAAAATTCTTGTGTTGATAAAATGTTATTATACTTGCCAAAATAATCAGCTTTGCTTTGTGTGTAATATCTATACATTGGATACAAAGTATAATTTATACCAATCTTGGCCATACATTGAAATATTCAGAGTGAATATTAAAATAACAAAAATGTTTTTCATAACGTTATAGGTTTATTACAAAATAACGGTATAAGTAATTTTAATGTATAAAAATAGACATTTCTTAAGCAAATCTTAAGTTTGCGACCTTAAAGGTATTTCGATACTGAAAGTAGTAGTTTTAGCTGAAGATAAATCAAGTTTGATATCTAATAAATGTGCTGCCTTAGTGATAATTGCTAAGCCTAATCCATCACCTTTAATTGTGTTTGTGTGTTCTATATTTCGATAAAATGGGTTGAAGATTAGTTTTTTTTCTTTATCAGAAATTTTAGGGCCGATATTGCTGATTGAAATTTTTAAATTTAACTTGCTTAAGAAAAACTTAATGTCAATTGTTGTATTTGGATTTGCATATTTTACAGCATTAGAAATTAAATTGTCTAAAATTAAACTCAAATAGGTTTTGTTAACATAAAACTTAGTTTTAGAAACTTTTTTCACGTTTAAGCTAATATTTTTTTGTAGTATTTGCTGTTTGTAATTTGTTAGGATAGCTTCTGTTAAGTGATAAATATCTAGTTTTTCAACTTCAATATTTTTTTCTTTGTTGTCAAGTCTTGCCAATACAAGTAATTTTTCCAATGTATTGGCCATGCTGTCTATTTTATAGACATTCTGTTGTATTTCTTCAACATATTCTTCAGTTTGACGCTCTTTACGAATCAAAACTTCTAAGTTACCTTTAATGACAGAAAGTGGTGTTCGTAATTGATGTGAAGCATCAGCAGTAAATTGTTTTTCACGTTTGATAGCTGCATCAATACGGTTTAAGAAATCATTGATTGCTTTCGATAAAGTTTCCAATTCATCTCCACTACGTGGTTCTGGAACACGCTTGTTAAGATTGCTCGAATTGATTTCATCTACTGTTTTGGCAATTAATGTAATTGGCTTAATAGTAACTCTTGAAATAATTCTAGAAGTGAAAAAAGTGACTATTAATAAAATTGGATAGATTATTAATAGTGTGTCAGAAAGAGACTTTAAAAGTAATTCAGAATCATCTATGGACATTGATATAGCCAGGTATCCATATTTTTTCCCTTGATTAATTAAAGGTAATTGAATTTGTCTAATCTTTTTGTTTTCTAAACGCTGATTGACTATAAATTTAGTATTCCTGTTGAGGTCAAACTTAAGTGAGACATTATATAGATTAGGAGACTTATCAATTATGTTACCATTTAAATCAACAATTTCAACATATAAAGGAAAGGTTTGAACTTCTATATGTTCTCGCTCTAACCACTCGTCTTTATACACAAAATAGACGCTGTCATTTACATATGTAAGTTCGTTTAAATGTTTTTGAGCCTCAAAATTTAAATGTTTATCAAATTTATTGAAAATAGTATTTTTAACAGTGAAATAAATAGCTATAAAAACTATTAAAGATAGACTCGCTATACCCAAAACAGAGTATGTAGCAATTCTATTTTTAATTGATAATTTATTCATCATTTGCTATAAAACCAACACCTCTTACGGTTTTGATCAATTTATTTTTTTCAAGTTTTAATTTCTTTCTAATCGCATTCATATAAACGTCTAAAATACCTGTATCATATTCAAAGTGGATATCCCAAACATTTTCAATAATGGATTGTCTAGTACAGACCTCACCCTTATGACGAATTAAATGCGTTAGAAAATTGAATTCTTTATCGGTTAATAATATTTTTTTGTCACCTTTCTTAACGGAATGTTTACTTATATTAATTTGGATATCACCAAGCACTATAATTTCATCAATTTTATAATGTAGCCTTAAATGTGTTTCTACTCTGGCAAGTAATTCTTCAAAGTTAAAAGGTTTCTTAATATAATCATTAGCACCACTCCTTAAGCCTTCAATTGTATCTTCTACTGTGTCTTTGGCAGTTAAGAAAATAACAGGAGTGGTGTTTTTTTTATGTCTTAATTGCTTACATACATCAATACCTTTCATTTTTGGCATCATCCAGTCCAACAATATAATATGAACTGTATTTTGTTCTAATACTTTAAAAACATCTTCGCCATTTTTTACAACCAGACAACGATAGCCTTCTTCACTAAGGCCTAATTTTATAAATTTTGCAATATCAACTTCGTCTTCTGCTATTAGTATTGTAAAGTCTGAATTGTTCATATATTAATGTTAATGTCCAGCTGAATCACCAGTCAATAAATCAAAGGTTCCTTTTGTTAAAAAGACAGTATTCATATCAATTTCAGCGGATGTGATTAAAGGTTTAAATGAATTTTGTTGTTCAGTTTTCTCAACTTCTATTTTTTCAAAAACATAATGATCACCGTCTTGTTGCTTTAACTTTAAAACATAAGTATGTCCATCTAAATCAGCAAAGGCTGATTCGGGTAAGGCAAGTTGTTTTTTGGTATTTTTATTAAATGAAGCTTTTACAAACATCCCAACCTTAAATCGTTCAGATTCTTCTTTAGGATGTGCATGAACCTTGATGCTTCTGTCACTCTCGATTTCAGCACCGATTAACCTCACGTAGCCTTCATAAATACTATCTGAAATTTCAGGAATTTGAAATTCTACAGCTTGATCTGGTTTGATAAAATTGAGATCTTTCTCAAAAACTTTCAATTCTAAATGCACGTGATCAGTATCGATAATTTCCATCATCGGTTCAGATTTAGCTACATAAGTTCCTTGAGAGATAAACATTTTAGAGATTTTTCCAGAAATAGGCGAGTAGATTTTTATCTTTTCAGAGAAATGTCCTTCTAAAATTCTTTTTGAACTTAAGTTCATCAGCTGAATTTTTTTCTTCAAAGCATTGTCTTTTGCCTGAGCAGCTTTATAAAGACTCCGTGTCTCTTGAAAAACTTTTTGTGAAATAACTTGATCATCATAAAGATTTTTCTTGCGCTGAAATTCAGATTCTAAAAACTCTAATCTGGCATTGTTTTCAACATAGTCTTGTTGAATTGTAATATAATCCGGATTAGAAAGCTCGGCTAAAACATCGCCTTTATCGACCATGTCACCGATTAAAAGAGATGTTTCTGAAACATAACCTTCAAAAAAGGTTGACACAGACGCTTTGTTTTTTGGTGGGACATCAATTGAACCTCTAACACTAACTTTATTTGAAAAGTCTAAAGAATCAGCTTTGCCAAGCTCAAAATTTGTTGTTTCAAATTGCGTTTGAGAAACCTCAATATGTTCATCATCATGCGAAAGATTATTTTCATTTTTCTCATCCAAATTTTGATTTGATTCAGAGGAAGTACATCCTGTAATGATGATAAATAGTATATATATAAATTTTAAATTTTTCATGATTAATAGTTTAAGGTGAAGTAATTAAGTTGGATAACGCTTGTATTATAAGCTCTGATCAATTCAATATATGCTAATTTGATGTCTTGTGCATTTTCAATACTTTGCACATATCTAAAGAAATCAATCTCCCCGTTTTTGAAGCTTGATTGAGAACTTTCAATTATTTGATCAGCGACAAGTAATTGGTTTTCCTCAAAGTTATCTAAACTCTTTTTTTGTGTTTTATAAATGTTTAAAAGCTTTTCTTTTTGACTCTCAAAATCTAATTTGGCTTGAGCTTCATTGGCTTGTGCCGCAATTTGTTTATGTTTTTTTGCTTTGATGTCTGATCGATTTCCGAAAAATAATAATGGTACTTTTAAGCCAATTTCATAAATATCATAATTTCTTGAAATGTTTGAATTCGTTTTTATTGAGTAGCCTAAACTAATGTCAGGAAGAAGCTCATTTTTGGCTAAAGCAGCTTCTCGTTCACTGATTTTAGTATTAATTTTTTGTAGCTCTAAACCAGGATTATTTTCTATTTGATTCAAATCTAAGGTCAATCTAGAAAGTTTTTCTCCTTTGAGATTGAGTTTTTCGGCTTGAACAATTTGCTTTAAACTTAAAATTGCATTATCGAGTTCTTGCATCATGTTATTGCGTTGGACTTCAATTTGTTGTTGCTTAGATTTTGCGGTGATTTTCTCTAAATATGTCGATTCGCCTTCTTCAAATTTGCGTTTTGCCATATAGGCAAAGTCTCTGTAAACACTATCTAATTGTCTATAGATATTCAGTTTTTCAGTTGCTGCCAAATAATCTTGATAAGCGATATAAAGTGCTTTCGTTTGAACAATCTCTGAAAGTTGAGTTTGTGTTTCAGCATATAATGTTTTCGTTTTTAACAAACGTTTTTGGGTTCCGTATAAAGTAGGGAATTTAAAATCTTGAGAGATTCCGTACTTCATCATAGGTTCACCTTTCACTGGATCAACTTCCAAGTTATCATATCCGAAACTCAAATTTGTTTTGTCAAACTTAAATGCATTGCCTTCATTCATCTTTTCTGACTCAGCTAAAAGTGTTTGAGCTTTTAAACCTTGATTATTCAGAAGCATCTGATTTTTTAATCTTTCGATTTCAGACTCTTGCGAATAAGCTGAAAAGCTGCAAATAATAAAAATAACAATGCTTAAAGCTGATTTAGAAATTTTCGGTTTTTTTATTTTATTTTCTACAATCATATATAAAACAGGTAAAACAATTAAAGTTAGAATTGTTGAAGTGATAAGACCGCCAATAACAACAGTAGATAAAGGTCTTTGTACTTCAGCACCAGCCCCTGTTGATAAAGCCATTGGTAAAAAACCTAAAGCTGTTGAACTGGCTGTTAATAGAACAGCACGTATACGATCTAAAGTCGCTTTTGTAATGTCATTTTTAGTTAAACGATGTTTGCTCTCTTTAAGATCTTTAAAATATTCTGCGAGAATAATTCCGTTAAGAACTGCAATTCCAAAAAGAGCAATAAAACCAACACCTGCAGAAATACTAAAAGGCATATCACGTAACCATAAAAGGAAAATACCGCCGATAGAAGCAAAAGGTATTGCTGTAAATATCAATAAGGCGTCACGGTGCTTTTTTAATGCGAATAAAAGCATAAGATAGATGAGTACAAGAACAATAGGCACGACAATAAGGAGATGTCTTGTAGCACTTTCTAAATTTTTAAATTCACCGCCATAGGTCAAACTATAACCAACAGGAAGATTTAAATCTGCATTAAGTGTATTTTGGATATCTGTCACCACCGATTTAAGGTCACGGTTTCTCACGTTAACACCTACAACAACTCGTCTTTTTGTTTCGTCCCTTGAAATTTGTGCTGGACCTTTTTGAAGCTGAATATCAGCGACTTCACTTAATGGTATTTTTCCAGAACTAGGCGTGTCAATCATTAAATTTCTGACATCATCAATATCTTGTCTTTTGCTTTCATCTAACCTGACAACAAGGTCAAAACGTTTCTCTCCTTCAAAAACAACACCGACTTGTTTACCTGCAAAACCTGCGGCAAGCATCATGTTAATATCTTCGATGTTGAGACCGTAACGAGAAATTTTTTCACGTTTAAAATTAACAGTCATTTCAGGTAAACCAACTATCTTTTCGACGCTGATGTCAGCGGCACCTTCAATAGATGAAATGAGCGCCCTTGCTTCGTTTCCTTTTTGAGCTAAAACATTAAGATCTTCACCGAAAATTTTAACTGCAATATCAGTTTGAACACCGCTAACCAATTCATTAAAACGCATTTCGATAGGTTGCGTAAACTGGATTTCCATACCTGGTATAACGCTAAGTTCTTCTTTCATTTTATCAGCTAACTCATCTTTTGTTGATGCTGATTCCCATTCTTTTTGAGGTTTTAGTCTAATGATAATATCAGAGTCTTGCATTGACATCGGATCAGTTGGGACTTCGGCAGCACCAATTCTGCTGACAACTTGCGTAACTTCTGGGAATTTATTGAGCAAGATTTGTTCTATTTTTGTCGTTCTTTCGATGGTGCTTTCGAGAGATTTACCTGTTTTTAAGACGGGCTGAATCACAAAATCACCTTCGTCTAAAGTGGGAACAAATTCGCTTCCCATTTTGGAAAAAGTAAAGGCACCAATACCAATTAAAAGAACAGCTGAACCAATAATTATACGTGGATGATCCAAAGACCATTTAAGAACGGGCAAATATCCACGCTTTGTGCTATTGATAATTTTATAAGAGAAAGTTGATTTATTTTCTTTTTTAGGTTTTAGAAATAGACTACATGCAACAGGAATCCATGTAAAACATAAAAACATAGCACCAAGTAGGGCGAAACTAAAAGTTAACGCCATAGGTCTAAACATTTTTCCTTCAACGCCTGAAAGTGTTAGAATAGGTATAAAAACAATCAGAATAATCAATTGTCCGAATATGGCTGAATTCATCATTCTAGAAGCGCCAGAACGAGTTAGTTTGTCTTTAAGATTTTTGAATTCTTCAGAGTTTAATTTATTAAAATCTTTATGTTTCATCATCATTTTAAAAGCGACAAACTCCACAATAATGACGGCACCATCAATGATAATCCCGAAGTCGAGCGCACCCATACTCATGAGGTTTGCATCGATATTAAAGATATACATCAAGCTAATCGCTATGAGGAAACTTAATGGAATAACAGAGGAGATTATAAGTCCAGAGCGTAAATCACCGATTAATAAAATCACGATAAATGCGACAACAAATAATCCGATCAATAAATTTTCTGAAATTGTAGAAGTTGTTCTGCTAATTAATTCACTTCTATCTAAAAACCCGTTGATGTGAACACCTTCAGGTAAAGATTTTTCAATTGAATTGAGACGTTCTTTGACATCATTAATAACTGTATTGGCATCAGCATCTTTAAGCATCATCACTTGACCGAGAATTTTTTCACCTTCTCCGTTTCCTGTAATAGCGCCAAATCTTCTGGCGTGCCCGTACCCAACCTTAGCAATATCACTGATGTAAATAGGATTGCCATTTCTATTTTCGACACTGATGTTTCTGATATCATCAAGACTTTTAACCAAGCCTTCACCACGTATAAAATACGCCTGATTGTTACGCTCGATATAGCTACCGCCTGCAACAGAGTTGTTTTTTTCTAAAGCTGTAAACACCTTATCAATGCTAATATCAAAAGCATCGAGTTTTTCAGTATTAATGGCAACTTCATATTCTTTAAGATAGCCTCCCCAGGTATTAATCTCAACAACACCAGGAATTCCTGAAAGTTGACGTTTCACAATCCAATCCTGAATACTTCTTAACTCCATTACTGAGTATTTGCCTTGGTGTTCTTCTTCAACTTCTAAAGTATATTGATAAATTTCTCCAAGGCCAGTTGTAATTGGTCCCATTTCTGGTGAACCAAATTCTTCAGGAATTTTTTCCTTTGCCGCATTAATTTTTTCTGCAATTAATTGTCGAGGTAAGTAGGTTCCCATATCATCATCGAAGACAATAGTCACAACAGAAAGTCCGAATTTACTGACAGAACGAATTTCAGTCACGCCAGGTAAGTTGGACATCTCTAATTCAATAGGGTAGGTGATGAATTGCTCAACATCAGCGGTTGATAAATGCCTTGAGGTTGTAATAACCTGAATTTGGTTGTTGGTAATATCTGGAACAGCACCAATGGAAATTTTTGTGAGGGAAAATAGTCCAAAACCCACTATAAAAGCTGTTAATAATAGAATGAAGTATTTAGACTTCAAACTAAAATCAATAATTTTAGATAACATGTGTATAAGTATTTAATTAAAAATCTTGTTGAAAACAATATTTAATTAAATCATGCGCGGAGGTTGTAGTATTTTGGAAAGTTCAGCAGAATCAAAGTGCTTAATGTAAGCGACATTGAGTTCTGGTTTGTAATGTTTAAAAATTAACTTAAAATCGAAATTTAAATTTGGTAATGCTAGATTATGATTGTGTGTATGAAATTGACACTCCTTAAAAGGTAAATTTTCATTGTCAGAATGACCGTGATTATCTGCGTGGGATTCTCTATCTATACCAAAATGTTGATCCAAAAAATCATAAACATCATCATTAAACTCTGCTTTATGTAATTGATAATGTTTAAAAAGTTCATTTATGTTATATAAGTTTGTGCTTGTCAACATAAGTGATTGCGACAAAGATAGAAAACTCAATATGTAGATAAATAAAATTTTCATTTCAGCAAAATTACAATAATTTTTATCAAAATAATCAATTTAACCTGATATGATATGTTAAAGAATTTATTAATGGAGTTCACAATAATTATTGAATAAAAGCAGATGAAATAAATTATGTTTAATTTTGTCGAAAATTATATTTCTTGAAAAGATTCATATACCTTTTATTCATTTTTCCTGCGTTTCTTTTTTCGCAAACGAAAGACATTTATTACGAAAGTGATCGAACAAATTTAGATGAAGAAAAGTACCCCGATGCTGTTATTTTTAATAAAGTCAATAATCAAGTTTATTTCAAGCATGAAGGAATAGAGGTGTGGTGTGATCAGGCTTTGTTTTATCAAAAAGATAATTTTTTTAAAGCTTATGGAAATGTGAAAATGAATCAAGGAGATACTATTAAAATGAACAGTAAATACGCTGAATATGATGGGAATCTAAAGTTTGCTTTTGCCAGTAATAATGTCAGTTTAAGAACACCAGATAATCAACTCACGACTGATTCATTGTTTTTTGATCGTCAAAAACAGGAAGCTTTTTACAGAAGTGGCGGAAAAGTTAGAGACTCGTTGAGCACAATTACAAGCCAACGCGGAACTTATTACATGGAAAAGGAAAAGTATAGTTTCCGTCAAGATGTTGTTGTGACGCATCCTGAATATATTATTCACTCTGAGCATATTGATTTTTACACAAAATCTGCACATGCATATTTATACGGGCCTTCAACTATTGAGGGAGAAACCAGCACGGTTTACTGTGAGAGAGGTTTTTATGATACACGAGCAGATGAAGGTTATTTTGTGAGAAATTCACATGTTGAATATGAAAATCGAGATCTTTATGGTGACAGTATTTATTTCAACCGAAATAAAAATTATGCGGCAGCCACAAACGATGTTAAAGTGATCGACACAGCGAATGCATCAACTTTGTATGGTCAATTTGCTGAAGTTTTTAGAGATAAAGATTCATTAATTGTGACAGGTTTACCTCACGTTGCGACCTTACAAGAAGGCGATGCGAAACAAGATTCTCTTTTTATAGCAAGTGATACTTTAATTTTGAAAGGAAAAGAAACAGATAGAGATATCAGCGCTTTTTATGATGTCAGGATTTATAAATCTGATCTCAATGGAAAGTCTGATTCACTTCATACCAATGAAAAAACTGGGTTGACAAAAATGATTGGTAATCCTGTTTTGTGGTCTTTTGATAATCAAATCACAGGCGATACAATTGAATTGATATCAAACACAGAAACTGAAAAGTTAGATTCTTTGAAAGTTTTTGATAATAGTTTTATGATTCAAAAAGACAGTATTGATGGTTATAATCAGGTAAAAGGTCAATATTTATATGGTTTATTTGAAGACAACGAACTCTACGAAGTAAATGTGATTAAAAACACGGAAACAATTTATTACGTTCGTGAAGATGATGGTGAGCTTTTTGGAATAAATAAATCTCTTGCTGCAAAAATCAAGATGCTATTAGAAAACCGTGAAGTGACAGATATTTATTATTACAATCAACCTGAAGATAAAACATATCCAGAGGATGATTTTCCGCCAAACGCAAGGAAGCTTAAAGGTTTTTTATGGCGAGGAGACGAACGACTTCATCAAAAATCAGATTTGTTTTCCAATCGTAAAGCTTACAAGAAAACTGAAATTCAAGGGATAGAAGATCCTGAAGAGGAAGAAGAAAAACCATCTGAATTTAAGATTAATGAAAAATCTTCATTGCGAGAAGCAAAAGATAAAAAAGACAAATTAAAGTCGGAATAATGCAAACAGATTTTAAAAAATTTCAGGCGCAAACAACACCTCATCCATTAGGTTTAGAGGTTGACTATGCAAAAGGAAGTTATATATACACGACAGATGGCGAAGCGCATTTAGATTTTGTTGCTGGCGTTTCTGCTTGTGGTTTGGGACATTCCAATCCTAAAATTATCTCTGCGATTAAAAACCAACTTGATCGCTATATGCACGTGATGGTTTACGGGGAGTATGTTCAAAAACCAGCTGTTGAGTTTGCAAAGCTACTCGCCGAGAATTTACCAGAACCTTTATCAAAAACATACTTGGTAAATAGCGGAACTGAGGCCATTGATGCTTCTATGAAGTTAGCGAGACGCGCAACTGGATGTCAAGAAATTATCGCAGCCAAAAATTGCTATCACGGTAATTCTTTCGGTGCTTTAAGTTTGATGGATTATGAAGAACGCATTGCACCATTTAGACCTTTAATTCCTGAAATTCGTCACATTAATTTTAATGCTGTTGAAGAATTAAATCAAATTACTGAAGAAACCGCAGCTGTTATTTTAGAAACAATTCAAGGTGGCGCAGGTTTTGTTGAACCTCAAAATAATTATTTACAAAAAGTAAAAAAACGCTGTGAAGAGGTAGGCGCTTTATTGATTTTAGATGAAATTCAACCTGGCTTTGGGCGAACAGGAAAGCTTTTTAGCTTTGAATATTACGGCATCGTTCCAGATGTTTTAGTGATTGGTAAAGCGATGGCTTCAGGTTTGCCAATTGGCGGATTTGTGGCTTCAGCTCAGCTGATGGATCAATTGAGCGATCATCCTAAAATGAGTCATATCACAACTTTTGGAGGGAATCCTGTGATCGCATCAGCTGCTTTAGCAACTTTACAAGAGTTATTAAATAGTAATCTTATTGCAGAAACTTTAGAAAAAGAAAAACTGTTTAGAAAGCTTTTAAAACACGATTTAATAGAAGAGGTTAGAAGCAAAGGCTTGATGATTGGCGTTATTTGTAAAAATGAAGATATCGCTAACCAACTTGTTCTTGAGGCTAAAAAGAATAATCTTATTTTGTTTTGGTTGCTTTATGAGAAAAAAGCAGTCAGAATTTCACCTCCTTTAACGATATCAAATGAAGAGATAGAGAAAGGATGTCGTATTATTATCGATATATTAGATAAAATAAAAATTAACCATCAATAGATTGTTGATAAGATTTTAAAGAAAGCAGATGTGATTTCTTTAAAGAGACTTATCTTGAAAAAAAATTTTAGAATGAAGTTAGATCCATTTCAACACGAGGATTTTAATTTTCCGATTGATAAATTTGAGACGATGCTCAAGACTAATGAGATCTTGTTTTTCGACCTCTCTGAGTTCGAAAACATCGTTGGTCATTATATGGATACTGGTAAGATGACTTTAGCAAAAAAGGCT
The DNA here is from genome assembly GCF_900107595.1 of Psychroflexus halocasei. Taxonomy (GTDB): domain Bacteria; phylum Bacteroidota; class Bacteroidia; order Flavobacteriales; family Flavobacteriaceae; genus Psychroflexus; species Psychroflexus halocasei. The sequence continues at coordinate 104,460 of NZ_FNQF01000003.1, read as the reverse complement.
TTAAAGTTAGGTCTTGATCAGCATCCAGTTGCTGTCAATTTACTTTCTTTAAAAGCTGAACTTCTTATTCTCGAGAATCGTTTAGAGGAAGCTAATAACTTGTTGTTTGAGTTGAAATCAATTGAACCTCATAATGAGGAAATCTATATCATGATTGCAAATGTGTTGTCTAAATTGGATCAACACCATGAAGCAATTTCAGTTTTAAATGAAGCTTTAAAATACGCCTCTGAACCAGTAGAAATTCATTCAATGTTAGGGATGGAGTATTTGTTTTTGGAAAATTTCACTTCTGCCAAAGAATCTTATATCGAATGTGTTAAACTTGATAAATCCGATTACACAGCTTTGTATAACGTGATTTATTGCTTTGATTTTTTAGACCAAAAAGCAGAAGCTATTCAGTTTTTGAAGGAGTTTATTAACGAAAATCCTTACTCGGAAATTGCTTGGCACCAAATGGGGAAACTGCATTTTGAAAATCAAAACTATCATAAAGCCATTGAAGCTTTTGATTTTGCGATTATTTCTGACGAATATTTTGTTGGTGCTTATATTGAAAAAGCTAAAGTACTTGAGCGACTCAAAAAATACAAACAAGCCATTTCTATTTATCAATTAACATTGCAACTTGATGATCCTACTGCATTTGTTTATTTAAGAATTGGTAAATGTTACGAGGCTTTAAATGATAGAAAGAAAGCGCTTAAGAATTATAAGCAAGCCATTCATGAAGATCCTTTGATGGATAAAGTTTGGTTGGTTTTATCAGATTTCTATGCTAAAGAAAACGCTTATGAAAAAGCTTACTATCACATCACAAAAGCGATTAATATTGATGAAGAAAATGTTTTGTACTGGAAGCAATTAGCTTTTATCTCTAATGAGCTTGGCAGAAAAGAAGAAAGCATGCATGCTTTAGGTCGCTGCCTTGAGTTGGGCAACTATGAATACGAAACATGGATTACTCGAATAGATTTGCTCGCTGAAATGAATCAATTAGATGCAGCTTTATTAACAATAAGTGAAGCTTTGGACTTTTTTCCAGATGACTTTAAACTTATTTATAGAAAAGCTGGTTTATATTATTATAAAGGAAAACAAGAAGATTCTTTCAAACTTTTAGAGAAAGCTTTGCAGCTGCATACAAGTTATGTGCTTTTAAGTCAAGGTTTATTTCCGCGTTTATTTGAAGAAGATCGAGCGATGGAATTGCTCAAAAAATATTTTAAAGAATAAAACGAATTAATTTCTGATCGTACTCAACTAATTTGAAATTCTTTTCATTTTTGATGTACTCAAGACTTTTTTCACTGTAAAAAAAGACGTGAGTTTCATCATCTTTATAATGCCAGTTCTCGAAATCTTTTTGATTATTTTTTTCAAGAAACAAACTTGTTTTACATAAAAGTTGACCTTTGGGTTTTAGCATTTGTCTTAATTTTTCAAACTCAGCTTTTGGGTTGTAGAAATGCTCCATCACTTCACAACAGATAATAAAATCATATTGATTTTCTAAGACTTCTGGCTTGTTATGAAAGAAAGGATCATAAAGCTTGATATCTGTATAACCTTTCTGTTTTAATACGTAAGTCGCCACTGGGCCAGTTCCGCAGCCATAATCTAAACCTTGATGATGCTCTGAAAATTCCTTTTCAATGGCTTTTGTGATCGGAGAAACAAATCTTTGATATCGCAGATCTGTTACATCGTTATTATGTGTTTCATAGCGCTTTTGCTCATCATTTGAGTTGACATAATCATCTGGACGCATAAAAACTGACGCACAATGTTCACATCTAAAATAGATTTGCATGTGTTTAGATGTTGTAAAAAAAGAAGCTTGACTATTGCACAAAGGACAGGCAAGAGTCAAGCTTAAAATATCATCTGAAACAGACATGTGTTGTTCTTAAAGTTTCCTGATTTGATCTAATTTAGTTTTCCACATGTCAAGATCTTCTTTTCTTTTTTCAATTTTGGTATAAACATCTTTAACCAAAGGATTTTCTTTATTTGCCGTTGAGAAGAATTGGAGGTTATTTTCTAATTGGTTAATCTCCGATTTTGTCTCGTCAATTTTCTTTCTTAAGAAAGACTCTTCACGCTTAATTTTCTTCGTATCAGTCGCTTCATCAAGATCTTGAAGCTTATTTTGATACTTCATCAACTCAGCATCTTTTCTGCTGATATCAACGGTTTTGAAAATTTGGTCAAGCGCACGATTAAATTTTCCTTCAATATATCTTTTGTGCTGAGGTACAAAACCAAGCTGATTCCATTTTTCAATGAATTGCTTAATAACTTCTAGTTTCTCTTCATCTGAGCCCTCAAGTTTTAATGCTTTAAGTTCATTGACCAAATCCTTTTTCTGGTTAAAAGCTTCAAACTCTTCTTTGTTTTCCTCTTTTTTCTGACTGTGATATTTATCGAAATAATGATTGCAAGCCGCCTTAAATTCTTTCCAGATTTTATCAGAATCTTTTCGAGGCACGTGCCCGATTTTCTTCCAATCTTCTTGGATTTTCTTCATTATCGGCGTTGTCTTCTTGAAATCTTCACTGTCTTTATGTTCTTGGGCAACCTTGATTAATTCTTCTTTCTTTTTAAGATTTTCGTATTGCTCTTTCTTTAAGTCTTTATAAAAACGATTTTTCTTTCTATTAAATTCGCGAGTCGCCGTTTTGAAAGCATCCCAAGTTGCTTCATTATCTTTACGCGGCACTTTTCCTGATTTGAAAAACAATTCTCTTAGTTTTTCAACGTTTTTAATTTTCTGTTGCGCGTCATTATGAGAGCTAACATCTTTATGTGCTATTTTTTGAATTTGAGCAATAATGTCATTTTTAACATCAAGATTCTTTTCACGATCTTTATCTAGCTCTTCGAAATGTTGATTGCGTTTATCATGAATTTTCTTGGTAGCTTCACTAAATTTTTGCCAAATATCTTCACGATATTCTCTAGCAACCGGGCCAAGTTCTTCTTTCCACATTTTGTGTAGAAGTTGTAATTCTCTAAACGCGCGATTGATATCCTTTTCATCAGCAAGCTCTTCAGCTCTTGTGATCAGCTTTAATTTTTGATCTAAATTATGCTTAAAGTCAAGATCTCTAAACTCTCTATCTAAGTGTAAAAAGTCGTAAAAACGCTCAACGTGATGATGATAATTATTCCATAGTGTAGAGTAATCTGCTTTAGGAACAGAACCCGCATTTTGCCAACGTTCTTGTATTTTTTTAAATTCTTGAAAGCTTGCAGACATGCTTTCTCCAGAACCAATCATGTTTTTGAGTTCCTCAATAATACCTAAACGAACTTTAAGATTTTCGTTGAGATTTTTCTTGAGTTGAGAGTAATATTTATCTCTTTTCTCACGGTAGTCAAAATATGTTTGGTAGAATTTTTTCTTGATAGGTGAAGAGTAGTGAAAGTCAATGACGTTTCCGCCTTCTTCTACAAATTCTTCTTTTTTCTCTTCAATAATTTCATTGAATTTTTTGTCAAATTCAGTTTTAATCTGATTAACGTGATCACGAATGTTTTGAACTTTTTCGTTTTTAAGCAAACTGTTTAATTCCAAAACGAGTTCGTCGATAGACATCGCCTCATAATCTTTCATCAAGATCTGATGACGACTTGCATTATCAACATCTTCACTTTCCTCCGCATTTGCATCTTCAATTTCTTTGTGATGCTCATCTTCTTTTTCTTCACTTGATGAAGCTTCGGCTTCGTTTTCCACATCAGTATTTTCTTCCGTAGAATCTTCTTGAGGAGAATTAGCTTGTTGATCTTGAGTCGTTTCTTGAGAATTTTCTTGTGAGTCTTTCTCTTGATTTTCAGTAGGCTTTGTGTTGTCAGACATTTGTTTCAATGTTAAAGTTCGTAGAAGTTGGAAATATAAGAACTCGCCAGCAAATACACAAAATAATTGCCATTTATATATGCTTAAAAATCATTTGATTTTAGGCTATTGATGCCAAATTTCCCATGCTTTTTCAGCTTGAAATTCTAACATTTTTTGACCGTTATAAACTTTTGTATCATGTTCTTTCCCGAGTGCTAAAAAAGTTGTGATTGGCGGATTATAAACCAAATCATAAAGCAAGTGCTTATGAGAAAGATATTTGTATGGAATTTGTGGATGATTTTCAATATTTGGGTGTGTGCCAAGCGGCGTACAATTCACAATAACTTGATGATCTTTCATAATCTCGGCATTTAAATCATCGTAAGTTAAAACGCCTTCTGCAGCTGTTCGAGAAACTATCTGAGTTTCAAAACCCATTGAAATCAATGCTTTTTTTATAGCTTTTGAGGCGCCACCACTTCCTAAAATAAGTGCTTTGTGGTGATGATTCTCAATTAAAGGAAAAAATGATTTTGTAAAACCGTAAATATCTGTGTTATAACCTTTTGTCTTTCCTTTTTCAATTTTGATGACATTAACTGCTCCAATTCTTTTAGCAGATTCATCAATTTCATCTAAGTGCTTGATTATTTCTTCTTTGTATGGAATTGTAACATTCAAACCATTCAAGTCAGGATTGCTATTCAAAATATTTTTCAATTCAGATAAGTCTGAAATATCAAAGTTTTGGTAAGTCGCTTCTATTCCTTCGTTAGTGAATTTTTTTTCAAAATATGGTTTGGAAAAGGAGTAATCTATATTTCTTCCTAAAAGTCCGAAATTCTTCATGTCAAGCTTTTGTTCTTTTGGATGACCAAATTAACATTAAAACTATCAAAATCCCAATGATTATAAAACTAATTTCCAGCCAACTTCCCATCATTGAAAGTTTTGGAAAATAACGATCATAAGTTTCAATAATAAAATTGCCATTACTGTCTTTAAGCATTTGTCCAGCTTCATTTGTTTTGATCACTTTTGTTTTCCATGGCCAAACAACGCCTAAACTGCCTGTGATAAATCCGATGATAAATGCAAAGGTTAGGTTTTTGAAATGTTTTAATAAATAACCTAATGCATGTGATAATGTTACTAGTCCGAACATGGAACCCGCTGTAAAAACGGCTAAAACTTTTAATAAATTGATGCGTTCTGGGTTTGAGGTAAAACTGAAATCCCACTTGATAATTTCGGCAAAAGTATCGTATAAGGCATTGACAGAATCGACAAGAAGCAGAACGTAATTTCCTAATAAGATGAGAATGAAGGAGCCTGACAGACCAGGAAGTGTCATGCCAGAAACGCTGATGATACCACATAGAAATACAAACCACAGATTGTCATTTTGTGTTGCTGGTTCAAATAAACTGATGCTTACACCGCCTAAAACGCCAACAACAATCATGGCAATTTCCTTTTTATTGGTGACTTTAAAGTCCATTGCGATATAATATATCGAGCCTAAAATCATCCCGAAAAATAAAGCCCAAACTTTGATTTCATAATGAACTAAGAAATAATCTAATATTTTAGAAACGCTGAAATAGCTAAAAATCATTCCTAAAATCAGTAGACCTAAAAATCTAATATTTAAGTAATTATATAAACTTCTAAATCGACCATTAACCAGTAAAAGAAGAGATTTAGAATTAAACTTTTGAAGAGAGTAAATAAACTCTTCATAAAATCCAGCAACAAAAGCTACAACACCGCCAGACACGCCAGGAACTTTGTTGGCAGCGCCCATGGCAACACCTTTTAGAAAAAGAAGAAGTCTATCTGTAAAAGTCCGTTTCTTTTCCATTAGTTCGTTTTTTTATCGCCTATTTTCTCTAATAAAATGATTGTTAAAAAGCCTACAATAGATAAGAAGATTGCAAAGATCATGTGATTCTCACCATCAAAATTTGTAGGCAGAACAGAGCGTTCAGCAATGATTCTTGTTTTGCCACCAATAATTTCTGTTTTTAAAACTTCTTTCCAAGGCCAAATTTTATTAAGTGAGCCAAGAATAAAACCACCTAACAAAGCGAGAGTCATGTTTTTATAATTGCTAAACAACCATTTTAAGAGTTTTGAAAAGGCCAATAATCCTGTGATACCGCCGATAGCGAAAATTAAAATAATTTCAAAATCTAAACGACTTACAGCTTCGCTCGCATCCTTGTAAACGCCTAAAAGCAGGAGGATAAATGCCCCTGAAATACCAGGAAGTATCATGGCGCAAATTGCAATTGCACCAGAGAAGAAAAAATAAAAAAGACTGTTTGTTCCGCCTGCTGGGGTTAATTGCGTGACACCAAAAGCAATAATGGCACCGAGTGCAAATATAATATAGGTTGATAATCGCCATTTTGTGACTTGTTTGGCGACAAACCAAACGCTAGCTAAAACGAGACCAAAGAAAAAAGCCCAAATTTTGATAGGGTGATTTTCGATCAGAAAATGTGCTAAACGCATCAATGTAAAAAGACTAATACCAATACCTATGGCAAGTGAAATCAGAAAATTTCCGTTAAGTTCTTTCCAGAAGGATTTAATTCCTTCTTTTTTTAAAGTTTTAAAAAGCCCTAAATTTATATTCCCGATGCTTGTGATCAGCTCTTCATAAATTCCTGTAATAAAAGCTATTGTACCACCCGAAACACCAGGGATAACATCTGCAGCTCCCATCGCTAAACCTTTAAGCGAAATGCCGATATAATCTTTAAAATTTCTACTCATGCGTTATTTTCAATTGAAATTTGATGTATATGATATAAACTTAAAACGCTTCGCAAATTACAAATATCATTTGTGGAATGCACTTTTTTATAATCAAAATTATAAGTGTCAAATGAGGATTCATTTTTCTTAAATATTTATTATTTAATTTTTTAAAAGCTTGCTATTAATTAATTGTTAATTGACTTGAGAAGATGTTTTTTGTCTTCATTTTGATAGAAATTTGCATAATGCAAAATACAGAACGCGTTACAGACAAGCGCACAGAAAAAATTATTTTATTAGTCTTAGGAACATTAATTGCAATCGGTCCGCTATCAATTGATATGTATTTGCCGAGTTTTGATCGCATTGCAGATTATTTTCAAACAACAAAAGCACAGGTTGGTTTTTCTTTAACCAGCTACTTTATCGGTATTGCTTTTGGACAATTAGCATACGGTCCCATCATGGATAAATTTGGCCGTAAAAAACCTTTACTCATCGGTTTGGTGATTTATATAATTTCTGCTTTAAGTTGTTTTTACTCACCAACATTATGGTGGTTAATTATTTCAAGATTGTTTTTAGCAATTGGCGCATCAGCTGGCATGGTTGCCGCTAAAGCTGTTGTACGTGATGTTTTTCCACCTGAAGAAGTGGCAAGAGCAATTTCTTTCTTGATGTTGATCATGGGTGCCGCGCCAATTATAGCACCGACTTTGGGCGGATTCATTATTGCTCATTTTACATGGCAAGTTATATTTTTAAGCTTAGCCATTATTGCAAGTTTAATGTTTATCAGTACTTATTTTTTATTACCTGATTATTTTACACCAGATAAAACTGTACAATTAAACGTGAAAGATGTTTTAATAAAATATAAAGACATCTTTAAGGATAAAATATTTTTTACATTTTCCCTGGCAGGAAGCTTAACAGTTGGAGCTTTGTTTGCGTACATTTCAAAAGCACCTGGTTTGTTTATGGATAAATATGAAATGACAGAATCTGAATTTGCGATTTTGTTTGGGATTAATGCTTCAGGACTTATCCTGGGAAGTCAGTTAAATCGTTTTTTACTCAAAAGGATTCGAACTTATGAACTCACTTTAAAAATCAGTTACATTTTAATTTTCTTATCTACAATTTTAGTCGTCAACGCTTACACCTCTCAAAGGTTTGATGTGACTGTTGGAAGTCTTTACTTGATATTGTTTTTATTAGGTTTTCAAAATCCGAATACCACAGCATTATCGCTTTATCCATTTATAAAAAAGGCAGGAAGGGCCTCAGCTTTAATAGGAAGTTTTAAAATGATATTTGGAGCAATAGCTTCTTACATTATCAGCTTATTTGTTGATAAAAACCTCATGCCAATGTCTATTGTTATTTTAGTTAGCTTTGTGCTAAGTAGTTTTTTCTTACTCAGGTTTAAGTTTAGAGAAAAAGATGCTCTTGCACATGTAATGGGATAAAGAGATTTCATTTTTTGCGATTTTTGTTTTGTTTAAAAGCTTCATAAAATTTTTATAATAAAAATTGAGATTCATGTTTCTATTTACTTAGTTTAATTAACTTGTAAGCTAAGCATTACTTCATTTATGAAAATACTTCTTACTGGCGCTACTGGATATATTGGCAAAAGAATTTTACCAATTTTGGCAGGACAAGGTCATCAAATGGTTTGCTGCGTTCGCGATCCGCATCGTTTTAATCCGCCGCAATCGATTAAGGACAATGTTTCTGTTATTCAAGTAGATTTATTAGATGAAGATTCTTTAGATAAAATTCCTCAAGATATTGACGCCGCATATTATCTTGTGCATAGCATGTCAACTTCTGCAGATTACCAGAAAATGGAAGAAGACTGTGCGATTAATTTCAGAAATGCTGTTGAAAAAACCAATGTACAGCATGTTATTTACCTCAGTGGGATTGTTAACGAAAACAATCTATCAAAGCATTTAGAGTCTCGTTTAAATGTTGAAAATAAACTTTCAGAAGGAAATTATAATTTTACAAGTCTTCGTGCTGGAATTATTATTGGTTCTGGGAGCGCTTCTTTTGAAATTATTCGTGATTTAGTTGAAAAACTACCAGTGATGATTGCTCCAAAATGGCTTAATACGAGATGCCAGCCCATCGGGATTTCTGATGTTATGATTTTTTTGACTGAAACTTTGATGAATGAAAAAACCTTTAATCAACATTTTGATATCGGAGGTCCAGACATTTTAACTTATAAAGAAATGCTTCTTGGTTTTTCAGATGCAAGAAATCTGGGACGTAAAATATATACCGTTCCTGTGATGACGCCAAAATTATCATCATATTGGTTATATTTCGTAACTTCTACAACTTATAAATTGGCTTCATCACTTGTCGATAGTATGAAGGTTGAAGTGGTCTGTTCAAATAATGAAATAAACAAAATTTTAGATATTGAACCCATTACTTATTCTGAAGCCTTGAAGAAAGCTTTTCAGAAAATAGAGAGCAATGAAATTTTATCGAGTTGGAAAGATGCTTCTGTCAGTAGTAACTTTCCAGTGAATGCTTCAGAGTTTATCAAAGTTCCAGACTATGGTTGTTTTAAAGATAAAAGATCTAAAGAATTTGCAAGTCGTGAAATATGTTTGGAAAAAATATGGAGTATCGGTGGAGAAACGGGTTGGTATTACGCTACTTTTCTATGGAAAATTAGAGGTGTAATGGATAAGTTTTTAGGAGGTGTTGGTTTGCGTCGTGGTCGAACAAACCTTCATAGAATTGATGTTGGAGATTCTTTAGATTTTTGGCGTGTACTTTATGCAGATAGACAGGAAGGTCGTTTATTATTATATGCTGAAATGAAATTACCAGGAGAAGCTTGGCTTGAATTTAAATTAGAAAAAGATAAATTGGTGCAAACTGCAACTTTCAGACCTATTGGAGTTATGGGACGCTTGTATTGGTATTCTGTTTTGCCATTTCACGCCTTTATTTTTCAAGGTATGTTGAATCGGCTGACATCTAAAAAGTTATCTTGGGTGATTTAGAGATTTTTTTTAAATTTATGAATCAATAAATTTAAGATGTCAGAATTTTTTGAAAAATGGGCTGAATCCGCCTACATTAGTTTAGGTTTTTTCTGGATGGCTTTGTGGGCTTTTATTTTGGGTTATGCTATCAGTGCGATGATTCAAATTTTCGTTACCGAAAAGCGTATGCAAAAAACAATGGGTGATGCTAAAGGGAAAAGTATGTTGCTTGGTACTTTTTTTGGTTTTATCAGTAGTTCGTGCAGCTTTTCAGCATTATCAACCACAAAATCTTTATTTAAGAAAGGTGCTAGCTTTTCATCTTCGATTGCATTTTTACTGTCGTCAACAAACTTAGTGATAGAACTCGGAATTGTGATTTCAATATTTTTAGGATGGCAATTTGTGGTTGGCGAATATATCGGAGGTATTTTATTAATTCTTGTCAGTTGGTTTTTGATTAAAATTTTAAAGCCAAAAAAGCTCATTGAAAATGCTAGAAAAAAATTAGATGATAAAGATAGCTCGCATGATGGAGAAACAACATCTTTTAAAAAGAAAATAAAATCTTCTGAAAGTTGGAAAAAGGTTGGTAGAAAATATGGGATGGAGTGGAAAATGGTATGGAAAGATGTCACAATAGGTTTTACTATAGCCGGGATTATTGCAGCATTTGTGCCGACTTCTTTTTTTGAAACTCTTTTTATTAATTCAGGTTCAGAGCAAAGCTCTTATGATTTTTTAACTTTATTAGCACATACAATTATTGGTCCTATCGCAGCCTTTATTACATTTATAGGTTCTATGGGTAATATTCCATTGGCCGCTTTGCTTTTTGATAATGGTGTTAGTTTTGCAGGAGTCTTTGCTTTTATATTTAGTGACTTGGTCGTGTTTCCTGTGTTGAGAATTAATGCAAAATATTACGGATGGAAAATGTCATTTTTTATTTTATTTCTGCTTTTTGTATCTTTAATAGTGAGTTCAATTTTATTGCATTATGGATTCAATTTTTTTGATGCTTTACCATCTCAACCTGAAAAAAGTATTATTGATCAAACTTACTTTAAGTTGGATTACACTTTTTATATGAATATTATTTTCTTCCTTATTTCAGGTTTATTAATTTATATAGGTTTTTTTAAATCTAAAAATGAAGGACATAATCACAGCATGTCTTCCAAAAGTTCTTTAAGCGAAAAGCTTTTAAAATATTTAGCTATTATAAGCTATGTTTGGCTTTTGGGAGGGATGATACTAAAAATAGCACTATAAAAAAAGCACATTCCAATTGATGAAATGTGCTTTTTGAATTTTATAAAAACATCTTATGAATTAGATGATTTTGTGACGCTTACGGTCAACTTCTTTTAAGTAGATTTTTCTTAAACGTAAAAAGTTAGGTGTCACTTCTACATATTCGTCTTTCTGAATATATTCAAGCGCTTCTTCCAAAGAGAATTTCTTTGCAGGAACTATTTTCGCTTTATCGTCAGCACCAGAAGATCTCACGTTAGAAAGCTTCTTAGTTTTTGTAATATTCACTGTGATATCATCTTGACGAGAGTTTTCACCTATGACTTGTCCTTCATAAATTTCTTCACCTGGATCAACAAAAAACTTACCACGATCTTGTAATTTATCAATAGAATAAGGAATTGCTTTTCCTTTTTCCATAGAAACTAAAGAACCATTTAATCTTTGAGGAATATCTCCTTTAAGCGGTTGGAACTCTTTAAAACGGTGTGCCATAATTGCCTCTCCGGCAGTAGCGGTTAACAACTGATTTCTTAAACCAATGATACCACGAGAAGGAATAATAAACTCAATGACCATTCTTTCACCTCGTGTTTCCATGCTTAGCATTTCGCCCTTACGCATGGTCACCATTTCTACAGCTTTACCAGAAACTTCTTCAGGTAAATCAATTTTTAATTCTTCAACAGGTTCACTTTTAACACCGTCAACTTCTTTGATGATAACTTGTGGTTGCCCGATTTGTAATTCGTAACCTTCACGACGCATCGTTTCGATTAAGACAGATAAGTGCATGACGCCACGTCCATAAACGATAAATTTGTCTGCAGAATCAGTTTCTTCAACACGTAGAGCTAAGTTTTTCTCAAGCTCTTTCATCAAACGATCCTTAATATGTCTTGAAGTCACAAATTTTCCATCTTTTCCGAAAAATGGAGAATCGTTAATTGTAAAAAGCATACTCATCGTAGGCTCATCAATTGTGATTGATTTTAAAGCTTCAGGATTTTCAATATCGGCAACTGTATCACCAATTTCAAAACCTTCTAAGCCCACCAATGCACAGATATCTCCAGCTTTAACCTCCTTAACTCTTAATCGGCCAAGACCTTCAAAAGTATATAATTCTTTAATTTTAGTTTTGGTAATGCTGCCATCTCTTTTGACCAAAGAAACTTGCATACCTTCTTTAAGTGTTCCTCTTTGCAAACGACCAATCGCGATACGACCCGTATATGAAGAGAAATCAAGAGAAGTAATCAGCATTTGAACTGTTCCTTCTTGAACTTTAGGCACTGGAACGTGTTCAACAACCATGTCCAACAAAGGTTCAAGATTTTCAGTTTTCACCTCAGGGTCTTCACTCATCCAGTTGTTTAAGGCAGAACCATAAACAGAAGGGAAGTCAAGTTGCCATTCTTCAGCACCTAATTCAAACATGAGGTCAAAAACCTTCTCGTGTACCTCGTCTGGCGTACAGTTAGGTTTATCAACTTTATTAATAACGACACAAGGTTTTAAACCTAGGTCAATTGCTTTTTGTAATACAAAACGCGTTTGTGGCATTGGGCCTTCAAAAGCATCAACAAGAAGCAAAACACCATCAGCCATGTTAAGAACACGCTCAACCTCTCCGCCAAAATCGGCGTGACCAGGTGTGTCAATCAAGTTTATTTTTGTGTCTTTGTATTGAACAGACACGTTTTTTGAAACAATCGTGATCCCACGTTCGCGTTCCTGATCAATATTATCAAGAACTAAATCTCCAGTATTTTCATTATCTCTAAAAAGTTGACAATGATACATGATTTTGTCAACCAAAGTTGTTTTACCGTGGTCAACGTGGGCTATAATTGCGATATTTCTAATATCCATAAAAAGTGATAAATTTAAGGCTGCGAAGTTAAGTTTTTATTTTTTCTTATCACTTTTTTTTTTGACTTATTCAATTGATAGGCAAAGCCGTATAATTAAAGACTTCATGGATGCTAAACACACTTTGTGTATTGCTGATGTGTGGAATTTCTGTCAATTTTTCGACCATAAATTTCCTAAAAGCTTTCATATCTTCTAAATTAACTTTTAAAAGATAGTCATAGGAACCACTGATGTGAAAACAAGCAACAACTTCGGGTAATTCTTTAATATTTTTTTCAAAATCGGCGATATTTTTAGCTGAATGCTCAGCAAGTTGGAGCATTGCAAAGGCAATAAAATCTTTTTTGACTTTTTGAGGATTGACCATCGCCACGTAATTCAAAATGTAATCATCGCGTTCTAATTTTTTAATACGCTCGTAAACCGCAGTGGGAGAGAGGTTAAGCTTTAGGGATAATTGTTTTGTTGTCAATCGCGCATTTACTTGTAAAAGGTTAAGTAATTTTTTATCAATAATATCGAGTTCTTTCATGCTGAAAATTTTTCTTTATAAATATGTATTTATTAAAAATTAGTGTTTAATTTTCTTTGTTAATTTATTTATTTAGATAAAAAAACTAAATATAACAATACCTATTGATAAAATATCTTATTAAATCGATATTTGATTGAAATAAAATATAATAAAATGAAACATAATCCAGCGAACGCCATTCAAGATGTCCATTATACTGATGCACACGGCGGAATCAATCCAGCAATTTCAGATAGCTCAACTTATACTTTTAAGAAAGCACAAGACATGGCCGATACTTTTGCAGGTGAAAAGTTAGATGCCTTTTTGTATTCTCGTCATTCTTCGCCGAGTACAAATCAGCTTTGTGAAGCCTTATCAGCGATGGAAAACACAGAAGCAGCTCAGGTTTTTGCTTCAGGAATGGGTGCTATCACGTCTGTGATTTTACAATTGTGTAAAGCAGATGACCATATCATTTCTAGCCGTACAATTTACGGAGGAAGCTATGCTTTTATGAAAAATTTTCTACCTGATTTTCATATCAAGACAAATTTTGTAGATATCACGGATTTGAAAAGTGTGAAGGCAGCGATCAAACCAGAAACTAAATTACTTTATTGTGAAGCAGTGAGTAACCCACTTTTGGAAACTGCTGATTTAGAAGCCTTAAAGAAAATAGCAACTGAAAACAACTTGACTTTTGTTGTTGATAATACTTTTACACCACTTGTGATTACGCCAACTGATTTTGGTGCGGATGTGGTTGTTTATAGCTTAACTAAATTCATCAATGGCTCGTCAGATACCGTTGGTGGTGCTGTTTGCGGAACTTTAGATTTTGTTAATAGTTTAAAAGATGTGAATAATGGCGCAGCAATGCTGCTCGGTCAAACTTTAGACAGTTTACGTTCGGCTTCAGTTTTAAAGAATTTACGCACTTTGCCAATTCGTATGGAAAAGCACAGCGAAAACGCACTTTATTTAGCTGAAAAATTTGAAAAAGATGGTTTAAAAGTTGTTTATCCAGGTTTAGAATCTCATCCTTCTCATGATTTAATGTCATCGCAAATCAATAAAGAGTTTGGTTATAGCGGATTACTCACAGTTGACTTTGGCTCAATTGAAAATGCCAATTTGATCATGGAAAAAATGCAGGATAAAAATCTAGGAAGTCTAGCTGTTAGTCTTGGTTTTTATAGAACCTTATTTAGTGCGTCAGGAAGCTCAACATCTTCCGAGATTTCACCAGAAGAACAATCAGAAATGGGACTTACAGAAGGTTTAGTTAGATTTTCTGTAGGTTTAGATTTTGATATTAAGCGTACTTATCAAATGATGAAATCTTGTATTGATGAGGTGATGTCTTAAATTTTAAACTTCAATACAATTGTAAATAAAAGCTCAGAAATATATTTTTACTGAGCTTTTTACTTTAGTTTTTTTTGGATGCTACATGGATTTCCAAAAGCTAAAACATCATTGGGTATATCTTTTGTGACGATGCTACCAGCACCAATTGTTGTATTGCTTCCAATAGTGACACCTGGTAAAATAATTGCGCCACCACCAATCCACACATGATCACCGATAGATACTGGTTTTGCAGAGGTGATATATTTTGTTTGCATATGATCTTTTATGATTCTTCTCTCTGCATTTAACGGATGTTGTGCTGTGTAAATTTGAACATGAGGCGCAATCAGAACGTTTTTACCAATACTAATTTTATTATTATCTGAAAAAATACAATTTGAGTTAATAAATGTATTTTCACCTATACTTATATTTTCACCATACTCACAATAAAAAGGCGCTTCAATCCAAACTCCACTGCTGTTTTGTGCTAAAAGCTTATTGAGTATTTCATTTCTTTCTTGAAGTAACTTAGAATCAAGTTGATTGTATTCTTTTAATAACCTTCGTGATTGATGATACATTTTTAGCAATTCAGAATCTCTAGAATCAAAATCTTCACCGTTTAGCATTTTTTGTTTTTCTGTCATAGGTTATTTTTTAAATTTATAAGTGCCATAATTGAAAAGCTCAAATTCAAGTGAAAGAATTTGAGCTTTTTTAATTTTTTAAAGAAACTTTATTGATTTAATATTCCACATTCGCTTCTAAAACTGTAAAAGTTCCAGGTGATGCTTTATCAACTTCATCCTCTGCTGAAATCACCAATCGTAAAGGTTTATGTGGTGTTGAAGTTTCAAGCTCAGCATATTTTTTTGAACTTAACATCGCTTCTTTTACTTTAATTTGACCCAAATTTTGACTCCCATGTTCTGTTTCAGCCCAAAAAACATAATATTTTTTAGGAGGATTCAATCTGTCAGGCTCAGTGAGGTTATCAATCTCTAATTTGATTTGATAGTTTTCATTATTGTCCTTCTTGACGACAGCTTTAGCTTCAGCAGCAGGAATAATGTCTGATACTGGAAATTCAACCGTGTTGCTGCAAGATGTGAATAATAGGACAGAAAAAATAAATAGTATGTAGTGTGGTTTCATCGTTTTCATGGTTTAAAGGTGCTGCTTTCTAATTTTAATAATTTATTTTTGTATCAAATTTACAATAAAACAAATGAGAATCTTAATTTTTCTATTAGGAATTAGTCTTTTTTCTTGTCAAAGTCCCGATTTAAAAAAAGTCAAAACAACTGGTAAACAAGTTGAAATCAATAAACAAATTGAATCTGATCAAGAAATTGAAGATTTCGTTAAGCCATATCGTGATAAAATAGCTGATGAACTCAACACAGTTTATAGCTACACGCCAAACTCGATGTACAAAAACGATTCACCTTACAACTCTGCAATTGCAAATATGATGGCAGATGCTGTGATTGAACTCGGGAGTCCTGTTTACGAAAAACGAACCAATAATCAAATTGATGCTGTTCTTTTAAACTTTGGTGGTATTCGCTCTGGCATTGACAAAGGCGACATTACGATGCGAACGGCATATAACATTATGCCTTTTGAAAATGAAATTGTCGTGGCTGAACTTTCTGCAAAAGAGATGAAAGAGCTTGCCGATTATCTAGTAAAAAGCAAAGGGAAACATCCGATCTCAGGACTGAAAATTCAACTGAATGCTGATGGTAAACTTGCTTCTTATGAAGTTCAAGGTGATAAAATTAATGATGATGAAACCTATCACGTCGCGACATCTGATTATTTGGTAACGGGTGGAGATCATATGAATTTCTTTAAGAAAGCAAAAAATGTGACTGTTCTCGATTATAAATTGAGAAGTTTACTTGTTGATTATTTTAAATCTAAGGACACGATTGACATCAGTAGTGATGATCGTTTTACGCAAAAAAATAAACATGAAAAGAAGTGATTTTATAAAAACAGGCGTTGCTGCAACTGCTTTAAGTACAAGTGGTTTGAGTTTATTAAGCAGTTTTTCAAAACCTGATCAGCAAAAGCGTATAACAATTTTGCATTCTAATGATGTCCACAGCCATATTGATCCCTTTCCGGCTGATCATTCGAAATATCCCAATTTAGGTGGAGCAGCGCGACGCATGAATTATATTAATAAAGTTAAAGCACAAAATCCAAATACATTAATTTTTGATGCTGGTGATGCTTTTCAAGGCACGCCATATTTTAATTTTTATGGAGGCGAACTTGAGTATAAAGTGATGAGTAAATTAGGTTATCATGCGTCAACCATTGGGAATCATGAGTTTGATAATGGTATTGATAATATTGCGGCACAGCTTGAACACGCTGATTTTGATTTGATTAGTTCAAATTATGACTTAAAAAACACAAGTCTTGATGGTTTGGTGAAAAAGCATCAAATTTATGATGTTGGTCAATTCAAAGTTGGTGTTTTTGGTGTCGGAATTGAGTTAGAAGGTTTAGTCTCAAAAGATTTATACAAAGAAGCAAAATATCTTGATCCGATCGAGATTGCTAAAGATGAAGTGAAGTATTTAAAAGAAGAACAGAAATGTGATTTGGTTATTTGTTTGTCTCATATTGGTTATAAATATAATTCTGATAAAATTGATGATATCAAGCTTGCAAAAGCGACAAAAGATATTGATTTAATTATTGGTGGCCACACGCATACATTTTTAGAGGAGCCACAAGTTTTTAAAAATAGTGCAGGAAAAGATGTGATGGTTAACCAAGTCGGTTGGGCAGGATTGCAGTTAGGTCAAATTGAGTTTTATTTTGATGATGCCAACAATGTGCAAGCTGTGGAAAGTTCAATAGCACATATTTAAAATATAAACTTTGCGCGGATGAATTGAAAAATTATATTTGCATAAGTTAAAATCGGCCTCGTGGCGCAACTGAATAGCGCATCAGATTTCGGCTCTGAGGGTTGCAGGTTTGAATCCTGCCGGGGTCACGAATAAATAGAAAGACCTTAAAAGAGATTAAGCTTGCTTAAAATTTCTTTTAAGGTCTTTCTATTTTCAAAGCGGAGCTTTCAGGAAGCGCGCTAGCGAATCCTGATTCGTGAACTTTTAAATCGGACTATTTTTTTGAAACCAAGCTTGCTTAAAATTTCTTTTAAGGTCTTTTTATTTTCAAAGCGGAGCTTTCAGGAAGCGCATTAGCGAATCCTGCTTCGTGAATTTTCGAATTGGACTGATTTTTTTTGAAATCAAGCTTGCTTAAAATCTCTTTTAAGGTCTTTCTATTTTCAAAGCTGAGCTTTCAGGATGCGCGCAGCGAATCTTCATATTAACTATTTTAAGTTCTCAAGATGATATTAAAAATTATTTCTTTTTACTAAATATTATTTTTGAATGAGGAGTTCTCAGTAAATATAAATTACTGATTAATTAGATTTAAAAATTTATTCAGAATATGTTTTTAACAAAAGTCTTTGTTCTAAAGAATAAGTCATTTATGAGAGCTTGTTTTTAAGTTACTTTCTGGCTATAGCTAATTGTTTGTTTTTAATTAAAGTTTAACTTTGTACATTTAATACAATTCAGTTCAACTGATTTTAATCATTTGATTCCAAGAATTTTAAAAGTAAATTTATATTCTATTCTAAACACATTTGTAAAACAATCTATCATGAAGACTAAATTAATTATCATACAGCTTTTGTTAGTTTTTATAATAAGTTCTTGTAGCGAAAATGAGGTTAAAAAGGAAAATATAATTCATGTCAAAACAGATACAATTACTGCATATGAAAGTGGGAAAAGCATGGTTTTTCCTGGGCGAATTAAAGCAGGTGATGATATCAATCTCTCTTTCAGGATAGCTGGTCCAATAGCTTCATTAAATGTATCCTCAGGGAATTTTGTAAAAAAAGGACAGGTCTTGGCACAAATAGATCCAAGAGATTATCGTACGCAATTATCTGCTACTGAAGCAAAATATAATCAAATTAAAAATGAAGTTGGACGAATTGAAATTCTATATGAAAAAGATGGCATTACAGATAATGAATATGACAAAGCAAAATATGGATTGAAACAGATAAAAGCGAAATATAATGCTCACAGAGACGCTTTAAATGACACTAAACTTATTGCTCCTTTTGATGGTTATATACAAAAAACTTATTACGCTACTCAAGAAACCGTAAATGCAGGAATGCCTGTCGTCTCAATGATAAGCACAAGCTCAATGGAAGTAGAAATAAATATTCCATCTAATGTTTATGCTAAAAAAGATGAAATTGAAAAATTCATTTGCACAACTGATATGTATCCAAATAAAGAATATCCTTTAGAGGTAAAAGGAATCAATAGAAAAGCCAATTTAAACGAACTCTTTACTGTATATCTTAACCTAAAAACTCCTGAAGGCTTCCCACAACTAACACCAGGAATGAATGTCAAAGTTGAAGCCAAATTTAAAAGCAATTCACAAGATCATTATTTAGTACCTATAAATGCATTAATTAGTGGGAAAACAGGAGATTCTGTTTGGGTTTATGATGAACAAAGTGGTACTATTCATAAACGAGACATCAAAACTGATGGTATAAATAATAAAGGATTCTCGATTGTGTTGTCAGGATTAAAAAAAGGAGAAATTGTTATTTCTGCTGGCGCAACTTCATTAGAAGAAGGACAAAAAGTACAGCCTTTAAAAAAACAAAGTAAAACTAATACAGGTAATATATTATGATAGACTTTGGAAAATGGGCATTGAACAATAGCAAGTTTGTTTACTTTATAGTCACAGCTTTAGTTATTGGTGGTATTTTCTCTTACTCTAGTATGAGTAAACTAGAAGACCCAGAAATAAAAGTTAAACAAGCCATGGTCGTAACCACTTATCCTGGCGCTTCTGCACATGAAGTTGAATTAGAATTGACAGAGCCTTTAGAACTTAGCCTAAAGTCAATTAAAGGTGTGGAAACATTGATAAGCAGATCTATGGATGATGTTTCTATCATAGAAGTCAAGCTATTACCTAATGTACCCGATCAAGAGGTTGAGCAAACTTGGGATGTGTTGAGAAGAAAAGTAAGTGATACTAAAAACGCTTTACCGCCAGGTGCAAATCCGCCAGTTATTAAAGATGACTTTGGTGATGTTTTCGGTATGTTTTATGCCATCACAAATGATGGTTATACAGAGCGTGAAATGAATAAATATTTAGAGCTTCTAAAAAGAGAAGTTCAAAACATTGAAGGTATTTCAGCTGTTGATATCTATGGATTACAAAAAGAATGCATAAATATCGAATTACTTCAAGAGAAAATGGCCAATCTGGGTGTGCATCCAATAGAAGTCATTTCTACACTTAATGGTCAAAACGAAACAACCTACTCTGGGTATTACCTAAGTGGCGACCACAGAATTAGAGTTTCTGTTAACGATAGATATAAGAATGTAAATGATATCAGTGAGCTTTTGCTTCAAGGTCATGAACAAGATCAATTGCGACTTGGAGATATTGCATCTATCACTTTAGGAGTAGAGGAAACTATAAGAAACGAAATGTTTTATGATGGTAAAAAGGCTTACGGTTTTTCAGTTTCTGCGCTTAGTGGTAATGATATTACAAAACTAGGAAAAGAAACAGAGGCCGAAATGGAGTTGATAAAAGAAACTCTTTTACCAGCTGGTATTGATTTTCATAAAGTATTCTACCAACCAGAAAGAGTAGAGGATGCTTTGAGTGATTTTTTGGTCAACTTATTGCTATCTGTCGTGATTGTTGTCGTTGTTCTCATGTTTGCTATGGGATTTAAAAGTGGTGTTATCATTGGCGTTAACCTAGTGATTATTGTATTTGGTACTTTTTTGGTTTTAAATAATTTTGACGGGACTTTGCAAAGGGTTTCTTTGGGCGCATTTATACTAGCCATGGGAATGTTAGTAGATAATGCCATTGTAATTATTGATGGCATACTGGTCAATAAACAAAAAGGTTTAGATCGAACTGAAGCGCTTACTTCTGTTGGAAAAAAAACTGCCATACCTTTATTAGGCGCGACATTAATTGCCATTCTTGCATTCTATCCTATTTTTCTTTCACCGGATACTGCAGGTGTTTATGTAAGAGACTTATTTATAGTTTTAGCTGTTTCACTTTTGATAAGCTGGGTTTTAGCTTTAACACTAGTGCCATTACATGCTGGCTTTTCTTTATATCGACATAAAAAATCAACTAATGTCAAAAAAGAAACGAATAATGAGGTTAAGAAGAATGATAATTTAAAAGAAAATAAAACAAATAATTCTCTTCCATATCGTGTTTTAAGAAATGTATTAACATGGGTTCTTGGCCACCGAACAGTTGCTATAATTATAGCCTTTATTTTGGTTATTGCGAGTGTTTTTAGCTATCAACTTTTACCACAAGGTTTTTTTCCTGATATGGAGTATAATCAACTTTATGTAGAATATAAATTACCAGAAGGAACAACAAGTGAAACGATAAAAGAAGATTTGTTTCAACTCTCTAATCATTTAAAGCAAAACGAAAATATTACCCACATAACAACTTCAATTGGAGGGACACCAACGCGATACAATTTGGTAAGAAGTATAGCAGTGCCTTCCATGTCTTATGGTGAACTTATTATCGATTTTAAGTCGCCTGATGCAGCTGTTAAAAGTATTAATGATATTCAAAAACATCTTGTAGAGCATTTTCCTCAAGCTTATGCTAGGGTAAAACGCTATAACTTGATGTATGAAAAATTTCCTATTGAAGCAGAGTTTAGTGGTCCTGATCCAGCGATACTCAGAAATCTGACTTTTCAGGCACAGAACATCATGAACCAAAATGAAAATACGGTATTAGAGCGTATTGATTGGGAGCCAAAAACCCCTGTCGTTGTTGTAAATTATAGTCAACCTGCAGCACGCTCATTAGGGCTTTCCAGAAAAGATATTGCAATTTCATTATTAGCGGCAACTGAAGGAATTCCGACTGGCGTATTTTATGACGGTCGAGATCGTTTTAATATTTATTTAAAAACTGTAAAAAAACCAGGTGTACCTCTCGTAGATTTAAACAATACTCAAGTTTTTGGGACTATACCACCTTTTGAAAATCTTTTAAATAAAGAAACAATTTTAGGGCTCATGAATGGCACTGTAAAAGAAGAAGATGTGATCAGTGAATTATTAAGAACAGTCCCTTTAAGTCAAGCCGCAACAGGAATAACAATAGAGTGGCACGAGCCGCTTGTGATAAGAAGTAATGGCCAGAGAGCAATGCGTGCGCAAAGTGAACCTGCTCCAGGAGTTAGCGCTCAATCTGCGAGAGAAAGTATTTTGCAAGACATAGAAAACATAGACCTTCCTGATGGTTACACTTTAGAATGGCAAGGCGAACATAAAGCAAGCTCACAATCTACAAAGTATTTGTTTAAAAACTTTCCGCTTGCCATTATACTCATGATAGCTGTATTGATTTTATTATTTAAAAATTATAAAAAACCATTAATCATATTGCTATGTATTCCATTGATTTTAATAGGCGTCGTTTTTGGTATGCTGCTATCTGGTAAAGAATTTGGTTTTGTTGCAATTGTCGGGATTTTAGGATTAATAGGGATGATGATAAAAAATGGCGTTGTTCTCATGGAAGAAATTGGAGAGCAATTAAATTCAGATAAATCTCCAATACAAGCCTTGATAGATAGTTCATCTAATAGATTAAGACCTGTCATGATGGCTTCTGTAACTACCATTTTAGGTATGATCCCTTTGTTGGGTGATGCACTATTTGGCTCATTAGCCGTGACCATCATGGGTGGATTATTAATAGGGACAATTATCATCCTCATTTTCATACCTACACTTTATGCCATTTTCTATGGGATAAAAATTAATAAATCTCATAAACGCTTAAAATAACATGAACAAGTCAGGACATACATATATAAGTTTGATAATTGTTTTATCCATTTTTGCAAGCAGTTTTACAATTATCAGTGCTCAAGAAGTAAAGCCTTTAAAAGATAAATTGACGCTTTTAGAGTGTAGAGAAATGGCATTGCAAAACAATTTAAAATTAAAAATTGCTCAAGAGCAAGTGAAAGCTGCCGAATATAAAACAGCCGCTTATAAAACCAACTATTTGCCTAAGTTATCTGCAACAGGACTCTATTTATACAGTGACGCAACTTTAAATGAAAATATAGAAGGCGGATATTTACCTACCTTTATACCTGACGGACAAGGGAACATGATACCTAATGATGGTTTTGCTTATCTACCTGACATTCCTTTGGAACTAAAAGTCGGTGGAACTTATAATGCTGCTTTGCAAGTAGAACAACCTATATATATGGGTGGTAAAGTAACTGCAGCTTATCAAATGGCAAAAAAAGGTCAAGAAATGACTCAAGTTAAAGAAAAACTATCTGCAGTAGAACTTAGTGTTTTATCAGACAAAGCTTATTGGAATACTGTAAAAGTCAAAGCAATGATAACATCCGCAAATCAATATAAAGCTACATTAGAAGAACTTCATAGGACAGTGAAAAATGCTGTGGATGCTGGGATGACACATCGTAAAGATTTACTCTCAGTACAAGTAAAGCTTAATGAAGCAGAACTTAATTTAACACGTGCTAAAAACGGCTATAGACTAGCTATCATGAATCTCAATCACATTATTGGATTACCATTAAATAACGAAACAGAAATAGCAGATTCTTTTACAAATGAGACTGATATCTCAATTTCAGCCGATATTTTAAAAAATTTTAATGAGTTTGATGTGAGTTTGCGTCCTGAGCATCATTTACTTTCAAAACAAATCGAATTAAAAGAGCATCAAGAAAAATTAACGCGAAGCGATTTCTTACCTAATGTAGGTGTTAAAGCTATGTATGGCTATACAAATGGATTAAAACTGAACGATGAAACGATGCTAGATGATACCAATTTTGCAGCAGTATTATCTGTTAATATACCTATTTTTAATTGGGGTGAGGGGAGAAACAAACTAAAAGAAGCTGAAGTGGAACGTTCAATTGCTCAAATGCAGTTGAAATACGCTCAAGAAGAAATGACTTTAGAGGTCACAAAAGCTTTTAATAATTTACAAGAAGCTTTACTTGAAATTACTCTGTCTTCAAAATCGGTAGAGCAAGCTGAACAAAATATGAAAATTAGCAAAGACAGATACAAAGCGGGTATGGAAACGCTTGCCAATTATATGGAAACACAAACAATATGGCAGAAGGCCATGAGTGATCTTATCGCAGCAAAGGCAACATATCAATTATCTCGAACAGAATACTTAAAAGCTGTAGGAAAGCTGTAAATATTAAATTTATTTAAGTTAGTTAATTCATTTAAATTAGATACTACTGAAGAGTTGAGTGCATATATTCAATTTGATTATTGCTCTTGGCTTAGATTTATAATAAATTATAAGCGATAGGAATTGTTGAATACAATCCTTATTTCAGGTTTAAAGCTTTACGATAATGGTTAACTAATTGAAAATAGTGTTGATAAAATCTAATACTTTTCAGTTTTGATACTGTTCAATTATTTTAAAATAATAACGTTAAGGATTGAGAATAAATGCTTTATCATTTGCGAAAGTTTGCTTTCCATTTTTAAATCCTGCCAGTGGTTGAGCGATTGTTCTTATTACATCTGTAGCATTTTTTGCTTCTAAAACAACAAAATTTGCGTGTGCACCTTCATCTATTTCTATTTGATGAGATAGCAATTTTGCAGCATTATGGGTAATCATTTTGTAAATTTCAATGATGTTTTCGTCCTTAGAATATTGCGCAATATTGGCGTACATATTTGCCATTCTCACCAATGAAGCATCACCATAAGGTGTAAATGCATTTAATATATTATTACTTGAAATGGTCGTGTTAATTCCTTTTTGAGCCAATGTATTCGCATCAACCACTCCACGAGGTATAAGTTTTCCATAATCTCTACCGTTTAAAAATAAATCTGTAGCTGGTAAAACTGTTAATGTAATATCAGCTTCTTTCAGATAATCTGTCATACGACTTTTTTGTGTTAAAGACATTGCAGAAAGTTTGGTGACGTGACCTATAGAAACACGACCTTGATATTTACGTTTTTTTGTTTCTTCAACAATTTTGGGAATGCTTGAATTGTCAGGATTTAAGTCGAAATCAAGATGGAAGTCAACATTGACGTTAAATTCCTCTGCAATATCAAATATCATTTCTATATGTTGATCAGGATTCTCGTCCTTGTAAGGACAACCGCCTATAAGGTTGGCACCGTTTTGCAATGCAAGCTTTAGCAAATGTAGTGTCTTTTCATCTTGTGTTAAACCTTCTTGAGCAAAAGCGCAGATTTCTATATCGATAGCGAAATTATAATCATCACGTACTTTTTTTATGGCATTAAAAGAGCGTAATTCGGTTTTAGGGTCTGTCTCAACGAAAGTTCTTAAACCCATCGTTCCTTTTTTTATCGCCATTTCAATTACACGGCTAGCTCGCTGATAAACATCTTTTTCAGAAAAACTCTCTTTGGCTTTTCCAGTTTCTGTTACAGCTTCATCTAAAGTGCCTTCTTCAATTGTGCATCGTTCTAAAATACAAGCTTTATCTAAGTGAATATGACTTTCGTAAAATCCTGAACATACAAATTGTTCTGCCGCATCATATTTTTTCTTTATTAAAATATCATTTGATATTGACTTATTAGCATTGGTGATTTTTGCAATTTTATGATCGTTAACCCAAATATTGACTGGACTTTCATAGTCATTGATCATTGCATTTGTAATAAGTAAGTCAGCTTTTTTATTCATTGTATGATATTTGGATTTCAGAATGAAAAACTACGAGTATAAAAATGAGAAATATTTGGTTAACACAATTTATTTAAACTTTATTTTAATAAGAAATTTATAATTCCGAAAAATAAAAATAGTAATCCTATGAGTTTAATAAATGTGATTTTCTTCATTATAATACAGTTCTTTCATTGTTTAGATATGTATTTTTGTTATTGATTCTGTACTTGTTTGTAGTCAATTAGAATTTTGTTTACTTATTAAATTTTCTATTTGGTAAACCCCATAGCCCTCTCAATAAACCATGAATAATTGCAATTGGTAAAAAAATAATACCAGTTATCAGCATTCCTAATTCATAGAATAAAGAGCTTTTTTTGTAGGGTTGACCTTGAAGTCGAGACAAAAACGCACTAAATGGTATTCCGTAAATGTTTCCTGCTAACATTATTTGGACGGAAGAAAGAATAATTTTGGCTTTTTTTTGACCGTATTCCTTTACAATAGTATCATAAGCGTAACTTTTAGGAATTCCTCTTGCATCAGCAAAATGCTGGGCAAACATGATTGCTTTTGCCTCATTGGGTTTTGTGAATTCATTACCACCACTCAAAAAGGTATTAATTTCTTCATTACTCATACCTTGTTTTAAAGCCATTTGTGTATGCTGATATGAACAAGCTGCACATCCGTTTACTTCGGTTACAGCTAATTGCAGGCGTTTTATAAATTTTTCATCAACTAAGTTATTTTTCTTATTTCTCACTAATTCAATTATCGCTCTTGGTATGAAAATAAGAGAAAGATATAATTCTCTTAGGCTGAATTTTCTTTTGAATTCATCTCTCTTTATGACTGATTCTGCCAGACTAGCTTTTTTTGTTGTTTGCATAATTTTAGTTTTAAACTCATCAAGAATAAGAGTTTAGTTGAGCTTAAGGTAGTAAATTTTCAATGCTAAGTATAAATTTGGATATTAAAAGACTTAATTAAATGCTGAAGAGCGTCTCAAATTCTTAAAACTGTAGTTAAAACATGATTGATTAAGATTATTAAAACGTTGTGCACAAGCTGAAAAAAATCCTATATTTATTTCTCTTTTAATGTCAGTTATCTATCTGACCCAATCTCAGTGAATATAATCCAAACCAGAAAATACTAACGAACAAAAGGAATCTGCTTTGAAATGGATAATTCCAAGATGAATATGATTAAAGAAATTACGCAAGAACTGAATTGCGGAAATGACAGCTAATACAACTTTAAAACTGACAAAATTATAGCAGTTTCGAATTTTTTACTTACTTATCAGACAATCAGCTGCATTTATTTTAATTATTTCCTTTTAATTTTTTTTTGGTGTGTTATCTGTAAACTTGATGTTTTCTATCTTTGCTGTATATTCTTTTCTCTCTGTATTTTCTAATTTCTTCCCATCTTTCAGGATCAACTTTTTGCCAATACCTTCTGTAAAACTTTGTTTTATTTGGTTTATTTGCTCTAATCATTTTCGAAAAATAATCTATCAGTTTAGCTTTATATATGGAGTTTTTAGATAGTAAATCATTGTTATTCATATCAAACACCATAACTGAGGCATAAATTGTTTCTCTGTTTTCAACAGCATTTGCTGCAACTTTAAATTGAGTTGTATCATTATCAAAAAGCTTAACATTATTCCACTGCAATATTGTTTTATTTGCATCATTCTTGAAAGCACGGGTTTTGGATATGACTTCACGAATTATTTGCATAATAAAGTTAACAAAAAAACTAATAAAATAAAACGTAAGTTTATGAAGCTCAAAAGTATAGATACGGCAAAAGCTTAACCTATTTAATTTTTAAAATTTAATTCAGGCGATTTCTTACTTTTTATTCTCAATTAATTTGATTTTTTTAGTTTTCCAATTGAGAATAAACTTTTTATTAAAATTCTTTATAGGTTTTGAGAATCTCAGATTTTTGATATCCCCCAACTTTAAGAAAGTAATCGCCTTCAGGTTTTATGATCATAAAACCTGAAGGCGATTATTATGGAAAAATAGTTTTAAACATTTTGAAATAAACAATAATTGATTGAAAAAATAATACTGTTTTTATATTTTGTTCTTACAGTTAGGAACAATTAGCATTGTAGAATTCAACCAACTCTTTTGTTTTTTTTCGTTTAAATTTCTTTTTGATTTTTTTCACTGTTAAGGGGCAATCTTGAAAATACTCTAAGGCTTTGGATTTAAACCCTTTAAAATTGATAACACTATTATTCCCTAGTTTTGTCGCTATTGGTTCATTTTCTCTCATTGCATAGTAAGATGTTACAGCGCCTGGAGAGCCGCCAACAGAGCCATAATAATGAGTTGATGATAAACTTTCATATAAGTTGCATTTTCCAGAAGCGATTAACTTCATCATTGAGCCGTTGCGCTCACTTATTTTTACATATTGCTTTGTGATTTTTTGTGTTTCTTTTTTATTTTGAATCTCATATTCCACCTTATCTAATTGATTATAAGGTAATTTCAGATTTTCTTTATTTTCAAAAACTAATTTTAAGTATTTCGCTTTACTCGAATATCTTTTAACTTTCAAGATGGTTCCATCCTTTTTAGTTACTGTAATGCTTTCGTTTTGTCCGAATGATAATGATACTGTTAAGAGTAAAATTAGGAAGATTTTTGTTTTCATGTTTTTTCAATTTTAATAATTGGAATATTTAAATTTAAGCTGAATTGTAAGTTTGTTATTTTTGATTCGGGTACAATCTCAAGGACACCGTATTTTAATTGGGTTGATATAACGAAATCTTTATAAAATCTGTAACCTAATGATAAATAAGCTTTTAAGTCAAAATCATTGATGTTTTCTATCTGTTCAGATTTCAATATTAAAGACGGTGTAAACCCAAAACCATAAACTAATTTTGAAGGGACTGCGGAATTATAATTAGAAACACCTAAATCGAAATCAACATAATCATAAATGAAATCTTTTTTGTCTTGAAAGCCATATCGACTATAATGAGGTGTGAAATCAAGATGTAGAAAATCTGAACCAACATCGATGAAGGCATAAATACCAATCTGAAATCCATCAAGACCTTTAAACCGTTTAACGCCTTCTTCTATGGTAATTTGATCACCATCAAAGTTAACTTGATTATCTGGCTTTGAAGGCATTGATTTGGTATAGCCTGCTTTAATTCCAAAAAAATGATTTTGAGCTTGACTATTAACAATAAAAACTAATGTTAAGATTGAGAAAAATATAATTTTTGTATGCATAACTGATATTTAAAAAAGTCTCTTACATAATAAATGAAAGAGAGTTTAATAATGTTTTAATTAATTATAATGAATAAAGAAGCCCAACGTTAAAACTACTTCTTCCGTTTCTAATTGTACTTCCTTCATTTTCTTCAAAAATATCAGTCAAACCTGCTTGTCCATCATATTCAACATATAGTTTGATACTTTCATTAATTTCAAACTTGTAACCAATACCGTAAGCTAAACCAAAGTCATTGCTTTTAAACCCATCTTTAAAATCTATTCCTAATTCTGAATCTTCAGCTTTAACTAAAAAACCAACATAAGGACCAAAGTTTAAGTACCAATTTCTGTTTTTACCAAAATGCCAGTTTGCCATAATTGGAAGAGTGACATAATCTACTTTAAAATCGGTTGTCAAACTAATCATATTTTCATCAGTGATGAAACCGTCAGACCAACCTTTTCTGTCGTAAATCAATTTTGCTTTGACTCCCCATCTGTCTGAAAAATAATATTCTCCAGATGCGCCTGCATTGAATGAAATTAAGGATGATGCGTTGTCTTGGTTATCAATAGTAGAAACATTTGAGATGTTTAATCCCACGCCAAATCCTAATTCAAAGTCACCTTTGTCTTGGGCGTTAGAGCTGAAAATTCCGATTAAAGAAAGCGCGGTAATTAGTAAAGTTTTTTTCATGTGAAAATTTTGATTATGATTTAAATTTTCACCAAATATATGTTATTTTAAGAAATAATTAAGAATCTGATTTTGATAAAATCTACTTAGAATGATGAGTAATCTTATAAATTTTCATCTTTTTCTAGAAGAGACTTTATGGGGTGATCATAATATTCTTGGTAGCCTCTATAAAATTTGCCGTTGGGTTTAATAATGAAAAAAGCTTGACAAAGTTTATGTTCTGTAAAAACATAATTATGAAAAAAACCAGAATCCAACTGATATTCAGGCTTGCGTTCATAAATATCTTTATAAAAAGTTTCTTGAGCATAAACTAAAAAATTAAGCGCATCATTATCTGATGTTATTTGATTTGTGGTTTTAATTAACAAGTCAACAGACTCTTCAAAACTTTCTTTTCCGAAATGTAGACCATGACAGTGAGATGATTTTTGATTATAATTAATGAGAATAGATTTATGAAGTGGAATTTCAGTTTGTAACTCGATTTGCAATTTTTCTATTAATGCCACATACTCACTTTTGCTTAGGGTTCCTTCATAGAGTTTTATGTTTTTTCTAAGATCATGATTGAAAAGTGGATTAACTTTTTTACCGTCAACTTTTATTTTTGTAGAAGAACATGAAGCGATCATGATGATTGTGAATAGATATATTATTCTTAAAGTAATTTTTTTCATATTTTTTAATTAAAATTGATTATTTTATTAAACTAGAAGTTATTAATCTTCTTTCATTTCTATAATGCGTATCGCTATGCCTTCAAGATGTTCTCCGTGTCTTTTATAAAATTTTCCATTTGGTTTAATGATCATAAAAGCTTGACAGACTTTATGGTCTGTAAAAACATTGTCATAGAAAAAACCAGTATCTAAATAATACTCAGCTTTTCGCTCAAATATGTCATTATAAAACATGTCTTTATGATAAATCAAAAGATTAACCGCATCATTGTGAGATGTAAAATTATTAGTGATTCTAATAATATTGCCAATAACATCTTCAAAATTTTCCTTATCCATTTGCATCAGATGACAATTTGGTGCCTTTTGACTGTAATGGATGTGTATAGTTTTACCATTTGGAATTTCTACATTTAATTCTTTTTCAAATTTTTTCTTTAGACTTCGGAATTCATTTTTGCTAAGCTGACCTTCATAAGCTATCATGTTTTCTGCATATTCAGAATTAAAAGCTGCATTAATCTCCATGTCTCCATGCACTACTTTTTTTGAGGAGCATGAAGCTAAAAAGATAAATATAACGGAGTAAAAAAGTGAATTGATGATATTTTTCATAAAGGGAATAACTTAAGATTTAAAAAACTTTTCAGATTCACTCCATACAGTTTGTTTGCCATGTTCACCCAAAAAGTAAAAGTATTCTCCATTTGGCTTTATTAAAATGAAGTTTCCGTACTGAATTTCATATGGAAAAAACAATTTATTGAACAAATTGTTTTTATCTTTAATCCAATTGATCTTTTTATTTCTGTAGTATTCAAGATTATCGTTTTCAGGTGTATGAATAAAAAACTGATTGATATTTGCAATTTTATGAAGTTTCTTGATGTAATTTCTATCTAAAATATTCCAATTTGATTTGGAGTTACTGAAGTTACTTACTTCATCTTTGCTTGGATATAATGTCAAATAATTGATGACAAGGTTCTCAGTTGGGTCAATCTTTTTTTGACTGATTTCTGTGAGATAAGATTTTAAATGATTAAAAGTTTTTTTGTTGAGTTTTCCAAACCTTTTTCTTGTGACTAAAATACCTATTTGAGATGTATCGTTTTCAAAATATACATCCAAATTTTCTTTGTCATTTTTAGCTTTTCTGAATTCATCTTGAGTGATGTTTTTCCCATTTTCATTGTAATAAACCAATGCTTTTTCTTGCGCATTCAACATACATGTGAAAAGAATAAAAATAATAGTAAATCTCATTTATGATATTTTTATGAAATATATAACAATTTACCATAAATCTTATTTTAAAAACCTAAAATTAATACAGAATATCTTTTTAATAATAAACTTTAATGTTTCCTGTTTTTTTATGAAACTGCATAAACTTTCTCATTCTTACAGGTGTTTCTGTATTTTTGAGATAAGTTACTTCCCATTTTTTAAGTAGTTTAACGACTTTTAAAATATCTTTTTCAAAATCTGTTTGAGCTTCTCTGTACTCAATATTTAGGGGTTTATTCAAATTAAAAATTGTATCAATGATTACTTCATTCTCAGATTTTACATGTTTCTGAGAGAAAAAATTTGCTGACATGAGATTTCCGTTTTTGTCAATATCAACAACTACATCGACTCTGTTTTCTCGATATTCTTCTCCATAATCTTTTATTTTAATTTTCCTTAATAGAGAGTCAATATTTTTTAGAGGTTGAACATAGCTAAATTCTCCATCTAAAAATGTGAATGTATATTTATTAATATCAAAATCGTTTGCATGATTTAGTATTTCTTGTTCACGTTTTGGTATCGACCTGTGATGTATAGGTTTAGAGTTGGAGCAAATATTACTGAACCCTAATTGATTTTTCCCTTTGTAAGCATAGACCAACCATTTTTGATTTTTACTTACAGACCAATCGCAGGATGTGTAAACACCAAGGTATTTCCCTTCAGATCTAAGAGTAAATTTTAATTCTTTTGGTTTTTCACCATTTTTGTAATGTTTTGAGATATCAAAAGTAATAGTGTAACTCAATGAATCCTGTGTGTAAACTTTAGAGATAATTTCACCTTCGAAAACGTACTCTGAATTTTGAAATTCAAGTATTGGCTTGGGAACATCACAATCACAGGCATTCATTTCCATAAATGGAAAAATAATGAAGAGTAGAAACTCAAGCTTTCTCATATTAATCAAATTAATGTTTTATTGTAATTAAGGTTGAATGATTAATATGATCTTCAAGAGTTATACCATACTGAAATCTAATTTAGATGATTAATTATGTTTTCCGTATTCGTTAAAATGTCAAATCATTTTACACTATTTATATAAAAGATTATCGATTTTTTTTCATCTCTTTTTGATATTCTTGAGCGAGTTCAGTTTTTTGAGATTCCGTAAAAACTTTACCTGCTAATTGAAAAAAGCTATGTTCTTCATCTTCTAAATGATGCTCAACCTTATCGCATAATTGTTTGGCATAAGTCAGCCAAGCCGGAGAATCCATATCTGTATCATCAATTTTTTCGATGAGTTCGTCCATTTCATGATGCTCAGCAATGCCGTGGCGGGCGTGTTCTTGCATCATGTCGTTATCGATTAAGGGCGAATAAAAAGCGCGCTCCTCAGCATTAGCATGGATTTGTAATTCGTGTTTTAAATTTTTCCAATATTGCTTTCTTTCACTTGTATCGCCTGATGTTGTAGTGACTTGTTTACAAAGTTCACGTTGTATATCATGGTCTTTTCTTATTGCTTCAAAAATATTCATATTCTTGTATATTTAAAATTAATTGATATAATTAAAATTAAATAAACCTATAGATATGTGGTAGAGTTGATGGTAATAATCATTGATTGATATAGTAATTTAAAACAATTCTAAGGTTGGAGTTTTAAATATTAGTTTTCCGTGATTTTAAAAGCAATTTGGCTTACGCGTTTAGTAATTTTATTTTCAATAGCTTCCTCACGAATCATTTTTTGAGCTGATTCTGAATGAAAAACTTGCTCTAAGTTTTTAATCATTGCACAAGGAACGGATCGTTTTTCCATATCTTTTAAAATGTCATCAGAGTTTTTCTCAATAACTTGAGATTGAATTAAGCGCTCTAATTCTGTTCTGTTTTTGATGCGATTCTGAACATGAGAAAATCTTTCATCTTCAGCTAAGTGAGATAAACCTATATAATGAACTAGTTTTTTAAAATGCAAGTTACTTCCAATTGCAAAAATAATTCTCTGATTGTCTTTTGTCTGAAATATTTCACCATAAGGAGCAATATTAGGATGTAATGAGCCTTGAGGTTTTGGAATAAAAGCTTGCATTAAATAATTCGAAGCTTGATTGGTTAAAGCCGAAATTGCAGCATCGTAAAGCGAGACATTAATGACTTGTCCTGTTTTTTGATCTTGCTGTGATTGATTTAATAAAGCTAACAAAATGCCTTCCTTTAATTGATGGGCCGCCATGACATCAATCAAAGCCACTGGCATTTTTACCGGGCCACTTTCTGGCGTTCCATTCATCGACATGAAACCAGTATCAGCTTGTAAAATCAAATCATAAGCCACGCGAGAAGATTTTTCTCCATAGCCTGAAATTTTACCGATAATGATTGCAGGATTAATTTTTAATAAAGCCTCATCAGTGATTTTTAGTTTTTCTTGACTTGAAGTTTTAAAATTCATCAACAAAACATCAGCTTCTTCTACCATTTCAAATAATTCCTGTCTGTCTTTTTCTTTTGAAAAATCTAAAAATAAATACTTCTTTTTATAATTAATGCTTGAGAAATAAGCACTGATTGATGAATCTTGTTTTTCTGAGGTCAGTTTCCAAGACCTTGTCACATCTTGATGAATTGGATGTTCAATTTTAGTCACATCTGCGCCAAGTTCAGCAAAAAATGTTCCTACAGATGGACCCGCCAAAACAGTTGATAAATCAATGACTTTGAGATTTGATAATGAGTTTTTATACATGTTTTTTAAGGAAATGTGATTCAATATACATTCTTTAAATTACTCTTTCTCGAAGTATGAATCTATCAGCGATGAAGCTTTTTCTTTATCTGATTCATCAACTCGGATCTCGATATAACCAAATAAACCTGCGTAAGATCTGTCGGTTTTATCAATATACTGAAGTTCAATACCTTCCTCTTCGAGAAGGTGCTTAATTCCCATAGCTTCGATCTTTGATTGCGTTGTAAAAACTTTTTCTAACATGAGTTTTGATTTGTTTATAATTTACGAATTTAAAAATGAAAATTCGATGTATAATTTATAAAACAATTCCAGCGATTATTCTTTCTGAATCATGAACGATTAAAAGAATCTAAATGTTGAGCTTTATAGCTTGAAACTTTTTTCATGAACTTATGAATTCTCGGGATATTTGCTTTAACTTTTATAAAGTAATGATCACGATAAATAGAGTATTTCTCTGCTTTCCCTTTGTATAAGTTGAGTTTATAATAAGGAATAACGAGAGCGTAAGTTTCTAAAATAGATCTAAAAATCACAATAATTCCTTTTGGTCTTATCTCGATACCACAAGTGTTGAGGTAACTATCTAGGATGAGTAAATTATGGATTTCAATACTTGTGCTGGTGATAAATAACTTGCCAGAACCTATTCCTTTCATTTTAATACGCTCCATAAAACTAAAAGCAGGGCCGACTTCTTCGTCAATCTTTGCTTTTATTTTGGGTCTGTTGTAAGAAACGTTGAGTAGCATATTCAGTAAATGATAATTCAAGTTTAAAACTATTTAAATCTCATTATAGTTAGTCTAAAAAACATGAATTTTTAAGATTATTTTACTAAACTTTCACAGATGATCGATTAGAGAAATTACATTATGTTTATGAAGTGGCTAACTCAGTATTATCTTTTTATCTGTCTATATTTGCAAACTCTTTGGTTTGGATTTATCTTTTTTACAAAAGCTAAATTTTATTCTCAAAGAGCTTTATCATCAACATCTTTCTAAGCTTTAAAATATAATTTTTGATGTTGATAAAATTAATGAAGAATGAAAAATAATATTCTATTTATATTCTTTAAGTTTCACTTGTGTTTTATCAGCACAAGAGCAGAAAGTTTCTGTCAAAAAAAGAATCATTTTTATAGGAAATGCAGGTGAGAAGTCAAAAATTCAATCTGCGATTATTTCTGATGCAGCTCAACAAATTATTCCAAATCAATCTATAACAGTTTATTTAGGAAACAATATTTATCCTGATGGAATGTCACTGAAAGAAAGTGATCGGAAAGAAAAACATAAAGCAATTTTAGAGTCTCAATACCAACCTATGCGAGATCATGACGCTGAAGTTTTTTCCTTCCTGGTCAACGCGATTGGGATAATGCTGGTGTCAAAGGTTTTGAAAAACTCAAAGAACAATCGGCTATCATTGCAGCGCAAAATGATCCACTTTTAAAAATGTTGCCGGCAAATGCTTGTCCAGGGCCAAGTGTCACGAATATTTCTGATGATCTAGTGATGCTGAGTTTAGATAGCCAATGGTGGTTACACCAATTTGTTAAAAACTCTGGAGATGGAAATTGCAATAATCTTAATACGAAAGATATAGAAAATGCTTTAAGGGAAAAATTAGTCGACAATATGGATAAAACCATTTTGGTAGTGACGCATCATCCTTTTGAAAGTTATGGAAATTTTGGAGGGAAATTTTCTTGGAAGGACCATGTTTTCCCTTTAACAGCTTTACATCCAAAT
The DNA here is from genome assembly GCF_900107595.1 of Psychroflexus halocasei. Classification (GTDB taxonomy): domain Bacteria; phylum Bacteroidota; class Bacteroidia; order Flavobacteriales; family Flavobacteriaceae; genus Psychroflexus; species Psychroflexus halocasei. The sequence continues at coordinate 68,538 of NZ_FNQF01000003.1, read as the reverse complement.
TTTTATTTACCACTTCCAGGAGTTGGGAGTTTATATCCTTTATCAAAAAAAGCTTTTCCTAATCGTGAAGATTTAGATCATCCATGGTATCAAGAAATGAAACGCATGATTTCTAAAGTTTTTAGAGGTTTTCCTAATGTGATTCAGGTATCATCACATGAAAATGGTTTGCAACATATCAATCATCCAGAAAACTATATTTCACATCAAATTGTAACTGGCATTGGTCAAAAACCCGCTTATGTTACAAACGGAGTTTATAGCAAATTTAGTTCTTCAACACCAGGTTATGTGGTTGCAGATTGGATGACTGACAAAAGTTTGCAATTCAAATTTTATGCTTTTAATAATGATGAAATTAGTGAAGTTTATCATTTTAAAAAATCTTATAAAGATTTTAAAGAGTGGGAGAGTCCTGTTTATAAACCTTTAAAAAAGGATAGCATCATTACGTCGATACAACCAAAATATATTAAAAAGGACAAGCTTTGGCGCGCTTTAGTTGGCGAAAATTATCGTGATGCATGGGCTGAACCAGTTAAATTACCTGTGTTACAAATTTCAGAACTTAATAGCGGATTAAAAGTCAGAAAAGTAGGTGGTGGACATCAAACTAAATCTTTGAGATTAAAAGATTCTACTGGCGTTCAATATGTTTTGCGTAGTGTTGAAAAAACACCAGATCGCGTTATTCCTGAGAGATTTTACAGTCCTTTCACACGTGATATTGTTTCAGACTTTTATAGTTCTCAACATCCATATTCAGCTTTAGCAGTGCCTCCAATCGCTGAAGCGGCTGGCGTTCCGCACACAAATCCTGTGATTGGTTATGTGGCACCAGACAAAGAACTTGGTATTTATCAAGAACTTTTTGCGGGTGAAGTTAATTTATTTGAGCAGTGGGAGCCGCTTCGTCCAACTGACAATTATACTAAAGGACTTGATAAACTTGTGCATGATAATGACAATACTTTTGATGCTGATAATTTTCTGAAAGCACGCTTAGTTGATTTGATTATTGGTGATTGGGATCGCCATTATGATCAATGGCGTTTTCACGATAGAAGCGGAGATAAAAACATAAAGACTATTTGATTGTCCCTAGAGATCGCGATATGGCAATGAATGTCACGCATGGTTTGTTGGTCAGTTTTGGGAAATATTTCTTTCTAAAACCTCATGTTTATGGTTTTAAAGGAAATCTGAAAGGACAAATTAATCAGTATTTATATAAATCAGATTTCTTAAACGCTCATCCTTCTAATCAAATGAATTATGAGCATTATAAAAATATTGTTGAAGAGGTACAAAAATCAGTCACTGACTCAGTATTGACAGCTGCAGTTAATGCGATGCCAAAAGAATTAGACGCAGAACTACAAGAGAAAACGTTTCAAGATCTAAAAATACGCCGTGATCAACTTTCCGAAGCAATGGATACTTATTATAATTTTAGTAACAGAATTGTTGATATACGTGGAACAAATAGCAAAGAATTTGTTTCTATAAAAAGTCTGGACGAGAGAGATGCGCTTCATGTTGAAATGCGAAAAATCAACAAACATGGTAAGATTAGACATCAGCTAATGTCTAAAACTTATCCAAAGTCAACAACTAAAGAAATCAGACTTTATTTAGAAGGTGACAGAGATAGTGTGGTGATTGATAACAAAAATTCGACTATCAAACTTAGAATTATTGGAGGTGAATCAAAAGATGATCGCCATAAATCTTATGTTGTCAAAAACAGTAAAAAGAAAGTCCGTATTTATGATTACGAAACCGAAAATTATGAAGGTTTAACCAATAGACTTAAAATCAAAACCTCAAAAGATTCAACACATACAGCATTTAAACCTGTCAATTTATATCACGATTGGATTCCAGCTGCAACTGCTGGTTATAATAGGGATAATGGACTGATATTTGGACTCGGCGTTAAGTTTATTCAACAAGCTGGTTTCAGAAAAGAACCTTACACAGCGATGCATAAGCTTATGCTGAGCTATGCATTTTCTACTAAAGCTTATGGAATTCAATATAATGCTGAATGGATAGATTTGTTTGGAAAAGCCAACTTTTTAATAGATACCGATGTGAGAGCTCCTGAAAATACGGATAACTTTTTTGGGATTGGAAACACCGTTGCTTATGATAAAAACCATCATTATTTTAAAGCAAACTATAATTTATATAAGCTGAAAACATCTTTAAAATGGGAGACTCACCTGGGTGGAAGCTTTAGTTTTGGTCCTGCTTTTCAATATTATCACTACAATCCTAATAAAAATAATGATCGCTTTATTGAAGATGGCGTCATCAATTACACTTATGATCGTGATATTATTGATCAAGATAAATATCACATTGGCTTAGTTGCTGATTATGAAATAGATAAGCGAAATGACGATTTGTTGCCAACAAAAGGAATTTATTTACACTCGGAGCTTTCAGGTTGGAAGGGAGTTAATTCATATTCTAAAGATTATTTAAAGTTTAAAGGCGAGTTTTCTTTTCATAAAAATCTTAATGCGAGTGAAACTTTGGTTCTGTCAAACCGAATTGGAGGTGAAATAACAGCTGGTGACCCTACTTTTTATCAGCATGCTTATTTAGGAGGTAAAGGAAATTTATTGGGGTACAGACAAAACAGATTTGCGGGTGAGCATTCAGTTTATAACAACCTTGAAATGCGACTTGCAATTGCCGATTTTGGGAACTTGTTTTTTAAAGGTCAACTCGGCCTAACAGGTTTTTATGACATTGGTAGAGTTTGGGTTGATGGTGAGCAATCACACAAATGGCATGATGGTGTTGGCGGCGGAATTTATTTTGCGCCAGCATATTCATTATTATTAAATTTCCAAATGGGTTACGCAGATGAAGGTTGGTACCCTTATTTCTCACTTGGTTTACGTTTTTAGAAAGAAATTTTAATAAGATCCGATATCTATTTTAAGCTTGATGTTGTTTGTTAATTTTTTTCCATCAAACGTCATGATTTCAAAATTGAATTGATAAACATCTTGAGCGAAATTAGCATTTTCAATAAATTTTTCTCCAAAAACAATTGACGAATAACCATCAGCAACTAAGTGGAATATATCATCAATATTAATTAGGTTTGTTCCACTTTCAATGCGTTGACCATTGTAGGTAAAGGCTTTATTTGATGTGACTTTAAAGCTGTCTTTGATCAATTCATTTCGGTAAGTATCTCTCATTCCAAAACATGATTCCGCAACAGCAGTTGGCAATAAATTAATTTGAAAATTTGTGTCGGTGACTAAAAGTTCATAAATAACATCTATGCTAAATGCACCTTTTATGAGTCCGATTTCATCTTCTTAATAAATGCGATTTGTCATAAAATCATTTGAAGTGATACGACCGCTTTCCATTATTTGATAATTATATACATCGCAACACGAGTAGGCGAGGACAGATACGATTATAAAAGTCAAATAAATTTTAAAAGTGTTTTTAGCTTTTTTCATTATTAGATTTTGGAAGTATAATTTAAGTAATTAATAAATTTAGTCTAAAAAAAAAGCCTATTAATTAAAATAGGCTTTTCCTGAATATATGTTTTCAATTGTGATTAAACAACTTTGACATTTACTGCATTTAATCCTTTTCTTCCTTCTTCTACATCGTAGCTTACTTTGTCACCTTCATCAATGTCATCAATAAGACCATTTGCATGTACAAATACATCTTTGCTGCCATCTTCTGGGGTAATAAATCCAAATCCTTTAGAATTATTGAAGAATTTTACTGTTCCGTTACTCATAATAAAGTTTATAAAATATTAATTAAAGTAGAAAAGTAATGAATCAAAAGAGAAATAACTAATTTTTTATTAAAAAATATGATTTTAATTGCATTGAGATTTTTTAATCATTTTTGACAATATTAATTTTGCCATTGTCTAAATCGTAAACCGCACCTATTATTTTGATCTTAGTATCTTTTTCTAAACCACTAATAATAGAGCTCTTTTCTTTTATGTCAGCAATGGTTTTTTAACGTAATTTTTGATAACATCAACAAAATAATCTTTGTTTTTTCATCTCTAATACCTTCAGTCATTTCAATTGATGGCTCAATCTCGTTTAATAAAGAAGTCATATTGATACTACCAACATCTACTTGTTGTATTGCTGATTTTACGGCTCTACAACTCTCGTGACCTAAAACCATTAATAATTTCGAATCTGCAGCAGCCGAGCCATAATTAACTGTCTATTGTTTTTCTCAATTTTGATTTTTTAATTTCATAATTACGAGTTAAGACAATGATTCATAGAGTTGATGAATGCGTTCTAAATCTTTTTCATTTTCGATAGCTTTTTGTGCATCATGATAAAGAAGTTCAGCTTCAGTTTTTAATGTCTTGTGATAATCTTCCACATATTTTTCTTGTAATAGTAAATACTTCAGCATAATGAAGAGTTTTTGAACACATGTCATATCATGTTTACAATAAGTTCTGTAAGAAACCATAACTTGATAAATCAGTTCTTTAAAATTAACAGTTGTTACAAATATCAAAGCTTCATCATCTTCGGATGTCACTATAGTTTGATCATTTTTCTGAAGTCTTTTAGCTAATAATTCAGTGAGATAATCAATTGTGCTTATGGCTGTGCCAGGATCGTTAATGCCAGGCGACATCGCTTTAATGCCGATTTCAGTAATTTGCTTAAATGCGAGAACGTAATTATCTTCAACAAATTCGCCTCTGGCAAAATTAAAATTTGACAGAATTTTTTTGACAAGCTCATCATCTACTTGTTGACTAACCTTTATGATCGGAATGTCTTTCAGTATAAATTCTCCTTGTACAACGAGAATTTTAATTTGTATCTCATTTTCTTGACAGATATTTACTAAATTATTGATTGCTATGTTTTGAAAATAACCAGTTTTAGAACTGTGATAGGTTTTCCAATCTGAAGTATCAGGAAAAGATGGCGTTTTATCGGTCTCTTCATTTATTAAAACATCTAAACGTTGATTGGCTTTTCTGTAAATGCTTTCTAAAATATTATTCGCCTGAATAGATTGAGATATAGAATGTATAAAATACAAAAAAGAACCCAAGCAAATAACTGTAAAAATTATTCCTATAAGTACAGAAAAACCTGGTAATTGATATTTTTCAGTGTCTTTTGGGTCTATACCAACTAAAGTAAAAACGTTGTATAAAATTGTGGCCAGATATGCACCTAAAACATATTGATGATTTTTATTTGAAATCAAATCAGGTAACACACGAGGTGAGTAATTACTGGAAGCTTGATTAAGTAAAACCATGACCATTGAAAAGCTGAAAACCATGATAGATATAATACCAGCAGTCAAGATGTTGAGCAGTGTTTTTGCTGTATCAGCGTTGTCAATTACTAATTGAGGGACGCGTGCAGAAACGTAAGCTGAAACTCCGATTTTTTCTAAATACAACATCAGCATTGCAAAGGCAAAACCTCCAACACCAAATAGAGTTGGGTAAAAAGCAATTTTACCTTTAATTGTGATAATAAAACTCAGAAACTTATTGTAAATGGATTTCATAGAAATACTTGAGCTTACAATTTATGGTTTTTTGAGATAACTAATCACTTAATTTAAATCAAAAAAACACCAACTTTTAATAAAATAATTTACAAAGTTGGTATTTGGATACGCTAAAAATATAAACTAATTCACTTTGAATCCAACGGCAATATAAGGCATTCCGTAGTTTGGAACTGGCCCCCCTAAACCGTAAAAGTTAGATTCAATAAATTCGATGTTCCCTTGAACTTCAGGAAAAGGATTAGAGAAATCTGTTTTTTGAAAAATTTGTCCGATTGTTTCAGGTAAACTTGCGTTACTATTGATGGTTCTTCTTACTAAAATAACATCACCAGTATTAACTGTAATAGGAGTAATAGCTTGATAATCAATCTGTTTTTGTGAAAAAGAGTGAACGCCTGAATAAGAGTCATTTGTTGTTTCATTAGTCACTTCCATGGTGTAATCTCCAGTATAAACAGCTGGATTTTTGTAACCTATTGTACAAATTTCTCCGTTTGCATTTATTCTCATTTTGTACTCATGGGTTTGTAAATCCATGGTTTCAATAAATTGATAGTTGTTAGCTGGCGTAAATGTCGTGTTGATAATTGCATCAACATAAGTATCATCACAAAAGTTATTTGTGGCATCATCATCATTATCACATGATAAAGTTATTGCACTTAAGGCGAATAGAAATAAGATTTTTTTGAGTTTCATTTTATTAGGTTTTAATAGATTATGATTGTTCGTGTAAACTTCTCACTTAGATATCAATATAGTTTTAAAAATGTTACCCTTAATCAAGTAGTAAAACTCAAAGTTTTTTTAATTTAAAGGATGAACCCGATAAATGTTTGCAATCTAGAACTTCATAAAATGAAATTGATGGATGTTTAAATTTATTCTTTGTGAAGAATAGTTGGGTTTATAAAAAACTCTTCATGATCAATATTATTTTGGAAAAATTGAAGTAAGTCTTTTTGAGATTGAATTTCACTTTTTAAAAGTTTGTCATTCACTTCATAATATGTGAGTTGATCTTGATGAACAGAAATTTTATAAAATATATTGGTTGTTCTGTCGTTTGTTTTTTCGATTAAATTCAGAATAAGATGACCATCAATATTATTGATAAAGGCTGATAACTCATCAGGCTTTTCTTCATTGACCTTAATTGAAACATGATACATCTTTCTATTTTTTTTAGTAAATATCAAGACATCGTTCTTGTTATTTGGATCTGTCCACTTACCTAGAAGTTCAGGGGCTATCTTTTCATTGTTAGGCAAAGCATATTCAGATTCAAGTGAACAACTCAGTACCAAACTTATGCTAAAAAAAACAATGAGTAACTTTTTAAAATATTTCATGATTTATGTTTTTAAGTTATTTTTTGTTGAAAACTGGTTTTTTTAAAACACCAAACTAAAAAGTAAAAAACGATAAAAGAATAGCCGATTTCAGATAAAACAATTTCTTGTTGGTTTATAAATAACATCATAAGATAACTGAATGTCAGTAAAACAGACAAACTCAACACCCATTTCTTTTGAATGATATTTTTCACATCAGTTATTTAAAATAATAGACAATTAAGATAATGTTTTTTTTAAGGTTTAAAAAATTCTACACTCTTTTAAATTAATTTCTCTCCTATAATACCAATCAAAAAACCCAAACAAGCACCGAGTGAAGGCAAAAACTTATTTTCTAATTTACTTTCAGGAATAATATCTCTGATGAGTAAGTAAAGAATTCCTCCACTGGCAAACGTCATAAGATGAGCTGTTAATTTAGGAGACTTACTGAAATAAAAATGACCAATAAGCGCAGCGATAATTCCAAAAAAACTTAAACCCAAAAGAATTAATAGTGTTTTTTTAATTGTAAAGCCACTCAAGGTTAAATCTCTATATGAGTTAAAGGCTTCGGGTAAATTTTGTAAACCTATGAAAACCGCAAGCAATGTTGCTGTATTTGGATCGACGGCAAAAACTGCTCCCAATGCAATAGATTCTGGAACAAAATCCATCATCATAGCTAATAAAGTTGCTGTTTGCCCGCCTTTTTTATCTAAATTTTGATCGATTAATAAAAAAATAATTGCTCCTGCTGAAAATGAAATAATGATAGGGAAGAGCTCTAGTTCTTCCATTCCTTTTGGAATCAAGACCAAAGCTAAAGCTGATAAAATAATGCCAGCGCCAAAAGACATTAAGCCATGAATCACTTCATATTTAACGGGGCTATCTTTTACATGATGATTAAATAAGTTTGCTAATAAACCACCACAAATGACAGTGATTCCTGCAAAACCTGAATAAAGAATGAGTTCTGTTATCATAATTATCTAATTTTTTTGACTTCTTTTATTTAAAAAAATAGCTAGTTAAGCTTAGTCTTTTTAATTCTGTTTAGATAAGTTAGAAGCACAAATTAGAATTTTTTAAATCATAAAATTTAACTAAATTTAGATTTAACATAATCCTAAATGTTATTTTTAATACTTTTCTAAAAAAAATTTATGTCAAAGATTTACACATTACTATTTATATTATTAAGTTATTTTTCTTTTGCACAGACAGATTCACTTCAAAACGCTGTTAATCAAACTCTAACCATCGGTGTGACGCATACACCGCCTTTTATTGATGAAACAGGAAGCGAACTTCAGGGATTAAGCGTCAAATCTTGGGAGTTAATTAATGATGAGCTGAACTGGGAATATGAATACAAGTCTTATGAAAACTTAGGTGAGATGCTAGATGCTGTAGAAAAAGGTGAGGTTGATTTCAGTATCAATCCAGTGACAGTCACAGATAATCGAATGGAAAGGTTAGATTTTTCTCAACCCTATTTTATTTCAAATACTGCCATTGCAAAACAGAGTGAATCTGTAGTTTGGTCTGTTATTAAAAATTTATGGAGCTGGAAGTTTATTTCAGCACTTCTCGGTTTATTAGCAGTCATTTTTATTTTTGGATTTCTAGTTTGGATTTTCGAGAGAAGAAAAAATACTGAGGAGTTTGGTGGTAAAAAAGGTCTTTTTGATGGCTTTTGGTGGAGTGCAGTAACCATGACAACTGTTGGTTATGGCGATAAGTCTCCTCAAAGTTTAGGCGGCCGTATTATTGGTCTAATTTGGATGTTTATGGCTGTGATTATTTTATCGAGTCTAACCGCTGGTATCGCTTCGGCTTTAACAGTGCAATCAATCAACGACGATATTTCTTCAATAAATGATTTAAGTCGATTTAGTGTTGCAACTGTTGAAAATTCAAGCTCGCAAGAACTTTTGGATCTTTATGGTATCAAATATCAAATTGTTGAAAATGGAGAGGAAGGTATTAAGAAATTAGCTGATGAAGATTTTCAACTTTTTATTTACGATAAACCTATTTTACAATATGAAGTAGAGAAGCAAGATCTTTCAGATGATTTAATGGTTTTGGAAAATTCATTAAAGAAAGATTACTTTAGCTATAGTTTTCCTAAAGGTTCTCAGCTCATTGAAAAAATTAATCCTGAATTGATTTCTGTTCTAAAATCTATGGAATGGAATCGATTGACAGAGTCTCTTTAAACATATTATTTATCATGAAATGAAAAATGCCGAATCAATTTTGATTCGGCATTTTTTGGTTTAAATCTGTTTTTAAAACAATTTATCTAACAATTAGCTTTTCAGTTATTTCATGCTGATCACTGCTAAATTTCAAGAAATATAAGCCTTGAGGTAAAGAAAAATCAATTGTATTTTTATTTTCACTCAACTTAACCTCTTTCATTAATTGCCCATTGATGTTATAAAATTTCAGGGTTTCAAATCCATTTTTATTATTTAATTGAATATAATTTTTAGCAGGATTTGGGTAAATATTGATTTGACTTATTTTAGGCGTTTCAGTTCCTAACGTAACACAAGTCCATTCAGAAAAATCAACAAGGCCTAAAGAAGTGTCATCATTTTCATGAAAAATAACATCTTCAATTTCAGTTGCAGTTGCACTTTCATTACTCTCAATCCAGCAATTACCCATTGCGTTTAAATCGATATTAGTGTTGTTATACAAAGCATAAGTCACTCCATTATTCCCATTATTGGAAAATCTATTGTAACCTAAGTCTGCTGAAGTTCCCAAGTCAATTGAGGCTTGATTAATGACCGTAATTCCCCATAAGTTACCTCTGATTTCATTTTCTCTAGCGATAATTGTTTGCGTGTCACTAGAGCTATTTACCGAGATTCCACTACCTCCAATTGCAGGATTGTTTTGTGTATTATTGTTTTCAATAATATTTCCTTTTATCATCGCGTAAGCATTTCCGCCAGCAACTGTAATCCCGTATCTGTTATTTTGAATGACGTTATCTTCAATTTCTGTAATGATATTATAACCCAAAAAGTTTGAAACAGAAATACCACCTGCTTTCGTTACCGCAGGATCACCAATAATTGTATTACCTTTAATTTTTAAAGTATCTGAACCAGTTGGTCCCATATTGAGCTGAGGTCTGTTTTGGTTTGATTGCGTGTTTTTTTCTATTAAATTATTTATAATATGAGCAGACACTTCTTGATTTGCACCCGAACCTACAGCAGGCAAGTCATTTTTATAAAAAACATTATTTTGAATTAAAGGTGAACCATTTGATAATGAAATTGTCGAGCCGGTTGCTGCACCAGAAACATTATAAGCTAAATAGCTATTTTTAATAACAAAATCACTTGTAATCACTTTTAAACCACCACTATAAGTGATTTCAACATTATTAAACAAACCAGCTGAAAGATCTTGGTAACGCACACCATCAAAAGGATTCAATGTGTCAGTCGCTCTCAAAACAAACTTTGATTCATTATCTGGAATATCAATAATGAATTGACCTTCAACAGTAATTCTTTTGTCAGCATCGACAAAAAGAGTGTCTGTCGTATTAATGATCAAGCCATCATCGCCGGCAATGGTTAAATCATCGCTTAAAGTATATTTGGTTCCATCAAAGCTTAAAATGCTAGGGTCGAGATCTGATAACTCAGATAAGTTGTAATAGACGCCCGTCCCTGGTGTCACCAGTTGAGCGTAGCTTAGTGTACTCAGAAGAATACTAAAAATAAAAAATGTAATTTTTTTCATGGATATTACTTTTAGGGTTAATTTTTTATTGATTGTAAAGATACAAAAACCAATCTTTATCTAATTTTTAAGAAATTTATCATGTTCGATATATATGTAATTTTAATCTAATAATTTATTTTAAGAAATAAAGTTAAATTTACACTGAAAGAATATGGTTTATGATACAACTCAACAATTTGAGATGTTTTTTCCATCTCTTATGTTATAAACGATAAGGACGCTATTAATATGAAATATTTAAACGAGTTACCTACCAGAACTAAAGCCGCTTTTATGAGATTTCCTGTAACCATTATTTGGTCAATAGTAGGAAGCGTTTATGTAACTTGGCTTATAGGTTTAGATACACGAATTTTCAATGAGTTTACGAGTTTAATCTTTACTTTAATATTAGGTGTAAGTTGGCTTATTGGTACTCAATTTTTAATAGAAAGTTTGCGTATTTATAAATACAGTTGGCTTTTAAAACTTGGCGTTATCGGATTACTAATCATTTATTATTTTTCTTTTAATGAAGAGGATTTTGATGATAACCCTATACAAATAACACGCTGGTTTTTACTTTTCTTAGCTGGTCACATTTTTGTTTTTTTTGCACCTTTTTTAAAGGAGTGGAACAAAATTGATTATTGGAATTATTTACAACAAATTGTCATAAGCATTACCAGAGCTGCTTTATTTACTTTTGTGATTTTTGGAGGTTTAGCATTAGCTATTTTGGCTGTAGATAATTTATTTAATGTTCATATAAATGATAATGTTTATGGACAATTGTATGTCATTTGTTTAGGCATAATAAATACATTTATTTATCTGGCAGATTTCCCTAAAAAAATACATAATACTCAAAAACTGGCCTACAGTAAGGCCTTAGATGTGTTTTTGAAATTTATACTAATTCCTATTCTTGTCATTTATTTGATTATCGTGTATGCCTACACATTTCAAATTTTAATTTTATGGGAACTTCCACAAGGCTGGGTATCTTATCTTATCAGCATTCTTGCGATTATTGGTCTTATTATTCAAATTATTATTGAACCTTTAAGACAAACTCACCCTAACATATTGATAAGAAAATTTTACCCTTATTTTTATATTTTACTTTTTCCGCTCCTTATTTTGCTTTTTGTGGCTATTTATACACGCATAGCAGATTACAATTTTACAGAAAATAGATATTTTTTGGTCGTGTTAGCCTTCTGGATTTTTGGCATTAGTTTATACATGATATTTAGCAACAAGAAGAAGTTAAAAATCATTCCGATTTCCCTTTTTATTTTAATTATTCTTGCCAGTTATGGACCTTGGAGTGCTTTTAATGTATCCATTAATGCACAGGTTAAAGAATTAGAAGAGATGATCAATAAAATAAAATCTAATTCTGATGAATTTATCACAGTAGAAGAAGATTCACAATTTAGAAACATTACAAGATATTTAAAAAAACGAAATCGTTTAAATGAGTTAGACGCTTCATTGGGTTTTAAAACTAGTTATTTACAAAACAGCTATACAGCAGGCAATCAACTTTTAGATTCTCTTTATGGAAGTGATAGAGATATGTCAAGCCGAACAGCTATTGAAAATAAATATTATCATTACAATCAACTTAATTATAAGCATCAATTTAATTTAGATGTAAAAGATTATCAAACTATGGTAGAGATAGCCTTAAACCAAAACGAAAGTCATCGCTATCAAATATCACATCAACCAAATTCTTTGACAATAAATGACCAAGATGAAAAAATATTAGAAGTTGACATCGATAGTTTACTTTTAGAGAGTCTAAAAAAATATCCGAATTTTAAAGATATTCCTCAAGAAGAGTTAAATTATACTTTTAAAAACACTAAGGGAACTTTTAGCTTAATATTAAAAAACTTCAGATTTCATAAAACCAACAAAACGTCTTTAAATTTCATCCATTTAAGCGGATACCTGCTTGTAAATGAGAATATTGAGTAGAAGTAGCTTAGAATTAAAAAACACATTTTTAAGTGTAGTGACGTCTTATAATTTTTTTGATGTAAATTTCTTTTTGTTCCGTTTATAATTATCTCGAAATTCTATGTAAAAAATTTAAACCTAAGATTGATGAGATGTTCAAAATTTTAAAAAATTGTTTTAGACGCTATTAAAGCATGATCTATTTTTTTCAATACTTCTTGACTCACTTCATGTTTGCCATCAAATTCATGAATTTCTAAATTTTCAGGAAATAACTTTTGAGCCATATCAATTTGTTTTTTAAGCTTTTCAGAGTGAATGTATTGATCAGAATTACCGTAAACTAAATGTGTTTTTGTATTAACGTTATTCACAAAATCTTCAGGTGTAAATTCATTTGGAATACTCCCTGAATGCAAAATAAGTCTCTCGCAATTGACGTTTCTTTTCTGAAGCCAACGCATCACTATTGAAACGCCTTGAGAGTAACCTAAAAGAATCACTTTTTTATCTTGTAGTTTCTCCTTTTCATAAACTGCATCAAGGTAATTGAGAACATTCTCAATCTCAATCGCTTTGTTCTCTCTTGTCAGCCATGAAGCACCAACATACTTAAAAGCTCTGGTTTGGTAGTATTTTGCAGGCGCTTGTGGTGCAATAACGAAATTTTTATCAGGATCTAATACTTCAAAATATTTAATAAAATAACGACTTAAATAGGCGATGCCGTGGCAAGCAACCCAAATGTATTCAGTTTTAGAGGTCAACTTATTTAAAGTTGAATATGTGTTTGTTGTTTCGTAGTTTACCTGAAGTTCTTTGGATGACATATGAAAAAGCTTTTGTAATTTTACACAACAAATTAAAGCAAACTCATGAACATTCCGAAGTCCGAAATCTTAAAAAGATGTAACGCTTATGTCCCTAACACTTTAATGGAAACCTTAAGTATTGATTATGTTGATGTTGGCGACGATTTTTTAACAGCGCGTATGCCAGTCACATCCAAAGTTCATCAACCTGATGGTGTTTTGCATGGTGGTGCAATGGTTGCATTAGCCGAAAGTGTAGGAAGTGCGGCCTGTTTCATTTTTTTAGATGCGCAAAATTTCATGATTCGAGGACTTGAGATTTCTGCAAACCATATCAGAAGTATTGCCTCTGGAAATGTTTTCGCAACAGCAAAATTTATACATAAAGGAAGAACAACGCAAGTTTGGGATATTAAAATCACAGATGAAGATGAGCGTTTAATTTCTGCTGTTAAACTCACAACAATTGCTTTACCTAAAAAATAATATGTCAGATTTTTTTAAAATATTAGATGATCATCATAAGGCTCAATTGCCATTTGTCATTTATCATAAACCCAATGCTGAACAGGTTTTCTTTCATCGAATGAACACTGATAAATTATTCCGTATTAATTCTTTTGAAGGTTCAGGTTATGTGTTTGCACCATTTGATTTAAAGGAAAAAGCGATTCTTTTTCCTCAGAAGGATTTAGAAAGTTATTACATTGATTTATCTGATATTGATTTAGATGAACTCACTTTCGAAAAGAAAGAGATTGATGAGAATCCAAATGAAAAACAAATTTATCTTGATCTACTTGAACTCACTTTAAAAGAGATTTCAGGAGATGAAAATCTTGATAAAATTGTCACTTCTCGACAAATCAATTTTCACAAAAAGGATTTGAATGTCTCATTACTCTTCAAAAGAATGCTCAAGGCTTATCCAAATGCAATGACCTACATTTGGTTTCATCCAAAAGTCGGTTTATGGGCGGGAGCCACACCAGAAACCTTAATTAAACTAAAAAGAAATCAGCTGCAAACGATGGCTTTGGCTGGTACGAGGCATGAAAATGTGATTGAAAGTCAACCTTTTACTGAAAAAGAAAAAAAGGAACAAGCTTTTGTAACTGAGCAAATATTAGAAGCTTTACGCCAGACTAAAGCAACGGATATTCAAACATCAGATTTAAAAGTCGCGCCAGCAGCTGAACTTTTCCATTTATTGACAGAAATTCAAGCACAAATACAGCCTGAAAATTTTGATGCTGTTCTCAAAGCAATTCATCCAACACCAGCAGTTTGTGGCTTACCTAAAGAAAAATCTTTCAACTTTTTATTGAAAAATGAAAATTATGATCGTCAGTTTTACGCAGGATTTTTAGGTGAATTAAACTGGAAATCAGAAAAAGTAAGATCGAACAGACAGCGTAATCAGGAAAATCAAGTTTTTAAATCTATTCAAAAAACATCAGATTTATATGTCAATTTAAGATGTCTTTCTTATAAAAATGAAAAAATTTCACTTTATGTCGGTGGTGGCATCACTGCTGAAAGTCAACCTGAAGATGAATGGGAGGAAACCCAAAATAAATCTCAAACGATGTTAAAAGTGCTTTAAGAAGTCAAGCTTTTCGTTGACTTATCCTTTTACAAAATTACCTTTGTAAGTATGACAGATCAAATATTTTCTTCGATACCAACAGCGCAGCTGATTGTAGAATATTGTAAACGTTACAGCATTTTAGATGTTGTTATTTCGCCAGGCTCAAGAAATGCGCCTTTAACGATTGGTTTTTCTAATGATAAAACCATTCAAACTTACAGCGTTGTCGATGAGCGTTGCGCTGCATTTTTCGCTTTAGGAATTGCTCAGAAAAAAGGAAAACCAGTCGCTGTTATTTGCACTTCTGGCTCTGCAGTAGCCAATTATTATCCAGCTGTGACTGAGGCTTATTACAGCAATATTCCATTGGTGGTTATCTCTGCTGATCGACCAAAACATTTGATTGATATCGGAGATGGACAAACGATTCAGCAAGAAAACTTTTTCCAGAATCATGTCTGTTCATCAGCTAATTTAAAGGATGATACTTACCAAGATGCTTCAAAATCACCACTTTCTTTTAATTCAGAAAAACTAAAAACAACTTTAGCGAAATGTCTTGAGAACTCTTTGCCAATACATATTAACGCTGCATTTGATGAGCCTTTATATCATACAGAAAATGCAATTTTACCTGAAGTTAAAGCCGAGTTGGAAGCTGTACAAATCAGGCATCTTGAGTCTCTTGATGATCAAGAAGAGTTTGTCAATAACTGGAATTCTGCCAAGCGTAAACTGGTTTTAATCGGCGTGAATCATTCAGCGCATATTGACGAGGAGATTCTTGATATGTTGGCTAACGATCCATCTGTTATCGTGATGACAGAAGTGACTTCAAATGCTGCTCACAAAGACTTTTTCCAAAGTATTGATTCAATTTTAGCGCCCATAGAAAAATCTGAAAATAAAGATGAACTCTTTAAAAAACTTCAACCAGATATGTTGATAACAATGGGAGGGATGTTGGTTTCTAAAAAAATCAAAAAATATTTACGTGAATATCAACCTAAACAGCATTATCATATCGGTGAGAATAAGGCTTTGGATACTTTTTTCTGTTCACCAAAACATTTAAAAATTAAAATTAATTCTTTTTTTAAAAATGTTTTAAAGGATTTAGAAATAGTTAATTCTGATTATTTTAAATTTTGGAATCCTTTAAAATTGGAAACCGATCAACTTTTAGAAAATTACGTTAAGGAAATTGAGTATTCAGATTTTAAAGTTTTTTCACAATTATTCGCACATTTTCCAGAACATGAAAATGTTCATTTTGCAAATAGTTCAACAGTAAGATATGCAAATTTATTTGATGCAAGAAAAAAGATTAACGCGTTCTCAAATCGTGGAACAAGTGGTATTGATGGGAGTACGTCAACTTCTATTGGTTATGCAGTTGCAAGTCAACAACCAACGACTTTAATCACTGGCGACTTGAGTTTCTTTTACGACTCAAATGCGTTGTGGAATCAATATATTCCTTCTGATTTTAAAATTATTGTGATCAATAATTCAGGTGGAGGTATTTTTAGAATTTTACCAGGTGATAAAGAGAATCAGTATTTTCAAAAATATTTTGAAACCAGACATCAACTCACAGCTGAACATTTGAGTAAAATGTATAATTTCAATTATGCAAAAGTTGATAATATGAAGGATTTAGAAAATACACTTCCTCAATTCTTTTCTCAAAAAGACAATCCTCAACTGCTAGAAATCATGACACCAACTGAGGTGAATGATAAAGTTTTACTAGATTTCTTTAATTATCTTCTTCCTGTTTTTGATGGTGAATTTTAATGTTTTTATGATTGTTTTATCCTAACTTTGCACAAAAATTTGCAAATGTTAGAGTTAGGGATAAAACACAAATTAGTTATTGATAGAGATACAGCGCCAGGATTATTTTTAAAAAATGAAGCTGGCGATGAAGTTTTATTGCCTAATAAATATAAACCAGAAACATTTGAGATTGGAGATGAGTTAGAAGTTTTCGTATATCTAGATTTTGATGAACGTCCAGTTGCGACTAATCTTGAACCAAAAATCATGCTCGATGAGTTCGCAATGCTTGAATGTGTTGATGTAAGCGATCACGGTGCATTTTTAGATTGGGGACTAGAGAAGCATTTATTTGTTCCATATATTGAACAATCTTACAAAATGCATGTTGGTGAAAAATATCTCGTTTTTTGTTATCTCGATGAAGAAACGAATCGATTAGTTGCTTCAAGTAGAGTTAATAAATTTGTTGATAATTCAGTTCTCACAGTTGAAGAATTTGATGAGGTTGATTTAATTGTAACAAACAAAACTGAACTTGGTTATAATTTAATCATCAATGAAATTCATAGCGGATTACTTTATAATGATGAGGTTTATAAAGAATTAAGAACAGGTGATCGCTTAACAGGCTACATCAGAAAAATTAGAAAAGATTCTAAAATTGATGTCACTCTCCAGAAATTTGGTTATAAAAGTATTGAGCCAAATTCACAAATCGTTTTGGATGAGTTAAAAAAGACAGAAGATGGATTTATTGGAATTCATGACAAATCTCATCCTGAATTGATTTATCAAAAATTTCATTTGAGTAAGAAAGCTTTCAAGAAAGCAATTGGCAGTTTATATAAATCAAAAGATATTAAAATCGTCAAAGGTGAAGGCATTCAATTGCTCAGTGATAAAGAATAGATTAATAGGCACCAATATAAAACCTAGCTCTGTTTTTGTCTCGATTTCTATACGAATTGTGATATGAAGGTGAGTAGAAACCTGTTCGATATTTAAATCTATCACCTAAATCTTCATAAACAGAATTTTTTACACGATTTGAACCTGAGTAAATCGGTTGATCGTTATAAGATGGTGAGTATAAGTTGACTGAATTATCGAGTTTGGGCTTGTTAGCTTCAAAAGATGCTAATTGTCTTTTTACAAAACTAAACTCATCAAGACTTCTATTTTTTTGTTGTTTTTTGTGCTCAATCGCAGCAACCATATTAATTTGACGTTTCTCACGAAAGGGATCAACATTTAAATCAATTCTCATCGTCGAGATGCTATTTTCAATTTGATTGTTTACAGAAAAAGGATCGTCGAGTACACTTAAACTTGGAGCGTCAAAAATTTCAAAAAGTTGACCTCGAAATTCTTGAGCTTGTAAAGCATAGAAACTAAGTGAAATAAAATAAAAGAGGAATAACTTTTTCATAATCACAAAGATAAACAAAAATAATGCCGATTACAATGTGATGAGATTCTGTTAACATTCCTTTTTATGCCATTCCATGATTGATTCATTTTTCCATAACTGAGGGAAGAATTTACGTTGTTGGAATTTTGGATGTAAATATTTTTTCCATTCAGATCCGCCAGTTGCTGCTTTTTGTTCTCCTTTTTTCTCAAGATATTGCGTTGCTGTTCTTAAATGTATCAGTGGCCATTTAACATTGTATGCATTATCAAAATCACGAGCAGCATTCAATAATTTTTCTGAAGGATGCTCAAACTTTAACAGTACTTCATTAACAGTTTGACCTGTCATTTTTTTGGCGAGTCTGATAAATTCATCTAAGTATTTATCTTCAAAAGCTTTGAGTGTATGTGATTTCTTACCTGTTTTTTTATCTAAACCTGCGCTTTGCCAATAAATATGTTTAAACAAAGTTTCAGTATCAGGGTTTTCAGGAAGATTCTCTTTTTCTTTCTTGTTAATCAAATTAAAAATAGGTGTTGCATAAATCTCTAAAAATCTGAATTGTGCTGATTGAAATCCACTTGCTGGAGTCAATGTCATCCTGAATTTGTTGTAATCATCATAACTCATTCCATCTTTCATAACACTAAATGAAGTGATCAACATATCTGTATAACGTTGTAACCTATAGAGCTTATCAATGAAAAAATCTTCTGTTATATCTTCTTCTTCACAAATTTGTGAGATTTCATGAATCATTAATTTTAACACTAATTCTGTGATTTGATGATACATGATGAATACGGATTCATCTTTAAAATCTGTTCGTGTATTTTGTAAAGAAAGAAGTGTATCAACTTGTATATAATCCCAGTAATTAATGGGTTTTGCGTAAACTAAACCTTCTAAGTATGCGTCAGGGTTTTCACCTAAAGATTCATATTTTTTATTGACTTTATCGAGAATATCTTGATTCATTTTGTGTTTAAGTTTTAACAAAGCTAATAAATTTGTTTGAAACAGATTTGTAGTTGCTGACTTTGACTAAAATCAAAAATGATGATAAGATTGGCGTAATCTTCACAAGAGATTATGACGGCTTGTTTTGAAATTCTTGCTACATTTGTAGTTAAAATTATTACATATGTCAGAAAATTTGGAACGTATAAAATGTTTGATTATTGGTTCAGGTCCTGCAGGTTATACTGCAGCTATTTATGCAGCAAGAGCTGATATGAAACCAGTTGTTTATACAGGAATGGAGCCAGGAGGTCAGTTAACGACAACAACTGAAGTTGATAACTTTCCAGGTTATCCTGAAGGAATCGACGGACCACAAATGATGGTTGATTTACAAAAACAAGCTGAGCGCTTCGGTACAGAAGTTCGTATTGGGATGGTGACTAAAGTTAAATTCTCTGAGAAAGAAGGCGGAGTTCATAAAGCTCAAATTGATAATAAAGAATGGGTAGAAGCAAACTCTGTAATTATTTCAACAGGTGCTTCAGCTAAATATTTAGGCTTGCCAAGTGAACAAAGATTGCGTGGAGGCGGTGTTTCAGCATGTGCAGTTTGTGATGGTTTCTTTTATAAAGGTCAAGATGTTGCTATTGTTGGAGGTGGAGATACTGCTTGTGAAGAAGCAACTTACCTTGCTAACATTTGCTCTAAAGTAACAATGCTTGTTCGTAAAGGTGAAATGAGAGCTTCTATGGCAATGCAACATAGAGTTAAAAATACCAAAAACATTGATTTGAGATATTTTACTGAAATAGATGAAGTCTTGGGTGATCAAGTTGTTGAAGGTTTGCGTATGGTCAATAATCAAACGCAAGAGAAAGAGGAAATTAAAATTACAGGTCTATTTATCGCTATCGGTCATAAACCAAATACAGATATTTTTAAGGGTATCCTAACGATGGATGATGCAGGTTATGTCATTACTCAAGGTAAATCAACAAAAACAAATATGCCTGGCGTATTTGCTTCTGGTGATGTTCAAGATAATGAGTACAGACAAGCAGTAACTGCAGCAGGAACAGGCTGTATGGCAGCTTTAGATGCTGAAAGATATATGGCTAGAACTGACATGATTGAAACTAATGAGCCTTTAGCACAAGCTGATTAATTTCATTTTATAAAATTGATAAAAAGCTGTTTCAAATATTTTGAAACAGCTTTTTTTATGCTTTTTTGTAAGCTTCAAAAGCTTTATATATCATCTCATTGTTGACTTCACAATCTAAAACAGGCTGACCTATGTTAGAAAGAAGAACAAAGTTGATGCGTCCTTTTGTATTTTTTTTATCGTGTTTTAAAAGCTTTACGACTTCTGAAATATCCTTTTCTGAAAACTCAACTTTAGTAAAATAAGTTTTAATGAGTTTAACATATTTCTCATACATATCTTTTTTGAAGCTTTGTGTTTGTACTGAAAGGTTTAAGGCTAGAATCATACCGACGGCAACAGCTTCACCATGAAGAAGTTTTGGGAAGTTATCATTTTCAATGCTGTATGATTCAATTGCGTGACCTAATGTATGTCCAAAATTAAGAGCTTTTCGCATTCCTTTTTCATGTGGATCATTTTCAGAAATTTCTGTTTTAATTTCAATTGATCTTTCTATGAGTTCCGTGAGTTTTTCTACACTAAATGCTGATAAATCTAAAAACGTATCTAAATAAGCTTGATCAGCAATAAAACCATGTTTAATCATTTCAGCTAAACCACTACGCATTTCAGCTTGATTTAGAGTTGATAAAAAGCGTGGATCAATCATCACTTTTTCGGGAGTGTTAATGACGCCGATTTGATTTTTAAGAGTACCAGCATTCACACCATTTTTTCCGCCAATTGCAGCATCAACCATGCCTAAAAGTGTTGTTGGAATATGTATAAATGAAAGGCCTCTTTTAAAAGTTGAAGCAATAAAACCACCAATATCAGTCACTACGCCGCCACCCAGGTTTAAAACAAGAGAAGCTTTATCAGCATCAAGGTCAGCTAAGGTTTGCCAAAGTTGATTGCAAGTTTTTATGGATTTGTATGCTTCACCAACCTCAATTTCTATGATTTCTATTTCTAAATCTGTTTCAATTTCTTCTAAAAATAATTTGAGACAATGTTGATGAGAATTTGAATCGACGAGCACAAATATTTTAGAAAAGTCACGGCCTGAAATCCATTTATTAACTTCTTGATAACCTGTGTTTAAGAAATGAATTGAATAGTCCTTTAATTGTAGTAAATTCATGGAGAATAAATCTTAAATTTTGCTGTAAAATTACCATCTTTTTGTAAAGGTTTAAGATATTCAATAAGTATATTTGATAAAATTATTTTCGCATGTTAGACACAAAAATATTTAACGATACAAAGCACGCTTTTATACTCAAAGATAACGATGATTTAAAGCGTTCATTATTCATTTTTTCAATGATGAATATTCCTTTTTTTGTACCTGTCTCAACTGTTGCTTTAAATGTAGCGCTCTCAATTAAGTTACCGATACAACCATTGATCAAAAAAACAATTTTTAAACAGTTTTGTGGAGGAGAAACACAAGAAGAAACTTTGCCTCTAATTAAGTTGATGTACACCAAAAATGTACATTCTGTTTTGGATTATTCGGTTGAAGGTAAAGAAACTGAAGAAGATTTTGATAAAGCTGCTGAAACTAAAATTGAGATTATCAAATTTGCATCAACAGCTAAGGAGCTTCCTTTTGCTGTCGCAAAGCCTACTGGTTTAGGTCGATTTGAGATTTGGGAAAAGGTGTCAGCCGAAGCTGTCTTGACAGATAAGGAAACAGAAGAATGGGACAGAATACAGGCAAGATTATATAGTATAGCTGAAGCAGCTGTGAAGTATGATACAAAACTACTTATTGACGCTGAAGAGTCGTGGATGCAAAAAGCTGCAGATGATTTATGTTTTAGGCTAATGCAAGAGTTTAATAAAGAAAAAACTTATGTTTATAATACTTTACAATGTTATAGATGGGATAGACTTTCTTATGTCAAAGAAATTCACGAGTACGCTCAAGCAAATAATTTTAGATTAGGTTTTAAAATTGTGAGAGGAGCTTACATGGAAAAAGAAAATAAGAGGGCAAAAAAAATGGGATACCCTACACCAATTTGTGAAGACAAAGAGGCAACAGATGTTAACTTTAACGCAACAATGGGCTATTGCATCAACAACATAGATGATATTTCTTTATTTATTGGAACGCACAATGAAGTCAGTACTTATATGGCTTTACAATCTATGGAGCAAAAAGGAATTCCGCTGGATGATGATAGAGTTTGGTTTGGTCAACTTTATGGTATGAGTGATCACATTACCTATAATATTGCTAAAGAGAACTCAAACGCGATAAAATTACTTCCATTTGGTCCTGTTAAAGATGTTGTTCCTTATTTGATTAGAAGGGCACAAGAGAATTCATCTGTTCAAGGACAAACAGGTCGTGAACTTGCATTGCTAAGAGAAGAAAAGGATAGGAGAGACGGTCAATACGTTAAACGTATCGAATAGCTTTCAAAATATCACGAAAAACAAAAACGCTTGTGAATTTATTTCTACAAGCGTTTTTATATTTAAATAAATCTTCTTTATTAAAACTGATTAATTGTTTTTCTGATTTCAGTTAGCTTATGCATCAAACTATTTAAATGCTTAATATCTAACATATTTGCTCCATCGCTTTTAGCTTCGCTAGGGTTAAAATGTGTTTCTATAAAAAGTCCATCAACATTATTGACAATCCCAGCTTTAGCAATTGTTTCTATCATTTCTGGTCGTCCACCAGTCACACCAGATGATTGGTTGGGTTGCTGAAGTGAATGTGTCACATCTAAAACTGTAGAGGCATACTTTTTCATTGTCGGAATCCCCCTAAAATCTACAATTAAATCTTGATAGCCAAACATTGTTCCTCTATCTGTGATCATCGCTTTCTGATTTCCAGAATCAATAACTTTCTGTACGGTATGTTGCATACTTTCAGGACTCATAAATTGTCCTTTTTTGAGGTTGACAGCTTTACCTGTTTGTGCAGCAGCAACAACTAAATCTGTTTGTCTGACCAAAAATGCAGGTATTTGAAGTACATCAACATATTGAGCAGCCATCGCTGCGTCTTCAGCTTGGTGAATATCCGTAACTGTAGGAACATCAAATTTTTCAGAAACTTTTTTTAAAATTTCTAATGCTTTTTGATCACCTATTCCTGTAAAACTATCAATTCGGCTACGATTTGCTTTTTTGAAAGAACCTTTAAAAATAAAAGGGATTTGATATTTATCCGTGATTTTTAAAATTTCTTCAGCGATTTGCATTGCCATGTCTTCACCTTCAATAGCGCAAGGGCCAGCCAGCAAGAAGAAGTTATTAGAATCCGTATGTTTAAGTTTTGGAATAAGATTTAAATCCATGTTTTTTAATTTTTGGTAAAATTACGAAATGAATTGCTATCGGCTTAATTTCTTTTTGAAGATATCCAATTTTAAATTTATTCCTAATTTCTTCAAATTTTAACAGTAAATATAATTAGAGTGAATATATTTGGGCAAAAAATATCTCAATGAGAAAAATACTATTGATTTTAGTTACTATTTTTACGACTCACCTTAATGCACAAATTCAAACTCCTCAACCGAGTCCGAAAGCAAATCTTAAACAAATTGTTGGTCTGACGACTATCAAAATTGATTATTCTCGACCTGCCATGCGGGATCGTGAAGTTTTTGGGAATTTAGTTCCTTTTGATAAAGTATGGAGAACAGGCGCAAACGAAAACTCCGTGATTCACTTTGAACATGATGTCAAAATTAATCAACAAATGTTAGAAGCTGGCTCTTACGCAATTTATACAAAGCCTTCAAAGAACAATTGGGAAGTTTATTTCTACGAGAAAACTGATAACTGGGGTTTACCACAAGAATGGGATGCTTCTAAAATAGCAGCTTCTGCTATAGTTCCTGTCAAAAAGTTGAGTCACAAACAAGAATCATTTACGATAGGGATTAATGAAATTAAAAATGATTACGCACACCTTCAAATTTCATGGGAGAATACTTTAGTTGAAGTGCCTATTCATTTTATTACAGATGAACTTGTGACTGAAAGTATTGATTCTGTGATGAATGGACCTAGTGCAAATGATTATTATAATGCAGCAGTTTATTATATGACAGCCGACAAAGATATTTCATTATCTGTAAAATGGATTGAAAAAGCAGTTTCAATGATGGATGCAACTCCTTACTGGGTATTAAGACAGCAATCTTTAATCTATGCGAAAGCAGGAAATAAAAAGAAAGCAATTTCTGTAGCTGAGAAATCTTTAAAAGCTGCTGAAAAAGCAGGAAATAGTGATTATATAAAAATGAATAAAGAGAGTTTAGCTGAATGGAAATAAAATTCTAAACTTTTCACAAATAGAAAAACCCCATAAATCTTGATTTATGGGGTTTTTTAAATTCTAAATTATCTTACTAATTACTAAATATTAAAAGTTTTCTTTAATTTTTCTACATAATTCAATTCTTCCCATGTGAAAAGATCAACCTCATGAGTTACTTCTCCTGAGTAATCAGATTTATAAACTTTCTTTATTTTTCGAGATTCTTTACCCATGTGTCCATAAGCTGAAGTTTCTCTATAAATCGGATTTCTAAGCTTAAGGCGTTTTTCAATCATGCCTGGTCGCATATCAAAAATCTTTTTGATTTTTTCTGCGATTTCTCCATCAGACATTTCAATGTTTTTATTTGTGGTATTGATGAAAATAGAAGTTGGTTCACTCACACCAATAGCATAAGAAACTTGAACTAAAACTTCATCAGCAATACCAGCTGCAACCATGTTTTTGGCAATATGTCGCGAAGCATAAGCTGCTGACCTATCCACTTTACTCGGATCTTTTCCAGAAAAAGCACCACCACCGTGGGCACCTTTTCCGCCGTAAGTATCCACAATGATTTTACGCCCCGTTAAACCTGAATCACCGTGTGGTCCTCCAATTACAAATTTTCCTGTTGGATTAATATGGTATTTTATTTCATCATTAAATAGTGATTTTATCTTATCTTCATAAGAATCTCTAACACGAGGAATTAAAATATTTTTAAGATCATCACTGATTTTCTGAAGCATGGCTTCATCTTCATCAAACTCGTCATGTTGAGTAGAAATTACAATTGTATCAATACGAATTGGTTTATGATCATCGCTATACTCAATTGTTACTTGGGCTTTTGCGTCAGGTCTTAAGTAAGTGATTTCATCATTTTCACGTCTTAACTTTGCCAGCTCAATCATGAGTTTATGAGAAATATCAAGCGCCAAAGGCATATAACTTTCCGTTTCGTTTGTAGCGTAGCCAAACATCATTCCCTGGTCGCCAGCACCTTGTTCTTCTAAGGATTCACGCTCAACACCCTGATTGATTTCTTTTGATTGCTCATGAATCAAAGACACTACGCCACAGGAATCGCCACTAAATCTGTATTCACCTTTTGTGTAACCGATATCATTTATCACATCGCGAGCGACTTGCTGCACGTCGATGTAAGTTTTGCTATTGATTTCACCAGCAAGAACAACCTGACCTGTTGTCACAAGTGTTTCTGCTGCAACTTTTGAATTTTTATCAAAAGCTAAAAAGTAATCTAATAAAGCATCACTAATCTGATCTGCAATTTTATCTGGATGTCCTTCAGAGACACTCTCAGATGTAAATAAATATGACATAATATTAAAGTTTTGTTGCGTAGGAAAGCAATGTGCAACTTGCAAGATCTAGAGACCTATGACTGTGTTTAGCATTTTTAGAGGTTGCAAGCAGATCAAATTTTTCCTCGAATGGCAAATTTACAATTTTTATTTTACTCTGTTTTAACTTAACTTTTATTTAGCAGACAATCACTTGGTAAATGTCTTACTTTGTGAATAAATAAAATTACTTTTTCTATGAAAATTAACCTTCAAAAAAAGAAAGATAGTAGTGTTCATTTTGAAGCGATGAACACCAATGGCGATAAAGTCGAAATGTGTAATTCTTCAGCAGGAAATCAGCAAGCAGCAAGCCCGATGGAGCTGATTCTGATGGGGGTTTCAGGTTGTAGCAGTATTGATATTGTTCATATTTTAGAAAAACAAAATCTTAAAGTTGATGATTTACAAATGGAAGTCGAAGGTCACAGAAACGAGACCATTCCAAAAGTTTTTCACCGCATTGATTTATTAGTAAAAATAAAAGGAGATATTCCTGCTAACAAAGCACAACGCGCTGCAGATTTATCTTTTGAGAAATACTGCTCTGTGTCCAAAATGTTAGAAAAATCAGTTGATATCCATTATAAAGTTGAACTCAACGGAGAATTGATTTCTTAATTCATTAAACGATGAAATTTATAAAAAAGCTGAATTTGATTCAAATTCAGCTTTTTTGTTTCTAAATAAATCACTTCACAATATTTCTAAAAGTGAGATTGATACGTGGTTGATACACTTTTTTTGTTTTGGGAAGTTGATGTAGCCAATACTTTTGAGTTTCTCCTCTCATCAGTAATAAACTTCCTGATGCTAAATGAAAATCAACTTTTTCTTTCGTAGATTTATGTTTAAAAGAGAATTTTCGAACTGCGCCAAAACTTAAAGAGGCAATCACGCCTTTTTCTTCTAACTCTTTTTCATCATCGGTGTGCCAGCCCATGCCTTCATTACCATCGTGGTATAAATTGAGCAAACAGGTATTTAATTTAATGTCAAATTGAGTTTCTAAATCAGCCTTGATTGATTTTAAATCTTCTGTCCAAGGCAAAGCGGTTTTTTCTTTGTTGGAGTAAGTGTAAGTTTTGCCAGAATTACCATAAAATGCAACTTTACGTTTGGTCACTATTTTTTTGCCAAACATGTTGAGTTCTTCATGCTTCCATGTGATATTGTCTAAAAGTTGCTGATAGAAATACTCTGATTTTTTGAGAGCATAAAAATCCTCAATATAATTAACGATGCCATCATTGGGTAAATAATTTTTAAGTGAATCTAAATTGTCAAGCTTCATAAATTAATTTAATCATAGAGCAGGTATTGAGCTCTCATTTTTTTATAATTTTCCAAACCTTCTTTCCAAGTTGCTTTAACTTCTTCGGCTGAAAGTCCAGTTTT
The DNA here is from genome assembly GCF_900107595.1 of Psychroflexus halocasei. Classification (GTDB taxonomy): domain Bacteria; phylum Bacteroidota; class Bacteroidia; order Flavobacteriales; family Flavobacteriaceae; genus Psychroflexus; species Psychroflexus halocasei. The sequence goes on along the minus strand of NZ_FNQF01000003.1, from coordinate 41,099 downwards.
TATTTGTTCTTGCAAAGTTTTGTTTCCAGCAAGTTTATTAAAGAAATCATTAAAAAAATCATTTTGATCTGAAGTGTTTTTATAAGCTTCAATAAGCCATTCTAAATTAATTTGAGAAAGATTTTTATGCTGCGTTAAATCTTTCCCATAACATACTTCGTTTTCGTGTTTTGGATATTTTGCGCCTGGGTTGGAAACGGGTGTGTAACTGTAATCGAAATGATTATGATTTAAAAAAGGTGAACCAAATATTTGAAATTGCTGATTTGTCCCACGACCTGCATTCACATTTGTTCCTTCAAAGAAGCACAAACTTGTATAAAGATTAATGGCTTGATCATTAGGTAGGTTCGGCGAAGGTTTAATCGGCAAGTTATAATTCATTTCTCGATTATAATTTTTAATTTTAATCACTTCAAGATCTGCTTGAATATCATTTTTAAGCCATTTTTCACCATTAATCATTTTTGCATATTCACCAATTGTAAGGCCATGAACAATTGGCACTGGATGCATGCCTACAAAGCTCTGATATTCTTTTTCGAGAATTGGTCCATCGATATAATGTCCATTTGGATTTGGTCTGTCAAGGACTAAAACGATCACATCATTTTCGGCTGCAGCTTCCATGATGTAATGTAAACTTGAAATATAGGTGTAAAAGCGAGCCCCGACGTCTTGAATATCAAAAACAATAACATCTATCTCTTTTAAATCATCAGCCTTTGGTTTTTTATGGTTTCCGTAAAGCGAAACGATGGGTAAGCCTGTTATTTGATCAATACCATCCTTTACAATTTCACCAGCATCAGCTTTTCCTCTGAAACCGTGTTCAGGAGCAAAAACTTTTTTGATTTTTATCTCTCTTTTTAAAAGAGAATCAACCAAATGAATATAGCCACTTTCTTTAAAAATAACTGAAGTTTGATTACCAACAACAGCGATATTTTTATTCTTTAAAAACGGAATATAGTTTTGAGTTTGATTGGCACCCACTTGAATGATCTTATTTTTTTCTAAAATTTCTTCTTTTTCTTGTGCTTGACAAGCGAGATTAAATAAAACCAGAAATAAAACTGTATTTTTGAGCAGATTTCTAAAAAGGTGATGCATTGAATTTTGAATATTTTGTTTCCAAACGCTTAAGTGCGAAAAGTGACCATAAAAGTAGTGTTTCGGCTCCAATTATAAAAATTGCAACCGTAGCAATCGCATTGGGAGTCATTGTGATGCTTATTGCTTTTGGAACAGGCTTGGGCTTACAAAATAAAATTCGTGATAAAATTGCTGCCTTTAATGGACATGTCGTCATTCAAGGATTTTCAAGTAATGAATCTAAGGAGAACCTCAATCCGATCAAGAAAAATCAAGATTTTTACCCTGATTTTGAATCAATACCAAGTGTCTCACATATACAAGCGACAGCAACAAAATGGGGCGTTATTCGGACAGAAACGGATTTTGATGGGGTCGCGCTTAAAGGTGTTGATAGTTTATACCAATGGAATTTTTTAAAAGAGTTTTTAATAGAAGGTCGCTTACCTCATTTTGAGCAGCGCGCAAGCAATGAAATTTTAATTTCAGATTATTTAGCAAAGCGTTTAAAATTTGAATTAGGTGATAAAGTGATTATGTATTTTATGCGTAAAAATACAGAGAATAAATTACCGCGTCCACTTGGTTTAGAAATTGTAGGTATTTATTCATCTGGTTTTCAAGATTTCGATAAAACTTTTGTAATTGGTGATATTAGGCAAGTACAACGTTTAAATCAATGGTCAGAAAATGAAATCGGACAGTTTGAGGTCTTTACGGATGATTTCAATAAGATAGAAAGTTTCTCCCAAGAAATTTATCAAAACATAGGTTCATTTTTAAACTCTGAATCCATTATTAATCTTTATCCAGCAATTTTCGATTGGCTTAATTTATTTGATTTTAATATCATCATCATATTATGGATCATGATTTTGGTTGCAGGGATTAACATGATTACTGCTCTTTTAGTTCTTATTCTTGAAAGACGTCAAATGATCGGCGTTTTTAAAGCCCTAGGTGCCTCAAATTGGACGATTAGAAAAATATTTTTATACAATACTTTGTTTCTTATTCTTAAAGGATTGTTTTACGGAAACATCATCGGATTGAGTATTTTATTTTTACAGAAATACTTTGAAATCATTCCGTTAGATCCGAGTTCTTACTACGTCACAAGCGTTCCTATTGAAATTAATTTGACTTATATTTTAGCAGTTAATATAGGAACTGTGATATTATGTATGTTGATGTTAGTTGTCCCGTCCTTAATTATTTCTAAAATAACGCCTGTAAAAGCCCTGAAATTTGATTAAAGTCTCTTAATTTCTGCTAAAGTCTATTAATTTTATATTTTTGCAGACTCAAAATTAAGATATGGATTATTCAGAAAACATCATTGAAACAATTGGGAATACCCCGATGGTTAAAATGAATAAAATTGTTTCTGAAATTGATGCACTTGTTTTGGCAAAATATGAAACTTTTAATCCTGGTAATTCCGTTAAAGATAGAATGGCTTTACAAATGATTAAAGATGCAGAAGATGACGGCCGCTTAAAACCAGGCGGAATAATCATAGAAGGAACATCGGGAAATACAGGCATGGGCTTGGCTTTAGTTGCTATCGTGAAAGGATATAAAGTCATTTGCGTTATCAGCGACAAGCAAAGCAAAGAAAAAATGGATATTCTTAAGGCCGTAGGTTGTGAGGTTCATGTTTGCCCAACTGATGTAGCTCCAGGCGATCCACGTTCATATTATTCAACTGCAAAGCGTTTAGCCGAAGAAACACCAAATTCTTGGTATGTTAATCAATACGATAATCCTTCAAATACAAAAGCACATTATTTGACAACCGGACCGGAAATTTGGAAACAAACGGATGGCAAAGTCACACACTTTGTTGTCGGAGTTGGGACTGGTGGAACTATTTCAGGAGTCGGGAAGTATCTTAAAGAGAAAAACCCTGACATTAAAATATGGGGAATTGACACTTATGGTTCCGTTTTTAAGAAATATCATGAAACTGGTATTTTTGATGACAATGAAATTTATCCTTACGTTACAGAAGGCATTGGTGAAGATATTTTACCTAAAAATGTAAATTTTGATATCATTGATGGGTTTATAAAAGTGACTGACAAAGATGCTGCTGTTTACACACAGAAATTAGCTAAGGAAGAAGGTATGTTTCTTGGAAACTCAGCTGGAACAGCGATTAAGGGCTTATTACAATTAAAAGAAAATTTTAGTAAAAATGATGTTGTGGTTGTTTTGTTTCACGATCACGGAAGTAGATATGTTGGTAAAATGTATAACAACGAATGGATGAAAAGTATGGGTTACCTTGATTGTTAAATGATAAAATCCTGCCAATAAAAGCAGGATTTTTTTATGCAGATAACTCAAAAATAGATATTTAGAATTTTAGAAATTAATAGAATTATTTAAGAATTAAAGAACAACTTATGAATTTAAAAAACAGATTGTTTTATTTTTTAATATTATTAACCACTTCTTTTTATGCGCAAAATCAAGATTTAAAGCAACAAAAAACTTTACATGTTGATGTAGAGCTCAAAAACCCATCTTCTGAAATTAATGATGGTGAAGCCACTTTAATTGTAAGCGGAGGAGAAGCGCCTTACACTTACAAATGGTCAAATCAAGAAACAAGCCTTGAGTCTAAAAAATCAACTGGGCTTATCGAAGGAATGCCCCATACAGTTGTGGTTACTGATGCTAAAGGAAATAAAGTTGAAAAAACTTTTGAATTAGAAGCAGAATCAATTACTGAGATTTTTAATAGTGGCGTTCAGCCTGCTGTTGATTATTTAGGGATGGTTTTGTTCTGGGATCCTTTTGAGGCGATCGGAATATATGATCCTCTGGTTTATACTTCTCATAAACTTGTACCAGTTCCAGAATGGGATCCATCATCTGCACCTTCTTATACATTAAAAAAATGGTTGATAGAAGAAAATGCTCATGTCAACGAAGGTGATGAAATAGCAGTTGTTGAAACTGGTGACGGAAGAGAATTAACAGCAAAATCAGATGGTGACGGGAAGATTAAATATCTGGCAAAAGAAGGTCAAGTTATTTATGATCCCGAGAGTACGGAAGATGTGATTGTGGCAGATGCGCACATGATTGCAGAAATTGAATTTGATGATCCACAACCTTTATTGCATGCCAACGGAGACATTCGTAAAAATTCAATTCCTTTTATCGTGATTTGGCTTATTCTAGGAAGTATATTTTTTACTTTTCGACTGGGCTTTATTAACATTAGAGGCTTTAAACACTCTATTGAATTAGCCAGAGGAAAGTATGATGATCCTGCTGCTCCAGGCCGTATTACGCACTTTCAAGCAATGGCAACTGCTGTTTCTGCAACAGTTGGCTTAGGGAATATTGCTGGTGTTGCTGTTGCCATTTCATTAGGTGGCGCTGGAGCAACTTTCTGGATGTTTATGGCTGGATTTTTTGCCATGTCGCTCAAATTTGTAGAGTGTACACTTGGTGTAAAGTATCGTTTTATCAATAAAGAAGGTCGAATTTTTGGTGGACCAATGAACTATTTACGCTATGGTTTAGAGAAAAAAGGAATGAAAGGTTTAGGTAAATTTTTAGCTGTTTTGTTTGCGGTTCTTGGTGTTGGTGCTTCTTCAGGAGGCGGAAACATGCTGCAGTCTAACCAAGCTTTTAAAATTGTCTCTGAACAACTTCCTATTTTGCAAGGTCAAGGTTTTTGGTTCGGAATTATGTTTGCCGTATTAGTTGGCGTTGTCATTATTGGCGGTATTAATAGTATTGCACGCGTTACAGGTCGTGTTGTTCCTTTTATGGCGGCTGTTTATATCATTGGATGTTTAGTTGTGATCGGTACAAATTTTCAAAACATTGGTAATGCATTCGAAGCTATTTTTAACGGTGCCTTGCATGCTGATGCTTTAAAAGGTGGGTTTATCGGTGTTCTGATTATTGGTCTTCAGCGAGCTGCTTTCTCTAGTGAAGCTGGTGTAGGTTCTGCTGCGATTGCTCACTCAGCATCTAAAACTAATAATCCTGTTGCAGATGGTTTTACATCTATAGTTGAACCATTTATTGATACGATGGTTGTTTGTACAATGACAGCTTTGGTTTTAATTTTTACAGGAATGCATCAAGAATCCACAGGAATGGGAGGTGTTGAATTAACTTCTCAAGCTTTTGGGAGTGTTGTTTCTTGGTTTCCCGTTGTATTGGCATTTGCAGTTTTCTTATTTGCTTTCTCAACAATGGTTTCTTGGTCATATTACGGAATGCGTTCTTGGACATTCCTTTTTGGTAGAAGTAAAAAATCTGAAATGGTTTATAAAGTTTTATTTTTAATTTTTGTTGTCTTGGGCGCATCAGTGAGTTTAGGAGCTGTTTTAAGCTTCTCAGATATGATGATTCTCGCGATGTCTTTCCCAAACATTATAGGTCTTTATATTATGTCGTCTGAAGTTCGTGCTGATGTAAAAGATTATTTACAACGACTTAAGGATGATAAGATATTTGTGCATCCACGTTTTAGAGAAGAAAAAACTGAGGCGTAATAACCTAGTAGTTTATAAATAAAAAAGGCGATGAATTTCTATAATTCATCGCCTTTTTTGATTTGAAATGATTGATCAATAATTAATATTGTTCATTTTCATCAGGAAACTTTTGAGACTTTACATCATCTTTATATTGTTTTAACGCATCAGTCATCACTGTGTGTAAATCTGCATAACGGCGTAGAAATCTTGGACTAAATTCTTTATTCATACCCAACATGTCGTGTATCACTAAAACTTGACCATCAACACCACCACCAGCGCCAATTCCAATCACAGGAATGCTTACACTTTCAGCAACTTCTTTTGCTAATTTTGCAGGAACTTTCTCTAAAACAATTGCAAAACAACCAATTCTTTCGAGCATTTTAGCATCTTCTTTTAATTTTTTAGCCTCGTATTCTTCTTTTGCTCTTACGGTGTATGTTCCAAATTTATAAATTGATTGAGGCGTTAAGCCCAAATGTCCCATTACAGGAATACCGGCTTTTAAAATGCGCTTAATCGAATCTTTGATTTCTTTGCCACCTTCCATTTTAACAGCGTGAGCACCGCTTTCCTTCATAATTCTTATCGAAGAACGCAAAGCTTCTTTTGGATCTGATTGGTAACTTCCGAAAGGTAAATCAACAACAACAAGAGCTCTTTGAATACCGCGAATAACACTTGAGGCGTGATAAATCATTTGGTCTAAAGTGATTGGTAAAGTTGTTTCATGACCAGCCATCACATTTGAAGCTGAATCTCCAACCAAAACCACATCAATTTCAGAATGATCAACAATTTGTGCCATAGTGTAATCGTAGGCAGTAATCATTGATATTTTTTCATCGTTTTTTTTCATTTCAGTCAAAGATTTGACTGTAACTCTTTTATATTGTTTTTTTGCTGTTGACATTGTTTTTTATTTTAATGTGCGTAAATTTAGCCAAATAAAATTTGAATAAAAAAATCAACGGATGAATATTGTATTATTTGATGATGAGCATCGTCACAACTTTTTACCACTCACATATACAAGACCAATTGCCGATTTGAGAATCGGAATAAGAAAAATTTCAGAAAAGTACGAAAACATTTTTGAGACTTCTGTTTTTTACGAAACTGAAGATTATCTTCAAGAAAAATTTCAAAAATCCGACGGCTCTGAAGAATCAATTTATATCAATAGCCGTTTTTTACCTGATCAACATTTAATTGAATCCATTGAATCTCTGTCTTTTGATGAAGTTTTACAAACGGAATCAACTGTTGTGGCTTATAAGTTGAAATCTGGTGCTACTTTAGACACTTCAACTCTAAAGAAAGTTGACTTTAAACATCAAAATATTGAAATCAAGAATGTTTGGGATATTTTTGCTCAAAACCATCAAGCCATTCAAGATGATTTTGAACGAATAACTTCTGGTCGAACTTCACAAGAAATTCCTTCGCATGTTTACGCTGTTAATCCTTCTCAAATTTTTATAGAAGAAGGCGCTACAGTTCACAATGCAACTTTAAACGCAAGTGAAGGAGCAATTTACATTGGAAAAAATGCTGAGGTTATGGAAAATACAGCTGTTCGAGGACCATTTGCTTTATGTGAATCTTCAACTTTGAAAATGGGTGCAAAAATATATACAGGAACGACAATTGGACCTCATTCAAAAGTAGGAGGAGAGGTGAGTAATTCTGTAATTACTGGCTATTCAAACAAAGGTCATGATGGCTTTTTAGGAAATTCTATTTTAGGTGAATGGTGCAATATTGGCGCAGATTCAAATACATCTAATCTCAAAAATAATTATGCGAGTGTAAAGTTATGGGATTACTCGAAGAAAGGTTTTACATATACTGGATTGCAATTTTGTGGTTTAATTATGGGCGATCACTCTAAATCTGCAATCAACACGATGTTTAACACAGGAACGATTATTGGTGTTTCGACTAATATTTTCGGATCAGGTTTTCCAAGAAATTTTGTTCCAAGTTTTTCATGGGGAGGAAATCAAGGTGTTAAAACTTACAACTTAAAAAAAGCGATGGAAGTTGCTGATATTGTAATGAAAAGACGACAATTGGAACTGAATTCAGTAGAGCAAAATATACTTGAAAAAGTTCATGAGTTGACACAGCCTTATCGACGTGACTAAATTGAAATAACAACTATAAAAAATCTATTTTTTCAGTAAAATGAAGAGATAGATTTTTTATTTAATCGAGATACATTTTTTGATAATTTGGTTTGTTTTGATGATCTTCAAAAATGACTTCAACTTCTTGTTGATTTATTTTTGAAGGTTTACTTCTAGCTACGCCAATAATGTTAAGCGCTTCTGACAATAAACTTTCAGAAGTATCACCAAAAGCTTTTGCATCTCGAAAATCTTCAGTTTTCTGAAACTGCGGAATTAAACCTTCTGCATAATCGCCTTGACCATTTGCATTTTCGAGCTTAGAGATAAGTGGTTGCAAAGCATAAGTATGGCCAATATTCGCATTGCTTTTATTGTAATTAGGAGAATCATACAAAGTTCTGGAAGCTTCAAATTTACCAACAGTCGTTTCTCCGATTTGTACAACATCGATGTAAGCGTTTAGAGAATTGATCAATAACTCACTTGCTGAAGCAGAATTGCGGCTTGTTAAAATATAAACTTTTGATAAGTTTAGTGAATTGATAGATTCACCACTTCTAATAGTTGAATCAAAAAATAATTCATCAGGATCAAAATTTGAGTTATAAATTTGTCTTGCAAAAACCTGATTATTAAATTGACCAGTAATCATGCTTGCTAAATCTTTACAGGACTCAACACTTCCGCCAGAGTTGTATCTTAAATCAATAATGAGCTCATCAACATTATTTGCATTAAAATTTTGAAAAACAGCATTTAATTCAGAATCAAAATCTCCTCTGAAATTGTTATACACCAAATAACCGATTTTGGCTGTATCAAAATTGAGAACTTCAGAATAATGAACAGGGTTTTCTTGTATAACTCTTTTCTCTAAAATCACACTTTGATCAATTGATACTAATTCATCATCGACAAATTGTGCTAATTGAATTGTGTAAGAATTTCCGCTTGTTAATTCTAAAAAATTAGAATCAATAGTGAGTGTTTCATCATTTATTTTATTAAAAATCATTCCGCGTTCTAAGCCTTTTTCATCAGCTGATGAACCTGGTAATACATAACGAATAAACCCATAAACTTGATTACTTCCTGATTGTTGAAGATATGTTATTCTTAAACCTGTCGATTGATTGACGCCACTTAAACTGTTTTCTAGTGCTGTGTAATCGCTAACAATAATCGAAAATCTATCTTGTGTTGCGAGTAAATCTTCAAAAAGATTTTCAGGAGAATTATAACTTTTTAGATAATTGATAAATTCTTCTTGAGTTGAAAATCTATCATTTCCTAAATCAGGTGAATCTGCTTTGTAAAGATAAAAGTCATTCATTGCTCGCCATACGAAATTTTGAATGTCAATTGTTTCAGTTGGCTCAATGATGTCATCAAAATCATCTTTACAACTGATTATTGATAAACTCATTAGAAAAATGAATAAATAGCGGATTTTCATAACAGAAAAAATTAGGTTCCTGTAAATTTATAAAAAAAAGTGTAACAAATCAGAAATATGCTCGTCATGATATTGAAGAGCGCAGCAACAATGAACGAATCTCAGTTTTTAAATCATTTTAAAAATGCACAACCAAAAATGTATCGGTTAGCAAAAAGATTATTAAAATCTGATGATTTGGCTCAAGACGCTGTTCAAGAAGTGATGTTGAAATTATGGATGAAAAAAGATCAACTTTCTGGAATTAATAATTCTGAGGCTTACGCGATGACGATGATCAAAAATTATGCTTATGACATTTTAAAATCTAAACGCCACAATCACCTTGAACTTGTGCAGGAACGTGTTTCAGATTCAGAGGAGAATGCAGAAGAAAAATTAGAGAAAAAACAAAGTTTAGCACTTTTAGAAAAAGCTCTTGATCAGATGAGTTATAAAGACAAAACGATTATTCAATTGAGAGAAATTGAAAGGTTTGAATTTGATCAAATTGCAGAAATATTAGAAATGACGCCTGTCAATGTGAGAGTAAGTTTATCAAGAGCTAGAAAAAAATTACATGAAAAAATGAAAATAATATTGGCACAATGAAAATGAAGGAAGATGATATCCGTGAGTTGTTGAAATTGTACGATTTAGGAGAAACAACAATAGAGCAAGAAGAAACTTTACGAGATTTCTTTTTGGAGAACACTGATATTCCTGAAGATTTAGAAATATATCAACAAATGTTTGTTGGATTTCAGGAAGCAAAAAAAGAAGATTATGATGAATTTAAATTTGAAAAGCCAAAGTCTAAAAAATTAACGCATCAATTTTATAAATTGGCTGCTGTCCTTATAGTTCTCATCGCTAGTAGCTTTTATCTCAATAGTCATTATCAAGATTACAAACAAAAAGAAGAAGCTAGATTAGTTTTTAAACAGACGAAAGAAGTTTTGGATAAACTTTCTTTTGAAATGAATAAAGCAAGTTCAAATTTGAAGTACATTAATAAATTAGAAGAAACCAAAAAACGATTAATACAATAAGAAGATGAAAAAAATAATTCTGTTACTAGGCATCATGATTGCCACATTATCAAGTGAAATCAAGGCTCAAAACTTTGATAATTTCGAAAATATGGAAGGTGTGACCTCAATGATTTTTACACAACAAATGTTTAAGTTAATGAGTAAACTAGACCTGGATAGTCAAGATCAAGAAGTGAAAGCTTACTTGGATTTAGTCGAGAGTATTGAAAACATTAAAATTTTTCAAACAGAAAACAAAGTTGCTGCCGATAAAATTAGGGTTGATACTGAATCTTATCTGAAGAACTCGAATCTAGATTTATTAATGCGTGTTAATGAAGATGATAGTGACATTAAGTTTTATGTCAAACCAGGTAAGACCGATGATGTTGTTAAAGAATTGATCATGTTGCTTCACAACCCTAAAAAATCTCAAAGTGTCTTGATGATGATCACTGGTAATGTTGATCTAACTAAAATTTCAGCATTGACCAAAAAAATGAACATACCAGGAGCTGAATCTTTAGATGATTTAAACGAAGAAAAATAAAACTTAAGATCATGAAAAAATATTTAACAATTATCATTTTAGCTTTGTTGGTGTCTTGTCAAAATCAACAATCTGTTCAGGAATACCTTGTAGAAAAACAAAATGATCCTGCTTTTAAAACCATGAGTTTAACGCCTGATATACTTTTAGCGAGTTATGATGGTTTGTCAGAAGAGCAAATCAAGACTGTTAAAAAAATAAAGTCTGTCAACTTTGCTTACTTAAGTCATGATGATCAGAAGTTTACATCAGAGTCTGAAACTTTAGAAAATATTATTAAACTTGAAAGCTATGAATCATTAATGCGAATGAATGACGGTTCTCAAAAAATGAACTTACTTTATTTAGGAGAGCCAGAAGATATCGATGAACTTTTATTTTACGGGAAAAGCGAAAATTTTGGAATGATTTTGTCCCGAGTCAATAGCAAAGAATTAGAACCAAATGACATGGTTAAAATTGTAAAGATTTTGGAGAAATTAGAACTTGATCAAGTTGGCGATTTTATGGAGTCTATTATTTCTGAAAACAAAAATGGTAATCAAAGTAAAAACGTTTCAATATAAATTTTAGAAATTGTTTTTAAGTCTATATTTCTTGATATGATGTCGCATATCTTCAAAGAAAAGCTTGAACTCTTGGTCAAATTTACTTTGGTGTTCACGCATCACTGAAACAGCAGCAGATAAATCGACGCGGTGTTTAATCCGTCGGTTCATTTGCTTTAAAATTTGGTCAATCCCATCAACATCTTTATAATTAACCAACCAATTATACTCAATCATAATTGGCAGAAAATTCTGTACATTTTTAGTTAAAAATTCTTTGTGCTCAGTTAAGGTTTGATAAACATCGTTAACGTATTTATCTAATTGTTGCTCATGGTATTCACTCCAGTTTTTTGCTAATACATGATCGTAAAGAACATCAACAGCAACGCCGCTGTAGTGATGTAAAATAGGGTGAAATCTCTTTTTGCTCTGCATCACAAGCGGATGCGCATCCGTGAAAGTGTCAATTTCTCTGTGTAATAAAATGCCACGCTGAATGCCTTCTTCATATTTGAGGAAGTCTTTTCCCTTGATGCTATCAGCCATAAAGTTGCCTAACATAACTTTCGTGTCATCGCCAGATAAATAGATGTGTGCCAAGTAATTCATGCGATGAAAGTAGCTTTTTTAAACGAGTTGTCTTAAATTTTAGGAATAAAATAAGATGACTTGTATATTTACAAAAAATTAGAAACCAATCTTATGACACTCATCAAATCTATTTCAGGAATACGCGGAACAATTGGCGGTAAACCTGAGGAAAATTTAACACCAATTGACACAGTCAACTTTGCATCAGCTTATGGTACTTGGATAAAAGAACAACGCAACAAAGAAAAATATAAAGTTGTTGTTGGTCGAGATGCGCGTATTTCTGGCCAAATGATTCAAGGTTTGGTGATGCAAACTTTAGTGGGTTTGGGAATTGATGTGGTCGACTTAGGTTTGTCAACAACTCCAACAGTTGAAATGGCTGTAAAGCTTGAGCATGCTGATGGTGGGATTATCTTAACAGCGAGTCATAATCCTAAAGAATGGAATGCACTGAAATTACTGAATAAAGAAGGTGAATTTTTGAATGCAGAAGAAGGACAAAAAATCATTGATTATGTTCAGAAATCAAATTTCGATTTTGCTGAAGTTGATGATTTAGGACAGGTTTACAGAAATGATGCTTATATCGATTTACATATTGAAGAAGTTTTGAAGCATCAATTAGTTGATGTTCATAAAGTTAAAAAAGCAAAACTCAGAGTTGTTTTTGATGGGGTTAACTCTACAGGAGGAATTTCAATTCCACCGCTATTAGAGATGATGGGAGTTGAGGTTGTAAAACTTTACTGTGAGCCAACTGGTCATTTTCCGCATAATCCAGAACCTTTAGCAGAACATTTGACAGCTTTGTCAGAGGCTGTTGTTAAAGAAAAAGCTGATTTCGGAATTACAGTCGATCCAGATGTTGATCGCTTAGCTTTTATGGATGAAAATGGAGAAATGTTCGGCGAAGAATATACTTTAGTGAGCATTGCTGATTACGTTTTAAGCAAGAAAAAAGGTCCAACAGTCAGCAACTTATCATCATCTCGTGCCTTGAGAGATGTCACTGAAAAACATGGTGAAACTTATTATGCAAGTGCTGTAGGTGAAGTCAATGTTGTAGCTAAAATGAAAGAAGTGGATGCTGTAATTGGAGGCGAAGGTAATGGCGGAATCATTGATCCACAGTTGCATTATGGTCGAGACAGCTTGATTGGCGTTGCTTTGTTTTTAACACATTTTGCTGAAAAAGAAATGACAATGTCAGCCCTAAAAGCATCTTATCCACAATATTTTATGACTAAAGAGAAAGTTCAATTAACATCGGATTTAGATGTTGATGGAATTTTAAAAACGATTGAAACACGATATTCAAATGAAGATGTGACTACAATTGATGGTGTGAAAATTGACTTTCCTGAAAATTGGGTTCATTTGAGAAAATCTAACACCGAACCCATTATTAGAATATACACTGAAGCTCAATCGCAGCAAGAAGCTGATGATTTAGCTCAAAAATTTATTACTGAATTACAAGAGATTGCACAGGCATAATTGATTGCGTATTGTGAACAAACAGAAAAGCTTGTTTTAATTTAAAACAAGCTTTTTATATAAATGAACTCCACGTCTGTTTAGAAACTGATCATAAAACTTCTTTGATGTTTTCTGGAGGTCTTCCAATAACAGCTTTTTCTCCATTGACAACGATTGGTCGTTCAATGAGTTTAGGATTTTCAATCATCGCTTGAATGATCTCATCATCGGTAAGCTTTTCAACTTTTTCTTTGTAGTTTTCTTTCCATATTTTCTCGTTTTTCCTCACAAGAGCAATGGGTTTAATGTTTAAAAGCTTTAAAATTTCCTTTAATTCATCAATTGACAAAGGTTCTTTCAAGTATTGAATGACTTCATGTTCTTGACCGCTTTCTTTTAGTATTTCTAATCCTTGTCTTGATTTTGAACATCTTGGGTTGTGATATATTTTTATCATAATGTATCTTCTTTATCAGTTTTTTGTCCTTCAGACATTAAGTAAGTTTTTAAGAATTCATCAATTTGTCCATCCATAACTGCATCAACATTTCCTGTTTCGTGTCCGGTTCTTACATCTTTCACAAGTTTGTATGGATGCATAACATAATTTCTAATTTGTGAACCCCACTCAATACTTTTCTTTTCAGACTCGATTTCGTTTCTGGCTTCTTGTTGTTTTTGAATCTCAATTTCATAGAGTTGAGATTTCAACATTTGCATCGCTTTTTCACGATTTTCAAGCTGAGAACGTGTTTCTGAATTATGGATCACAATTCCTGTTGGGTGGTGTGTTAAAATGGCTTTTGTTTCAACTTTGTTTACATTTTGTCCGCCCGCACCACCAGACCTTGCAAAATCCCATTTGATGTCTGCTGGATTGACATCGATTTCAATATTATCGTCAACAAGTGGATAAACATAGACTGAAACGAAAGATGTGTGTCTTTTCGCGTTACTATCAAAAGGAGAAATTCGGACAAGGCGATGGACACCATTTTCACCTTTAAGCCAACCAAAGGCATAATCGCCTTCAATTTCTAAAGTGACTGTTTTTATGCCAGCAACATCACCTTCTTGGTAGTTAAGTTCTTTAATTTTGAAGCCTTTATGTTCAGCCCACATCATGTACATTCGCATGAGCATACCAGCCCAATCACAACTTTCAGTGCCACCAGCACCAGCTGTGATTTGTATCACTGCAGTGAGTTTATCACTTTCATCAGAAAGCATATTTTTGAACTCTAATTCCTCGATAAGTGAAAGCGCATGATCATGCTTCTTGATAAGTTCGGATTCTTCAACTTCACCTTCTTTAAAAAACTCGTACAATGTTTCGGCATCTTCAACCTGAGTTTTTGCAGCTTCATAATCCTTGATCCACTGCTTTTCTTGGTTGAGTTCTTGCATTATTTTTTGGGCTTTCTGAGAGTCATTCCAAAAGTCAGGTGCGAATGTCTTTTCTTCTTGGTTACTTATTTCTATGGCTTTGGCATCTAAGTCAAAGATACTGTTTTAGGGCAGTGAGACGTTCTTTGAGTGTTTTGATATGATCTGATGTAATTTGCATTTTCTAGTTTTTCAACAAATTTAGGAAATATAAAAAGTGTATTCAATAGAATTATCTTTATTTTGAAATAAAAAACAATGATTGATTTAAGAAGTGATACAGTGACAAAACCGACTCCAGATATGCTGAAATATATGATGGAAGCTGAAGTTGGAGATGATGTTTATAAGGAAGACCCAAGTGTGAATCAGCTAGAAGAATATATGGCTGAATTATTTGGGATGGATGCAGCGCTTTATTTTCCAACAGGAACAATGGCAAATCAGGCTGCAATTAAACTATTGACAAATCCAAGCGAGCAATTGATTTGTGATAAATGGGCACATGTTTACAATTATGAGGGTGGAGGTGTTGCTTTTAATAGTGGTGTTTCATGTAAATTAATAGATGGTGACCGCGGTAAAATTACAGCCGACCAAGTGCAAAAAGCTATTAACCCGCCAGACTTTTATCATAGTCCAATGTCAACTTTGGTTTGTTTAGAAAACACAACAAATAAAGGAGGTGGTGCTTGTTACCATCTTGACGACATTAAAGCTATTAAAAAAGTTTGTGATGAAAATGATTTAAAATTACATTTAGATGGTGCGCGATTGTTTAATGCCATTGTTGCAAACAATCACGATCCTAAAGAATTTGGAGCCTTATTCGATACAATTTCTATTTGTCTTTCAAAAGGATTGGGTGCACCAATGGGAACTATTCTTTTAGGTAAAAAAGAAGTGATGCAGAATGCAATGCGAGTGCGAAAAGTTTTAGGCGGAGGCATGCGTCAAGTTGGTTTTGCAGCTTCAGCTGTTTATTACGCATTGCATCATCATGTTGATCGCATGGTTGATGATCATCGTCGTGCTAAAGAAATTTCAGATGTTTTAAAAACTGAAAACTATGTTTCTAAAGTTGAAAAAACAGAGACTAATATTGTTATTTTTTATTTGAATGAAAGTGTCATTAAAGAAGCTGAATTTTTAAGTTATTTAGAAAACAATAAAATAAGAATTAGCACAATGGGAGAGGGGAAGATGAGAATCGTTACGCATCTAGATTATTCTGAAGAGGATCATCAGAAAATACTTGAGGTGTTAAAAATATAGTTCTCTCTCTAAATATATCAAATAAAAATCCCTGAGACTTATGAAGTTTCAGGGATTTTTTAATAGAAATAAAATCTACTTAAGATTTTGATTTGTTATGGTCAGCTAAAAACTTTTCTAAACCGATGTCAGTCAAAGGATGTTTTAACAAACCTTCAATGGATGAAAGTGGACCTGTCATCACATCTGCGCCTAATTTAGCACAATCAACAATGTGCATTGTGTGTCTGACAGAAGCAGCTAAAATTTCAGTTTCAAACATATAGTTGTCATAAACCAAACGAATTTCTTCAATCAGGTTCAATCCATCAGTTGAAATATCATCCAATCTTCCAATAAATGGAGAAACATAAGTTGCACCAGCTTTCGCGGCTAAAATCGCTTGACCAACTGAAAAGACCAATGTACAATTTGTTTTAATGCCTTTATCTGAAAAGTATTTGATGGCTTTGATCCCTTCTTTAATCATCGGAACTTTAACGACAATTTGGTCATTCAGCGCAGCTAAAGCTTCACCTTCTTTAACCATACCTTCAAAGTCTGTTGAAATCACTTCAGCGCTAACGTCACCATCAACAATTTCACATATTTTTTTGTAATGATCAATTATGCTTTGGTCACCAGTAATGCCTTCTTTCGCCATTAATGATGGGTTTGTTGTTACACCATCTAAGATTCCTAAATCTTGTGCTTCTTTAATCTGGTCAAGATTTGCTGTGTCTATGAAAAATTTCATTTTGTTGTGTTTTTAAAGTTTATAATGATTTGCTAATATTCTTTCGTAAAATTTATCTGATAAAAGACCTTTGAGTTTTGGTGATATCTTTTGAAGAAAGTCACCAACTTTATAATGCACTTTTGGTTCTTTTTTCTGAATAACTTGATAGACTTTTTCTGCCATTTCCTGCGGATTCATGCCGTTATCAACATGTTCATCCATCAAGTTTAATGAGCGTTCGTAATTATCTTTGTAAGCTGAGTCTTCTTTAACTGGTGCATGATAGCGACCAGCTGCAATATTCGTTGCAAAATCTCCTGGTGCAATCGTTGTTAATTTAATCGATGTATGCCTTAACTCTAAACGATAAGCCTCTGTAATTGTTTGTAAGGCACCTTTACTAGCAGAATAATGTCCGCGAAAAGGTAAGCCCATATAACCTGCAATTGAAGTAATGTTAATAATCAAACCTTTGTTTGCTTTTCGCATAAAAGGCAACACACGATTGATGAGTTGAACTGGGCCAAAATAATTTGTTTGAAATACATTCAGTGTTTGTTCATCAGGAATTTCTTCAACAGGACCAGTAATTCCAACACCAGCATTATTGATTAAGATATCGATTTTTCCTTCGCGTTTAATCAATTCTTGAGTTGCTTTTTCAATACTTTCAGTTGAAGTGATATCAAGAGCGAGAAAGTGTATTCCGTTTTTAAAATCTTGTTTTGGCTGACGACTTGTGCCGTAAACTTTGTAGTTTTTTTGCGCGAGAAATTCACCTATAGATCGGCCAATGCCAGATGAAGCTCCAGTGATAAAAACAATTTCTTGCGCCATGATTATTTTTGCGCAAATATCCGATAAATTGGGTTAAGAAAAAAATGAGTTAGAGGAAAATAAAGGGAATAAAAAATGGCAAGCTACCTACATCACACCGCTACGACCATTTACCTTTGCTGCGTTCCCGCCCTGGAGGATTCAACAGGAGCTGGTTGTGTAGGACTTGCCGCTGCAAATATACAATCTAATTTAAATTTAACAAGCGAGTTTTACTTTAAAATTCCTATTTTAGCAAAAACTTTTTTAAGAAGAATTGCCCATGTTTCCTAATAAATTGATAGTCATTCTCTTAGTGATGACACTTTATGCTTGCTCAACACCAAAAAAAACAGATTTTAAAATTTATCTTCTCAATGAAAAGGAGTTGAACACAAGCCAAGACTTAAAACTAAAGGTTCTCAACCCTAAGGAACATCAGATTAATTCAATAATGATTCGTTTTTTAGATCAAGAAGTTAATGCAGATGCAAACACAGAAGTAAATCTTCAATTGAAAGGTGCAAAGTTAGGATCGCATACCGTTTATGCTGATATTAATGTGGATGGTGAAAAAATAGAACTTCAGCAGAATGTGATTATTCATAATGACAAAAAACCTGATTTTTATACATACAAGATTACCAATACATTTCCTCATGACATTAAAGCTTATACACAAGGTTTAGAGTTTTATAAAGATACTTTATATGAAAGTACAGGGAGACGAGGCCATTCAAGCTTGAGAAAAGTAGATTATAAAACCGGTGAAGTTTACGAGAAAATCAATTTAGAAGATTATTACTTTGGTGAAGGCATTACTTTTGTTGACGACAGAATTATCATGCTCACCTATCAATCAGAAGAAGGTTTAATTTATGATGCCAATAAATTTGAACGTATTGGGAAATTTAAATATAACAAAAGTAAAGAAGGTTGGGGGCTTTCTTATGATGGTGAATGGCTCTATAAAACTGATGGATCAGATAAAATCTGGCGATTAAATCCTGAAACTTTAGAAGAAGTTGATTACTTCCAAGCAGTCACGAATTCAACATTACTAAAAGGCTTAAATGAATTAGAATATGTTGATGGAAAAATTTATGCCAATACTTATTTAAAAGATGGCGTTGTTATTTTTGACCCAAAAACTGGTGCGGTTGAAGGTTTAATTGATTTGAGAGGCCTTAAATCTAAAGTCAAAAAGCATCCTGAATTAGACGTTTTAAACGGAATCGCTTACAACCCAAAAACAGAAAAGTTTTATGTAACAGGTAAAAACTGGGATAAACTTTTTGAAATTGAACTGATTAAAAAATAAATCAATCATGCTAAAAAATCTTATAGGAATTATAGCTGTTTTTTTCTTAATTGTTAGCGTGAGCTCTTGTCGTGAAGATTTTAGCACGACAATAAGTACATCTGATAACTTAAGATTTTCAAAAGATACGCTTTATCTAGATACCATTTTTTCAAATATTGGGTCGAGCACTTATCAAATGAAAGTTTACAATCAATCGGATAAAGACATCAGTATTCCGCAAGTGAATTTGGAGAAAGGCGATAATTCTTACTTTCGTTTAAATGTCAACGGACGCTCTGGAAAAATGTTGAATGATGTTGAAATTTTAGCAAATGATAGCATCTTCGTTTTTGTTGAAGTCACCGCAGATATTAAAAACTTAAGTCAAAATGATGTTGAGTTTTTATACACAGATAAATTAATTTTTGACCATGCTTCATCTCAACAAGAAGTGCAACTGGTCAGTCTTATTAAAGATGCAGTATTTTTATTTCCAGAACGTTATCCTGATGGAACAACAGAAACACTTTTATTAGGTTTAGACGCTGATGGTGAAGAAATCCGTATTGATGGATTTTACCTTGAAGATAACGAACTTACAATGACTGACGAAAAACCTTATGTGATATATGGCTTTGCAGGAATTCCACCTCAAAAAACTTTAGAAATTCAGCCAGGCGCACGATTACACTTTCATGAAAATAGTGGTTTAATTGCTGCAAATCAAGCTTCAATTCATGCCATTGGCGATTATAGCAGTGATGCTGAATTATTAGAAAACGAAATTATTTTTGAGTCTGATCGTCTTGAACCAGAATATTCAGATGTGCCAGGCCAGTGGAACTCAATTTGGTTAACGCAGGGCAGTACTAATCATAAGTTTGAGCATGTGACCATCAAAAATGCAAGTGTTGGTCTTTTGATGGATTCAAATGATGGGACAGCAAATCCGACTTTACAAATTAAAAATACACAGATTTACAATTCATCTAATGTTGGATTATTGGCAAGAACTGGTCATGTTGTTGCAGAAAATCTCGTGATTAATAA
This sequence comes from Psychroflexus halocasei, assembly GCF_900107595.1. GTDB lineage: Bacteria > Bacteroidota > Bacteroidia > Flavobacteriales > Flavobacteriaceae > Psychroflexus > Psychroflexus halocasei. The sequence goes on along the minus strand of NZ_FNQF01000003.1, from coordinate 21,161 downwards.
CTCAGGTCAAGCCTCATTAAATTTGTCATTAGGTGGAATTTACGATTTTAAGCATTCGACTTTTGCCAATTATTGGCAGAATAGTTACCGTGAATTTCCAAGTGTTTTGATTGAAAACAAACTTGAAACACAAGATCAAATTTTTGTAGCTGATTTAAAAGCTGATTTTTCAAATTGTATCATTTACGGAAATGAAAATATTGAACTCCTCTATTCAATTTCTGATCAAGCAAATTTTGACGTTAATTTTGATCATTCGTTGATCAGGTTTAATGATTACAGCAATAAATATGCAGATGAAGCAATTTATGATTTTTCAGATTCATCTATTTATCAAAATTTGATTTTAAATGAGAATCCAGAATTCAAAAAACCATTTGATAATGAACTTATTATCAGTGATGAATCTTCAGCAAATGGAACTGCAAATCCAGTAACGGCTAATCAAGTTCCACTTGATCTTTTAGGTATTGACAGAACTTCTAATCCTGATATGGGAGCTTATCAAAGTATACTTTTTGAGGAAGATTAATTTTCTTCTAAATTTTCATTAAAAGCCGAAGGAAGTAGAGTAGGTATCAATTTAATAATGATCGGTAATAGAACGCTTCCGCCTGGAATTGCAAAAATGGCAAGAGAAGGAATGCTTTTAAAAATATCCATCAATTGTCGCTTAACAATTTTCTTTTCATCATGACTTAAGTCAGTGTGAGTTGATTTTTTAAGTAAAATCAAGAGTTCTTTGCTTTGCGAAATCTCTTTTATCAATCGATTTTTATTTCTAATAATTAATAGGGAAGTACTTCTATACGTTTTATCATAAAAATTTTTGATAGGATTCGCATTATTGAAATAAGGAATTTTATCGTAATTCTCTCTTACAAAACTCGATATGCTTTTGATGCTTTCATGAATTTCATCTGATGAAAGTTTAAGAAGTTGACCCAATTCATGAATGAATTTTCGCTCTTGATCATCAACAATTTCATCACTAAAAATACTCATAGCCGCAGCATCCAGAATATAAAGTTTAGTTGATTTATTTTTAAACTGATTGAAATTAATCAAATTGATATTTTCAAAATTCTCAATTTGTGTATCCTGATAGCGCAGTGAGCTTTCTAGTAACTTAATAAGCAATTCTTCGTAATTACTTTTGTTAGATTTTTTATGTAAACCAATACTAATGACGTTGATAAGAGTCGCTTCAAGATGTGATGCAAATTCAATAATTTGCTTGTGACCTTGGCAGAAAGCTTTAAAACACTCAACATCAATATTTAAAAGGGTGTTGGTTACAATATTGCTAAAGTTTTTCTCTAATAAATTTGTCTTTGCTTTGATGCGTTGATGCATCAATTTTTCAATCTGGACATCTGGTTTTGACTTAAAACTAGGCCATTCAAAAAATTTATGTTTCTTTTCAATTTGAATTTGACCATAAAAAGAAATTAATTTATCCTGAAAGTCTGAAAGATCTCGATTTGGAAATTCGATTTGATGGACATAAAACAAAGCGGATAATAGATTAAGCTTTGCTAATTCTTCCCGAGTGTAATTGAGTTTATGTGGAGTAGAAGCATATATTTCATTTAAATTGGTGCCATAAATAAATCCATTTTTTCTTAATAAGGGATATAATTTTTCAGCACCTATATTTTGATTTTTTAAAATATTTAGAAGCTTAATGACCCAAGCATTTGCGGAAGGATTTACACTCATGTTTAATTATCGTTTGCGAGTAAAAGTAATAAAAAAGAGGCTGTTTAGAAAGTCACAAGATTTTGAATTCATCTTATGGTTTTAAAAACAGCCTCAGTTATAAAAATTTTAAAAAGTATTTATTTTTTCAGTGTAATTTCTCTTTTGACTGTATTGAAAGGTCCTTCAACAGGATTATCATTTTCATCAACTAATTGAAGTTCAATAGTATTTTTACCCATTGGCATACCTTTAATTAAATAAGGTTGCCATTTGTCAATTTCAAATTCTTGGCCATTAATTCTAGCCAAAACTTTATTACCATCTTTAGATAAATCCGTGTTGACTAAAAAGAAATCTAATAAAACTTTTTTGGTATCTTTTCCTTCGTAAGTTCCTTTGGGTCTGCTGTAAAATAAGTGTTCAGCTTCAAAGTCAACATCCATTTTCTGATTGTCATTTGGTTCGCCAACTTTTAATTTTCTGACTAAAAATGAATTTTCATTTTTCACAGATTCATGATAAGATCTCGATAAGAATGCTAACATGACGTGCTCACCTTGATCAAATTTTTTAGTCACATCACTCTCATAATGCGCAGAATATGGTTCATTATCAATAATAACATGAATATGTTGTCCTTTATCAGAATTTGCGATGCCTGTCATGTTCTCAGTTTCAGTTGGAATACCTAATTCATAATTTTCGACATCAAACTTAAAAGTCGATTCGCCTTCTTTTAGATCAATTTCTTGTTCGCCTTTCAGTTTTAAGCTTGCATCTGGAAACTTATCAGAGGCATTAAATGGAGTGATACTGATTTTTTTAGCTTCACCAGTTTTCTTCATTTCTTTTTTCTCCTGCTTATCTTCTTTCTTTTCAGTGTTTGTTTGACATGATATTGTCATTACTGAGAGTATTAACAAACTTGCAATAATTTTTGTTTTCATGATTTTATTTTTTTGTTTGAATAAAATTACAAATCAGAAAAATCAACTCAACTCATTTTTTGTTTTATTAACACTTATTTTAGTAAGATTTCTTATTTGAAGTCCAACCTAGTTGAAACAAAAAAGCTGCAAATTATAATAACTTACAGCTTTTTCAATAATTTGATAAAATATTTTAGAAGTTATAAGTGTTATCTTCAGTCACTTTATCAGCGATAATGTTCCTTAATTCAACAACATTTGGATAGTTGTCATACTTCGTAAATCTTTTTAAGCCCATGAGCATCATTTTTTGCTCGTCACCTTCAGCAAATGAAATAATTCCTTCTTTTGCTTTTTGCGAAATTTTTTCAACAGCTTGGTAAAGTCTTAATTTAGCCATTGCAATTTGAACTTTCTGAGCTTCTTCTCCTTCTTTTTTGGCATTCTTTTCAGCTCTTAAAAGAGCAGATTCAGCCATGTAAATCTCGATAAGAATATCTGAAGAAGCTAATAGCAATTGCTGATGATCTTCAAGTTCAGCACCAAATTTTTGTGCGGCACTACCTGATACCATCAAAAAGACTTTTTTCAACTTCTGAAGCATTGCTTTTTCTTCTGAAAATAATTCGGAATAGTCAGGCGTGTCGAAAGATGGAATTCCGGTTAACTCATCAGCGACAGCTTGAGCAGGCCCCATATAATCGATATGACCTTTCATTGCTTTCTTCATAAGCATACCGACTGAAAGCATTCTGTTAATTTCGTTTGTCCCTTCATAAATACGAGAAATACGCGCATCTCTCCAAGCTGATTCCATTGGTGTATCAGCAGAAAAGCCCATACCACCGTAAATCTGGATTCCTTCATCAGTACAATCTTGAGCATCTTCTGAAACTGCAACTTTTAAGATGGAGCATTCAATTGCAAATTCCTCAACACCTTTTAATTCAGCTTCTTGAGGAGAATTTCCGCTTTCTTTTCTTAGGTGAATTCTATCTTCAATATTTTTTGCGGCTCTGTATGAAGCAGCTTCATCAGTATAAACTGCTGTCGCCATTTCAGCTAATTTCGAACGAATGGCTCCAAATTTTGCAATTGGTGTATTGAATTGTACACGGTCATTTGCATATTTAACAGCAGAATCAATCACACGGCGTTGAGCATCTAAGCATGCAGCAGCTAATTTGATACGGCCAACGTTTAAAGCATTCATTGCGATTTTGAATCCTCCATTTCTTTCACCTAAAATGTTTTCAACTGGTACTTTTGTATCGCTAAAGAAAACTTGTCGCGTAGAAGAGGAGTGAATTCCTAATTTTTTTTCTTCTTCTCCTAAAGAGATGCCATTGTCAAGATCTTTTTCGACAATAAATCCGGTGATGTTTTTATCATCTTCAATACGAGCAAAAACAATGAATAAGTCGCAAAAGCCAGCATTGGAAATCCACATTTTTTGACCAGAAATTTTATAGTGCTTTCCATCTTCAGTTAAAACAGCTTTTGTTTTTCCTGAATTTGCGTCAGATCCTGCATCAGGTTCAGTTAAACAATAAGCACCAAACCATTCGCCAGTTGCTAGTTTTGGAATATATTTTTTCTTTTGCTCCTCAGTTCCGTATAATGTAATCGGTAAAGTTCCAATTCCTGTATGTGCTCCAAAAGCTGTTGCAATTGAGCCAGTTGCTCCAGAAATATAATCACAAACCAACATTGTTGAAACGAAATCCATTCCTAAACCATCATATTCTTCAGGAACGGCGACGCCTAAAAATCCGAGCTCACCAGCTTTACGCATAATTTCTTCGGTTAAGTCGTAGTTTTTCTTTTCGAATTCTTCTTTTTTAGGCCATATTTCTCTATCAACGAACTCTTTTACAGAGTCGCGCATCATTTTTTGTTCATCTGAAAAATCTTCTGGTGTGAAGACATCTTCAGCTTTAGTTTCGGTGACAATGAATTGTCCACCGCGAATCATATCATCTTTTGCTTCCATTTTTATTTTTGTTTTAGTATTCAGTAATCTAGTATTTAGTTGATAGTAATTAGTAGTCAGTATTGAGTATCAAGTCATAAGTATTCAGTTGTTTAAGTCATTGATTTGGATTGAATAAGCTTGTATAACATTCTTTGTATTTCATTATTTTCATAATCATGAATAATTTATACTCACCACTCAGTACTCACCACTTATTATTCTATTTTAAAAACTCATAAACGCCTGCAGCACCTTGTCCTGTTCCAACGCACATTGTTACCATAGCGTATTTATCATTAAGTTGACGTTTTCTCATTTCATCAAAAATCTGAACTGAGAGTTTAGCGCCAGTACATCCAAGAGGGTGTCCCATAGCTATTGCGCCGCCATTGACATTCAGAATGTCTTGATTGATGCCGAGTTCTCTTTTCACAGCTAAAGATTGTGAAGCAAAGGCTTCATTTAATTCAATTAAGCTGATATCGTCAAGTTTTAAACCTGCTTGTTTTAAGGCTTTTGGAATTGCTTTCACAGGTCCGATTCCCATAATACGAGGTTCAACACCAACAGCTGCGTAACTGACCAGTCTTGCAATGGGTTCGAGATTTAATTCTTTCACCATCTCTTCGCTCATCACCATCACAAATGCAGCACCATCACTCATTTGTGATGAATTCCCAGCTGTCACACTTCCTTTTTCTGCAAAAACGGGTCTGAGTTTATTTAAAACTTCAATTGATGTATCTGCACGTGGGCCTTGATCTTTATTGACCGTGTATTTTTTAGATTGTTTTTTGTTATTCTTATCGACAAAAATATCTTCAACTTCAATTGGAGCAATTTGATCTTGAAAACGATCTTCTTTTTGAGCTTTTATTGCCTTTTGATGTGAGTTGTAAGCAAATTCATTTTGGTCTTCTTTAGAGACATTGTATTCTTTTGCGACAGCTTCAGCCGTTAGGCCCATTCCCCAATAGTAACTTTCGTTTCCTGCTTTTGCAGTTTTGTAATTCGGAACAGGCTTGTAACCTCCCATAGGGATATAACTCATGCTTTCTGTACCGCCAGCAATAATACAATCGGCCATTCCGCTTTGTATTTTTGCAGTTGCCATTGCAATTGTTTCTAGGCCAGATGCACAATATCTATTTACAGTTACACCAGGAACGGCTTCTGTTTCTAATCCCATTAGAGAGATTAAACGCCCAACATTTAGGCCTTGTTCAGCTTCTGGCATTGCGTTTCCGACAATGACGTCGTCTATTCTATTTTTATCGAATTCAGGCAATTGCTTCATCATATAATTGATGGTTTCAGCAGCCAAATCATCAGGTCTTTTAAACCTGAAAACACCTTTTGGCGCCTTGCCAACTGCTGTTCGATATCCTTTTACTATATATGCTGTTTTCATATTGAATTTTAGATTTCAGAACTTAGACATAAGATTTAATTGTTCTTACTTTCTAAGTTTTGATTAAATTTATAGATTATTTTCTGTATTTCGTTAATATCTTTCTCTAGCTGATTAAGCTTATCGTTGTCAATAAAATTCAAACGATTGCTAATAATAAGCTGAGTATTGAGCTCATTTAAAGATCCTTTAGAAATTGATAAAAACCTTCTAAAATCTTTGTTGCTATTTCTACCAGCTCCTTCAGCAATATTTGATGGAACTGAAATAGCACTTCTTTTTATTTGATCAATCAAACCATATTTTTCAGAAAGAGGTAATTCTCTGATAAGTTGAAACACATTTTCAACTAAATCAATAGACTTCTGCCAAATTTTCAATTCTTTATAATTGTGCATAAATTAAAAACTACTTCTATCTAAAATCTATGGTCTAACATCCAACTTTTAATTCCTTAATGGTTTCCCTTTCTTTATCATGTGTTGTAAACGTTCTAATGTTTTTCTTTCACCACATAATGATAAGAATGCTTCTCGTTCTAAATCGAGTAAGTATTGCTCTGATACATATTGTGGACTCGTTAAATCTCCACCCGACATAACATAAGCTAACTTGTTAGCGATTTTCTGATCGTGTTCACTGATGTATCTACCTGCTTTCATTTGATCTGTACCAACTAAAAATGCACCTAAGGCTTGTCTTCCTAATACTTTAATATTATTGGTTTTGACTGGTTGTGTATATCCGTTTTCTGCCATCATTAAAGCATGTTGCTTTGCTATAGCGAGTTGACGATCACGACTGACAACAACAATGTCTTTTCCGCGTTCTAAGATATTTAAATCATAAGCTTCGTGTGCCGATTTAGCGACTTTAGCCATTCCGATAGTTAGGAAGTTTTCGCGTAAACGATTCAATTCAACATCATCTTTTTGGTAAGTCATTGCTGCACGGCGAGCCATTTCTTTGGATCCGCCTCCGCCAGGAATAACACCAACGCCAAACTCAACTAAACCGATGTAAGTTTCTGCGTGAGCGACAATTTTATCAGCATGCATAGAAATTTCGCATCCGCCACCTAAAGCCATTTGATGTGGCGCAGCAACAACTGGAATTGATGAGTAACGCATACGCATCATCGTGTCTTGGAAATATTTAATCGCGCCATGCAACTCTTCATATTCTTGCTCAACTGCAAACATGAAAATCATACCGATGTTAGCACCAACTGAAAAATTATCACCCGTATTTGAAATGACAACACCATCAAAATCACGTTCAGCAATATCCATGGATGTGTTAATACCATTAAGAACATCGCCACCAATTGAGTTCATTTTGCTTCTGAACTCAATATTTAAAATGCCATCACCTAAATCTGTTGCGACTAAATCTTTATTACTAAAGACTTCATTGCTCTGACGGATATTGTCTAAAATGATAAAGTCATCTTGGCCAGGAATTTTTGCGAAAGATTTTTGATCGATATCATAATATAATGTTTGACCATCTTTAACGCTGTAAAATGAATTGTGTTCGCTTTTGCTAAGTTCTTCAATCCATTCTGCAACTTCGTAGCCTTCAGCTTTCATCAGCTCGATTCCTTTGTCTAGACCTACGGCGTCCCATATTTGGAAAGGACCGTGTTTCCAACCAAATCCAGCTTTCATCGCATCATCAATTTTATATAATGCATCTGTAATTTCAGGAATACGATGTTGTACATAAGCAAATAAAGCTGCAAAATTCTTACGGTAGAATTCTCCAGCTTTATCTTTACCTTCAATTAATATCGGAAAACGATCTGCGACAACATCAACTGATTTTGTTTTGTCCAGCACATCGAATTTTGCACGTTTTTTTTCACGATACTCAAGTGTGTTTAAATCAAGAGATTTGATTTCACTTGAGCCATCTTCTTTCTTAACTTTTTTATAAAAGCCTTGACCAGTTTTGCTTCCCAACCATTTGTTATCCATCATTTTTTCGATGAAATCTGGAAGCTTAAATAAATCATGGCGTTCATCTTTTGGTACATTGTCATAAAGACCATTAGCAACATGAACCAAAGTATCTAAACCAACAACATCAACAGTTCTGAAGGTTGCAGATTTTGGTCTACCGATCACGGGACCAGTCAATTTGTCAACTTCTTCAATTGTCATATCCATTTCTTTAACCATATGGAAAAGACTCATGATGCTGAAAATACCGATTCTGTTACCGATAAATGCAGGCGTATCTTTAGCAACTACAGTTGTTTTGCCTAAGAATTTCTCACCATAATTGTTTAAAAATTCTAAAACTTCTTCTGAGGTCTCAGGACCGGGAATAATCTCTAAGAGTTTGAGGTATCTCGGTGGATTAAAGAAGTGCGTTCCGCAGAAGTGTTTCTTGAAATCATCACTTCTGTCTTTTGTCATAAATTTAATAGGAATACCAGAAGTGTTTGAAGAAATCAAAGTACCTGGCGTTCTATGTTTTTCAAGTTTTTCAAAAACTTGTTGCTTGATGTCAAGACGTTCAACAACGACCTCAATAATCCAATCAACATCTTTAACCTTCTTGATGTCGTCTTCTAAATTTCCTGTTGTAATTCTTTTAGCAAAATCTTGATGATAAATAGGAGAAGGATTAGACTTGAGAGATGTTTTTAAAGCATCATCAACAATTCTATTTCTCACAGACTTATCTTCTAAACTTTTACCTTGTTTCTTTTCTTTTTCGCTGAGTTCATTCGGGACGATGTCTAGCAAAATAACTTCCACACCAATATTGGCGAAGTGACAAGCAATTGCGCTACCCATAATTCCTGAACCAACAACAGCTACTTTTTTGATTCTTCTCTTCATTGATTATGCGTTTTTATAAACTTTATTTTTGTAAATCGATTTTTCTGTAATCATGTCTTGGATTTTCTCAGCCACTTCTAAAAAAGTGTCTAATTTTTCCTGAGGAATATTTTCCTTTACCGCTTGATCAAAACCTAACACAACCTCTTTGGAGAAGTCGCGCATATCAAGGCCAAAATCTGTCAGGTGTATTAAAACACTTCTTCCATCTTTGGGATTTTTAGTACGTGTGATCAAACCTTTGTCTTGCATGTTCTTTAAAGTTCTTGACAAGCTCGTTGACTCAACACCCATTTTTGGACCTAAAGCAGTTGATGGCGTTCCTTTTTCAGGGTCAATGCTTAACAAAGCAAAGCCTGTTGACATTGTGCTTCCTTTTTTAGCAGCCTCTTCATTATACATTTTAGTCACGGCAATCCAAGTTGATTTTAATATGTAATCTATTGTTTTGTCTCTCATTTTTATTTTATAGTCCTCCAAATGTAATAAAAATTTACTATGCACGCATAATAAATTGAAAAATTTATGAGCTCTTTTTTCTTTTCTTCATAAAATTCTGAATAAGTTTTATCTTCGTCGCATGAATGCATCAAAACTGCAAACACCGATTGAATATCTAAAAGGGGTTGGACCTCAAAAAGCTGAAGTTCTTAAAAAGGAATTTGATGTTTTTGTGTTTCAGGATCTTCTAAATATTTTTCCGAATAGATATATAGACAAATCATCATACAGAAAAATTTCTGAGTTAAGAGAGGCTTCAGTTGAAGTTCAGATTATTGGAAAAATTACAGGTATTCGTTATGTGAAGCAGAAAAAGGGAAAACGTTTAGTTGCCGATTTTGAAGATGAAACCGGACATATTGAGTTAGTTTGGTTTCGCTCATATAAATGGATTCTTGATAAACTAAAAACAAATGTAACGTATGTTGTTTTCGGAAAATTGAATTATTTTAATGGACAATTTAGCATTGCCCATCCTGAAATTGAACTTCTTGAAACACATAAGAATAAAGGAAGAATTCCACTTCAACCTGTCTATCCTTCTTCAGAAAAACTCATCCGAAAAGGAGTTTCAAATACATTGTTGATGAAGTCGATTTATCAATTGCTATCAACAGCGCAATCTGTTTTTGTCGAAAATTTACCTAAATCGATTTGTGAAGATTTAAAGCTGATGGATAGAGCAGAAGCGATGCGACATATTCATTTTCCGAAAAGCTTAGATCATTTATCGAAAGCACAGTTTAGGTTTAAGTTTGAAGAATTCTTTTTTGTACAACTTCGATTACTCAGACAAAAAATTGTTAACCAAAAAAAAATTAAAGGATACACTTTTTCAAAAGTCGGCACATACTTTAATGAATTTTATAAAAACGGATTGAGTTTTGAATTGACTAACGCTCAAAAACGTGTGTTACGAGAAATCAGAAAAGATGTCGGTAGCAATGCACAAATGAACCGTTTATTACAAGGCGATGTAGGCTCTGGTAAAACGATTGTTGGTTTTATGAGTATGTTGATGGCGATTGATAATGGCTTTCAGGCTTGCTTAATGGCACCAACAGAAATTCTTGCGCAACAACATTATGAAGGTATTTCAGAGTTGTGTGAATCTTTAGACTTGAATGTTGCCGTTCTGACAGGTTCTTCAAAAACGAAGGAAAGAAAAAAGATTCATGACGATTTGATGAGTGGAGAGTTGCATTTGCTTATTGGGACGCATGCCTTGATAGAAGATAAAGTTCAATTTAAAAATTTAGGTCTTGCCATTATTGATGAGCAACACAGATTTGGTGTTAAACAACGTGCAAAATTATGGAAAAAAAATGATTTGCCACCACATGTTTTGGTGATGACAGCGACACCGATCCCACGAACTTTAGCAATGAGTTTGTATGGAGATCTTGATATTTCAGTTATAGATGAACTTCCTCCAGGCCGAAAACCCATTAAAACTGTTCATCGGTTTGATAGCCATCGATTGAGTGTTTTTCAGTTTATTCGTGATGAAATTGATAAAGGCAGACAAGTTTATATTGTTTATCCGCTCATTGAAGAATCTTCAAATTTTGATTACAAAGACTTGATGGATGGTTATGAAAGTATTGCGCGCGATTTCCCAATGCCAAAATATCAAACCTCTATTTTGCATGGACAAATGAAACCTGAAGATAAGGCTTATGAAATGCAACGTTTTGCAGAAGGGAAAACACATATTATGGTGGCAACAACCGTGATAGAAGTTGGTGTTAATGTGCCTAATGCAAGTGTCATGATTATTGAAAGTGCTGAGCGATTTGGTTTATCACAATTACATCAATTACGTGGACGTGTTGGGCGAGGAGCAGAGCAAAGTTATTGTATATTAATGACAGGTAAGAAATTAGGTGAAGATGCAAAAACCAGAATGCAAGCCATGACGCAAACCAATGACGGATTTAAACTTTCAGAAATTGACTTAAAATTACGCGGCCCAGGAGATTTAATGGGAACGCAACAAAGTGGTGTTTTAGATTTAAAAATCGCTGATTTAGTTAAAGATAATCAGCTCTTAAAAACGGCGAGAAGTTATGCGCAACATATTGTAAAAAACGATCCAGGATTTGAACATCCAGAGCATCAAGTTTTAATTTCAACTTACAATCAACTGACTAAAGGAAAAACAATCTGGAATTACATCTCATAAATGATAAGAATAGCTAGCAGTAAACCATAATCTGTTTCTAAAACCTGAAACGAGATAATCATCAGTTCGCCAGTCTAACCCGATTTCAAAATCACTTTTTGAGTTAATCAAAAAACCTAAGCCTAAATAAACTCTATTTTCAATATCATCAGATTGAGATTCTCTGATATAAAGTGTTTCAAGTGACGTTACTAAATATTTGTCTCCAGTTGATAACGCTTCCTCTTTAAATTTGAAAACAGTTTTGACACGATATCTGAATCTAAATGTTGGCTTCTCATCAGAAAAAGTTTGATCCGTTCGCAAACGATGACTTATAGGTAAACCAGCAATTGCCTTTTTAAAAGAAAATTGTTGAGTCATTCTGTGATAATAGCGATTACCTTCTTTAATCCTGAATAGATAACCTACACCAACCGAAGATTTTTCAGAAGTGATGAAACCTAAAATATTTTGGACATCAATTTTATTGAATTGAAGGTTGAAGTTATCTTCTTTATTGTAGAAAATTTCTTGTAATTCAAAGCCATGTTTGACAAAAACACGTTCAGATAATTTATAGTCTAAATTAAATTCAGGAATAACACCTATTGAAAATCTCTGTTGCGCTTGCATTTGAGAATGACTTAAAGCGAAAAAAGTAATAAGAATTATAAAATACTTGATGAGATTTACTGAATTCATAAAAAATAATTACAAAAGATGCATCTAATTTTAGTTTTTCAAAAAGCAAGCAATTTAAGATTCTAACTGATATAAATGAGATAAAAGCACTTTTTCATTTAACAATAATTGTCAAAAATGAAATACTTTAAATCTTGCTTAATTCAATGTTGCAAAATAAATCAATTTTGGGCTAATGCTTGACGACTCTTGTATCTTTTTTAAGAATTCTATCAGGAAATTTTATTTATAATTGTAAGATTATTTATCTTCAATTCATGCTTTCAGAATTTCAACAACTTTTATCTGATCAATTTCCGGAATTAAAAGAATCTTCTTTTTTGATTGCATGCAGCGGAGGCGTGGATAGTATGGTTTTGACAGATTTATGTTTAAAAAGTCATTTGGATTTTGCTTTGGCACATTGCAATTTTCAGCTCAGAGAAAACGAAGCTGATAAGGATGAAGCATTTGTGAAAGATTATGCTCATCAAAATAAGGTCAAAATTTTTAATCAAACTTTTGATACACATGCTTTTGCTGAAAAAGAAAAACTTTCTATTCAAGAAGCAGCAAGGAAATTGAGGTACACGTGGTTTAAAGAATTGTTGAAAAACACCAAGTATGATTATCTCATCACTGCGCATCACCTTAACGATTCCATAGAAACTTTCATGATTAATTTATTTCGCGGAACTGGATTAGCGGGTTTAACCGGAATACCAGATAAAAATGATAAGATTCTTAGACCTTTATTGGTTTTCTCGCGAGCGCAAATTGAAGATTATGCAAATAAGAATGAATTAAAATGGAAGGAAGATGTCACGAATGCTTCAACAAAATATGTTAGAAACGCAATTCGACATGAAGTGACTCCTGTTTTAGAAAAACAAACGCCTCAATTTTACGCGTCTTTCTTAAAAACCTTAGATCATTTAAAAGCAGATCAAAATTTATTAAACGATTATATTTCTCAAATAAAAGCTGAGGTTTGTGTTAGTGATAAACAAAAGCTTAAGATTTCAATTGAGAAGTTAAAGACTTACAAAAACGAGAAAACAGTTTTATTTCATTTATTAAAAGATAAAGGATTTAAATCTTGGGATAATATAGTCGATTTACTTACTGCAGAAACAGGGAAATTCAAGAAAAGTCACACACATATTTTGATGAAAGATAGAGAATTTTTGATTTGTGAAAAACTTCAAGATAAGCTAAAAGCTGATGAGGTTATCGAAATTAATTCTATCACAGATAAAGTTTGTATTGATGGATATCAAATTACATTAAATAAAACTGATTTTGAGTTAAATAACTATAAAAATCAGGCGCATATTAATCCTAAAAAACTTAATTTTCCACTTTTTCTAAGAAAGGTTAAAAGTAATGACAAATTTTCTCCTTTAGGAATGACATCTCGAAAGAGAGTTTGGGATTATTTAAAGGATAAAAAAGTTCCTGTTTTAGATAGGAAACAACAATGGGTATTGACTGATAAAACTAATATTATTTGGGTTGTCGGGCATCAAATAGATGAAAATTATAAAGTGTTAAATAAAGATCAAAAATGCATAAAAGTAGTTTTAGTAAAGCCTTAAGGCGAATGTTTTTGTTAACCTTTTTAGGTGTTATGTTTAGTGCAAACGCACAATTTGGTTATGATCCTAGTGATGAAGTAGACCCGATTAGTTTTTCAACTGAGGTTGAGCAAGATTCAGAAGATGTTTACATCGTTAAAGTCACTGCGAAGTTGGTTGACGGCTGGCATTTGCCTTCCCAGCGGTTACTGAAAGAAGACGAATTAGGGCCAGAGCCAACTGAATTGAATTTTTCTTTTGAAGGAAGTGAAGCTTATGAAATAATAGGTGAAACCATTGAGCCAGAAGGGATAGAAGCTTATGATGAAATTTTCAGAACAGACTTAAAATACTTCTTAGAATCTGTCACTTTTGAACAGAAAATCAAAGTTGTAGACGCGAGTGAAAAACTTAATTTAGAAATTTTATTTTCTGTTTGTGACGATGAAAAATGTTTACCACAAGATCAAAAGTACTATACTTATGAAGTTGTCGATGGTGCTTTAACTCTTGTTGATAACGAAAAAGTTGAGATTACTGAAGCAGATTCAGAGCTTCAAAATCAATTAAAAGTTGATATAAAAAACACTAAATCTTTTTCTAAAGATTTAGAAAGAAGTGAAGAAGAATCAAGTATTTGGACAGTCTTCTTTTTAGGTTTTATAGGTGGTTTTATCGCATTATTAACACCCTGCGTTTTCCCAATGATTCCTTTAACAGTTTCATTTTTCACAAAAAGCGCGACTAATAAACGCTTAGGTATGATGAATGCAATCCTTTATGGCGTATTCATTTTTGCAATTTACGTTTTATTAAGCTTACCTTTCCATTTACTTGACTCAGTTAATCCTGAGATTCTCAATAATATTTCGACAAATACAACTTTAAATATCATCTTCTTTGTGATTTTTATGGTTTTTGCTTTCTCATTTTTCGGATATTATGAAATCACTTTACCCAATTCTTGGAGTGATAAATTAGACCAAAAAGCAACATCAGTTGGTGGTGTTATTGGCATCTTTTTTATGGCATTAACTTTAGCTATTGTTTCTTTCTCATGTACAGGTCCAATTTTAGGATCATTGTTAGGAGGTTCGCTGTCAGCAAGTGGAGGCGCAATGTTATTAAGTTTTGGTATGGCAGGTTTTGGTTTGGCATTAGCTTTACCATTTGCTTTATTCGCTTTATTCCCAAACTGGTTAAACTCATTACCAAAAAGTGGTGGATGGTTAAATACAGTAAAAGTTGTTCTTGGATTTTTAGAAGTTGGTTTAGCTTTCAAATTTTTATCAAACGCTGACTTAGTTGAAAACTGGGGCTTTCTTAAACGTGAAGTTTTCATTGGAATATGGGTTGTCGTTGGACTTTTACTTACCTTATATTTATTTGGTAAAATTAGATTTCCACACGATGGACCAAAACAACCTTTATCTAAAGGAAGATTAATGATTGCTACAGTTTGTTTAGCATTTACAGTTTATTTATTACCAGGTTTAACAAATACTTCATATGCAAACTTAAAATTATTGAGTGGTTTCCCACCTCCATTATTTTACAGTCTTTATCCATCAGATGCAAACGAAGGAAACGGACCATTAGGTCTCACAGCTTATCATGAATTTGAAAAAGGTGTTGCCTTTGCAAAAGAGCAAAATAAGCCAATATTACTTGACTTTACCGGTTGGGCATGTGTTAACTGCCGAAAAATGGAAGAACAGGTTTGGAGTATACCTGAGGTTTACCAAACCATTAAAGATGATTACGTTCTCATATCTCTTTATATTGACGAAAGAAAAGAGCTTTCTGAAGATGAAAAATTTACAATAGAACGTGATAATGGAACAGTTAAACATATTAGAACTGTTGGCGACAAGTGGGCGACATTTCAGACCTTAAATTTTAAGAACAACTCTCAACCTTTTTATGTGTTATTGTCACCTGAGCTTGAGCTCTTAAATTCACCTTCAGGATATGAATCAAACTCTGACAAGTATCTTGAATGGTTAAAAAAAGGTGTTGAGAACTTTAAAAGTAAATAAGACAAATCTTAATATCGATAAGTATTTTTCAGAAAACGATCTCATGATGAGATCGTTTTTGTTTTGAAAATAATTTGACTTATTAAACTTATTTTAAAATTTGTGTTTGCTTAATTATTAATGATTTTTTTGAATTATAGATAATAAAATTGAAGATAAGCTTTGTTCTAAATGCTTAGAAAAGAAATCATACTTTTTTATATTTAAATTGATAAATTAAAAAACCATTTAGATGTCACATCTAAATGGTTTAAATAAGTCTTATTTTAAGTGAAATTTATTCCTTGCGAAGTTCAATTAAACCCTTCAGCTCTTTCCCGTATAATGACTTCTTAACCTTACGATTTAATGTTTTATAAATGGTATCAAGATACTTGACATTGGCATCATAGATTTCTGCGACAGTAACATAAGGTGCAACTTCTAAATCTTTATTATTGACAGCAAAATTGACTGTATAAAGGTATTTTCTTTTAAGAAGAGAGTTGAATTGCTTGGTCAAGCTATCAATTTGTTTAATGTCATTTTCGTTAGTTTCATCTAACTTTAACCCAGCTGCAATTAGATCAAGATTTTTATTATTAAATTTATTAATCATCTCGTTGTATTCTTCATATTTTGAGTGATTTTTAGAGGCTGTCTCAATTTTTACTTTATTTGAGAAGTTCTTCATTTTAGTCTGAATGTCATAATCACCAGTTTCAGCAAAAAACTTGATGATCTCTTGATTTTCATCACCACTGTTATCGTCTAACCTTAAAAACATAATTTGTGGTTCATCAATGTGAGCTTCAAAGCTAAAATGAGCATCTCCACTTATCATCAGAGAGTCTAAGCTTTGAAAACTTGAATCAGCGTATTTTTCTAAAAACAATTTCCCTTTTTTGAGACCATCAACATAACCTGTGACATTCAAATTTGATTCCTTAGAGGATTGGCAAGAAATGATGAAAGATAAAGTAAGTAAACTAAATAATATTTTTTTCATGAGTAATTAAATGTGTTATAAATTTGAAGCACCTTCCATTAAAAAAGTCGTTAATAAAGCAGCGTAAGTACCAACAACATAACCAAATACAGCAAGTAATACGCCAACACTTGCTAGTGAAGGGTGAAATGCACTTGCTACAACTGGAGCAGAAGCAGCACCGCCCACGTTTGCTTGACTACCAACAGCCAAAAAGAAGTAAGGCGCTTTAATGAGTTTTGCAACCAATATGAGTAACCCAGCATGTATAGCCATCCAAACTAAACCAATCAGGATTAAGCCTGGATTTTCAAAAACCATGCTTAAATCCATTTTCATACCGATAGTGGCTACCAAGAAGTAGATAAAAACGCTACCTAAAGTACTTGCGCCAGCACCTTCATATTTTTTCGCTTTTGTAAAAGATAAAGCCACTCCAATAGTTGTGGCTATTGTAATCATCCAAAAGAATTTAGAAGTAAATGAAGATAAAGAAGACGTCTTGTCATTAAATACATCGAAATTTGTTGTCAAATATGATGAAATTCCATCTGCACCCCAATGTGCAATCCCAACAGCTGTAAATGCAATACCAAGCATAACCATATAGTCTGTTAGATTTGGTTTGCGTGAAACACTTTTTGTGTAGTTTGTGACGCGTTCTTTCAAATTTTCAATAGCAGTTGTATCTGACTTTAACCATTTGTCAATTGCATTTTTACGCCCGATTCCTAAAAGAATAATTGCCATCCATAAATTGGCAACAACAATGTCAACGAGTACCATTCCGCCATATTTCTCTGGATTATATTTGAAAATTTCAAGCATCGCGGCTTGGTTAGCACCGCCGCCAATCCAGCTTCCCGCTAAGGTTGAAAGCCCTCTCCAAACAGCATCAAAGCCTTGTCCGCCAACTGTTTCAGGAGAGAAAGTTGAGATGATCAAAATCGCTAATGGACCTCCAATAACAATACCCACCGTTCCTGTGAAGAACATAATCAATGCTTTAAATCCTAGATTTTTTATTGCTTTTAAGTCAATACTAATTGTCATTAAAACAAGTGAAGCTGGTAGGAAATAACGACTCGCGACATGGTATAAACTTGATGTAGAGTCATCAATAATTCCTAAAGAATTAAAAATAGCTGGAATCAAATAACACATTAATAGAGCAGGGACAAACTTGTAAAACTTAGCCCAGAAACCTGTTTTCTTTGAAGATGTATAAAAAATAAGCCCAATGCTGAGCATTAAAATACCTAAAACAATCGCGTCATTGTTAAAATAAGTAGAAGGGTTATCCATAACTTGTATCTAAAATTTAAAAAATAAAATGAAAATTCAACACTACTAAAATTAATTGGAATTAGCATGTAGTTTGATGAATTTTTCGATGTCATCAATAAGCTTTTGTGAAACAGGATGCTCAGGATCATTATATGATTTCATATTGACTTGTTGCCCGCTAACTATTTTTAAAACATGATTCATATCCTCAATAATCAGTAACTCAGAGTTTTTTGCAGATTTATGCAGATCTTCTGCATCAGAAACAGGAACTTGAAGATCTCTATCGCCATTAACGACCAAAATTGGTAAATCATTTAGTTTTTCTATTTCTAAAGAAGGATCATATTTCATATAATTAACAATGAATTTTTGATTCTGTTTTGCAAAAATAGATAAGATTATCGGGTTATCCATGCCAACTAATTTAGAATTGTTTTGAAGCCTTTTAAAATTGTCTTTGACTTGATCTAACAATTGTGGCATTTGTTTTTCTATTTGTTCAATGATAATTTCATCGGCAGTTCTTGAAGTGCCTGAAAGTGATATTATTGAAGCGACTATCTCTTTTTGAGCCGCCAATATTGCAACTAAAGAGCCTTGACTGTGACCAATAAGATGAATGTTAGTGTAGCCTTTATCTTTAAAATGTTGAATAATTTCTATTTGATCATTAACAAAATCATCAAATAAAATTGTATCATTTAGGTTTTGATCTCGCAACATTTTCACAGTTCGCTTATCGTATGTAAATGTGTTTATTCCTTTATTGTTAAGTGCTTCATAAAGCATTTTACTATGATCACTTTTTAATCCAGATCCGTTTCCATTACGATCAGTAGGTCCAGAGCCTTGTATTAAAATCGCTAGAGGAGCATTACTATCGATCTTCACAAAAGTCCCTTCAATAAATTGATTAATTTTTAGTGTATCAGTTTGTGCAGAAATTTTAGTTATGAGGCAAAGAAAAAGTATAAGTAAAAAGTGTTTCATTTTTTTAGATTTTATTATGTAAAAATATAATTAAAGTCTCCATCGTCATTATATATTTGAAAAAAAAAATAATTTAAAAGATGAAGCACTTATTACTATTGATGTTTTTAGTTCAATTCACAAATATCAAAGCTAGTGAAGATTGGGGGCAAAATGGTCACAGAGTTATAGGTGAAGTGGCCGAACAAAATTTATCTAAAAAAGCTAAAAGAAAAATCAATCGTTTGCTCAAAGGTGATGGTTTAGCCATGATTTCAACTTATGCCGATGAAATTAAAAGTGATTTAAAGTATGATGAATTTAAGGCTTGGCATTATGCGAATGTTGATTTTGACAAAACATATAATGAGTCTGAAAAAAATGAACAAGGTGATATTGTTATTGGTATCAATAAATGTGTATCCATATTAAAAGATAAGTCTGCTTCAGAAAAAGATAAAATCTTTCATCTTAAAATGTTGGTTCATTTAATAGGAGATATGCACCAACCTTTGCATTTTGGATTGAAAGAGGATCGTGGAGGAAATGATTTCAAAGTTAAATGGTTTTATAAAGAATCAAACATTCACCGTGTTTGGGATACTCAAATGATTGAAAGTTACAAAATGAGCTACACGGAGTTAACAGATAACCTTCCAGTATTGTCAAAAGCTCAAACAAAATTTGTTAAGTCAGGTGAAGTTGTAGATTGGGTTGAAAGCACAAGAGGCTTAACTAAAAAGATTTATGGCGAGACTGAAGAAAACACTAATTTAAGTTACAGATATATGTATGACTGGTTTGATGTCGTCAGAATGCAACTTAAAAAAGGAGGTCTTCGATTAGCAACGATCCTTAATGATATTTATGGATAATCTTTTTAGATTTAGAGATTTTGTTGTGAGTGATATGCTTTTGTCTAGAAGACTTAAATCTACTCACATCATCTAATCTTAATTTTTGATGTTTAGCGCTTCTTCCTTGAACGCGTTTGCGCCACATTTTAAAGCTTGAAGCTTTCATGTGTTTGCGCATCAATTTAATAACATCATTTTCATCAATACCAAATTGAAAGTGAATAGCTTCAAATGGCGTGCGATCTTCCCACGCCATTTCTATTATCCTGTCAATTTCTCTTTCTGTAAATTCTTTTATCATAATTATATATAAATGTAAGCCCACCAAATCAAGAAGAATTGAAGAGGGATTCTTAATATTAATATCCATTGCGGAATACCTCTTGACGTCTTCTTGTTTCTCAACATATTAAAATGAACAATTAAGAAGATGAAAAGCATCAATATGATGCCTGTCGCTGATATAGATCTAGTTTGACTAAACAGCAAACCAATAGCTAAAATGATTTCAATCAAACCTGCTAACAAATTCAACTTTGATTTCTGAGGAAGAAAGTCAGGAATAATTGCGATATACATTCTAGGTTTGATAAAATGCATGGCGCCAGCAAGTACATATATAATAGACATAAAAATTAAACCTGTATCCATAGATTACTAAATTACTAAAAATGAAAACATGTAAGCAATTAGTACTAAAAAATTATACTAAGATTTAGAAATGTTGGTATTTCATAAGAAGCGAAATTTGATATTAATTTTTTTAAATAAATTTCCATTTCTAACCCCTTGGTTTTCTATTGATTAAAATTTATTTCAAATTTCTTTTAAAAAGTTCATTGTTAAGATGAAAAAAGGTTGTAGTTTTGCACCCGCAATAACGCATTGCATGATCATTGAGAGTTGGGTGTTAGAGAAGGGTTTTAGGGGGATAAGATCTTTTGTTGGTTTGAGTTTTAAAGAGGTTCAAAAAAATAAAAAATTTTTCTCAAAAACATTTTGTCAAAGTAAAAATTAGTTTTACATTTGCATCCGCAAAATAACAGAACTTATCAGCAGGGATGTTGAGGGTTTGGCAAGAATTTTTTAAAGAAGTTCATTGACATATTGAATTGACAATTTTAAGTGCTAGAGATAGTATTTAGATGTATAATGAAGCATTAAGACTAGAAGTTAATTTTGAGTTTTTATTTGGAGAGATTTGAATAAATAGTTGTAGAGTCTATTTAAGATATTTAAAAG
>NZ_FNQF01000010.1 GCF_900107595.1 Psychroflexus halocasei | reverse complement strand
TAGGTAAATTGCTAAAATTCTATTTGGTCCTTGCAACCGGGTTAATAAAGAACGGGGACTAATACGGGACTAAGGCCATTAGCCTAGAGACTTCGAAAGTTCACCCCGTTCTTTTTTTGTTTATCAACAAATCTAGACTTATCAACAAAGAAAAAAAGAAGTAAAAAAAGAAATTTTCATTATCATTATCATCCTTTTTAAGATAAGTAAATTTATGTATTGCAAACCTAAAGGAAACTTCGGGATTTATTGTTTTTGAATAAACATGAAAAGTAGGCCGTTCTCTTCAATTATGAATTTTGAATGACTCTTATCCTTACAAGAAATATATAATAGCTCAACGGAGATGAATTATGAAAGTAACTGACTAATTTAAAGAAATACCTGGGGCTTTCGCGGAAGTTCATCACGATAGTGATAAGTATGAAGCAAAAAAGACATCAGGGGTTTTGCGTTGAGCAACGAAGCAAAAATTTCCTGAAATTAGTCTTGACTTTTTGTTTCGTTTTGCGTCAAGGCAAAATGAAAGGAACTTCAATTGATGAGATTCTGAATGACACTCCCGTACTCGTGTCTTCAGAATGACAGATATGGAAATGAGATACTGAATCGCACTTCGCCTATGGCTGCATTTGTTCAGCATGACAGTGAATCATGGTTTGTCATTCTGGAAAATATCCACGATAGGAGATATTTATTCAGAATCTCACGATTTATAAAGATATCAGATTTTAGGCAGCAGGCTTTAAGCTTTAGGCTTTTTTAATTTTGAATTCCTCAACTCTCACCTCTAATTACTGATTAGGCTTTTATATCACATAAAATTATTATAGCTTTCTCATTAAATTTTAGTTTTTAAAGATTAAGTTTGTAAGATGGAAGATAAAAATCTTTACATTATAGCAGGATGTAACGGAGCAGGAAAAACAACCGCCTCCTATACCATTTTACCTGAAATTATTGAATGTAAGGAGTTTGTTAATGCTGAGAAATCGCCAAAGGTCTTTCACCTTTTCAGCCTGAAACGGTCTCATTTGAGTCTGGTAGAATAATGATTAATCGAATTAATGAGCTTTTAAAAGAAAATGAAAGCTTTGCTTTTGAAACTACATTATCAACGAGAAGTTATAAAAACAAAATATCAAAAGCAAAAGAACAAGGATATACGGTTACTTTATTGTTTTTTTGGTTAGATAATATTGAATTAGCAAAAGAACGTGTAAAAATAAGAGTAAAAGAAGGTGGGCATCATATACCAGAAGATGTCATTGAAAGAAGATATTTAAAGGGAATATATAATTTATTCGATATTTATTTACCTATAATTGATAATGTTCTGATATTCGATAATTCTTACGGAAAACACGAATTAATAGCTCAAAAAATAATTACAGAAGAACTTGATATTCTTAACAAGAATAAATTTTCACATTTAAAAGAATATTATGACAAAAAAAGATAAACAAATTGAATTGAAAGATAAGATTGTTACTGGACTTGAAAAAGTTTACGAAAAGCTTATCGAATTTAAAAAAGAAAAAAATAGTGAGTTAGTCATTATGAAAGATAATAAAATTGTGAAAATAAAGCCAGAATAAAAATAACTCCAAAAGATGACTAATGATTCGGTTATCAGTTTGCCGTGATTCGATTTTTCGTGATTAGTGATCTGTGAATCGTGATTCGGTTCTCAGTTATCGGTTATCCGTGAAATCGTTTATTCGTGTAATGATGACTAGTCAAATAGCTTTAGGCTTTTTTAATTTAGAATTTAAAATTCAAAATTTTGAATTAGGATGCTCTCACCTCTCTTCAACCCTCGCCCCTTTGACCCATGACTAATTCTGTTTTTCGTGTAGTCGATTACTTTCTCCTCGTCACTGGTTACTCATCACTAGTTACTTTTTGACCCAAGACTATTAGACTCACGACTCAAAAACTCACCTCTAGTCTCTCACTACTTGTCACTCATTGACTCATGGTTATTAGATTCAAGAATAATTCTGTTATCGGTTATCTAAAGTCTCGCTTTCAGATGGCAAAAAGCTGAAAAATTCTGATACTAAGAAAATATCAAAATGTTTAATTCGTATATTTGATAAAAATCGTAAAAAATGGATATTCAAACTAGAAAAATAGAATTTATTCAAAAATTTCTAAAAGTTGAAAGTGAAGATGTGATAAACCGTCTTGAAAAAATTTTACGGATAGAAAACAAAACTTCTGAAAAAGAAGAATTTGAGTCTATGACTATTAAAGAGTTTAACGAACGTATTGATAAATCAATGGAAGACTCTAAAAATGGAAGACTAACCAAAGCAAGTGACTTAAAAGCCAAAATGGAAAAATGGGGTTAGAAGTTTATTGGACTGAATTCTCCGAAAGGGAACTTAAAAAAATATTTGATTACTACGATAAAAAAGTAAGTTATCGGGTCGCCAAGAAGCTGACAGACGGAATTTATAATGAGGCACTAAAGCTTGAGCAACAACCCGAAATTGGACAAATCGAGGAATTACTCAAAGATCGAAAACAAGAATTTAGATTTTTAGTTTACAAAAACTATAAAATAATCTACTGGATTAATATTGTTGAGAGTAAAATTGAGATAAATGATGTTTTTGATACCCGACAATATCCAGCTAAAATAAAAAGAACAGAATAAAGTCAGTTCTCAGTTTTCTGTTCTCTGACATCTGTCATTCTGCCCCGTCCCGAAGTTTCGGGACCGGGATCAGAATCTCATGAATTGTATAATCGGTTATTCGTTGATTCGATTTTTCGTGATTAGTGATTAGTGATTAGTGACTAGTGAGTCGTGATTCGGTTCTCAGTTTTCGGTTCTCAGTTTTCGGTTCTCAGTTATCTGTGATTGGTGAATGGTGATTCGTTTTCGGCTGTCCAACTTCTAGTGTCTGATGTCTATTTTTTTTCGTTAGTCCCGAGTTATTCGGGATGAATTTGTTGATTTTCCAATATGAAATCTAACTGTTCTTTTAATTCTTTTAATAAATGTTTTTCATTAAGTTCTTGGTAAAGTATTTCCCTATTATGTTCAATTTCAGCAATGCTTAAACCATCCTTCAAGTTTTCTTTATTCAATTCGGTCTCATAACAATAAACAAGAATACCAATGCGCTTTAAATAATGATAAAATGTATTGCGCTTGCTCAAAAAAACTTTTGCACCATGCCAAATCACAGGAATAATTGTTCCTACACCTTGCTGACGACGTGCATTAAATATAGCAATTTTAGTAGTTTGTAAATACTCATTGTATTTTTTTAAAGGAAGAAAACTCAGTATCGGTTTAAAATTTTCATCAAATGTTTCAAAACCCTCTTTTGTTACCATATCAATATATTGCTTGTTACCATAACCTAAAGGAACAATTACTGAACTTTTGATATTAGCCAATGAATTGATACTTGCAAAAACATCAATATGATTATTAGAGATATGACCTGAATTTCCAATAAAATAATGCTGTTTCTTATTATTAATTACTTGATCATTTAAGTCAACCATATATTCTAATGAAAAATAGCAAAATCTCAACCACTCTGCATCAGATTTAAGCCTTGATTTAACGAAATCAAATTCTTCTTGATAAACGGCAGCGATATAATCCATTTTCCTGAGATTCAGAAGTTTCTTTTCTATCCTGCTTAAAGGCAAGTCTCTTTTAAAATTTCTTACATAAGGTCTTAAAGAATCTTTAAGTTCTTTTTTAAAAGGTCTTTTCTGTGGTGGAAAGAGTGATAGAGTTCTTTTATCTAACAACTTTTTTCTTGAATATAGTTTCGGATCATTATAAACCTCCATACCAAAACAAAACCATATTAATTTTGAAGTTCTAGAGATATAACGAAATACTACTTTCATTATAGGAATATAACTATGAAAAAAAACTACATCGGCTTTACTTATGGTTTCAGAAAAATCTTCTATTGTTTCAGGTAAAAATGTTTTAGTATTTTCTTTAAGTTTAACGTGTGTTAACTTTTTATCGTTTGGATGTAGAATTAAAAATAAATTATCCTGTGGATATATCTTTTCAAAAGTATTATTGGCTGCATTGATAAATTTTTCATCATTACAGATATGTAGTATTTTCATTATTTAATTCTTTTAGCTGGATTCCCTACGACTACTGAATTTGAAGGAACATCTTTTGTAACAACTGCACCTGCTCCGACTACTGCCCCTACTCCTATACTTAAATTTGGTAAAATGATAGCTCCGCTTCCTATCTGTACATAATCACCTATATTTACACGACCTAATAGTTTACAAGCTGGTGATAACTCTACAAAATCTCCTATTTTAACATCATGAGTGATGATCACATTGTAATAAATCAATGAACCCTTTCCTATTAAAACATCATTAGAAATATGAACACCAGACAAAATATTACAACCTTCTTTTATTGTACTGTATTTTCCGATATTAGTCTCAGAACTTACCGTACTTTGTAAAACTCCTCCTAAGTCTTTAAACTGTTTGTAAAGCTTATACCTTATTTTACTATTTCCTATACCAAGTGTAAATTTATTTGAACTTGATGTAAAGAAATCTTGTGCCTCAGTCTTTGTTTTTAATATTGGATATTTACCATATAATAACTCAGGAGCATTTTTAGTTACATCATCATAAAAAGCTAGCTGTTCAAGCTCTGATGAGTTTAAACTTTGTAAAACCTCTTTTGCAAAACCTTTAGCTCCAACAATTAACATATTGATTTTATTATAAGTTCTAAGTCTAATGTGTCTAATCCAACATATAAAGGCAAACACAAAACCCGTTGCGAAATACTTGCTGCAACGTCACATGTGTTTGTATTGATATAAGGTAAGCTTTCTAAGCTTGGATAAAAATAACGTCGTGGATAAATATTGTGTTGTTTTAGTTTAGCTTCCGCTTTTAATAAATCTTCTTCTGTTTTGAAAACAACAGGATAATAGCTGTAATTCCAATCAGTTCCTGGGCGTATCTTGAGTTTAGATAGTTTTGAAAAATCAAGATATGCATCGTAATAATCACAAACTTTTTTTCGCTCCTGGATAATCTTATCCATATAAGGTAAAACGCTTAAGCCCATCGCGGCTTGCAATTCGCTCATTTTTGCATTGATGCCCAAACCATGATATTCTAAAGGGCCATTATGACCAAAGTTGTGTCTGTAAAAAATCTCATGATAAGTTTTCTCATCTTGTACAAAAGCAGCTCCGCCTTCGCCTGTATGGAAAAGCTTGGTGGCATGAAAACTACAAGTACTCACATCGCCATAATTAAAAATAGATTGTCCTTGGTATTTTACAGCAAAACAATGCGCTGCATCATAAATCACCTTTAAGTTATATTGATGAGCGATACGCTCGATTTCTTCTATATGACAAGGATTTCCAAAAACATGAGTTGCTAAAATAGCAGTTGTTTTGTCCGTTATTGCAGCTTCTATTTTGCTTTCGTCTATACTTAGATATTCGGGATGGATATCTACAAAAACCGGGGTGCATTTTTCCCAAACAATACTGGAAGTGGTTGCCACATAACTGAATGGCGTTGTGATGACTTCGCCTCCTTCTGCAAAAGCCTTTAAAGCGATTTGCATCGGCAGCGTGCCATTTGTCATCGGGATAATTTTATTAACGCCTAAATAATCAACTAAGTTTTGAGACAGCTCTTTATAAAGCTCACCATTATTCGTCAACCATTCATTTTTCCAAATACGCTGTATTTGTGCTTGGTATTCTTCGATGGGCGGAAAAAATGTTTTAGTGACGTTGATCATAATTGATAAAATTATTTCTTTATATCAGCTGTTTTGTTCTCCCAACTGAAAGTAGTTTTTCTTGGTTTTTCATTTAAGAAATCACATAATTCAATATATGCAGTTGGTTTAGAAATATTAAGAATTAATAAATCATTTGGCCTGTGACGAAAGTATTCTTTAACATTATTGTTGTGCTGATTATAATAATTTCTTAAAACTCTTTTGTTGTATAAGTCATCATCGGTTACATCAAATAAAGACTTAATAACATCGTATCTAAAACCTGGATAAATACCTGGAGCATTCAATAACTCCTCTTTAGATAGAGGGTTTTTACCATCTCCCCATAATTTTGAATGAAATTTCGTTAATGAATCTGTCCACTGTTCAGAGTTGTCTCGTATTGTAAGTATAAATTTAGATTTAGGAAAAAAGTGATCCATTATGACATAAGTGAAAGGATAGCTAAAAGGAGCATCTTGAAAAAAATCAGCAGTCTTTGCTAATTTTATTATTCGTGAAAACTCTCTTTTTTTCCAATCATTTGTCAGTCTAGTCCCATCCATCTGATTTCCAACAGAGTACCCAAAATCCATCATTTCTTTTTCTAAAGAAGTAGTTCCTGTTTTATTTAAACCTACACAGAAAACTTTAGATTTTTGAACCTTTCTTTTAAAAATCATATTAAATCCATTTAAAATTTGGTTTTAGAGGACCTGGAGTTTTACCTTGCCAATAACCTTCTTTCACAGTTTCTTGCACTACTGAAAAGTTTAACACATCACTAAATCGCATGAGTAGATTTCTACCATCATTTGCCTGAATATCAACAAAGAAAACTCCTTGATTAAAAAAGAAGTTTGGTATCTCTAACTTTAATTTAGTTTTAGTTTTTTTAAAACTAATAAATTCACTATCAGTAGTTACAAAAATAATCTCTCCTTTTTCATCTTTAAACCTAAGACCAAATAAGAGTTTTTCTTGATAATAATTATCAAATTCAATGTGAAATTCAATTTTATCACTTCGTAATATAGTACTACCAAATTCTTTATTTGCGGCTTTTACTCCAAAAGAATATAATCTAAAATTAAAACTTTCACATTCATCAGGAGTAAAATAACGTAAATATTCTGCTCCTTTTTTATTTCCCATTTTCAAATAATAATCCACACTTTCTTCAGCTGAACCTTCAAAAACGGAAGTTCCGTTTTCGAGTACAACGCCTCTGGTGCATAAACTCTTTACTGCTGCCATATTGTGGCTCACAAACAAAACCGTACGTCCGCCTGTGCCTGAAATGTCTTTCATTTTGCCAATGGCTTTTTTCTGAAACTCGGCATCGCCAACGGCCAAAACTTCATCAACCACCAAAATATCTGGCTCAAGGTGTGCCGCCACCGCAAAGGCGAGTCGCACGCGCATCCCTGATGAGTAGCGCTTTACTGGCGTGTCAATATACATGGCACAGCCAGAGAAATCGATAATTTCTTCTTCTTTTTCTTGTATTTCTGATTTGGTCATGCCCAAAATTGCACCGTTCAGATAAATATTTTCACGGCCAGTCAGCTCTGGGTGAAAGCCTGTACCAACTTCCAGTAAAGAGGCAATACGGCCTTTGGTTTTGATGCTGCCTGTGGTGGGCATGGTTACCCGTGATAATATTTTTAATAAGGTTGATTTCCCAGCGCCATTTTTGCCAATAATGCCTAAAACTTCGCCTTCTTTCACATCAAAATTAATGTCGCGCAGCGCCCATACATAATCTTCTTTCGCTTTTGAAGCTCTGTCGTTTTCAGCACCAATTTTCAAATACGGATCTTCTTTCCCGCGTATGCGGTGCAAAAACCTGTTAAGATCATGACTCAATGTACCAGTACCCACCAAACCAAGGCGGTATTGTTTTGAGATGTTTCTGGCGGTTAGGATGGTGTTCATGTCAGTGATTTGTTTTTTCGTGATTTGTTGTCTGTGATTCCGTTGTCTGTGATTTCGTGATTCGACTACTCACTATAATTCGTGATTTGTGATTCATGTTTTTACTATTCACCACTCACCATAACTCGTGATTCGTGATTCGTTGTCTGTGATTTGTGATTCGTGACTCGACTACTCACTATTCACCAGTCACTACTCACCATTCACTATCCACCACTAGTCATTTTTTCTTCTTATGTAATTTCTAAAACCAAATATTAACTTTCTAGTATTCGTAATTTGTTTTTCAAATGTAATAGATTTCTGAATGTATTTTTGATCAATAGCAATCAAATATTGAGTTTCTAATTCAGCTAAAGAACCTAAACTTATACTTAAAAACCTTAAAAGCTCTTTATCCGATTCTCTCCCTGCGCCTTCTGAAATATTAGATGGAACTGAAATAGCTGATCTCAAAAACTGAGATTTTAAAACATAACGTTCACTATCTGGCATTTCGTTTGCCAAATTATAAGCCAGTGATGTTAACTTCATAGACTCTTTCCAAACATCTAAATCTTTATGATCCATATCCAACAAATTTGTTTATCAGTGATTTGTGATTCGTGACTCGACTACTCACCATTCACTAGTCACCACTCACCACTAAACAGTATCAATAAAATTCTTCTCGGTTCTGTTAAAAATAACGAGTCCGACAAGGAAAACGAGTACAGAAAAGCTTAAGGCATAGGCAAAGCCAAGCCATGAAAAGAGTCCTGTATCGAGTGTCATATATCTAAATCCTTCAATAATTTGTGCAATTGGGTTGTATTTAAAAGCCCAGTAATATTCTGGTAAATCGTCACGTACTTTTTGCATAGGAAAAGGTACTGCTGAGAGATACATGAGCAACTGAACTGCAAAAGTGAGTAGCTTTGTTAAGTCGCGGTACTTGGTGGTAAATGCTGAAATGACCATCCCGAGTCCTAAGCCTGAAAGTGCCATCATTAAGATATAAACCGGGAAAAGAATCAGACTTGCATTTGGTGATACGTTTGCGCCTTGAGCGACATAATAAATATAGAATCCGACGAAAATACTGAGTTGTATAAAAAACTTCAAGAGGTTGGAAACCGTGATTGACATTGGCATAATGACTCGCGGAAAATAAACTTTACCGAAGATGTTTTGGTTTTTTGTAAATGTGCCAGATGTGCCGTTAAGGCATTCTTTAAAATAGTTCCAGGCGGTAATACCAGCGAGGTTAAATAAAAAGCTAGGCACCACACCTGTACTGACGTTGGCGACATTATTAAAAATTAAGGTAAAAATAACCGATGTAAACAACGGTTGAATCAAGTACCAAAGTGGTCCGAGTATTGTTTGTTTATAAACGGTCACGATATCACGCTTAACGAAAAGCATGAGCAAGTCACGATAACGCCAAATTTCTTTAAAATTAAAATCTAAAAGACCTTTTTCAGAATTGATTTCGTAGAGCCATTCTTTATCCTCTAGCGATGATTGCTGGGTTTTGCTATGCGTCACTTTTTTCATGTTAGATTGATCAGCGAAATTAAGATTTTTTTATGAGACAGCAAGGTTTGTTTGTTGTCGGTTTCTCGGTTATCTGTTTTCAGTTTACCGTTTTTAGTTGATCGTTTTTAGTTTTTCGTGTAATCGTTTATTCGAGTATTCGTGTAGTCGGTTGTCTGTTTTTTCGTGATTCGTGAATTGTGATTCGGTTGTCAGTTTTCTGTTGTCGGTTGTCTGTTTTTCGTGATTCGTGATTCGTTTTTCGTGTATTCGATTATTAGTATAATGGAATAATATAAGAAATAGTCTGTCAAACAAGTGGAAGTGCTTTTTGATTTTTTGCAAAAAATAGCATGTAGCGCAGTTTGAGCAGCGGTTTTATGGAGCTTTAGCGGAGTAAAAATTTCCTATTATTATTTAAGATTTTTTTGTTTCGTTTTTTCATCATTGGAAAAAATGAAAGGGATACAATTTATGAGTTTTCGGTTATCCTGTTCTCAGTGATTGGTGAATTGTGAATCCGTTATTCGACTCACAAGACTCACGACCCAAGACTATTTGACCCATGATTAATTCTGTTTTCAGTTTCCGGTTGTCAGTTTTCGGTTATCTGTTTTCAGTTTACCGTTTTCAGTTTATTGTTTATAGTTTTTCGTTTTTTCGTGTAATCGTTTATTCGACTATTCGTGTAGTCGGTTGTCTGTTGTCAGTTTTCCGTTCTTAGTTACTCATTACTAATTACTAGTTACTATTAAACCCAAGACTAATTCTTTTATCTGTTTTTCGTGATTAGTGAATCGTGTTTCGTGTTTCGTGTTTCGTGATTCGTGATTCGTTTTTCGTGTATTCGATTATTTGTATAATGGAATAATATCAGAAATAGCCTGTCAAACAAGCGGAAGTGCTTTTTGATTTTTTGCAAAAAATAGCATGTAGCGCAGTTTGAGCAGCGGTTTCACAAAACGATAGTGAAGTGAAAATTTCCTTTTCTTATTCTTGACTTTTTGTTTCGTTTTGCGTCAAGGCAAAATGAAAGGAACTTCTATTGATATTCTCTCTTCTTTTCCATTGCCGAAAAGAAGCACCCCGAAGGGTCGGGACTAGGCTTATTTTCCTGTTTCTAAAAACTAGCTAAAGATGCTTTGCCCCGCAACGCGAACCGTTTCACTCGCAGATTGCTCCCTCTGCCTTTCTCAGCGCTTTCTAGTTTTCAAAAAAACATAAAAAATAGGCCGAATCTTTAAATTTAAAATTCTGAATTATAAATTTTGAATGACCCAAAAACTCATTAACTCAAAAACTCGTTGACTTAAAACCTACCTCTCACTTACTACCTATTACCTTCTCCCTACTAATTACTAGTTACTCTTTGACTCACGACCCATAATCATTTGACTCAAAACTAATTCTGTTCTCGATACATTGTTTTCTCCGTTATCACTACAAAAAAATACTCGAACTGACAGTTACTTTTCAATTTCAAGTTCGATTTCTTGTTTCCTACATCTTGCATCTATTGTCTAAGGTCTGCTTTTTCGTTTATTCGTGTCATGGTGGAATCGGTTTAACAATTTTAAATTTTGAATTCTAAATTTTGAATTTTTCATCTCTCATATCTTTCTTCTATTATCTAAAATCTATAAAACACTAACAACTACGATAAAAAAAACACCTTCCGTTTCCGAAAGGTGTCTTTATTTAAAAATATGTAAGTAAATTACTTAATTTCAAAAACAACTCTTCTAACTAATTTTCTAGCATTTGAAGAATCTTTATTTACTGAAGAATCCATTCCTCCACCTTCGTAAGACAAACGATCTTCGCTAATTCCTGAAGCAACTAATACATCATAAACGTATTTAGCTCTTTTTTTAGAAAGTTGCATATTGTAGTTTTTGTTACCAATTTGATCAGCATAGCCAGTTAATTTAGCTGTTGATCCTTCATTAGATTTCATGTACAATACAATTTTATTGATTGCTGCATAAGAATGATCTTCTGGTTGAGTACTATCAAATTTGAAGAATACACTAATTAATCCTGAATTAGCCATAGCTTTTACACTATTGACATCACCACCTTGGTAGTTGTTTTCAAATTCTGATTTAGTGATATATTTCTTTTGTAAAGATTTATCAATCTCATCAGGAATACCGTTACCATCAGTATCAACTGCTCTACCTTTAGCATCTACAGCAACACCATTAATAGTGTTTGGCTCTTCGTCTAAATAGTTAGGGATGCCATCACGGTCATCATCAGCCATTTTATCTTCAATTTCGTCTAATTTGTTTTCTGTATTTGTGACACGGTTGTCTAATTCATTAGCTTTACCAGCAGCCGCCCAATCAGCGTGATATTGATTACCACCTAAGTAAACAGAGATACCTGCAGAAAGCGTTGTTACCATTCCGTCAAATCCATGAGTTGAAGAACCTCTTGTGTATTGCATTCCATCCATAGTTATATCTTGCTTTAAGTTACCTTGCATAGCAACATCAAGAAATAGAGAAACACGATCGCTAACTCTAAACTGTGGTGTAAAACCAAGTATTAAGTGAACTGCTTTCTCATTGTCAGCTAAAGCGCCGTCATCATAAGATAAAAAAGTTGCTCCAGCACCAGCATGAGCTAATAAACCTAAACGATTTGTGAAAGTATTGAAATTTAGAACTGAGCCTAAATTAACGACACCTTGTAAACCAACGCGTGAATATTTTGTGCTAAAGTCAAAAGCAGAATGTTCGTCGCTTTCAACTTTTGCGAAAGCACCATCTACCATTAAACCAACTTTATCATTAAACATGTAACGCACACCTAATCCATAGGTAAGATCAGATAAGTAGTCTGAATGACCACTTATGTATGGACCAGAGGCTGTTAATAAACCAACATTGGCATTGATAGACCATTTGTTATAGTCCATGCTTTTTTCTTGAACAGATTCAGACATTGGTGTCTGTGCTTGTGCGATTGAAACTCCTAGCAGCATCGCCAAGCCTAAAAATGTAACTTTTTTCATAATTATCTTCATTTTGATTATTTTACAAATATATATATTAATTACACACAAAACCTAAATTCCAATTAACATTTAATTGATTCTTAAGGGTTAATGTTAAGGATTACTTAATTTAGATTAATTTATCCAGCTCTTTTTGGGTCTAAACTTTGGTAAATTGAGTTTTGAGAAATATATTCTGGTGCTAATTTCTTTATGATGTCAACTAACTCCATATTCATACTTTCCTCATCTGCTTCAATTTCAAATTGAATTAGTTTGTCTAAAATGGTTTCAAAGTTTTTGATATTATTATCCCTTGCTTTTGCTATTAATATTTTTTCGTGATGTGTTGCTATTGTATTTTCACCATCAGCCAATAATTCTTCATAAACTTTTTCTCCAGGACGTAAACCAACGATCTTAATGTCAATATCATTAGGATATTGCAATCCGCTGAGCTGAATCATTCTTTTGGCAAGGTCATAAATTTTGACGCTTTCTCCCATATCAAATACATAAATCTCCCCTCCTTCACCCATTGCTCCAGCTTCCAATACAAGCTGACAAGCTTCAGGTATAGTCATAAAATAGCGTGTAACATCTTTATGCGTGACTGTTAAAGGGCCTCCATTCATTATTTGTTTTTTAAATAAAGGAATCACAGAGCCATTACTGCCTAGAACATTTCCGAATCTCGTTGTTATAAATTTTGTTTGATTTTGTTTTTTTGAAACTTTCGACACATATAATTCTGCTATCCTTTTAGTAGCTCCCATCACATTTGTAGGATTAACAGCTTTGTCTGTAGAGACCATCACAAATTTTTTAGTTTTAAAAGCAATTGCGCAGTCTATAATATTAATTGTTCCTAAAATATTGGTACTTGATGCCTCATAAGGGTTACTCTCCATTAAAGGAACATGTTTGTAGGCAGCTGCATGGTAAACCACGTCAGGCTTATGTTTCTTAAATAGCGATTCCATTCTTTTTTGATCTCTTACATCAGCTACAACAAATATGATTTCCGGTAAATCCTCATTGCGCCTTGCTAAGCATGTTTGCTGAATATCATAAACTGGGGTTTCGGCTTGGTCAACTAATACAATCTTTTTGCATGGATAATTCAGTATCTGGCTAACTATCTCACTACCAATAGACCCTGCTCCACCTGTGACTAAGACAACCTGATCTTCTAACTGTTTAGAGACGCTTTCTTTTTTTAATTGAATAGGATCTCGACTTAATAAATCTTCAATACGAATATCTTTAATTTGTTGTGCTTTTAAATCGCCATCTATCCAATTTCTGAGCGGAGGAACTATTTTTAGATTAACGGGGAAGTTTTCAAAGTTTGAAACTAAATTATTTAAATTTTTAGAAGATATATTCTGAATTGAAAAAATAATTTCTTTTATATGATTCTTTTCAATAAACTCTAAATCAATGATGCTTGGAGAATAAACTGACTTTCCGTTGATTTTATTTTTCTGTACTTTTGGGTTATCATCAATAAACCCAACGATGTTTTTAGCTAGACCTCTTTCATTTGACAAGGCAT
Organism: Psychroflexus halocasei; assembly: GCF_900107595.1. Lineage (GTDB taxonomy): Bacteria > Bacteroidota > Bacteroidia > Flavobacteriales > Flavobacteriaceae > Psychroflexus > Psychroflexus halocasei. Next base: position 45,444 of record NZ_FNQF01000010.1, on the reverse strand, counting down.
TGTACGTTATAATTCCTGACTCGCCCGCACCGTAGATCATTACTTTTTTTTGGCTTGACTTTGCCTGTATGTATTGAAAATAAATTGACTTGTAAGCAAATCTTAAAAAAATCAGGCTCATACTGTTGATTAAAAAATGAACCACTAATATCGAGTATATCATTTTAGACGAATTAAAGTCTAAAAGTGAAACATATATAGATAGCAATATAAGCGCTGTAAGTCCTACCCACAAAACTCTAAGCATATCATTAAAGCCTGTATGACGAATAATCCCTCTGTAAGTTTTGAAGATTACGAATAAAATAGCGTACACAATGAGGGTTGCACAAATCAACTTGATAAAACTGGTTGAAAAAGGTTCCCAGTGCAGCTTAAAAATCAAAAAGTAAGCAGGTAAAAAAGTCATTAAAACAACATGAAGGTCAATTATAAAAATTAACCAACGCGGTGTTTGACGTCTTAATCTGCTTTTAAGAAGTTCGATCACAGGATAGATGTTAGGATTAGTTATATGCGAAATTAAGTTATTTTTAATAAACAATCAATTTTTTGACGAATCAGTTTTGGGTAGTCGGTAGTCGGTAGTCGGTAGTCGGTAGTCGGTAGTCGGTAGTCGGTAGTCGGTAGTCGGTAGTCGGTAGTCGGTTTTCTGTTGTCAGTTGTTAGTTGATCGTTTATAGTTTTCCATGTATTTGTTTATTTGACTATCCGTGTAGTCGGTTTTCGATTGTCAGTTTACCGTGATTCGGTTTTTGTGCTTCGCAAAACATCCGTCATTCTGCCCCGACCTGAAGTTTCGGGATCGCAGATCAGAATCTCATAACTTAAAACAAGTGCTGTCAGTTCGAGTGGGCATTGTTAGAAAATAAGGCATTTTAAATGACTTTAATTTTCTCAATGCGTTGTATAGAGAGCATTATGAGGAAAATTCTGTTCTCGATACATTGTTTTCTCCGTTATCACTACGAAAAAATACTCGAACTGACAGTTACTACTCAATTTCAGATTCGACTTCAAGTTCGGTTTCTTATTTCCTATATCTTGCATCTATTGTCTAAGATCTAGTTTTTTCGTTTAATCGACTAACCGGTTCTCAGTTACTCAATACTCACTACTTGATACTTGTTACTAACGTTCCTTGACAACCTCAAGAACTGCTCTCTTCACTCTATCTAAATCTTTTTGAGACAAGTTAGAGCCACTTGGCAGACACAAACCTTTTTCAAAAAGTGTTTCGGCAACATCATCACCATAATAATCGGCTGCTTTAAAAAATGGTTGCAAATGCATTGGTTTCCATAAAGGACGGGTTTCTATATTTTCTTTTAACAATGCTAAACGTATATCCTCTCTTGTGACACCTGTTTTTTCTGGATGAATTAGAACTGTTGACAACCAACGGTTACTTTTAAGATTCTTTGGTTCTTCTAAAAATTCAAAACCATCAAGATTAGAAAATTCTTCTCGATAGAACTCATAGTTTGAACGTCTTGCTTCTACTCTATCTTCAATCACTTCTAATTGACCGCGACCAATTCCGGCAGCAACATTTGATAAGCGGTAATTAAAACCAAGTTCAGAGTGTTGGTAATGTGGCGCATCATCCCGAGCTTGAGTTGATAGAAAAATTGCTTTTTGTTTCTTTTCTTCATTTTGACACACCAAAGCGCCACCTCCTGAAGTTGTGATAATTTTATTTCCGTTAAAAGACAAAATTCCATAATTCCCTAAGCTTGCGCAATGTTTATTTTTATACAAACTGCCTAAAGCTTCTGCTGCATCTTCAATAACAGGAATATCGTATTTTTTTGCAATCGCATTGACCTCATCAACTTTGTAAGGCATTCCGTACAAATGAACGCCAATAATCGCTTTAGGTTTCTTGCCATGTTTATCAATCGTGCCTTTAATGGCTTTTTCTAAATGAACAGGACAAATATTCCAAGTTTCCTTTTCGCTATCCACAAAAACAGGATGCGCTCCTTGATAGATAATCGGATTTGCAGAAGCTGAGAACGTCATGGATTGACAAATAACAAAATCATCTCTTTGAACACCAGCCAGTATTAAGGCTAAATGAATTGCTGATGTACCTGAGCTTAAAGCAGCTGTGTGTTTATTTTTATCTATATAACTGGAAAGTTCTTTCTCAAAATTATTGACATGTGGGCCGAGAGGGGCGATCCAATTGGTTTCGAATGCTTCATTAACGTATTCTTGCTCTTTTGTCCCCATGTGTGGCGAAGAAAGCCATATTTTTTCGTTCATAATTTCAATGGATTGATGAAGTAAATCGGTTTATTAAGATTGACGCAAAAATAAGAAATATAAGGTTGAATCGAGGTTTTTTGTTTTTCGTTTTTAGTTTTTCGTTGATCGTGTAATCGTGTATTCGTATAATGGTGTAATCACTTTAGAAATTTTGAATTTCCAACCTCTAACGACTATACACTGCTGACATTTGTTCTCGATACACGCTTAAACAACGCGCACTCAAACTGAGAAGGTTTTAGGTTTCAGATGTTAGACAATAGATGCTAGATAATAGATGTTGGATTTAGAGTATAGTGTCTAAAATCTTGTATCTCATCGTCTATGATCAGCTTCAGATTCAATTTCAATTTCTCACCTCTCACTACTAATTACTATCTACTAAATTAATGACTAAAAAACATCTGTTTTGGTAAGGTCAATTTTGATAATTCTATAAATTATAAAATAAATTGACTGCAAAAGAAAAATCCTTTCACTTTGATGAGGTGAAAGGACTTTTTTAAAACTAAATTTTTGATTCTAAAACAATTATCGTAACACGTAATTATTCAACAATTAATTTTAATGATTGGCTTCTAGATGATTCCATATCAATCACTTTTACAAAATAAATACCTGTCTCTAGTTTAATTTTATTTAATTCAACTTTAGATTGATTTTGAGCAGTATGTTTAAATACTTCTCTTCCTAAATTATCATAAATAATAATTTCAGTATCTGTGCTAGGGTTTAATCCTTGTATTTCAAAGCTGTTTGAAGCAACTGGGTTAGGATAGATTTTTAAATCAATTTTATCAGGGTTTTCTGTTCCTAAAGTGACATTTTTAAATTTTAATTTAAAACGACTTGCATCAATACTTTCTGCAATATTAGGATTAACAGAAAATGCGTGTGCAAAATATGAAGAAGTTATTTCAATTTCTTCATCTAAGTATTCATCAACTAAATAAGTATCTTTATCTAAATCACCTTCGCTTTCGATAACGAAACTATAATCTAAAGTTCTGTAATTGTTTACAAACAAATCTAAAACTTCTTCATGAACAGGCATTTCTCTGTATTCAATTGCCAAGTAATAGTTGTCATTAAGTCTGGTCAAATTTTCATCAAGGTTCCCCATTTTAGCATAATCATCTTCAATCGTGTTAGAAAATTTATCGCTAAAATTTATTCTGATTCCATCATAAGGCTTTTCAGAATTATTTAAAGCTTCATCAGAAAATAATTGAACATTGATATAGCTTGATCTATTGATTCCGCCTTCTTCAGAAAAAACACTTAACTGAGTGTTACTTTCAATTTTATCAGTTTCTTCAAAAACTACAAATGGTGCAATACCTTGGTTATTCGTTAAAACAAAAACAGCTTGTTTCACTTGTAATATATTTGTAGCATCTGACCCTACTGAGTTAATACCGTCAGGAAGGTCAACGGTAACATAACCTCCACGGGTATTTATTGTTGGATCCCAGAAATAAACGACTCCAGCATTAACGTTAGTTGAGTTATTTAAAACAGTATTTAAATCAACTTGTGCATGATAAGGATTTCCGACAAAATTGAAAGCTTCAAAAGTTGAATTAAGACCAGTGATGGTTTGTACTCCTGTTTCAACGACTCCAGTTTCTCTTAAACGCGTATCGGTTGATTGTGTTGCATTACTTGTGATATCAATTGTTCTATCACCTCTAATCATTAATCGGTATGGCTGACCAGCAACTAAATTTGTTGTCGTGTTAGGCTGTATTTCCCAAGATTGAGTTGCATTATCAAAAATGAAAATAGAAGGATTACCAGACGGGTTATAATCAAAACCATTATTACCATCTTGAGACACTGAAGCATAAGATGACCCTGGCTCTACACCTGTAATATGTGTTCCAAAACCATTAGGCGAAGCATCGAGATAATCAGTTGGGTTTTCTTGCCAATTTTCGCGAATGCTTGTTAAAGTTGTTACAGATGGAGACAACATTCTGAAAGCCCTTTTTTCAGGGAAACACTGTTCTGTTGTAATATTTCCTGAAATACTTCCTTTAACTTGCTTAATAACTGCAGCTGATGATGGTGAGCTAAATGAACATTTCATCGTTATAAAACCTCCAGTGGTTATTGCTCCTTCTAAAGAAGATAAGCTTTCAGTTATGTCCATTTTTGAATTTAAGGTCACTCCTATTTCATTTTCTACAACAAAGTTAGCAACGGATGTTTCTAATAAATCTGCTGGTATATTTTGTAGCGTATTTGAAGACATGTGCAAAGTTGAATTAGGCGAACTTGCATCGATTTTTGCACCAACATCAGTTAACATATCACCATTAATAGCAAATAGATACCCGTTAACATTGATGGTTGCATTTGAGCTCATCACCAACTCACCTGCACCTGCATCTGCTGTTAAAATTGGGTAATTTGGTCGGCTATTAGGAATCGTTACTTTATTATTTCCATTAGGCACACCATTAGGTGTCCAGTTTGTCGCAACATTCCATTGAGAATCAGTATTACCATTCCAAACGAAATCCGTACAACCTGTTGCGGCCTCAATAACATCAGACACTGCTGAATTTAAAGAAGCATAGTTAAATTCAATTCTATGTGCAGTTCCTATTGAAAAAGATAAATCATCAAAGGTTGCCACACCGATAGTGTTTGTTAGTTTAGTTAGTGTTCCGAGTAACTCTCCTGGACCAGAATACAAGCTTGCCGTAATTGCAATATTATCTTGCGGAACGGCAGCACCATTATCATCTTCAAGCTGAACAGTAATATCGCTTAGCAAAGTCCCATCGCAATTTTGACTTGTTGGCTGTGTTAAAACGTTAAGCTGTGAAGCGACACCTAAAGAAGGTTCATTAAAAGCAATGAAAGATGGATCCGAAGAGCCACGGGGCTCATATCTTAACTCTACTGCATCTTGGTAATTTGTATCACCAATACCAAAGGCTGTAATTTCAATCGCTTTTAAATGAATAGATCTTGTTCCATTTGTAAGTGTATATCCAGAATTACCTGTAGAATTAAAATTATAGAAGTCTGGATTCCAATTTCCTAAAGCTGGCTCAGTAGAAGATGCGAAGTTTATGGTTACAACATTACCGACCACTGATCCCGAACTATCTACAAAAAAAAGTCTATCAAAACCACTCCCACCAGAAGGTAAAGCTGTTTGAGAAACGATAATATCCGGAATATTATCATCAATCCTAGAAAGTGAAATTCCGTTTGAGCTCAATGAAAATCTCGTTATTGTACTTTGTGGAATATTTGTAATATTAGTTCCAAGATCCAGTCCGTTAATACCATCGGTTAAAAAATTTGCAACCTGATTTCCATTTGTGATCGTGTTAAAAGGATTAGTCGAGCTGTTATCAGTCCCATTATTAATACCATCTGCTAATTGACCTAGACCTACATAGTAAAAGCCACCTCCTGTGGTTGGTAAAAAACCTAATGGCAATGCACGGTAAACTTCTGGCGTGTAGCTTATGCTATTATTTGTTAGGGTTAAATCATCAACACCCGTTGAAAAAATTGTTGCCCCATATCTAAAAGCCAATAATTCATGACTGTCATCTGGGCGAACTGGGTTAATGCTTGTATCACTTGAACTCCATAGACCGTCATAGTTTGTCCAAAGTTCTGTAATTTGCTGAGCGTTTATTGTGCTAAATGACAACATTAGTGTAAGAAGCAGTAGTTTTATTCTCATAATTTTTTGGTATTAATTCATACAAAAATAGTTTAAAAATTTCAAACTGACAAATGCAGAATTTTAATTGAATTTAAAAAAAGTTGTGTAAAGTGATAATTGTTTTGTGAACTTAGGTTTTTAGGCAGTAGATTTTAGGTTAGTGTTTTAAGACTAGCTTTTAATTTCTCCCGCTGCACCGTGATCGAGAACGAATTCGGCTTGTGGTAATGTTTGTAATATGGATGCAGGAACTTGAGTGGTGACATCGCCATGAATTGCTAATTTCATGATGTCAGATTTCCTTTTACCTAAGGCTAATAATATTATTTTTTTGGCTTTTGAAATTGTATCAACCCCTATGCTAATCGCTTTTTGAGGTACTTTATCCATTGATCCGAAGGCTGCTTTTGCATCTTCTCTCGTGACTGAATTTAGATGAACTAAACGCGTTTTTGACTCAAAACTAGAACCAGGCTCATTAAAACCAATGTGTCCGTTTCTGCCAATTCCTAAAAGTTGCAAATCTAAACCGCCAAGACTTTCAATTTTATCTTCATATTCTTGACAATACTGCGCGATGCCTTCTTCTGAAAAATCAGTGTGTGGAATATGCGTATGCTCTGGTTTAATATCGACGTGCTTGAATAAAAACTGTCGCATAAAATAAGTATAGCTCTGCTGATCATCTGGTAAAATAGGATAATATTCATCAAGGTTAAAGCTGATGACATTTTTGAAGCTCAATGCTTCATTTTGATGCAAACGAATTAACTCTTGATAAACACCTTTGGGTGTATTGCCGGTAGCTAAACCTAAAACGGCAGGCTTGCCTTGTTTTTCTTTTTCATTAATTAGATTTGCGATTTGATGGGCAACATATAATGAGGCTTGTTGAGCTTCACTAAAAAGCTTGAGATTATTTGTAACAGATGTTTTATGAGATTGGTTTGTCATAACTTTAATAGAAATTCGTTTAATTCTAAGATGGGTTGTTGTTTAGGTCTAATTATTTTGCTTGATGATTTGACCAGGATTACCAACGACAGTTGATCCGTCTGGGATATCATAAATAATGACAGCGCCAGCTCCAATGATGCAGTTTTTTCCGATATTAATATTCTGAATCACAGAAGCTCCAATACCAATGTGTGTCCCTTCACCAACCTCAACATGACCCCCAAGAGAGGCTTGAGGTGAGACATGCACAAAATCGCCTATTTGACAATCATGCTCTATAATTGCTCCTGAGTTGATGATACAATGCGCACCAACTTTAGCGGAATTGTTGATCACTGAATTTGGCATCACAACAGTTCCTTCCTTTAATTGAGCATCATGAGAAACGACTGCTGATGGATGAATTAAAGCTTTTGAGAAATTACAATTTAAATGATGAGCCAACCTTTGTCGAATCTGATTGTTTCCAATACTGATGACGACAGGTGATGAAGAAACTTCATCTAATGAATACTTTGCGTTGACCTTGCAACCAAGAATATTTTTGATCTCAGCATTATCATCAAAAATATAATTAATTTCTAGGTTGCAGTTTCTAATAATGTCAATAATGACCTTAGCATGACCGCTAGCTCCGAATAAATTGATTTTCATATTTGGTATAATAGGTTTACAAACTTATATAAAGTTTATGAAGCAGAAGATAGTGCTTTATTATTTTACAAAGTTTTAGATTTACTTTTTTGTCTGTTGTCTGTAACCTGTTTTTTGTGAAATCGTTTATTTAAATAGTCGAGTAATCGGTTCTCAGTTTTCCGTTCTCAGCTGTCACTTCGATTTCTTAAGAATCACGAACCATGACTTTTTGACTCACGACTAATTCTGTTGTCTGTTGTCAGTAATCTGTTTTTTGTAAAATCGTTTATTTGTGAAATCGTTTTCCCTATCCTATGTCTTGTATCTATTCTCAGTTACTCTGTGAATTGTGATTCATGAATGGTGATTCGGTTTATGCATTCGTTGGGAATGGTCAATCGATTTTCGATTTGAATTTCAGCTTCAATTTCAATTTCTCACCACTCACGACTAATTCTGTTGTCGGTTGACAGTTATCTGTCATTCTGGAAAATATCGACGATAGGAGAGATTTATTCAGAATCTCATAGGTTGTAAATTCGTTGATTAGTAAAATCGTTTTTACGCAGTATGCTATAGGCAGTAAATATTTTTAATTTAAAATTTTAAATTCTGAATTTCTAGCTTCTAGTGTCTAAAAATCTAATGTCTATTATCTAATTTATCATTTCCTTTAAAAGCTTCAGCTGTCGCTTGTCCGTCTTGACTGACTCCTTCAGAAATCAATACTTTTTTCATTGTTAAAAAAAAGATTTTTAAATCTAAACTGAAGCTTTGATGATCGACATACCACACATCAAAAGTAAACTTTTGTTCCCAAGAAATAGCATTCCTTCCATTGACTTGCGCCCAACCCGTAATCCCAGGACGTACCCAGTGACGTTTTTTTTGTTCTTCACTATACAAAGGTAAATACTGAGGTAATAATGGCCTTGGCCCAACCAAGCTCATATCGCCTTTGAGTACATTAAGCAGCTGTGGAATTTCATCTAAACTTGTTTTCCGCACAAAACTCCCTATACCTGTGAGTCGGTCTGCATCTGGAAGAAGTTCCCCCTTAGCATCTTTTTTGTCGTTCATCGTCTTGAACTTGATGATACTAAAAATTCTTTCGTTTTTGCCTGGGCGTCGTTGAAAGAAAAAAGGCTTCCCGTTGTTGGCAATTGCCAGCCCAATCATAACGATGATAAAAATAGGACTCAGCAGCACCAAGCCTACTAAAGCGGCGAGGAAGTCGAAAAGGGGTTTGAGGATGGTTTTGTACATGAGTGTTTTTGGGTTACGGGTTGCGAGTTACGGGTTTTGGGTTCGTTAAAGGGAGAGTGTGACAACGTCCTAACTCAGCAACTCATAATCTTCACTGGGTTCTGAAAATTTTTTACCTTTAATAGTTGTTGACTTTAAATAATTCATAAATGCCCCTAATTGTTTTCCAATAATAGTTGTCATCATATTCAATTCTTCAAATTCGGTTTGATTAATTACATCAATATCTAAAGCTCTAAAGAACTGAGACCTTAATTCCCCAGCACTTCCTTTCGAAATTGACAAAAAGTGTTTAAATTCCTTAGTCCCATCACGCTCAAAGCCTTCTGTTTAACCTGTGAAATACGATTTGAGTCTTTTTTTTAAAAACATTTTACCATAATGTGTTTTAAGGTATTTTTCTCTTTTTAATGCATCATTTTGGGATAAACAAGCTTCAAAATAAATTAATTTTAAAGGCCTACGATTTTTTGTAGATTCTACATAGCCATTATTGTGCTGGTTAAATCGTAAATTCAAATCTTTCGTATAACCTGTATAGTTTTTACCATCAACTTCACTTTTCAAAATATAAACATAGAAAAAACCTCCCATAATGATTTGAATTAATTTCACAGGTCAAGTATTATCCATAATACTACCACTGGTTTTAAACATATGATTGATTAAAAATCCCGTATTTTTATCTTGTTTGGTTCTAAATATTTCGAACATTCGTTTATTCAATGTCCTACTCGTTTGCCAAACTTTTAATTCTTCAAAGGTATTAATTTTTGACATTTTCTCTTTTTTAAATTAAGGTCTTAGGTTTATAACTCGCTAACCTGTTAACCCGTAACGTTCTGTTTGCAGAAAATTCCTGTGTTTCTCGATAAAGCTGAGTCACAAAATTAATAGAATTCTTCCAAACCTCTATATCTACTGGTTGACTTGTACACTGGTTTACTGGTCAACTGGTTCACTTGTTTTCAAAATATTTAATCAAATTCACTAATTGCTTGCCTATTTTTTGGTTACTTCATTTAACTTCCAATACTAAACACTTTAAAACCAATTTTCTCCAGCTGTTCTTTATCTAAAATATTACGACCATCAAAAATGTGAGCTGGCTTTAACATCTTATCATAAATCCGCTGCCAGTCATAGTCTTTAAATTCATCCCATTCTGTCAAAACCGCAATGGCATGCGAGTCTTCACAGGCTTCATAGGGATCTTGTTCTACAGTCACCAGTTCCTGATTCTCTTGCGCACTACGGGTATTCAAATAATCTAAATCTGCTAACATTTGTTGCTCGGTTACTTTTGGATCATAAACCGATAGCTTTGCTTTTTCAAACAGCAAGTGGTCGGCCACATAAATCGCAGCAGACTCTCTTGTGTCATTGGTATCTTTTTTAAATGCCCAACCTAGGAAGGTTATTTTCTTAGCATTAACTGTATTGTATAAGTTGGTAATAATTTGAGTCGCAAAACGTCTTTTTTGATGGTCATTTATTTTAATCACTTGTTCCCAATACTCCGCCACCTCAGTTAATCCATAAGTTCTACATATATATACTAGGTTTAAGATATCTTTTTGAAAACAAGAGCCTCCAAAACCTACAGAGGCTTTTAAGAACTTAGGACCAATACGACTGTCTGTACCAATAGCACGTGAAACTTCACTTATATCTGCTTCTGTACGTTCACAAAGTTCTGATAAAGAATTAATGGATGAAACCCGCTGGGCTAAGAAAGCATTCGCCGTTAATTTTGACAATTCAGAAGACCAAAGGTTCGTAGTTAGCACGCGCTCACGAGGTATCCAACGCTCGTAAACCTCTACTAAAGCCTGAATAGCTTCTTTTCCTTTTTCGGATTGATCACCCCCAATTAGAACACGGTCAGGTTTTAATAGATCCTGAACCGCAGTACCTTCTGCTAAAAATTCAGGGTTGGATAAAATCTGGAAATTTACCCCATTGCCTGTATGCTTTAAAATATCTTTTATGGTGCTGGCCGTTCTTACAGGTAAAGTTGATTTTTCAACAATTATTTTATCTGTGGTACTTACTTTAGCTATTTGTCTAGCACAAAGCTCTATCCATTTTAAATCTGCCGCGAGTCCTTTCCCTTTTCCATAGGTTTTTGTGGGCGTATTTACCGATATAAAGATGGTATCGGCTTCATGGATTGCTTTCTCAATTTCTGTAGAAAAAAAAAGATTACGACCTCTTGCCTCTTTAACCACATCACTTAAACCTGGCTCATAAATAGGAAGATTCTCTAAATTTGAATCATTCCAAGCCGCAATACGCTCTTGGTTTAAATCGACCACAGTAACTTGAATATGGGGACATTGCTGGGCAATCACAGACATGGTTGGCCCTCCTACATAGCCCGCACCGATACAACATATTTTTTTAATTTCCATTTTTTATAATTTTATAGTATTGATTAGCTCAGCGAATTCTGAGCACAAAATAGATTTATCATATTTTTTTTCAGCCAGTTGACGCGAGTTCTTACCCATTTTCTGAAGAACAGTTGGCGTACTTTGTAAATACTTAATACAATCTTTCAGTTCTTCCGGATTACTGGGATTTACATAATACCCACACTTATGTTCTTCAACCATATTTTTTGTCCATCCTGCTGAATTGACGATAAGAGGCTTCCCTGCCGACAATGAATCAAATAACTTATTGGGGGAATTGGTATAAAGTATGGAAAGATCTTTAAAGCTCACCATAGAGACATCACATAAATTTACAATCTCTGAGGTCTTCTCCATTGGAAATCTCCCTAGAAAGTGCACATTATTTAAAGCGTTCTTTTTGCAATAGGCTTTTAATTCTTCCTCTGTTGATCCCCCGCCTATAAAAATGAACTCTACGGTAAGATCCTCTTTTAAAAGTTCTGCTCCTCTTATGATATTCATGGCATCATTGGCCAAGCCCAAAGCTCCAAAATGAATCATTTTAAAACTATCTTTTTTTAATCCTAATTCTTCTCTTAAATCATCATTAACTCCTCGTGGCCAAAACGCATCAATTTTTGCCATATTAGGGATCATACTCACCTTACTTTTTGCTTCATATTTGATAACTCCTTCAGCCATACCTGGGGAAAGTGTTACAATATGTGTAGCATTTTTATAAATAGTTTTTTCAAAAGCAATGGCTAATTTTTTTAATATAGGGTTGTTTAAACCACCCATTTGTATAGGCACCTCTGGCCATAAATCGCGCACCTCGAAAACGTAGGGTATACTTTTGAATTTTTTCAATATTAATGCAGGAAAGCCAACCGTTAGTGGCGTTGAAGTTGCTAACACTAAATCTACACCCTTAACCCCTTTTGCTAATCGTGTAGACTTTAGCATAAAACTCACAAAAGACTTTACCCGTGCGGCAATAGACATCTTTTGATCATAAGGCACTTTCACATAAATAACTCGAATCCCATCAATAAACTGCTCCTCCTGTGAGTTAGTAATGGAAGAGGAAGTGCTTAGCATGGTTACTTTATGCCCCTTTTCTATTAATTTTTGAGCTATCCAATATGAGCGTGTACCCCCCGGTTCAGCTGGGGTTTTAAAGTATTGATGGATATAAAGTATGTGCATGTCTTTTTAAACTAGATATTTTAAGGTATAGCTGTAAATTTAATCTATAAAACAAAAATATAGTTTTATATTGTGATTGCTTTATAAATCTGAATGTATTCGATTGCTATTTCCTTCCACTCATGATTTTTGATGATTTCTTTAGGGCTAAAATTATAATTATTATAATTGATAATTATTCTTCTAATGCCATTGGCTATACTTTCTACACTATTATAATCAACAGCTTCTCCTATATTCCTTTTATAAAGACCATCAATTCCTTCATTCTTGGTAAAAACAACTGGGATTCCTTGTGATAGCGCCTCAATGTAAACTAATCCAAAAGTTTCGGCTTTAGAAGGCATGGTATATATATCTGAACGTATATAAAATTCTTTAAGCCGTTCCTTATCGAATATTTTACCATGAAAAGTGATATTTTTTTTATTTTTAATAAATTCTAAAATTTTTGTTTCAGCTTTTCCACCGCCTCCAATAAGGTTTAATTCACAGGGAATACCCTGTTTTTTTAAACTTTCAACTGCTTGGATTAGTCTCATCACGTTCTTACCAGGTGAAAACTTACCTATAAAAAGTAATTTGGGGATATTAGGGATGCTTTCTTTTCGTTCTTCCCTATTTTGAATCCAAAAGTCATCAATCCCATTAGGAATAAAACTGTATTTTGAATGTATAAGCGGTTTTATCTTTGAATCACGGAGCACTCTATCCTTATATGTTTTCGAAATTAAAATAACACGAGAAGCATTTTTTAAAATCTCTAATCCATATTTTTTTAAATGGGGTAATTTCCAAAACAAATTCAAATCTGTATTTCTTATGGCTATGATGTAAGGAATATTGTATTTCTTACTTAACTCATAAGCTACCCCACCATCGCTATACCAAGTATGTGCGTGAATACAGCTTATTGTTTGTACATCAATTTTAGAATCTACATCTTTCAGTATTTTTTTTATTTTTTGCTTATAAAAAATACGATCGGTATGTGAATTAAGTATGGGGCTGTAGATGATTTTCGAGTTCGGATCTTTAAAGTCTATTTTATTCTTGCCAATTAAAGATTTCTCCCGAATTGATGTATAAATAACCTGTGTTAGGCCTTTTTCATCTAAGGCTTGTGCAAGGCTTTTATAAACTGTTGAGCCTGAATAGTCGTTTGCAATTTGTAAAATCACTCGTTATATAAATTAGCTTGGAATTGTAAGGATAAAGAACTGTTCTTTATTTTTAATTGGTTTTTTTTATAAAAATTTTTAAATAAAACAGCCAATTCTTCATCATAGGGTATTAATTTTATCCAACCATCAGAAACTTTCCAGCCTGTATTTTGAAAACTTTCATTTTTCGAGAAACTTCCATCGACATTGTCGCTGAATCTATGTTCCATGTTGTTATACATACTATACAAAATAGTATTACTAAATTTTTTTAAGTCTTCTTTCGACCAAGTCTCACTTCCTAATTTAACAGCGGTTAAAACATATTCTACTACATGGTTGCCATGAGTAACATCCTGGATAATATTTGGATTAGATTTTCTTTTCTTCAAAGCATTTGTAAAGCGGTTGCGATAAGTGCTATTCCAAATATAGTAAGGATGATCATTAAATTTTTTCTCAATAAGAGCACCTGCTAATTGTTCGTCAAAAGTGCTATAGAATGAATAATAATAAGGCTTTTGCGCCCCCATACAATCTAGATACAAAGCGACTTCTGCCCAAGTGGCAGAAATATGGAAGCGTTGATGAAACAAGTTAGACTGATCGCCGTGTCTCTTAACACTAATTTTGTTCCATTTGTCAAAAGAATATTTCAAACCATTAAATATTGATGGTTGTTTACTTTTAAATAGATTATTATTATGAATTATATATAAAAATTGCCCTACATATCTAAAAAAATACCCCTCAAAAACAATTGATTCTGAACCGTTATGTTTAAAGTTTCCATTATTTTTAGAAACCTGAATCGTCCAATTCTTGCTATTTTTCTGATTAGGTACGTAACTTTTAAGAACATTCTCTACTAATTTTAAGTTTTTTGACAAATAAGTAGTATCCTTTGTTTTTAAATACATGATATTATTAGCATTTAATAAATAACCCATTGCGATAAAATTATACGCATTATTTTCTAATGACATTTTACTCAAGACTTCATAAGAGTATGCAGTATTCTCGTCTAAAATATCCTTATTTTGTCCAAAACATCCTGTTATATAAAACATAAGGCAAAAACTTAAAACTATTATTTTCTTCATTTTTATAGAGTTTACTTTAATGAAATATTCATCTAAGTTTTAAAACTAATTGAAAACTTACTTGTAGATACTAGTTATTGTATTCTTAATCCAATTCTAATCGATAATATGTTAGAAACAGATAAAAGAAGGACACTACCAAATATTTAAAAAAATCTTTTTTAATTAATACTTTATCTCGATAAAAAAAAGGAAAACATAAAATCAAAGGAAGCCAAATCCAAGAAAAAACACCAAACCTATCTGAAAAAGAAACCTGTAAAAAAAGAAGATAAACACAACTTAACACAAGATAAATTTTATTAACAATGGCATATTCTTCATCTTTATATTTCCAAACAAAATAAGCTCCATATATGAGACCTATAGTTTGAAAAACAATTACGTATATAGTAAAACCAGAAGGTTCTTGAGAAGCCTCGCCAGAAATATAAGCCTCCATTCTTTCATTTGCTTGTACTATGGGGCCGATAATAGGAAGGTTTAAAACGCTAAACTTAAAAAAAGCTAAAACATAAAAAACTAAAGTTCCTAAATAATACCATATTATCTTTATTTTCACGAAACGCACGACCAAGAATGTCAATAAAAAAATTAATCCTGAGGAATGGAACATAGAACCAACGAGTAAAAGAGTAAATCCCTTTATATTTCTAGATATAAAATTATCTGTCTTTCGGCCAATTTGCAATAAATAAAGTACGCCCAGCAGACAAAGCATACCCGAAATACCATTTCGCAATATATTTATCCCCATACTATAGAAAAATCCAAAACACAAAAAAGAAAAAAGAAAGAACAAACGTCCTTTAGAAGTTAATTTCTTTATAATAAAATAAATCGTTCCTATATAGATTGCAGCCAGCAACCATAGATAAGCTTCTCTAGAGATTACTTGAGAAGATAAAAAAGTAAATAACACAAAAAAATTATCACGATTTATTTTCGAAAAATTCAAGGCATATTCAAACTTTGTGAAATTTGAAAGTACATCAAAATCACGTAGGTAAGCTGGAGTGTCTGTTCCTATATTTTCTGACCTTAAACCGAAAAAAAAAACATAAAAAAGTATGCCTAATAAAAAGAAGAAATTATCTGCAATTTTTGGATACCTTCTATTTTTTGAATACTCTAAGAGCAAAAAAAAAGAAAGTATTGCCAACGCAAATATGGATAAGAAATAAATATTAAAAAAATCTACTAATTTCATTATTTTTTATTAAAAGATTTAATTTTAAAAACAAAAAGTCAATCTAAATATTGGAATTTTAATTAACAAACTTTTATAAAACTCCTTTGCATTAAATTTTTTTATTTAAATCATCTAAGCATTTTTTATAAAACTAAAATTACCCTAGAAAAAAAACAATAAATCATGTTTTTATCCATATCTAGGAAAAGATTTCATGTTCCTTAATTTTATAATAATTTATTAATGCTTTTATTTGTTCATCATTCCCTCCTTGCTCAACATTACTGACACTCAATTTATTTGAAGCATTTTGTACTGGAAGTAGATTTGAGAAATACTCCCCTTTTACTGTCTTCGTTTTATTTAATTGTGCCATAATATTGAGCCAAACATCATCCGCATAAAAACAGTGTTGCATAAACACTTCATTATTCAAAACTTCCTTTGAAAAAAAATTAGTTCGATACAATGTACCACCACCACTAGTGTGAAAAATTTTTAAATTGGGTCCGAAAAGACCAGAGATTTTATCCCAATCTTTATAAGGTATTATTTCCCCGTCCTCATTATGTAAAACTTTCCAACCTCTGAGACAACAAATAGTATCTGGGTAGTGTTCGTGTAAATTTAATAAATCGAATATAATATTACTTGGATAAATAATATCATCATCGATTGTTATTAAAACATCTTGAGGAAATTTCTGAAAAGCATAATAGTATTTTTTATGGGA
The DNA here is from genome assembly GCF_900107595.1 of Psychroflexus halocasei. GTDB lineage: Bacteria > Bacteroidota > Bacteroidia > Flavobacteriales > Flavobacteriaceae > Psychroflexus > Psychroflexus halocasei. The sequence goes on along the minus strand of NZ_FNQF01000010.1, from coordinate 28,815 downwards.
ACGTAAATCATCATCAACAAAAAATATTTCTATTAAGTTTAAGTTTAAATACCGCATTAGTGACTTAGGAATGTTTTTAAATCCATTGGGAAATTGTTCCTTTGAAAGCCAAATAAGTATTTTATCGGGAGTACTAGTTTGTCTTAATAAACACTCAATAACTATCCAAAGCTTATTTATCCTCTCAGGAAAAGTCGTAAGTGTAACTGTTACATTATTATTACAATTATTATTTCCCAAAACATTTGAACTAGAAGGAATAGATTTAAACCATACAGGGACTATAAGTTGAGCCGATCGACGAATTATAAATCGTAAGAAAGATTGAAATTTATTTAACTTCACTAGAGAAGAATATATTTTATCCAAAAAATCTACTAACATATTTAATAACTTAATTAAAAGGTGTTTCTATTCAGTAAAATCTAAAAATTACTTTTACTACTATCTAATTTCTTCTCTTTTCCAAAAAAATTACACGAATAAAATATTTTGTCAGCAAATGGGATCGCATCCTTAAATTATGTATAATATTTGTTTTTTTTAGAGACGGTTTAAAATCTCGTCTATAATCGGAGATCATTTTATGATATACAACTTTTGACAAGAAAAAATCTATAGAATTTAATAATTTTTTATCATTTGAATCTTCTCTTATTTTTTCAATTGTAGCCAAAGCACATATTTGTTTAACTGGGTTTGTTGCATTATCTGTTACTTGATTTACGGTATTTTTATGATAATGAGCTAAGGTACGATTAATCCAAATATTTTTTTTACTGTATTGCAAACACCTGATCCATGTATCAACATCTCCCCCTCTTTTACATCTATTTTCTGGAAATAGCTCACTTTTGATAAGAAGAGATCTTTTAATGGTTACCGCACTGGTCCAAATAAAGTAATTTTCTCGAAAGAAATCAATTAAAGAAAAGTTTACATATAAATCTTCAAATTTTTCAAAAAAATTATTTTTAACCACTTTAGAGGAATAAACGTTGTCCCAATTTGTACTAAAAATTTCTGCAGTTGGCTCTTTTTTTATAGCTAGACAAACATTCTCTAAATAATTAAGCTCCCAAGCATCATCTGCATCTAAAAATGCTACCCATTCACTACGGGCTTCTTTAATTCCAAGATTTCTAGCGGCATAGCCTCCTGGCCCTGGAGTATTCCTAGTAAAAAGTCTTATGTTTTCATCTTGAAATTCTTCTAATTTTTCGGAGGAACCGTCTGTAGAGGCATCATCTACCAAGATCAACTCAAAGCCTTTATAGGTTTGATTCAGTACCGAGTTTATAGAGCGCTCTAAATGAGGTGATTTATTATGAACAGGAATAACGACTGAAAACATAATATTTTGATGTGCGTTTGTTACATTCATTTCCTTTACAATATAATATGATACATTAAAACTTTCCTTTCAACAACTCCAATTTAAGAACAAAAATAGCCTTACAATATTCCTTAAAAGTAGCGCCAGTCATTTTATAAATTAATAGTTTCCACCCTGGAAAAAACATTAGAAGTATAGAAAAAGTAATTCCTACGGCTGCTCCCATAATGCCAAATTGGGCACCTATAACCACACAAATTGGTGTAACCAAAAGTACAAACAAATTTAAATAAAACTCTATGTCTGTTCTTCCTGTGGCAATCACTAAACTTCCCATAGGATTAGCAATTGCCCTTATCGCCATATACACACTTAGCACCCTAACTAAAGAAACTATATCTTCAAAACCTTCTCCATACAAAATTTGTACTATCCATGGAGCAAATATAAATAATCCCAGATAAGCTGGTAAATTTATAGTTGATATTATGTTAACCAGTTTGAGATAATTTCTTTTTAAAACCTCCTTATTATCTTGAAACTTTGCCAAAGTAGGCGAGGCAACCCGAGTTATGATTGGATTTAGAATTTGTGCGGGCCGCATCACCAGTTGTTTTGCCAGACTATACCCCCCCAATAATTCTGGTGAAAATAACTTTCCTATAATTAAGATGTCCAAATCACGGTTAAAATAGTTGACAATTTGACCTCCCACTTGATACATTCCAATTTTAAGAAAGGGGCGCGTTTCTGAAAATTTATAATGTAATAATAATCCATAGTGTTTTAAGCCTAAGAATAAATAGAATATATTAGTTAACGCAAACTTTAATAAGGAAGAATAGATTAAAGAATACACTCCATATCCATCAACTGCCAAGTAAATAGCGAGTGCTAAAGACACGACAGCAGCACTTATTTCAATAAGTGAAATATTCTTAAACCTTAGGTTTTTTTGCTCAATGGTTCTAAACATTTGACCAATTCCAGAAATTATTAGATTAATACCTAATAATGGAATCAAAATGTTTAATTGGTCTTCCCCGTAAAAATAGCTAATAAACGGTGTAACTAACCAAAGCACGCCAAACATCGCAAAACTTACAAATAGGTTCAACCAATACAAGCTTCCATATTCTTCTTTGGTCACTCCTCTTTTATGAAGAATGGCTGAAACTAATCCCATATCGTTAAACAAGTTCATAAAGCCCATCACAAAAGTAACCATAGCCATGAGTCCAAAGTCAGCTTTATCTAAATAACGAGTTAAGATAGAAATCTTAAGCAACGCAACCAGAGCTAGAATTATCGTGCTGAGGGTAGACCATTTTAAACCTGCAAAAACTTCCTTCTTTAAACTCATGCTATTTTCTCTATCTGAGATTTAAGCTTTTTAAGCAAAATTTTTTCTCCTATTTCTTGTCTTAAAATATTTCGATTATGAAGCTGCTTTTCTTCGTCTAATTGTTTTAAGGCTTCTAAATTACTCGGTACTAAATCTTCTGAAACCGTATAAATATGTATCCCTATACGTTTTAAATAATAATACAGTGTATTTCTTTGGTCTAAATAAACTTTTGCTCCCATCCAAAGCATGGTAAGCACATTGCCCACAGCTTGCTGTCTATGATGGTTCATGATCACTATACCGCATTTTTGTATATATGCATTATACTCGTGCAAAGGCATAAAATTCACCAAAGGTTCAAAATTATTCTTAAATTCTTTATGTCCTCTTGTTATTATTTCCTCTTTATAATTTTGATCTCCATAGCTTAAGGGAGTAATCACTTTCTGACTATCGAGATTAAATTTAGATAATATTGAAAAAACTTCTAGATGATTGTTGGTATAAGAAGCCGAATTCCCCAATAAAATATTATTGTCAGTGACTTTATTTTTGGGGTCATCCAACATTTTTTCAATTGGATAATAAGAATATTTTAAATAAGTTAACTCATTATCTGGTAATTTATTTTTCACTAAATTAAATTCTTCCTTATAAAGAATTGCACAATAATTAGCTTTATTTATAGCTGCTAAAACTTCTTTATAGGGACCATAGGTTCTATATTTTATCCTGTAAAAAAATCCTCTAAATATATCTTTAAATTTTTTACCAATATTTCTTTTAGCCTTATTACTCTCAAAAAGTTCAAGAGTTTGTGCATCTAAAATACTTTGAGCCTTAAACAAGTATGGATTACTATAGATTTCCATGCCCCACAAAATCCATATTTTTTTATATTTATTTGGTGTTCTGTTTAAAACGATACTGCTATAATACTCTAGCCCATGAAAAAAAACCATGGAAGCTTCACCGAATTTATTTGGTAAACCCTTTGATTGTTCCACACTTTTTTCAACTAAAACCATGCGCTCTTCTTGCTGCACATATTTTAAAGTTTGTTCAATATCGTCCACAAAGAGATAAAAAAGATTCTCTCCTGGGTATAAAGATTCAAATTGAAAATAGGCGCTATTGATAAACTTTTGATCGGAAGCAATATGAATAATCTTCATCTGGAACGTTTTATCGATAAAATTTAAGAATCTTACCAATAATGAAGGCTTGATCTTGAGAAGTAAGTTCATAAAAAAGAGGCAACCTCACCAAACAGTCCGAATAAAAATCTGTATAGGTAAGTTCTTCCCCGTGACAATTTGCTTTATAAAATGAACTTTTATGAAGCGACAAGTAATGAAACACCGCAAGAATGCCATTTTCTTTTAAGTATTTCAGCAAGGCTTTTCGCTCTTTCTTATCTTTACAAACCAAGTAATACATATGTGCATTATTAGTTGCAAATTTTGGGATACACGGCAATTGAACTTCATGTTTTTCATCTAAAACCCCACGAAAAGCTTGGTCATAATTAGTCCAAATTTCTTTTCGCTTATTTTGAATTTCTTTAAGGCTTTCCAATTGAGCATACAAAAATGCAGCGATAATATCTGAAGGTAAAAAAGAACTTCCCATATCAACCCAACCATATTTGTCAACCTCTCCTCGAAAGAAAGCAGAACGGTTAGTGCCTTTCTCACGAATAATCTCTGCTCGCTGTTCAAAACGTTCATCATTAATGACCAACATTCCTCCCTCTCCAGAGATTATATTTTTCGTTTCATGAAATGAAAAAGCGGCTAAATGACCAAAACTCCCCAAAGCTTTGTCTTTATAATAAGAATCAATGGCTTGTGCGGCATCTTCAATCACAAAAAGATCGTGTTGTTTAGCAATGTCCATTACTTTATCCATATCACAAGCCACCCCAGCATAATGCACTAGTACGATTGCTTTTGTTTTATGGGTAATTAGCTTTTCAATAGCATCTTCATCCATACCTGGATGATCTGTTCTACTATCTACAAATTTAATTTTTGCTCCTCGAAGAATAAACGCATTTGCGGTAGACACAAAGGTGTATGAAGGCATTATTACCTCATCCCCTGGCTTAATGTCTATAAGAATGGCAGCCATCTCTAAGGCATCTGTACAAGAGGTAGTCAACAATACTTTTTGAAAACCCAATTGGGTTTCAAAAAAAGTATGGCATTTTTTGGTAAATATCCCATCCCCAGAGATTTTACCAGAAGCCACGGCTTCTTGAATATATTCAGTTTCTTTTCCGGTAACGTAAGGTTTGTTAAATGGTATCATTTTTTATCTTATAAATCTAGCTGGATTACCTACATATAATCCGCTTTTTAATAAATTTTTAATTACAACCGTTCCAGCTCCTGTTTGAATTTGATTAGCTGTAAACAAGGTATCAACTATAGTAGTGTTAATTCCTATAATATTTCTATTTCCAATTGAAACAAAGCCTGCAATTGCTACTGAAGGGGATAAAAATGAATGCGCTCCAATACTGCTGTCGTGTGAAACCACTACATTATTATTTATTAGAACATTGTCTTCAATTGTCACCTGTTTATCTATTACACACATAGGATATATAATTGTTCCTGATCCTATTTTGACTGTTGGGTCTACATAAGCACTGGAATGTATAATATTTGCAAAAGGAATTTTATGATGGAATTTTTCAAAAATTTCTTTTCTCTTTTCCATATGTTTGTACCCTATACCTATGAAAAGTTCATCAAATTCATTTTTTTTATAAGTATTTTCTATATCTATTATTTTTCCAATAATTTTTTTCCCATTGCTCGTTATTCCAGATGAAAAGTCATCAAAATAAACGACTTTTTGAAAGTGTTTATCTGTTAGAGCATAATGACCTATTTGCATTCCGAGCTCTCCACAACCAATAATGGCTAATGTTTTCATATTAGTTTAATTTTCTTATCAGCTCTATAAATCAAATATCCCGAACGATCATTACTGCTCAATGCGGTTTTTAAATCTTCATCTTGTAATTCTTTTGCAACCTCAAAATCATTTTTCTGATTAAAATAAGGCATTAGTGCCTCAGTTTGTTTACATAAAAAATAAACCCCTGCATATTGTTTTTTTGTTAATTTTGGACTTATTAAGTTATTTAGGGCAACATCTATAACTCCTTTTACATAATCATAACCTGTAGAAAGCTCTACTAAATGTGAGCCAATAAAGTCACCACCCATACGGGCTCCTACCTCAATTACAAAAACATTCCCATCACAATCAATTTTTACTTCAGTATGGCCCGCACCATTTTTTATCCCCAGTGCATTTAAGGAGTCAATAGTTATCTCTCTTATTTTTTCTTGGATCTTTTCGTTTTGATTTGAAGGCTCGTGGTGTTCCAATTCTACAAAATTAGGGGCACCAGATGTGATTTTATCGGTAATAGTCAAAAGATAATGCTTGCCTTTCCAACTTATAGTTTCTACACTTACTTCTTGCCCTTCTATAAATTCTTCAACAATTGCTTCTTTCACTAACGAACTTTCTAAAGCCACTTTAATGGCAGCTTCTAACGCTGTTTTGTGATTTACTCTTGTTACTCCTCTGCTTCCCGAACGATCTTTCGGTTTAACAATAACCGGATAGTTTAATTCCTTAGAAAGTGTTTCATCTTTAGTATTGACGTTCATAAACTTTGGAATTGGAACGCCAGCATTCTTAAAACAATTTCTCATTAATCCTTTATTGGTCGCGTTAAGAGATACTTCATAAGGATTAGAAACTAAATTTAATCTTTCTGAAACGTAGGCAATGGTTGGCATAGGTAAATCACTTGCAATTGTAGTAATACCATCAATACCTATTCTTTTACACTCCTCAAGAATTGCTTCTTTTTCTATAACAGAGATAGGGTAAAAATAATCACAATAATCCTTACATACTGCACCCTGCTCCCACGCAAAACAATGCGTTTCAACACCTAACTCTTTTGCTTTTAAAACTAAGGGCAGCTGTAAATACGAGGCTCCTATGATGGCTAGTTTTTTGGACATAATTATATTTTTTCAATATCCTTAATGTTTGGATAATATTCTTTATTCTTCCACTCTACTTTCCCTCCATCAAGCCAGGGTTGCTCCAATTGTTTATTTAAAAAATCCTCTTCCCACTGTTTGGGGACTCTGTTCTTTTTTACTTTAATTTCAAATGTGGCATTTTCAAGACTTATCTTGTTTTTCTTAGCCCAAAAAGCGGTAAAATCTCGAATACTATTTTCTAATTTTTTTTGATTAATTACAGGAGAGTTTGACCTAAACGTCCATTTTACCCAATTTGATCCAAAAAGGTAATCTCCAGGAGTCCCGTCTTGATCAAATATGGGAAGCCAAACTGTTTTGTTATTATTTTTATAGAGTACGGCTATGCTATGATTATATCCTCCAAAATGTGAATCCATAAAAACTCCGTGATGGGTAATGCCAAAAAAAGGCTTGCTAAAAGAATTGTGCATTATTTTAGCCGTATACACCGTTGCTTTTACCGCCGAATTATCATTTATCCCCACTGATTTCCTAAAATTGATCATTAAAGGAGAATTATAAGTTACTGCCAATTGCAGTAAACATAAGATTACTAAACCTACATATAATGTCCTTATCTTTAAGTCTTGAAGTGTAAAATTTGTAAGAATTTTCATTTCAGACTCTTTAGGAGGAAGAGAGGGTATTTCATAACCACAGGTTTCTTCTGTACAGCGTTCTGTATTTCTATTTAAGGCTACATAATTATATGTTTTTTTTCCTATATGATAAATTCCTGGAAATGCTATGAACCAAGCTAAGGGTTTCAAGTACCAAATGGTCTTTAAAACTCTTATGTAGGTATCTACTCCTTGATACACTTTCCCATTTTGATCTACACTATGAATGTCTCTTAAAAGGGTTTCCTCTCCTATACTCTCTAAGGCATTTTCTTGAGCTGCATTGCCTTGTACTGTTAAAAATGAAATATTTTGATGAGTATCAAAATGTTCTAAAATGATTCTGGTGCGATTACACAAAGGACATTCTGCATCGTAGTAGAATTTTACCAGTTTTTTAGTTGACTTTTTTACAAATAATTTACGCCAAAATGAAACGGGTATCAACAATAAGTAAACACCTGTCACCCCTATAGCGAAAAAGGGTATAGGAAAGCAAATGAGTATCCCTATATGTAATCCTACCCCAATAATGGAAACTGGCAACCTCCAGTTTTTTCTCCAAAAAACGAATAAAAAAATAGCTTCAAAGACAAAAGTCAAATAGCCTAACCCGATAACTAAATATTTAAGGTTTAGCAGTGGTGAGATATTAAAAAAGTTTGCTTGAGGCATTGATGCTGGAAACCACAAGCCTAAACCATTCATCCACAAATCTGAAGTTAATTTAAAAAATACCGAATCAAAATAAACAAATCCTAATGCGAAAATGATGATCAAATAATAATTTATGACAGACACCTTTGTAGGTGGATTATATCTAAACTTAGTATTTGAATATTTTAATTTTATTCGCAACCTATCTAATGATAAATTTCTCGATATAGGAAGAAACATAAACAAGAAATAAACGATTAAGTAAGTATAGAACATATGGTATTCAAAAGATGAAATAGTCCCTAAAACAATTACCGTTAAAATATAATTTACAATGGTTGCAATTCTTGTAAACAAACCAAAGATCACAAAGATTATAGCTATAATCCAAAAGAAAAAAATTGGCCACATGGCAATTTCTCCTGGTGAGACATAAGGGATTTTATCAAAAACCAAATGCTGAAAATAATTTAACTGTAAAACTTCACCCAGAAAAACTAGCGAAAACACAATTCTAAAAATAGCTAAACCTATTCCATCTATTTTTTTTAAATAGGCTCTTTTTAAGCTTTTAAAGATTCCCATAATAGCAATACAATTTAATTTTTATCTAACGATAATTTGGTTCAAGTAATCAAAGTAATCACCCTTCAAATTTTTTATATTTTCTTGAAGCTTATTTTCATCAATTAGCCCCATACGCAAAGCGATTTCTTCTAAACACGCAATCTTTAAACCTGTACGTTTTTCTACCGCTTTTACAAACTCTGTAGCCTCGGTCAAAGCTTCATGGGTTCCTGTATCTAACCACGCAAAACCACGACTCAAAATTTGCATTTTTAAATTTTCTTGGTCTAAGTAGGTTTGATTCACCGAAGTAATTTCTAATTCTCCCCGATGAGAGGGTTTTACGTTCTTGGCAATCTCCACCACAGAATTGGGGTAAAAATACAATCCAATGACGGCAAAGTTTGATTTAGGGTTCTCTGGCTTTTCTTCAATACTAATCACATTTTTGTTCTCATCAAACTCCGCTACCCCATAACGATGAGGGTCATGAACATAATTCCCAAATACAATGGCTTTACCTTCTTCTTCAACCGTTTTAACCGCATCAAATAGAAGTTTTTGCAAGCCTGCCCCATAAAAAATATTGTCGCCTAGCACTAAACATACATCATCATCACCAATAAAGGCTTCTCCTAAAATAAAAGCTTGTGCTAATCCATCGGGACTGGGTTGTTCTTTGTATTCTAATTGAATTCCAAAACGGGAACCATCGCCCAACAATTTTTTAAAGTTGGGTAAATCATGGGGAGTTGAAATAATCAAGATCTCCTTAATCCCCGCCAACATTAAAACCGATAGCGGATAATAAATCATCGGCTTATCATAAATAGGAAGCAACTGTTTGCTTACCGCCAACGTAAGCGGATGCAACCTAGTACCTGAACCTCCTGCTAATATAATTCCTTTCATATAGTATACTAATTTATCCGAATTATTTCGAATTAATCCGAATCTGGTTTATTTAATATTCTTTTATAGGTCAAAGAAGATGATTCAAAATTAATCAACATTCCCAATTCTAAATTTGTTGCTTTCAAATAATTTCTAAGTTGCTTATAAAAAGCTAAAGGTATGTTTTGCACAACCTTTAGTTCCAAAATTATTTTATCGTAGCAGATAAAGTCAGCACGATACTTTTTCTGCAATTTCTGTCCTTGATAATACAAATCAAGTTTTACTTGCTTTTGATAAGGAATTTGTTGCCTTTGAAACTCCTTTTCTAATGCCTCTTCATACACCGCTTCCAAAAACCCAGCTCCTAATTCATTATGAACAGTCATACAGCATCCGATTATTTTATAACTTTCATCTTTATAAAGTATTTTACTCGGATCCATTCAATTCGGTTTAATTCGTTCTCATTCGAGTTTTATTCGAATTTATATTGCTCCTCATAATACTTTTGATAATCTCCACTGGTCACTCGGTTCATCCATTCTTTATTATTTAAATACCAATCGATGGTTTTCGACAAGCCTTCTTCAAAAGTAAGGCTAGGTTTCCATCCCAATTCCTTATTGATTTTTGAAGCATCAATGGCATAGCGCAAATCATGCCCTGGACGATCTTTGACGTATGTGATTAACCGCTCACTCTCCCCTGCTTTTCTTCCAAGTTTTTCATCCATTTGCTGGCAAAGGGTCTTCACAAGGTCGATGTTCTTCCATTCATTGAATCCTCCTATATTGTAGGTTTCAGCGTTTTTTCCTTCATGAAAAACCAAATCAATTGCCATGGCATGATCAATCACATAGAGCCAGTCTCTAGTGTAATTCCCATCTCCATACACGGGTAAAGCTTTGTTTTGGATGATGTTATTAATAAATAAAGGAATCAATTTTTCTGGAAATTGGTTGGCACCATAGTTATTAGAGCAATTCGAGATCACATAAGGCATGCCATAGGTTTCTCCATAAGCTCTAACAAAATGATCTGAACTTGCTTTAGAAGCTGAATAGGGCGAATTAGGATCATAAGAAGTGCTTTCGGTAAAAAGCCCTTCCTGGCCTAAACTACCATAAACCTCATCGGTACTCACATGATAGAAAATCTTTCCTTCATAGTTTTCTTTCCAATATTTTTTAGCAGCTTCTAAAAGATTTAAAGTCCCTAATATATTCGTTTTAGCAAAAACAAGCGGATCTTTAATAGAACGGTCTACGTGAGACTCTGCAGCCAAATGAATCACTCCATCAAATTTATGCTCTGCAAATAGCTTATCAATCGCATCTACGTCTAAAATATCAGCTTTTATAAAGAAATAATTTCCTTTATCCTCAACATCACTCAAGTTTTCTAAATTCCCTGCATACGTAAGACTATCTAAATTGAAAATATTATAATGTGGATATTTATTTACTAGAAGGCGCACCACATGAGAACCTATAAACCCGGCACCCCCTGTTACTAAAATATTTTTTTCCTCTTTCATTATTTATTTTTTGCTAGACAATAATCTATTACTCTTAAAATTCTAATCTTAATAGCCTTAACCAAAATCACCTCATTATAAGGGTCTTTCAATTTATTAGGTTGTTATACTTTATTCAACAATTAATTTGCCTTTCCTATTTGAAAAACGCTAAAGCCAATTGCTTCTAATTTTTTAGCATCCAAAATATTTCGTCCATCAAACACAAAAGCTGGTTTCATCATCTGGTCATATATTTTTTGCCAATCATACTCCCTAAATTCATCCCACTCGGTCATTACCGCAATGGCATGAACGTCTTCACATGCCTTAAACGGATCATTATAAATGCTTACCAAATTGGCATTTTCTTCTTCAGAACGCGTATTCAAGGTTTTTAAATCGTTTAATATTTGTTGCTTCTGCACTTTAGGATCAAAAACATGAAGTTGTGCCTGTTCTGCCAATAACTCATCGGCTACATAAATTGCAGCTGATTCTCGCGTGTCGTTGGTATCTTTCTTAAATGCCCAACCCAACAAGGCGATTTGCTTGCCAGAAACGGTATTGTACATGGTACTCACCATTTTTTTCGCAAAACGATCTTTTTGATGATCATTCATGGTAATCACTTGTTCCCAATAATCGGCTACTTCTGCTAGACCAAGTGAGCGAGAAATATACACCAGGTTTAAAATGTCTTTTTGAAAACAAGATCCTCCAAAACCGACTGAAGCTTGTAAAAATTTAGATCCTATACGAGAATCGGCTCCAATCGCTTTTGCCACTTCATTGTCATCGGCACCAGTAGCCTCACAGAGTTCAGACAATGCGTTGATGGAGGAAACTCGCTGTGCTAAAAAAGCATTCGCAGTCAGTTTTGATAATTCTGAAGACCATATATTAGTGGTTAAAATACGCTCCTTAGGAACCCAGCTAGCATACACATCAACTAAAGCCTGCATAGCTTCTTTTCCTTTCTCATGGTCTATATCTCCTCCTATTAATACCCGGTCTGGATTTAATAAATCGTTTACTGCGGTTCCTTCTGCTAAAAACTCAGGATTGGAAAGGATTTGAAAATTAACCCCATTACCCGTATTGTCTAAGATACTTTTAAGAGCCTCTGCCGTGCGAACGGGTAAAGTAGATTTCTCTACAACTATCTTGTTGCTTTTAGAAACCCTAGCGATTTGACGAGCACAAAGTTCTATAAATTTTAAGTCAGCTGCCATACCTTTTCCTACTCCATAAGTTTTGGTAGGGGTATTTACCGAAATAAAAATCATATCGGCTTCTTCTATGGCTTGGTCTACTGCTGTAGAGAAAAAAAGATTTTTCCCTCTAGCCTCTTTCACAACTTCCGATAATCCTGGTTCATAAATAGGTAGGTTATCTAGATTTTCATCATTCCAAGCTGCAATACGATTAGCATTGATATCTACTACTGTGACTGCAATAGAAGGATTTTTTTGTGCGATAATAGCCATAGTAGGCCCTCCCACATAACCAGCTCCGATACAACATATTCTTTTCACCCTCATATTTATAATTTAGCCTCCGCTTTATCTCCTAACACGCCCTTCACATCATAGACCACGGCCTTATCTGCTTTGAGCTGGTCTAAATCAAATTCTAAAAACTGCTTGTGGGCTACGGTAAGAACGATGGCGTCGTACTTATGATGAGACCCGACTGAGCCTGCCCTGAGCGAAGTCGAAGGGCTCAGGGTGCCATGAGAGGTTATTCCATATTCGTGTTGTACTTCTTCGGGGTTTGCCCATGGGTCGTAGATGGTAAGTTTCGTTTCGTACTCTTCTAGGTGTTTGATCACATCTACTACCTTGGTGTTGCGCACATCGGGGCAGTTTTCTTTAAAGGTAATCCCCAAGACTAAAATGTTGGCATTTTTTATTTTAATATCGTTCTTGAGCATGAGCTTAATCACCTCACTAGCCACATATTGGCCCATGCTGTCGTTCATGCGGCGGCCTGCCAGAATAATCTCGGGATGATAGCCTCGTTCTTGCGCTTTTTGTGCCAAATAATAAGGATCTACGCCAATGCAATGTCCGCCTACTAAGCCGGGTCTAAAAGGAAGGAAATTCCATTTGGTGCCTGCAGCTTCTAAGACCGCCTGAGTGTCTATATCTAAAATATTAAAAATTTTGGCTAGCTCATTTACAAAAGCAATATTGATATCGCGTTGAGAATTTTCAATCACCTTGGCGGCTTCTGCCACTTTGATGGTTGGTGCCAAGTGCGTTCCCGCAGTGATCACCGCCTTGTACAAATCGTTTACTTTTTCTCCTATTTCTGGAGTACTTCCAGAAGTTACTTTTAAAATCTTTTCTACCGTGTGCTCTTTATCCCCTGGGTTGATACGCTCTGGAGAATAGCCTACATAAAAGTCTTGGTTAAACACCAAACCTGAGGCTTGTTCTAAGATAGGAATGCATTCCTCCTCGGTTGCTCCCGGGTATACCGTAGATTCATAAATCACGATATCGCCCTTCTTTAAAACTTTTCCTACCGTTTCACTGGCTTTCTGCAAAGGCACCAAAACAGGACTGTTGTTTTTATCTACCGGAGTAGGGACCGTGATGATGTAATAGTTACAGGCTTCGAGGTCTTTTAAATTGGTGGTGCAGAAGAGGCCGTTCTCACTTCGACTATGCTCGCTCTCTGAGCGATCAAGCTCAGTGCAGGCTCCTTTTACAGGATTTTGCGTCTTGATGACGGCTTGTAGCAGGTCGTCTTCGACTTCGAGCGTATCGTCGTGACCCGCTTGTAAGGCATCTACGCGAGGCTGATTGATATCAAAGCCTACTACCGGAAATTTGGTAGCAAAAAGACGTGCTAAAGGGAGACCTACATATCCTAGGCCAATGATGGCTATTTTTTCCATGTTGTTGTTTTATTGTAAGTTATCCCAATACCAATCTGTCGCTTCTTTTAAGCCTTCTTTGAAGATGTGCGTGGGTTGGTAATTTAAATTATTTTTTGCTTTCTCTATAGAAGCCAAAGAATGCGGGATATCGCCTGCGCGATTAGGACCGTGTTTAATTTCTATATTGGCTATTTTTTCGTCGTATTTTGCCAGGTGTTTTTTAAGCAATTGCGTAAGCTCCAATAAATTGGTGCGATCTCCTACCGCTGTATTATACACTTGATTAAGGGCTTCTCCATTTTCGGTTGTAATAGCCAAAAGGTTCATCTGCACCACATTATCAATATAGGTAAAATCACGTGAGTAAGTGCCATCGCCGTTAATCACCGGACTTTCATGTTTCATGAACTGCATCACAAACTTCGGAATCACTGCTGCATAAGCCCCATTTGGGTCTTGATGACGGCCAAAAACATTAAAATAACGCAAACCAATTGTATTGAGGCCGTAGGTTTTAAAAAAGTTTTCGGCGTATAACTCATTAACGTATTTTGTAATAGCATATGGCGATAGCGGTTTCCCGATATTTTCTTCAATTTTAGGCAAAGCCTCAGAGTCACCATAAGTCGAAGAACTTGCTGCATAAACAAAACGCTTTACCCCAGCATCACGAGCAGCAACCAGCATATTTAGAAAGCCATTTACGTTTACTTCATTAGACGTAATGGGGTCGTTGATGGAGCGCGGCACCGAACCTAAAGCTGCTTGATGAAGAACAAAATCTTGATTTTGACAAGCTTTCTGACAAGTTTCCAGATCACGAATATCCCCTTCGATAAAATTGAAGTTTTCTTTATTAAGGAAAGGCGCAATATTATGTTGATGTCCAGTTGCGAAATTATCAAGTGCTGTCACTTTTGCACCGATTTTTATAAGTGTTTCGCAGAGGTTACTGCCGATGAACCCGGCTCCTCCTGTTACGAGTACTTTTTTGTTTTTTAAACTTTCGAATTGTGTTAAATTCATATATTGTTTTTACTTTAAGCTGTTGGCTTTAAGCTTTAGGCTATTGGCTTACAGCATACTGCTTTTAAACTTACAGCTAAATAATATTAAATTATCAATTTTTTACTTAGGCTATGCATTTTTCTCTTTAATGTATTGATTTTCAAATCCAACTCTTCGAACTTTTCAATACTTAAGTAATGCAAGTCTTTGGAAAGTAAGATAAAGTATTCTAATTCATGTACTGAACCTAGCGAAATCTGAATAAATCTATTAAAATCTTTATCTGACCCCCTACCTGCTCCTTCGGCAATATTTGAAGGTATAGAATACGCTGCTCTTTGCATTTGAGATATCAACTGATACTTTTCAGTATTAGGAAACTCTTTAGTCACATGATAAATCTCTAAAGTGAGTTCATGACTTAATTTCCAAATATCATATTTTTTAAAATCTCTCATTGTTTTTAGCTTTAAGCTAAAGGCTTACAGCATACAGCTAAAAATTGTCAAATTTTTCCCACGGCTCCGCCCTTGTGAGTCACATTTACTGTGAGACACTGAGGCTAAATTAACAAAATTTAACAAATTGAGAATAGACGAAAGTCATACCTGCAATCGGCTTAGTTTTAAGCACAAGAAATGCTTTTATTCAAGGAAAGGAATAGGATATTTATTTCGTTTTTTCATCAAATTGTTAGTTGCCGCCAAAAGTAAGTTAATAAGTTTTGAAACTCAAATTTTAGCTCTATAAACTTTGAAATCGGTTATTCTGTTGTCTGTTGGCGGTTATCAGTTCTCTGTTATCTGTTTTCTGTCATTCTGCCCCGCCCCGAATAACTCGGGGGTCGGGATCAGAATCTCATGCTTTGTTAGTCCCGATCCCGAATGGTCGGGATCAGAATCTCATGATTTGTTAGTCCTGAGTTATTCGGGGTGCTTCGTAAATTCGTGAATTCGTAAAATCGTATAATCGGTTTTATTTAACTCTAAAATCTCAATATAACTCAAGTGACTAATTTAAAGAAATACCTGTGGCTTTCGCGGAAGTGCTTGACGTAGTCATAAGTATGTAGCGAAAAAGACATCAGGGGTTTTGCGTAGAGGAACGAAGCAAAAATTTTCTCCTCTTTTTTCGTTAGTCCCGACCTATTCGGGATTGTTTCGTTTTTTCATCAATGGAAAAAATGAAAGAAATCACTATGTAATATTCAATAATGACTTAAAGGAAGACTTCGATGCAATTATTGATTCGTCTCCAATTGGTGGGATTCTGAATGACACTCCCGTACTCGTGTCTTCAGAATGACAGATATGGAAATGAGATGCTGAATCTAGCCTTCCTACCGTCAGGCCGTTCAGCATGACAGTAAATCAGCTGTCTAAATACAGTGCTTAACTCCATAGATACTGGCATGATACTCCATATTACCCCCAGGTATAAGCAAGTTTAGTTCGGTACAGACTCGATGCTCCTTCGAGTTTTCTTCGATAAAGGCCTGTCATATCAAGGGAACTACCTACTTATATCGAAGGAACAACGCGCTAAGTATACTTCATCACTACAATTTGCATGTGAAAGACCTCGCTTAATCATTAAACGCCCCACGTATCTTTAGGATCAAAATCAAACACGTATGGCACATATTATTCATAACTCTATCGGCTCGCTATCTGGAAAGGCTGGGAATCTCGTTTTCAAAAAAGGTAAGTATGGTAATTATGTGAGTAGCGCCCCGAGACCGACTCAAAGACCAGCCAAAAAAGGTCAACTTCGTCAACGTGACAAAATGAAATGCGTGATGCATTTTTTAAATGCTGCGAGGTTTATTTTAAAGCAAACTTACTTCCCTATCAACCAGAAAAAAGCAACATATCACCTTATTAAATCTTATTACCTTAAGCATGCCATCTCTGAAAATAATCAACAATTTTCTATCAATTTTTCTAAAGCCCTGATGAGTTACGGAATGATACGCCCTCCTGCTCATCTTAATATAATTGAAGTCGATAGCTTCACACGAAGTGTCAGTTGGACATCGGAAGAAAATCAAGCACTTGCACAGGCTGATGATGAATTGTTTGTTGTGCTTTATCAACCTCAGCTTCATCAATTTTATTTCAAGGCCAACTTAGCATTACGAGAAGACAAACAAGCGCACTTTAAGATTCCGGAAGTTTGGCAAGGCACGTCTCCTCCTCTAACTTGGTTTGGTTATTTGGGTGCTGAAGAAGAAACGGCTTCCATGAGTGTTTTTGTGGAGTAGTTGTCTGTTGTCGGTTTTTCAGTGAATGGTGAATAGTGAATGGTGAATAGTGAATGGTGAATAGTGAATGGTGAATAGTGAATGGTGAATAGTGAATGGTGAATAGTGAATAGTGAATCGGTTTTCTGTTATCCGTATAATCGGTTATTCGCCTATTCGTGAATTCGTGATTTGTGATTCGTGATTGGTGTCTAGTGAATCGGTTCCCCTTAGAATCAAGACACACGACTTTTAGACTCAAGACTAATTCTGTTTTTCGTGACTAGTGACTAGTGAATCGGTTTTATTTAACTCTAAAATCTCAATATAACTCAAGTGACTAATTTAAAGAAATACCTGTGGCTTTCGCGAAAGTGCTTGACGAAGTCATAAGCATGAAGCGAAAAAGACAACAGGGGTTTTGCGTCAAGGCAAAATGAAAGGAACTTCTATTGATGTTCTTTTACTTTTTTTCATTGCCAAAAAAGTAACAAAAAAGTCTAGGCTTATTTTTCTGTTTTAGAAAAGCAACGAAAGCATCCCTGCCCCCGCAACGCGAACCGTTTCACTCGCGCATTGCTCCCTCTGCCTTTCTTCTACGCTTTCTAGTTTCCTAAAAAACATAAAAAATAGGCCGTTCTCTTCAATTATGAATTTTGAATTTGCTTTAAGATTTACACCTCTTATCATTATTATTTAGTGAGTGGAATAATATAAGAAATAGCTTGGCAAACAAGTCGTGAATATGTTGATTCACTGCAAGCACTATGCTTTAAGCCTTTCAATTCTTAAATTAAAACTGAATCATCAGGTTTCAGTCTTCTTTTTTTAAGTGTAAGAAAAGTTGAGCGTTAAAAAATACCGAAGCCTTGGAGGTATTTTAGCGAGAGTTTTCTGGTTTGTCGATAGACAAAACACCTATAAAAAAGACACCTTTTCTTTTGTTTCGTTTTCTTTGGGTGAGCAAAGAAAATGAAAAGAACTTCACCTTGTAAAGAGATGCTGAATCGCACTTCGCCTATGGCGGCATTTGCTCAGCATGACAGTACTAATTTAGAATTCAAAATTCTAAATTATGAATTTCTAGTGTCTCACCTCTCAAAAACTCATTGACTCAAAAACTCACCACTCACCTCACACCCCTAGTTCCTAATATCTAATACCTAACCCCTATTTTTGATGAGGAAGCACATCTTCTAATGCTGCTTTTATCTGGACATATTTGAAATGATATCCTGAGGTTTGAATTTTTTGCGCACTAACCATCTGACTTGCTAAGACCAAAGTCGATCTCTCTCCTAACAAAATCTTTACTGCAAATTTCGGAACTGGCGGAAGAATTAACGGTTTATTCAAAATTTCAGATATTTGAACTGTCAATTCTTTATTAGTCGATGGATTTGGTGATACTGCGTTAAAAACACCTTCCAATTTAGACTCTAGTATATGAACATAAATACTAGCTATATCACTAATATGAATCCACGATTGCCATTGCTTACCATCTCCAAGAACAGCTCCAACATAATTTTGAATTGGTTTTTTAATTTTCTCTAATGCGCCACCATTTTCTGACAAAACAATACCTGTCCTCACTAAACTCACCTCCATACCTAAAGCTGACATTTCTTCAGCCTTGGCTTCCCACATCTTGACAAGTTCACCTAAGAAATCATCAGCTAATGCTGTTGAATCTTCATCATGTAAAATGCGGTAATCACTTTCATAAATACCTATTGCGCTTGCAGAAATAAAATGATCGATGTTGTGTTCAATATTTTTAAGCGAGCTTTTTAATAAGTCGATAGTATTCAGACGACTATCAATCAGTGCTTGTTTATGGCTTGAAGTCCAAGGCTTTCCTACGCTAGCACCCGCTAAGTTGATAATAGCATTCACAGCCTTAAAACAATTTTTATCGATGTCATTTTTTCTCGGATTCCAATAAAAACCTTGATAATTAGGTTGAGATTTTACCTTCTCTTTGGAGGTTGTTAAATAATTCACACTAATGTTTTCAGCATGTAATTGTTTTACAAGCTCTTGCCCTACCAAACCCGTTGCACCTGTAACTAATACTCGCATCAATTTTTTATTGACAATTTAGCTTAAAGAAATATCATATCGAAATAATTAATTAAGCTTTAACGCTTGCTATACCTATTCAGAATCATTATAAAACTAAAATCTAGCCACTAAGGCTAATTGTATAGATATTTACATGAATAAAAATTAAAGTCTATCATTTTAAAATAAGAGGTCTTGACAATAAATAATTGGTGTTTTGAACTGATCTATTAACGGCTGGACTTTTAAATATTGATTTACCAAAGCATCTACAAGCTGAATTTGATATTAAAATTCATAAGGTCTTAGGAAGTCAGCTGCTTGATCTTCGTCAAGAAGCACAAAACGGAAGCATCATTTTAGAGAATTTAAACTTAGCTTCTGGCGTGTATTTTATCAATATTACATCTGATCAGCTTAAGCAAAAGCTTGTTCAGAAATTGATTGTTAAGTAAATGTATTTGAGAATAGATTCAATAAAAAAAACCCTCGAACTTCGAGGGTTTTTGATTTATAATTTTTAATATGCTACTAAGACTTAGGTTCTAACTTAACACCATCAGCCATAAAAGCATAAGTTAATTCTGGTTCTGAAATTTTAGCAATTTCTTCTTCAGTTTTTCCTGCATCTTCAGCAAAATGTTTTAAATCATCTACTGAAACTTCTTTTACATAAGCTTTACCTTGTACAACAGCTTTTCTACCTTCAGCATCTTTTGGCAAAAAGAATGCATAATCTTTAAATTTTATAAAAGATTCATCTTGATCATCAAGTTTTAAACGCACCCAACATCCCTTCTTTTGACAAACAGAATTAATTTCAGCTTCATATTGTATTGATAAAGTGTCACCAACTTTCATATCTTTATAAAGCGCTAACATTTCCGCA
Source organism: Psychroflexus halocasei (assembly GCF_900107595.1). Lineage (GTDB taxonomy): Bacteria > Bacteroidota > Bacteroidia > Flavobacteriales > Flavobacteriaceae > Psychroflexus > Psychroflexus halocasei. The sequence goes on along the minus strand of NZ_FNQF01000010.1, from coordinate 8,693 downwards.
TTGGATTTAACGTCTTTTTCTTTAAAATTGGCACCAAAGTCTGTTTGGTTAGGATCGATATCATCTTGAGAAACACCTTTTTCTGCTTTCATTTCTTCTTCTGAGTGATCAGAATCATGTGACATTGTTTGATCATTCTCAAGTGTTTGTTCTGGGGTTGATGATTTAGAACCGTTTGATTTATTGTCAGCGCATGCAAACAATCCTAATGTAATAAGTAATAAAAATAGTTTTTTCATGTTAAATATATATTTTGAGATCGCAATTTAATATAAAGGGATCAATTAAAACAAAAGGCCATATTTAAAATTTGTATATTTGCTAAAATTTTAAAAAATGAGTCAATTAAATTCACTTTTAAATATTACAAAAACTAAAAAATCTAGATTAGAGGAAGTTGATTTTGACAACTTACAATTTGGCAAAAACTACGCTGACCACATGATGTATTGTGATTACATTGATGGGGAATGGCAAAAACCAGTGATAGCACCTTATGGGCCTATGAGTTTTGAGCCATCAGTTAAAGTGTTTCATTACGGACAAGCTGTTTTTGAAGGCATGAAAGCTTTTAAAGACGATCATGATGATGTCTGGTTATTCAGACCTGAAGACAACCTGAATCGTATCAATATTTCTTCAAAACGTATGGCGATTCCTGAATTTCCTAAAGAATATTTTATGGAAAGCCTCAAAACCTTGATGCAACTTGATAAAGACTGGGTAAAAAAAGGACAAGGCAACTCATTATACATCCGTCCATTTGCGATTGCGACAGAACCAGGTGTCTCTGCATCAGAATCTAATCAATATCGCTTTATGATCATTACTTGCCCAGCAAAGGCTTATTATTCAAAACCAGTAAAAGTTTTGATTGCCCAAGATTACAGCAGATCGGCAGATGGTGGCGTTGGTTATGCAAAAGCTGCTGGTAATTATGGCGCTCAGTTTTATCCGACTAAACTGGCTAAAGAAAAGGGTTTAGACCAAATTATATGGACAGATGCAAATACGCATCAGTACATGGAGGAAGCCGGAACGATGAATATCTTTTTCCGTATTAATGATAAATTGCTTACGGCACCAACCAATGATCGAATTTTAGATGGCATTACCAGAAGATCAATTATTCAACTTGCTAAAGATGAGGGTCTAGATGTTGAAATTGACCGTGTTGAGGTCAAACGCATTATAGATGCTGCAAAAGCTGGTGAACTTAAAGAAATATTTGGAGCTGGTACTGCTGCAACAATTGTTGCCGTTGAAGGTTTTGAATATGATGATACATATTACGATCTCCCTGAAATGAAAGACTCGTTTGGTATGCATTTTAAAAAACGTTTACAGGATATTCAATACAATAGAGCTGAAGATCCTCACAATTGGCGATTTAAAATTTAGTTCAAGGTTTTAAATCGATACATTTAAACTTCTAAAAATGATCTAAAATTTTACATTTTGAAGAAAATGACAATATAATTAAATTAAACTTTTCAGTTTTTTTATACTGCAAGAAAGTTAAATAATTAAAAAAAGATGATTTATTTTATTTTAATTATAACATTTTACTGTACTTAAAGTTAAAATAAAGCATTTATTTAATTATGTTTTAAATGGATAAGGTATTATTACAATTATCTGTATATTTGCATCTGATAAACCGAACCAATTATGAAATATAAGTCATCAACTAAAAAAGTTTTTTTTCAACTCATTCTGTTTTTATGCTTAAGTGTATCAGCAACTAGTTTCGCTCAAGGCTCCAGTGGACCTCCTTCTCCTCCAGGTTTTGATGTTAATGTTGATGATGAACGCCCATTACCTATTGATGGAATGTTAGGTTTAGGATTAATTGCTGGTACTGCAATTGCTTTTAATAAATTCAGAAAAAAATAATTTTATTACCTGACTCTGACTTATCTTTCTATAAAAAGATAAATTAGACTTTATTAAATTGTTATTTTGATACAACTTCAAAATAAGTTTATAGTTGATATCCGGTTCATCTCTTAATGACATTTTTATTCATCTTCAATTGTAAAATCTTAATAAACATTAAGCAATAGTAATAAGTTGTTTATTAAAAATATTTTAAATTAGAGTTCGACGTTTTATTTAAGATAATTGAAACAATAACAAATCAAAATTTAAAAGTTGAGTTAAAAAAATTACCATTCAAATTAAATATAATACACCATTTATCTAAAAAAAGCTGTCTTAAGAGAATAAGACAGCTTTTTTAATTTAAAACTAAACTGTTTAATAAAACTTATTACAAACGACCGTCAACGATTTCTTTTGGTAAGAATGATTTAACATCAAACAAAACAGCATTTTTATTTTTAAGAGCCTTATAATCTAAATTCAAAAACTCTTTATGAGATACACATAAAACAATTGAATCGTACTTTGAGTCTAGTTTAGAACAGTCGGTCAACAAATCGAGGTTAAAGATTGATTTAACTTCCTCTGGATTTGCCCATGGATCACAAACATCAACTTGCATGTTGTAAGCTTTCAACTCATTGATGACATCAATCGCTTTTGTATTACGAACATCAGGACAATTTTCTTTAAAAGTAATGCCTAAAACAAGTGTTTTTCCGTTCTTAACCTTAGCTTCTTTCTGAACCATCATTTTGATAACTTCTTGGGCAACGTACTCTCCCATTCCGTCGTTCATACGACGACCAGCTAAAATTATTTCAGGATTATAACCAACTTCTAACGCACGTTGTGCAAGGTAATAAGGATCAACACCAATACAATGTCCACCAACTAAACCTGGTGTAAATTTTACAAAATTCCATTTGGTTGCTGCAGCTTCAATAACAGCGTCTGTATCAATATCTAACTTTCTAAAAATTTTAGATAACTCATTTACAAAAGCAATATTAATATCTCGTTGAGAATTTTCAATAACTTTTGCTGCCTCTGCTACTTTAATGCTTGGAGCCATATGCGTACCCGCAGTAATTACTTCTGCATATAAATCATCTACGTATTTTGCGATTTCTGGCGTAGAACCAGACGTCACTTTAAGAATTTGAGTAACAGTATGAACTTTATCTCCTGGATTGATTCTTTCTGGAGAATATCCTGCATAAAAATCTTGATTAAATTTTAAACCAGATTTCTCTTCTAAAACAGGGACACAAACATCTTCTGTAACACCTGGATAAACGGTAGATTCATAGATAACAATATCATTTTTTTTCATGATTTGTCCTATGGTTTCAGACGCTTTTATTAAAGGTGTCAAAACTGGTTGACGATTTTTATCTGTTGGTGTTGGTACCGTCACAATATGAACATCAGCTTGATATAAAAGGTTTTGATCATTAGTAATAACAAGACCTGTATCATCATTATGCTTTAAAACAGATTGTAAAAGCTCATTATCAACTTCAAGTGTATGGTCGAGACCATCGTTTAATTCTTCGATGCGTTTAGCATTTATATCAAAACCTATCACCTTAAATTTTTTGGCGAAAGCAACAGCTAAAGGTAATCCCACATATCCGAGACCTATAATAGATATACATGGTTGTTTTTTCATAAAATAGATTTTTAGTTAAACAGTTTGTTGATTAGTGATTTTAAAGATTCTTTAATTTTATTTCTAAACGAATAAGTTTTTTCCAAATCATGATATCCATTACCATACCTTCCATAACCGTATCCATAGCCATAACCATAGTCAGCGCCATATTTGTTTTTAGTTTCAAATGAATTCAAAACAAGGCTTACATTTTTAATTTCACCCTTACTATACTTATCATTTATTAGACTCAGCATACCCTTTTTAGTGTAATTCTGTCTAATTAAATATAAAATTGCATCAGTATATTTAAACAAATTCATGGCATCTGTCACTAAGCCCACTGGCGGAGTATCAAGCACAATATAATCATAATTCTCCTTGAGCTCATTTATCAACTGTTCCATTTGAGACCCCATTAATAGTTCTGAAGGATTTGGAGGTGTTGTCCCCGATACGATTAAATCAAGATTCTCATAATCAGTACCCTGAATAACTTCATCGATGTTTTTATCACCTATAAGATAGTTAACAACACCGACTTCGTTATGTCTATTAAAATCATCAAATATTTTTGGCTTTCTCAAATCAAGACCAACTAATATGGTTTTTTTTCCACTCAAAGATAAAACTGAAGCAAGGTTAATTGCTGTAAACGTCTTTCCTTCACCACTAACTGAAGACGTCACAAGCGTTACTTTTGTATCATCAGGGTTATCATCACGTTTATAAAGAAATTGCAGACTTGTCCTTATACCTCTAAAACTTTCGGAAATAGAAGATCTAGGTCTCGTGAAAACAGCCAATTTATCATCTAATCGACTTTTACCAATAACACCAATAATTGGTATTCTAGAAAGTTTTTCAACATCAGCTGGTTTTGAAATCTTATTATCAAGAAAAACGATAATAAAGATAAACAACAAAGGAACGATAGAACCAATTAGTAGAGCCATAACGTAGTTAAGCTGTGTATTAGGACCTATTTTTCCACCTCCAGTGTCTTTAGCTTCATCTATAATTTCGATATCACTTACATTTGCTGCTTTTATTAAGCTAGCTTCATTTCGTTTTTGTAAGAAAACTGTATACGTATTCTCACTGATCTGAAAGCGTCTTTCAATTTTCAATAGCTCTTGCTGATCTTTAGGCAGATCTCTAACTTCCTTTTCAATACTAGAAATTTTAGTTTTCAGACTTCTCCTTTGATCATTTAATATGCTTCTAGAAGATTCAATATTTTCTAAAATGACGGTTTTTGTAGAGTTAATCTGTCTATCAATATCTTTAAATATTGGTGCATCTGACTTTAAAGAAAAACTATAATTTCCTCTTTGAACTGATAATTCAACAATTTTTGAAACTGCTTTTGAAATACTTGATTCTTCAATGCCTGCAACAGAAGGCGCGGGAACATCAGAATAATCACTTCTATTTCTTAAATAATTCTCTAATAATTTATAATAATCTAATTGACGCTCAATACTATTAATTTCTGTATCATATTCCTTCAAACGCTCTTTTAAGTTTTCACTTTCGGCTGTTAAATCAATAATGTCATTATCGATTTTAAATTGATTTAATTCGCGTTCAACTTCTTTCAGTTCATCAGTTTTGACACTCAATATACTATCGACAAATTTTATCGTTTTGGTCGCAAATAAATTCTTTCTATTAAGAACATCACGACTTAAAACATTAACAGTAGAATTGAGATAATCAACGAGTTCAGCCTTATTTTCACCAACTAAGCTTAAATTAATAATAGAAGAACCTTTAGATTCAGTTTCTGCTTCAATATTTTGAAAACGTTTAACAGTGCTAAAAAAGTTTTCAAATTTTATGTAATAAGCTTTATTATAAGTAATTTCTTTACCATTCAACATGATACGTCCCGTAAAATAGGGTGTATCTACATGCTTGTTAAATGGTAACTTTATGGTATAATTATTCGCATCAACAATTTCAGACTTACGATCAAGATCACCATAACTCAAAAAAGAAAGTGTTTGATCTTCTGCATCTTCTTCAAAAATTAAACTTAATTGATAATAAAGCGAATCAATAACTTTTATTTCAAGTTCACGATTTAAAAGTTGAAATGCAGTTGTATCATCTTCCACAAAAAATGGAGCACGGCCATAAGCATTAACTTTTTGATACTTGCCATCTTCTAAATAATGAATATAAGATTTCAAGCGTTTTACAACTTTCTCATTATGAGAACGTGTTTGAAGAGTTGTAACAGCTGTGTTTACTTTATTTGAAACGCCACCCCAATTAAAAGTTAAACTAGTATTAGAAGTAAAAAGAGGATTACCGTCATCCTTAACAGTAACCATACTGCTAATTTTATAGATTGGTAATTTTCGAACATTTATATAATAAGCAATACCTAAACCAACAATAACGCTGATCAAGATAATATACCAATAACTCAAAATTTTTAGAAGAAAACCTTTAAAATCAAAAATTAGGGTTTTGTCTTCAAACTCAAATTCATCTTCCATAGCTTAAAGACGTATTAAAATTACTGTAATTGAAGTAATAACTCCAAGGATAGATGTGAAAATAGCTAAAGCATTTTCGCCTAAGCCAATAGCTTTCTCTGGTAAAGTATCGACGATAATTACATCATTAGGTTGGATATAATATTGATCTGTGTTAAGCGCTGATATAGAAGTAAGATCAACGTTCAACATTTTTTGGCCACCAGGGTATTGTCGTAATATTCTTACATTTTTTCGATCACCATAAGTTGTAATATTACCAGCATTAGCAATAGCTTCCATAATGGTCACTTGCTCTTTATAAATAACCTGACTTCCAGTACCTATCTCGCCTATAGTCGTATATCTTAATCCAGCTAATTTTGCTGTAACAAATAATTCCGAAGAACTTTTATAATAATCATCTAAGAGTTTATTTTTAATTTTATTTTGAACTTCGTTTAGAGTAAGTCCAATAACTTTAATCTGACCTAAAGTTGGCATTCTAATTTCGCCTCTTCTGTCAACCAAAAAACCATCGAAATATGCTCTTTCTTCAGTTGTAGCATTGGTGTTATCATCACCAACTGGATTAAACATTCCAACTAAATCTTGATCCATGGCCTTAATTCTAATGCTCAAAAGATCATTTATTTGTAGTCGATAAGGCTCAGGAAGTTGTCGTAATTGCAGAATTGAATCAATTTCTTGATCACTTTTATCAACTTGCAAATAATTCAATCGTTTACTACTAATACAAGAAGACATTGTTATAATTAGCAATAAAAGTAGGATAAAGGTTTTGTTCATTTAACAGATTCTTAGGAGTCACAAATATAGTTTTTACAAATGAAAAACAAAACGTAAATAAAGTAAAGATAGTATCATAAAGCAGGTTAGTCTGTAAATAAAAAAAGCCTTTCCTATGGAAAAGCTTCTACAAAGTATTAACTCTGATTTCGAATAAACTTAATTATTCACAACACAACATTAACTTTAATTGCGGTCTGGACGAGACTCGAACTCGCGACCCCCTGCGTGACAGGCAGGTATTCTAACCAACTGAACTACCAGACCGTGTGCGTATTGCGGTTGCAAATATACAACCCTTTTTTGGTTCTGCAAGCTTCAAATAAAAATAAATTTAAAATATTTTTCACTAAGAGTCTTTACTTCTGATTTTCAACAAAATAAGATTCTAATATTTTTTGATATCCTTCATTAATATCTGCTTCTACATATGAAATCTTATATCTTAAGCAGACTAATTTTAATTCATTTATATAATTCTTCATATAATTCTGATAAGATGTTTGATATAAATCTGTAAAAACCTGTATAGCTTGATTTGATTCTAAATCCTTAAACTTAACAGCTTTATTCTTAAAATTAAAGTCGACTTCCTGTTGAAAATCTAAAACATGAAATAAAATAACTTTAGCTTTCTTATGTTTAAAGAGCTTTAGTGCATCTATCAACTCATCTCTTTTATCAGAAAGCATATCACTAAAAAGAACAACAACTGAGCGTTGATGTATTTTATTAGCTATAAACTCAAAATTTGAATAGAAGTCTGTTTCGTTAAACGAGCCTTTATCTGAAATAACGGAGACCAACTTATGCTCAAGAAGTCTATAATGTTTCTGACTATTTTTTTCATCTAAAAAAAGTTTTAACTCCTGATCAAAAAAACTTAAACCAAAAGCATCTCTTTGATTGATGAGAAGTTTACATATTGAAGCAATGCTTAAAGCTGAAAATTCGATTTTATTATCAGGAGAGTGATTATTACTCTTAGACTCCATGTACATTGAAGAAGAAACATCTAAAATAAAATGGCATCTCAAATTTGTATCATCTTGAAATTTTTTAATGTAGAGCTTTTCAGTTCTTGCAAACAATTTCCAATCGATATGTTTAGTCGAGTCGCCTTGATTGTAAAATTTATGTTCAGCAAATTCGGAAGAAAAACCGTGAAAAGGACTCTTATGAAAGCCAGAAATAAAGCCTTCAACGATTCGATTAACTTTAAAATCAAAGTGTTTCAAGTCAATTGAAGTTTTGAGCATAAAAAAAGGGTTTAGTTAAACTAAACCCTAAAGTAATTAATTAGAAGACAATTTTAAATCAATTCATCTAAAATTTCTTTATAAGTCTCTTTTTGAGCAACACCAACTTGGCGTTTAACAAGCTCACCTTTATGAAAAACTAAAACAGTTGGAATATTTCTCACACCGTATTTAGCAGCAAAATCTTGATTAGCGTCTACATCAATCTTACCGATCACTGCTTTACCATCATATTCTTTGGATAATTCATCAACGATTGGCGTTAACATACGACAAGGTCCACACCATGCAGCCCAAAAGTCGATAAGGACAGGCTTATCATTTTCTAATACTGTCTTTTCAAAATCTTGATCTTTTATTTCTAATGCCATAATTAAAATTGTTTAATAACAAAAATAAAGAATATATCTGGACTTGTATAAATTTTAAGTGAGATTTAATACAAAATGAAGTAAAAACAAAAAAGCCTATAAGATTGTTCTTACAGGCTTTAGTATAAAAAGGAAGGCGGCGACCTACTCTCCCACGTTAGTAGTACCATCGGCGCTAACGAGCTTAACTTCTCTGTTCGGAATGGGAAGAGGTGAGCCTCGT
>NZ_FNQF01000021.1 GCF_900107595.1 Psychroflexus halocasei | reverse complement strand
TGTACTGGAGTTCTTTTTTAAAGTCATTACTTGAAGAATAATGCTTTAATATACTGAATTCCAGTATTTTATGCAATATAAAGAAGATTAAAATTCACTTTACTTTGTTAAAAATCAAATAGTTAAACAATTTTTGTCGTGTACTAAACTTAATTATATAATTTCCATTATTTACGGATTGTTTTTCATTACGAATTTTCAATAGCGTTTTTCCGTTTTTATCTAGTAGCCGCGTTCCCCATTTTAGACCCCAAACTCCTTTTATTTTTTTATTTAATTCAATTATTTCAGTATTTCCAGAAATTGAATTAGTCTTTAAATGGTAGAGTAATTTATCATTTTCATAAATTTTAGCGTTCCATTTATTTCGAATAATTTGATATTTTTTATTCTCGACAATGATTTCGGTTTCTTTAAAGTCTACTTTTTTGTCAATTTTAATTTTGCCAATTATGTCTTTTTGAGAATTGTAAACATTAAAATATCCATTTCTAAAATCCGACCTTATTTCCATTATTTTTATGATTTAATTTATTCGGTGAATTTTGTTTTATATTGCACACAACGGTTTTGTGTATGAGTAGTAGCGAGATTTTAGCTCGAAACATTTTCTCATTTCTAAAGCTATAAATTTATAACTTAATTTTCGTTTTTCAACACAGACTTCGCTATTACTTATACATAGTGTTACAGCTAGGTTTTTATTTCGATTTAACTCAGGTTCTACATTTCAATTCAACTTAAAATCCTCTAAAAAATGTAATTTTTTTTCGGAGCGCTTGGCTTTTCATCGTTTTATATTCTCAAAAGATTGATTTCTTTAATTTCTAAATTCGATGATCTAGCTTTTGTCATATTTTCATAGCGATTTTTAAGATAACCGATTTCGTTTAGCTCGTCATTATTCTACAGTTAAAAATCCGTTTGGCTGGCTTTCTGATTATCTCCGTAGAGATTTTCAATTCCAAACCTTTTGGCGAGCTCGTCTAAAATCTTAGTACAAATTCCATTTGGCAAATGACAGAATTCAGTCTTATTTTCAGAGAGATTTTCCCGATTCAAATATTTCTTTTCATAAAATACTTGAATATCAAAATAGGAGAGAGGATTTTTAAAATCAACGACTTAACTTAGCTGTAACGGTCTTGTATAACCGTCAGTTACGGATTTAAAGTTAATAATTTTCGGTTAAGCACTGACGTTAGCAATTCCGAGTGGATTCGGACGTAGTCGAATCCGCCGTAATTGCGGTTATACATTGTTGCCCACAGTTTTTATTTTTCACGTGTTATTTTATATTCAAATCGATTTCCCAATAGCCATCCCCATTTTCTTCTAAAATACGGGTCTTTCATTTTTGTAATTCGTTTTCCTTTGTCCGTAATTGGATAAATCCGATTATTCTCAATTTCGAGTACTCGTGTTTTAGTCGGTTTTTTAATTTTCGAAATACTATCTTTTAAACTCATAGTTTCTGGATAATCCGAAAATATGAAATGTTTTAAAATCAGTTTATTGTCGGTTATTTTATATTTTCCGTATTCGCTCCAAGTCAAATCATATTCATTTGTCCATTTGAAAGTGTTGTCAGGATAAAGTTCAATGGTTTCCAGCAAAAAATCACCTCTTAAAATTCCTTTATACACAATTGTATCTTGCGCATAAAGATTTGTTCCGATTAAGATTATTGCTAAGTATATTATTTTCACGCGATTTTTTTTCAAATTGTGGGCAACGGTTTTGTGTATGATTAGTGGCGTGTTTAAGCACCTAATTTAGCAAATAAAAACCGAATAGAAAATCCGCGAGGATTTTCGTAAGTAAGCTCGAACTAGCCATTAATTATACACGTTGTTGTAAGTAGTGCTTTATTTATTCATTTACTTACTTAATTTTAAAATCCGAAACGCTCCTTGAATTACCAGAACAAAAACGACTGTTCCGATAATCAAATCAGGTTTGCTCGAACTCAACCAATTTACCAAAATTCCAGCAATTATTACTCCTAAATTGATAATCATGTCATTTGATGTAAAAATCATACTCGCTTTCATATGAGCCTCTTCTTTGCTTTTTGACTTTTGCAAAATGTAAAGACAAATTCCGTTTGCAATAAGTGCAAAAATCGAAACGGTAATCATTGTCGAAAAATCGGGAAGTTTCTCGTCTCCGAAGAATCTTCTTAGAACTTCCACAAATCCGATAATCGCAAGTGTTATTTGAAAATATCCAGCAAGTTTTGCAATCCGCTTTTTCTTTATCAACGTTCCGCCAACCGCAAACAAGCTAATTCCGTACACGAAACTATCTGCAAGCATATCCAAACTGTCTGCAACAAGTCCCATTGATTTTGAGATTATTCCCGTTGTCATTTCGATAATGAAAAAGGCAAAATTGATTGCAAGTACAGACCAAAGTAGCTTTTTTTGGTTTGCATTTTCTTTAAATTCCGTTTGGTCAGTCTGTTCGGTCGAGATTTTTTTTCCGCCTAAATTTAGTTCAATAACGGACTTTTCGATTTGGTCAGATTCTCCGCTGTGAAAAACAGTCAGTTTTCGGTTTGGAATATCAAAATCCAAATTCGCAATACTTGAAATTCCGTCCAATTTCATTCGGATTAGATTTTCCTCTGAAGGACAGTCCATTTTGGTAATTTCGAATATTGTTTTTTTCATTCGGTTTCTGGGTTTTTCGGCATTACTTACAACGGTCTTGTGTATGATTTCGTTGCGTGTTTTAAGCGCTAAAGTTAGCAAATAAATCACAGATAGAAAGTCCGCGAGGACTTTCGTAAGTAGGCGATAACCAGCAATGAATTATACACGTTGTTGCCAGTAGTTTTTATTCCTTTCCACTTGAATCTAATACTTTAGTTTCAATTCCATATATTTCAAAAACTACTTTTGCTTTATTTCTTGTTCGTTTGTCATTGCAAATAAAATAATCACAGTAACTAGAGAAATGACTGTGGCTTGAATCCCAAAGTCTAGCGTAATTAGATTTTTCATTGAATTTGTCTTTCCAATATCCAACCATATCTAACATTTCAAAAATTCCTGCGAACCGATTATGTAATCCCATTTCTTTACCTTGTGGATGAAGTTCAACCGCTTTCTCAATCATTCCAACAAGTGAAAATCCTCCCATTAGGTCGCTTTTCGAGTTGATTTGTTTAATAACTTCTTTAGGCGAATAATTATTTATTCGGATTGGGTCTATATTCAGTTGTTTTCTAAATTCCGCTTTTTGTTCTTCATTTACTGTACTCATCATTCCTTTTATCATATTTCTTGCGAAAGGAACATCATTAATTGTGTTATAAACTACGCTAGGTTTTTCTTTTAATTTATGAACTTTATTTGATGGTAATTCTTGAAATAGATAGTTGTTTTTTGTTACAGAACTTATTGTTTGAAATCGTTTTACAAGTCTATCATTCAGTTCATTTTTTGTTTCGGCAGTCATTTCATTCGCCTCTTGAAGATGCGATGCTGAATAGAAAAAATCAGTTAGATTTTGGTCAATATTTTCCAATAAGTTGTTAATCGACAATGAATTTTGTTCAATATCAACGAATATATTATTGTCTAAATATGCTGTTTTTCTCAAATTCTGCTGTTTTTTTTCAAATTACTGGCAACGTGCGTGTATATGACAAGTAGCGTGCAAAAATGCGCTAATTTTTCGGTTGAGCTACAAGCCAATTTTTTGTTTTAAGTTTTTACTTTAAACTTCTAAAACGCCAAAATAAAAAATTGGCGACTTCTCAAATATACCAAAATTTTCAATTTAGAAAAGACGCAGCTATTTGTTATATACGGTGTTGCCCACTGGCTTTTTTCAGTTCAGTTAATAATTCTTCTACTAATTCTCTGTATCCTTCTCTTAAACTAAAATTGTCTTTTGTCCAATGATTATCAGGATATTCGTAATTAATTATTTGTCTTAAATAATCTTTTTTAGCGTGTCCTAATTGGTTTGAGATTAATGCAATAAAATATCCAGCTTGACTTTCATCATCAGCTTCATTTGCTTTAACAAATTCTTTTTTAAACTGTTTTCTTGTTAGAACTTTTTTGGTTAGAAGGGCAGGAAGCAGCACATTTTTAATTCTATTTGAAGAGTAATTAGCTTTAGTAAAGTAAGATTTGAGAAATTCTTTTAATTTTGCCATCTCATATTCTCCAGGTTCATCTGACATTTCAATTTTGAATTTCTTTTTATTAGATTTCTCTTTCGCAATTTCTTCTGGAATTGTTACTGTTCGTGAAAGTATTTCTGCTCCGTTTGAGGTTTTGACATAATTTAAAATAATTGCATTTATTGCCATATCAAAATTAGTCGATAACCACTCAATCATTCTGCTCAAAGGTTCTTCTATAGCAAAACCAACGAGCAATAATCTTTGTGACTGATTAATTGTTATATCATCTATTTTTATATCATCAAAATGTGCTGTTAATTGGTCTTCCAAATTATCTCCTGTATAGGCGATACATATTTCGCTTAATTTTTCAATATCCCAAGTAGACAAGTCGGATGCATAATCGATAGCTTGAGCCAGAACAAGTCGTGCAAGTTTTTCCCGTTTCAATTCAACAATTACAAGATTTCCATTATTGTCAATTCCGAGAAAATCAAGTGGTCCAGATTTAGTATAAACTTGTTCTCCAATAATTAAAATATCATTACCAAGGATATCAGGTTTAGTTTTAATCCATTGTTCCAAATGTTCTGATTCTTTTCGACCATTTTCGGTTAGCGTTGAACTTATCGGTTTCAATTCTCCTTCGATAATTTCCCAAGTTTTTATTTCTGTTGACATTTTTTTGTTAAGTTCAATTTTTTTTAGCTTGTGGGCAACGTGTGTGTATATGACAAGTAGCGTGCAAAAATGCGCTAATTTTTCGGTTGAGCCACAAGCCAATTTTTTGTTTTAAGTTTTTATCATTAAACTTGTAAAACGCCAAAATAAAAAATTGGCGACTTCCCAAATATACCAAAATTTTCGAATTAGAAAAGACACAGCTATTTGTTATATACGGTGTTAGGGCACGTTTTTTTTACTCCCAATTTATCTTAGTATTGGTATGATGTAATATATCTGATACATAAATTCCAATTAGTTCTCCAACGGAGGTTAAATCTGTATTTCTTAGTCCAAAATCCCAATAACTTTGTATTTTTTTGGATAAAATGTGGTCGGATAATTTTTCAAATTCAAAATGAAAATCTTTATATTTAAATATTGAATTGATTTCCTTTCTAAGTTCAAGTAATAAGTGCAAAATTAATATTTAAAACTCTTGGGGCTAGCCCCAAGAGTTTTAGGACGAATTGTTATATTAATCTTGCATG
>NZ_FNQF01000007.1 GCF_900107595.1 Psychroflexus halocasei | reverse complement strand
CATGCAAGATTAATATAACAATTCGTCCTAAAACTCTTGGGGCTAGCCCCAAGAGTTTTAAATATTAATTTTGCACTTATTACTTGAACTTAGAATACATAAAGATGTTATAATCGCCCATAAGATTTGATAATTCAAAAGATTTGCTCCAATTTCTTTTAGTCCTACAATTTTATCTTTCTTATTCATCCATAAAATCAGAGGAACAATTATATTTCCAACAGGAATAGCTAAAAAAACTATTACAGAAAGATGAAAAATTGTTAGATAGCTTTTATCAGGCTGTTTTCCATAATCTAAAATATCTTCTGCATTAATATCAAGAACCTCACAAATTAAATTTAAGGTTTTTCCACGAGGTTCACTTTCATTGTTTTCAATACGTTGAATTGTTCTTAAATTCACTTTTGCAGATTCAGCCAACTCCTCTTGAGAAAGTCCTTTTTTCTTTCTAATTTCTTTAATTTTTCTTCCAATTTCGTTCATAATTAATTTTGGTTTATTGTTCCTACAAAACTACTTATGAATCTATCAATTTGATAACGGTTTATTTGCGACATTTTTACGACATTCTTGTCAATATGTTGATTTCGTTGAGTTTTCGAGAACTAAATTAGCAAAAAGAAACGAACCAGATTGAAATCCTTAGGATTTTCCGAGTAGGCAAGAACTAACCAATGAATTATGCACATTGATAGGCACAGTTTAAATTATGAAAATATGTATCTTTATTTTTTTTAAATCTTTTATATGAATAAGTTTATCTGCACATTTATTACTTTTTTTACAAGTATAATTTTATTTGCTAATTCTGGAAAAATAATGGTCTCTGGGCAAGTCAAGAATCATTCGGCCACTACTATTTCGATTTCTCATCTTAATAATCAAGAATTAATATCTGCTAAATTAGAAGCTGATGGTAAATTCAACATGTCAGTTAAGACAGAGGCTGGTTATTACTTTCTCAAATATGGACGTAACACTGCTTACATCTACCTCTACCCGAAAGACGAGCTTAGTATTGTTTTTGATGCAAAGCATTTTCAAAGCACACTTGTTTTTGAAGGCCATGGTTCAATTCGGAATAATTATCTAGCTAAGAAATCAGAAATGGATTCTGAACTTACAAAAGATTTAGAAGCTTTTTATAAGGTGGATGAAGGTACTTACCTTAGAAACATTGAGAAAGTTAAAAGCACTCATTTATCAGAATTATCAAAGCATGATATTGAAAAATTCTTTGTAAATGAAGAGAAAAAGTCATTGGAATACGAGCGACTATTAAGTATTCAAAATTATGAGTCTAATTACAAATTCTACTTAGGAGAAGAAGTTTCACCAAGTGAGGAGTTTTATAAACCAATAGAGAACTTAAAATTGGATAATAATGAGGATTACAAGAAACAGCCATATTTTCGCTATTTAGTTAACTCTGTTTGGAGCAAGCGTATTGAGGCTGCAAATGATGTAGATGGTATGTTAAAAGTTTTACGAAAAGTATCTTCACAAGATTTAGCTATAAGTCTAGTAAATGGGTTTTATTCTAAAATTTCATCAAATAATGAACGATCAAAAGATTACCTTGACTTAATTAAAAGAGTAACAAAACATAAACCTTTTATAGATGCAGCTGAAAAAAGATATCAAGAAGTAATGTCATCAAAAAGTCTAAAAGAAGGAGATTTTTCACCAGAATTTAGTTATGAAGCAGTTGATGGTAGTATAGTTAACTTAAGTGAGTTTAAAGGAAAATATGTTTATATTGATGTATGGGCTACTTGGTGTGCACCATGCATTAAACAGTCTCCATATCTAAAGGAATTAGAAGAGCGTTATCATAGTAAGAATATTGTTTTCGTGAGCATCTCAGTTGATAAAGAAAAGTTTAAGGACACATGGAAGCAAATGATAGTTGATAAAGAACTTGGAGGAATCCAACTCTTTTCAGACAAGTCCTTTGATAGTGAATTTATGAATGCCTATGCAGTAAATTCTATTCCTCGTTTTATTTTGATTGATCCTGAAGGTAAAATTGTAAAAACCGAAGCACCACGACCATCTTTTGATAAAACCAGGAAATTGTTGGATGAGTTATTGAATTAACTAATGAATTACTAAGTGTACCTAACGGTTTAATATATATATATGATTTCGTTGCTTGCGTGTTTAAGCAACTAATTTAGCAAATAAATCACAGATAGAAAATCCGCGAGGATTTTCGTAAGTAGGCGAGAACCAGCCATTAATTATACACGGCTTAACTACGTTTTCAAGATTATCCACTACCAATTTGAATTCAATTTTGTTATTTGGGAAGTAATTATCCATATCTGTTCTTAAATCCACAAATGGTTGAAGTGCTTCAGTATCGTTTTCCAATCCTTGGATTACAGATATAGATATTTCATATTTATCCCCATTTTTCACAACATATACATATTTGGCAACTGATAAATTAAAAAAGCTTGTCTCTCCTGTTCTGACTACTATCTTCAAAGTCAATTTTTTAATAAAATGGCATTTCAGAATTGTTGAACACTATGAGTTTATTGTTATTTGATTAATAAGCTCCGGCTTTTTCTAAAATAGTTACAATACTTTTATAATCACTTTTTTTTGCATGTTGAAGCGGAGTAATTCCGTTTTTGTCAGGGATGTTAACATCGCAATCTGCTTCTACCAACAATTGAACTATATGCGTATGAATCTCACCTCCATCGCCTAGAACAATAGCTTCCATTAAAGCAGTCCAAGTCAAATTATTAATATGATCAATAGGATAATCTTCAATTTTCAACAACTCTTTTACAACTTCTGTGTGACCTCTCTCACATGCAGGAATAAGTGCAGTACCTCCATATCGGTTTAAAACCATGTGATCAGCTCTGCCTGTTTTAAGAATAGCCTTAAGTATTTTAATATAACCTAATGCTCCAGCATGTAAAAGCGGAGTTTCAAGTCTATCGTCTTGTGCGTTTACACTTGCACCAAATTTTATAAGTAATTTGGATGCTTCTAGGTTATTTTCATAAGTAGCTACCATTAAAGCTGTTCTTTTATTAGTATCAGTGGCTTCAAGATCAACTCCCTTTTTTAATAGATTTTGTAATTTTTCAATTTCATTATTTTTGGCGGCCTTTATCAACTCCATTTCCATTTTATTATTAGTGTTAATAGATTTTTGTCCACAAACATTAAGAGTACTGAATATCGTGAAACAAAAAATCATTGCTATGTCCTTCATCATCTAAAATTATTTTTTTATTTAAATATAAAATCAAAATTCGTCACAATTATATTTTATTGCTCTGTATTTAATCTCATTTTTAATAAATCCTCTGTAAAACCCTTTTTCTTGTAAGCTTTTAAAGCACTTTGATTCTCGGCATAAACATCTAATTGTACTTCAGTAATGCCATTTGCTTTGTTGATATCAATTAATGCATCAATGATTTTTCCATTAACTCCTTTTCCTCGATGTTGTGGTTTTACAAACATAAAACCTAAGTAGGCATATTTACCTGGCTTTTTAAAAGGCTCTGATGTTTCAATAACAGAATATCCTGTACCGATTATATCATCGTTTAGTGTTGCAACTAATAAGTATGAATCCTTATCATGAATAAGTTTTTCTAAATCGTAGTATTGGATTGGATCATTTTTAAGATTTGGCGCAAATGGTCGTTCGTACATAATAACCTCTTGTTCAAATTTTCTAAGCAAATCGAGATCAGACAACTTGGCTTCACGTATATTAATATCAGTTTTGAACATTATTAAATTTAAAGTTGATATTTGATTTATTGAACTAAATTAATCATCAGTGTGATTAATATTTTTATTCATCTTCAGAAGAATCATTTTCATCAGATGTTTTTAAATTTTGATTTAAATTAATGGACGCATCTTTTGTCGATAAAAGAGTTCGGTATGGAATGGCCATTTCAATTCCTGCTTTATCAAAATCTTTTTTAATTTGTTCGTTAAGCCCACAACCTAGATCGTACACATCATCAAAATTTTTAGCCCAAGCCCAAACTCGAATTGTAATTGCATTTTTATCTAAACTAACGACAGCCGTTTTAGCGCGCGGCACATCTCTATCAATTTCAAATTGAGAACGAATGTCAATCGATAAAGGATGATTTTCGCAGGCTTCTCTCATAATTTTTCTAGCCAAATCAATATCACTATCATATGCTATAGAAATTTCAAGTCGCTTACAGGCTTTTTTATCATTAAGATTATAATTAATCAACCTTTCTTTATTAATCACAGAGTTAGGGATAACAATCATTTGATTATCAAAATTGCGAATCACTGTGTGTCTTAGGGTGATATCTGAGACTGTTCCCATATTGGTATCTGACAACTCTATAATATCTCCAATTTTGAATGGTTTGAAAGCAATGATAAACAAACCTCCTACAACATTAGATAAAGCCTCTTGTGATGCAAAACCTACAATGATGGTTAAAACTCCTGCTCCACCCAAAGCTGTTTTTGCGACAACTCTTAATGATGGGAAGGCATATAAAACTGAAATCGCTCCTAAAAAATAAATGAAAACAGTAACAAAATACCTAATGAATTTAAGATTGGTTGTATCTCTATTTTGAGATAATCTTTTACTGATATTATACTTTACAATAAAATCTGCAAAAAGAGCAACTAGAATTGTAAAAACAATCACCAAGCCTATATAAGTTGCAAATTTGAATTTCTCAACTAACATAGTGTAGTTCTCTTTGCTTAAAAAAATTGTACTGATTGCAAGAAGCGCTACAGCAATGATGATTACTGAATTAATCCTTCTGACTAAAAGTAAGGCTTTTTCATCATCAGGAGCATAGCGTTCAACAAGCCATTTAAGGGTTTTTTTGTTTAAAGCCAATAAAATTATAGCCACGATTAAAACCACGGCTATAAAAATAATTTTGTCTAAATACTCAATCAGTAAATCCATTCATAGAAGTTTTCACAAAGATAACTGACTTAGGTAACCTAAAAAATAAATAGTTAAAATGAAGAATAATTTAGGCAGCTGAAACTAATTCACCAAGTGCTTGATGAAGTTCATCAATGGTGTTGTAGGTATTAATTTCGGAGATGTCTTTATCAGGATTTCGTCTTAATTCTAAATAATAAGATGACATTAAAAACAAGCTATACCTGATGTTGTTTTCAGAAAAATCTCCAATAAAACGGCCAAAATCGTGTATGGCTTCTATCTTTTGCTCTGTTGACAATTTGTCAAAAATTCTTTTTTTCATAATCATAATTGGTTTGCTTCAAATATAAGACTTAAAAGCCTATCAATCAAGCTAAAGAATGAAGAAGTATTCACTTAAATGATAAATTTTAGTTAAGAATTTAAAGAGATATTAAATGCTGTTAAATTTACTAAATCAACTTATATTTTTTAAATAATTTAAACTAAACAGTTCAAATTGAAGAATCGAATTATCTTTGCAACGCAGGTCGCCTTATCGCACTTTTACAGTGAGGAAAGTCCGGACACCAAAGCACAGCTTAGCGGGTAATTCCCGTCAATTTATAAGCGATTATAAATCGGACAAGTGCAACAGAAAGCAAGTACAGTTCGGCTGTAGTGAAACCAGGTAAACTCTAGGCGGTGAAATACCAAGTAAACCAAGGCTTGAGGCTTGTGCGGTCGATCTTGGAGGGTTGGTAGCTTGAGTTTGGCAGTAATGTCAAATCTAGATAAATGATAAGGCATTAAGTTTAACTTAATGACAGAATCCGGCTTATAGACCTGCATTTTTTAGTGTTTTAATTAGCCATGAACACTTTTACCTTCTTCAAAATTCTTGACAATTTCGGCTTCAAAATCTAGCAACTCATTCCATTTACGATTAACAGTTTCTAATTCGCCATACTGACGAGCAAAATTTAGAAACATTGTGTAGTGGTTAGCTTCACTGATCATCAAAGCGCGATAGAATTTACGCAATTTAGGATCTTCTAATTCTTCAGACAATAACCTAAAACGCTCACAACTTCTCGCTTCAATTAAACCTGCATAAAGTAATCTATGCACTAATTGATCTGTTCGGCTTCCTCCTTTTGGAAAAAACTTAAGCAACTGATTGACATATTCATCTTTTCGATCACGTCCTAACTGAATATTGCGCTCTTTTAAAAGATTATGAACCATTTTAAAATGACTCATTTCTTCCTCTACAAGTTCTGTCATTGAAGTGACTAACTCCTCATATTCAGGAAAACTAACAATGAGGGAAATTGCTGTAGATGCTGCTTTTTGTTCACAATAAGCATGATCAATTAATATTTCAGAAATATTCTTTTCGGCAATATTCGCCCATCTTGGATCGGTTGGTAATTTAAGTCCTAGCATAATTATGAAAAATCTAAATCTAATTTTTGACGTAAGTTATCAATCGCTGGATTGATTTCCTTGAGTTTGTTGTACTTTTCTTTATCCGTGTAAACGTACTTTGTTTTTTCAACTTCAGTATGATTGATATCAATATGAAGCTCGATATAGGTGTTTTGAAGTTTCTCTTTCAAGAAGGTCATTAACTCACCTTGAGATTGCATAATCTCAACACGCATTGTGTCGTTAGCGACTTCAATTTTTATTTGTTGACCATCAATTTTAGGAGAACACATACCAATTGTTGAAGCTAAAATTTTTAAACCATTTGCTTCCAATTGATCTCTGTAAGCCGTCCAAGCGTTTTCAAGTTCCTCTTGACTGAAGTCATTATCCTTATGTTCTACTTCACTTTTTAATCTTTCCTGCTCTGCTTTTAGTTCTTTTTTGTGACGCAAACCTTTGAGCGATAAGCCTGAAGGCTTAGCCGGTTTTCGAGCTGGAGGATTGGGTTTAGTTTGCTCTTTATTTTCTGGTTGTTTGATTTCACTATCAGTTAAAACCTCATCTTTAACTTGACTCTTCTGTTCTTTTTCAACCTCTGTTTTTTCTGATGTTTTATTTTCAGATTTATGCTGAATGGCTTCTGGTTTATTTTCGGAAACTAATGTTGACGATTTTAAATCAGGTTTTTGCTCTTCTTTGGTTTTGGGATAATCCTTAGGTTCTTCTTTTGTATTATTTCTCTCAGCTTCTTGAGGCGTTATGATTTTGGTATCAGGCTTTTTTTTTTGAAGATTCTCTCCGTTCTGAGCTGTAATTGAAGCCAATTGCATTAAACAGATTTCAACATGCAAACGTTGATTTCGGCTTAATTTATAATCAAAATCACAATTATTTGCGAGCTCTAAAGCTTCTAACAAAAAACTATGAGAGACTTTTTCTGATTGTTCAAAATATTTTGATTTAATCAACTCTCCTACTTCCAAAAGTTTGATTGTATTTTGATTTTGACAAACCATCAAATCTCTAAAATGAGAAGCTAATCCTGATATAAAATGCTGACCATCAAATCCTTTAGAAAGCACATGATTAAAAGTCATGAGAAGATCTGCTATTCGGTTTTCCAGAATTAAATCTGTGACTTTAAAGAAAGTTTCATAATCAAGCACATTTAAGTTTTCAGCAACAGCTTGTCTTGTCAATTCTGTGCCGCAATAACTAACAACTCTATCATAAGTAGAAAGTGCATCTCGCATCGCTCCATCAGCTTTTTGAGCTATGATATGAAGCGCATCATCCTCAGCATTGACACCTTCTTTTATTGCGATTTCTTTAAGGTGTTCTTTAATGTCAGTAACAGTGATTCTTTTAAAATCAAAAATTTGACATCTTGATAATATTGTTGGAATTATTTTATGCTTCTCAGTTGTCGCTAAAATAAAAATAGCATGCTTTGGTGGTTCTTCTAAGGTTTTCAAAAAAGCATTAAAAGCTGATTGAGATAACATGTGAACCTCATCAATGATATAAACTTTATACTTTCCTGTTTGTGGAGGAATCCTGACTTGATCTGTTAAATTTCGAATATCTTCAACAGAGTTGTTTGAAGCGGCATCAAGTTCAAAAATGTTAAAACTATAATCTTTATCTTCAGAAGGAGAGTCGTCTTCTCTTTCGTTAATCGTTTTCGCTAAAATTCTGGCACATGATGTTTTCCCAACACCGCGAGGCCCTGTAAAAAGAAGCGCTTGTGCTAAATGATTATTTTTTATTGCACTTAATAAAGTGTTGCTAATCGCTTTCTGACCAACGACATCTTCAAAATTTTGAGGCCTATATTTTCGTGCTGATACTACAAAATGTTCCATAGCACAAATATAAGTTTATCTCTAAAATTTGTCACTTAAAGCTGATTTATTTTAAGTCTAAAAACATTTGATTATTCTTCAAAAGCTTCTTCTATTTTTTCGTCGGCTTCCTTTTCATCTTCTTGATTAGCCTGAGGTTCTTTTTGAACATTTTTAGCTTGAGATGAAAAATAAAGTTGTGTAACAATTGGAAAATGATCAGAATCAATACTAGACAAAACCTTCATGTCTTTCAGCATAAAGTGTGATGAGTGAAAAAAGTGATCAAGAGGCCAACGCAAAAAAGGATATTGCGCATGAAAAGTGCTGAAACGCCCTCGACCAATTCTGGAATCCAGAAGTTCACTAATTTTCTTAAAAAGTTCAGTTGATTTTGACCACGCGACATCATTCAAATCTCCACAAACAATGACAGGTTCATCAACTTGGCTAATTTCTTTAGCAACGACTAACAATTCTGCATCACGATTGGTTGATGTATCATTCTCAGTTGGGCTTGGTGGTTTCGGGTGTAAAGCATAAAACAAAACCTCATTATCATCTTCTAAAACAATTTTAGTTCTGATTGATGGAATGTTTTCTTCAACTAAAAATCTTATTTCTGTAGATTTAAGTTCCAATTTTGAATACAAATGCATTCCGTATAAATTGTCTTGAGGAATCTTAATTTGAATTGGATAATCTTCTTCTAGAACACGCAATTGATCTTCCCACCATTGGTCAGTTTCCACACAAAGCAATACATCTGGTTTTTCTGAATTAACGTGATTTAATAATTTTTTAAAAGAACGATTTGGGGTTAAGACATTACTGACCATAATTTTGATAGTCGGTAAATCTGTTTCTCCTTTCAGCTTTTTCACTTCAACTTTTCTTAACCGCGTGTAGCGCATCACTTTTTTCAATTGATATGATGTCGCCAAAATCATTGTGATAAAGCTGATGATGTAAACTAAAGAATCATCAAACAAAAATATGTTGATAATGATTAAACTAAAGCCTAGTACTAAAAATTGAACTCTAGGAAAATCAAAGAAACGCACTGTCCAATGCGAAATTTTCACAAAAGGCATGATTGCAGCTAATGTGATAAAAAAATTAAGACCAATAAGCCACAGCATTATTTATCGTTTTTTGCAATCACCCAGATAGCATGAACGATGCCAGGCACAAAACCTAAAAGTGTAAGCAAAATATTGATCCAGAAAGATTTACCAATACCCACTGTAAAAAAAACACCTAATGGTGGTAATATAATTGCAAAAATGATTCTTAAAATACTCATTTGAATTGAAGTTTTTGTTTGGTTAATAAAGTTAAGGTTTGTTTTATTTTTTTCCTATTAATATTAAAATTGACAATATAAAGATATGAAATAAAGACTATGACAAATAAATGAATTAAAATATAACTATAAGGTTGAAATGTGGCATAGAAATGCAAATAAAACTGAGGAATAAATAGAATTGGCAACATGATCTGAAAAGTGTTTTGCAGAGCCTCTTCGATCAAACTAGCTTTTTGTGATTTCCTTTTTATTTTATTCCTCTTTTTCATAACGATCAACTGATAAATCAAGCAAGCATATAATAGAACAATTGTTGAGATTGTGAAAAAGTCTTTCAATCCAGCATAATAAAAAACAACTGCTAGTAAAATATAACTCAGGATTAAAAGAAGGTTTTTAGGATTTAAAAACTGTTTTATGTAATAACGAACAAAAAACCATGTATAAGTTTTGTGTAATCGATTGACTAATTTTTCTTCAATTTCAGAAAACCCAAAAATACCATAAGATTTAAAAGCTAAGTCTAATGCTTCATCAAAATTAAGTTCAGGTTTTTCATTTTTAATTGTGTTTATTTTTTCTGCTAACTGTTCTACAATAAAGCGTTGCACTTCAACGTGAACGACATAATGCTTTTTCGTAAACTCATACAGTTTTTTAATTTGATGATAACTGAAATTTTGCATAGTAAAAAGACGCTTGATGATCAAAAGCAAATTCTCTGACCTATTGGAATTTATTTCAATAGTAAGTCAATACATTTGCAAAGTTTTTTATTTAAATGAAATAATTTGAAAGCGAAATTTAAAGATTTTCTGAGTATTAAACCATTTGTTTTTCAAAGAATATTTCTGCTATGGGCATTATTGGGAGTAATAAGCGGCATTATAGCGGGAATATATTGGTTGGTCTTAGATTTCATTCCTATTTTATTTGCGAGTTTAACGAGTCATTTCTTTGCACCAAGAATGCCTTTTATTGGTTCTCAGCTTAAAAGAGCAGAAAATTAAATTCAATCAATATAAAAAAACATTATTCTATTTTTTAATAAAAGTATTAGACTCAACAGTCATATATTTAGCGAAAAATCAGGTAATTGATTTAAACTTTAACTTAATTAAATCAAAAATTGAATTCATTTAAACTTAAATTTCTTAAAAAACCTTTAAATTGCCCGCAAAATTTAAAAATATTATGCAATTAAAATTACCCCTTTTATTAGTAATGATTTTGATGATCAATTTCACTTCTGCACAAGAAAGTTACTGGTCACAAATTGATGAGAATAAATTAGAACAAGATGAAATTCTTGAAACTTTTTATGAGGTCAAATCTAAAAGCACTTACCACTTAAATTTCGATGTTATTAAATCAGAATTGACAAATGCTCCTTTTAGATTTGAAGCTACAGAAAGTCAAGTTCAGATCGAAATTCCTAATGAAAATGGCGATATAAATACTTACAAGATTTTCAAAGTCAGAACAATGTCAGATGAATTATCTGAAAAATTTCCTGAGATTAATTCTTATATTGGAAAAAGCCATAAAGAAAACACGCATCAACTGAGAATGACAGTAACTCCTCAAGGCTTATATGTCATGGTATTAAGACCGCATTTAGGAAATTTGATTATTAACCCTATCACTCAAGATGCGCAGTATTATTCTGCTTTTAATAAAAAGTACACGAATGAAACTGCTGCTTTTAATTATTGTGACAATACTGAAGAAGTAGATTACAATTCTAATTTAACAACTGACGACTATGAAACTCTTGATGTTGATGACTCAACTTTAAGAACCTACGATTTAGCGTTAGCTACTACTGGCGAATACTCACAATTCCAGATTAATCAAGCCGGTTTAAATAATGCACCTCAAAGTGAGAAAATTACAGCTGTTTTAGCAGCAATGACAGTCACTATTGATCGTGTTAATATGCTTTATGAAAGAGATGTTGCTGTCAATTTACAATTAATAGGTAACACAGATGACCTTATTTATTTAAATGCAAATTCAGATCCTTACA
Source organism: Psychroflexus halocasei (assembly GCF_900107595.1). Taxonomy (GTDB): domain Bacteria; phylum Bacteroidota; class Bacteroidia; order Flavobacteriales; family Flavobacteriaceae; genus Psychroflexus; species Psychroflexus halocasei. The sequence continues at coordinate 122,863 of NZ_FNQF01000007.1, read as the reverse complement.
CCAACAATAATGGCAGTGCATTGTTAGGTCAAAACCAACAAAATATAGATTCTACAATTGGTTCTAATAATTACCATATCGGTCATGTCTTTAGTACTGGCGGCGGCGGTATTGCATCTTTGGGTTCAGTTTGTATGACAAACTTTAAAGCAAGAGGAGTTACTGGTTCTGCTGCTCCTGTTGGCGATCCTTTTGATATTGATTATGTATCTCATGAAATCGGACACCAATTTGGTGCAAAACATACTTACAATAATTTTTGTAATGGTCAAAGATCTAATGATTCTTCTGTTGAACCTGGCAGTGGAAATACGATCATGGCATATGCAGGTATTTGCCCTCCAAATACAAAATCTAATAGTGATGATCATTTTCATCAATTGAGTATTTTTCAAATTTATAATAATATCACCAATGGATTGGGGGCTACTTGTCCAACCATAACTTCTATTCCTAATACTGCTCCGACTATTACAACCGACTTAAGTTACAGCATTCCAAACGGAACGGCTTTTTATTTAGACGCTGAAGCAACTGATGCCGAGAATGATGCTTTAACTTATAACTGGGAACAATATGACGTGGAAGTTAGTAATCAGCCACCTCTTCCAACCAGTATACAAGGCCCAAACTTCCTTTCAAATTCTTCATTGATAGAAACAAGAAGATATTTTCCTAAATATGAAGATGTCCTGAATAACAACTTAACGCCGACTTGGGAAGTTGTTCCTTCAACGCAACGAAATATGGATTTCGCTTTAACAGTGAGAGATAATAATATTAATGGTGGTCAAACAGCGAGAAAAGATGTGACTGTTAGTTTTAAAAGCGTTGGTCCTTTTAAAGTGACTTCTCAAAACCAAACTGACATCAATTGGATTCCTGGTGAAACTGAAACTATCACATGGGATGTTGCTGGTACGACAGGTAATGGCATCAATACATCTAATGTTAACATCCTTTTATCAACAGATAACGGAGAAAACTTTGATACGGTTTTAGCTTCAAATGTTGCTAACAATGGAAGTTATGATATTACTGTACCTAATGAACAAGCTGCTTTTTGTAGAATAAAAATTGAGCCAGTTGATAATATTTATTATGCATTAAACAAAGAAACATTTGCTATTGACACAAATGTTCAAACAAATTGCGAGACATATACTAACAATACAGCTGTTGATATTCCTGATGGAATAGGCTCAAACCAACAAGGCCCTACTGCTAGCAGTACTATTAATGTAACTCAAGACATGAGTGTTGATGATATTAATATTAATGTTGATGTCACTCACCCTGATGCTGGTGATCTTGTTGTACAATTGGAAGCACCAAATGGTGAAATAATCTTATTGTGGGGCAGAAACTGTGCCGATGGTTCTTTTAACATCACTTTTAACGACAATGGAAGTACTTTGCCAGGTCAGGGTTATTCTTGCAACTCTCCTGTAACTGGCACTTATACAGCTTATGATGGTTTGCTTTCGGATCTTACAACTGGAAGTGTTCAAGGAAACTGGACTCTTACAATAGGTGATTTTTATGATACTGTCACAGGAACACTAAATTCTTGGTCTATTGAAATGTGTACCACAACTTTAGGCCTTGATGATCAAAATCTTAGTGATTTTAGTATTTATCCTAATCCTACTAATGGAGAATTTAGTCTTAATTTTTCAAAGGCACTAAATAAAAATGCAACCGCAAAAATTTATTCTTTACAAGGTCAAGTGATAGAAGAAATCAATTTAAGCAGTCAATCGACTTCACATCAAATTAAATTAACAAATGCTCTTCAAAGTGGCGTTTACCTGATTGAAGTGAATGATGGTCAATCTAAAAGTGTAGAAAAGTTAATTGTTAGATAAACTTTTTAAATAAATTATTTCATAAAACGCATGGAGTTATTCTTCATGCGTTTTTGCTTTAATCAACATAACATTTATAATTTTGTTCATCAATAAATGACTGAGAAATGATAAATTCTGAAGACTTAAAGATTATTCCTTTTGAAGAAAAATATGCAGATGATTTTAAGCGCATTAATATAAACTGGTTAACCCCTCAATTTGAAGTAACTCCTTCTGATGAAAAAGCATTGAATAATCCTCTCCACGAAATTATCAACAGAAATGGTTACATATTTCTAGCCCAAAAAGACCATCAAATTATTGGTTGTATCGCTCTAGAAAAAATTGACAATAAAACTTATATGTTAAGTAGAATGGGCGTTGACTTGAAATACCAAGGCTTAAAAATTGGACAGAGGCTGATGGATGTAAGCCTAGCTAAAGCAAAAGAACTCAAAGCTAACAAGCTTTTTCTTTACACAAGTTATCAATTAGTTAAAGCAATTAATCTCTATTTTAAAAATGGATTTAAAGCTGTTCCAGTTGGTCAAGCTCCTGTTGACAGAGCAACTTTAAAACTAGAAAAAAGTCTGTAGTATTTTGTAACTTATCTGAAAAATAAATTATGAGTAGAGCATTTGTTAAAGAAGGAGATCAAGAAGAACAGCCATTCATTCCACCTCGTGCAGATCTACCTATGAATGTGCCTAACTATGTCACCCCAAACGGACTCGACGAGTTGAAAAACGAAAAACAAGAACTCATTGAATCACGTCAAGAAGTTATTGACACTCAAAAAGATGCTGAAAAAAGAAAATCTTTAGCACTGATCGAAGGTAAATTACAACTCTTACAAGAACGGTTGAATAACGCCAAACCAATAGATTTAAAGACACAACCGACTGACAAAATTAAATTTGGTGCACACATTGAACTCAAATTAAATGGTAAAAGCAAACAAAACTTTCAAATAGTAGGTGTGGATGAAGCTGATGTCATGAAAGGGAAAATCGCTTTTACTTCTCCTCTAGCCAAAAAACTCATAAATAAGGAGGAAAAAGACATTGTCGAACTTAATCTCAAAGACCGAACTCAAAGATTTGAAGTGATAAGCTTTAACTATGCTGATAAATAATGAAACAAAATAATCAAGAGCTTTTACAAAAAGCTTATAAGAATCTAAAGGATTCAATTAAGCTACAAATCATCAACTTAAAAGAGGTCAATCTTATTGAAACTCCTCACTACATGATTTACAGCATCGGTGTTGAAAGCACTGATGCTCATTTGAATGGTGCAATATGTCTCAACGATGACTTTGCCGAAAAAATGATGCATAAAGCTGACAAATTTTTTAATAAACTGAATTTAGATTTTTCAGTTTGGGTAAATAGTAAAGCTAATGCTAAGCTAGAAAAGCTATTGATAAATAAAGGATTAACTGCGAATAGATCACCAGGATCAGCAGTGATGCATATTGATAAAAAAATCAATGATCAAGATTTTAATCACTCTTTTCAAGTCAAAAAAGTTAATTGCAGAAAAGAAATCGACGACTTCGGTGAAGTTATAAAGCAAGCTTTTAGTAAAACTCAACATGTCATTGATAAAATGTTTGAAACAGATAAAACATTGCTGCATAACGATATCATCGCCCACATCATTTATAAAAACGAAAAACCTTTGTCAGCCGTGATGACTGTATTTTCTGAAGATATTGCTGGCATATATTGGGTCGGAACTTTAGAGAAAGCTAGAGGTCAAGGTTTAGGTAGTCTCGCCACAAAAGTTGCTACAAATATAGCTTTTGACAAAAACATTAATAATGTTATTCTGCAAGCTTCAGCATTAGGAGAAAAGGTTTACAAAAAATTAGGCTATAAAACGATAACGAGGTATAGAACTTATACTATTAAGAATAAGAGATTTATATAAAAAATATGTCAGTCTTTTAAAACACAAAAACCACTGACTATCAGTGGTTTAAGCAGTTTTAAAAGTGACCTCGGCAGGATTCAAACCTGCAACCTCCTGAGCCGTAATCAGGTGCGCTATTCAGTTGCGCCACGAGGCCGAAATAAACTAAGCATCTCTTAGCGGGTGCAAATATATTTCTTTTTATATTTATACCAAATTAAAAACGACATTTTATAATGAAACTTGAAAATTATATTCGTGATGTGGAAGATTTCCCTAAAAAAGGAATTCTATATAAAGATATTACGCCTCTTTTAAAATCTCATGAAGCGAGCTCAATGGCTTTAGACCTATTTATTGAGAAGTTAAAAAATCAAAAAATAGATAAGGTTGTTGGCATTGAATCACGTGGGTTTATGTTTGGTATACTTTTAGCTCAAAAATTGAATGCTGGTTTCGTACCTATCAGAAAACCTGGAAAGCTTCCAGCTGAGACACTTCAGTCAACCTACGATTTGGAATATGGCAAAGACACTATTGAAATCCATAAAGATGCGATTCAGCCAGGTGAAAAAATATTGTTACATGATGATGTCTTAGCAACTGGCGGAACTGCTGCTGCTGCCTGCAAACTTATTGAAGAATTGGATGGAGAAATTATTCAGATTAATTTTCTTCTAGAAATTGCTAGTTTAAATGGAGCTAAAAAAATTGACAAATATCCCAAGGTGAGTCTTCTTAATTATTAACAAAAAAAGCGCTTCTCATAACAGAAGCGCTTTTTTGCCTTTTACATTATTCAATTATCGTTTAAGGGTAAAGTGAGATTTAAATGTTTTAACCTGATCAGTTCTTGGCTCTTTATATTTAATAGTGAACCAATAATCGTTAGCAGGTAACAATTCTCCTTTATAAGTCCCATCCCACCCCTCATCAGTAGGCGTTGTTGTATAAATGTGTTTTCCATACCTATCGAAGATGTTGATTTCAGCATCTGCTTGATCAATACTTGTAATATTCCAAGTATCATTATAGCCGTCAGCATTTGGCGTGAAGAACTCAGGGAAATCAATTAAAGTAATTGACTTCTGCACCATGCCGCAGCCAAATTTATCTCTAACAATTACTGTGTGCTCACCTCCTATTAGATTATTAAAAATGAGTTGAGTTTGCCCTTCTTCTAAATCAAACCACTCACCATAATCAAGCTTCACCTCATAATCGCCCAAACCAATTAAGGTAAAAATAACGCCAATAGAATGTTCATTATTTTGGAAGTTATCAGTTAATACTTCAAGGTCGAAATCAATTTGACCAGTTTCAAGAATTTCAGCTGATGATGTATTATCACATGCTATGTTAGACAAACCATTAGTCACGATAACCGTATAAGTTCCTGGTTGTTCAGCTACAATACTGGCTGAAGTTTCTCCAGGAATTGTAGTTCCGTTTAGTTGCCACACAAAATCATAATCAACTTCTGACATCCCTGTTTCGATAACAGGTGGGGAATTTTCCGTAACAATAAGATTTCCGTTTTCATCTATACAAACTGTTCTTCCATCAAAATTTGATATATCAACATTAGGCAAAACATTATCGATTTCAAAACTGACCATATCGGAACGACAGTTTGAACCATTATTAACAACCGCTGCATAAATCTGAGTTTGCCCTTGAGGTAAAGCGTAAGCTGAAGGGTCTTCAATTCTATTATCATTATTAAAGGCATCAATAGAATTATAGTATACTACTTCATCTCCTCCATCAGCATTAATGGATTCATCTTGCTGTGTTAAATCAATTTCAGAATCTCCTAAATCATAATTAACACAAACTTCAAGAATTGGTGGAACTGATGCAACAGGTTGAGGTGTTATGACTAATTGTAATCGAGCTGTTTCTGAACAATTTAAATCATTTTGACTCACAACTTCAACAGTAATAATTTGTTCTGTAGAGGTTTCAAACTCTGTCGGATTTCCAATTAAATCCATATTTGCATCATAATAATTAACCTCATAATTATCAAGTGTTTGATCGTTTCCTAAAACCTCATCTTGTCTCAATGTAAGGTCGTAAATAGCAACTCCCGATACCGGATCAATACAAGCTTCTAGATCAGATGGAGCAATAGCTTCAACATCATTGATGATTAATGCAAACGAGCCTGTATTAAAACAACTATCATTAGTAAGGTCTTCAATTCTAAAGTAAATATCTTGCTCAGCATTACTTGGAGAAAAAGCCGTTTTATCTAGACCTAGGCCAGTGATTGAATCTGTCGCAGTTTCTGCTTCATTTACGGTTAAGTAATATGTAAAATTATAAGTTCCTGACTGTAAACCTATAATCTCAACTTCATTTTGAGTTAAATCAAAAGTTTGAGATAAAGTAAAGTCACCACATTGCGTTAAGTCATTTACATTTTCAATACTAGGAGTCTGGTTGACAATCTCAAAACTCTTCAAATCAGAAATACAAGAAGAATTATCATTTTTTATAGCAACGTATAGCGTTTGACTTCCATCTGCATCAGGTGTAAACTCATATTCATCAGCTGGATTAATTGGGTTATTATTATCAAAATCTTCTTCACTCAAATAATAGCTAACCGTCACCGCCATATTTGTACTATTATTATTAAAACTAGAATCATAATTCGTCAAGTTAATAATTGAACCTTCACAAGATTCAATAACAACATCGTTTGAAGTAATCGTTGGCTCTAAGCTAACATTAAAAGAAAAACTTGCGACTGCATAACAATCAGGGTAGTCGTTATTATGTACTGTAATCCAAATTGTATTTGGACCTAAATGACTATTTGTGTCAATTGTATAATTTGAAGGATCATCAATAATTGCATCAGGAAAATACAAAGGATCCTTACCATAATAAGTGACTGTATAATTTGAAGAATCTTGATCATTTAAGGCATTAGATGTATTGTTTCCTTCGCTAGTTAAATCAATAGTTTCTGTTGAACTTTCATCAATACAGATATCTTCAGCCACGTATCCAGTAGGATTAATATCAACATCATACTCATATATAACGAATGAAGCAATATTTGTGCAATCCGTATTCACTTGATTTGAAAGTTCAACAAAAATTTCATGTACATCTGCGTTTTCTAATGAGTAATCTTCAGGTTCTGTAATCTCATCACTCAAATCACCAGTTTCTGAATCATATAAACCATAATATTTTACAACAAAACCTGTTAAATTATTAAATCCTCCGATGCCTCTTAAATCATAAGTAGTTTCATTATAATTACACAATATAATATCTTCAGGATTATCAGCATCAATCTCATTTAGGTAACTTACCTCAACTGATTCTTCAAGGACACAATTCCCTCCTTCAGCGATAACAGAGTAAGTGCCAGACTCTGAAACATTTAAATATCTTGATTCCGGATTTGTTCCAGCGATCTCAACACCATCTTTAAACCATGTGTAGTAAACAGGAACACTGTTATTTTCAGTAGTAATGATTTCTAACATCAAATCTTCACCATCACAAGGATAAAAAGTATCTTCAGCGAATTCAATTTCAATGTCACTTTCATAAAGAACATCGATTCTATCTGTAATTGTTGTGACATTACTACAACCATCATCATAAGTGACTTCAGCTGTAAAATAGGTGTTTTCAGTTACTGTTGGATTATAGTTTTCAGAGTTACTCACAACATAACCATCTTCATCATACCATTTGAAGGTTGTAATACTGTTTCCTCCATCGGGCACAAAACGCCATGCTTCTTCCTGCGTACTCCATGGTGATTCAGGTCCAGCATTTCGACCTGGAGGAACAAATGCGACATCTCCTGTTTTATTTTGAATTCCTACAATTGAACTTCCATTATTAAAACTACATTCGTCTTTATTTTTGATGTAAACCTCAATCACGTTAGTTGTTTGGTATAAAATAATCTGTGAAGTTTGGTGCTGAGTATTACAACTATACTGAGAAGTATTATAAATATTGAAAACAAATCGATCACTTTTCCCATCTTCGCTTTCTATAAATCCATAGTTAATTGACTGGTCTGCAGGATTATTACCAGAATATGGATGCAAATCTTGAAGAACACCAAAAATCGAGTTGACATATGGCGCATTAATACCTCCTGCATCTGTTGGTATTCCTTCGTTGTAGCTAAAATCTGCATAACCTCCTGGCGTATAGCGACCACCTGGCACAACACCAGCAATATCAAAACTGACCGCTCCATTATCGGTAATGATTATATCATCATAGCAATTTCCAAAAAAGTTAACTTCATAAGCTAATTGAAAAGCTTGAGACCAATCATCATCACCATCCAGCTCAGTAAAAACCTCAGTATCTGAAGGATAACACGCATCAAAGATGTAAGGAGTATTAGAAGGGAATTCATCCGAAATATTAATCACCTCGTAAGAAGTTGCTTCTTTTACATCCATATAAGTGGCAGATAAATCAACCGTCATTGGTGTACCTGGCTCTTCACATAAACGTATATTATCACCAGCATCTAAATTTACAGAACCTGGGCTGTTATTTGGATTTAAAACTACTCTAACGGTAAGTGTTAAATTCTCTCTTTGTTGACAATTGTAGCCATCTTCTAAATCTAAAGTAATAACAAAATCACAGAGTTCTGAATATCTATAAGTCACCTCTGCACCTTCACCGGTTCCATTACCAAAATCCCAATTATAATGCGCATTTTCCTGAGCGTAATTATCTTGAAAATGAGAACTCGTCTCAATCGTAAAATCTTCATTAAAGTAGACCAAATAGTCAATATCATCTGGATAATTAGGATCATTTTGAACATTAACACCTCCCGTAAAACTAACTATTTCTGGAGCATCTGTAATACATTGAGGCCGCGTACCAATAATTGCCTTCCAGCCCTGAATTTCATCATTGGAAAATGGAGAATCGAACTCAAATGTTAAACATCCAGAACTGTTAGCATCTGTCCCTGAATAAACACTATTCAAATCTGGTATTAATACCTCACCCTGCTGTGTGAAATCGTATAATAAGTCAGCTAATGTATTTTCTCCATCATAAATTTTTAAATGAGTGGGACCAATGTTAAAAAAATCAATAAATTCAATTGTGGTGTATAAATCACCATCAGGACAAATGGTATAAACAAAACTACCTTCCTGAATACTTGAATCAGGTGGACCTGGATCATAAAAAAAACCAGAGTTTGTAGTTACAGTTTCTCCGTCTTCCATGTAAAAATCTTGAGCAAATGACTCAGAAAAACTGAAAATGAAAAAAAGTATAAAGATGTTAAAATATGTATTAAATTTCATTTTAAATATATTTTATGGGGTATAAATATTAACAATTATTTAAATTTTCGAGCGAAATATAATAAATAAAAGTGAAAGAATGGTTAATCTTTTTTGATTAAAACAACTTATTAGGAATCATTCGAAATTAAAGCGTAAAAAAATTATCTTTGCAGCCTTATATGACATAATAATGAGTGATAATAAAAATACAGAATTCAACGATAATATAGGTGATAATCATGTTGCCACATGCACAGAAAACCCTTTAAAGCCTGATGCTTTTGCGATAAGTGATGACAAGAAAATTGAACTTATCCAAGATGATGTCAAAAAAATTCTTGATACTTTAGGAATGGATTTAAACGACGACAGCTTGAAAGGCACTCCTAAACGTGTTGCTAAAATGTTTGTTAATGAAATTTTTTCTGGTTTAAATCCTAAAAACAAACCAAAAGCCTCTACTTTTGAAAACAATTACCAATATGGTGAGATGTTAGTTGAAAAAAACATTACAGTTTACTCTACTTGCGAACATCATTTGCTTCCTATTATTGGTCGAGCGCATGTGGCTTATATTTCTTCTGGTCGCGTGATCGGTTTATCTAAAATGAATCGTATTGTTAATTACTTTGCTAAAAGACCGCAAGTACAAGAGCGTTTGACAATGCAAATTGTAAAAGAAATGCAAGAAGCACTTCAAACGGAAGATGTTGCATGTGTTATTGATGCAAAACACCTTTGTGTTAATAGCAGAGGTATTAGTGACATTGAAAGCAGTACAGTGACTAGTGAATACGGCGGAAAATTTAAAGACAAGCTTGTTAAAAAAGAATTCTTAGATTACATTAAATTAGACACCAAATTTTAAAGCTTTAAAATGAAAAGATACGAAACTCAAGAATTGAAAATCTACAATTCAATTAAAGGTGAAAAAGAAGTTTTCAAACCTATAAATGACGGCATGGTCGGGATGTATGTTTGTGGCCCAACGGTTTACAACAACGTCCATTTAGGAAATTGTAGAACTTTCATTTCATTCGATCTCGTTTTTCGTTATCTCAAGCATTTAGGCTACAAAATTAGATACGTCAGAAACATTACAGATGCAGGACATTTAGAAAATGACGCTGAAGAAGGTGAAGACAGAATTGCCAAAAAAGCAAGACTTGAAGAGCTTGAGCCAATGGAAATTGTTCAGAAGTATACCATTGACTTTCATGATATTTTGAGTCTATTTAACAATATCCCACCTAGCATTGAGCCAACTGCGACTGGACATATCGTTGAGCAAATAGAAATTATTAAAAAAATTATTGATAATGGATTAGCTTATGAAGCCAATGGGAATGTTTATTTTGATGTTTTAAAATATAATGAAAACAATCATTATGGCATTTTAAGTGGTCGAAAAATCGAAGACCTTATCGCAAACACTCGCTCATTAGCTGGACAAGAAGAAAAGAAAAATCCTCAAGACTTTGCTTTATGGAAGCGCGCAGAACCTCAACACATTATGCGCTGGCCTTCTCCTTGGGGCGTTGGTTTCCCGGGTTGGCATATCGAATGTACTGTTATGAGTAGCAAGTATTTAGGTGATTCATTTGATATTCATGGTGGTGGTATGGATTTAAAATTCCCACATCATGAATGCGAAATTGCTCAAGGAAAAGCAGCTAGTGGTAAAGATCCAGTAAATTACTGGATGCACGCAAACATGTTGACTTTGAATGGTAAAAAAATGGCCAAAAGTACTGGAAATAATATTTTACCTCGTGAACTCTTTACAGGTGAAAATACCAATTTATCTAAAGCTTACGCGCCATCTGTTGCGAGATTCTTTATGCTTCAAGCAAATTACAGAAGTATTTTAGATTTTTCTGATGAAGCATTACAAGCTGCTGAAAAAGGCTTTCATCGATTGATGAATGCGTATCAAGATATCGAATTATTAGAGTCAAGCGCATCATCATCTTTTGATGTTAAGCAATGGAAACAATCATGTTATGATGCAATGAATGACGACTTTAATAGTCCGATTTTAATTGCACAACTTTTCGAGGCCGTTAAATTTATAAATTCAGTAAAAGCTGAAAAAGCAAGGATAAGCAAAGCCGATCAAGAACTTCTAAAGCAAACTTTATCAGATTTCATTTTTGATGTTTTAGGTTTAGAAGAAACTGAAGAAGCAAATAATGATGATACAGAAAAAATTGATGGCTTAGTGTCTATTTTGATTAAAATCAGAAATAAAGCCAGAGCTGATAAAGATTTCACAACAGCTGATACTGTTCGTGATCAATTAATCGAAATGGGAATTGAACTCAAAGACGGGAAGGATGGTACGACTTATAGTTTAAAATCATGAGAATCCTGAAGGCTTTTATCAAATTTTTACTCAAGTTTTTTATTAAAGGCTATCAATTAATCATATCTCCTCTTTTAGGTCAAAATTGTAGATTTCAACCTACATGTTCACACTATACGAAAGAAGCTATTGAAAAGCACGGGATTCGTCGTGGATTACAATTAGGCATTCATCGTATTTCAAAATGTCATCCTTGGGGAAGTTCAGGTTTTGATCCTGTTCCTGAAAATAAAAATAATTTAAAATAATAATTTAAAATATGATGTTACACGCAATTACTTGGGATCCTTCATTAGGAATTGAACTTGGCTTCATCACAATACGTTATTACAGTCTCATGTTTCTTGTAGCTTTTGTTTCTGGATGGTACATCATGAAATATGTTTTTAATAAAGAGAATATTGATGAAAAAAAATTAGACAGTTTATTTATTTATACTGTTATAGCAACACTTTTAGGAGCACGATTAGGTCATGTCATTTTTTATCAAAGTGAGTTGATATTTGAAGACCCACTCTCTATATTTTTACCTTTTCAATTTGTTCCAGAAATAAGATTTACTGGCTTTCAAGGTTTAGCAAGTCATGGTGCGACAATTGGGATTGCAATAGCTATGTATTTATACAGCAAGAAGATTTTACATAAAAAGATCACTTGGATTTTAGATCGCGTCATTTTACCCATTTCTTTTGGTGCGATTTTTATCAGAATCGGAAACTTCTTGAATTCAGAAATTGTAGGAGAACCAACTCAATCGGATTACGGAGTTATTTTTACACAATTAGGAGAAACTTTCCCTAGACATCCAGCTCAACTTTATGAAGCTGTTTCATATTTGATTTTATTTATCATTTTATGGTTTTTATATAATAAAACAAAAGTCAAAAACATCAGCGGATTTCTCTTTGGAGTTTTCTTTACTTTACTATGGACAATCAGGTTTTTTGTTGAATTTATCAAAGAACCACAAGTCCCAGAACGTGCTGATTGGCTTCTCAACACAGGACAACTCTTGAGTTTACCAATGCTTATTATAGGTTTAGTGATAATTATTATATCTTATAAAAGGAAATAAAGAAAATTAGCCTTACATTTTAAGAACCATTTGATTAGACATAGCTATCAAATGGTTTTTTTTATTTAAAAACTATTGATAGCACCTTCTAAGCATCAAACAAAAGTCTTTTGATAATTTAAAATTAAGTATTGCAAAAGAATCACTAAACAAGCTTTTCATAGCCTGAAAGCGTATACTACGCTTAAAGATTAAATCTCAATATAAATCCATAATAATGATTAATATATTGCGATGTATAAACTCAATGATTTTAAAATAAGAATGATCACCGTTAATGATATAAAAAAAGCTTGTTCAAAATATTGAACAAGCTTATTCATTAAAACTTTATTTCTTAGAAAGATTAACTGACTGTTTGTGCTGAGTCTTCTTCTTGGAGTTCGTCAGCTTTATTCGAGTTAGTTAAATCAATTCCTTTCTTTTTTACAGTATCAAACATAATTGGTGTTGCGATAAACACTGAAGAATATGTACCAACAATCACACCGATGATTAAGGCAAACATAAATCCACGGATACTATCTCCTCCAAAAATAAATATTGCTAATAATACAACAAGTGTAGTTAAAGATGTATTAACCGTACGGCTAACTGTACTACTTACTGACGTATCAATAAGCTTACGCATTGGCCAAGATGTATGTTCGTTAAAGTATTCACGAACCCTATCGAACACAACAACCGTATCGTTTAGAGAGTAACCAATAACGGTCAGAATTGCAGCAATAAATGCTTGATCAATTTCTAAACTAAATGGTAAAACACCGTATAGTAATGAGAACAGACCTAATACAATAATAACATCATGCGTGACCGCTACAACAGCACCTAAACTAAACTGCCATTTTCTAAATCTAATTAAGATATAAAGGAAAACAACAAATAAAGATCCAAATATAGCATAGAAAGAGGCCGTTTTAATATCATCAGCAATTGTAGGACCTACCTTAACGGCAGACATAACTCCTAGTTTAGCTTCAGCATCAACTGTATTTTCTACACTAAATTGAGCATAAGTTAAATCAGCTGGTAAATATTCTTTTAAAGAGCTATAAAGTTTCTCTTGAATTTCGCTATCAATTGCATCACCTTCTTCATCAATTCTGTAATTCGTTGTAATTTTCAATTGGCTATCAGCACCATAAGTTTTAGCTTCGATACTTTCAAAAGTTTCCAATAAATGGTTTTCAACTTCAGTAGGATTCACACCTTGATCAAATCTAACAGTGTAAGTTCTACCTCCAATAAAGTCAACACCTTGGTTTAATCCTTTTGTTGCCAAAGAACCAATACTCACAATTAAAGCGATTGCTGAAATGATGTAAGCAACTTTTCTTTTAGACAAGAATTTAATGTCGACATTTTGAAAGAAGTTCTTAGTCACTCCAGTTGAGAAGGCTAAAGATTTTCCATTTTTACCATAACCATCAATCAATAAACGTGTGATGAAAATTGCCGTAAATAGTGAAGTTAAAATACCTATTAATAAAGTTGTCGCAAAACCTTTAACTGGTCCAGTACCAAATGTCAATAAGATAATACCTGTTAATCCAGTGGTAACGTTTGCATCTAAAATAGAAGACAATGCGTTTCTGAAACCATCTCTTATCGCATCAGCTTGTGCTTTTCCTTTGTAAAGCTCTTCTCTGATACGCTCAAAAATAAGAACGTTTGCATCAACAGACATACCAATTGTCAGAACAATACCTGCAATACCTGGTAAAGTCAGTGTTGCACCTAAGCCAGATAAGACACCAAAAATTAAAAGAATATTAAGGATTAACGCGACATCAGCGTAAAGTCCTGCTTTACCGTAGTAGAAAATCATCCATAAAAGAACAAGAACCAAAGCAATCATAAATGAATTGATACCACTATCAATCGCTTCCTGACCCAATGAAGGTCCAACAATTTCACTTTGCACAATGTCAGCTGAAGCAGGTAATTTACCAGCTCTTAAAACATTTGCTAAATCTTGCGCTTCTTGAATTGTAAAGTCTCCTGTAATCTCACTTCGTCCACCAGAGATTGCTCCTGAAGAAACACCCGGCGCTGAATAAACAACATTATCAAGAACAATTGCAATTTGAGTTCCTTGAGCAGATGCACGACCTGTCATGTCTTCCCAAATTTTAGCACCTCTTGCATTCATCTGCATACTCACTGCAACACTTCCAACTTGGTTGTAAGTTTGTTGAGCATCAGTAATAACTGAACCGCTTAATTGTGGTTCATTATTTCTATTATTAATCAATGCATAAAGGTCAATAAACTCGCTATTTTTAGCAGGCTTACCCCACGCAAATTGTAAAAATTTCTTATCAGAAGGCAAAGCGCTTTTAACTTTTGGCATTGCCAAGTATTCATTCACCTTAGCCGTATCTTTCATCGCAAATGTTGCAACAACTGGACCTTCTTGAGCCCCTAAGTTTGCAACTAAGCTTAATAAAGGATTAGATTTAGAGAAGTCTGTTGAATCTTCAGATGAAGATAAAAGCTCTTCTAAATCTTCTTCTTCAGCTTCAGTAGCTTCTGTTTCTTCTTTTAAAGCTTTAGTATCTTTTAATGATTCCGCTACAATCTGATCAGCAGTCATGATATATTGTTGAACTTCTCCAGCTTTATAAACATCCCAAAACTCTAATTGAGCTGTACTTTGTAATAAAGTTTTAATTCTAGATATATCTTTCGCTCCTGGCAACTCAACAAGAATACGACCAGAGTCACCTAATCTTTGAATATTAGGTTGAGCAACACCAAACTTATCAATACGCTCTCTTAAAACCTCAAAAGCTGATGTGATACTTTCATTGATTTTACGTCTGATAATAGGCTTCACCTGATTATTAGTCATTTCAAAATTGACTTCATCAGCTAATGCTTTTGTCCCGAAAATATCAGGAGAAGCTAGCTGAGCACCTTCAATCTTATCAAACTCTTCAAAGAAAAGCTCAAGATAATTATCTTGACTATTACTTCTTCTATCACCAGCATTAGAAAGCGCTTCATTAAATTTAGGATCTTTTGAATCATTTGAAAGTCCTCTTAATAAATCTGGAACAGAAATTTGTAAGATAACATTTATCCCTCCTTTTAAATCTAAGCCTTTGTTGAGTTCTTTCTGTTGTGCAGTTTCGTAAGTAACACCGGCAAATACAGGTTCTTTAGCGACAGAATCTAGATAATTCTTAACTTCAAGATCTCTTTTTACAGCATAGTTTTCAACTGATTCAGGAATTTTGTTTTGTGCAAATTCTTCTGCTTTACTTTCAACATTGCCTGCAATAAAAGTGAATGAAAGTTGGTAAATACTTACCAATCCAAACAGTATCGCAAACAATTTTATTAATCCTTTGTTTTGCATTATTTATAAATATTAGTGTACTTGTATTAAAATCGGACAAATATAGGGTTTCAATAGAGAAATGACAATTATTTTTTTAAAGATAATTTAAGAAATTCAAAACGTGATTTTTTGAATTTTTCTCTAAAATAAAAAGACCCGAATCCTCAATGAATTCGGGTCTTAAACTCTATTTGTTTTTAAAGTTCAAGAAGTTCATTTGTTTTCTTAACAGCTTCTGCACTTTCTTTTAACTTATTTTTCTCTGCATCATTAAGGTCAAGTTCAACGATTTTCTCGATACCATCTTTACCTAAAATAACTGGCACACCGATACAAAGATCATTTAATCCATACTCACCCTCTAAATATGTAGAGCAAGGAAACATTTTCTTTTGATCACATGCGATGGATTGAACTAAAGCTGATACAGCAGCACCAGGCGCATACCAAGCACTTGTTCCTAACATTTTTGTCAATGTTGCACCTCCAACTTTCGTATCTTCAGAGACTTTCTCCAAACGCGCATCATCTAAATATTCAGTAACTCTTACACTATTTCTAGTAGCAAGACTTGCTAACGGAACCATACCTTTATCGCTATGACCACCGATAACCATTCCCTGAACATCAGAAGAAGGGCAATCTAAAGCCTCAGCAAGTCTGTATTGAAAACGCGCGCTATCTAAAGCTCCACCCATACCTATGATTCTATTCTTAGGTAAATTGATTGTTTTATGCGCTAAATAAGTCAATGTATCCATTGGATTACTCACAACAATTAAAGTAACATCAGGAGATTGTTCAACAATTTTTGTAGCGACTTCTTTAACGATCCCTGCA
Organism: Psychroflexus halocasei; assembly: GCF_900107595.1. Classification (GTDB taxonomy): domain Bacteria; phylum Bacteroidota; class Bacteroidia; order Flavobacteriales; family Flavobacteriaceae; genus Psychroflexus; species Psychroflexus halocasei. Next base: position 106,155 of record NZ_FNQF01000007.1, on the reverse strand, counting down.
TTAATACCGATAAGCTCTTCTCGGCTCATACCTGGTTTGCGAGGAATTCCGCTCGTAATAACAGCGATATCACTATTTGCAGTTTTAGAATAATCATTTGTAGAACCAACGATTTTCGTATCAAATTTATTTAATGATGCAGTTTGCATCAAATCCATTGCTTTTCCTTCTGCATAATCTTCTTTGATATCTAAAATAACAACTTCAGATGCAAAATTTTTAATTGCAATATACTCGGCACAACTAGCACCAACTGCTCCTGCTCCTACGACTGTAACTTTCATATTATAATTGTTTTTATGTTATGTTAATATTTAATTTCCAAAACTTAGTCCAACACTTAAAGTATTAAAGTCTTGAACACTATATGCGGCATTTAATCTTACAAAACCTAATTTCAATCTTGCACCAACTAAAGCTTTAAAACTATTGACATTTGATTTTACTGAAAAAGGATCTTTAAATTTGCCTAAATCTTGTATATCTTGAATACCTTCATTAAACTCATAAGTTCCTTTCATGGCCGTTGTTGCTTTACCAGAAACGTAGCCTAGACTTCCATAAAAATTAATGATTGGCAGTTTAGTTGAAACAATAGCAGCATAATGCCAAGAATTGATATCAGCATCAATTAATTGATCATCATAATCTATAAAAATTGGACTTATTTTTGTTAAATCATATGAGCCTTTTAATTTTGTATAACCTATAAAACCTGAAATGCCAACAGGTAAATGCTTCATAAAAGGCACCCACTCTGTAAATTCATGTTGTATGCCAAAGCCGTATAAACTTGCCTCAACATCAGATGTTTTAATTTCTGGGAGAAATCGAACTTTAGCTTCAAAATGATAAGGTAAACCCATGCTAAACTGTGCATAAGCGCCTGGCATAAAGTCAATATTTTCTGAAGATAAACCTTGAGGTAGCTCAAAATTGACGAGACCGTTAGTTCCATCAACTAAAACACTAATATCAGTTTCGTTAGCTCCTAAAGCTGAAGCAACTTGAAGAGATTGAGCACCAGAAGCAAAGCTGATGTTATTATAATCACTGGTATTCATGGTAAAACTTCGACTTTCATCACTTGTAAATGACATATTACCAGCAATTGTAATTTCGAATTGAAAAAGTGATTTAACTTCACCTGAAGTGTACCAATTGTTACTCATATTATTAATCACAGCATCAGTAGCTGGTGAGAAATAACCTTGAGCAAATGTCTGGGCATCTTCGATACCGGCAGACATAAACTCAACTAATTCATCTTGCGCTTTAGCTTTTACACTGAAAAAAATTAAAAATAATAATACATAGACTCTCATAAATGGTGGATTTTACGCATCAATGTTGGCGTAAATCGCATTTTTCTCAATAAATTCACGACGAGGCGGCACTTCATCACCCATTAACATAGAGAACACACGATCGGCCTCTCCGGAGTTGTCCACAGTCACTTGTCGTAAAATACGATGCTGAGGGTTCATGGTTGTATCCCAAAGCTGTTCTGCGTTCATCTCACCAAGACCTTTGTAGCGCTGGACACTGACACTGGTTTTGTATTCTTGAACAATTTCGTCCCTTTCCTTTTCGCTCCACGCATATCGTTTTCTATTTCCTTTTTTGATTAAATAAAGCGGTGGCGTTGCAATATAAATATGCCCTGCTTCAATTAATTCCTTCATATATCTGTAGAAAAATGTCAAAATAAGTGTTGCAATGTGGCTACCATCCACATCGGCATCACACATAATAACAATTTTATGATATCTTAATTTTGATAAGTTTAATGCTTTTGAGTCTTCCTCCGTTCCTACGGTAACACCTAAAGCTGTGTAAATATTTTTGATTTCTTCGTTTTCAAAAACACGGTGTTGCATCGCTTTTTCAACATTCAATATTTTACCTCTTAATGGTAAAATCGCTTGAAATTCACGATCACGACCTTGTTTTGCAGTTCCACCCGCCGAGTCACCCTCGACAAGAAAAACTTCACATTTTTCAGGATCTTCCTCTGAGCAATCTGACAACTTACCCGGCAAACCTCCACCGCTCATCACAGTTTTTCTCTGCACCATTTCACGCGCTTTCTTAGCGGCATGACGTGCTTGTGCAGCTAAAATCACTTTCTGAACAATTGTTTTTGCATCATTCGGATTTTCCTCCAAATAGATTTCTAACATTTCTGAAACCGATTGCGATACTGCTGAAGAAACTTCTCTGTTTCCTAATTTGGTTTTCGTCTGCCCTTCAAATTGAGGGTTGGCAACCTTAACAGAGACAATTGCTGTCAAGCCTTCTCTAAAATCATCACCTGCAACTTCAAACTTTAACTTGTCAAGTAAGCCAGATGAATCAGCGTACTTCTTTAAAGTTGACGTTAATCCTCTTCTAAAACCTGATAAATGCGTTCCTCCTTCATGTGTGTTGATATTATTCACATAAGAGTGTAAATTTTCAGCGTATGAATTATTATATATCATCGCGACTTCAACAGGAATATCATTCTTTTCGCCTTCCATAGAAATCACATCTCCGATGAGTGGCTCTCTCGTTTCATCCATAAATCGGATAAATTCTTTCAAGCCTTCTTCAGAATAAAACTCTTCTCTTAAAGATTCACCATTTTCGTCTTTTTGACGATGATCAGTAATACTGATTTTAATGCCTTTATTTAAGTAAGCTAATTCTCTTAAACGGTTCGCAAGTGTTTCAAACTTATATTCTACACTGTCTTGAAAAATTTCAGGGTCTGGCAAAAAAGTAACTTCAGTTCCGTAAAGTTCTGTTTTTTCTGTAGGCTTTACAGGATAAAGCGGCTTTCCTTGCTTGTATTCTTGTTCCCAAATTTGTCCGTTTTTAAAAACTCTAACATGCGTGTGTATAGAAAGAGCGTTAACAACAGAAACGCCAACACCGTGCAAACCACCAGAAACTTTATAAGAATCTTTATCGAATTTACCTCCAGCACCAATTTTAGTCATAACAACTTCAAGTGCTGAAACGCCTTCTTTCTTATGTATATCTATAGGAATACCACGTCCGTTATCATTTGTAGTAATTGAGCCATTTTCATTAATAATCACATCGATTTTATCACAATGGCCTGCCATTGCTTCATCAATCGAGTTATCTACTACTTCATAAACCAAGTGATGCAAACCTCTAATACCGACGTCACCAATGTACATCGATGGTCTCATCCTCACATGTTCCATGCCTTCCAAAGCCTGAATACTATCCGCAGAGTAATTATGCTTCTTAATCTCTTCGCTCATAATTTATTTTTAAAATCACTCACAAATATAAGCAAACTGAACGTCACTTATTAACTTTAGTTGACCTAAATCTCAAATTAATCTAACTTAAGAAGTTAACTTTACCACAGGTTAAGTTTTTAACAATAAATCAAGCTTGAGTTTTAATATTTTCGATTAAACTTGTAAAAAATATGACTATGAAGAAAAGTATTCTCCTTATCCTATTTGCTTTTAGCATCAGCAGTCTAAGCTTTGCTCAAGATTTTTCAGATCTAGACAAAAGCCCTATGGATGCCGTCATTGTTAGAAATAAAGATAACTCCCCTTTGGTAAGAATTATTTATTCTAGACCTCAGAAAAGAGGGCGAGAAATTTTTGGTGGTTTAGTTCCCTTTGATGAAGTTTGGCGAACAGGTGCCAATGAAGCGACGGAAATAACTTTCTATGACGATGTCAATTTTGGAGATAAACACGTGATGGCTGGGACATATAGTTTATTCACAATTCCGGGAAAAGAAAAATGGACGATCATCATCAATGAAATGACAAACGCTTGGGGCGCATATAATTATGAAAAAGAAAAAGATGTGATTCGTGTCAAAGCTAAAGCCAATCAAACCGCAGCATCTGTTGAAAAATTCTCAATCACTTTCAGACCTCACAGCGATGGCGCTCACTTACTCATAGGTTGGGATGATACTTATCTTGAAATCCCTATCACTAATAAAAACTTATAACTAAAAAGCTCAAAACGGAAATGTTTTGAGCTTTTTAAATTTACATTACAAATAACACTTCTGCTATTCAATCATTGTTTTTAAAATGTCTTCAATATCCTTTTCTGTTGTATCAGGGTTGATAAAGCAGAATCTTGCACAAGTTTCATTTTCCGCATTGGTAATCCACTTAGTAGGAGTTACCAAAGCAAAACCTTCACTGTGATTTTTATAAGTCCAGTCGCGATAATCTTCAGCTGTCCATCCTATTCTTCTGAATAAAACACAAGATAAACCTGGCTCTCTTATCAATTCTACATGCGGCTGTTGTTTGATTTGTTTTGCAGCATTGTTTGCCAAACTTAAACCTCGCTCAATAGCTTGTGTATATTTTTCCGTACCGTGCATGGCTAAAGAAAACCACAACGGCAAGCCTCTTAAACGACGTGTTAATTGAATTTGATAATCTGAAGGATTAAAACCTTGCGCACCTTCATCTTTAAAAATATCCAAATAAGCACCTTTTTGAGAATGCGCATTTCTTGCCAATTCCATATTTTTATAGATAATCGCACCACAATCATAAGGTGAGAACATCCATTTATGTGGATCGATCGTTACAGAATCAGCTCTTTCAATACCATCAAATAAATGACGTACTGATGGCGCTGCTAAAGCTGCACCTCCATAAGCTGCATCAACGTGAAACCACAAATTTTCGCGTTCACAAATGTCTGCAATACCTGACAAATCATCAATTATTCCAGCATTAGTTGTGCCTCCAGTTGAAATAACAGCAAAAAGTCTTTTTCTATCAAATTCACTGAGTTCAGAAATACATTTATCTAAATATTCTCCTGTAAGTCTATGCTCATTATCATCATCAATTGTAATAATATCTGCATCAATCACCTTTGCCATTGACTTAACTGATGAGTGTGCACCTTTAGAAGTGATCATCAAGGCTTTTAAACCTTGATTATTTTCATCTAAATCCCTCCAATATTCACGCGCAGCAATCATTGCAGAAAGATTTGCGGAAGTTCCTCCACTCGTAAAAACACCAAAAGAATCTTCTGGCATACCTGTTAGAGACACAATCCATTTCATCGCTTGGTTTTCACAGAATATACCGCCTCCTCCTGTCATCCAGTATGCACCGTGAATACTTGCTGCAGATGTGACTAAATCAAATAAAATTGCAGCTCTTGTTGGCGCCGCAGGAACAAATGCCAAGTGTCGTGGATGATCTACTGGAACTGCCGCTTTGACAAGTGTATCTCTAAAAAGTTCGAATGCTTTCTCTCCACCAATACCTTCTTTAGTTATCGTTTCACCAACCAAATCTAAAAGATCTTGTTCTTTTTTTGGCTTCCCTAACTCTGGAGATGTATTTGAAATACGGTTAATTGCATATTTCATAATATCTAAAGTCATTTCAACCGTTTCTAGGTCGATGGAGTGCATACTTTTCATATAGTTTAGTTTTTAAGTATTGTAAACATTCAGACGAATACAAGCAAATTCCCCTGAAAGTGGTTTTAAATTTTCTTTTAATATGTCAATAAAATCAGGTCCACAATCTGCATAAACCTCACTAAAATTGAGGGTTCTTTCTTGCAAACCTTCATCAGGAAACAAAAGATCTTGAATAGATAAAACACGATTTATTTCATCCTTTAACTTTCGCTTTTGGGCTTTTAACAAACGCTTTTCTAGATGTTTCAATCCGTTGATTTGTTTTTGTTCTTGAGCAGCAACGGCACCTTCAAAAGATTGATCTGTGCGATGCGCCAATTGATGCAGATTTGAAAACTGATCTTTTAAGTGCTCGATTTGCTGACTAAAATCTATTTTGATATCAGTAATTTGGTAAGTTCTTTTGTCTGCCAATTGATTTGGTGATAAAAATAAATCAGATAAATTAAGGTCAAGGTTTTTCATCTTTTTCTCTGTTTTATCTGAATAAAGCATCACTGAATTACGAAGTAATAATATTGGAAAAGGAATGTTTTGTGAATCAAAATAAGATTTAAGCTGCAACCAATAAGCCAACTCTCCACCTCCACCGATATAACAAATATTAGGCAAAATCTTTTCTTGGTAAAGTGGTCGCATGATGACATTTGGAGAAAAACGTTCTGGATGATTTTCCAGTTCTTCTAAAAATTCATCTTTTGTAAAACGTATATCTGTATCAACAAGCTGAAAATGATTCTCCTCTTGAACAATTCTTAAACGTTGATTTTCTTTTAAATAAAAAAGATTAATTTCTCTTGGATTAACTTGCAACTTATAGCCTTTATCTGCTAATCTTTCAGATTGCTCTTCAACACAATCAGAAGCTTTTTGTTGTAACAAATCAGTTTTCATTTCATCAATAAACAAACGTTTCAAACTTGATTTCTGAGGCTCGATAACAACCAAACCATAAGATTGAAACAACTGATTGACGAGATAAAATGTCGCTTCAAATAAAGTAGAATGTTCTAAATAGGCTTTCTTAAAAAGTTGAACTAAATCTTGTCCACGTTTTGAATTTCCAAAAACTTCTTCTAATTCAGGGATTAAATCTTCAAGTGTTTCTGTGTTAAACTCTCCAACAGCGCCAGATTGATCAGAATTCCATTGAATTTTTTTCCTTTTAAAGTTGAAAAAATTGATTTCATCAAAATCATGATCTTCTGAAGCCATCCAATAAATAGGAACAAAATTCTTATCAGGATATTTTTCATTCATTTCTTCTGCTAAATTCAGCGTAGAAATGATTTTATAAATAAAATAAAGCGGTCCTGTAAATAAGTTTAACTGATGACCTGTCGTTATCGTGAATGTATTTTCAAAAGATAGAGCTTCAATGTTATCTCTGGTTTTCTGAGAAGTTTCAGCATAAGCGTATTGACTTTTTAAAGCATCAACAAGCACTTCTCGCGATGCCTTTAAATATGACTTTCCTTTTTGAATGGCTTGCTTTTCAAGATTTTCATAAGAGGGAAAATTTGAAATAAATTCTTTAAAGCTCTCGCTTTGCTCTACATAATCGTAGACAAGTTCTGAAAAATGTTGCGTCTCACGATATTTAAAACAGTCAATCATAGAAATAGATTTACTACAAAAATAAAACACCTATTCAAGAAGCTTACAAATTAAAAGTTAATTCATTTTTTTAAACAGGTTCACCATAAAGATCAAAATCTTCAGCTTCGGTAATTTTCACCATTGCAAAGTCACCGACCTTTAAGTAATGATCTTTTGCATCTACACGAACTTCGTTATCAACATCAGGCGAATCGAACTCTGTACGACCGACGAAGTAATTTCCTTCTTTTCTATCAAAGATACATTTGAAGGTTTGTCCAATTTTTTCTTGATTGAGTTCCCATGAAATTTGAGATTGAATTTCCATAATTTCATTAGCACGTTGCATCTTGACATCTTCAGGAACATCATCTTGTAAATTATAAGCATGCGTATTTTCTTCATGAGAATAAGTAAAACATCCTAAACGTTCAAATCTCATTTCTTTAACCCAAGCTTTCATCTCTTCAAAATCTTCTTCGGTTTCTCCCGGATAACCAACAATTAGAGTTGTTCGAATTGCCATACCTGGGACAACTTCTCTAAATTTATGAAGTAATTTATTCGTTTTTTCTTTAGTTGTTCCACGACGCATAGATTTTAACAATTTTGTAGAACTATGCTGTAACGGAATATCAATATAATTACAAACTTTAGGTTCATCTCTTATCACATCAAGCACATCAACTGGGAAACCTGTAGGAAATGCGTAATGTAAACGAATCCAATCAATACCTTCAACCTCAGCCAGTGCTTTAAGAAGTTCTGCTAAATTTCTTTTTTTATAAAGATCTAAGCCGTAATAAGTTAAATCTTGTGCAATAAGTATCAATTCCTTGACACCGTTTGCAGCTAATTTTTCAGTTTCCTGAACTAGTTCTTCAATAGGTTTTGATTTGTGACCACCACGCATCAATGGGATTGCACAAAAAGAACAAGGTCTGTCACAACCTTCTGCAATTTTTAAGAAAGCATAGTTTTTAGGTGTTGTTGTCATACGCTCACCAATTAACTCGTGCTTATAATCTGCACCTAAAGCCTTCAATAAAGCTGGCAAGTCCGTTGTTCCAAAATATTGATCAACGTTTGGAATCTCTTTTTCTAAATCAGGCTTATATCTTTCAGATAAACAACCAGTCACAAAAACTTTCTCAACTTCACCTGCTTCTTTTTGTTGAACAAAATCTAAAATTGTATTGATTGATTGCTCTTTTGCATTATCAATGAAACCACAAGTATTGATGACGACAACATCACCTTCTTGCTCATGAGCAACATCTTTTTGATTAGCTTTAAGCTGCCCCATCAAAACTTCTGAATCGTAAACATTTTTGCTACAACCCAAAGTGACAACATTGATTTTATTTTTCTTGATCGATTTTGTTCGCATAAATTTATGAATTCAAATATGAATGAAGCCAGTGCACAGCTTCAGTTTCGTAATAACGCACAGCCGATATCACAACAATACTTATAATGACAAAAAGCCAGTTAACTTTTTTTATTTTCAGTAAATACCAAGCAGCTAAACCTGTTAGCGCAATTGGTAAGCAAATTACTAAATTCGGGAGTACCCAAGCACCTTGAAAAATGATCACAATCTTCATCGCTACAAAAAATAAGGCATAAAAAACGGTAATTTTAGCGACTGTCAACTTTGTGCGTTCAGCGCTAAATGGTTTGGGTTGGTTTTCCATTAAGCTTTATTAAAAAAAGAATCAACAAACTCAAATTTATTGAAGATTTGTAAATCATCAACACCTTCACCAACACCGATATATTTCACAGGAACTTTAAATTGGTCACTAATCCCGATCACAACGCCACCTTTGGCAGTTCCGTCCAGTTTTGTGACGGCAAGAGAAGTGACTTCAGTCGCAGCAGTAAATTGTTTTGCTTGTTCAAAAGCATTTTGACCAGTTGAACCATCTAAGACCAAGAGAACTTCATTCGGGACATTATCTGTCACCTTTTGCATAACGCGTTTAATTTTAGTCAATTCATTCATTAAATTGACTTTATTGTGCAAACGGCCAGCTGTGTCTAACAACACAACATCAGCGTCTTGCGTAATCGCGCTTTGCACAGTATCAAAAGCAACAGAAGCTGGATCGCTTCCCATCTTTTGTTTGACAATTGGTACGTCAACTCTATCAGCCCAAATTTGAAGCTGATCAATGGCTGCAGCACGAAAAGTATCGCCAGCACCCAACACAACTTTTTTACCTTTGTTTTTGAACTGTTGTGCTAATTTACCAATCGTTGTCGTCTTTCCAACACCGTTAACGCCTACCACCATAATGACATAAGGCTTGATACCGTCAGGAATATGGAGAGATTCATAATTCCCATGTTCTTGCTCACTTAATAAACCAGCAATTTCTTCACGCAAAATCTGATTCAACTCATCAGTGCCCATATACTTATCTTTAGAAACGCGCTCTTCGATTCTATCGATAATTTTGATTGTTGTGGCAACACCAACATCACTAGAAATGAGGACTTCCTCCAAATCATCTAAAACCTCATCATCAACTTTAGACTTACCAGCAACGGCTTTGGTTAGTTTACCGAAAAAGCTCGATTTAGATTTTTCTAAACCTTCATCAAGTTTTTCTTTTTTATCCTTTGAAAAAATTTTTTTAAAAAAGCTCATATCTCAAAAATTAAGCAAAATTCAAAAATGATATTTGCGTGATCGAGTTGCAAATATAGTTAAAAAGAAAAAGCCGTCACTAGAATGTAACGGCTTAAAAATATTGTATTGAGTCGAACTTACTATTTCTTAAAATAGTTATTCACATCTTCAGGAGCCATGATTCTCTCCTCAAATGCATAAGCACCACTTTTTGACGATTTTACCATTTTAATGGCTTTCGTTAAACGTTTGCTTCCTGTTTGAATTGTCGCTACCGATTTCTTTGCCATAACTTAATTATTTAATTTCTTTATGAGTAGTCATTTTCTTCATGATAGGGTTAAATTTCTTTAACTCTATACGGTCTGGAGTATTTCTCTTATTCTTGGTTGTGATATAACGAGACGTTCCTGGTAAACCAGAATCTTTATGCTCAGTACATTCTAATATCACTTGAACTCTATTTCCTTTCTTTGCCATAACTTAATTATTTTTTCAAGAAACCTTTTGCTCTAGCCTCTTTTAAAACAGCTGAAATTCCTTTCTTATTAATTGTCTTTAACGCTGACGTTGAAACCTTCAAAGTAATCCACTTATCTTCCTCAGGAATATAAAAACGCTTCTTGATTAAATTAACGCTAAATTTTCTTTTCGTTCTATTTAAAGCGTGAGAAACATTATTTCCCGTCATCGCTCTTTTACCTGTAAGTTCACAAACTCTAGACATTATTCTTATTTTTAAGTGTTATTTAAAACAGGATGCAAATTAAATACTTTTTTGCGTAATAGCCAAGCAGATAAGTAAACTATATTTAAAAAATATCAGTTTTTTTATTCAATAGCATCGTATATCAGCTCTAAAGCTTTATTGACAGCCTTTTCGGTGACACGCTCACGATTTTTACCAAAATTAAATTCGTGAACCTTTGTTTCTGAGTCAGTTGAAATAGCAATAAAAACTGTACCAATTTCTGCATCGCTATCTCCTTTGGTTGGGCCAGCATTTCCTGTTGTCGCAATTGCATAATCTGCCTTAAACATCATTTTAACGCGCTCTGCCATTTCTTTGGTGATTTCTGCACTCACAACTGAATACTGAGAGATCAGTTCTTCAGAAATTCCTAAAACATCATTTTTTGCTGATGTTGCATAACTGACAACTGCACCTTTAAAGTAATTCGATGCGCCAGGGTTTTCTGTAAATTTGGCAGCCAATCTTCCTCCTGTACAACTTTCTGCGGTTACCAAAGTTTTGTTTTTCAAACGACAGAATTCAGCTATTCTTTCTTCAACACTCGCTTCTTCTTCATAGCCTTTAATAATGTCTCCGATAATACGATTAAGCTTTTCAACTTCGTTATTGAGCGCGTCTTTTAACTGCTGCTCATCATTTCCTCTCGCGCTTAATCGCAAGCGAACACGTCCTAAACTTGGTAGATAAGCAAGCTTGATAAAATCCGGTAAATTAATTTCCCAATCTTGTAATTTATCGGCAATTGCACTTTCACCTAAACCATAAGTCAATACAGTTTTGTGTAAAATATAAGGTGTTTCAAAACGATCTTGTAAACGCGGAATAGCTTCGTTAACGAAAATAGACTTCATCTCGTAAGGCACGCCTGGCATAGATATGAATATAACGTCATCCTCTTCAAACCACATGCCTGCTGCCGTTCCAAATTCATTCTTTAAAGTGATAGATTTTGACGGTAAGTAAGCTTGATTTCTGTTGGCTTCTAAAATAGGTGAATCAATAAATTTTTTAAATAAACTTTCGATGTGCGTCAAAACATTCTGACTTAAAACAAGTTCATCTTTAAAAAACTCACACAATGTATGCTTTGTAATATCATCATTTGTCGGCCCTAAACCTCCTGTCATAATAACGATATCAGCACGCTTCTTAGCAGCGATTAATGTATCAAGGATATGTTGCTTTTCATCCTGAATCGATGTGATTTGATAAATGTCAATTCCGATTTTATTGAGTTGTTTCGCTAAAAAGGCAGAATTGGTATCAATAATTTGACCGATTAAAATCTCATCACCAATCGTAATTATTTCAGCTTTCATCATCTTATTTAATGTTCAAATTTATCAGTTCTTTATCTTCAATTCTTGCAATCAATTTGTCACCTGGCTTTACTTGTCCAACACCTTTTGGTGTTCCTGTAAAAATAATATCACCGATTTTTAAAGTAAAATATTGCGATACGTATGAAATGATTTCATCAATTTTCCAAAGCATTTGCGACGAATTTCCTTCCTGAACGATTTCGTTATTTTTCTCTAAAGTGAAATTAATGTCATTTAAGTTTTCAAAGTCACTCACTGAAAGCCATTGATTTGACACCACAGCAGCACCATCAAAAGATTTTGCTTTTTCCCAAGGCAAGCCTTTTTCTTTTAAAGAATTTTGTAAATCACGTGCTGTAAAATCTAATCCAAGCCCAATTTGATCATAATATTTATGTGCAAATTTTGACTGAATATGCTTTCCTAATCTATTGATGCGCACAAGTAATTCAACTTCGTGATGCACATCCTTAGAAAATTCAGGAATAACAAAAGGTTGTTTTTTAGGAAGCAAAGCTGAATCAGGCTTCATAAAAACGACTGATTCAGTTGGCTTTTCATTTTTCAACTCAGCCGCATGATCTGCATAATTTCGGCCAATACAAATTATCTTCATCTTACTTTGTCGCTAATTTTCTCAATTTGATTCTTGTTAAAACTTTTTTGGTGTAAAGTGGAAAGTCAGCATTTTGAATCCAACCAAAATAGCCTGGTTCTTTCTCTAAAACATCTTCAACTTTTTTGCCTTTATGTTTTCCGAATGAAAAAACTTCTTCTCCTTTTTTATTATAAGTAATAAATCCGGCCAAATCAGCAAACTTTTTATGTGCACTAAATTCTGCTAACCATTTTGTATCATTTTCAAGATCATCATAAAAATCCAATTGAGATTTCAGAACTTCATAAGTTGCTAAAGTATCTGCTTCTGCAGAGTGCGCGTTGGTTAAATCTTTTTGGCAATAAAACTTGTAAGCCGCTTCTAATGTTCTTTTTTCCTTTTTGTGAAAGATTGTTTGTACATCAACAGCTTGAACTTTTTTCATATCAAAATCAATATCAGCTCGCATCATTTCTTCTGCTAAAAGCGGAATATCAAATCTGTTACTGTTATAGCCAGCGAGATCACAGCCTTCGATAAGTTGATTGACTTTAGGTGCTAATTCTTTAAAAGTTGGCTCATTAACCACGTCTTCATCCTTAATGCCATGCACAGCCGTTGTTTCTTGTGGAATTGGCATTTCAGGATTTACGCGCCATGTGTAACTTTCCTTATTTTGATTAGGGTGTATTTTTAAGATAGATATTTCAACAATTCTATCTTTAGCGATTTTAATTCCTGTTGTTTCTAAATCAAAAAAACATATAGGCCTGTGCAGTTTCAAATCCATAAAACAAATTTATTTACAAAGGTATCAATTAGAATTGATCAGATACTAAAAGCTATTTATTTTAGCGAGATTTTAGAACTCATACAATTGAATTAAGTGATTTAAAATGAACAATTCGAAAAAAAATTTTAAATTTACTGAAAACTAATAATTTATTTGAAATTGAAATTTGTAGCCTACATGAGTTTTCAGACGCAAATGATGACTCAAAAAGATGTTGAAGACTTCCTGTTATATATACGTGAAAAGAACTCGCGTTTGGGAATTACTGGCATTTTACTTTTGATACAAGGAAAATTCATTCAATACATTGAAGGCCCATCAACTAAAATTGACAAACTTTATAAAACAATTGAAAAAGACAAGAGGCATAAAGACATGATGCTACTTGACACTGGATCGATTAATGAACAACAATTTAAAGATTGGTCAATGGCTTATCACGAGGTAAGCGAGAAACAGGTTAAAGATATCATGAAAGACAAAAGTCTTGACCTAAAAAAGATATTTATTCCTAAAGAGAAGGATAATCACCCAGCTTTGGAGGTTCTCTACAACTTCGTCAATACTTTGACAAAATAAAAACTGCTCCAAAATTAAATCAATTTTGAAGCAGCTCTTTAAATCTTAACAGTTGGAAAGAATTATTTACGCTTAATCACTTTCTGTGCTTTCTCAACGATAGCTTTAGCATTTAAACCATATTTTTCCATTAATTGTGCAGGTGTTCCGCTTTCACCAAAAGTATCTTGCGTTGCCACAAATTCTTGAGGTGTAGGTTGATGCTCAGCTAATGTGCGCGCAACGCTTTCGCCTAAACCACCAAAGAAGTTATGCTCTTCTGCAGTGACAATACATCTCGTTTTTGAAACAGAATCTAGTATTGCTTTTTCATCTAATGGCTTAATTGTGTGAATGTTAATCACCTCAGCCGAAACTCCCTTTTCATTAAGTTCTTTTGCAGCCTCTAGCGCTTCCCAAACTAAATGTCCTGTTGCAACAATTGTCACATCAGTTCCTTCAGTTAATTGCACAGCTTTACCGATTTCAAACTTCTGATCCTCTGGCGTAAAGTTTGCCACTTTTGGACGACCAAATCTCAAATAAACTGGGCCATCATGCTCTGCAATTGCAAGCGTTGCAGCTTTGGTTTGATTGTAATCACAAGTATTGATGACTGTCATTCCAGGCAACATTTTCATCAAACCAATATCTTCTAAAATTTGGTGGGTTGCACCATCTTCACCTAAAGTTAAACCTGCGTGAGAGGCACAAATCTTGACATTTTTTCCCGAATAAGCCACAGACTGACGAATTTGATCATAAACACGACCTGTTGAGAAATTTGCAAAAGTTCCTGTAAACGGAATTTTACCACCAATTGTCATTCCCGCAGCGATACCAATCATGTTGGCTTCTGCAATTCCGATTTGAAAAAAACGCTCTGGATGATTTTCTTTAAAAGCATCCATTTTTAAAGAACCTATTAAGTCGGCACAAAGCGCAACAACATTTGGATTCTTTTTGCCGAGCTCTTCTAATCCAGCACCAAAGCCAGATCTTGTATCGACGTTACCTGTATTATTATAAGTTTTCATGAAATTCTTGTTTAAAATTGATTAGTAATCACCTAAAGTTTCTGGATTTTGCTCAAGAGCGGTTTTCAACTGCTCATCGCTAGGTGCTTTACCATGCCAAGCGTGCGTTCCCATCATAAAATCGACACCGTTACCCATCTCAGTTTCCATCAAAATCACAACAGGTTTTCCTTTACCTGTTCTTGATTTTGCTTCATTTAAAGCAGATTTAATTGCATCACAAGAATTCCCTTCTTTTAATTCAATCACATCCCAATCAAAAGCTTCAAATTTTGCTTTTAAGCTTCCTAAAGGTAATACATCATCAGTGGCGCCGTCAATTTGTTTTTTATTATAATCGACAGTTGCGATAAGGTTGTCCACCTTGTTCCCAGCAGCATACATAATTGCTTCCCAATTCTGACCTTCTTGCAACTCACCATCACCGTGTAATGTGTAAATCAACTTATCGTCATTGTTTAGTTTTTTAGCAGCAGCTGCACCAATAGCAACAGATAAGCCTTGACCAAGAGAACCTGATGCAATTCTGATACCTGGCAAAGCTTCATGTGTTGTTGGATGACCTTGTAGGCGAGAATCTATTTTTCTAAAGGTGTTTAATTCATCAACTGGAAAAAAACCAGAACGCGCTAAAACACTATAAAAAACAGGAGAAATATGTCCGTTAGACAAGAAGAATAAATCTTCATTTTCACCATTCATTTTAAAATCTGTTGAGTAATCCATCACTTCTTGGTAAAGTACAGAAAAGAATTCTGCGCAACCTAAAGAACCACCTGGGTGACCTGAATTCACTTGATGAACTTGTCTAAGAATATCACGTCTTACTTGCGTGACAAAATCTTGAAGTTGTTGTGTTGTTGACATTATTGTATAAAAAATTAAATTTGCGCAAAAATAATGTTTTTAATTCAGATTATAAACTCAAGCTGGGGTGAAGTTGTTTTTGTGCTGAGTTTTCTATCAATTTTTCAGTATGGATTGAATTTATTGGCACAATATAAACGACCTCATAAAACCCAAGAACTTAATCCATTTAAATTAAATTGCACTTAAGTGTTAAAAAATATTTTTTAACAAAAAATAAGCATTAATTAATTAACTTGATGTTTTAATCTAAAAACATATTATATATCTGAAACTCAAGAAATAGGTGGTTGGGGAGTTGTAAATAAAGAAAAAAAGGACATTATGGAAATTTATTTTCCTGATGAACTAGCTAATTCACCATATCATACCGAAAAAGAATTAAAAAAATTTCTAGTTGTTAAAGACGAAGTGTATGGTGATGTTATTTTTCTTAAAGGAGAATATAACCTTAAAAAAGGTAAGAAAGGATATAATTATGACATTAAATCAAATCAAAATGATAAAAAAAATTATTTTAATATTATTTTTTTCCATCACTGTAAGTTGTGGAACTTCAAAAAAACAAGTAAGCAGTCATAAAATAAATTCAAATATAGTTTCCCAATATTTGGAACAAACTTCTGATTTGTCTGGAATTCCACAAAATAAATTCTACTATGTTTCAACTGCTTCTGACTCAGATTTTCTAAAAAAAATACAACCTTCAATTTTAACCTTTGTCAAAGGAAACAAAACAGCAATCATAGATAATCTTCAGTTGCCAGAAAACAAAAATGTACAAGGTTTAAATTCTTCTTGTGGAATAAATGAAGTCACTAAAAAGATTATTCAATATAATTTAAAGTCGAGTTCAGATATAGACTATAAAACTATGGTTTTAAAAAATATAAAAAACTATCAAAAATTTAATTTCCCAAAAGATAGCCTTGTTTCGGTATTATTATACTCAAAAAAAATGGGAAGTTTTGCTAATCAATATGTAGAAGCTGCCAAAAGACTCAAGAAAGAATTTAGTATAGATTACATCATTGTTACAATGGATGGCGAGGAATTGAAAGACATAGAGGATATTTATTATGACTCATTCAATAATGACGTCCAAATTCAAGTCAATTAAAAAAGCAAAGTTTATAATAGAATTCATAAAATTAATACCAAAAAGAGCTTAACAATAAATTAAGTATATTCGATAATAGATAAATTTAAGATTCATCTAAAAGTTTAAGCTATGAAAAGTAAATCATTAAAAATTGAAAAGCCTTGTGATGAAGAATGGGAAGACATGGAATATACTGAAAATGGTCGTTTTTGCGATTTATGTTCAAAGAATGTTATTGACCTTACTCAACTCAATCAACTTGAAATAACTGAGCTCTTAAAAGGATCAGATGCCAAGATTTGTGTAAGAATGACGCAAAAGCAACTAAGTTTACCATTAATAGATATTGACACGACTAAAAATTATAATTTGACAACAAACCATGTTGCTATAGGGCTCATGATCGCAGCAACTTTATCTGTTAGTCAGCCCTTACATTCACAAAATAATAAAATTAAAACTGAATTTATTCAAGCATCAGGTTCTAATCAAAAAACAGGAAAGAGTTTTCATGAAATAAAATCTAATCCAAATAAATATATTGATTTAAAGGTCTTTAAAGGCAAAATTATATCAATCAAAAGCGGAGAACCTATCGCTGATGCAAAGATTAGCTTAATTACACCTGCTAAAATATTTCAAACCTATTCGGATCTTAAAGGAAGTTTTTCACTTGAAATCCCTGAGTCGGTTTTACAAAAAGAAAATGTAGTCAATATTTCATTTGATCACAAAAGTAATATCTATGAAACTAAAAATTTTATCTTTACAAGAGAGGAGATCAACCAAACTCAAGACATTAAAATCAGAAATTCATATGTGGTTTTAGGTCAACTTTCTAAATCTTATAATAAAGATGAAGCCATCCTTTTGATTGATAATAAAGAAGTGAAATTAGAAGAAATTATTAAAAAAATTTCAGAAAATAAAGCAAACAAAATTAAGAAACTCAGTGATGTTTATGATATTTTTTACCTTGAACCTAATTTCGCAAAAATATTGCGTTCAAAAAATTATGAAAACGGAATTTATGTTTTCAAAAAGAAAGAATGATCAGAAATCAGCCAGTTTTCCAATCATAAATTTAATCCTCCAAAAGCAACCTTGTTTTTGTTTAATTGACATCTTCATCTAGAAATAATCATTGCCATTTTTTGAATTAGTTTATTTCAACAGCACAACTTTTTTCACTTGAAATCACAAACTTTAAATAAATGACTTATACCCATTCTGTTTTTTGGTTTTAAATGAAATTGAGTTCATTATATTTGCCGTCTATTTAAGATTGATATGACATTTGAAAAATTAGCTGTAGATCCAAATTCAAAAGCCAGAGCTGGCAAAATCACAACTGATCACGGCACAATAGAAACGCCCATTTTTATGCCTGTTGGCACAAGAGCCACAGTTAAAGGTGTTCACCAACGCGAGCTGAAAGAAGAAATAAATCCTGATATTATTTTAGGAAACACTTATCATCTTTACCTTCGACCAGGAACTGACATTCTGGAAAAAGCTGGAGGTTTACATAAATTCATGAATTGGGATCGCAATATCTTGACAGATAGTGGTGGTTTTCAAGTTTATTCGCTTTCAGCAAATCGAAAAATAAAAGAAAACGGCGTTAAATTTAAATCCCATATTGATGGTTCAACGCATTTATTTACACCAGAAGGTGTGATGGACATCCAAAGAAAAATTGGCGCTGACATCATCATGGCTTTTGATGAATGCACACCTTATCCTTGTGATTATCGCTACGCAAAACGCTCCATGCATATGACGCATCGTTGGCTTGATCGCTGTGTGAAACGCATTAATGAAACTGATCCGCTGTACGGCCACAATCAAACACTTTTCCCGATTGTACAAGGCAGCACTTATAAAGATTTAAGAGAGCAATCCGCTGAATATATCGCTAATGTCGGTGCTGAAGGAAATGCAATTGGCGGTCTTTCAGTTGGCGAGCCTGATGATGAGATGTATGCGATGACTGAGCACGTCAATTCCATCTTGCCAGAAGACAAGCCTAGATATTTGATGGGCGTTGGGACTCCTGTTAATTTACTCGAAAATATTGCACTAGGTGTCGATATGTTCGACTGTGTGATGCCAACAAGAAACGCCAGAAATGGAATGCTTTTTACTGCAAATGGCTTTATCAACATCAAAAACAAAAAGTGGGAAGACAATTTTTCTGCTATTGATGAAAATGCTTACACTTGGGTTGACACTGCTTATTCAAAAGCATATTTAAGACATTTATTTAGTGTGAAAGAACTTTTAGGCCTGCAAATTGCATCAATACATAATTTAGGTTTTTATTTGTGGCTGATGAGAGAAGCACGTCAAAAAATTATCGACGGAACTTTCAGAACTTGGAAAGAACAAATGGTAAAAAATATGAATACAAGACTCTAAGCTTTTGAAAATATTAGACTGGTACATACTTAAAAGATATCTCGGCACATTTGGTGTATTGATTCTGCTATTTATTCCTATTGGAATCGTTGTTGACTTATCAGAAAAAGTTGATGACATGATAGAGAATGAAGCACCTCTTGATGCAATTTTGCTTTACTATCTTGATTTCACGATTTATTTTGCCAATCTACTCTTCCCTATCCTATTATTCTTATCCATTATTTGGTTCACCTCTAAACTAGCAAACAACACAGAGGTGATTGCATTTTTGAGTTCAGGGGTTTCATTTACAAGGTTTTTAAGACCTTACATTATTGGTGCAACTATTGTTTGTAGCGTCGCCTTGCTTTTCAGTTTGTATTTATTTCCTAATGCGAGTGAAGGTTACAATGAGTTTAAATATGCTTATCTTAAAAAAGGACGTGAAACGCGTATTACAAAAGATGTTTATACACAAATCAATGACAACGAATTCATTTATGCAACCAATTTTAGACCAGAAAATAAATCCGCTCAAAATTTCACTTTAGAACATTTTGAAGGAGAAGATCTTAAATTCAAAATAAGCGCAAGACGTATTAAGTTTAACGACACCACTTACACTTTATCAAATTATTTAAGAAGAGATATCGGCGAAAGAGAAGATCAATTTGTTAGAAAATCATCTTATGATACTATCATGCCATTTGATATAGAAGCGCTAACGCCAGTTAATTACATCGCTGAAACTTTAGACTACAACGAACTCAATGAGTTTATAGAACAAGAAAAAAAGAAAGGTTCGGGATTAATCAACACTTACTTGGTTGTTGCTTATAAAAGATGGAGCATTCCTATTTCAGCATTTATACTCACCATTATTGCGGTTTCTGTCTCCGCCATGAAGCGCCGAGGCGGTATGGGTATTAATTTAGCGATAGGAATTGTGATTGCATTTGGCTATATTTTTATGGATAAAATTTTCGGAACAATCGCTGAGAAATCTACGTTTTCTCCTTTGCTAGCGGTCTGGTTTTCAAACATTGTCTTTAGCATTTTGGCCATTATTCTCTTACGAAAAGCCAAACGCTAATTAATAATTAAGCTTGAAAGCAAAAATTTTAGCTGAAGTTCGACACTGTTTTATATATTTGCTCATTGATTGATAAAAATCTAAATCATGGAATATTTAGAGTTTGAATTACCTATTAAAGAACTAGAAGAACAATACAAGAAAGCTTGTACAATTGGTGAAGACAGCGAAGTTGATGTCAGCAACACCTGTCAACAACTTGAGAAAAAGATCGAGGATAAAAAGAAAGAGATTTATAAAAATCTAACTGCTTGGCAACGTGTTCAGCTTTCAAGACACCCAAACAGACCTTACACCTTAGACTACATCAAGGCTTTATGTGGCGATACTTTTCTAGAACTTCACGGTGACAGAAATTATGGTGATGACAAAGCAATGATTGGCGGTTTAGGAAAAATCGGAAACCAATCTTACATGTTTATTGGTCAACAAAAAGGACATAACACCAAAACAAGACAATACCGTAATTTTGGTATGGCAAACCCTGAAGGTTACCGAAAAGCTTTGCGTTTAATGAAAAGCGCAGAGAAGTTTGGCATTCCTGTTGTCACTCTAATTGACACGCCAGGCGCTTTCCCAGGTCTAGAAGCTGAAGAAAGAGGTCAAGGTGAAGCCATTGCGAGAAACATTCTTGAAATGAGCCAATTGGAAACACCAATTATTTCAGTCATTATTGGTGAAGGTGCCAGTGGTGGCGCTTTAGGAATTGGCGTTGGTGATAAAATCTTAATGTTAGAAAACACATGGTATTCTGTTATTTCTCCTGAATCTTGCTCATCTATTTTATGGAGAAGCTGGGAGCATAAACAAACTGCGGCTGAGGCTTTAAAGCTTACAGCTAAAGACATGAAGAAACTTAAAATTATCGACCAAATCGTTAAAGAACCATTAGGTGGCGCTCATAAAGATCCTGAAAAGAACTTTAAGACGGTTGCAAATGCGATCACTAAAACTTACAATGAACTTAAGAAACTCACTAGTGAAGATTTAGTCAATGAGCGCATGAATAAATACATCAACATGGGTGTTTACAACGATTAATTATATTCATATTTACATAATTTATTAAAATCCGAACAACTTATTTTGTTCGGATTTTTTTAGTTATCAACACTTTATGAACAAATCGACTGTTCATAAGTCCTCTAACAAATTAACAATAAACCGAGGTTTTAAAAGCTGTATTTTCTTATTTTCGCTTTTATGGAACAAACACGAACAACACCACAAACCTTCAAGAAAAAATCAGAAGTGATTGAGATGCAACGCGGCAAAATACCACCTCAAGCTGTTGATCTTGAGGAAGTTGTCATTGGTGCAATGCTCATTGACAAAAAAGGTGTTGACGAAACAATTGATATCCTAAAACCTGAAGCATTTTATAAAGATGCTCACAAAAATATTTATGCAGCCATTCAAACTCTTTTTGAAAAAGGGGAAGCAATAGACTTATTAACAGTCGCTAACGAGCTTAAAAAAGAAAAAAAGTTGAAATCTAGTGGTGGCGAATATTATCTCATTCAGCTCACCCAAAAAGTTTCATCTTCTGCACATATTGAGTACCACTCAAGAATTATTTTACAGAAATATATTCAACGTAAATTAATCCATATTTCGAGTGAAATCATTGAAGAAGCTTTTGATGAAGCCACTGATGTTTTTGATTTACTTGACCATGCCGAATCTAAACTTTATGAAGTTACTCAAGGCAATATCAAGAAATCTTCAGAAACGGCGCAACAACTTGTTTTACAAGCAAAAAAAAGAATTGAAGAAATTTCAAATAAACAAGGTCTAAGTGGAATTCCTACTGGCTTTACCGACCTCGATAAACTTACTTCTGGTTGGCAACCTAGTGATTTAATTATTGTTGCTGCACGTCCTGGTATGGGTAAAACAGCATTAACCTTATCTATGGCAAGAAACATTGCTGTGGGTCAGGATATTCCTGTCGCCTTTTTCTCACTTGAGATGTCATCTGTGCAACTTATCACGAGGTTGATTTCCTCTGAAACTGAACTTTCTTCTGAAAAGTTAAGAACAGGAAATTTAGAGAAACATGAATGGGAGATGTTGAATGTCAAGGTGAAATCACTTGAGAAAGCACCTTTGTTTATTGATGACACACCTTCATTATCTATTTTTGATCTGAGAGCAAAAGCAAGACGACTATCCTCACAACATGGCATCAAGTTAATCGTAATCGATTATTTGCAATTAATGACTGGTGGCGCAAGTGCTAAAAATGGGAACCGTGAACAAGAAATTTCTACCATTTCCAGAAACTTAAAAGCTCTAGCAAAAGAATTAAGCGTCCCTGTTATCGCTCTATCTCAGTTATCTCGTGCTGTTGAAACAAGAGGCGGAAGTAAAAGACCTTTACTAAGTGACTTGAGAGAATCTGGTGCAATTGAGCAAGATGCGGATATTGTCTCATTTATCTTTAGACCTGAATATTACGATATTGATACCTGGGATGATGGCTCGGAAGAAAGCACAAAAGGTCAGGCCGAATTTATTATTGCAAAACACAGAAATGGTGGACTTGACAACATCAGACTGAAATTTATTGGCCAACTTGGTAAGTTTGATAACTTAGATAACTTCGGTTCAGAGTTACACGAAATTAGCTCAAGTATGAATGATGATGATATTTCAACACAAAATTTACCTAAAGGTGAAGATGTTTTTGGACCATCTAGTCCAAATCTTCATGACGACGATGACGGTGTTCCTTTTTAATAAAAAGAAAACTTATGAAAACTAAGCTTTTTATTGTTTTGTTTTGCTTGACCCAAGTTACATGGTCGAATTTTATTTTAATTCCTATGGATTATGAGTCGCAAAGTCAGCATTTAAAAGCTTATGGTATCACCTATTGGTTGCTTGAAAAAAATACAAAAGTACAATGGTTGCTTAATCATCGGGGTGGCTCGTTTCTAACCACAGCATCAGATGAATTAAAAAGAGAATGCACAATTCGCGGTGTTGATTATGAGATACTTTCAACAAATGAAGCTGAAAACTTATTAAAAGAAATTGACAGCCCTTCACTAAACAAAAGTTCGATCACTTTAGAAAAAGCTCCTAAAATTGCAGTTTATACACCAAGCGGAAAAGCACCCTGGGACGACGCAGTAACGATGGTTTTAACTTATGCTGAAATTCCTTATGAAAAAATTTATGATAAGAATGTTTTAGAAGATGAACTTCTCCTTTACGATTGGCTTCACCTTCATCATGAAGATTTTACAGGACAATATGGTAAATTTTATAGAGCCTATCGCGCAAGACCTTGGTATATCGAACAAAAAAAAGAGGCCGAGGCTTTAGCTGAATCTTTAGGTTTTGATAAAGTCTCAGAATCTAAACTTGCTGTTTCTAAAAAAATTCGTGATTATGTTGTCGGCGGCGGATTTATGTTTGCGATGTGTAGTGCAACAGATTCTTTTGACATCGCACTTTCTGCAGAAGGTGTAGATATTTGCGAACCCATGTTTGATGGTGATGCGAGCGAACCTGGCTATCAAAATAAGATTGATTACGAGAAGACATTTGCTTTTACAGATTTTATTCTTGAAAAAAATCCGATGGTTTACGAATATTCATCAATTGATATGACTGACAAAAGGAAGGTTCCTCAGGATAAAGATTACTTTACTTTAAGCGAATATTCAGCTAAATGGGATCCGATACCAACGATGCTTACACAAAACCATACAGCAATGGTTAAAGGTTTTATGGGACAAACAACAGCGTTTAATCCAAATCAGATTAAGTCTCACGTTTTGGTATTAGGAAAAAACAGAATCAATAATGAAGCGCGTTATATTCATGGTATTAAAGGAAAAGGATTTTTCACTTTTTACGGTGGCCATGATCCAGAAGACTACAGACATATGGTTGGTGATCCTAAAACAGAATTGAAGCTTCACCCAAAATCTGCTGGTTATAGGCTGATTTTAAATAATATTTTATTTCCTGCGGCAGAAAAAAAGAAAAAGAAAACTTAATCAAAAAGTTTCTTTTTACGTAATTCAAAGTTTTGTCCTAAATAAACTTTACGCACCATTTCATCTTCGGCTAATTCTTCAGGCACGCCATGCTTTAATATTCTACCTTCAAACATCAAGTAAGTATGATCGGTAATTGCAAGCGTTTCTTGAACATTATGATCTGTAATTAAAATACCGATATTTTTCTTTTTAAGTTGAGCAACAATCTTCTGGATATCCTCAACAGCAACGGGATCAACACCTGCAAAAGGTTCATCTAGTAAAATGAACTTAGGATCAGTAGCTAAAGCGCGTGCAATTTCAGTACGTCGACGCTCACCACCAGAAAGCAAATCACCTCTATTTGTTCGAATATGGTTTAGGCCAAACTCTTCAATTAGGCTTTCCATTTTTTCTTCTCGTTGTTTTTTATTCATTTTAGTCAGCTCCAAGACACTCATTATATTGTCTTCGATACTCAATTTTCTAAAAATAGAAGCTTCTTGTGCGAGATAGCCAATGCCGTTTTGAGCACGTTTGTACATTGGATACTTTGTAATATTCGTATCGTTCAGAAATATCTTCCCGCCATTTGGCTTGATCAGTCCAACAATCATATAGAAAGAAGTTGTTTTCCCTGCACCATTTGGTCCAAGCAAACCGACGATTTCTCCCTGACTCACTTCCAAAGAAACACCTTTCACGACGTTAACTCCTTTGTAAGATTTTATGATATTTTCTGCTCTTAAAGTTGCAACTGATTGATCCATTTTAAATTATTTTAATTTTTTGTGCGCATTGTTTTTACTGATAAACATTTCGATAACACCTATTAGAATCAGCAAGTAAGCAAACAATTCTATACCTTCTTGTGCTCCTGTTTTGAGTGGGTATACAAAATCTTCAAGAGAAATGATTTTTTCACCTTTAGCCTCAGCAACACTTTTCACATAAATCGGTTCCATCAACCAATTCCATATTTTTTTGCTCCCAAAAAGTCTTGAGAAAACATGTAATGTCAAGAAGCCAATGATAAAAATTCCGAATCCGTAAGATTTTGATAGACTAAAAACATCTTTAATAAATGCTTTTCGTTTACTGATTATTAAATAAACAGTGGGTATAAAAACAACAAGTGCTAAAATTTGCCATGCGTAATCGAATAGATTATAATTGAGCCAAAAATCAAACTCTCTTATAAAATGCACCATCAGCATGCCTGCCATAGCATAATTGAAAGTTTTAAACTTTTGGAATCTCGTCGCAATTAATGAAAAAATAACAGCAAGAATCAAGAAAACTTCTTGAAAAATCTCAATCATCTCTTCCTCAAGAACTTGTCCATTGGCAAAATCTTGCTTGATAATTAAGGCAACTGAAAGCATTGCTAATGCATATAAGACAATACTAACCGCTAAAGGCGTAAGCTTTTTATAATTATTCATTATTACCCAATTTTTCTTCTAAGGCATCCCAATATTCATAAGCTCTCCTCAAATGTGGAATAACAATTGTTCCGCCAACCAAAGTTCCTATACTCATGGCTTCAACAACTTCAACTTTTGTAAATCCAGCTTTATAGCTTGATTCTAAGTGGTATTTAACGCAGTCATCGCAGCGCAAAACCAATGAAGCTACTAAACCAAGAAGTTCTTTCGTTTTTTTATCTAATGCTCCTTCTGCAAAAGAGTTTGTGTCTAAGTTAAAAATTCTTTTAAGGACTTTGTTGTTATCCTTCAAAATTTTATCATTCATTCGTGCTCTGTACACATCGAATTCTTCTACTAAATCACTCATTCTAAATATCTAATTATAAATTTAACTTAAGCATTTTGGCGCTCTCTTCTTTTCTGTCTTCTCACAACAATCCTTGAAATAAAAATACTGATTTCATAAAGAACTAATACAGGAATTGCCACGATCACTTGACTCGCGATATCTGGCGGAGTAATAACTGCCGAGATAATCAGGATAAATACAAGTGCATATTTACGATGTTTTCTTAAAAACTGAGGCGTGACTAGTCCTAATTTTGTCAGAAAATAAATAATGATTGGGAGTTCAAATATCAATCCGCAAGCTAATACAGACGCACGAACCAAACCGATATAAGAATCTAAATCAAAATCATTAAAGACTTCAGAGCTAATTGTATAATTTCCTAAAAAGTTGATAGATAAAGGTGTGATGACGTAATAACCGAATAAAACACCTATGAAAAATAAAAATGAAGAAAAAACAATAAACAAACGTGCGTATTTCTGTTCATTCATACTTAAAGCCGGCTTTAAGAAAGACCAAAACTGATAAATCACATAAGGGAATGCAATAATGAAACCTGCAGTAATGGATGTCCAGATATGCGCACTGAACTGCCCAGCGACTTTTCGACTTTGAATTCGAAAAGGAAGCTCATCAAAACAGAAACTTTTTTCGAAACCTAAGGTTCTAGAGAATTGACACAAAACATCATAAGTTACAAAGCTAGCATCTTTGGGTGCAAACAAAATTCCAAAAGTGATATCCTTTAAAACAAAAGCGACAGCTCCACCTAATAGTATTGCTAAAACAGAACGAACTAAATGCCATCTTAAATCCTCAAGATGATCCATAAATGACATATTTGCTGGATCTTTTTTGCGTTTTTTCTTTGCCATTTTATATAATTCCTTCTTTTACTAGATTATGGATATGCACCACGCCAGCGTATTTTCCATTTTCTTCTGAAATCACTTGAGAGATATCATTAGTTTCCAAAATTTCCATCGCATCAATCGCCATCGCATCATTTGAAATAGTTTTAGGATTTTTACTCATAATATCTTTCGCTTTCAGCTGAGAGACATCAGTGTTATTTTTGAGCATTCTCCTTAAATCACCATCTGTTATGATTCCAACAATTTTATCATTTTCTATCACTGCAGCTACACCAAGCATTTTTTCAGAGATTTCAATGATAATATCTCTTAAACTTGCATCGATAGAAACTTGTGGTTTTTGATTATGCTTTGTCACATCGCTAACACGGAGATACAGTGCTTTCCCTAAAGCTCCACCTGGATGATATCTTGCAAAATCAGAACTTGAAAAGCCTCTCAAATTCAATAAAGCTATTGCCAAAGCATCACCCATCACCAATTGAGCAGTTGTGCTGGTTGTCGGTGCCAAATTATTTGGACAAGCTTCCTTCTCTACATGTGTATCCAAAACATAGTTTGCTTCTTCAGCTAAAAATGATTTAAGATTTCCAGTAATGGCAATTAAAGTATTTCCAAAGCTTTGGATAAAAGGAACCAAAACCTTTATTTCTGGTGTTGTGCCACTTTTAGAAATACAAATAACAACATCATCTTTTTGAATATTTCCTAAATCGCCATGAATTGCATCAGCGGCATGCATATATATAGAAGGTGTTCCAGTTGAGTTAAGCGTTGCCACAATTTTCTGAGCGATAATTGCACTCTTTCCAACGCCAGTAATCACAACACGTCCTGAAGAATTAAAGATAACATCAACCGCTTTTTCAAAATCAATATTAATAGATTCTACTAAAGATGAAATCGCTATTGCTTGCAACTGAATTGTTTCCTTTGCTAAAGTTTGTATCTTTGATTGAGACATAATTAAATTTTATTGACGCATTTGTCGTTCTTGATTTTATACGTATCTTTAAAGATGCAAATGTAATTAAAACGTAATATAATCTACTAAATTGGCACAATACAATTTACACAAAGAACTAAAAAAGTATTTTGGATTTAACGAATTCAAAGGACTTCAAGAAGAGGTTATCAAGAGTATTTTAAACGACAAAGATACATTTGTCATCATGCCTACTGGAGGTGGAAAATCTCTTTGTTATCAACTCCCTGCATTGATTAAAGAAGGAACTGCAATTGTTGTTTCTCCATTGATCGCTTTGATGAAAAACCAAGTTGATACACTACGTGGCATATCTGACAATCCAGGTGTAGCGCATGTTCTCAACTCCTCGCTTAATAAAACTCAAGTCAAACAAGTTAAATCAGATATTTCTAACGGCATCACGAAACTTCTTTATGTTGCGCCAGAATCTTTAACAAAAGAAGAGTATGTAGATTTTCTTAAATCAGAAACAATCTCGTTTTTAGCAATTGATGAAGCGCATTGTATCTCTGAATGGGGACATGATTTTAGACCTGAATACCGAAATTTAAAGAAAATTATCGGAAGAATTGGAGACAATATTCCAATTATAGGCCTAACGGCAACTGCAACGCCTAAAGTTCAGGAAGATATCTTGAAAAATTTAGGTATCACAGATGCTAACACATTTAAAGCTTCTTTTAATAGGCCAAACCTTTATTACGAAATAAGACCAAAAACCTCTCAAGTTGATTCTGAAATCATCAAATTTGTCAAGAAAAATCAAGGCAAAAGCGGAATTATTTATTGCTTAAGCCGGAAACGTGTCGCTGAATTAGCGCAAACTCTTCAAGTCAATGGCATCAAAGCCATTCCTTATCACGCTGGTTTAGATTCAAAAACAAGAAATAAACATCAAGATATGTTTTTGATGGAAGACATCGATGTTGTTGTTGCAACGATCGCTTTTGGAATGGGAATTGACAAACCTGATGTCAGATTCGTTATACATAATGACATCCCTAAAAGTATAGAAAGTTATTATCAAGAAACTGGTCGAGCTGGCCGTGATGGTGGCGAGGGACATTGTTTAGCTTTTTACAATTATAAAGATGTTGAGAAGTTAGAAAAATTCATGAGCGGTAAACCTATTGCTGAGCAAGAAATAGGTCATGCTTTACTTCAAGAAGTAGTCGCTTTTGCTGAAAGTTCCGTTTCTAGACGTAAATATATTCTCCATTATTTTGGTGAAGAGTTTGATACTGAAACTGGCGCTGGTGGTGATATGGATGATAATGTGAGATATCCAAAAAAGAAAGTAGAAGCTAAAGATGAAGTAGTTCTTTTACTCAATACCATCAAAGAAACAAAAGGTATTTATAAATCTAAAGATGTCGTTTCTACCTTAACAGGAAACGTTAATGCCTTAATCAAATCACACCGAACAAACGAACTACCAATTTTTGGTCAAGGAAAAAATAAAGACAGTAATTACTGGAAAGCACTTCTCAGACAAGTTATTGTCAATGGAATGCTTCGCAAAGATATTGAAAGTTATGGTGTTGTCAAATTAACAGATCAAGGCCGTTCATTTCTTGAAAAACCTGAATCATTTATGATGACGGAAGACCATACTTATTATGAAGATGTCGCTCAACCTAAAAACAATAAAGTTGCCGTAAGCGATGAACAGCTACTAAAAATTTTAAAGGACCTCCGTAAAAAAGTAGCCAAGAAAAAAGACGTTCCTCCATTTGTTGTTTTTCAAGATCCTTCTCTAGAAGATATGGCTTTAAAATATCCGATTACTCTAGAAGAAATGGCTAATATTCATGGTGTTGGTGAAGGAAAAGCTAAAAAATATGGTCGAGAGTTTGTCAAATTAATCGCTGATTATGTTGAAGAAAATGATATTTTCAGACCAGATGATTTAGTCGTCAAAACCACAGGATCAAATAGTAAGAGCAAACTCTATATTATTCAAAACGTTGATCGTAAGCTTCCGCTTCCAGATATTGCTTCATCAAAAGGAATGGAAATGAATGAGTTTATTCAAAAGATGGAAGCCATCGTTTATAGCGGTACAAAATTAAATATCACTTATTGGGTTGATGAAATTTTAGATGAAGATCAACAAGAAGAAATTCATGAATATTTCTTAGACGCGTCAACTGACAAGATCGACGAAGCTTTAGAGGAGTTTGATGGCGATTATGACGAAGAAGAATTACGCCTTTACAGAATTAAATTCATTAGCGATATCGCTAATTAGATATAAAAAACTGTCTTGAAAACAACACTATCATTTTGGAATGATATGTAATTAGTTTTCAAGACAGTTTTTATTTTATGCTTTCGGATTAAAAATCTCAGCTAACATACAGCGAGCGCTGCCTCCTCCATGAGTTTCTATGGTATGGAGATCAGCGTATAAAATTTTAGAAGTTCTTTCTATTGTTTTAATCTGTGCTTCAGTCAAAGATTTAAAAGCACTTTCACTCATCACCAAATACTTATCCTTATCGCCTTGAACTTGCAACATGTTTCCTGCAAAATGATGCATTTGATCTTCTGTGATGTCAATGATTTCTTTACCATCTTGCTTTAAAGCTTTAATCACAGTCTTTTTTTCTTTTTTATCATCTATACTTGCTAAGCAAACGATAGCAAATTCTTCAGCTAAGCACATCATCACGTTTGTGTGGTAAATTGGCAAGCGTTGATCGTTAACCGTTTGATATGCTTTAAATAAAACAGGAGTAAACTCAAAGTCTTCACAAAACTCAATACATAAATCCTCATGCGCACGAGGAGAAAGCGCACAATATGCTTTCTGATTTGCGCGGTCTAAAATCAAGTTGCCAGTCCCTTCAAGAAAAACACCTTCATCTTCAGCAGATGTATAATCTACAATATTTTTAATTTGAAAACCATCTTTTTCAATAGCTTCAATAATTTCTTGACGACGTTCAGGACGTCTATTTTCAGCAAACATTGGATAAAGCGCTATGTCACCATTTTGATGAAAAGAAATCCAATTATTAGGAAAAATTGAATCGGGAATATTTAAATTTTTGTCATCATCCACAACAATAACATGAACACCAACGGCTCTTAATTTATCAACAAAATCATCAAATTCTTTTTGAGCTTTCGCATTAATCGTCGCTTCTAAATCTGATGTTTTCTTCTGGAAATAATTGTTAACGGCTGTCTGTTCATTCATACGAAATGCGACAGGTCGAATCATTAAAATTGAATTCGTGATTTGTTTCATATATTAATTTCTTATAAGTGGAAGTGTTGAGCATCTCAACAAACCTTCCTGTTTAGCAATTTCTCTATAGTTAACTTCTTCAACAGTAATGTCATGCGATCTCAACCAATCATTTAAACGGGTGAAATACGCATCTGAAATAACGACATCAGGCGCAATAGAAAAAACATTGCTCGTCATGTCATACATTTCATCTTTGGTAATTTCAAAAACATTGTCAGCTCCAAAATAATCAACTAACCATTGGTATTCTTCTTCTTCAAGAAATCCATTTCGATGAATAATCGCTTTATCCTTTCCGATAGGCTGAAAACAACAGTCTAAGTGCAAAGCATTATTTTTAGGATCTTCATTATCCTTTCTTAAATTAAATGACTTAACTTTTTTATTGGGAAATTCATCTTGAAGTGCTTTAACAGCCACAGGATTTGTTCTTGCTGTGATATAATCAGAATAATCTTTACCGCGGTATGTTCCTACAAAAATATAATCGCCATGCGGCATAACGTCTCCACCTTCAATATGACAATGCTCTGGTAATTCTATAATTTTATCTTGATCTATTTTTTCTAGAACATAATTAATCGCTTCGATTTCTTGATCGCGATCAGGAAGTATATTTGCTTTCACAAATTTGTCTTCAATTACAAAACCTATATCGCGGCTAAAGATTTGATTATAATTTTCAATCATTTCAGGTCTGTAAACATCAATATCGTATTTCTTAAAAATTTCAGCAACAGCCTCCATTTCTTTAACCATATCCTCATTTTTAGGATAAGTTCCATTTTTGATATGCAACTTTGATTTAGGATCATAAGCATCTTCAAGTTTTGGTTGGTCACCTGATGATTTTGCAGTTCCTAAAACAACGGCTTTTAATCGTGAAGTTTCGTCTTGTATATTTAGTTTTAACATCGTCAAAAATTTAGATTGCAAAGGTAATAAACCTAAATGTGATTCACCTTTATTTTAAATGATAAGTCCTGTTTAGTCATTCTAAAGCAAAAAAAATCCTCAACTTAAATTGAGGATTTTTATAGAAATATTTTTATACTTTATTGATCAAGTAACAAGTTTAAAGTGACATCAATATTGTCGCGAGTTGCGCGAGAGAATGGACAAATTACATGCGCCTCATTCATCAACTTCTCTCCCATTTCAACAGAATCAGCTCCTGGAATATAAGCGTCTATGACAGCAGCTAGCTGAAAGTTATCTTCTTCAGTTTTACCAATACTTATATGTGCTTTCACTTTAAAATCACCAAGTTTTTGATTTAATTTTTCAGCAGCAGCTTCTAAAGCGCTACCATAACAAGCCGAGTATGCAGATGCAAAAAGTTGCTCAGGGTTGACACCATCGCCTTTACCACCCATTTCTTTAGGCATGGCAACATTCATATCAATAGGTCCGTCTTCTGTTTTTACATGTCCTTTTCTTCCACCAGTTGCGGTGGCTTTAGCTGTGTATAGAGTATTCATAAGATATATTTTTATTTTAAATAAATGTAACATAGTTTTGTAAGCTTAGCGAAGATAACTTGCTAAATTTGTATTAAATATTATCGAATTGGCAGCAAAACAAACACATTCAACAGCTTTAGGAAATCGAGAAAATTCAGCATGCGAAAATTTGAGTCAAAAATCTGCTGAAAGGATTAAAAAACTAAGACGTCAGAAAGTTGATATAAAGAAACTGTCTAACGAATTATTAAACTCAAACTTAACAGCTTTAAGTCAGGCCATTACTTTGGTTGAAAGTCAAAGCAATAGACATGAGGATAGCGTTAAAAAACTGATTGAGAATTGCTTACCTCATGCAGGAAATTCAGTTAGAATTGGAATCACTGGCGTGCCCGGAGTTGGCAAAAGCACGTTTATTGAAAGTTTTGGCATGCATTTGATTTCACAAGGTCATAAAGTTGCTGTCCTTGCTGTTGACCCCTCAAGTTCAATATCTGGTGGAAGCATTCTCGGTGATAAAACACGCATGGAGAAATTGGTTCAATCACCACATTCTTATATCAGACCCACTGCTTCTGGGACTTCTCTCGGTGGTGTTTCCAGAAAAACACGTGAAAGCATAGCTTTATGTGAGGCTGCTGGTTTTGATATTATTCTTATAGAAACAGTTGGTGTTGGTCAAAGCGAGACTTTGGTTCACAGTATGACGGACTTTTTTCTTTTACTCAAACTTGCTGGTGCAGGTGATGAACTTCAAGGGATTAAAAGAGGGATTATTGAAATGGCCGATGCCATTGTTATCAACAAAGCTGATGGCAACAATATCGATCAAGCTAAAAGTGCAAAATTAGAGTTTAATAGAGCGCTTCAGTTATATCCTCCAAAATCAAATGATTGGAAGCCAAAGGTACTTTTAGCCAGCGGACTCAAGCATCAAGGCATTGATAAAATCTGGGAGTTAATCGAGCGTTTTGTCAAACAAACAAAAAGCAATCAGTCTTTTGATGATAACAGAGCTCTACAAGCGAAATATTGGTTGACGCAGAGCATAGAGGAAAATCTAAAAAAAGACTTTTATTCACATTCAGAAATCAAAATTGCTCTGAAAAAAGAATTATTAAAAATTGACCAGAAAAAAACGACAGCTTTTGAAGCTGCAGAGAACTTACTTAAACTCTACAAAAAAACTAAGCTTTAGTTAAATTCAGTTTCTTTCTAGCCCAAACATTGAGTTTATAAAAAAGCGTACCGATAATTGTTCCAAAAAGTGCGCCGACAATAATATCTCCAGGATAATGCACGCCAACATAAATGCGACTATAAGCAATAACAAAACCCCAAATTAAAAGATAAGTAAAGATATACTTGACTTTATTTTTCAGCAGATTTCCAATAAAAAACACAACTGCAAAAGAGCTGACAGCATGTCCTGAAAAGAAGCCAAAATCACCACAACGTTTTGCAACAAAACGGGCTTGCATCATAAAATCTTCGTTGCAAGGTCTAGGACGCATAATCGTGTCTTTGAAAAGATTTGACAATTGATCTGTTACTGTTATCATCAAAGCAACAGTAATCATAATTGTTCCTAAACCTTTTAAACCATAATGCTTGTAGCACAAAAACAAAAAGACAGCGTAAAGCGGGTAAGAAGTTTCTTTTTCTGTGATAAAAACCCAAAAAACATCCCAAGTACGAGATCCAAGATTATTGAGGTATAAAAAGAGTTGGTGATCTAATTCAACAAGCGTATGCATGATTAATCTTGGTATCTATCAACTTCACGATCGTAAAATTCAGAAGCTTCTTTGATTAAATTATTTGTCTCTTCAATAAAATCATCCTGATTATCAGCGTTAATATCTTCAAGCCATTCGATTTCATCATCTTTTAAATCAATAATAAATCTAGGATATTCCGTGTGAATGATAAAAATTGATTCTGGTAAATCAGTATTGTCACCAAGTATAAATCTAGGTAGTTTCATAAGCTTTTTTTAATTTTTCTTTCTTAGGATGTGTCAAATTATTGAAACGAATATACAATAATATTGCAGAAACTGTGAGGCCGGCCAATAGACCAAACCATATTCCTGCACTTCCATAATATTCTTCTTGCCCAAAATAAATAGAAATTGGGAAACCGATTAACCAATAAGCCACAAAACAGATGATCGTCGGCACTTTTACATCTTGCATACCACGTAAAGCTCCTAAAAATGCAACTTGCAAACCGTCACTTAATTGAAACAATGCTGCGACAACAAGTAGTTGAGCTGCTAAATTAATGACCTGCTGATCATCTATATAAAGCGTTGGTAAGAATGATTTTAAAAGAATAAAGGCAACTGTAAATACAGCAGAAATTAAAAAGGTTTGTAGATAAATTGAATTTGCAATACGTCTTAAATTGATATAATCCTTTTTTCCTTTTTGATTAGCAACACGTATTGTGGCTGTCACACCTAAACCTGTTGCTACCATAAAAGTCATCGAAACCAGGTTGAGTGCAATTTGATTTGCAGCTTGTGCATTTGTTCCTATTGTTCCCGCTAATATAACCGATGCGGTAAAAATTCCGCCCTCAAACAACATTTGTAAAGCGGTTGGAAAACCAAGACTTAATAATTTTTTGAAGGTTTCTTTTTTTAGAGAACGCTTCATCAAAACAAAATAAGGTTTGAGTTTAGATTTATTTTTGAGAATAAAGTAAAGCATGACCATCATAAATACACGCGATAATAAAGTTCCTATCGCTGCTCCTTCCAGTTCTAATCTCGGGAAAAACCATATCCCATAAATCAGTAGATAGTTAAATATAACATTTATAACATTTGCAGCAATTGTTGCGTACATGGCATATTTTGTCATTGATAAACCGTCGGCAAATTGTTTTAATCCCTGAAATATCATCATAGGTATCATGGAGATAGCGACAATATTTATATAAGGAATGGCTAAATCAACAACTTCTGCAGGTTGATCTAAATAATATAAAACAGGTCTTGCCACAATGAGAAATAGAAATAAGAGTATGCCGTTAACGCCACACATGACCATACCATGCTGAAAAAAAGACCTCCCTTTTACAATATCACCTTCACCATCAGCTTCAGCAACTAAAGGTGTAATTGCAAAACTAAATCCCAATCCAATCAGCAAAGCAAAAAAGATCATGGTATTCCCTAATGAAACCGCAGCAAGCTGTGCTGCACCTAACCTCCCGATCATAACATTGTCAACAAAGCCGACAAGAACGTGGCCGAGTTGGCCTAGCATAACAGGCAAAGCAAGATTAAGGTTTTGCTTAAATTCTTTTGTATAAATTGATATATTCAAAGCTATTTTTTTCAGGCTGCAAAAGTAAGACTTGTCTTTGAGAAATAAGCCAAATCATCAAAATTTAAGTTTTAAGCATTAATAGTTTTTTTTGAATTAGAGTTAAAGTAAATTTGTCATAAATTTTTTAAAGTTGAACAAAGAACGAATCATTTCAAACGTCGCTAAGCTTTTGCAAGAAATCCCTACTTCAATGGAAATTGTAAAAGACGACCATAAAAAAGAACAACGTTTTCAATACCTGGCTAGACATATGGTTGAGAAAGCCATTAAAAGAGATGCTTTATTAACTTGTGATGATGATAGCGGAATCGCTATTTTCTTTAAAGAAGATGGCACATCTGAAGGGTTTTGGTACGAAATGATTAACGACATCAAGCTTGCCTTAAATGTCACAGGCATCAAAAAAGGTTTAAAAGCTTTAAAAAATCAAAAGTTCATCCGTAAACAAAGACCCAATAAAGGTGCTTATCTTTATTGTTGGTTTTGGGGGGTTTTACCAGATTCTAGAGGCTTGACCGATAAGAAAACGCCTTATAAAATGAAGGACCAGATGTTTGAAATTGCCAAGAAAGAGCAATTACCAATCTATGCTGAAACTAGATTAAGAAGGGTTTCTGTTGCCTATAGAAGATATGGTTTTGAACTTCTTAAAGAATGGGAACACCCAAGCGGAGACACGATGTACTTTTTAAAATATGATCCGACTAAACATTAATTCTTGAAAACAGTCGTAAAAGATTAACTTTATTTAAAAGTAGAGTTTCATATCTTCTTCATCGATTTTTTGTTTCCCAAGAATCATTAAGCGTTCTATCACATTTCTTAATTCTCTGATATTTCCTGGCCAATCATGCGCCATGAGGATGTCAAGAGCTTTACCTGATATCGCTTTTGTTTTCACACCTTGCTGTTTGGCTATAGATTCCAAGAAATAATTTACCAATAATGGAATATCGCTTTTTCTATCCTTAAGTGCAGGCACATTAATTAAAATCACTGCTAATCGATGGTATAAATCTTCTCTGAAAAGAGATTGTTTTATCTCAGTTTTTAAATCTTTGTTCGTGGCGGCAATAACGCGAACATCAACCTTGATATCTTTATCGCTACCTACTCGCTGAATTTTATGTTCTTGCAAAGCTCTCAGTACTTTGGCTTGGGCTTTCAAACTCATGTCTCCAATTTCATCTAAGAAAAGTGTTCCTCCATCAGCAGCTTCAAATTTTCCAGCGCGATCTTTATTGGCCGAAGTAAAAGCGCCTTTAACATGACCGAACA
Source organism: Psychroflexus halocasei (assembly GCF_900107595.1). Taxonomy (GTDB): domain Bacteria; phylum Bacteroidota; class Bacteroidia; order Flavobacteriales; family Flavobacteriaceae; genus Psychroflexus; species Psychroflexus halocasei. The sequence goes on along the minus strand of NZ_FNQF01000007.1, from coordinate 68,955 downwards.
ACTCACTTTCAATAAGTTCAGAAGGAATTGCAGCACAATTGACTTCTATAAATGGCTTTTTTGAACGGTCACTCTGTTCGTGTAACCAATTTGCTACCAATTCTTTCCCAGTACCATTTTGACCTGTGATAAGAACGCGAGCATCTGTTGGTGCAACTTTAGCAATAATTGTTTTAATCTGGTCAATCTCCTCTGACTCACCAACCATCTTAAACTTCTTACTGACTTTTTTCCTTAATTTTTTATTTTCTTGATGTAAATCATTATGAGATAATGCAATTCGGATTGTATTTAATAAGCGATTTAAATCAGGTGGTTTAGAAATATAATCGAAAGCTCCCATTTTCATGGTTTCAACAGCAGTTTCTATGTCGCCATGACCAGAAATCATAATCATAGGAAGATCGATTTCTTGTTCTTTGACATAACTCAAAACTTCAACGCCATCTTTTTTTGGCATTTTGATATCACATAAAACTGTATCTAACTTTTCAGACTCAATTATCTTAATAGCTTCCTGGCCATCTTTAGCTTCAAATATTTCAAATTTAGAATCTTCTTCCGTTAAAATATTTTTCAAAACTCTTCTGATGCTTGCTTCGTCTTCTGCTATTAAAATCTTCGCCATATTTTGTGTTTTAAATCAAAAATTAATTGAATTGACAATATAAGAAAAAATATGAGCTAAAGTTTAAAGAAAGATAAGAGCAGCTATAAAATACAAAACCCATCCGACGAATCGAATGGGAAAAAAATTGCTATGAAAAAGAAAACGTCACTACGAGTTAGGAAGTGACGTTCAAATATATAAAAATTTGTTAATATTTAACGATTATGAAAACATATCTTTCACTTTTTCGAAAAATGATTTATCAGATTTCTCTGGACTTGGTTCAAAATTTGAATCCTCCATATTCTTTTCAAAGAATTGCTTCTGTTCTTTTGATAAAGTTTTTGGCGTCCAAACATTGACATGCACAAGTAAATCACCTGTTCCATATCTGTTTAAGCTAGGTAAACCTTTATGACGCAGTCTCAAAATCTTTCCACTTTGTGTACCTGGTTCAATCTTGATACGAACTTTTCCATTCACTGTAGAAATTTCTGTGCTTGCACCTAAAGCAGCTTCTGGAAAACTCACATATAAATCATAATGTAAATTATTTCCATCTCTCTTCAATTTCTCATGTTCTTCAACCTCAATCAGCACAAGCAAATCACCACTGATGCCTTCGCCTGCAGGTTCATTTCCTTTGCCAGAAACTTTCAGCTGCATACCATCTTCAACACCTCCAGGTATTTTAATGGAAACAAGTTCTTGCTCCATTTTTAATCCACTAGCGTCTGTGCCTTTACCTTTTTTGTCAAGCATTTTACCAGTTCCGCTACAATTTGAACAAGGTGCAGAAGTCTGCATACGCCCTAAAATTGTGTTTTGGATCTTTGTCACTTGACCAGAGCCATTACAAGATGAACAAGTTTTGTAGGTGGTATCAGCAGGTTTCTTTTTACGAGAGACTTTAATTTTCTTTTCGACGCCAGAAGCAACTTCTTCTAATGTCAACTTGACACGAATACGCAGGTTACCGCCTTTGGCTTGTCTGCGACCGCCGCCGCCAAAACCGCCGAAGCCGCCAAAACCTCCGCCGCCTCCGCCGAAGATATCGCCAAACTGGCTAAAGATGTCGTCCATGTTCATGCCGCCACCGCCAAAGCCGCCAGATCCATCAAATGCACCATGACCGAATTGATCATACTTTTGACGTTTTTCTTGATTCCCAAGTATTTCATAAGCTTCGGCTGCTTTCTTAAACATGTCCTCAGCTTTAGAATCGTCAGGGTTTTTATCTGGATGATATTTTATGGCAAGTTTTCGATATGCTTTTTTAATTTCGGCTTGAGAAGCATCTTTAGAAACGCCTAATATATCGTAATAATCTTCTTTCATAAATGTTTATTTTCCTGTTACAACTTTTGGATAACGAATAATCTTCTCGCCTAAAGTGTAGCCTTTTTCAATAAGGTCAATAATTTTTCCTTTTAAATCATCAGAAGGAGCTGGAATTTGTGTGACAGCCTCATGCAAATCAGCATCAAAAATGTCACCTGACTTAACAGCAATAGGTTCTAAACCTTTTGATCTCAATGTTTCTCTAAATTTATTACTAATGAGCTCAACACCAGAAAAAGATTCTGTATCTTTTGATTTCTTGAGTTCTACTAAAGCTCTATCAAAATCATCTAATATTGGTAATAAAGCTTGCATCACCTCTTCTCCTGCTGTTTTAAAAAGCTCGATGCGTTCTTTACTGGTTCTTCTCTTATAGTTTTCAAACTCAGCAAATAAACGCAGATACCTATCTTTTTCAGCGTTTAAAGACTCCTCCAATTGCTCCTCTTTACTTAATTCCTTCTTTTCCTCTACATCTTGAGCCTCTTGCTCATCATAAGATTCTTTTTGATCAACATCTTTTTCTTCTTGTGGTTTTGATTGTACATCTACATCTTCCCTTTTAAGCTCTTGATTTATATCGTTTTGGTTTTGCTTTTTTTTCATCATTAATAATTTAATTCTGTTATTTCAAATCCATTGCCACATTGATAATAATGTCAAAATGTCAGCGTAAAAAGTTTATAAGAATAAATTTAAAGTTTAAGATAAGATGTAACTTTACAACAAAAATTACAAACATGAAACGATTAAGATTACCAATTTATGCCCTTGCATTTGGTCTGATTTTGACATCTTGTCAAAATACTGAAACAACAAAAACTTCTGAAAAAACTGAAGTTGCTGAAAAAAGTGAAAAAGCGACAATTTACACTCTTAACACAAGTGATTCTCATATAGAGTGGGAAGGAGCAAAACCAGCTGGAAAACACTATGGAAAATTAAGTTTTAAAGAAGGTGAAATTTCAGTCAATGGAAAAACACTTGAAGCTGGAAACTTCAAAATTGATATGGCTTCTATTACAGTTGAGGACTTAGAGGGTGATGACAAAAATGATCTTGAAATGCATCTTAAAGGAACAGCAGAAGGTAAAGAAGATCACTTTTTTGATATCAAAAATCACCCAACTGCAAACTTTGAAATCACGAAAGTTAGCAAGACTGAATCAGGTCACAAAATCAATGGAAACTTAACGATTAAAGGTGTGACTAAAAACATCAGTTTTCCTGCTGATCTAAGCTTTGGTAATGACGAAAAGACTTTAAAACTAGCAACTAACGAGGAAGTTGTTATTGACAGAACTGAGTGGGGCATCAACTTTATGTCTAAATCGATTATGGACGATGTCAAAGACAAGTTCATCAACGATGAAATCAAAATTAAGTTTGTTTTAAAAGCTGAAAAGTAATAGAATTTACTTTTTTCAATATAAAAAGGGCTGCAAATTAATTTGCAGCCCTTTTTTGGTTTTTAGTGAAATTTATTATGCTTCACCTGTGGGTCCGAAGTTAAGAGGAATATTCTGGCGTTCTTCTTTTTGAATTTCACCATGTCTCTTCTCATACTTATCGATATTATCCTTTAAAGCATTCAACAAGCGCTTTGCATGTTGAGGTGTTAAGATCACACGTGATCTGACTTTGCTCTTAGGCGTCCCAGGCATAACATTGACATAATCTAATACAAACTCAGTTGGCGAGTGATTAATAATCACGAGATTACTGTAAATCCCTTGCGCGATATCTTCATCTAATTGAATATTTAGTTTCTGACGTTTATCGTCTTTTTGATCACTCATAACCTATTGTTTAATTAAAATTCACTTTTGTATCTTGATTTTGTTGCATCATTTCGTTTAACTCTTCTTTAGAACCAACGATGATGTCATCAAACTCTCTAAGGCCTGTTCCTGCAGGAATTTTATGTCCTACAATAACATTCTCTTTTAATCCTTCTAGCTTATCAACTTTACCACTCACTGCTGCTTCGTTAAGAACCTTAGTTGTTTCTTGGAAAGAAGCGGCTGATATGAATGATTTAGTTTGTAAAGAAGCTCTTGTAATTCCTTGTAATATTGGTTTTGCAGTTGCTGGCTCTACGTCACGTGCATCAACTAGGTTCTTGTCTTCACGTCTTAATAAAGAATTTTCATCTCTTAAGTCACGTAAAGTGACAATTTGACCTGGTTTTAGGTTAACGCTATCACCTGCATCTTCAACAACCTTTTTACCAAAGATATTATCATTTTCTTCAATGAAGTCTTGCTTGTGAACCAATTGATTTTCAAGGAAAATAGTATCACCTGGATCTTGTATTTTCACTTTTTGCATCATTTGACGAACAACAACTTCAAAGTGCTTATCATTAATTTGTACACCTTGTAAACGGTAAACCTCTTGAACTTCATTGACTAAATACTGCTGAACAGCACTTGGCCCTTTAATATTCAAGATATCTTCAGGTGTTACTGAACCATCAGATAAAGGCATTCCTGCTCTAACATAATCATTTTCTTGAACAAGAATCTGATTTGAAAGTTTAACAAGATATTTCTTGATTTCACCTAGTTTAGACTCAACGATAATCTCACGGTTACCTCTTTTGATTTTTCCGAATGAAACAACACCGTCAATCTCACTGACAACAGCAGGGTTTGATGGGTTACGTGCTTCAAATAGCTCAGTCAATCTTGGAAGACCACCTGTAATATCACCAGCTTTAGATGATTTACGAGGAATCTTCACTAAGACTTTACCTATCTTAATACCTTCTTCATCATCCACCATTAAGTGAGCGCCAACTGGTAAGTTGTACGATCTGATGATTTCTCCTGAGTTATCTTTAATATGTAATGTCGGAATCTTACGTTTATTCTTAGATTCTGTAATTACTTTTTCTTCAAAACCAGTTTGTTCATCACTTTCAACTTCGTAAGTCACACCTTGTGTAATGTTTTCAAACTCAACTTGACCAGCAAATTCAGAAATAATCACACCATTATAAGGATCCCACTTACAAATAACATCACCTTTAGACACTTTTTGACCAGGCTTAACAAATATCTGAGAACCGTAAGGAATAACATTAGAACTTAATGTGATTCCGGATTTTTTATCAACAACTTTAGCTTCAGAAGTACGTGAAATCACGATATCTACTTCTTTACCTTCATTATCTTCACCTTTAACGGTTTTTAAATCTTCAATCTCAACAATACCGTCGTATTTAATCTCTAATTTACTTTCTTCAGAAATGTTTCCTGCAATACCACCTACGTGGAAAGTACGCAGTGTTAACTGAGTTCCTGGCTCACCAATCGATTGAGCAGCAACAACACCAACAGCTTCACCTCTTTGAACAGTTTTATTAGTTGCGAGGTTACGTCCGTAACACTTCACACAAATACCTTGTTTAGCCTCACATGATAGTGGAGAACGAACTTCAACAGAATTTAATGGAGATACCTCAATTTTATCAGCGATATCTTCCGTAATTTCTTCACCTGCAGAGACAATTAATTCTTGTGTAATTGGCTCAATAATATCATTAAGCGCTGTACGGCCAATGATTCTTGCACCAAGTTTTTCAACAACTTCTTCATTCTTCTTCAAGGCTTGAACTTCAATACCTCTTAAAGTTCCACAATCTGATTCTCTGACGATGACGTCTTGAGAAACATCAACCAAACGACGCGTTAAGTAACCAGCATCGGCAGTTTTAAGAGCCGTATCGGCAAGACCTTTACGAGCACCGTGAGTAGAGATAAAGTATTCTAGAATTGATAAACCTTCTTTAAAGTTTGCAAGAATTGGGTTTTCAATAATCTCTCCACCTCCTGCTGTCGATTTCTTAGGCTTAGCCATCAAACCTCTCATACCAGTTAACTGACGGATTTGTTCTTTAGAACCCCTCGCACCAGAATCAAGCATCATAAATACAGAGTTGAAGCCTTGATCATCTTCACGAATACGCTTCATTGCAAGCTCTGTTAAGTTTGCGTTTGTTGCCGTCCAAATATCAATAACTTGGTTGTAACGCTCGTTATTCGTAATCAGACCCATGTTGTAGTTACCTGTAATACCTTCAACTTGGCTTTCAGCATCACGAATCATCTCTTGCTTTTCTGCTGGGATAATAATATCACCTAATGAGAATGAAAGTCCACCTCTGAAGGCAGAGTTATAACCAAGAGACTTAATCTTATCTAAAAACTCAGCTGTTTCAGGAACTGAAGTGACTTTAAGTACACGTGCAATAACGTCTCTCAAAGCTTTCTTTGTCATGACATCATTGACAAAACCAATTTGTTCTGGCGTTGCTTGATTGAACAAGACACGACCAACGGTTGTATCGATTATTTGGTTAACTAATTCGCCTTCGTCATTAAAATCTTTTGTTCTGATTTTAATACCAGCGTTTAGTGCAACACGGTTTTCGTTATAAGCAATTTCAACTTCTTCATCAGAATAAAAAGTCAGGCCTTCACCTTTCACTGGCTTTTCTTCAGTAGAAATTCTATGCTTTGTCATATAATATAATCCAAGAACCATATCCTGAGAAGGAACAGTAATTGGAGAACCATTTGCTGGGTTAAGGATATTGTGAGAAGCCAACATTAATAATTGTGCTTCAAGAATAGCCTCAGGCCCTAAAGGTAAGTGAACAGCCATCTGGTCACCATCAAAGTCGGCGTTAAATGCCGTACAAACTAATGGGTGAAGACTAATCGCTTTTCCTTCAATCAACTTAGGTTGGAAAGCTTGAATACCAAGCCTGTGAAGTGTAGGCGCACGGTTTAATAAGACCGGATGCCCTTTCAAGACATTTTCAAGAATATCCCAAACCACTGGTTCTTTCTTATCTATAATCTTCTTTGCTGACTTCACAGTTTTCACAATACCTCTTTCGATTAATTTACGAATGATAAAAGGTTTGTAAAGCTCTGCAGCCATGTCTTTAGGAAGACCGCACTCGTACATTTTCAATTCTGGTCCAACGACGATGACAGAACGTGCAGAATAATCAACACGCTTACCAAGTAAGTTTTGTCTAAAACGTCCTTGCTTACCTTTCAATGAATCTGAAAGTGATTTTAATGGTCTATTAGAATCTGTTTTAACAGCAGATGACTTTCTTGTGTTGTCAAACAATGAATCGACAGACTCCTGAAGCATACGTTTTTCGTTACGTAAAATAACCTCAGGTGCTTTGATTTCCATCAAACGCTTCAAACGGTTGTTACGGATAATCACACGACGGTAAAGATCATTCAAGTCAGAAGTAGCGAAACGCCCTCCATCTAATGGTACTAAAGGACGTAATTCTGGTGGTATTACCGGAATTGCCTTCATGATCATCCATTCTGGATTGTTTTCACGATTTTCTTTTGAATCTCTTAAAGCTTCAACAACCTGAAGTCTTTTCAGCGCTTCAGTCTTACGTTGTTTTGAGGTTTCATTATTTGCTTTGTGTCTTAAATCGTAAGATAATTGATCAAGATCAATACGTCTTAAAATTTCTAATAAGCACTCAGCACCCATTTTGGCGATAAACTTATTAGGATCATCATCATCAAGCATTTGATTGTCCTGAGGAAGCGTCTCTAAAATATCAAGATATTCTTCTTCAGTTAAGAAATCCATTTTATTGATTTCTTCACCCTCAGCATTTTTAGCAATACCAGGCTGAACGACGACATATCTTTCATAATAAATGATCATATCGAGCTTCTTAGAAGGAATTCCAAGAAGGTAACCAATTTTGTTAGGTAAAGATCTGAAATACCAGATGTGTGCAACAGGAACAACTAAATTGATATGTCCGACGCGATCACGACGCACTTTCTTTTCAGTGACTTCAACACCACAACGGTCACAAACGATACCTTTGTAACGGATTCTTTTATATTTACCACAAGCACATTCGTAATCTTTAACTGGGCCAAAAATACGCTCACAGAAAAGGCCATCACGTTCAGGCTTATGTGTTCTATAGTTAATAGTTTCAGGTTTAAGCACTTCACCTCTAGAAGCAGAAAGTATACTTTCTGGAGATGCTAAACCTATTGAGATTTTATCAAATCTCGGTTGTGTATTCTTTTCATTATTTCTTGCCATAATACAAGTTGCTAAAGAATTATTCTAAAAATTTATTACTAACAATTATTACTTGTTATCCCCTTCAAGTTGGATATCTAATCCAAGTCCTTTTAACTCATGCATTAATACATTGAAAGACTCTGGTAATCCTGGTTCTGGCATTGGCTCACCCTTAACGATTGCTTCGTAAGTTTTAGCTCGACCGATCACATCATCAGATTTAACAGTTAAGATTTCTCTTAACGTGCTTGATGCGCCATAAGCCTCAAGTGCCCAAACCTCCATTTCACCAAAACGCTGACCACCAAACTGTGCTTTACCACCTAATGGCTGCTGCGTAATCAATGAATAAGGCCCGATAGATCTCGAGTGCATCTTATCTTCAATCATGTGACCAAGTTTCAGCATGTAAATCACACCAACAGTTGCTGGTTGATCAAAACGCTCACCTGTACCACCATCATAAAGGTATGAATGTCCGAAACGTGGAATACCAGCTTCGTCAGTCAATTCATTGATATGATCTAGAGAAGCACCATCAAAAATAGGTGTTGCGAACTTCTTACCTAATTTTTGACCAGCCCAACCAAGAACAGTTTCATAAATCTGACCGATGTTCATACGAGAAGGTACACCCAGTGGGTTTAAAACAATATCAACCGGTGTTCCATCATCTAAGAAAGGCATATCTTCTTGACGTACAATCTTAGCAACAATACCTTTGTTACCGTGACGTCCTGCCATCTTATCACCTACTTTAAGTTTACGTTTTTTAGCAACATAAATTTTAGCAAGTTTTAAAATTCCTGATGGAAGTTCATCTCCAACAGTAATTGTAAACTTCTCACGTCTTAAAGAACCTTGTAAATCGTTTTGTTTGATTTTATAGTTATGCAACAAGTCAGCAACAAGTGAGTTTGTTTTAGCATCTGTTGTCCAAGTTCCTCTTGTTAAATGAGAAAAATCTTCAACTGAGTTCAACATCTTTTGTGTGTACTTTTTACCTTTAGGAAGAACATCTTCACCTAAATCATTTTGTACACCTTGAGCTGTTTTGCCACCAACAAGAGAGAAAAGTTTTTCGATAAGAATGTTTCTTAATTCTTCAAACTTCACCTCAAATTTAGATTCTAACTTCTCAATTTCTTGCTTATCTTGAGCACGTCGGCGTTTGTCTTTAACAGCACGTGAAAATAATTTTTTATCAATAACAACACCGTTTAATGATGGAGAAGCTTTTAATGATGCATCTTTAACATCACCGGCTTTATCACCAAAAATAGCGCGCAATAATTTTTCTTCTGGCGTTGGATCGCTCTCACCTTTTGGTGTAATCTTACCAATTAAGATATCACCTGGCTTGATTTCTGCACCAACTCGGATCATTCCATTTTCATCAAGGTCTTTTGTTGCCTCTTCTGAAACGTTAGGAATATCACTTGTCAATTCTTCATTACCAAGCTTTGTATCTCTGACTTCAAGAGAGTACTCGTCAATATGAATAGATGTCAAGATATCATCACGAACAACTTTTTCAGATATTACAATAGCATCCTCAAAGTTATAACCTTTCCATGGCATAAAGGCCACTTTCATGTTACGACCAAGTGCTAATTCACCTTTTTCAGTTGCGTAACCTTGACAAAGAACCTGTCCTTTATCAACTCGATCACCAATTTCTACAATTGGCTTCAAGTTGATAGATGTTCCTTGGTTCGTTCTTCTAAACTTAATAAGATCATAAGTTTTAGAATCAGTATCAAAGCTAACAAGTCTATCATCATCAGTACGATCATACTTGATTGTGATCTGGCGTGCATCAACATATTCAACCACACCTGGACCTTCAGCGTTAATCAACACTCGAGAATCTTGTGCAACACGTCTTTCAAGACCTGTTCCAACGATTGGTGAATCAACACGCAATAATGGAACTGCTTGACGCATCATGTTAGATCCCATCAAAGCACGGTTGGCATCATCATGTTCCAAGAATGGAATTAAAGATGCTGAGATTGATGAAATCTGGTTAGGTGCAACATCAACGTAGTGAACCTCTTTAGGATCAACAACTGGGAAGTCACCTTCCATACGTGCAATAACCTTTTCGGCATCAATCACGTTATCCTTTGTTAAAGGAATATTTGCTTGAGCAATTAATTTATCTTCTTCTTCTTCAGCAGAAAGATAAAGTGGTTCTGATTCAAAATCAATTTTACCATCTTCTACTTTACGATAAGGCGTTTCGATAAAGCCCATCGAGTTAATCTTTCCATAAACAGACATGGAAGAAATCAGACCAATGTTTGGTCCCTCAGGTGTTTCAATAGGACATAAACGACCATAATGCGTATAATGTACATCTCGCACCTCAAAGCCAGCTCTTTCACGTGATAGACCTCCTGGCCCTAAAGCTGATAAACGACGTTTGTTTGTCAGTTCAGCAATTGGGTTGGTTTGATCCATAAATTGAGACAATTGGTTTGTCCCAAAGAAAGAGTTAATGACAGATGAAAGCGTCTTCGCATTGATCAAGTCAATAGGTGTAAATACCTCGTTGTCACGAACATTCATTCTTTCACGAATCGTACGTGCCATACGTGCTAGACCAACACCAAACTGTTGAGATAACTGCTCACCAACTGTACGTACACGACGGTTAGATAAGTGATCAATATCATCAACTTCTGCTTTAGAGTTAACTAACTCGATTAAATATTTAATAATAGTGATGATATCATCATTAGTCAATACACGACTTTCCATGCTGATATCAAGACCTAATTTTTTATTCATTCTGTAACGACCAACTTCACCTAAGTTGTAACGTTGCTCACTAAAGAAAAGTTTATCGATAATGCCACGCGCAGTTTCCTCATCAGGCGGCTCAGCATTACGAAGTTGACGGTAAATATGCTCTACAGCTTCTTTTTCAGAGTTTGTAGGGTCTTTTTGCAATGTGTTATAAATAATTGCATAATCACCAGTTGTATTGTCTTCTTTGTGAAGTAAGATTGTTTTAGAACCTGTTTCTAAAACTTCTTCAATATGTTCTTTTTCAAGAATTGTATCTCGATCAAGAACGATTTCATTTCTTTCGATAGAGACCACCTCCCCTGTATCTTCATCAACAAAGTCTTCATACCAAGTATTTAGGACTCTTGCAGCAAGGCTTCTACCAATATGTTTTTTTAATCCTGTTTTTGAAACTTTAACCTCTTCTGCTAGGTCAAAGATTTCAAGAATGTCTTTATCACGCTCGTAACCAATCGCTCTAAAAAGCGTTGTTACTGGAAGCTTTTTCTTACGGTCGATATAAGCATACATGACAGAGTTGATATCTGTTGCAAACTCAATCCATGATCCTTTAAAAGGAATAACTCTGGCAGAGTAAAGTTTAGTTCCGTTAGCATGAAATGATTGTCCAAAAAAGACACCTGGTGAACGGTGAAGCTGAGATACAACAACACGTTCAGCACCATTTATGACAAAAGTACCACTAGGTGACATGTAAGGTATTGTTCCTAAATAAACATCTTGAACGATAGTTTCAAAATCTTCGTGCTCAGGATCAGTACAGTAAAGTTTTAATCTTGCCTTTAAAGGCACGCTATATGTTAAACCACGCTCAATACACTCTTGAATAGAGTAACGCGGAGGGTCGACGAAATAATCTAAAAATTCTAATACAAACTGATTTTTTGTGTCTGTAATAGGGAAGTTTTCTTTGAAGGTTTTGTATAAACCTTCGTTAGATCTTTCTTCTGGCTTAGTTTCAAGTTGAAAAAAATCTTGAAAGGATTTGACTTGTATGTCAAGAAAATCTGGATAATCGGGTTGATTAACCGAAGAAAAACTGATACGATTGTTTTGCAATGCTAACATCTAAAGAAAGAATTTAATGCTTTTTCTCAAAAGCAAAATTAACCAAAAAATAATGTGTTTTCACACCCTACGTATAAATACGCAAAATGGTTTAGACCTACAGATTAATATCTGAGGTCTAAACCTATAAATCTAAGTGAACTTAAATTACTTAAGCTCAACCTCTGCTCCTGCTTCTTCTAATTGAGCTTTTAAAGCTTCAGCTTCGTCTTTTGAAACACCCTCTTTTACTGGAGCTGGTGCGCCATCAACTAATGCTTTAGCATCTTTTAATCCTTGACCTGTTAATTCTTTAACAAGTTTTACAACTGCTAATTTTGAACCACCAGCTGCTTTAAGAATAACATCAAATTCTGTTTGCTCTTCAGCTTCAGCACCACCATCTGCAGCACCTCCACCAGCAACAGCTACTGCCGCAGCAGCAGGCTCAATGCCATATTCTTCTTTTAAAATATCAGCTAACTCATTAACTTCTTTTACTGTTAAGTTAACTAATTGTTCTGCGAAATCTTTTAAATCTGCCATTTTCTATCGTTTTAAAAAAAATTATTATTTAGTATTTAGTGTATTTTATTCTGTTTTTTCTGAAAGTGTTTTCAACACACCTGATAATGTTTGTCCGCTCGACTTAAGAGCTGAAATAACATTTTTAGCAGGCGATTGTAACAAGCCAACAATATCTCCGATAACTTCTTCCTTAGACTTGATATTAACAAGTGCTTCTAAGTTTTCATCACCAATATAGACGGCCTCTTCAACGTAAGCACCTTTCAATACAGGCTTATCGTTTTTCTTTCTGAAATTTTTAATAATCTTAGCTGGAGCATTTCCAGTTTCTGATAACATAATTGAAGTGTTACCAACTAAAGTTGTATTTAACTCTTCAAACTCTTTATCAGAAGCCTCCATTGCTTTTGCAAGGAGTGTATTCTTAACCACCATTAGCTTCACATCAGCCTTAAAACAAGCACGTCTAAGAGCTGTCGTAGAACCCGCATCTAAGCCAGAAATATCTGCTAAGTAGATGCTCGATGTTTCGGCTAACTTTGCAGTTATGTCTTCAATTACTTTTGATTTTTCTTCTCTTGTCATAACTTAAATTATTGCTCAGTAAACCTTTTTGTATCGATTTCTATACTCGGACTCTGCGTTGCTGTCATAAAAATACTCTGAATGTAAGTACCCTTAACAACCTGAGGCTTAAGTTTTACCAATGTCGTTAATAATTCTCTTGCATTGCCTGCAAGCTGATCTTTATCAAAAGATGCTTTACCAATAGCTGCGTGAATAATTCCTGATTTTTCAACTCTAAAGTCAATCTTACCAGCTTTTACATCAGCAACAGCTTTAGCGATATTCATCGTTACCGTACCAGTTTTAGGATTAGGCATTAAACCTCTTGGCCCTAAAACACGACCTAAGGGACCTAATTTACCCATCACACTTGGCATTGTCACAATCACATCAACATCTGTCCAACCACCTTTGATTTTCTCAAGGTACTCATCAAGACCAACGTAATCTGCACCAGCATCTTTAGCTTCTTGCTCTTTATCAGGCGTAACTAAAGCCAAGACTTTAACATCTTTACCAGTTCCGTGAGGAAGCGTTACAACACCTCTCACCATCTGATTTGCTTTACGAGGATCAACATTAAGTTTAACAGCTAATTCAACAGACTCGTCGAAATTAGCAGAAACAACATCCTTCAACAAACCAGCTGCTTCAGCAACAGTATAAGTAGATGTTTTATCTATTTTACTGATCGCTTCTTTTCTCTTTTTTGTAAGTTTTGCCATTTGTCTTTATTTTAGAATGGTGCATCACCTTTTACTGTTATACCCATAGATCTCGCTGTCCCTGCAACCATTTTCATTGCAGACTCAATCGTAAAAGCATTTAAATCTTGCATTTTATCTTCTGCTATAGCCTTTACCTGATCCCAAGTCACACTTGCTATCTTCTGTCTATTTGGCTCTCCAGAACCTTTTTTAGATTTTGATGCTGACAATAACTGTACAGCAGCTGGAGGAGTCTTAATAATAAAGTCAAAAGACTTATCCTTAAAAACAGTGATAACAACCGGAAGAACTTGACCAGCTTTATCTTGTGTTCTACCATTGAATTGCTTACAGAATTCCATGATATTAACACCGGCAGCACCTAAAGCAGGACCAACTGGTGGCGACGGGTTAGCGGCACCTCCACGAACCTGAAGCTTAACTACTTTACTTACTTCTTTTGCCATTTTTGTTAAATTTAATTTGGATTACAGACAGAGGGAAGCAATGTTTGCCTGCAATTCATTATTTAGTGTAACACTTATATTTTCTCTACTTGCATATAGCTAAGCTCAACTGGTGTTTTACGACCAAAGATTTTAACCATAACCTGAAGTTTTCTTTTATCTTCGTTCACTTTTTCAATCGTTCCAGTGAAACTATTAAAAGGACCATCGATCACTTTTACAGACTCACCAATTGAATAAGGAATCGCAACTGTCTCGCTTTGAACAGCAAGATCATCAACACGACCCAACAGACGATTTACTTCTGACTTTCTCAATGGAACAGGATCACCACCTTTGGTTTCACCTAGAAACCCAATCACACCATTAACATTTTTAATAACGTGAGGAACTTCACCCTCAAGATTGGCCTGAACCATAATATAACCAGGAAAGAAAACTTTTTCTTTATTGACTTTTTTTCCATTGCGAATCTGAACTACCTTTTCAGTAGGCACCAAGATATCGTCAACATACTCCTCAAGACCTTGAGAAGCAATTTCCTTCTCTATATAATCTTTTATCTTATTTTCAGATCCACTAATAGATCTTACAACATACCACCTCTTCAAACTAGCGTCCGCCATCAATTAAAATTTTACCCAATTATAATACTGCTTGATAAGACCACTAAAAAGCTCATCGATTCCCCATATCGCTAAAGAGAATAAAATTGAAAAAACTGCAACAACAACCATTAGTCGTTGCGCCTCACTAGCCGTTGGCCAAGTGACGTGGTTTTTAAGCTCATCATATGAGCCAGATAGATATGATTTAAAATTTGCCATCTTCGTTAAGATTTGCACGGGTTGAGAGGCTCGAACTCCCGACACCTGGTTTTGGAGACCAGTGCTCTACCAACTGAGCTAAACCCGTAAATTATTGGTTTGCAAATAAACTAAAAATATTTTAAATACAAAACAATTTAAGTCAAAAAAATTAAGGTGCCGAATAGACACCTTAATTTCATATATTCTAACAGACTAAATTAGTCTAAAATTTCAGTTACCTGACCAGCACCAACTGTACGACCACCTTCTCTAATTGCGAATCTTAATCCAACATTTAAAGCAATTGCTTGCAACAATTCAACTGTAATCGTTAAGTTATCACCTGGCATAACCATTTCTACACCATCAGGTAAAGATATTGTACCTGTAACATCAGTTGTTCTTACATAGAACTGAGGTCTGTAGTTATTATGGAATGGCGTGTGACGACCACCTTCTTCTTTTTTCAAGATATAAACTTCTGCTTTGAATTTAGCGTGAGGCGTAACAGAACCTGGAGTTGTAATAACCATCCCACGTGTAATCTGAGACTTCTCAATACCTCTCAATAAGATACCAACGTTATCACCAGCTTCACCTCTATCAAGAATCTTACGGAACATTTCAACCCCTGTGATTGTTGATTTCAATTTTTCAGCTCCCATTCCGATGATATCAATTGTATCACCCGTGTTAGCAACACCAGTCTCAATACGACCAGTTGCAACAGTACCACGACCTGTAATTGAGAATACATCTTCAATTGGCATTAAGAAATCTTTGTCAACATCTCTTTCTGGCTGCTCGATATACTCATCAACAGCATCCATCAACTCCATAATTTTTTCAGCCCACTTCTCATCACCATCTAAAGCACCAAGAGCAGAACCAGAAATAACAGGAGCGTTATCACCATCATATTCGTAGAAAGAAAGCAAATCTCTCACTTCCATTTCAACTAATTCTAATAATTCTTCGTCATCTACTAAGTCAACTTTGTTCAAGAAAACAACAATTTTAGGAATACCAACCTGGCGCCCTAATAAGATGTGCTCACGTGTTTGTGGCATAGGACCGTCAGTCGCAGCACAAACTAAGATAGCGCCATCCATTTGAGCAGCACCAGTTACCATGTTCTTTACGTAATCGGCGTGACCTGGACAGTCAACGTGTGCGTAGTGACGATTTGCAGTTTGATACTCAACGTGAGAAGAGTTAATAGTAATACCACGCTCTTTCTCTTCTGGTGCGTTATCAATCTGATCAAAAGCACTAGCTTCTGAATAACCTTTATCAGCAAGTACTTTAGTAATAGCTGCAGTTAATGTCGTTTTTCCGTGATCGACGTGACCAAGCGTACCAATGTTTAAGTGCGGTTTGGAACGATCAAAATTTTCCTTTGCCATAGTAGTAATTATTTAATAATCTTAGTTTATATATAGTGTTCAATATTATTAACCACGTAAAAGTCACCAAAATAAATTTTGAGACTTATATGAGCCAACGACGAGAATTGAACTCGTGACCTCTTCCTTACCAAGGAAACGCTCTACCCCTGAGCTACGTCGGCAAAAAATTAAAGAGCGGGAGACCGGGTTCGAACCGGCGACATTCAGCTTGGAAGGCTGACGCTCTACCAACTGAGCTACTCCCGCGTATTCTTCATTTTTCCGACTTGGTTGTGGGGAGAGCAGGATTCGAACCTGCGAAGTCGAAAGACAGCAGATTTACAGTCTGCCCTCGTTGGCCGCTTGAGTATCTCCCCGAGTAATTGTGAGCCGATGGAGGGACTCGAACCCACGACCTGCTGATTACAAATCAGCTGCTCTAGCCAGCTGAGCTACATCGGCTTTTCAATATGTCAAAACTACTTTCGTTTAACGGAGTGCAAATATATGTCCGATATTTAAATCTGCAAAATAAAAAACATATTTTTTTTACTTTTTTTCATTTTTATTTCTAAAAACTGACCTAGGATGCTTATTCCTAACGACTTGCTTCAATTTAACTAAATTATTTTTTGTGTAATGCTGTGTAGATGCCAAACTATCGTGCCCCATCAATTCTTTAATCGATACTAAATCTGCTCCTTTCTCAAGTAAATGCGTTGCAAAGCTGTGTCTTATCATATGAGGACTGCATTTTTGTTTGACAGAAACCGATTTGAAATAAGAGTTGACAACTCTATAAATCAAATTAGGATAAGCTTGCTTGCCTTTCTCTGTTGTGATTAAATATGTTGTCCTAGATTCGGCCTTATCATTCTCTCTATTGATATGGTTTCTTATTTTTTCTAATAGATTTTCAGATACTGGTACTAATCTTTCTTTGTTTCTCTTACCAAGAACTTTGATTTGTTTTTGAGAAAAATTGATGTCGGAGATTTCAATATTCATCAATTCTTGGCGCCGCATTCCTGTTGCATAAAGAATTTCAACAATCAACTGGTCTCTTTGTCCTTGCCATGTTTCTGTGTCAAACAAATCAAAAACACCATTGATTTCTTTTGAGCTAAATGCTAACTCTTGCTGCTTTTGACTTTTAAGAGATTTATGAGAGGCCATCGGGCTTTTCTTGATCTCACCTATTTTAAATAAGTAATTATAAAACACCTTAAGGCTTGTCAACTTTCGGTTAATCGTACTTTTACTGAGATCTTGATCAAATAAATCAACTATCCAGGAACGTATCATTGGGTATTGAACCTCACCAAGCTGATTTGAATCATATGTTTGAATCACATATTTCTGAAAAGAGAGCAAATCAGCGCGATAAGCTGTCAAGGTGTGCTTGGCGTATTTCTTTTCGAAAGCTAAATAATCAAGAAATTTAGAAACGTAATCCATATTGACAAATTTAGACAATTTATAGCTTATTCTAAATTCATAAAAAAAGCAGCTTCATCAACTGAAACTGCTTCAAATTATTCATTAAAGTACAATTTATTAAGTTGCAGGTTTATAATCTTTATTATCAATTATCATTTTTGATAAAATTTCTTTGAGTATTTCTGAAGTTCCTCCACCTATAGGACCAAGTCGGCTATCACGAAGCATTCTTGCAAGCGGATATTCTTCAATATAACCATAACCTCCTAAAAACTGAAGACAATCGTAAATGGTTTCATCAGCAACTTTAGTCGATTGTAATTTAGACATCGTTGCTTCTTTTACAACATATTCACCCGCATCTAAGCGTTTAGCTGTTGTGTAATTAAAGTTTTTAGAAATTTCAACTTCTGTTGCGCGTTCAACAATGCGATGACGCAATGCTTGAAATTGATTGATTGACTTGCCGAATGCTTCGCGTTCGGACATATACTGCAAGGTATATTCAATCGCATATTCTGCTCTTGCATGTGCGTTGATTCCCATAATTAAACGCTCAAGTGCAAAGTGTTGCATGATGTATGGAAAACCCATATCTTTTTCCCCCATCAATTGAGACTTTGGTATTTTGACATTATCAAAAGATAATTCAGCAGTGTCAGAAGCTCTCCACCCAAGTTTATTTAATTTAGTTGCATTGATGCCTGGCGTATCACTATCGACGATGAACATACTGATGCCCTTACCTCCTTTCTCTGGGGAAGTTTTTGCTGCAATCACTAAATAATCCGCGTAAACACCATTTGTGATAAATGTTTTCGATCCATTAAGTATATAATGATCACCTTCGTCTTTAGCTGTTGATCGCATCGCTGCAACATCAGATCCACCAAAAGGCTCTGTAATACATAAGCCTCCTATTTTTTCGCCAGCGATAGAAGGCGCTAAATACTTCTCCTTGATATCATCAGAACCTTCTTTATTCACATGTGTCATGGCCAAATAAGCATGTGCCCAAATCGCAGCAGCAAAACCGCCAGAATTGATACGCTGAAGCTCTTCAAGTAAAATCACTGTATAAAATAAATCAAGATCTAAGCCGCCATACTTTTCTGGATAAGCCAAACCGAAATAACCCATTTCGCCAAATTTCTCCCATATAAAGCGCTCAATTTTGCCATCTTTCTCCCATTTATCAATATGAGGAGCAACTTCTTTTTTAAGAAAAGCTCTCAAGCTTTCCCTAAACATGTCGTGCTCTTCTGTAAAATACAATCTATTCATTCTCTTTTAGTTTTAAATATAGTTTCAATTGTGGGATTTGATAAGCTTTAAAGTCTTGAATTTTAGACAGTTCTTCAAAACTTTCAATACCACCTCTTAATTTGATAAAAGTATTAATTTCTCTCGCTAATTCATAATCGAAATACGGAACATCTGCTAATTCGATTACACTTGCTTTATTAATGTTAATTCTAGGAATTTCATTCCCAGACTTTACAGTCATTTTTGCAAGAATCTTTGCTTCAAGTTCTGCTTTTAAACCATAAATATCTTTGAGTTGACTATCACCCCTAAAGCCACCTATTTTGTTTCGATAACGCAAGATACGTTGAGACAAAACAGAGCCAATTCCAGATATCTCAGTTAAATCATCAGCTTCAACTTTGTTCAAATCTTTTTTCGCTGTGTAACTCAATTCACTTGGTTGTGACCTTCTGTTTTCTCGCTCTCTAGCTTGCTGCTCAATCACCCAATCGGGAAATTTAAAGTATTTAGAATACTTATTCAGCCAAGTTTGAGAAACACCTGTCACTTTCTGAAAATCTTCCACAGAGTTGATCCATTGATCAGCTTCTCTATAAGCTTTTAATTTATCATACTCAGCAGGCTTCATCTCTAAACGATAAGATTTCTCATCGGTTATAAAATTAGGGTTAAAAGGATAAATTTTCGGAACATAAGGCTTGTTTTGTTCTTTTTTTAACGAATCCAAAAGAACATTCATGCGGTCTTGTGCTTTCTTGTCAAGTTGAAATATGTCTTTAGGTTTTGAATAAGTATTAACGAGATAAATGCCAACACAGCCGATAATCAAGATGCCGATAAAAATCAAAATCCCATTTCGATCAGTTTTACTCATCACAAAATGGGATTTAAGTTTCATATTTTTTATTTTAATCAAGCATTCTTCTTAAAAAGCTTACCTGTTTTTAAATCTGATAAATATTGTCGTAGGTCTTTACGGACTTCTCCTGATAAAATATAAAGTCCAATAATATTAGGGAATGACATCGCAAGAATCATCATATCTGAAAAGTCAAGAACTGCGCCTAAACTTGCAGAAGACCCCACGATAATGAAAAGCAAGAATAAAATTTTATAAACAAATTCTGTCTTCTTTCCTCTTCCAAAAATATAAGACCAAGCTCTCATTCCGTAATAAGACCAAGAGATCATTGTTGAAAAAGCGAATAAGAACACAGCCAATGCTAACACATAAGGAAACCAAGAAATCACACTACCGAAAGCATCAGTTGTCAACTGTACACCTGAAACACCTTCCACTTCGTGCATTCCTGTAAAAATCAATACCAAAGCTGTTAAGGTACAAACGACAACTGTATCGATAAATGGTTCCAATAAAGCAACAAAACCTTCAGAAGGTGGATGATGCGTTTTTGCAGCAGAGTGAGCAATTGCAGCAGAACCAACACCAGCTTCGTTTGAGAAAGCTGCACGCTGGAAACCAACAATTAAAACACCTATAAAGCCACCTTTAAGCGCGCCTGGTGAAAAAGCACCATTAATAATCGCTGAAATTGCAGGTCCAAGATTTTCAATATTGATAAAAATAACGATTAATGCGCCGATGATATAAACCAAAGCCATGACAGGCACGACTTTACCAGTTACGTTTGCAATACTATTGATTCCGCCAATAATAACAACACCAACAAGGATAGCCAAGAAAACACCAAAAGCAAATCCATGGCCATCTAAAAATGGAATTTGATTAGACAATATGGCATAAGATTGGTTGGACTGGAACATATTTCCACCTCCAAAAGAAGCGCCAATAGCAAGAACAGCAAAAAAGGCTGCTAAAAATTTACCCAGTTTCGTCAGGTTTCTCTTTTCAAGACCATAACGCAAATAGTTCATCGGGCCTCCAAAGATTCGCCCCTCTTTACCAATAAATCTGTACTTAACACCAAGTGTACATTCTACAAATTTAGATGACATCCCGAGCAAACCCGCAACAACCATCCAAAACGTAGCGCCTGCACCACCTAAAGAAACAGCAACAGCAACACCCGCAATATTTCCTAAACCAACTGTTGCAGAAACAGCAGTTGATAAAGCTTGAAAATGCGTAATACGACCTGGCGCGTTCGGATCATCATATTTTCCTTTTGCTAAATCAAGCGCATGTCTAAAACCTCTGAAATTGATGAAGCCCATTTTTAAAGTAAAAAATAATGCTCCCAAAACTAGCCAAACGACAATAAAGGGTATTCCTTTTGTTTTTTTAGTGCCATTAGCATTGAGTAAAGCTATTGGTTCATCATATTTTACTTCAGCAAATTTATGCGCATTTTGTTGAATAACATGTGATTTATTGTCAGGATTATAAATCATCTCTCCTTCTTCAACAAGATGTTTCAGTTGACCAGATGTGGTGGCTTTTACTTCAACATCACCCAAGTCTCCTCTTGAGATTATCGCAATAGGATCTCCTTCATTAATTCGAGTTCCCTTTTTGACCAACCACTTTTTTAATTTAAATTGATTTGAAGTCCCAGCTGTCCAGCCTGGTACAAAAATAAGTTTTGAATCAGAGTACATCACAGGATCATAAATTCCGACTGCAGCAAACGGATCCCAGAATAAAACTGAACCAAGTCCATCAACTGCTGGCTTTAGCGTTCCGTTTAATTTCTCTGTAATTGACTCTGCTTTTAATTCATAAGTCACCTCTTTTTTCAAACCATTAGCATCCTCAATCACAATTGTATAAGACATACCTTCAACCAAGTTTGTAGAAATTGATGATGATAAAGGCGTGTCTGGGTTTGACCAAAAATATTCATAAGGTTCTTGACCTCCGGAAACATGAAGTTCTATTTGTCCGTCATTAATCGTTTTTGAAGGATTGATTAAATCGGCTTTAACTTCTAATTCCTGAGAAAAACTTGTTAAACTTAAAAAAGAAATGAGTAGTAATAGGAAATATCTATGGGTCATCTGAATGTTAATTTTATATAAAATACATCGCAATATATAAAATTGTTTAATCTCATCTAAGAAATTAATTGATTTAATCTAGCTTAATATCAACGGATTCTTTAAAGATCGAAAACTGAGCTTCTTTTTGTTGAAACTAAATCTTTAAGCCTCAACCAGAAAGCTAAAATTAAGTAAGCAACAAAACCAATTCCGAAAGTTGCAAAAGAACTATAAATAAAAAACAAACGTACCCACTTAGCTCTGATCCCTAGACGATCAGCTAAACGACTGCTGACATAAAACCCACGTCGCTCTAGAAAAAAACGAAGCTTTTCGATTTGTTTATTCATCCTCTCACTAATTTGAGTCCAAAATTACAACTTAAACAGCGATTAAGATCACAATAATTCTTCTTTAAATGTATCAAGGCTTGTGTTTCTAGAGCTGAATTCATTTGATGACGCCTCAGTTTTTCAAACTTTTGAATAATAGAATTTTGTTCTGGCTTAATGCTATTGATCAATTTAAAGATATGCTCTTCAAATTCCAATTGCCCTAAATGCTGATAGTAGGCGAATTTTAAAGGAATAATCGCGTTGATCATCATTAAATCTACAAAAGAATGACTTAATTTTTTAGGTGACTTTTTAGACTCTTTTTGAAAAGTATAATGTGTTTTCCAGAAATCAGACACTTCAACCTTAAAGAAATCTCTTGCCGACTTTTGAGAATCGATATGCATCAATGTTTCACAAAGATGACTTGATTTAGACAATAATGCTGCTAATTGTGCCAATCGAATGCTGGGAAAATTAGAAGGTCGTAACCTGAAAAACTCCAATGCTTCTTGCCTCGGCTTTAAATCATATTTCACTTTTAAAAACTGATACTCTTTCTGGAGCTGCTTGACGTAAATTTCATGAGAATCTTCAGGAAGTAAACCAGATTGACCAATTATCAGCGCTTCTATTTGTGATTGATTCCCTTGTAATTTCTGTATGATTTTAAAATCAAAGCTTTGCGCAATATTCAAAAATTGATTTCCGTTGGAATTCAGTCCAAAGTTTTTAGCCAAGAATTGAAAGCACACAGCATCCCAATGGTTTTTGGTTTTCACCAATAAATCTTGAACCAATTGAGATTTTTCTTCCAAGCGTTCAATATAAATCCGTTCCAACCAGTGATCGAAAGTGAATTTTGAAAATGTGTGAAAATCTTGAGCGCAATTAATCCACTTTTTATCATTTTGAGAGAGCAAAAGTTTATAATTTTTTAAGGCTTCAGCGTTCACAAAATCAGAAATAACTAATGTTGAGATTGGATTTTGGTTGAAATCAAAAACTTCAAGATCGTGTTCCCATACAATATGCAAAATCACATTATTGTAATTTGAATCTGTTTCGTGTTTGTGCGCGTACCAATCTGATGATTTGATATGAATTTCAATTTGTCCTGCCCACTTCTGACCATTGATTTCTATAATGGCTTCTTTGAAATCAGGGCCAGACTCGCTTTTGTTATGATAGCCTTTTTGGATCACGTGCAGCTTTTCACCATCTGTTGTTTGAAGGTGAAGTGTATCAAGCTTTTGATACTGCCAGACGTAATGCAAAAAATCTTCATTCATGCTTTAAATGTGAAAAATCTTTATTAAAATTTTCTATAAAATGATTCACCCATTTTTGATATTGCTTCGCACTAGGATGCAAGTCATCTTCAGCTAACATTTCTTTTTCAGAGTTGATTTCAGATGAAAGATCAGTAACATCATAAAATGGAATTTCATATAATTCACAGAGTTGTTTTGCGTAAGCATTATATTGGTTAAGCTCTTCCCTGATGTTTTTTTTATCAGATTTTTTGGCAAATGTTGTCGTGCTATAATCTGGGATTGACACAACAAAAACACCTTTGGTTTTATGTTTTGAAAAGTGAATCGCTTTATTGAGAAGTTCTTGAAATTCTTCTTTATAAACTTCTAAAGCAATTGATTGATATTGATTGTTAACACCTATGAGAAGAGAAACGAGATCATAAGAAGCATCAGCGATATTTTCAGATGCAATAGCAGAAATCAGTTCATCGGTTCGCCAGCCTGTTTTAGCGATGGTTTTAGGGTTTTTAATATTGAAATCATGTTCTTGAGAGTCTTTCATTAAGAGATGAGGCCAAGATTTTTGAAGTGATACGGATTCACCAATGGTATAAGAATCACCGAGTGCCAAATAGCTTATCTGAGGTTGTGCCATAGAAATTTGTATTGTTAGGTATAAAAGAAATGCGAATTTAAAATGCATCAATTTGTTTTGATATTCTAAGTTAACAAAAAAAGTTGGATTTGTTGATTTGACCATTTGTAAAATCGTTGATTCGTGATTGGTGAATGGTGATTTGTTTATTAGACTCACGACCCACGACTATTTGATCCACGACTATTTCAGTTGTCGGCTTTCGGTTCTCAGCTTTCTGTTGTCGGTTGTTCGGTTGACCGTTTTTAGTTGACCGTTATCAGTTGACTGTTCTCTGTTGTTAGTTGATCGGTTATAGTTTTTCGTTTTCCGTGTAATCGTTTATTCGACTATTCGTTTATTCGGTAATCAGTTTTCTGTTATCAGTTCGATTTCTCAGGACACACGATCCACGACTTTTTGACCCATGACTAAATCAGTTTTCGGTTGTCGGTTTTCAGTTTACCGTTTTCTGTTCTCTGTTGTTAGTTGATCGGTTATAGTTTTTCGTGTATTCGTGTAATGGTGTAATCGTGTCTTGCAAAATATCTGTCATTCTGGAAAACATCGACGATAGGAGATATTTATTCAGAATCTCACGATTTATAAAGACATCAGGTTTTAGACATAAGACTTTTGAAATCTAGCATCTCATATCTAGTGTCTGTTTATCTTTTAAACAGAATAATATAAGAAATAGTCTAGCAAACAAATCGTGAATTTGTTGATTCGTGTAATCGTTTTTTTGCTTTAGGCAATAAGTTCTAAGCTTTGGGCTTTAGGCTGTAGGCTTTGGGCTTTGGGCTTTAAGCTATAGGTTTTAAGATATCAGATTTTAGAAATCTAGCATCTCATATCTAGTGTCTGTTTATCTTTTAAACAGAATAATATAAGAAATAGTCTGGCAAACAAATCGTGAATTTGTTGATTCGTGAAATCGTTTTTTTGCTTTAGGTAATAAGCTCTAAGCTTTGGGCTTTAGGCTGTAGGCCTTTTCAATTTAGAATTTAAAATTCAAAATTCAGAATTTATCAACTCTCATTGAATGTCCCTGATTAGAGTTGACCCACGACTCTTTGACCCAAGACTAATTCTGTTCTCGATACATTATTTTCTCCGTTATCACTACAAAAAAAATACTCGAACTGACAGTTACTTCCCAATTTTCAAGTTCGACTTCAATTTCGGCTTCTTATTTCCTATATTTTGCATCTATTGTCTAATATCTGGTTTTTCGTGTATTCGACTATTCGTGTATTCGTGAATGGTGAATTGGTTCTCAGTTGTCAGTTGTCGGTTCTCGGTTGTCAGTTTTCAGTTCTCTGTTTTCGGTTATCAGTTAACCGTTCTCACTTATCGGTTATCAATTGCCGGTTCTATTTGACTCTAAAATTTCAATATAACTCAATTGACTAATTTCAAGAAATACCTGTGCCTTTCGCGGAAATGCATCACAATAGTGATAAGCATGAAGCGAAAAAGCCAGCAGGGGTTTTGCGTAGAGCAACGAAACAAAAATTTCCTAAAATTAATCTTGACTTTTTGTTTCGTTTTGCGTCAAGGCAAAATGAAAAGAACTACGATTTATATTCTTTACTTTTTTTCATTGCCAAAAAAACTAAGAAAAAAGTCTAGGCTTATTTTCCTGTTTCTAAAAACTAGCTAAAGATGCTTTGCCCCACAACGCGAACCGTTTCACTAGCGCATTGCTCTCAAGCCCTTGCGGCGCATCTTTATTGTTTTTGAATAAACATGAAAAGTAGGCCGTTCTCAGTTTTCTGTTCTCAGTTTTCTGTTCTCAGTTTTCTGTTCTCAGTTTTCTGTTCTCAGTTTTCTGTTCTCAGTTGTCCGTTCTCAGTTGTCCGTTCTCAGTTCTCTGTTGTCAGTTCTCGGTTGTCGGTTATTTGTCATTCTGCCCCGAAGGGTCGGGATCAGAATCTCATGATTTGTTAGTCCCGAGTTATTCGGGGTAAAATCGTTGATCCGTGAAATCGTTTTTTTGCTTTAGGTAATAAGCTCTAAGCTTAGGCTTTAAGCTCTCTAAATTTTGAATTCTGAATTACTCACCACTATCCACTACCAACTCAAGACCATTTGACCCAAGACTAAATCGGTTGTCTGTGACTTGTGATTCGGTTCTCAGTTGTCCGTTCTCTGTTCTCTGTTATCAGTTTTCGGTTTTCAGTTTTCGGTTTTCAGTTGTCTGTTTTCAGTTGTCTGTTTTCAGTTGTCTGTTTTCAGTTGTCTGTTTTCAGTTGTCTGTTTTCAGTTGTCTGTTTTCAGTTGTCTGTTGTCAGTTCTCGGTTGTCGGTTATTTGTCATTCTGCCCCGAAGGGTCGGGATCAGAATCTCATGATTTGTTAGTCCCGAGTTATTCGGGGTAAAATCGTTGATCCGTGAAATCGTTTTTTTGCTTTATGCTATAAGCGGTAGGCTTTAAGCTCTCTAAATTCTGAATTCTGAATTACTCACTACTCACTACTCACTACTAACTACTCACTACTCACTACTCACTATTAACTTAAAACTTCAAACCACTGATGTTTCACAACTTCCCAGTCGAATTTTTCAACTTTGGCTCTGGCAGCGGCGGTGATGTTTTGACTGAGTTCTGAAGAGTCTAAAAGTGACTGAATTGCAGAGGTCATCTCTTCTTTTGAGTCTGGTTTGACCAGTAATGCATCTGTTTGATGTTCTAACATAAAAGGCAATCCGCCAACATTGGTGCTGACAACTGGCAAGCCTAATGCCATGGCTTCAATGACAGAAACGGGTGTGTTGTCCACATTTGTGGTATTGATAAAAATATCAAAATTTTCAGCGTAAGCCAACCAATCTTCTTTTGGCATGCCTCCTGTGAATGTGACAGGAAGTTTATTCTCTTCTGCGTAAGCACGACATTCATCGATGGTTTCATCTTTAAAAGGGCCGACCATGCTGAGCTCAGCATCTGGATGAGTCTTTAGTAATTCTTCTAAAACCTTGAGTGCTAATAGCGGGTTATAGATATCAACAAAAGCGCGCACCCACAAAAGTTTGGGCGATAAATGTTTACGTTTTTTAAATTGATAATTTGAGATTTCAATTGTATTCGGAATATATGTCAAATTGCTATAGCCAGCTTTTTTAAAATAATGCATCAGATAAGCAGAGGGTGCAATATTAATTTTGGCATTTTTAAACAAAGCTTGACATAACTCAGGACTCTTTTTAAGACGCTCAGGCAAATCTCCTCCTCTTAAAATTGGAATATATGGAATCTTTAAAATCTGACATAAGCGCGCTGATGAATAAGCAAACCAAAATCCTAGTGTAGAATAAGTATCAATCAGCACGACATCAACTTTATGGCGATACTTCAGAATAGCAGAAAGCATATCAAACAAGCGTAGAGCTTGATTTTTTTTGGATGAAGATCTTATCACAGAATAAGATTCTTTTGTTAAGAATAAACCTAAAGTTTCTATAGAGGTGACATTACTTCCGCTTTTGGAAAGCATATTACCGAGATAAAGCAATGTTTTTTTGGGCATGAATTTTATTTTTACGTGCTTTCTTTGATTTCTTAGTTGGGTAAGTGACGCTTAACAATGCCAAACCATAGATAAAACCTGGTGCAGCCACACGCATCGCGGAGTGGTTGATGGTGGCTCCCCAAAAAATAACTAAAGGAATCATATATAGATTTCTAGGATTTAAAAGAATTTTAAACCCTGGAACAAGAAGTAAAACTAAAAAAGAGATAAGACCCAATGTTCCATGTTCTGAAATAACTCTAGTGATTTCATTATGTGAGGCAGCGGTTAAATCATTGGCTAACCTGTAATCTTTACCCATTCCTACACCAACACCAAAAACAGGATTTTGTTCAAACATTTCTAATTCTGCATTAGCTACATCAAAGCGACCAGCTGAAACATCTTCTTTTTCAATACCTGAAGCATTTTTGTTGGTGTATCTATTATAAAGTTGTTCATTGGTTTGAGCTGCTGTATAAATAATAACAACAACAACCCCTAACATCAGCAGTAAAAGCTTAAAACTTGTTTGTACCTTAATCTTTGCTTTAGCATAAATCAACAACGATAAAACGAATACACTTAGCATAATTGCAGCTGTTAAAACCCCTCCACGAGACAAGGTTGCTAAAGCTCGAAAGCTGATTATGACAAGTAAAATAATCATCAAAATTTGCAAGAAATTAGACTTATAAGGAATAAAGAGTCTTGTACCAATATAAAACATCGCTAAACCTAGAATGGTTGATACTTGATTAGGCCCAAAACCTCCAGAGGCTGCAAAATTACTCTGTGAACCTACAATTACAGATTCCAAATCGGGAGTGTAGAAAATCAAATAAACTGTCATAGAAATGACAGGAAGAATCATGATATCCATGATCTTAAAAAAATCTTGTAAAGACAATTTTCTACCATAGCAAAACAAAGCTGCCACAGTTAAAGAGATAGGTCCAGAAAGATTAAATAAAATATACTTTTGAAAGCTTACTTCGTAGCCTATTTCTAAAAAAGTTACGTAAATAGCCGGTAACAACATTGCGATATAAAAG
This sequence comes from Psychroflexus halocasei, assembly GCF_900107595.1. Classification (GTDB taxonomy): domain Bacteria; phylum Bacteroidota; class Bacteroidia; order Flavobacteriales; family Flavobacteriaceae; genus Psychroflexus; species Psychroflexus halocasei. The sequence goes on along the minus strand of NZ_FNQF01000007.1, from coordinate 40,107 downwards.
ATAAAGACAATTGCTTTCTTTTTAAAACCATGATAAAACATTCCGAAAAGCATAAATAAAACCACTGCATACTTGCCTGTTTCATAAAAGACAAAACCACCTGTCATCCTCAATAAAACTTCAGCACCCGTAATATAAGCAGCTGCTTTTAAAACTAATAATGGCTGCTGTGGGTTGCTTGTAATTTTTGCTATAAAATAAACAAATATACCTAGCATATATAGCAAGGCTAAAGGCTTAAATACATAAACTAAAAAGCCTATGACGAGATGAAAAAATATAGACATTGCATACTTTTTCTCATATTTTTTAAGGTTTAAACTCTTTCTTTTTAGTTTTTTCATCATCAAACCAGATCATCTTCTTGGATAAAAGACCATGCATTAAAATCTTTGTTTAAAGTTTTTCCTATTACCTCCTTGTAACGAGAAGCATCTATGCCTTGGCTTTTTGGTTTTTTTGCCTCTAAATCTTCAAAGCTCAATATGTGTCCTTTTTCTAGGTTTTTATTAACTGCTAATGTTTTTTCAAAAATTGACTTTAAGCTTTTATATTTCTCAATATCAGTTTTATCAATGGGATGATTAAGTGAAAGTTTCACTTCATTGGAGTATTTCACCAATTGCTTTGTTTCTTCTATCGTCAATGAAGATTTAACATCTGGCCCGAACATTTGCTTATGAAATACAACATGAAACTCAAGTATTTCCGCTCCTAAGGTAGTGGCAGCAATACCAGCTGATAATGAGCCTGAATGGTCTGAGAAACCTATTTTTAAATCAGGGTAACGATTTTTAAGTTCCGCAATAACATTTAAACCATATTCTTCAGGTTGAGTGGGGTAAGCCGTCGTGCATTGTAAAACACTTAAATCTACTTTATTTTTAAGAAGAAAATGAACAGCAGCATCTAATTCATCATAAGAGCTCATTCCGCTAGAGATAATAACAGGTTTATTTGTCATTACTATTTTTTCAAGCAAGAGAAGGTTTGTCACTTCGCCACTTCCTATTTTATAACAATCAACCTCAGCTTTTTCCAAAACATCAACAGCGGCATTTGAAAAAGGACTACTGATAAAATCTAATCCCTTGGATTTGGTATACTTCCCAATCTCAATCCACTGTTTTTGTGTAAAAGACATGCGTTCCCAATAATCATAACGCGTCTTGTCTTGTTTAGAAAATTTGACTCTAAAAGGTTCTAATTCACTACTTTCTGCATGCGCGATATGTGTCTGAAACTTTATCGCACTAACGCCTGTTTCTGCAACAGCATCAATATAAGCATAAAGCATCCCTAAACTTCCATCATGTGCTTGCCCAACTTCTGCAATTGTATAGATGATACTATTTTTACGCATAAACTATCATTTAACTCTTTTGAAAATAAATTAAACTAAAACCGACTCCAAAATTAATCATTTTTTGATGACATAAAAGACTGACAACCTAATTAAAGGAATCTGGTTCTAAGCTTTCTCATAAATTTTTAAAAGCTTATTAATAATGGCTTCTTCACCATATTCAGCTCTTACTCTTTGATACAAGTTTAAGGCATCTCTTTCAGCTAAAATCGGATCGGACAAATACTCTATAATAGCCTTAGCTAATGCATGATGATGATTAGGCTTGACTAATTTAGCATGCTCACCAACAACCTCAGCACATTGACCAACATCAGTTAATACCACAGGTTTTTGTGCCATAGCATACTCTAATAAAGCTAGGGGTAAACCTTCTGACCTTGAGCTTAAAATTGCTAAATCTGCTTCTTTTAAATATAATTGAACATTCTCAACACTTCCATAAAACTCTACTTGATTTTCAACGTCTAAGTCTTTTATTGATTGTTTCAGGTTTTTATAGTGTTGATCATCTTTATTGTACTGACCTAATAAATGTAGTTTGATAGACTCTTTACTTAGAAGTTGAAGCGCTTTCAAAATGTTAAGATGATCTTTTTGAGGTCTAATATTTGCAACTTGAATAAGGTGATGCTTATATTTATTTTTTATTAATAAATTTGAGCTTCCTTCTCTAATTTCAGTATTTTTAGTTGTGAAATTTTTTACATAATTAACATTTTTTGTAAATAAATACTTCAACGACCAATCCTCTAGCTTTTGATTGACAGCTATAATTGAATTAAAAAAAATCGAACTTATTCTTAAAATTGATTTAGGTCTGTTGGCCAAGTTTTCACTTTCTCCATAATGATCATGCCAAATCAGTTTTAGGTGAGGGCAGCTTATTTTAAGCAAAGTCGCAAAAAAGAAAGAAGTGCTATGTGCATGTAAGTGTGTGATTTGATGTTTTTTAATGAATCTTTTTGCTTTCTTTAAAGCTTTAAAATCAACTGCTTTTTTTTTACTTAAGAAAATATAATTGACCTTCTCGCTGACTTCTTGTCTTAGCAGCCCCTCTTTCCTTGTCACCATCAAACAAGATGCTTCTATTTGGCTTGATAAAGAGTTCGCTAAATTAACCGCCATGCGTTCACCTCCACCCGCATCCAAGGAATCTATGATTTGCACAGCACGAATAGACTTCTGATTCTGTTTTTTCATTTGTTTTCTTTATCTATTATGATTTTAAGCATCTTGTTCAAGTAATTTCATAATCTCATTTTCAAACTTATCCAGGGTATAAGTTCTCGACCATTCGCTTGCATTGTTTGCCATTACATCAAGCTTTGATGGTGAATTTAATAAAGATTCCAATTCACTAACTGTCTTCTTTATATTATTTCCTTTTAACAAAAGTCCTCGCTGTCCTTCATCAAGCATCCATGGCACACAAGATACAGGTGTTACAATTGGAAGGCAACCCCAAAACATGGCTTCTGCTACCACTTTTGGCCAACCTTCAGACTTACTTGGCAGAAGTAAGAAATGACTTTCTTTTAAAACTTTTTTAATTTCACTTTTTGGCTGATTTCCGTGCAGCTTTACCCAATTATTAGCTTTATGTTTATCAATTAAGGCTGACATCTGATCTTTCAACTTACCATCGCCGTAAACATCAAACTGAATCTCTTGAGACAACTTTGATTTTAAAGATAATAAAAACTGAAAAGCTAATTGAGGTTGTTTACCTTCTGATAAACTACCGACAAAACAGAACCTTAATTGACCTGTGTAATCACGTTTTAAAAGTGAGACAGCTTCTTTATTTCTATAAGTTGCCGTAAAAAATGCTTTTACATTTTTAGTTTGCTGCGGCCAATTTCCATAGACCAATACTTGCATATTCTTGGTTAAAAACCTGTTGCTCAAAATCCATTTTTGAAGTTTATAAGACCAAGGTTGCTGAGCATGAGGATCCCAATTACCAGCATATTTTGCTGTTTTTGGAATTTTCGGAAAAAATATTTGAACAATGCATCCCAATAATCCCATATTACCAGGACAACGCAAATGAATATGGTCGGCTTTTTTCATTTCTCGATAAATCGACTTTAAAATTTTAGGCAATTTTAAAAGTGTAGTCATTTTATCATTGAAGCCTATGAGTGAAAAATGAGGAACCTGATGCAGTTTTAAATCTTTGTGTTGATAAGCTAAATTAATATGAGGATCCAAATCACTTGACAAAGGAGCAACGATATTCACTTTATCACAATAGTTTAGCCATAGGTTCATTTCACGCACATAAGGTGCATAAGCTTGATATTGATTGCCAGCTTTATAGTGATTGGTATGTGTAATGATTAGGAAGTTCATTGTTCAATTAAATCTCTGTACATTTCTACATTCTGCTGCATCAGAACATTAAGGCTAAACCTGTTGTTAACGTCTTTGATTGCATTTTGCCCCATTTGGTGTGCTTCATCTCTATTTTTAAGCATATAGATCACCTGTTTAGCCAAACCTGGAATGTCTAAAGGATTACATAATAAACCTGTCTTTCCATGCTTCACAGCTTCTGGCCCTGGCCCAAAATTGCTTGCTACAAAAGCTTTGCCCATACTCAAAACTTCAATCCAAGCCAAAGGCATGGCTTCCATATGAGATGGATAAACACAAACCTCAGCTTTTTCTATTTCTTTAGGGATTTGTGTATTTTCAATAGCACCTAAAAAGTGAATGTCTGGTTGAACTTCATCAGGAATTTCTGATTTTAAAAATTCCAAATAAGATTTTTGTGTTCCTCTAATTTTTGTATCCCGCCCCGCAATTACTAAATGCGCTTCTGGCACTACTTTTTTAATAAGCGGTAAAGCTTTCACCAATTGGCGAATACCCTTTTTTTCACAAATAGAACCTGCAAAAAACAAACGCCCTTTTATTTCTTTTATATAATTGGCAGGGTAAAATCGACCAAAATTTGCAGGATTAAAAATAACTTCTCCACGTTTTTCTTTATAATCAATATATTGAGCGGTATGGTTCAGCACATATTCACTCACCCCAACAATATGGTCTGCTTTTTTAAAGCTTCTTTTTTCTTGAAAGGCTTTCCATGGCTCAACAGCGCGATTTTCTGATTCTGCAAAGAAATGGTGTCCGCCATGCATGCGAATCAAATACTTAATTCCTTTTATTTTTTTTATAAAAGCTAAGCCCAACTCTGCCGACTCAACTACATCAATGGGCTGTTTTTGGTGTAAGTCACTTATAGCCTTATTTAGTATTTTATTATTGAGTAGCCAGCCCATTTTTTTAATATTTGAGCGTTTATAGCGGTAAATTTTAACGCCTTGATCCTCTTCAACTTCGTCTTTTTGGAGATAATTTAAGCCTAAAATACTCACAGCGAAACCCCTTCTTACCAATTCTCTAGCTATAATTTGCACTACAGTTCCAACCCCTCCGTGCGGAAAGCCTTCTTTTGGGTATTCTCCAGTTAAAAAAACAATATGCATTTTTATTTATTTATAAAGAAATTGATTAATTAGCTTACTCGATTCAACTCTAAATTTTTCAGGAATAATTCTTTCACACCATTGCTGCATATCAGCTTTTGTTTTTTGGTGATACTTTTTCAAATTTGTTAATATTTCAAACAATTCTTCCTTTTCATAAAGCCATATAACAGGTTCTAAACCGTTCATTGTTCTAAAGTGTTGAAACTTATATATTCTTTTGATTGACCAGTGAGAAGATGAATCAGCTTCATAATTAATATAAATTGCTGGCTTATGATGCATACCAAAATCCAAAGCCATTGTTGAGCCTACATTGATAACCGCTTCAGAATGTTCGCATATATTGGATAATATAGCTAAATCTTCTTTTTCAGGATAAGCATCTGTCCATTCAGAAGATAAACTCCATGCGGCTCCTGCTTTTTTAATTAAATCAGGAAATTGATCTATAACGTGCTGATACTTTTGAAATCCCTCTACCGGAACAGGTCTTAATAGTATTTGCCAATCATTTATTAAATTAGAGTTTGAAATGACATGAGCTATATCTTGTAAATAGTCAGGATCAAAGGGTGAGGTTGTTTTATCATCACCACTGAAACAAAGCCACTTTTTATCTGAGTCAAGATTATAATAAGCAGCAAGCTTTGATCTAGACCAAAAAAGCGTATTATCATAATGAAACTGAAACTGAGGTGTCCCTAATACTTCTATTTGTTCATCTTTAATTTCTGGATAATAAGTTTTTAATTCTTTTTTCATATAAGGACTCCAAACAATATAATCATCTGCTCTTAAAGCTAAACGAGCTTTAGGTAAATTATCCCATGAATATATAGCTGTAGCAGTCTTGATATTTGCATCTTTTGCAGCAGCAAAAATTGGCGCTGCAATCACAGCCCGTTGATGTGTACAAAATAGTTTTGAGGGCCTATTTGCCTTGAAATACTCATAATAGTACTTATAAACATCAGATTTTCGTATATGTTTTTCATACTTCTTTTCAAGTTCCTGTATTTGTTGATATTTATATTTTTTCCTGGAATAAAGTATCACAAACTTGTAAAATAACATTTTGCTAAATGAACTCCCTTTTACTTTAAAATTAATTAGTATTGTTTTATTATTATTTATATTAGAATTATATCTGAGTCTAGATAAGTGTATAGTTTCTCTATAAAACTTACTAGCTATCGATTCTCTATAAGGTTTTAGTTTTAAAAATTTTATACTATCATTTCTATTCAAATTATTTAAACTATCACTCTTAAATTTATTTAATATTGAAATTTCAAATTTATCGATTTTAAGTAAATTTGTATGTAGATAATTTCTGACACCTATTCCATCAGGCATTAAAACAAGTAAATTATTATTTTTAATCATTTTTTTTTATAAAATTTTAAATTTGTGAGTTCTTTCTCTAATAGTTTAAATTCGCTAGTCTTAAAATTGTTTATAAATAAAATCAATGTATGGAGTCTGAGTATAAAATATATTGTTCTCTTATTCTCATCCATAATTTTTAAACAAAAATCAACCCCCTCTTTATTCATTCCTAGTTGTTCATAATCAAACTCTTCATGAACTTTCAAAAAACTATCTCTTACAGTATCTAATCTTTTACTCCAAACTTGTGTATCATTTATTTTAGAATCTATGTTATATTTTTCACTGACTGTATCATTTAAATCGGATAAATAATTGTGAAATATTTCAGATCGATAGACCTCTAAAGGCAGTGAATAGGTTATTCTTACAAAATCTAAATTTAAAAAAGGTGTTATTTTGTTTATAAAAGGTGTAAGTATAGAATGCCTTTTAGAGAAGTTATTGGTCAATCTTTGATTCCTGTAGTAATTTATGCCTAAATGAATAATTGATTCTTTATTAGTATTAAACTGATCTAAAAATTTATAATCTATCTCATTAAAAATTGCATCTGTTATATATTTTGGTGTAATATATTTTTTAAATATATCTTCATCAACATAAAATATTCTAACACATTCACCTCCTTCTCCAATCACAAATGAGTCATCAGTGTTCATATGGTATACATACTTTAACATATCTACATATGATGATGTGGCTAAACCTGATGAATAATAAGCAATTAATTTTGAAAAGAAATTAAACTCACCAATATCAGAATAATCAAAGTGCTGATAATCTAAGCTCAGACTTTTTGATACTTCATATCCTATTTTAACATCATGACTGCTTTTAATTCCAAAATTACTTGTTTTTATATTTAACTTTGAATCTAATGCACAAGAAACTAAAGCTAGGGAATCTTTACCAGCTGTGATACCAAAATTTAAATTTTTTGTTTTTTTTAAATCTTTAATCAAAGATTTTTTTGAACTATCTATAAGAGAATTGGAAAACTCTTCATTTTCCAATTTAAATGATTGTAAATACTTATTCTCTCGTAAAGTTAAATCTGAATTTATCTCATATATTCTCTGCTTTTTAAAAATTTCACAACCCTTAAAAATTGATTTTTGATTAGAGGTGTAACCCAAGGTGAGGTGTTCTTTTAAAAGACTAATGTCAACATCATATTTATTAAGATGATAAATAAGTGGAGAAATCACTAATCCATCGCTTTGTCTGGTATAATAAACAGATTCTAATCCAAAATAATCAGTTATTATATTTAATGTATTTTCATGCTTTGAATACTTTATTGCAAAAAAAGTATTTTTTAAATATTTGTAAAAGTCTTCGAGGTAATTTTCAAAAAACTCTAAATCAACATCATACGAGCTTTTAAGTAAGATCACAACAGAGTCGTTTTCAAAAACATAAAGGCTTGAACCTTTACCATTATGCGTAAAGAGGTCAATTTCTAACTTCCCTATATTGTTAAAGAAAACTCTGAAAGAACTAATTATATATTTTTTTAACATTAAATTAATTTTTATGAAGTATTAATTGATCAATTAATTAATGCACACAATCACTTTTATTTAATCTGTAGATTATTTGTTATGCTTTTCTTAATTCAACAAAACTCGGTAAATATTTTGAAACTATATATTGTTTGCGAGTTTAATCTTAGGAGAACTTAAGTTTTCCAACTTGGCTCTGCTCCATCTCGACTTCTATTCATCTCGACTCCGCTCGATGTTGAACATTGAAGAGTGTTTTTATAAGATAAATGTTGAACAAATGAACTGTTATATGTTCAAACCCTTCCACTAAAACTCAGGAAAAGCTATAACAAAAGACTAACAACACATGTTTATGTTCGAGCGAAGTCGAGAACAGCTAAACGTGAACTCATCTTAGTTTCTATTTATCTCGACTACGCTCCATCTCGACTACGCTCGATGTTGAACAAAAAAGAGTGTTTTTTAAGAGCTCGATGCTGAACAAAGAAGAGTGCTTTTTATGAACTCGATGCTGAACAAGAGTCCCTTTTATAAGATAAATACTGAACAAATGAACTGTTATATGCTCGAACCCTTCCACTAAAACTCAGGACAAGCTATAACTAAAGCCTAACAACACATGTTTATGTTCGAGCGCAGTCGAGAACAACTAAACGTGAACTCATCTCAGCTTCTATTTATCTCGACTACGCTCGATGTTAAACAAAGAAGAGTGCTTTTTAAGAGCTCGATGTTGAACAAAAAAGAGTGTTTTTTAAGAGCTCGATGTTGAACATTGAAGAGTGTTTTTATAAGATAAATGCTGAACAAATGAACTGTTATATGTTCAAACCCTTCCACTAAAACTCAGGAAAAGCTATAACAAAAGACTAACAACACATGTTTATGTTCGAGCGAAGTCGAGAACAGCTAAACGTGAACTCATCTTAGTTTCTATTTATCTCGACTACGCTCCATCTCTACTCCGCTCGATGTTGAACATTGAAGAGTGCTTTCTATAAGCTCGATGCTGAACAAAAGTCATTTTTATAAGATAGATGCTAAATAGAACAAGCTGTTTTCAAAAAACAGATCTACATATCACTAAGCATCTTCTCTGCTTTTTCCCAGTCTGTTAATGTGTCAATATTCACATAGGTTTCAGGGTTTGACTCTATGAAACTAAGCTTTTCGCCAAAAAAACTCCCTTTTTTAATAAATTCCGTTTTGGTTAAATAGATACTTCCGTCTCTAAAGTAAGCATTAGGTAAATCTTGTCTTCGCTTAATAATTTCTGATTCTCCTGTCGCTATTTTTAAATCACCTTTTTCATTCTCTTCAAACACCCAATGTGGATTATATTCATGTGGAACTGGCAAAACACTGACTAAAGCATCAGCATCAGATTTAATAAATTTTTTAATGGCTTGATCTATAAATACTTTCTCTCTGAATGGTGAAGTGACTTGTAGTAAAATAACAGCATCAAAAAATTCTCCTTTTTTTTCAAAGTAATCCACAGCATGCTGAACGACACCAATGCTTCCTGATTGATCTTGTGCTAAACTCTCAGGCCTAACAAAAGGTACCTCAACACCTAAATCTCTTGCTATTTTTATGATCTCTTCATCTTCTGATGACAGAATAAACTTATCAATCAATCGAGATTCCTTAACCGAATCAACTGTGTAGGCCAATAAAGGCTTTCCTCCTAATTCTTTAATATTCTTCCCTGGTACGCCTTTGCTTCCACCTCGGGCAGGTATTATTGCTAGTATTTTCATTGTTGTTTGTTGGTTCTTGGTTGTTGGTTGGACTTTTTTAGGAATTTAGAATTTTGTTTTTAAATAGCGTTTTAAATCGTTTAAAACTTTCTTAAATTGTGTTATTTCTGCTTTGATCCCTCTCGACTACGCTCCATCTCGACTACGCTCGATGTTGAACATTGAAGCGTGTTTTTTATGAGCTCGATGTTAAACAAAAAGAGTTCTTTTTAAGAGCTCGATGCTGAACAAAAGTCCTTTTTATAAGATAAATGCTGAACAAATGAACTGTTATATGTTCGAACCCTTCCACTAAAACTCAGGACAGGCTTTAACAAAAGACTAACAACACATGTTTTATGTTCGAGCGCAGTCGAGAACCTCTTTACATTTTACTCTTTATACTTAAAATGTGAATCATTTTGACACTCTGATAACTTCTTTAATCTATCCCAGTTTTTCTCAATTAAAGCTTCTTTCTTGGCTTTACTCCATTTTTTTATTTTTCTCTCAAATGCATAGGCTTGTTTGACATCATTAAAAGTTTCATAAAAAACCAGTTTTAATGGCTTTCGAGAATATGTATATGCACTTTTATTCTCTTGATCAAAACAATGCTCATACCAACGACGATTGATGTTGTTTGTCATGCCTGTGTAGTATGTGTTATCAGCACATTTGATGATGTAAACAAAATAGGTTTTCATGGCTTTCATGGTTTTTCATCTCGACTCCGCTCCATCTTGACTCTGCTCCATCTCGACTCTGCTCCATCTCGACTCCGCTCGATGTTAAACAAAAAGAGTGCTTTCTATAAGCTCGATGTTGAATTAATGAACTATTTCATATTCGCACTCTTCAGCTAAATTACTAATATACAATCGTTTTATGAAATTTCAGTTTGACTTCAGATAGTATGTCTGCTATTTGTTCGCCGGAGTTTCCTTCACCATAAATGCATGATTGTTCTGCTTTTCCTGAACTGAGCTGTTGCTCTATGGCATTTTTAATCGCATTAGTATTATAATCAACATCAATGACATTATGTCCGCGTTGGCGTCTGTTTTGGCGACTACCAATATTCACAACTGGCACACCTAAATAAGCACACTCACGAATACCAACGCTTGAGTTGCCGACCAAAACTTTTGCATTGTTTAATAATTTCAAGAAATCTTGTCCTTCCATATTTTTAAAGAAATGTACATGCTTTAAATCATATCTTTCTCTGTAAGAACGTATGCCGCTTGATGTTCCGTCTGCACCAGCATCGACATTTGGCCAAAACCATAAAACAGGTAAATCTATTTCCTTAACCGCATCAAGTGTTGCCTCTATATGCTGTCGTGAATCTGTGTATTCATTGGTTACAGGATGCTGCATCACGACAATATAGCCTTCACTTATAAGAGGTTGCGCACCGACGCCTCCATATTTTTGATAAGGATCAAAATTTAGATCGCCATCACATTTTACGATGTGCGCTAAATCTATAGATGGGCAACCTGTGTTAAAAACAAATTCCTTTTCTTCTCCAAGCTTTATCACGCGTTCTTCTGCATCCTCAGAAGCAACTAAATGATAATCGGAAAGCTTTGTTATGCTGTGTCTTACTTTTTCATCAATATTCCCTGTGACTTCACCACCTTGTATATGCGCTAAGGGAATATTCATATAAGAAGCTGCAATTGCCGTTGCCATCGTCTCAAATCGATCAGCAATGGTCACGACAATATCGGGTTGTAAATTTTCAAAAACACTGGAAAGCTCTAAAATACCGATGCCTGTTGTTTTAGCAGCAGCTGTTAGGTTTTCTCCTTCAAGTACATTAAAAACTTTAGCATCAATTTTAAAACCGTCAGCTTCAATGTAGTTAACAGCAGTACCATATCGCTCTAATAGTGCTGAAGCAGCAACGACGAGTTGTAGATTAAGCTTTGAATGAGCTTTAATAGCTTGTAAAGCCGTCTTGATACGGCTGTAAGATGGACGTGCTGTGACGACGACGCAAATGTTTCTCATATTCATAGTGTAAATTTAAATCTTAAGATTGGTCCAACTGTTTTAAATTTTGATATGATTTTATACAATTAATATTTCCTTTAAATGTTTGTGCTAAATTAATTTCATAATTTCCAACTAATTTATTAAATGCTTTTAGAGGTATTTGATGATAAACTTCTACGTATCTTTTTGCAGTTGACCAAGGAAGGAATCTGGTATTCCATGCATCTAGGCCTGCAGACAAGTGTAAATAATTTTGTGCTTTGAGTTGAGACTCGTAGATGTTTATTAAATTCTGTTTGGCTTGGAAGCTACCTGTGTAATCAAAGTAAACGTTGGGTATTAAAGCTGTATGTACCTGATAAGTATAAATTTGTGTTTGTACATCTAAAGCTACTTTTTTAAAAACTTTAGATAACAAAGCATTACAAAATCGGTGCTTAGGTGGTGAATCTAACACCCAAGGAGTGAAAATTGCATCATATTTTGTTTCTAAAAGCTCTATTAAGTTTTTGTAATTAGATTTTGTAACTTCTAGAGTTACATTATTAATCGCAATATTTATTAAACTAGCACCAAGTTTTTGAGCAACGTTTTTTGCTTCATTATTTCTTTCTTCTACTATTATATCTGTATTTTCACCAGTAGGTCTTCCATCCGTTAAGAAAACCAAATCTATTTTACACCCTTTCATAGACAATTCCGTAAGCAATGCGCCACAACCGATAGCCTCGTCATCTTGATGTGGAGCAAAAATAATTATTTTTCTCCAACTCTTGTAAGATATAGGTTGGGGTACTAAATTCTCTTTAAAATAATCGGTAGCCAATACTTTTTCAGCCAAATCTATGTCCATCTCTTTATGGATTTTTTTAGTTAAAAAATTATATTGTCCATTAGGCTTTATTGATAACAATTTATGCTTAATTAAATATTTAATGCTAGCTAATCCCATTCTTTTAAGCTGATATTTAACTTTTCTTCTAATAATCTATTGTAAGGTTTATAAAACTCCTTAAGTTGTTTTAGCAATTTTTGATTGACAGGGCTAATTTTTCTCTTAGAAACTTTACCTAGTCTTAAAAAGAAATTCTGTAATTTGTTTTTTAAATGTTTGTCTTTTACTAATCTTCTTATTATGCCATTGCATATTCTATCGTAAATAGATATTATTTTACCTATACTTTTATCCTGATATTTAGGATTAATTATCAACACATTCTCTTTATTAGAATGAATTGGATTCAGTGATTTTGCCTCTTCTTTGTCAATGTCAAGAAAATTTGCAATTTTGACCATTTCTTCATCCCAGTTTTTAAATAACTTTTCAAGGATAACCACATGACATCCATTTTCTGGAATATATTCAAAAAAATGATTTAAACTGTTAATATAACAACCTCGTTCTTTGTATTCAAGGTGTAAATTATGCCAATTGCTGGATGTGTGTTTTTTTGATTCTTTTATAGCTTTTTCAAAACTTCGTAATTCTCTCCCTTTTCTAACTTCATTCCAATATTGGCTTTCTGCTCTTTTGACAGGGTTTCTTAAAACAAAAATAAATTTAGTTTCAGGTAGATAATTAGCTAAACGTTTATGAGCCGGTTTCCACCATAATAAATCGGCATCTTTTTGAGCAGTTTTTTTATCTGTTTTCGGGAAAAGCTTTTTGTAGTCTTTTATTTTAGCATAATTATCCCATTGAATGATTTGATCATTTTTTATTGGTTGAAGGCTAAATAAATCTTTTTCAATAAAGAAATCCATATCGCTTAAGGGGTGCATATCAATTTCTGAATGTTGTTTTAAAACCTCATAAAGAGTTGTTGAGCCAGAACGTCTTTCGCCAGCGATTATAAAATTGGGTAATTTCATTTAGTGAAAATAAGATTTAATATTGATTAATAATGTATTCATTTCTTGAGTCCAAGATTCTGCTGAATATTTGCCTTTAGGCAGTGCAACAAAAGATAAAGGATTTTCAAAATACTGGTCTACAGCGTCTAACCATTCTTGATGAAAATGAGGATTTTTTATAAGTTTTCCATATTTTCCATGTTCTAAAACTTCTGAAACACCACCATAATCAGATGCAATACAATAACAACCACAATATAAAGCTTCTATTAAGGTTAAACCAAACCCTTCTTTACAAAGTGTTGTGAATAAATATACATCTGCAATTTGATAATATTTTGGTAAATCTTGATTAGGGACTTCACCAATATTAATAACACCATTCATTTTTATTTTTCTGTCTATACCGACGATTAGAAGTTTAGCATTTTTATATTTTTTAATAATTTGTGTCCAAATTTGTAAAGTTAAATCAATTCCTTTTTTTGGTCTATCCTGAGAACACCACATAAAAATGGGGTCTTGTGGATTAATTTTCAATTCATTTTTAAAATTTAATTGACGCTCTTTTTCAATAGCCTTAAACTTATCAACATCAATACCATTATGGATAACACTGGCTGTTGATGGGAAAACATTAAACTTTGATTTATTGTATTGATAAGATAAGTTTGTCAAATAAACCACATGGCTAACACTTTCTATAAAGCTTTTTTCTTTTATGCCATTTAACATGAGCTCGAAACCGTGATAAAAAAATATAATTTTGACTTGGTTTTTATTCAATTTTCCAGTTTGGTATAATTTGTAAAAATCTACAACTAGTCCTGTATCATCAATAATTTTTACAATGTATTTTGTTTTAGGTTTTACAATACTTAGGACAATATCTGCTATGGTATTTGTATTTTTAACTTTTGATAGTATTTTATTCTTTAAATTCGGATTGGATTTTATGTAATGATATTTTAAATTTTTAAATGGTTCAATTTTTGGTTTTGGACAGATGATATGGTCTATAAGATGGTTTTCACTTTCAATATAGCGTTTGTAAAGTTCTGTTCGACTTCCAATACTATGATAAGGCAATGGGTCTTGACGATAAATCAAAATGACTTCCACATTATCTTCCATTTACAATAGCTTTTATTTGTGTTATAAAATTATCAATTTTAAAATGATTGACAATATTTTTATTTTCAGACAAGTTCACACCACCGTTTTTTAACAAAATAGATATTTGTTCGGGTTGGTCTAAAGCTGCGCTAAAATTAGATATTTCCACAAATGGTTCAACGATTCGGCAAGTCTCGGAGTTTCTAGGTCCAAAATGCATAATTGGTTTTTCATGGGCAATGTATTCTGGTACTTTGCCAGGTAAAAATGGACTAATATCAGCGATGTGTTCAATAATCATTAAAGCTTTAGCTTGACTTGAAATAGCATTAATCAGAGCTAAAGGCTGTCTTTGTTTGATGATGATAACATCTTCATCAGTGTTTTGTATGTCATAATTTACGCTACCAATAAAAAGAAGTTTAAAATCTTTCTCAACAAGATCCTCATTCTTCAATTTCTTAAATTGCTTGATGATCTCTTCTACAGGTCTATGCTTTAACAAAGTGCCTGCGTGAAAATAGAATTTTTTTGGTTTTAGATTATATGATTTCAAAAAAATGCTCGCTTCATCTTTTGCATCTCTATCTAGTTCAATTGTTGGTAATAAATGTGGTAATTCTAATATTTTACTTTGACCAAATTCATAGTATCCATCCATCCATGTGCCTAACAATTTTGAAGGGAATGCCAATTTGTCTAGTTTGGTAAACACATCCTTTAATTGATGTCTAATTTTTAAGCTGTGTTTTGTTGAATCTGATTTGTAAGGTTCTGGAAAAACATCCCCCGGATATGGATCATGAATAAAGCCAATTCGTGTCGCTTTGGTCTTTAATTCTGACAGCACAATTAAGGGTTCAAAAAATCCGCCTCCACCAAAAGCGATAATAAAATCGTATTCATCATAAGAAATAGATTTTAATTTTTTGCGTAGTTGCCTTTCACGCGCTTGATGCCTTAAACTAATTTTCAAAAATTTACTAGCTAACTTTTCTTTAAAAGATAGTTTTTTGGAATTTGGAATTTTATAATCTGATATATAAATATTCTTGGCTTGATGCTCAAAATCCCATACCGTCATGGGTTCAGTTAAGATATCAACCTCATGCTCCCTAGATATTTTTTGAATCGCCTTGGACGTTCGAATACTTGCGGAATATTTATTTTTGACAATTTCAGATGAAATTATGAGTATTTTCATTCAAAGTTTTTTAATATTTTGATATATAGAAGATTTATCTTCAATTTTAATGTAAATAATCAATGAATTTAGATAGCCACTCAAATATTTTAGTTGGACATGTAAATCATAAAATTTGAACATTATCAGTAATTTACAATTTATCCACAATAAACCTAATAATCTTTTGAAATACTCTGGCTTACTTTCTATGATTTTTTGGAAACCATGGGTTAATCCGTTTTGCTTAACTCTTTTCAAAACTCTCTCTTTTCGATATGATGAGTTTAAAGGTTTATGCACAATAGGATTGCTTTCTATTAAAAAAGGCTTAAAACCAGCAAAAATTAGTTTTTTCTGAAAAATAGATTCATCACCACTTAAACCCATACTGGATCCTGGTCCAAATCTTTCATCAAAACCACCAACTTGAAGCCACTGTTTTTTAAAAAAAGCGTATGAAAAGCCTAAAAACATTTTATTTTTTTTAAAATCTTGATCAGTTTTTCCTTTTTGGGAACCTTGTAAAAAACGATATGTTGATTGATTGATAATTTTGGGTTTATTTTTAACAATGAAACTTGTTCCGAAGTAATATTTTAAACCTTTTAATTTAGCACTGTCGATATATTTTTTTAAAAAAAACTGATCAAATTCGACATCATTATCTAAACTGATTATAAAATCATTGTTTTGTTTACAAAAGGCCTTAACAGCTTGATTAAGAGCTTTAGATTTATTTTTAAATTGAGTTTTAAAATGTACAACATCAGGTCTTTTAAAGTAATACTTATCTACTAGACATTCAAAATCAGAATTATCAACAAGCACAAGTTTAGTATTACTTATATTTTTAGAAGCTATGAAACAATCCATGACCTTAGATGTATAATCAGGTTTATCAAATGCAATTACAAAAACAATAGTATCAAATTCCATCATAAAAATTTTCGTAAATAATAGCCTTTACCAAAAAACTTAAAAACTTGATAAATAAGACTTGCCTTTAAGTAATAATAAAATCCAGAATATTTTCTTATTTCATGGTCAAGAGAGTGTTTTGCATATTTATAACTTTTCATAAAAAGAAATCTTCTAAAAAAAGAATTAAATGTATTTACAAAAAAAGAGTTAAGCAATGTTTCATACTCAGAGCCTTTAATCATTCTAAACACTTTAAGCTTAGCCATGTAGTAGTGTTTAAGTTTTTCTGCTGAAGTTTGTGATGATATAGATCCATCATGCCTCCTATAGTAAACAAGTTCTTCATCTATAATATGGAAAGTATTATTGTAAAAAAGTAATCTAGAAAAAAATTCCCATTCTTGAGAAGCCTTTAATTCTTCATCAAAAACTAATTTATATTTATTAATTAGCTTTCTTTTTATGAGAGGGGCTTGAGTCCTAAACACTATTTCTCTCTTAACAAAACTAACAAAAGGATTTTCTGAATATAATGATTTGGTATTTAATCTATCAAAATCCTCATCAGTATCTCCAAATATTTTAGTATAACATATACACAAATCACCCTTTGATGATTGTATTGCATACATCTGATGTTTTAACTTTTCTTTATGCATCAAATCATCCGAGTCAAACCAATTGATATATTCCCCCTGACTCATCTTAAAACCATAATTTCTGGCGCCATTGCCACCTGGTAAATGTTCATCTGGGCGGTGGTAATATTTAAAGCGTGCGTCCTTATCACAGTAAGTTTTCATCACGGCATCTGTGTCATCCGTACTGCCATCATCAACGACAATACACTCCCAGTTTTGGTAGGTTTGCGCCAACACAGAATCCAAGGTTTCCCCAATCAGGTGAGCCCTGTTAAAAGTCGGAATAATAATAGATACAAGAGGTTCTTGAGACATGAGTTAGGTCATAAATTGGTTTTGCAATGATACGAAAAATTTCGTTTATTGGTTTCTCAGTGAATCGTGATTTGTGAATCGTGATTCGATTTTCGTTGGTCTTTCTTTACTCAGTAAATCTTTAAAATCACAACGCAACTCAACCGACTAATTTAAAGAAATACCTGTGGCTTTCGCGAAAGTGCTTGACGTAGTCATAAGCATGTAGCGAAAAAGGCATCAGGGATTTTGCGTAGAGCAGCGAAGCAAAAATTTCCTGAAATTAGTCTTGACTTTTTGTTTCGTTTTGCGTCAAGGCAAAATGAAAGGAACTTCAATTGATGAGATTCTGAATGACACTCCCGTACTCGTGTCTTCAGAATGACAGATATGGAAATGAGATACTGAATCGCACTTCGCCTGTGGCTGCATTTGTTCAGCATGACAGTAAATCAGCTGTCTAAATACAGTGCTTAATTCCATAGATACTGGCATGATACTCCATATCACCCTCAGGTATAAGCAAGGTTAACTCGCTATTGACTCGATGCTTGCTCGATCTTTGCTCGATAAAGTCCTGTGATATCAAGGAAACAACGTTCTTTGATCGAAGGAACAACGCGCTAAGTATACTTCATCACTACAATCTGCATGTGAAAGACCTCGCTTGAGCTTGGAGATACTGCTGTATTTTTAAATCAAAACTAAATACCATGGCACAAATCATACACAATAGCATAGGGACAATATCTGGAAAGGCTGGAAACTTAGTTTTCAAAAAAAGTAAATATGGGAATTACGTCAGTAGCGCTCCGAGACCAACCAAAAAACCTGCAACGCAATTGCAGCTTCGTCAGCGTCAGAAAATGAAATGCGTGATGCATTTTTTAAATGCTGCGAGCTTTATTTTAAATCAAACCTATTTCCCGATTAATCAGAAAAAAGCAACTTATCACCTTATTAAATCTTATTATCTTAAGCATGCCATTTCTGAAAATAACCAACAATTTTCTATCAACCTCTCTAAAGCCCTCATGAGTTACGGAATGATACGCCCTCCTGCTCATCTTAATATAATTGAAGTCGATAGCTTCACACGAAGTGTCACATGGACATCGGAAAAAGATCAAGCACTTGCACAGGCTGATGATGAATTGTTTGTTGTGCTTTATCAACCTCAGCTTCATCAATTTTATTTCAAGGCCAACTTAGCATTACGAAACGATGAACAAGCAGACTTTAAAATCCCGGAAGTTTGGCAAGGCACGTCTCCTCCTCTAGTCTGGTTTGGGTATTTAGGGCAAAAAGAAAAAACGGCTTCTATAAGTGTTTTTGTGGAGTAGTTGTCAGTTATCGGTTATCGGTTATCGGTTATCAGTTATCAGTTGATCGTTTATAGTTTTTCGTGTATTCGTTTATTCGTGTATTCGTGATTTATAACTAGTAATTCGGTTTTCGTGAAATTGCTTTAGGCTATAAGCTTTAGGCATACGGCATAGAGCATAGAGCGGTTTTTCGGTTATCCGTTGTCGGTTATCAGTTGTTAGTTGATCGTTTATAGTTTTTCGTGTATTCGTTTATTCGTGTATTCGTGATTTATAACTAGTAATTCGGTTTTCGTGAAATTGCTTTAGGCTATAAGCTTTAGGCATACGGCATAGAGCATAGAGCGGTTTTTCGGTTATCCGTTGTCGGTTATCAGTTGTTAGTTGATCGTTTATAGTTTTTCGTGTATTCGTTTATTCGTGTATTCGTGATTTATAACTAGTAATTCGGTTTTCGTGAAATTGCTTTAGGCTATAAGCTTTAGGCTTTAGGCGGTATGTTTTAAACCTCATATCATTATTGTTTAGTGAGAGGAATAATATAAGAAATAGTCTGTCAAACAAGCGGAAGTGCGTTTTGCATTTTCGCAAAAAAGAGCATGAAGCGCAGTTTGAACAGCGGTTTCACGAAACGATAGTGAAGTGAAAATTTCCTCATTTTATTCTTGATTTTTTGCTTCGTTTTTTATCAAGAAAAAATGAAGGGAATACATTTAATAGGTTATCTGTTGTCAGTTATTCTGTGACTTGTGATTCGTGAATGGTGACTAGCAAAATATCTGTCATTCTGCCCCGAAGGGTCGGGATCAGAATCTCATGCTTTGTTAGTCCCGAGTTATTCGGGATAAAATCGTGGATTCGTGGATTCGTGAAATCGTATAATCGGTTATTCGACTATTCGTAAATTCGTGTATTCGTGTATTCGTTTTTTCGTGAATCGGTTTTATTTAACTCTAAAGCCTCAATGTAACTCAACCGACTAATTTCAAGAAATACCTGTGGCTTTCGCGAAAGTGCTTGACGAAGTCATAAGCATGAAGCGAAAAAGACAACAAGGGTTTTGCGAAGAGTAACGAAGTAAAAATTTCCTAAAATTAATCTTGTCCCGATGGTTCGGGATTGTTTCTCCCGATCCTTCGGGATTGCGTCAAGGCAAAATGAAAAGAACTTCTATTGATATTCTCTCTTCTTTTCCATTGCCGAAAAGAAGCACCCCGAAGGGTCGGGACTAGGCTGATTTTTCTGTTTTAGAAAAGCAACGAAAGCATCTCTTCCACCGCAACGCGAACCGTTTCACTCGCGCATTGCTCCCTCTGCCTTTCTTCAAAGCTTTCTAGTTTTCTAAAAAACATAAAAAATAGGCCGTTCTCTTGAATTATAAATTTTGAATTTGCTTTAAGATTTATACCTCTTATCATTATTGTTTAGTGATTGGAATAATATCAGAAATAGTCTGTCAAACAAGCGGAAGTGCGTTTTGCATTTTCGCAAAAAAGAGCATGTAGCACAGTTTGAACAGCGGTTTCACAAAACGATAGTGAAGTGAAAATTTCCTTTTGTTATTCTTGTCCCGACTTATTCGGGATTGCTTCGTTTTTTATCAAGAAAAAATGAAGGGAACTTCTATTGATATTCCCTCTTCTTTTCCATTGCCGAAAAGAAGCACCCCGAAGGGTCGGGACTAGGCTGATTTTTCTGTTTTAGAAAAGCAACGAAAGCATCTCTTCCACCGCAACGCGAACCGTTTCACTCGCGCATTGCTCCCTCTGCCTTTCTTCAAAGCTTTCTAGTTTCCTAAAAAACATAAAAAATAGGCCGTTCTCTTAAATTATGAATTTTGAATTTGCTTTAAGATTTATACCTCTTATCATTATTGTTTAGTGATTGGAATAATATCAGAAATAGTCTGTCAAACAAGTGGAAGTGCGTTTTGCGGTAGCAAAAAAGAGCATGAAACGCAGTTTGAGCAGCGGTTTCACGAAACGATAGTGAAGTGAAAATTTCCTTTTGTTATTCTTGTCCCGACTTATTCGGGATTGCTTCGTTTTTTATCAAGAAAAAATGAAAGAAATATATTCAGCAGATCATGTTTTGTCATTCTGGAAAATATCGACGATAGGAGATATTTATTCAGAATCTCATGATTTGTTAGTCCCGAGTTATTCGTGTATTCGTGGATTCGGTGATTCGTTAATTTGCTGATTCGTTTGTCCCGATCCTTCGGGATTGATTCGGTTTTTCGTGATTGGTGATTTGTGAAATTGCTATAGACTATAAGCTTTAGGCGGTAGGCCGTTCTCTTCAATTATGAATTTTGAATTAAAAATTTTGAATTACTCTTATCCCTGCTAAGAAGTTTGTCATAGCTCAACTCAACGGAAATGAATTATGAAAGTAACTGACTAATTTCAAGAAATACCTGTGGCTTTCGCGGAAGTGCTTGACGTAGTCATAAGCATGTAGCGAAAAAGACATCAGGGGTTTTGCGTAGAGGAACGAAGCAAAAATTTCCTCCTCTTTTTTCGTTAGTCCCGACCTATTCGGGATGTTTCGTTTTTTCATCAATGGAAAAAATGAAAGAAATCACTATGTAATATTCAATAATGATTTAAAGGAAGACTTCGATGCAATTATTGATTCGTCTCCAATTGGTGGGATTCTGAATGACACTCCCGTACTCGTGTCTTCAGAATGACAGATGTAGAGATGAGATGCTGAATCGCACTTCGCCTATGGCGGCATTTGTTCAGCATGACAGTTTAAAGATTGGTTGATCAATTATTAATGAATTCGTTTTCAATTAATGCTCTCCCTTCTTTTCCATAGCCCTCTCAATTCAAAGTCTATCTTTCGGTTTCTATTTCGTGCTTAATATAATGATTCGACTTCTTTTAATATCCTTTTCCTTTTTTGCATCGCCCAAAAAAGAAAGAAAAAAGTCTAGGCTTATTTTTCTGTTTTAGAAAAGCAATGAAAGCATCTCTGCCCCCGCAACGCGAACCGTTTCACTCGCGCATTGCTCCCTCTGCCTCTCTTCAACGCTTTCTAGTTTTCTAAAAAACATAAAAAATAGGCCGTTCTCTTGAATTATAAATTTTGAATTTGTTTTAAGATTTATACCTATTATCATTATTATTTAGTGAGTGGAATAATATAAGAAATAGCCTGGCAAACAAATCATGAATTTGTTGATTCGTGAAATCGTTTTTTTGCTTATGACGGTAGGCTGTAGGTTTTAGGCTTTTTAAATTTAGAATTTAAAATTCAAAATTTTGAATTACTAAGTTCTCACTACTAATCACCAATCACTCCATCTCAAAATCAAACAAATCTCGGGGATGGACTTCCAAGCCTTTTGCTAGTTCAAATATCTATAGAAAATTGAGTGCTAGTTTGCTAGTGTTTACTTAATCTTCGTTGTTCTTTTTTTGAGATTTTTTCCCTAAAACAAAGACTGAAACTAAACTAACAACTGTTCCCCCAGCTATTATGCCTCCAACGATATCTTGCCCTATTGAAGCAAGATAAGTTCCACATCCTATTCCTGACAATCCAATAATCAATCCAAAAACTTGTCCTAATTTACTTTGAGCTGATTGACTTGCAACTAATTTACTTTCTATAGAAATTCTATGATTTTGTTGATTTTCAGCCATTTTCATAATTCGATATGCTCCTTCTGGTATAACGGAATCATATCTAACAAGTGTTTCTGCATCTGGCAGAGGGCCTGAATGAGATTTTTCTTGTATTAAAGTAAAAGATAAGCTTTTTAAAATTTCAAGTTTTTGTTCTTTGGTAAGCCATCAAAAATTTTTGGATTAATATTTTTAAGTTCTTCCTCTAGCTCCTGTAATTCTTCAGGAATTTTTACTTTCGATGGCTTATTATTTTGTTGTTTATTGCTCAATTTAAAGTTATTTTAAGCAAAGTTTATTGGAATTCTTTTTTTCAAAGACTTCCTTTGCTGACTTGAAATCATCACCAACATTCGCCCAATCTGAAACTAAAGCTTTGCGATCTGCTTCTGCCGCTGATTTAGAATAGTTATAATCAAAATAAGACCCCGCGATATTTAAAACACTTCCCAATCCTACAAAAAAGTTATTTTTTGGTAATAGAAAGTCAGTTTTAAATATTGTTTTACGCTTTTTCATATTATGCTCAACGGTTTTATATAACTCTTTAACATTTTCCATACATCATAAATATAAAATATTTTTCAGCAATGACTGAAAAATTTAGACAAATTAGTACTTTAAAAAAACTGTAGCTAACATTGTAGGTAAAAATAGCTAACTTAATTGACTTATATTTGTATGCTATAGCTATTAACACTATTTTATTTTGGTTGAGTAAGTATAAGTGTATTAAGAATTAATTGTTTTAAACAAACACTTTTACTCCCTCTCCATCTCAAAATCAAACAAATCTCGGGGATGGACTTCTAAGCCTTTTGCTAGTTCAAAAAGAGTCGTCATCTGCATATTACGTTCTCCTTTTTCAATTTTATTTATATCGCTAAAATCCACATCACATCTCTGGGCTAGTTTCCTTAGACTTAAACCTTGCTCTTTTCTTAAGTGTTTTATTCGTTTTCCCGTAAGTAAAAGCAAGTTCTTATTATTCTCTTTGATTGCCATTATAGTAAGCTTTTTAGCAATTTGAGGATAACATCAAAAAATATTGTAGGTAAAAAAACCTACATATTAATATTTTTGTTATATTTGTCCAATTAATATATTTGCAGTACTTCTTAAAATAAAAACATAGAAGCTATTGCTTTGAGTCTCGAACAGAAAACTGGCGTTTTTAAAACCACGAGAGGATAAGTAATATAGCTCACGACCCGGGCGTGAGCTCACTTATCGTGGTAAGGTATGCCAGTACCCCATGTTCGGTAGGTTGAGCTTTCACGCCCTTTTTATGGCGTTTATTATTAAAAAATAACTTCTTTAAAACAATCGCCCATCAATGACACTTAACAAACTCATGTTATGCATACAATCACAGGCTTAAGTCTTATTCAATAGCTCTTTAAGCACAATGTGCATTACATCTAAAAGCAAAAAACCTCCCCTATAGTTTGCAGACCACGGGAAGGCAAATGCGCTTTTATTAAAACCTAGTTTAACTAAAAACACATACAAAGTTATGAAATATTTTTACACCCACCAGTGTGGGTTTGGCCTGATATTGCTTTTGATTTTCTTCAGTACAACAACAGCAAAGGCACAAAACACCTACAAATTGAGCGGTCAGGTGACCGACACAACAGGGCAAGCCATCCCTGGCGTACATATACAACGCATCAATACAACGAATGGCGCCACCACCGATTTTGACGGAAACTACAACATCGAGGTCACTGGTAATGATCGTTTATCTTTTACCTACTTAGGCTATCAAGCACAAACAATAGCGGTCAATAATCGCAAGCTTATTAATGTACAACTCTCCCCTAGCACCGAAGCCTTGGATGAAGTGGTGATCAATGCGGGGTATTACCGTGTAAAAGACAGAGAACGCACAGGCAGCATTGAAAAAGTAACATCTGAAGACATCGAATTGCAGCCTGTCACAAACCCTATAGAAGCTTTGCAAGGACGTATGGCAGGAGTTGAAGTGGTGCAAAGCACAGGCGTCCCAGGTGCAGCCCCAACTATTAGAATAAGAGGCCAAAGTAGTTTAAGAACAAACTTTGATGATAATGGCAATTTACCTTTATATATTATTGATGGAATGCCGATTAACTCTAGTCCTATAGATAGCCAAATCCAACTTTTTGAAGGTGCAGGCGTTGACCCTTTAAACACCTTAGACCTTACTAATATTGAAAGCATTGAAGTTTTAAAAGATGCAGATGCGACGGCCATATATGGATCAAGAGGTGCTAATGGCGTGGTCCTTATTACAACAAAATCGGGTCAAAAAAATCAAGGCATCAAAGTCAGTACTAAGCTATATACTGGGATGAGTAGAGTTGATAACTTTTTAAATCTTCTAAACACTCAGCAATATTTAAAGATTAGAAAGCAAGCTTTTGAAAACGACGGTGTAGAGCCTAATGCGTATAATGCGTTTGATCTTGTGCTGTGGGATGAAAATCGCTATACAGATTGGCAAAAAGAATTATTTGGAAAGACGGCTGAATTAAGAAGTGCTAGTTTTAATATTTCAAACGCAAATGAAACAACCTCTTATATTATCGGCGCTTCATATCAGAAGCAAGGAACGGTATTCCCTGGTGACTTTTCTTATGAAAAAAAGACATTTAACCTTAATCTAAATCATCAATCAAAAGATAAAAAATTTAAACTCAACCTCAGCGCAAACTATGGATTAGATGATAATGATCTTTTTAACAGCAGTACATTTGTCAGTACAGCTTTATCTTTAGCACCCAACGCGCCACGACTTTATAATGATGATGGAAGCCTGAACTGGGAAGATTCAACATGGTCTAACCCCTTAGCAACATTACAAAATGAAGGCAAGCTAAGCACGAATAACTTAATCAGTAATTTAGGGCTTACCTACAGGCTGACCCCTTCACTAAGTTTAAAATCAAGTTTTGGTTACACTCATCTGACAAGTGAAGAGAATATACAAACGCCCATTGAATCTTATGATCCTGACATGTGGGATAGGGTGACAAATCGATCACAATATAGCGACATCAGAAGAAATTCATGGATTGTAGAACCTCAAATACATTATCGTAAAACTTGGGGACAGCATCACTTTAACACGATTGTAGGGGCAACATTTCAGGAAAACAAGAATACAAGTTTAACGATTTCTGGAAGAGGTTATATAGACAGAAATCTCATAGGGAATTTGGAAGCTGCTGATCAAGTCTCGATTATAAAAGACAGGGATTTAACTTATAAATACAGTGCAATTTTTGCACGTCTAGCTTATGATTGGAAAGAAAAATATTATTTAAACCTGACAGGCAGGCGTGATGGCTCTTCTCGTTTTGGACCTGATAAACGTTTTGCCAATTTTGGTGCCATTGGTGCCGCATGGATCTTTACAGAAGAGAACTTTTTTGATAAGCATCTCAACTGGTTGTCTTTTGGAAAAATAAGAGGAAGTTATGGGACAACCGGAAATGACCAGATCGGAGATTATAGATACTTAGACGCTTATGAAGCAACGCCTGGCCCTGATGGTCTTTACCCGACACAACTCACCAACAATGATTTTTCTTGGGAAACCAATAAAAAACTTGAAGCTGCTTTAGAGCTAAGCTTTTTAAACAATCGCATACACACTGAAATAGCATGGTACAGAAACAGGTCTTCAAATCAGTTGGTTGGTTATCCTTTACCTGCAATTACCGGTTTCTCCAAGGTAGAAGCTAACTTGCCTGCCACAGTTGAAAACAAGGGTTGGGAACTTGGACTCTCAGCAAAAGTATTTCAGAAACAATCATTTCAATGGAATACATCATTAAACATGACAATACCAAGTAGTAAGCTCGTTGCTTTTCCTGATATTGAAGAAACAGCATATGCAAACACATACCGTGTGGGAGAGGCTTTAAGTTTAGATATTCTATATGAATTTGAGGGCGTGGATCCAGACACAGGCTACTACACAGTTAAGGATGTTAACGAAGATGGAAGTTATGATTACGATGATAGGTTGATTACTAAAAATTTAGGAAGAAAGTTTTTTGGTGGCGTCTATAATAAACTCAATTACAAGAATTTTTCATTGAGCTTCTTATTTGAATTTGTGAAGCAGAATGGAAGAAAGACCTCTTCATTACCTCCTGGTCGTCTTGGGAATAACTTAAAGAGCGTCACAGAATATGGGAGCTCTTCGCCTGAAGATTTGCAAGCTCCATCTCAATCAATTAATGCTTTTTTAGCCTTTAATCGTTATGCTTATAACAGTGATTTCTCTATTACAGATGCGTCCTTTATACGTCTTAAAACCTTAAGCCTTGGTTATGAGATATCTAATGATTTCACCAAAAACATAGGATTGAGTCAATTTAAGTTATTCGTTCATGCGCAAAACCTTTTGACGATCACCGATTATGAAGGTTTAGATCCGCAATCACCTGGTAGTAAAGCCCTCCCTTCTTTACAAAGCTTAACAGGAGGATTACAATTAACATTTTAAAAAATAGAAAACATGAATACTTTTAAATATACATTTTTATTATTCATCCTTGCTATAAGTAGCTCTTGCGAAGATTTTGTTGAAGTCGACCTTCCTGATCATAAAGTGACGAGAGAAACAGTATTTAACAACGATAAAATAGCGAGAAGTGCCATGACTGGCATATATAACCAGTTGTTTAATACAAGTTTTGCCAATGGGGGCAACCACTCTGTAACTTTTTTAGCGGGGATTTCTTCAGATAACTTTAAGCTCACGACGAACAATGAAGACATGAGAGAGTTTAACCAAAACAATATCACAGCTCTCAACAATTATAATTTAGAATTATGGGCAGGAGCCTATAATGTTATTTATATGACAAACTCACTTTTAGAAGGTCTGGAGAATTCAGAATCAATATCTGATGAAAACAGAAAAAGCCTGGAGGGTGAAGCAAAATTTGTGAGAGCTTTTACTTATTTCTATCTGACTAATCTTTATAATGAAGTTCCTTTAATCTTAGGCACAGATTACCGAATAAACGCCACTGCAAGTCAAAATAAACAAGCAGATATCATTGAAAAAATCATTGATGATTTATTAGACGCTCTTGACTTATTAGATGAAAATTACCTAGAAAACAACAGAGCAAGACCTAATAAAGCTGCTGCAAATGCACTTTTAGCAAAAGTATATCTATATGTAGAAGATTGGGAAAAAGCAGAAAATTATAGCGACAAATTAATTAGCCAGGCTTCCCTTTATGAGTTGTTAGGTCATGAGGAGGTTTTTTTAGCCAACAGCAGGGAAGCCATTTGGCAAATATCGCCTATAGGATGGGGCAGCACTTTAACACATACACGTGAAGGTAGCATATTCATTTACGACCCTACAATGAACACCCCCGTTATACTCTCAAAAGACTTTATGGAGATATGGGAAACCTCTCCTGATCTAAGATATGACAAATGGATTGGAGAGTATACACAAGAAGGTGTTAGCTCTTATTATTCTTATAAATATAAAATCGCTTTTGATTTTTCAGGCGGTGAGATTGAAGAGTACTCTATGGTGATGCGTTTAGCAGAGCAATACCTCATCCGTGCCGAAGCAAGAGCCCAGCAAAACAAGCTGCAAGGCGCCATAGCTGATTTAGACATGATTAAGCAAAGAGCTGGCTTGCCACTTTTGAGTGTAACACAGCCAAGCATCAGCCAGCAAGCTTTACTTAAAGAGATATTGCTTGAGCGCAGAAAGGAACTCTTTGCTGAATGGGGACATCGTTGGTTTGATTTGCAACGCTTTGATCAAGCCTCTATACTAAATGATAAACCAAATACTGTATGGCAACCAGAGCACAGATGGTTTCCTATACCTGAAAACGAAATACTTAAAAATCCAAAACTCAATCAAAATGATGCTTACTAAAATCTTTAGAGTTCAAACAAAGTATTTAGCATCTATGATGATATGCTTTTGGATGATAACTCATCTATCATATAGCCAGAACCAATCAACAACTTATTTAGATGAGAATACGCGATATGGTCAGCTTACAAATGGATTTCAATATTATATCAAAAATATACCTAATTCTGATGCTAAAATATCTACGAGTTTAATAGTCAAGGCAGGTGATAATAATCAAACTAAAGAGCAATATGAGATGGCTCATTTTTTAGAGCATATGCCTTTTCAAAGAACTAAAAACTTTGAATCGATTATCAGCAATACGGAGCTTTTAAACTTGCTGGAAATGGGGCTGAATGGAGTAACTGGAGCCAAGCATACAGAATATTCATTTAATTTTCCTTCGCATAACA
This sequence comes from Psychroflexus halocasei, assembly GCF_900107595.1. GTDB lineage: Bacteria > Bacteroidota > Bacteroidia > Flavobacteriales > Flavobacteriaceae > Psychroflexus > Psychroflexus halocasei. The sequence continues at coordinate 11,308 of NZ_FNQF01000007.1, read as the reverse complement.
AATTAGCATCAGATACAAGTTTGCTATTCTTTAAAGATATTGCGTCTGGTGAGATTAGATTTAATAAAAAAGATATTGATGGAGAAAGAGGTGCTTTTTACGAAGAGCACCTTTTTAGAGGAGCTGGAAAGACTTACAACTTATTAAAAATAGCCAGTACCTTTTCCAATACCTATAAAGGATTAAAGAAACCTAGTGAGTATCGCGATTACATTTATAATTTTAAAATTATAAATTTAAAGGATTTTTATAAAGAATGGTACAGGCCAGACTTAATGGCGCTGACAGTTGTAGGGCATATTAAAAACTTGGATCAGTTAGAAAATCAGATTCAAACGCGCTTTAATGGTCTTATAAAAAATAAAAGTAAAATACATCTGACAGACATCAAACAAGATTATTTTGATAGAGCACCTCAATTTATGCTTATAAATAATTCTATTAATCAGACACACCAGCTAGAAACTTATACAAGCTTTCATTTTTATATTAGAGATACGCAAGAGAAGTATGAGAATTCAATTATTAAAGATGAGCTTCTCGAAAATATGATGTATGATCTAATCAATAAAAGTCTTCATAAAAGCTTATTGGCTTATCATATTTCTTACAATTTCAATATCCAACCTTCTATTGACATCCCCTACACTCACCTGATTAAGGTTAAAACTGAAGAAAAGGATTCAAAACAAAGTATCCAAAAAGCATTTTCAATTTTAAACCGGATATTTGAATCAGGATTTACTAAGGATGAATTTGAAAATTCTAAAGAGAAGTATATTAATCGTTTAAAAAAGAAGGACAGTACCAACACATTTTACTGGCTGCACAAGTTTAAACGACATTTTGTTGAAGACATTGATTTTAATGACTTGTCTCTAAAAGTCAATACGTCATTTTTGAAAGAACTTACTTTAGAGGAATTCAATACTTTTGTGAGGAGAAACTTACAAAAACAACCTGAGGATATTGCTGTCATTAACCCCTCAAAAGATAAATTCCCATTTTCAGAGGCGCAGATCAGAAGATGGGTACAAGAGTCACCAACTGATAGCATCAATATATCAAGTAAGAATCAAGATTTAAGGATAGCCGACCAAATAAAACAAGAAGACCTATTACCTCAGCCCGAATATCAATATGAAGATTTAAATGACTTTGGGACTGAAAAAATTATTCTTAAGAATGGTATAAAGCTCATTATTAAAGCCTATCAACCAGAAAAAGGAAGATATCAAGATGATATTATGCTGCACGGTTTTAGCCCTAATGGCGTTTCTTCGTTTAGTGAAGAAAACTTCCATTCAGTTATATTTGCGAGTGATATCGTTAGGCACTCAGGCATTGGTAAACTTGATAAATTTGACCTAAAAAAGCAACTCAAAGAAACAAGTATACCTTATGGCTTCATACCCTATATAAGCGCGCATGAATCAGGCATAAAAGGAAACTTCAAACTCAAAGACTTAAAGCTAGCTTTGCAGCTCGTGTATCTTTATATGTCTGCCCCACGTTATGATAAGTCTGCATATTTAGATTGGAAAAAAGAGGAAAAGAAGAAATTTCTTAAAAAAACTGATACAAACCCAAAGTCAGATTTTTATTATCATATTAATAAACTTACTGAAAATCGATTGTTTAAACCTCAAGGGACATATCGATATCTAGGTGTAGATGAAACTGATTTAGATATTGCATATAAAGCCTATAGTAAACTCATGCAAAATACGCAGGACTTTACATTTATTATCACAGGGAATTTTAAAAAAGATAATATTTTACCATTAGTCAATAAGTATTTGAGCGCCATACCAAACAATAAAAAAGCAATGCATAAAGGCAATGTTGATGCAAACACTTATCTTAAAGGAAAGCCATTAGAAATTGTTTATACACCTAAACAAGCAATTCAAAATGTTCATCTCTTCTATAAATACACGAGAGAAACTGGAAGTGCATTAAGCTTAAAAGATGAGGTGATTTTAAAAATTATTGAAAAGTTGGTTCATAATAGACTCAGGGAGCTACGCTTTAAAGATAAGAGGGCGATATACCTATCTGCTGCAAGGAAACAGATTAACAGAACAAACAAAACGAATTCAATAAACTTAATCTTAAGCTGTAGTCAAGAAGATTTGTCAAAAATTAAGAATGATTTAAAAAAGATCACTCATCATTTAAAAACACAAAAAATAAATGAATCTCTTTTCAAAAGTATTGTAAACTCTCATGTCATTCCAAAATACAGTCAAAAGAAAAGAAATCAAAATAAGAGCACACAAGCGGCACTCTATGAACATTATCGATATCATATTCCGATTGTGGAGCAAAAACAGGTTGATAAGATCATTAAATCAATTAACACTGATGATATTTTAGAAATGTGTCAGCTCTATTTTAAAGATGAAAATCTAGTTAAGTTTTTTGCTAAAAACGATTATTCAGAGATCTAATAAAACAGCCCTTTGAGCTATTTTTCAAAGGGCTTTCATTTTTAATTAATCATTAATAATATAAGCTTCTGTACTTCCATTACGCATAGGAATGCTTAAGTTCTCGTCCATATAAACCTGGTGTTCTTGTGAATTAGGATCGCTTGCGAAAATCACTTTACACAAATCATTCGTTGGGCTAACACAAGGCTTACTTTGTAGTTGCTGTGCTGTCCCATTGAGTTCAACCCAGCCTGCTGATTGTGCATGTTCTTTGTTTGCAAATGCAAAACCAACCGTTAATACTAGTGCCATTAATGGCACTACCTTTAATAAACGTTTCATAACATAAAATTTAAATATTAAGCTTACTCTTTTTTACAGGTTTTCAGCTTTCCCTGATTTGTTGCGCAACAAAATTTCTTTTCAACTTATCTATTTTATTTTTTAATCTTTTTTAAATGCAGCCATAAACAACTTAAAGCGAGTACTATACTCGAAATATTGAGAACAAAGTGTCCTTTCCAGCTTAACGCACTTATCACGCCTCCACATGAGCAGGGTTGATATGGGGCTAACCATAAAATCGCTGCGATATAAATTGAGTAAACAGCTAATAACGAGATGATGCTAATAAGCGCTTGTGTATTAAAGTCTTTGAAACATAAGGCGATTGCTATCATGATTTCGATAAGTGGTATTGCCCAAGTAAGAATGAAAAGCAGTGACTCAGATTTTGGTAGCAGGGGTGAATTGTATAAATTGTCATAAAACAAATCGACCTCTAAGAGCTTTGTAAGACCTGCATACATCAATAAGACAATAAAGAAACTTCTGCAGAGCAAAATGTAGCTGAATTTAAATACGAGTTTCATGAGCTGATTCTTTTAGAATGAACATCTAAATTACAATGTCATCTCAGAAGCAAACGAGGTAAAATCCTTCTTAAATAGAGGTTTTTAGATTTCAGTTTACCGTTATCTGTTTTCAGTTGTCAGTGATCAGTGAGTGGTGATTCGTGACTAGTGATGAGTGAATAGTTTTTCGTGTAATCGTTTATAATTTTTCGTGTACTCGTGCCTTCAGAATGACAAATAAGGAGATGAGATGCTGAATCGCACTTCGCCTGTGGCTGCATTTGTTCAGCATGACAATTCAAAGGTTATTTTGTCATTCTGAAAAATTTCGACGATAGGAGAGATTTATTCAGAATCTCATGATTTATAAAGATATCAGATTTTAAAACTGATCCTACTCCAATTGATGAGATTCTGAATGACACTCCCGTACTCGTGTCTTCAGAATGACAAACCTTTTTCGCAACGCGAACCGTTTCACTAGCGCATTGCTCCTAAGCCCTTGCAGCTCCCGAGACTTCGGGATTTATTGTTTTTGAATAAACATGAAAAGTAGGCCGTTCTCTTAAATTATGAATTTTGAATTTGCTTTAAGATTTACACCTCATATCATTATTATTTAGTGAGTGGAATAATATAAGAAATAGCTTGGCAAACAAGTCGTGAATATGTTGATTCACTGCAAGCACTATGCTTTAAGCCTTTCAATTCTTAAATTAAAACTGAATCATCAGGTTTCAGTCTTCTTTTTTTAAGTGTAAGAAAAGTTGAGCGTTAAAAAATACCGAAGCCTTGGAGGTATTTTAACGAGAGTTTTCTGGTTTGTCGATAGACAAAACACCTATAAAAAAGACACCTTTTCTTTTGTTTCGTTTTCTTTGGGTGAGCAAAGAAAATGAAAAGAACTTCACCTTGTAAAGAGATGCTGAATCGCACTTCGCCTGTGGCTGCATTTGTTCAGCATGACAATTCAAAGGTTATTTTGTCATTCTGAAAAATTTCGACGATAGGAGAAATTTATTCAGAATCTCCCCTCAGTGGCTTATACAAATCTTTCCACTCTGGATTATCCTTCTCAATTAACTCGATTTTCCAGTCTCGTTGCCAGCTCTTCAATTGCTTTTCTCGCGCTATCGCATCATTAACATATTGAAAATCTTCTTGATAAACCAATTTTGTCAAATTGTATTTAGCTGTAAAGAAGCTTCCTTTCCCTTGTCTATGACGTTCTATACGATCATCTATTCCACCAGTCATTCCGATATATAATGTACCACGCTGCTTATTTGTCAAGATATAAACTGAATAATTGTGATAGGAGCGTTTCATGATGTCTAAGTTAACTATTTATTTCGTCACCCTGATACCAGATCAAATCCGGCATGACAAAAGAGACAAGAGATGCTGAATCTTCCGAAATCTCGGGATCAGAATCCCATGAGTTAAATGAAGACTTCGAGGCAATTAATGATTCGTCTCCAATTCATGAGATTCTGAATGACACTCCCGTACTCGTGCCTTCAGAATGACAGATAAAGACTCACCTCTCACCTACTACCTACTACCTACTAACCACTCCCCTCTATTCACAAAAACCCTAAATCTTTTGCTTTTTGAAGTAGCGTTTTGTCATCATTTTCAATAACATCTAGTATTTCTTTGAGTCTTTTTTTTCTGCGGTCGATGCCTGCACTTGATAGGGGTAAAATATTAGATAAGTCTTTTGTTTTTGTGCCTTGTGATAACTCGTATAAAATTTGCCTATCTAAGCGATCTAATAATAAATCATTACTTACATATTGCCTTAAAGCATTCCTGACAGTTTTACTGTAATAGGGTGTATCTTCTAAAAGGTCTAGAATTGCATGTTCGATTTCTTTTTCGTCAATATCACCTTTAACTAAAAAACCATCTGGGTTTAAGCTTTTAAAAATACTGTGAATGCGATAATTATGATGATAGGTTGTCGCAATCATGATTTTAACCTCAGTAAAGCTTTCTTTCACCTGCAGAGCCAGATCTTCACCTGACAATAAATTATGATTTGGTGCTGGAGCGAGTTTTAGATCAACTAAAAGCAAATGCAGTTTTCGTTTTTGGTTAAATCTCTTGAGATGATTCAGGGCATCAATAAAGCTGTTGGCTTCATAAATTTTGAAGCTTAAATTTGAGTTTTGGCTTTCTACTTTTTTAAAAACTTGTTTATAGGCAGAAATTATGATGGGATGATCATCAACCAATAAAACATTATAATTTTTTGTCATTTTATCAATTTTTATTTTGTTCATATTCAAGACTCTTTAAGCTTAATCACAATAGTAGTCCCTTTACCTGGCTTGCTTTTAATATTCAGCTTAGCATTGATTTGCTCTGCTCTTCTTTTCATATTATCAAGACCAATTCCTTTCCTTCTTCTTTTAGTCTTAAAGCCTTTTCCATCATCAGAGATGATCAGATGAATTGTATCTTTAGTTTTCTTTATTTCTATGCTAACATGTGTTGCCTGGGCATGCTTTATCACATTTTGCATCACCTCTTCTGTTATTGCTAGAAGGTGCTTTTTAATAAACAATGTTAAGTCTTTTCCTATCTCTTGATCTTGTGCCTTATAAGTTAAATCAAAAGCTCCTACTTGGCTTTTGACGCGACCTATATTTTCTAATTGCGAAGCTAAATCAATGTCTTTATTCTGTTTTTTCAAATCATGTGCTACATCACGAATGTCTTTTTCTAATTGACTTAAAGTGTTTAGATGCTTGCGATGTTCATTTTCGGCATTAAGACTATTCTTGAAGTCGAGTAAACCCCAGTGGATTCTTAATCCAAATAATTTTCCTAATATGCTGTCGTGTAAATCTGCTGCAATTCGGTTTCTTTCCTCTTCTTCTTTTAATTGAAGTTGATACTCTTGGCGGCGTTGGTATTTAATCCTTTTGATTTTATTTTTTTGCCTGATATAAAGATAAAATGTCAAAGAGAGTAATGCACCCAATGTTAAAGCTAAGACTAATAGTTGTTTATGCATTTTCAAACGATCAGCTTCTCCCTTAATTTCTTGTGTTTTAAACTGAACTTTAGCAACTTTATGGCGTTGCTTTCTTAACTTATGCTCAATTTCATCATGGGTAACTTTCCAAGTATTCATATGTTGGTCAGCCATATGAGGTTCAAATTTAGCCAGTAATAATAAGCCATTTAAGAGTTCTCTTTTTAAGTTTATATCTTGTGCTCTTTTGACGGCTTCTTTAGCATACTGTATCGCCTGAGTCGTGTCTTTTCTCTTCCAATGGATTTCGGCTAAATGAATTTGGCTTAAAATCACACCTGCTTTATTGCTCAGTGCTTTCCTGATTTCTAGTGCCTTTTCAAAGTCTGATTGATACTTTTGTTCGCCATAAGTAAAACTGGTATATGCTCTGTTATCTAATAATCTCGCATAGAGGCTTGGTTTAACTTGTTTTAAATCATCTATGGACAATGCTTCGTTAAAATAATTTAGAGCTTTTTGGAAATTCTTCTTTTTGTGATAAATCAAGCCTAAATTATTTAAAGTTGCTGCTTCTAGATACGGAAGCTCTTTATTTTGTATTGTTTCCAAGGCAAAGGATAAGTATTTGATAGCGACATCTAAACCCTCTAAATCTTCGTATATAAAAGAAAGAAGGGTATAACATCTGTAAACTTGCTTATGCTTTTGAGCATCGCGTAAATAAGGAAGTGCTTTGTAAATAAAAGCTTCACTTTCTGTATATTCTTTAAGACGGCCTTTGATAAAAGCCATATTGTACCACATTTTAGCTTCGTAATAAGGATGTCTGTTCTCAGAAAAAGCTTTTTGAGCCTTTTGATAATGCTTAAACGCATCGCCATACTTTTGATGCTTGAGAAAGAAAGCTGCATAATCCCAATGGCTTAGACCTATTGCAATTGTGTCTTTATATTTTTTGGCAAGGTTTAAAGAAAGTCCATTATATTTATATAGTAAATGTGAATCGTTCTTTTGTAAAGCTAATTCAGTGAGCTCCTGATATACTTTTTGTTTAATATCAAGGTGATCAAAATCTTTAATCAACGAATCAATTTTAAGGTGCAGATCATTGTAAGTTTCTTTATGATGTGATAAAGCTTCTGTTTTTAAAGCTTTAAAATGCTTGTTGAATTGTGAAATGTCTTGATCCTGTTGTTTTGTGTCTTTTTGAATAAGAGTAATCAGTGATAAACTCACCACGACAAGCCCAACAATAATGAGGGACAGATAATATGATTTTTTAAAAGACATAAAAGAAAACTGGCTCTACTAAAATAATAAATTATTAAGTGTTATCCATCCTTTTCATTATCTGGGTCTAAACTTTGGTCATCGCCTGTCTCATAAGCACCCGATTCGTTATCACTTTCTTGCTGAGACATTATTTCAGGATCAGCTGGATATTCTTCAGTTAGTAAATCCGGTGTACATGCATTTATAAATAATGCAATACAGCATAGTTTTAAAAAAAATTGTTTTGTAAACATGTTAGTAAGTTTTGGTTCCTATAATTTTAATCACCAAGAGGAAAGCTTAATCCTTAGAAGCTATCTGAGTTACATCTTGCTTTAAGCTGGTGATTCGCTTAAATCTAAACACGAATAAGACCTTGATTTATAGTATTTTATAATACAATTTGTGTGATTAAAACATACTTTTCGTTTTTAAAAACCTGATAACTTGAGATGTATATTTCTTAAACATCACAAATGATTTATCAAAACTTAATTGAAGAATTAGAAGAGAAGCTTCAAGCTTTAGAAACTGAAACTGATGATGTTTTGACCTGCTCTGAACAAAGCATGAGAACAACAAAAGAGTATTTAAACAAAATCAGAAAGTTGGTCATCTTAAATGGTTTTCAAGATGAAGAAGCTGAATGCTATTTTTTTAAAAAAATAAAGCCACATGCTGTTAGTAAATTAATTTACTATGTCAAACTCTTTAATATTGAAAGTAGAAGACCGAGAAGTAGCCGTAAATCTCAAAAGGAGTTTTTACAAACAGAAATTGATAAGCTTCAGAATTACTTCAACGAGAATTTAGAGTTTTACCATTACTTCAGAAGAGGTTCAACTAGTTTAGATCAGCACTTTTTTTTAAGGCATAAAGCAAACTTACGCTTACATCCAGACACAATTCACTTTGTAACCGATGATGAATTCTCGACGAGTCATGATGGTTCAGTTGCAACAATAATGGCTTATGATTTACTAATCGTTTATTTACAAAAGCAGATTGAGGAGCTGAAGTATAAACATAAGATTAAGGATAATGAAACTAAAAAGAAAATTCCTCAAGTCAGCTGGACACGAAATAAAGTTGATCTCATAGAGCTTGTTTATGCTTTACATACAACAGGATCTATTAACGGAGGTAACACCAGTATAAATGAGATTGCAGATTTATTTGAGCGTGTCTTTCAGATTGACTTGGGCGATTATTACCGTACTTACCTCGAATTAAGATCAAGAAAAACCAATCAACTGAAGTTTTTAGATCAATTAAAAGCTTCATTAGCACAACGTATGTTTGAAGCAGACGCCTAAATCTTATTTCCTCACAATTTTTTAACCTTTAAACTTCCCCTTCCCTCCTTTTTTAAAATTCTTCATTAATGCTGAAAAATGCTATGTTTTAATAATGCTCATATAGCAATAATAGAACAATCTTGATTGTTAAATAAATATTAAAACAACACCCAAGCTGGGTAAACCTTGTGCTTTTAAACTTTTGATTCTCCTGAGTTTTGTCGTGTAAACTTTTCAAAGATGCATCTGAACAGCTTACCGTGCTAATAGAATGAGCCGATAAGAAATCATTCATCAATTATTAAAACAATAATTATGGCCAAACAGTCAGGTATTATCAAACTAGAGGGCACCATTGGAGGTATTTCCTTTTACAAGTCAAGTGAAGGATATTTTGCTAGAGAAAAAGGTGGTGTAGATGCGAATCGAATTGCGAATGACCCCGCATTTCAGCGAACACGTGAAAACGGACAAGAATTTGGACGTGCAGGTAAGAGTGGTCGCGTGATAAGAAGTTGTTTCCGACTACTATTACAAAACACGAGAGACAAACGTGTCGCAAGTCGATTAACCGGTCGTTTATTATCAATTATTAAAACTGATGATGTTAATATGCGTGGGGTGAGAACTGTGCAAGATGGCCAGATGCAGTTATTGCAAGGCTTTGAGTTCAATAAAAATGCAAGATTCAGTATGCTTTTTAACGTGAGCTATCAAGTGAGCATAGACGCTGCAACTGGTGAAGTTGACATGAGTTATAGCGACTATAAGCCTATTAATATGATTGACGCTCCACAAGGCACGACGCATTTTAAAATAAGTTTTGGTGCTGGTGCCATAGATTTTGAGAACGAAAGCTCAGAATTTGAAATGGCAGAGACGCCGATTATCGCTTATGATGATGTGGAGGCAGCTGCAGATAGTTTAACAGCAAATTTATCTGCAAACTCAGGGTTTCCAATCATTGCTGTGTTAGGTATTTCATTTTATCAAGAGGTTAATGGAACAACCTATCCGTTAAAGAATGGCGCTTATAATGCGTTATCAGTTGTTAAAGTAAATCAAGCTTAATGTTATGTTATTGCAACTTATAAGGCAATATCATGCACATGGTACCAATGGTGTCATTCGTTTGAATAACAAACATATATGTTACACCATTGAGCTACCATGGAAAGCAAATCAGAGAAATGTTTCGTGCATACCAGAAGGCAAGTATGACTTAAAGCTACGCTATAGCATACGCTTTAAATGGCATTTGCATCTTATAAATGTGCCAAACAGAGAACTTATACTCTTCCATCCTGCAAATCATGCGATCAAAGAATTAAAAGGATGTATTGCGCCAGTCACTGCATTAACTGCACCTGGTCGAGGAACAGAGTCACTTGTTGCTTTTCAGCAATTAAAACAAGTCGCTTATTCTGTTTTAAAAGAGAGAAAAAAAATAAGCATGATTATTAAATCATAAAAAAACAAAACAATGGATATTAAAGAAAGAGTAAATTCACCAACGCCAAAGTTATTTAAAAAGCTTAGAAATATTGGTTTAATTATGGCTGCTGTAGGTGGTACTATATTAACAGCACCTGTTAGTTTACCAGCCTTAATCACATCAATAGGAGGTTATATCGCTGTTGCTGGTGGGGTATTGTCAAGTGTAAGCCAGATTACAGTTAAAGACGCTAAGCAAAAAGAAAAATCAGATGAAGAATAGTCACTTTATCTTTGGCGGCACAGCTGGTGGCACAATATTAAGTGTCCTCCCTGTGATTAGTTCAAGCGAAATCTTTAAAACAATTATACTTGCTAGCTTAGGGGCAGCGGTTAGTTTTATGGTAAGCTACTTTATAAAATCCTATTTTTATAAAAAGAAGTAAGTTTAAGTTATAAACTGAAGTCAATAAAGGCTACTTGTTCGCAAGTGGTCTTTTTTTGTTTTCTGTTGTCAGTTGTCGGTTTTTCAGTGAATAGTGATTCGTGATTTATGACTAGTGATTCGGTTTTCGTGAAATTGCTTTAAGCTATAAGCGTTAGGCATACGGCATAGAGCATAGAGCGGTTTTTCGATTCTCAGTTTTCCGTGAATCGTGAATGGTGATTCGGTTGTCTGTTCTCTGTTTTTCATGTATTCGTGTAATGGTGTAATCGTGTCTTGCAAAATATCTGTCATTCTGGAAAATATCGACGATAGGAGATATTTATTCAGAATCTCATGATTTATAAAGATATCAGATTTTAAAACTGATCCTACTCCAATTGATGAGATTCTGAATGACACTCCCGTACTCGTGTCTTCAGAATGACAAACCTTTTTCGCAACGCGAACCGTTTCACTAGCGCATTGCTCCCAAGCCCTTGCAGCTCCCGTATTCTATGGTTTAAAAAAGTTTTTTAGTTAAAATTTTCAACATTTTTAAGCTGCATATTTCAAGGTATCAACATATGGCGTTCTCCGTT
>NZ_FNQF01000005.1 GCF_900107595.1 Psychroflexus halocasei | reverse complement strand
CTTTTAAATATCTTAAATAGACTCTACAACTATTTATTCAAATCTCTCCAAATAAAAACTCAAAATTAACTTCTAGTCTTAATGCTTCATTATACTTCTAAATACTATCTCTAGCATCTAAAATTGTCAATCCAATATGTCAATGAACTTCTTTAAAAATTCTTGATAAACCCTCAACATTCCTGCCGATAAGTTCTGTTATTTTGCGGGTGCAAATGTAAAACTAATTTTTACTTTGACAAAATGTTTTTGAAAAATAATTTTTTATTTTTTTAAAGCCCTTTTAAAAACTTAAACAAATAAAAAGATCTTAACTCTTAAAACCCTTCTCAAACACCCAACTCTCAATGATCGTGCAATGCGTTATTGCGGGTGCAAAACTACAACCTTTTTCCATCTAAACAATGAACTTTTTTAAAGAAATTTGAAATATTTTTTAATCAGTAGAAAATCAAAGAGTTAGAAATGGAAATATAATCTTATTAAAAGGGTACGGTATATATGTACACTATTCACGCCATTATAGAAGCAAGAATTATACTTATTCATTTTAATCATAAATTAAATTTGGATCAAACATCAATTCAAATCTTGTTAAAACACTTTTAATTAGCCTAAATCTTAAAACATACTATCATATATTTATTGTAAAAATAAATATTATGGAAAAGAAAGTAAGGATAAAACAAATCATTCAGTTAACTCACGATGTTAAACAAATATTCGTCGAAAAGCCTGATGGATACAAATTCACTCCTGGCCATGCAACCGAAGTGTCTATAGATAAAGATGGATGGAGAGACAAAAAAAGGCCCTTTACATTCACTAGCTTAACAAACGAGGATGAATTGGAGTTTGTTATTAAAATATACGAAGATCATAATGGCGTAACAGAGCAAATCAATCATCTCAAACCTGGTGATAACTTAATAATTAGAGATACTTGGGGAGCAATTTCATACAATGGTAAAGGTTACATCATTGCTGGTGGAGCTGGCATCACACCTTACATAGCTATGCTAAGAGACCTCAATGAAAAAAACAAATTAGAAGGCATGCATCTCATTTACTCTAACAAAACAGATCACGATATCATTCTTAAAAATGAATTAGATCAATTATTGGGTGATAATGTCACTTATGTGATCACAGACCAAGCAGATACAAAGCACAAAAAAGGGTTTATTGATGAAAATTTCCTGAAAAAGAGCATCGATAATTTTGATCAGAACTTTTACGTTTGTGGACCTCCAAAAATGACAGAAGAAGTAGGCGATATTTTGAATAAGCTTGGAGCGTCAACAAATGCAGTGACTCTAGACGATCAATAATTATAAATCTTACTTTATTATTTTTAATCAAAGATTCTATGAATTTTTGCACTTAAACATTCCTCACTCTATCATATTATGAAGAAGAAGTTAATCGTTCTTAAAAAAACTTATCAAAATTGGATTAAAAACGATCCCTTTCAACACAGTGCCGTCATAGCTTATTATACTTTATTCTCACTGCCATCATTATTAATGATTGTCATTGCTATAGCTGGATATTTCTTTAAAGAATCTAACGTTGAAGAAAAGCTAATCTCGGAAATTAGTAAAATTACTGGAGCAGATACTGCTGAATCAATTCGGTTAATGATTGATAGTGCAGGTCTTGATCAAGGCAGTACTTTCTCTATTATTGTAAGTGTCGCCATACTTTTATTTGGTGCGACAGGTGCTTTTTTTCAATTAAAAATAGCAATGAACAATATATGGAGTGTGCGAACCAAAAACAATAATATAAAAGGTATGATTTTAGACAGAATTATTTCTTTAGGAATGATTTTCTTTATCGGTTTTCTATTATTAATCTCCTTAGTTGTCACAACATTAATCAGTTTCCTCGGTGAGTATATCAATAACTTTGCTCCTGAATTGACAAATTATAGTCTGCAAATTATCAATTTCATCTTGAGTTATATTTTTATTGGTTTTTTATTTGCCACCATCATTCGTTTACTTCCTGATATTAAAATTAAATGGAAAACAACATTTATAGGAGCCTCCATGACAACTATCTTATTCTTAGTAGGTAAATATTTATTGAGTTTTTATTTTAACCAAAGTGACCCTGGCTCCGTTTATGGCGGCGCATCATCCGTGATTTCTATTTTATTATGGGTTTACTATTCTTGTCTTATATTGTTTTTCGGTGCAGAATTCACTGTTCAATATGCATTATATCGAAATGAAGATATTGAGCCAAGCCGATTTGGTGAACCAGCATACGAGCAAGAAATGAAAGAATTACAGGAGAAGAAGAAAGAAATTGAACAAAACAAGAAAGATCTAGATAGACTCTCTTCTGATTGAATTTATAATTGAAAATAATCTATCATAAAAATTGATATAAAATATTCTCTGTTAAATTCTAAAATTATTTCTATAGCCAAGACAATAGATGGCTATCAAAAATGACATAACCTGTTGTCATTCTTCATTTTAAAATTGAGATGTATTTTTGAAGGTTTAGAATATTTTATGCATTATACAAATCTCCATTGACTTCCTATGATTTAAGTCATAAATAAGCACATTTATGCTTGATATTTTTGCTTACGATTTACTGAACAAGTTCAAAAGGCTTATTTTCTCAGTATATCATCAGTAATAAACTAAAGCTTCAATTGTCATATTTATGAAAGGTTATAAATTTCGTTTACTTTTTATCTTCTTCGGCCTCTCCTCTTTTATCCTAGAGGCTCAAAATACTAAAGCTACTGAAAATTGGGAAACAAGTCCTGGTATCATTGGGACAATAGTGCTTGTATTTATCGTTATTTTTATAGCAGTAATTATCTTCTTAGCAAAAATAAATGCGTTTATCGATAAGATGAAGCGTAAAAATATTGAGAAAAAAAGAATTGAATTTAGCGATGAACTCACCGATTTAGATGATGATGAAATTGATTCTATTTTAGAAAATAGAAAGAAAGCCCTCAAATATAAGCTTAAAGGAGACGAACTTGGTGGTAAAAACAAAGTCGTTGATAAAAAAGGTTTGGTTAAACGTGTCAGAAAAGATCCGAGTAATTCTTTTTTTGATCAAAAGAAAAAAACACCGCTGAGCATTGAAACCCCAAAAGAATTAAAAGAAATAGTAACCTATTATTTAGCTGCTGCAACTTTTTGGCTTTTATTTGGAACTTTTATAGGTGAGTACTTAGGTTTAAAATTTGTGTGGCCAGAGCTTGATAGTATCTCATGGTTATCTTTTGGAAGGTTGCGTCCAGTTCATACCAATACAGTTTTCTGGGGTTGGTCATCGCTTGCCATGATTGGACTAGGATATTTCGTCATTGCTCGAACTTCAAATAATCTAATTCATAGTTACAAAAAAGCAAAAATAGCTTGGGTGCTTATCAACCTGACTGTTATTTTAGGAAATATTGCATTGATGGCAGGCATTAATAATGGCGGCGGCGAGTATCGTGAGTACATTTGGCCAATCATGTTACTCTTTGCAATTGGTCTTATCATTACTTTTTATAATTTTTATAAAACTGTCGCCACACGAAAAATATCAGAAATCTATATTTCAAATTGGTTTATTCTGGCTGCTTTAATATGGACGATTGTTCTTTCAATCATCGGTTATTTACCATTTTATCAAGACGGATTGGGCGAGACAGTCATTCAAGGTTATTATATGCATCAAGGTGTTGGGATGTGGTTTATGACATTTACACTTGGTTTGGTTTACTATTACTTACCCGCAACCCTTAATAAACCCATCTACTCCTACTCTTTAGGTGTTTTAGCTTTCTGGACGCAAATGCTATTTTACACCATGATCGGGACACACCACTTTGTCTTCAGTCCTCTGCCTTGGTGGTTACAGACGATTGCAATTGTATTTAGTGTTGGGATGTTTATACCTGTTATTGCAGGTTCAACAAACTTCTTGATGACAATGCGAGGCAGTTGGAATCATATTTCTAAAAGTTATGTTTTACCCTTTTTCTTAGTCGGTGTTATTTTTTATTTCGTTGGTTCAAGTCAAGGGAGCTTTCAAGCCTTTAGGTTTACAAATTATGTTTGGCATTTTACTGACTTCAATGTCGCTCACTCTCATATGACGATGTACGGTATTATTGCTTTTTTACTTTGGGCTTGTATTTATACAATTTTGCCAAAACTCAATGGCAAAGAACCACCTCAGCTTTTAGTTGGTGCACATTTTTGGTTAGCGTTTATCGGACTTTTTGCGTACATGATTTCAATGATGGTTGGAGGTACTTTAAAAGGAATGAGCTGGATGGATGGTGAACCTTTTATTGAATCTGTCATTATGATGCAACCTTATTGGGTTTGGAGAGCCGTAGGCGGGTCTTTAATGTTCTTGTCTCATGTTGTTTTTGCTTACAACCTATATTATATGATAAAAAAAGAGCCTCAAAAGAAAAGTAAAAAAGTTGAAAAAATTAAAGGTGAATCTGTAAACGTTTAAAAGAAAGAATATGTTGGATTTTAATACAAATCATAAAGCTTTAGTTCTTACAGCATTTATTGTTTTTGTTGTACTGAGTTTTGGTGTTGCTATATTTCCTGCTAACGAAATGCAGAAGTATCAACCTCTTCCTGAACAAGAAGATTTAACCGAACAAGAGTTTAAAGGGCTTAAAATTTACAATGCTGAAGGTTGTGTGGCTTGCCATACACAACAAGTCAGGAATATAGAAATGGATCAGGTCTGGGGAAAGAGACCTTCAGTGCCTGAAGATTATCATTTTAGCAAAAAAAGATTAGATGTATGGCGCCAATCAGCTTCGGTGTTAGGAAGTGAAAGAACCGGTCCTGATTTAACCGATATTGGCAGAAGACAGCCTAGCGAATCTTGGCATTTATTACATTTATACAATCCGAGAGCTGTTGTGAAAGAATCTATTATGCCTAATTTTCCTTGGCTCTTTAAAGAAGTTGATAGCAATAGAGTTAAAGCTTCTGATGTTGTGGTTGCCGTTCCTGATGAGTTTCTAGATGATAAAAGCAAAAAAGTAGTTGCGACTGATGAAGCGATTCAACTTGTCGCTTACTTACAATCGCTTCAACAAGCTCAAATGCCTGAAAACAGCGAACCTGAGTTTATTCCTTTTTCTAAAAAAAATAAGAAAAGCAATGATCAAACCACTGAAGCTTCATCGGGATTAGATGGTGAAAAGTTATTTACAAGTACTTGTGCAACTTGTCATCAATCAACAGGCCAAGGTGTCCCTGGCGCATTTCCTCCTTTAGCAGGAAGTGAAGTTGTAAATAATAAAGATGCTAAGAAAATGATTCGTATCATTTTAGAAGGTTACGATGAAATGGAAGGCTATGCCGCTATGCCAGGTTTTGCAGAACAATTATCTGATGCTGAAATTGCCGCAATTATGACCTACGAAAGATCGCATTGGGGAAATGATGCGCCTGAAGTGACTGAAGATGATGTACGCAAAGTAAGAGAAGAGTTGGAAAACACTAAAGCACAATAAATCATTTATAAAAAAAGCATATTTCTTTTTCTGAGTTTCATGATAAGCAAACCAATATTTGCCCAACTATTTTGTGAAATAGAACCTGCTGCAAATGGAAATCCTGCCAAAACAAACGCATTTGTAGATGCTATCATTATTTGGATAGCTGTTGCTATTGTTTTGGTGACTTTATATTTGAGTATCAAATTTTTAGTCAAACCTGATGAAAACGATCCTAAACACATAAAAAACATTACGAAAGATGAAGGATTCTAATCACATAGAAGACAATCGCATCATAAAAGTATTTCTCGATGATGAGCCAAATCCATTTGCTGAGTTTGCGCCTCCTGTCAAATTTGTGCTCGACACAACTAAGATTCCTGACGGTAAGCATCAACTTAAAATTGTTGCTAAGTCGTCAAATCAAATTGAAGGTGTAAAAATTATTCCTTTTGAGGTCAAAAATGGACCCGAAATTTCTGTTATTGGCCTTAAAGAAAATGAAGTTATCGATACACAAACTTCAATCATCATTAACGCTTACGGCAGCGAAACCAATGATAAGTTTATCATTAAAGGTTCAGAAAACCCAAAGGCAATACCATCATGGATATGGGCGCTTCTTATATTTATTATTGCCTTTGGTCTTTTCTACTTCATTATGTATTGGGATCAAGATTTATATGAATCATTTTTTTAAGTGTCGTTTATCTTTAAAACTTTGTTGGAATTGGTTTACAAACTGATTTAAACAAAGTTTTTTAGCTTAATTAAATTCTTTCTAAATAAGTCAGGAAATGTTTATTCAACTAATTTATTTTTTGTAATTTTAAATCATTCTAAATAAGAAACATATCATTTATGAAAACAGCAGATTTACTTAGTAACATTGAATACAACGAAAAAAGACCAGCAATACAAGTGATGCTTGACACTGATGCAGGAAAAGAAATCAGAATTGCTTTTAAAGAAGGACAAGTGATGAAAGAACATAAAACACCTTTTCCTATAGTTGTTCAAATTGTTGAAGGCAGCATTGATTTTGGTGTTGAGGGTCAAATGCATCAACTCAAAAAAGGTGGATTAATTGCTTTAGAAGGTCATGTTCCTCATGATCTGAAAGCTACATCAGATAGCATAGTAAGGCTGAGTTTAAATAAAGCTGATAAGGCTGAACGCGTTGAAAATGTTGCAAGACATTAAATAACTATTTCAAAAATTAAATTATTATGAAACATATAGCACATGCCGTTTGGAGCGGTTCGGTTAAAGAAGGTGAAGGAAAACTCACCACAAAAAGTGAAGTTCTAAACAAAGCTTCATATTGTCATAACTCACGTTTTGGTGATGGCAAAAGTACAAATCCTGATGAGTTGATGGCTGCATCACACGCTGGTTGTTTTGCAATGGCGTTAAGCTTAATGCTTGGTGAAGCTGGTTTTACACCTGATGAGCTTAAAGTAACAGCGACTATAAAAATGGATGTTGATAAATTAGAACTCACTTCTTCTCACTTGGAGTTGAAAGCTAAAATTCCATCCATTGATCAGGATAAATTTATGGAATGTGCCAATAACGCAAAAGAAAATTGCCCAGTGAGCAAAGCGCTTAACCTTGAAATTACTTTAGATGCAGAGCTTTTATAGTTTATAAAAGTGCAATATACTTAACTACTTAAAAAGTCAATAAAGCTCTTTGTCGATTAACCAAAGAGCTTTATTAGTTTAAAGAAAGTATTTCCTATAAAGGATAATTTGAAACAAAGTTGATGAAAATAAAAAATAAAATAGCAGTAATTACTGGCACAAGTAAAGGTTTAGGAAAAGCTTGTACTGAAGCATTAATCAATAAAGGAGCTATTGTTTATGGCATTGCCAGAAGCGAATCGACATTGATAAAGATGCGAAAAAAATTAGGTGATAATTTTATTCCTGTTGTATTAGACTTAACTGATGAAACTGTTTTATCTGAATGGATTTCTAATACTTTTTCTGAAAAAAACAATCCTGATATTCTGATCAATAATGCTGGCTACGGCGTATTTCAAAAAATTGAAGATGTGACAAGTCAAGATTGGGCAACAACCATCAATGTGAATCTGAATGCAACTTTTTTTCTCACATCAAAATTAGTCAAGCTGATGAAAATTGATCAATCGCCTAAACATATTATCAACATTGGTTCTATCTTAGGACAAGTTGGCAGGCCTGAAGGCACAGCTTATTGCACAACTAAATTTGGAATTCAAGGTTTTAGTGAAGCTTTATCTAAAGAGCTAAGATACGATCAAATTAAAGTCACTTGTGTCAATCCAGGCTCTATTGCAACAGATTTTTTTCAAACTTCTGGCATTTCATCTCACAACAATATGCTTCAACCTCAAGAATTGTCTAACACCATTATTCATCTTTTAGAAACGCCTGATAACATGCTCATCAGCGATCTGACGGTAAGACCGCTTAATCCTAAAAAGGACGACTAATTTAACTTCTAAAAACTTACAATATGGATTTAGTAAATAATATTATCGATTACTTTAAAAAACCAACAACAGAAAAAACTGAAGAATCTCCTAAAGGCACTTGTCCTGTCTGCTGGGGTCATCAACAATATGACCATAAAATAAGAAGGGTTTTTAAGGATAAGCAAATCGATGTCAACAATCACAGAGACAGTTATATGAAGGTTCAAAAATTTGTTGTTAAACATATTAATGGCATCAAATTAAAAGAAGGGAAAATTGAAAGCTGCCCTACATGTGGCGGGAATCATGGGAATAATAAAGAAGATAAAAACATTAAAGAATCTAGTAAATAAATGAAAGAACACACCGCTATTGAAAGTTTCAAAAATGAACATCAACACGGTTTACATTTTTGTTGGACGATACAAAAAGGCCTTCAGAAAGGAACCGACTTAAAAAGAATGCAGGCTTATGCTGAATCCTTTTATATCAATTATTTAGAAGATCATTTTCAATTTGAAGAAGAAATGGTTTTCCCTATTTTAGGAAATGAGAATGAATTAGTCAAAAAAGCAAAAAGAGAACATCGTCGCATTAAACGCTTGTTTTTTGACAGAGATAATCTTCTCAAATCATTGAGTTTACTTGAAGAGGAACTTTATTCTCTGATTAGATTTGAAGAGCATGAACTCTATGAGGCCGTTCTTAAAAAAGCAACTGACGAGCAATTGAAAAATATACAAAGCTCACATCAAATTTTAAAAGAAGAAGATTACCCTGATCCATTTTGGGAAGAATAAATAAAATTAGAAAATCTTATTAAAATCAAAATTTACTTTTTAATAATTTTCCTGATAAGTTCTCCTCTATCACTTTCTAATCTGACAAAATAAATACCAGACAATAGTTGTGAAATATCATAAATAGACTGACGCTCTTGAAAGCTTAAAACTTCTTTTCCGCCCATTGTCAAAATTTTTACCGACTTTATTTCATCCTTATGTTCTCCTTCAAGTTGAAAATTATCCTTAACTGGATTAGGATATAAATTTATCTCAATTTCTATTGGCTTATATAGAGATAAGTAGTTGTTACGGTAGACAGCCTGATTACCAATTGCACTTTCAATAGTCAGAATTATATCACTCCCTTGTTGATCAAACCAATAAGTGTAAACATGATTTTCTAAAGGAGGTTGATTAAATATAAATACTTGCTGGGTATAGTCGTTTTCAAATTGTTGATTTATTGTATTATTACATGATCCTAGCGTGCTAGTCGCAGTGACAGCATAAAAACTATTTGAAATTTCCGAATACTCAAACGTCGCCCAATAAGTATTGCAAACAGTTGTTTCAAAACCGCCATTTTCAAAAATGGCAGTTATTTCATTTATTTCACTATTAGGAGCTGGGCTTAAAACAGTTTGACCATCTATAACCAATTTTTCTAAATACCATGTATGGTCTTCTAGTGGAGTTACTTGTGCTAGACTGTTTAAACTTAACAAAAAAATAAATATTTTGAAAAATGTTTTCATGATTTTAGCTTTATTGAATGATTAGGTTTTTTGTCTCTACGTTTACCCCATCGCAAAAAAGTGCTACAACATAGCTTCCTGAAGTATAAGTTGAAACATCTATGTCTATATTAGAATCATTTAAATTAATGACATAATTATTGCTTTCTGCCGTTTGTATCGAGGTAATGCTAATGTATGCTGAAACTACTCCTTGAATTTGATAATCTATTTGAACTTGATCATTAGCAGGATTAGGGCTTATACTTGTCAATTGACCTAAATTATCGCTGTTTAATAAGGCGTAGTCCTTATGACCATCGCTATCTGCAATAATTTCTAGTTTATATTCTTGGGCTATGGGACTAGTAATAGTTAGTTGATCACCACTATGCAATAAAATTCCATTAGAGTCATACCAATAATAAGTCGCTGCTTCATTAATCTGATTAGCTTTTAAAATGATATCATTGTTGTTAAGTTCTCTTAATCCACCTGCAAGGAACTTTGCTCTAGAATCATCTCTTTGAACTTTATAAGTGAACCCTCCTAAACTTACATCTTTGGTTATATCGTATTGCTCAACATGTAAATTAAATTTTTCTTGACTGTCAACATTTTTAGCAAGGAAATTAATTTTTAATGTCAACAATCCTCCTTCATTTTCACCAAAATTCACATTTGACAATTGAGAATTGTTTCGAGTAAGTAATAAAGTTTGTTCTCCATCTTTTAAAATTATCATATGCTGCGATTCTCCACCACTTTCTTGCCAGCGTTGCCATAAAATATCATCTAATTCAATGCTTATTTCGGCTTGTTCCCATATCCTTGAATCTCTTATGCTGTTAGTGAAAAAATTAAAATTATAACTTCTAGCCTCTTCAGAGAACGAATTCCCCGCAGTGATGGTACCACTTATGTCCTCTGTAACATTTAACACAGTTGTATTTTTATAAGCTATATTATTATTGTTACGAGTATTAGTAGAAACATTTGTAACTTCGGGAAAGGTCATAGGGTCATCAAAAGTTTCAATCCTAGCCAAAAAACAGAACATCCATGGCTTGGTGAAATTCCCATTATTTTCGTAATCCTCAGGATCATGTGGATACCATTCAAATTGAATAATGGTAGATTCTCCTGGAGTTAAAACAGGTATGCCCTGATTGCCTATAATATCACCAATAGGTAGATTATTTTGCGTAGCTCCAGAGCTCCAAACTGCTGGCCAAAATTGTGATAAGCCTCCTTTAGCCCAATATAAGTTGAGGTTTTCTGTACCTAAGGAAGTTTCGCAACTGTTATTGGTTACTCGTACATAAACATATACGGGAGTTTGATTATTTACATAATGCAAATCTTCGTGTTCTTGTACTAAAAGACCATCGGGCTGGTTACGTACCCCAATATCAGGGCTGTCCCAAATAGGATCAGTATCGATATCTGGCTCAACACCGAAATCCTGATCTGAATTTTGCATCATTAAGTCTAAACCCGTACTAGGATTGGCTAAACATTTTGCCTGTAATACAGCTGCGTAAGCGTTGACGCGCCCAGCCCCTAATAAACCTACATAAGGTTGATTTTCTGGTATTTGGTATATATCTACAGCAGTATCCATTAAAATTTGTTTTACTTGATTTGGTGTAATAGTTGGGTTAGCTGAATACATTAGTGAAGCCACACCAGCTACTATAGGAGAAGCATACGAGGTACCTGTAAAGAAACCATAGCTGTTATTTTCCGTAGCACAAAGTATTGAATAACCAGGCGCCACAATATCTACTTTATCATTATGCGTATGAGTCTGACTAATATCATTTATCTTATGGTCATGTACATCTTTCCAATTATATTCTCCCCATTGATTCTCATTACCATATTTAAAAACATGACCTACTGAGCTTACTGAGATTACATGATTATAAGATGCAGGATAACAATAAGAATTATTAGCTCCGTATACTGGATGATTCCCACAATTATTACCATAAGTTCCATTACCTGATGCTGCAACAACGGTAACACCATAATCTTCAGTAATTTCTTGATATACATCTTCAAAATTAGAATGGTATGGCTCTTTAAGACTTATATTAATAACTTTTATATTATTTACACTTGAATTTTGCGCTAGAATAAAAGCCTGTTCTGTAGGATACAATATGCTATAATTATACTTTAATAGATGTAATTTAGTTTTATAACCTATGGAAGCGATACCTGTGTTATTGTTTGTCTCCGCTGCGATACAACTAGATACTCGTGTACCATGATGACCTCCCGACTGGTTTTGCTCATACCATAAAATATTATTGGATAAGTCTTCGTGTGTTACTTCAAAGTTACTATCAATTACTCCTACTACTGAGTTATTTCCTGTGGTTATATTCCATGCCTGATTTGCTTTTATCAACTCTAAATGAGAAAATGAATTGCGATATAAATTATTAACTATCGCATTCCCAGTGTCATAATCATTTGGTTCAGATAAATGTATGTTTTCAGCATTATTAACCACACTAAAAAAATCAACCGATTCAAAAACTGTTATATCTTGAGCTTTCAAATCAAAATTATCAAAACTCGTCCTAATACGAAAAATTCTTCTAATATGGTCTTGATTGGAATTTTTAAAAGGGTGTACTATAGCTTTGATATCGTGTGAGTTAAAAAAAGTATTTAATACTTCATTACTCGTATCTATGTGTAAAGTTCCATCTGTCTGCTCACTATAATTACTGAGGTTTATACCACTTTCTTTTGCTACTTTCACATAATAATCATACAGCAATTTTTCTTGACCCATAGTTACTGCACTAACTAAAACAAATAAACAAATAAGAATATTTTTCATAATTAAGTATTTTTAATGAAACATGTTAAAAGTATACTAAAAAATAATTATTGCATAACATAATTGACTTTTTTTAAAAAAATTAGTTATTGAAATTTGTTTTGAATATTAAATAGATATTTAAGAAGTCACTAACACTCAAACTTTTTGAAATATTACTGTTTCTATTACAGGAATAATGCTATTTAACATTTTAGATAAAACATACGAATCTAAAGGCCTGGATAATATCACTTCACTCTTCTTTTATGCTGTGATTCTCATAGAACTTTAAAAGAAGAGGATTATCCTGATCCTTTTTGGGAGTGAATCTCATGTAAAAGATTATATTTATAGCTTATTTTCAATAATGTAAGCATGAAATATTTGTCGCATATTCTATCTTTAATAGGAATACTTTTATTTTATTTCCTTGGTAAAACATACAAATCTAAAGGTCTGGGTGATATCACTTCCCTCTTTTTTTATGCAGGCATGATTATTTGTTTTATCAGTTTAATTATTTCTTTCCTAGCGCCTGCTTCATTTAATATTTTAAAAAAAATATTTTTAGGCTTAATGATTGGTGTTTTAAGTTTAGGTATTATCGTTTTTGCAATCATATTATTTGATAAATTTTCATCAGGAAAAAGAGTTAAGGAAAGAACGGCAGCAATAGAAGAACAAAAAAACCAATATGCAGAAATTGATGTTATAAAAAGTTTTCAACTTAAAAAAACGATAGACTCAACAAACTCAAATCATCAGAAAACTGCAATATTTCAAGTAGAAACAAATGATAAAAGCTTAATCAAAAAATGGAATATTCAAATTTTTGGTTTCTTAAAATCAGAAGCGCATGAATCAATTCTCAATTTAAAAGTGATAGAAAGTGATGTTATTCCTCTCAAAAATTCTTTAGAAATCAATACTTATCTCACAGAAAACCCTCTACAACTTCAACGCTTAAAGTCGAGCAATAAATATGAAAAGCCTCTTGAATATATCGTCTTATTAACAAATCCAGATGAGAAATATAATGAATTGAAGTTTAATGAAGGTTTCGCTTATACTTCTTTGAGCCAAAAAGAAGTTGAATTAAAAGATTCAATGCTAGCCTACATGCAAAGCAAAAATTATCATTTATTTCATCACCTAAAACTCAAATTAAATGAAAATCTATATTTAAAAGATTTGATAGAATGAGTCAATTTCGTACAAAATAAGCCAATGTTTTTTTATAAATATAGGTTTCTATTTACTAAAATTTATAAATCAAATTGGCATACAAATTTCGACCTGGTCTTGGTATATTATTCCAATCTGAATAGGTTGAATAATTTTCATCAAATAAATTCTCCCCTCCTATTTTCAAAATCATTCTTTGCTGATTGATATAAAATATTTGAGAGACCGCTAAATTAAAAATTGAATAAGCAGGTGTTTGATTTTCTCCAAACTCTGGACTAAAATCAGATTGTTTTAAAGCTCTTTCAACGGATGCATCAACATAAAAAGCAGACTTTCTAAACCTTAAACCTGCCGCAAAAGTCAGTGGTTGCACCAATGGCAAATTCATATTCTCATCATCTCTTCCCAATCTATAAATAGCTTTTCCTTTAACAGTAAAATTCTTTAAAAACTGATATTCTAAACTCAAATCACTACTCCACATCAAGGCATAAGGCAATTGCTCATAAACCTTCACACCATTGATATCGATGATTTCCTTTTTTGTCCATTCTTTCTCTAGATAATCTAGGACCTTGGTTAATCCGATTTCAGCTTGAGGTGTCCAAACTATTTTTAACGCCATTTATCAAAACGTTTCATGACCAACTCGCTAGCCTTGTAGTCTTCATCATCAGCTTGTGATAAACCAGTAGTTTTAATTTCTTCTTTTTCCTTCTCAGACATTTCATCCCACCAATCACCTTTTTCTTCCTCAAAAACAGATTTAAGTTTTTTTAAAATACTTTCATTTTCTGTTTGAAGTAAAAGATGTATCAATTCCAATTTTGTGGTTTCTATATCCATAATATTAACTGCAATACAACAAAGATCGTTTTTTTATCAATAAACATCATTTTAATTTGATTTCCCACCATCAACAAGACTTTAAGCCTTGTCATTTTTCACTTTAGAGAGAAAGCTTATCTTTATCAAAAATTATTTTTCTCTATGAAATTTCTTTTTTCATTCACACTTATTTTTTTGTTTTTCTATAATTCGTTTAGCCAAAAAACTTCGAGAAAATTCGAAAAGATTATTCAAAAAGTTGAGGAACGCCAAGCTTATGATTATACTCAATATCCTTTGGGTTTATACACAAAAGCGCACTATCAAAAAGAGGCTGAATTCGCTGAAAAACAATTAAAAAACCTAGCTCAAATAAATCCTGAAAAATTATCAGAAGATGAAAATATTTCTTTGAGATTATTAAAATTCAAACTACAAGAAAGAGTTGATTTTTATGAATATGAAGCATACCTTAATCCGTTATTGTCAGACTCTGGTTTTCATTTGAGCCTGACCTATCACGTTCGTGACCTAAACAATTATCAACAAGTTAGAAGCTATCTCGACAAACTCAACGCGATCCCAACTTATGTCGATCAGCATTTGGTTTTACTGAGAGAAGGTCTAAAAAAAGGAATTACACAACCTCGTGTTATTTTTGAAGGTTATGAATCAACATATAATGATCAGATTGTTGAAAACGCCAAAGAAAGTTATTATTACGAGCCTTTTGAAAATCTTCCAAAAACACTTTCTGAGAAACAAAAGGACTCAGTGCTTCAGGCAGCAGAAATTGCAATTCATAAAAATGTGATTCCACAATTTAAAAGAGTCAAAAACTTTTTTGAAAATGAATATTTACCAAAAACCCGAAAGAGTCTAGGTGTTTCTGAAACTCCTAACGGTCGTGATTATTACCAAAATAGACTTGATTACTACACAACTTTAAATTTATCTGCAGACGAAATTCATCAAATTGGTTTAAAAGAAGTGGCACGTATTAATTCAGAAATGAAAGAAATCATTTCTGAAGTCAACTTTGATGGCAGCTTTGATGAATTCATACATTTTTTGAGAACTGATCCGCAGTTTTATGCCACAACTGGCGAAGAACTTTTAAAGGAAGCTAGAGATATTGCTAAGCGTATTGATGCCAAATTACCAGCTTACTTCAAAACTTTACCAAGGAAACCTTATGGAGTTGCTAAAGTACCAGATGCCATTGCACCAAAATACACAACAGGACGCTACATCGGTGCTTCCAACGAAACTCAAGCTGGATTTTATTGGGTCAACACTTACAATTTGCCAAACCGACCGCTTTATGTTTTGCCGTCATTAACAGCGCATGAAGCTGTGCCTGGCCATCATTTACAAATTTCTCTAAACTCAGAGTTAGGTGATGACATCCCAAAATTCAGAAGAAATATTTACCTCTCCGCTTATGGTGAAGGTTGGGGTTTATATTCAGAATTTTTAGCTGAAGAAATGGGAATTTACAGAACGCCTTATGAGCTTTTTGGTAAACTCACCTACGAGCAATGGCGCGCATGTCGCTTGGTGATTGACACTGGTATTCATGCTAAAGGTTGGACACGTGAGCAAGCTGTTGATTATTTTAAGAAAAACACAGCTTTATCAATGCACAACATCAATACAGAAGTTGATCGCTATATTTCATGGCCAGGTCAAGCTGTTTCTTATAAAATGGGAGAAATCAAAATCAGAGAATTACGCACTAAAGCAGAGCAGGCTCTAGGAACGCAATTTGACATCCGAGATTTTCATGAAGTTATTTTAGGAGTAGGTACAGTCACACTTCCTATTTTAGAAGAGCGCGTTCATCAATATATTGAGAATTATCAAAAATAAAAATTTTCAAATTTTGTGAATTCACATTTTTATATTACAATATGAATAGATATCGCTGAAATTTTTCAGTATTTAAAACAAAAAATAACATTATGAACAGCAATAGAAAATACGGAATTGGCGGAAGCACACCAGAACATGAGCTTGCTCAATTAAAAGAACCAACAAATAAACCCGCACAGATCAATCAAAATGAATTTCAGAAAAGAATTGATAAAGCTGCAGCTGCCTTAAAAAGATATGATTTAGATGCACTTTACCTCAACGCTGGTGCCAATTTATATTATTTCACAAATACAGAATGGAATCCATCTGAGCGTTTGGTTGGCGCTATTTTATTTGCTGATGGGTCTTTGAAATATGTTGTGCCTAAATTTGAAATCGGGACTTTTAATGATTTCATCGGTATCAAAGGCGACTTCATTCCGTGGTCTGAACACGAATGTCCGATTTATAAAATTGCTGATGCGCTTGAGGCAAAAACACGTTTAGCCATTGATGATTCAACTCCATTTAATTTGGTTTCACGTTTTCAAAATCACGAGAAATTTGAAATTTCTACCGCAGAAGAGCTGATTAAAGATATCAGAATGCTAAAAAGTGATCTTGAAATTGCACATATTCAGTATGCGATGGATCTCACCATGCAAGTGCACAAAGCCACAGCAAGAATCTTGAAACCTGGTATCACAACAGCTGAAGTTGAAAGTTTTATCAACTCAGCGCATCAAAAACTAGGTATTGAAAGTGGTTCTTATTTCTGTATTGTTTTATTTGGTAAAGATTCAAGTTTTCCACACGGCGTCAAATCGCCTAAACCTCTTGAAGAAAACGACATTGTTTTAGTTGACACAGGTTGTCAATACAAAGGCTATTTATCAGATATCACGAGAACCTATATTTATGGTGATGCAACTGATAAAGAAAAGAAAATATGGGATAATGAAAAGTCAGCTCAATTAGCTGCTTTTGAAGCATCACAACTTGGCAAAACATGTGGCCACATTGATGATCAGGTGCGTGTGCAACTTGAAAAAGACGGACTTGGTCCTGATTATGATTTACCAGGA
The DNA here is from genome assembly GCF_900107595.1 of Psychroflexus halocasei. GTDB lineage: Bacteria > Bacteroidota > Bacteroidia > Flavobacteriales > Flavobacteriaceae > Psychroflexus > Psychroflexus halocasei. The sequence goes on along the minus strand of NZ_FNQF01000005.1, from coordinate 270,454 downwards.
TTGCCACACCGAACAGGTCACGGTATCGGACTCGAAATTCATGAGCATCCTTTTATTTTAAGAGGGAATGATATAGAAATCAAAGTTGGAATGGCCTTTAGTATTGAACCTATGATTGTTGTGCCAGACGAATTTGGTATACGTTTAGAAGATCATATTTATATGACAGAAAATGGCCCAAAATGGTTTACTGAACCTTCACATAGCATTGACAACCCATTTGGAGTCTAATACTAGAGTTTAAATTTTAGAAAATAATCAGAGAACAGTTATTTGTTAGTAAATAGCTGTTTTTTGTTTTTCTGTTACCTGTCGTCTGATATCAAATGTCAATTTTTACTAACTCTTAATCAATGACCAGAAAATTTTTACATCATATTTTAACGCAATAGAATCAAAAAACTTATTTTCGATCTTATATTTTAATAAAGAAACAATTTTATGGCTTCAGGGATTTTTGCAATTTTAGATGACATTGCCGCTTTAATGGATGATGTGGCCGTGATGAGCAAAGTTGCTGCTAAAAAAACAGCTGGTTTATTAGGTGATGATTTGGCGGTGAATGCAGAGAAAGCTTCAGGGTTTGTTTCAGCTCGTGAAATTCCTGTTTTATGGGCAATTACCAAAGGTTCATTGCTCAATAAGCTCATCATCTTGCCTATTGCTTTTTTATTGAGTGCCTTTATTCCTATTGCTATTACCGTTATTTTATTACTCGGCGGATTATACCTTGGTTACGAAGGTGCTGAAAAGATTTATCACTATTTCAAACCTCATCAGCATTCTAAAAAAGAAGAATTAAAAAAAGTTGAAACTAAAAAAGAGATTTTGGCAGTCGAGAAAGAACGCATCAAGTCAGCAATTGTCACCGACTTTATTCTTTCCGTAGAAATTGTCATTATTGCCTTAGGCGCGGTTGTTACTGCTGAGTTAAGCACACAGATTATTGTTGTGAGTATCATTGCTTTAATCGCTACTGTTGGTGTTTACGGTATTGTTGCGTTGATTGTCCGTATGGATGACGCAGGATACCAACTCATCGAAAAAAGTGAAAATTCAAATCAATTTAAAGCGAAATTTGGCCGACTTCTAGTTGCTGCTTTACCCAAAGTCATCAAAGGTTTATCTTTTATAGGAACGATTGCTTTACTTTTGGTTTCTGGTGGAATATTTGTTCATAACATCGATTTCTTTCATCATATTCTGACTTTTCTTCCTTCTATTTTAAAAGAATTTCTTGTTGGTGGTATTATTGGCTTTCTTGTGTTAGGTGTTATTTCAGGTGCAAAAAAGATAATCAATTGATCTGAAGATTATCAATTTATAAATGAAGTTTTTCTTTTTCAAAAAGATAATCCAGCCATCTTTTTTAAGATTTTGAGTTTTAAAAAATTAACTCTATAATTAGCATACCTTTGTCCTATCAAAATCATTTATGAATAAAAGCAAACGCACAAAAGTTGAATTGTTTTTGAGAAGCTCACATTTCTTTAGAGCAGTCGTTTTAACATCATCTGTGCTTATTCCTGTCTTACTTTTTAACCTCATCGGACTCATGAGTTTTGTACCGTCTTTTGTGATAGGTACTTTTCTTAATGCGCCTAGTGATATTCCTGGTAGTTTAAGAAGAAAAGTGAATGGAATTTTAATCAGTATTGGACTCACAATGCTGATTACCGTTTTAATTTTATACGCTAAAAATAATTTTAGTATCGCTCTTATTTTAATCGGTTTAATCAGTTTTTCTCTATCTTTTTTATCGGCTTACGGCTTTAGAGGTGCATTACTCGCCTTCTCAAGTTTATTAGCCATGGTGCTTGCTTTTGCGCTAGGTGAAATGACTTCAGTAGAAATATGGACGCATATTTTATTTATGGGACTCGGTGGATTGTGGTATCTTTTTTCTTCAATCAGCTTTCACAAAATTATTCCGAATAAGGATGAAAATCAACTTTTGTCAGAAACACTAGAACTCACTGGTGATTATCTTGAAGTGCGTGCCAGATTACTTAAAGCGTCAAAAGACAGAGAAAGCGACATCAAAAAAACCTTTGTTTTACAATCTCAAATCAACGAAAAACACGAAACATTAAGAGAGCTCTTATTAACGAACAGGAAAAGATCAGGACGTTCACATTTTGATGAGAAAAGATTACTCTTATTTATTTCATTAATCGATATTTTTGAAATGATTGTGGGAAACACTTGGGATTATGAAAAGTTTGATAACCTCTTTGGTGAAAATAATAAGCATTTAGAAAAATTCAGCGAACTCAATCTCGCAATGAATGATCAATTGAAAGAACTCTCTAAAATATTGATCACTAAATCTGAAATTCCTAATAAAGAAAATTTAGAGACGGCGTTGGTCAATGCTTACGATTCCATTTCAGCTTACATTGAAAAATATAAATTACCTCAAGCAAGAGAAGGCGCGTTAATCATGCGAAACCTATATGATTATCAAAAACAAATTTTACAAGAGGTTAATGCTATTCGTTATGCTTTAGCAGATATGACTCTATCTTCTAAACTCAATCTTAAGAAAGAAGAAGCAAAGCAATTTTTAACGCTTCAAGAATATACACCTCAAATCGTCATGCAGCATTTTACTTATAATTCTGTTATCTTCAGGCATGCTTTGAGGCTAACAATAGCCTTATGTTTTGCTTTTGTTTTAGGTAATTTATTAGAGATCCAAAACTCATATTGGATTATGCTAACAATTTTAGTGATTCTGCGTCCTAACTATGGCTTGACCAGAGAACGAGCAAAAGACAGAATTATAGGCACTATCATTGGAGGAAGTATTGCTTTCGGGATTGTATTGCTCACCCAAAACACTATCATTTACGCAATTCTGATTGTAAGTTCACTCATTTTAGCTTTCTCTTTAATGCAACGTAATTACCGCTGGGCAGCGGCATTTATCACCTTAAACATTGTATTTGTTTATTCATTTATACATCCGGATTCAGTTTCGGTTATTCAATACCGTGTGATCGACACTATCATAGGTGGTGTTATTGCTTTTGCAGCAGTTTATCTACTTTTTCCTAGTTGGGAAGTTTTAAATTTAAAAAGTGTTTTATTAAAAGCTATTAAAAAAAATAGTGCTTATTTGGAAGCTACACAAGAGCTTTATCAAGACAAAGAAAATAATCAATTAAAATATAAACTTGCTCGTAAAGAAGCTTTTTTGGCATTGAGTGAACTCAGTGCTGCCTTTCAAAGATTTACGCAAGATCCAAAATCTAAACAAACTGAATTTAGATTAATCTATGAGATTGTAACGCTTAATCAAACGATTCTATCCGCAATTGCTTCATTAGGAAGTTTTGTAAATAATTATGAAACGACAGAAAAATCCATAGAAACAAAAGCGATATTTTCAAAAATCTTGAACACTTTATCTCAAACGGTAAAATCTATAGATAAGTCTCATGAATATGAAGTTCAACCACATGGAGATATAAAGGAAGCGAAGCAAAAATTGATAAATACCTATCAGTTTTTATCTGATGAACGCGATGAAAACATACAAGCAGGTTTTACAAAAATCGAGAAAGAAAAACTACATCAGTTACAAGAAGCACACCTTATCAGCAATCAATTAATTTGGCTTGTTTCACTTTCTCACAACCTCAAAAAAGCGATACAAAGTTATCAGAAACAGTTTATTCGATAAGTTGATTGTCTGTTCTCAGTAAATTATTGTTTATAATATCGAATTTGATTTCTATTTTGACTCTTCAAAACCTAATAATTGCGAATATGTATCATTAAACTCACTACTCAAACCTCGGAACTCAAAAACTATTTCAGCTTTCTATCGCCAAAAACTAAATTGTGGATATCTATTTTTGAAATAGGTTTGTAGGCTGATTATAAATTCTATTTTTGACCTCCTAAAAAAAATGTTATGAGCGTAATTTGGTATGAATGTAAGGTGAAATACAGAAAAACACATGAAACTGGTGAAAAGAAAATATCAACTGACACCTATCTACTTGATGCCGTTTCTTTTACTGAAGCTGAAGCAAGACTGAATGAAGAAATGAAAACATTGACTGAAGAAGAGTTCAGAATCATGAATATTAAAGTCGCTAACTTTTCTGAAGTTCACCCATTTGATAACTCCGATCGTTGGTTTAAAGTGAAAGTTTCTCTTGTGACGATTGATGAAAGAAGCGGAAAAGAGAAAAAGTCTAACACTTATCTTTTAGTACAAGCTAATGATGTGAAGGAAGCTTATGAAAATACCACAAAAGCGATGGCAGAAACAATGGGAGATTATGCAATACCTGCAATAAACGAATCGCCTATTTTAGATGTTTTTCCATACTTTACAGGTGAAGAAGAACAACTCGAAAAGTTTAACGTCATAGAAAACGATGATCAATCTGAAACTGAAAAGCAAGAATTAGTTGAGGAAGAAGCTGAATAAAAAGTTTTTAGTTCACTAAAGTTCTTAAACTCAAAAAGCATCTGAAATCCAGATGCTTTTTTTATTAATTATATATTGATTTAAATGTGCTTGAGTAAAATAATGACAATTTTATTTTTCTTTGTCATTATCACCTCCTAAAAGTTGATATTTTTTTTGTTTTTCTTTCTACCTCTTCATAGCGTACTTTTGCATATCCTCAATTTTATCTTTTTCATCAAGAATTTCAAAACCTAAGAGCGTCTCGATAATATCTTCAAGAGTTGCAATTCCGTCCATGCCTCCATATTCATCGATGATAAGAGAGATATGCTCTTTCTTTTGTAACTGAACCTCCCATGCGTCAAACAAAGTAATGTTTCTAGAAAAAACAACAATTTCTCTCTTGATATCCCTTAATCTTAAATTAAATTGATCTTCAGCTAATTTTTCAAACACCAACTCTCTAAAAACATAACCAGTAATATTCTCTCGAGTATCTTTGTATATTGGTATTCTTGAGAAATGTAAAAAATCTTTATTCTCTAAAAATTCTTTTAAGGTCATATTTTCATCCGCAGTCACCGCAACTGTTCTTGGCGTCATCACTGAGTTTATTGTTAAGCTTTTTAACTTGATAAGGTTTTGAATAATTTTATTTTCTTTATCTGCAAAAACACCTTCTTGAGCGCCAATGCTGGCCAATGCCGAAACCTCTTCTCTACTTGTTGAAAATTGAGGTTTATCTCTTGATAACATTTTAGTTATGACAGAAGAAAGAAGAACTAAAGGATATGTCAGAAATATTGAAATCTTAATCACTTTAGCTGAGAAGCCAACTAATTCTCTGCTAAAGTTTGCACCTAAGGTTTTTGGTATAATTTCAGTAAGTACTAATATTAGAAATGTTAGAATTGCAGATACCAGACCAAAATAAGCCTCACCAAAAACAACAGTTGCTTGCGCGCCAACACCAGCAGCACCAACAGTGTGAGCCACTGTATTTAATGATAAAATAGCAGATAAAGGTTTGTCGATGTTATCTTTCAATTCAATCATTTTATCAGCACTTTTATCACCAGATTCAGATTTTGTCTTTAAATATGAAAGTGGAACTGAAAGTAAAACTGCCTCCATTATTGAACAAAGAAATGAGATAAATATTGCAATAAAAAGGTATAAAAGGAGTAATCCCATAATTGAGTTTTGTATAAAATATTTTTTTGAAATTACATAATTGACTTCAAAAACCTAACTTCATGAAACTATTATCAACTAAATTGAAATTTCATGAAATTTTGGTGAGTAAATATCTAATTTAGTTTCAAAACTCAACAACGCTATAACAATAAATTAAGTTTAATTTTTAAGCTTTTGAAGGCTTAATAAATAGTAAAGCAATATTTGTCGGACGTATCAATATTTCATTTGCAACACTCCCGATGAAAAGATCTTTTATCATCGAATCACTTTTGATACCAAGAATCATGACTTCAGCATTTTCAGCTTCAGCATAATTGTTTAATGAAGTTGCAATGCCTTCTTCATGAGATGAGATCACTTTTAACGGCTTCAATTCAGAGAATTCTTTTGTCCATTTTCTCTCTTTAGCCAATCGATCCTCTTGGGTGATTTGATCTATTTCTTTTTGAGGCATTAATGGATAGTAAAATATTTTTGAAACATGAACTGGTAACTTGACAATAGTCTCACCTAACCGATTTGTTTCAAATTTGTTTGACCAATCAACAATTCCTTTGGTGTATTTTGAAAAAGTAATCGCTTCAACAACTGATTTAATAGGCGTTTTAAAGGTTTCAGGAACAAGCATCACTGGTGAAGGAAACAATCTGACGAGTTTGTTTGTCAGGGCTCCATTTCCACGTAAATTTTGTTTATTTCCAAGTATCAGCAAATCATATCGTTGTTTTTCAGAGATATTTGAAAAGCTTGTTTCAGAAAATCGATCTGAAGTAACCGCCACGTCAAATGCATAATTTAATCCGGAAGATTTAATGTCTCTTGTTATTTTTGTTTTAACCTTTCTTCTGATTTCATCTAATTTATCAGTCGACAACATTCCTGATGGTAATTCTGTCACTTTGATATTGTGTAAAAAAGTAATTTTATCAAAGTCTAAAATCTGCTCTAGCGTGTTGATATAGCTCAAAAGGTGATGGTCCATTTGTGACAAGTCCAAACCTACCAATATTCTTAAGGGTGCTTTAGTTATTTCCATAATTATCAGTTTTGCTGTTCTTCTTCAACAATTTTATTGATTCTTTCTCTATAGCTTTCTTCCTGCTTAGCATTCAGCGCTTTTTGGTTTTTTTCGTACTCTTCTTTTAAACCTTTTAACAGGCTATAACAAAGTAAAAGAAGTACAATTGAAAAAGGTAAACCTATGGCAATAACACCCGTTTGCAAAGCACCAAGTCCGCCACTTAATAAAAGAACGATAGCCACTGCGCCTTGCATAAATGACCAAAAAACACGCTGCCATACTGGCGTATTTTCTCCTTCAGTACCAGCTGTAATAGTATTGATAACCAAAGATCCTGAATCTGATGAAGTAATAAAGAAAGAAAAAACCAAAATAATTGCCAATAATGAGGTCACTTCTACTAAAGGAAAATTTTCAAGGAAAATAAACAGTGAAGATGTCATATCTTCCTGTACAGCTTCTAACATTGAAGCATCACCACCTACAATCATATCAAGTGCGCTACCTCCAAAAGCATTCATCCAGAAAATTACAATCACTGTCGGCACAATAATCACACCTGAGAGAAATTCACTCACAGTTCGACCCCTTGAGATTTGAGCGATAAAAGTCCCTACAAAAGGAGACCATGCAATCCACCAACCTCAATAAAAAATCGTCCAATCATTTTGCCGATTCGTGTCTTTATACATTTCATTCCAGGTGGCAATCGCAGGTAAATTTGCTAAATATGAACCTGTATTTTCAACAAAACCCTTCATAATTGATAATGTAGGTCCTAACAAAAAAACGAAAGTCACTAAAAGTAAAGCCATATACATATTTGCTGAACTCAACCTTTTAACACCTTTATCAACACCTAGAAAAACTGAAACAGTGGCGACAGAGATCACGGCGAGAATGATGATAATTTGCATTTCGGGTGTGACATCCCAACCGTAAAGTAATTCCAAACCAGTTGAGACTTGCATCACACCTAAGCCTAGTGTTGTTGCCAAACCAAAAACAGTTGCCAAAGCTGAAATAACATCAATTGCGTCTCCCCAACCACCATTAATTTTGTCACCCATAAAAGGATAAAATGCAGATCTAAATGTCATCGGTAACTTTTTGTTATAGGCAAAAAAGGCTAGAGCCAAACCGACTAAAGCATAAATTGCCCACACATGTAAACCGTAATGAAGACTGGTAAAATTCATGGCTTGTTTAGCTCTTTCAAGATTATTAGCAACATCAAGCGGTGGCGTTCCGTAATGAGTCACTGGTTCACCTATACTGTAAAACATCAATCCGATTCCCATCCCTGCACTAAACAACATTGCAAACCAAGAAGTTTTACTGTAAGCAGGTCTTGCATCAGCACCTCCAAGCCGTATTTTTCCATATTTTGAAAAAGCCAGATAGATTGAAAAAACAAGAATAATATTAACTGCAAGAACAAATAACCAACCAAAACTATTTGATGACCAAAATTTGAAAGCTGTTAATTTTTCATCCATTGCTTCTGGGAAAACAACTCCAAAAAATATAAGGATAAGAATGAGTGCAATCGAAACAAAAAAGACAGTTTTATTGGCGACAAAGTTTTTCCTTCTAATAACTTTAGACATAAATTTATTTTAAATTAAATCTCGTTTTTTGAATAATATTTTCTAGAATGATTTTTAAAAGCAATCAAGCATAAAAGACAAAACTAAAGAAAATCAAGGATTCTAAAGTGCTTCTTAAAACTGATTTGAATGAAAATTGACAAACTAATTTTGCTACTCTACAACCTTCTCAACTGCTTTAATAAATTCCAACCTTTCTTTGACAAGCTCTTTTGAACTCGCTTTTGGCCAAGCTGCCACTTGTGCTATCACAAGATTTTGATCTGGGTTAACGTAAAGCATTTGTCCGAAGATACCAACGGCAGCATAACTTCCATTTTTAAATCGCCACCATAAATAACCATAGCCTCCACCCTGCTCATCTGTTTGCTGTAAAAGTGAAGTTGCATCTGCCATCCATTCTTCTGAAAGAAGACGCATCTCATCTCGCTGACCTTTATTCAGCATCAAATGCCCTAATCGCGCATAATCCCTCAAACTTGCTGAGAGTCCGCTTCCACCAATATTTAAATTGCTACACTCATCTGCGAGCCAATAAGCGCAATGCTCCATTCCCCAAGGTTTCCAAATCTTTTCTGAAAGATATTCAGCTAAACTTTTGCCAGTCGCTTTTTGAATTAAAATACCGACCAAATCAGTTTCACCTGTGCTATAATTCCAATGTGTGCCTGGCTTATGTTCGAATTCTAAAGATTTCATATAAGTCAAAATATGCGACTCATCGCCAACACAAGGATTCTGATACATTTGAGCCACATCAGAGTTAGGATCTTCATAATCTTCACTCCAGCCAATCCCTGATGTCATGGTTAATAATTGCCTAACGCTCACTTCACCATAGTCGTAACCTTCAAATTCATGAATATATTTTTTCAAATGATCATCAAGGCTTTTGATATCTCCTTCTTTTAAAGCAACACCTAAAAGCATTGACGACACAGATTTTGCCATTGAAAAAGATGTCCATAATGTTTTTTCGTCAACATTTTCGGCATATTTCTCTAATCGAATTTCTTCATCCTTTAAAACAATAACACCTGCGATATGATTTTCACTCATATAAGTATTTAGTGTTGTTCCATCTTCCCATTCAGGTTGGACTTCTTTAGAGTTCTCTAAATTCAGTATATTTTTATGGGCCTTAACTTCAAGACTTGGGTAAATGCCATACATCATCGGAAAGCGGCGTTCTTTTTCTTTTTGTGACCAAAAGAGTAAGCTTTCAAGTTTTTGCCCCATCGTTTCGCCTGGGATGTTTTCTCTTTCTTTTCTAATAAAATCCTCATCAAAACTTCTGCATTCTTGCGCTTGTATCGCAATGCTTTGTATGATTAGAAATAAGATGAGAATTAAGTTTTTGTTAGAATTAAACATGACTTTGAATTTATAGTAAATGTAATTGCAAATATAACGAAGCTTAAAGGAACCCTGATGAGGTCAAACTAATGAGACGTTTTTAATAAGTTTATCTTAATAAAACAGGTCTCAGCCTTAATTATTTATAAAATATAATAAGTTTGTTATAAAATAGGCTTTATTATGAAATCAATTTTACCAGCAACAATCATCGCTTTAACCTTATTATCATGCGGAAACAACAGCAAATCATCAGCACAAAAAACAACTGATCAAGAAAAAGAATCACAAAATTTGCCTCCTGTAGAAACAGAGAAAGCAAACACAGATTTTCAACCAGCTTTTGAAGGGCAAACCAGAATTTCTGGTGTCAAAACTTCAACAGCTTATGAGACCAAAATAATCACAAAATCTTTAGATGAACCTTGGGGTATCACAGAATTGCCTGATGCTCGACTTTTGATCACTGAAAACGAAGGTTATATGCGCATTGTAAATCCTGAAAATGGAAAGATTAGTGAAAAAATTCAAGGCATTCCCGAAGTTGATAATAGAGGTCAAGGCGGTTTGCTAGGCTTGACATTATCTCCAGATTTTGAAGAAGATCACATGATTTACTGGGTTTTTTCTGAAAAAGTTGAAGATGGCAATCATACTGCCGTTGCTAAAGGGAAGCTGTCTGAAGATGAGAAAAAGCTTGAGAATGTCAAAATCATTTATCGCGCATCGCCTACTTATGATGGAAAATTACATTACGGAGGTCGCGTTATTTTTGATAAAAAAGGAAATTTATTTGTGAGTATTGGCGAACGTTCTGATAAAGTGACGCGCGTTAAAGCGCAAGATTTAAATACCTCTTTTGGTAAAATAATTCATATCACCACTGAAGGTAAGCCTGTTGATGGCAATCCTTTCATCAATAAAGATGAAGCCCGTCCTGAAATATATAGCTACGGACATCGTAACCCACAAGGTTTGGCTTTTCATCCAGAAACTGGAGAGCTTTGGAGTAATGAGTTTGGCCCACGCGGCGGAGATGAACTCAACCTAATTGAAGCTGGTAATAATTATGGCTGGCCAGTCATTACTTATGGTATTGAGTATCGCGGTGACAAAATTGGCGACCCGGTGATTCAGCAAAAAGAAGGCATGGAACAGCCTGTTTACTATTGGGATCCTGTGCTTTCACCAAGTGGGATGACATTTTATGTTAGTGATCAAATTCCTGAATGGAAAAACAATTTATTCATCGCCGGTTTAAGCAGTCAGCACATCGCAAGATTGGTGATTGAAAACAATAAAGTAATTGGTGAAGAACGCCTTTTAGAAGATGAAGATGAACGTTTTAGAGATATTACGCAATCAAAAAATGGCGCTTTATTTACAATAACCGATAGTGGAAAACTTTATAAAATTAGCAAGAAATAATATAGGACTTATACTTCCTCAAACAACTGCTGTCAGACATCTTAACAGCAGTTGTTTCGTTTATTAAAGATTTTAAAAGAAACTCAAATGCAAAGAATTCTTATTCTCTTTTTTATTGTTTTAAGCTCATCATTAAATTTATATGCCCAAGAAAAAGACAGTCTTTCACAAGTTCAAGAATTAAAGTCTGTTGATATCATCGCTTATTTCAGCAAGCAACCTATTCTAGAATTAACATCAGCTGGCGAATCTATTTCAACCAATTTAATTGAAACTCAACAAAACACAAGTTTACTTCCTTCACTCAATACTGTCTCAGGTTTACGTATGGAGGAACGCTCACCTGGAAGCTACAGGTTAGCCATGCGCGGAAGCCTGATCCGTTCACCTTTTGGTGTTCGTAATATCAAAATCTATCTCGATGAATTTGTCTTAACCGATGCAGGCGGAAACACCTACCTTAACCTCATCGATCCTGCCTCACTTTCATCTGTAAACATTTTAAAAGGTCCAGATGGCTCACTTTATGGTGCTAATTCAGGTTGCAACCTCATGGTTTTAGCGTCAATAAAAACAAAACTTCCTTACAAGTCGGTGGTGGTTCATACGGTTTATTTCAAGAACAAGTTTCTGTACAACGCAAAGTTAATGATGAGTACAGTTTTTCTATTGATCAGTCATTAACGCGCTCTGATGGCTACAGAGATCATACAGCTTTAAATAAAAAAACACTACAAACTGCTCACAAATGGAGATACTCCAAAACGAACACTTTGCGTTTTCTGGCTTTATATTCTGATTTAGAATATCAAACTCCAGGCGGACTCACCCAAAGTCAGTTAGAAGAAAATCGAAGAATGTCGAGGCCTGCCAGTGGACCTAATCCTTCTGCTAAGTCTCAAAATGCAAGGATTTACAATGAAACATTTTTTGGTGGAATTGCACACGACGCACAAATTTCTGATAAACTTAAACATAGCATCAGCATCTTTGGGTCTACAACTGATTTTGAAAATCCGTTTATCACCAATTATGAATTCAGAACCGAAGAAAATATTGGTTTACGCAGCTATTTTTCTTTTAAAGATGATGTTAATCAAAATTTCAAGTACCAAATGCAGATTGGTTTTGAAGGTCAAAAAGGCTGGAATAGCATTGATAATTTTGATAATAACCAAGGAAGTGTTGGCTCTACTCAAGCAAAAGATAATTTAGACAATTCAAGAGTATCTTATTTTTACAGAGCCAAAGCTAATCTTTTTAAACGCTGGACAATAGATGCTTCTTTGGGTCTTAATCAAGTTAAAATAGACTATCGCACGCGCTTTCCTGTTGTGCAAAATCCTGAAGGAGAAATTTCATTTGGAAGTATTTGGATGCCACGTGTTGCCACATCATATTTAATTAATGATGGTTTAGCCATTCGTGCATCGATCTCTAAAGGCTATTCACCACCAACAATCGCAGAGGTGAGATCCTCAGATAATACAATCAATACTGATTTAGAAGCTGAAACAGGTGTGAATTACGAATTGGGTTTGCGCTATGAAACTGAAAACAGACGCTTTATTGCAGATTTAAGTTTGTACAATTACAAAATGAATAACGGCATTGTTCGTCAGTTGAATGACAATGGAAATGAATATTACGTCAATGCGGGTGAGATTAATCAAAACGGAATTGAAGCTAGCTTTTGGGCAAACCTCATCAATGAAACAGAAAACAGATTCATTAGAAATTTAAAATTAAAAACAGCCTTAACATACAATCATTATCGTTTTGGAACTTATAAAGTTAAAGTCAATAATTTTTCAGATAACAAAGTAACTTCAGTGCCAGATTGGGTTATAAATAACAGCTTACTAATCAAATTTCCGGAAAATCTAAACTTAAATATCTCGCATCATTATACTTCTGATATTCCTTTAAATGATGCCAATACGGTTTATTCAAAAGCTTATCACCTAGTACAAATGAAGGGAAGCTGGAAATGGAATATCACAAATAAAACACAGATTGATTTTTTCGCTGGAGTTGATAATTTACTCAATGAAAACTACAGCTTAGGAAATGATATCAATGCTTACGGTCAGAGATATTTCAACCCAGCCGCAAAAAGAAATTATTATGGAGGAATGAAGTTAATCCTTTAGCAATCAGCTGAATGAATTTAACGGTATTATTCAATTAAAAACTCATCGATATTTATAGAAAAAGAACACAAGTATAAACTCTGATTGTGTTCTTTTTAAAATAAAACTTCTTAGTGATCTATAAAAATATTCTTCAATATGAATGAAATTACAACTGATTCCATTGATATTTTACTCCTAATCCAAACCAGCGTGTTGGCATAGGAACAGCACCTGCTTCAGTGTATTCTTCATCAAATAAATTGGTGATTTCAGTGTAGAGAAGAAACTTATTTAATTGATAATTAACACGAAGATCTGTGATATGATATGCACTGGCCAACTCGCGCTTAAGCCATCTGTTTTTTAGCTGAATAGAAAAATCTTTATACTGATAATTCACTCCCGTAATCAACTGATGTTTTAAAGATTCTAAAGTATATTTAGATTGGTTGCCCTCTGAATTTTCTAGGCTTGGTTTTAAATAATGATAACTTAAATCATATCCTAACTTCTGTTGTGGTGCCAATTCAAAATGATGTTGTACTCTGCCGTAAAGACCATGTATTTTATTTTTCCCAAAATTAATTGGTGTATAAGGTTCTGATGCATCATCTCTCACCCAATCAATAAAATCGGTAATATTTCTATAAAAATATCCTGTTTTAAACTGAAAGCTTCTTTTTTGATATTGAATATTTCCTTCATAAGACCATGCATTCTCTGGCTCTAAACTTTCATTACCTACATTCCCTGGACGCTGATCGAGATACAAATCTGTAAAAGAAGGAATGCGCTGACCAGAACCAATGCTCGTTGAAAGCGTCCAAGCATCATTGATAAGGTACGCCACATCAATCCCAGGATAGACTTGCCAATCATAGTCAGTATTGTAATTGGCATACAAACCCGCTGATGTTCTAATTTTATCACCGATTTTTGTTTTCAGTTCCGCATAAGCTCCATGATTGTCGCGTTTGTGTTCACCGATGTTCGAACTGTTGATCTCCTCTAAACGTGATTCCCAACCAAAGCCAAAAGTTCCAATTTTTGTATCAAGACTCGCATTAAGTTCAAGCATCAAAGCATTGGTGTAATGCATAGATCGGCCTTTGCTGATATCATATTTAAAATAACGATAATCATCTTCCCCATAACGATTGCTGATACGCGGCGAAATTGTAAAATTACCCCAGCTGTGTTTTGAAGAAAGACTAAAAACAGAAGACTCCACGATTTCTTCAGAATTAACATCACCAGGCGCCGCATAAAATCCATTAGCCCCAAAACGGCTAAAAGCATAACCAGCCATAGCTTGTAAACTATGATTAGTATTGAAATCATAATTCCCGTTATAAAACAGACGTGTATTTTTGGAAGCTGAATTATAGCGCTGACCATTGTACTTGTTCTGACTGATTGAAAAAAGTTGAGTCTGTTTATCAGTACCATATATGCCGGTTATTTCAGCAGAACCTCCAGCATAAATTCCAGAGCCATCACCTTCGTCCTTGCTTTTAAAAGAACTCCCTGTCTGAAGCTTTGCCGTCACAGAAGAACGTCTTTCTTTTTTAGTCACAATATTAATCGCTCCCGTTAAAGCATTAATGCCATACACCCTTGCAGCTGCACCTCTTAAAACCTCGATATGATCAATTGCGCTTAAAGGCACCGGGATATTCATCATATTATGTGCTGTTTGTGAGTCAATCATTTTTACGCCATTAATCAACACAATCGTTTGTTCAGAAGTACCACCATCAATGGCAACATCTGTTTGTGTGCCAAAAGGTCCTCTTTGGCGGATATCAACACCACCGATATAGGTCAAAACTTCGTTAAGTGATTTAACAGGGAGCGCCTCAATTTGCTCTTGAGTAATAACTTGTATATCGCGATTTGTTTTACTAAAAGGCGTCTCTAAACGATTACCTTGAATGATGACTTCATCTAATTTTTGAGTTTGATTTTGTGACATCTTCAAGCTATCTTTTTGTTGGGCAACACATAAAGTGTTAACAAACAAGCTGCCTATTATGAATACTTTTTTTACCATTATTCTTTGCTCATTTTTTTTACAGGCTGCAAATATTCTGATAAAATCATTAGCTTTGATAGTCCGATATAAAAATAATGAGTAGTCCGGTTAAAATCAGTTTTAAATCATTTATAAAAATAGATCGTCGTAAAAAAGAAGCGATTTATATGCAAATCGTCTATCAGTTTATTAACGCTGTGAAAAGCAATCTTTTAGAACAAGGCGATCAACTTCCTGGTAGTCGAAAAATTGCTACAGAATTACAAGTTCATCGGCAAACGGTGATTGCTGCTCTGGAAGAACTACAAGAGCAAGGCTGGGTAAAAATGCAAGCCAACTTAGGAACATTTGTTAAAAACCCAGAAATTTACTCTAAACAAAACGAAGTAAAAAAGACTTTTCAGCAGCCTCCCAAAAAGGCTAGTTATCATTTTAGAAAAGAATTTATTTTAGATTCTCCTTTAGATGAACATCAAGAAAAATTCTATTTTACTGACGGCACGCCTGATGCCCGAGTTATTAGTACAGAAGAATTAGGCCGCTTTTATAGCTCAGTCATGCGAAGAAAAAAAAACCAAAGCACAGTTTTTAACACTGATAAAAGTAAATTATTTTTCAAAAATCAGTTGAGTTATTATTTAAACTTAAGCAGAGGTTTTCATCTTTCAAGAGATTATTTATTGCCGATCACGAGTCTTGAGCAAGTTCATTCTATCCTAGCGCGATTGTTAATCAATTCGGGAGATATGGTTTTAGTTGAAGAATATAGTTATTTTCTTTCAAATATGATATTCAATCAGGCGGGAGCTCAGATTAAAACCACACCTATTGATGCTGAAGGAATGGATGTTGAATATATCAGAAAACATTTTAAACCTGGTGAAATACGTTTTGTATACCTCAACACTAGATCGCAATACCCAACAACGAAAACCCTTTCTGAGCAAAGAAGAAAACAACTTTTGAGATTAGCTAAAGCCTATGATTTTATCATCATAGAAAATGACATTGATTTTGAATTTTCAATATTAAATAAAAAAGAATCATTATTAAGTCTTGATGGTGCAGATCGTGTAATTTATATAGGTTCGTTTGGCAGATTTTTAAATCCAGGTTTTCAAATGAATTTTATAATTGCAGCTGAAGATTTTTTAGAAGAAGCAGCAAAGTACTTGAATGTTTATGGTAAACCAGATATTATGATGAAAAAAGCTCTAGGCGAGCTTATTCATCAAGGTGACATCCATAGGTATCAGAGAAAATCGAAAAAAGTGATTGCCGAACGAAAAGAAGGCTTTGCGAAATTACTCGATTTATATTTTAAAAATCAAATTACTTTTGAAGTTCCTGATTCAGGTTTGGCATTTTGGATTCAGTTTAAAAAGTTCTTTTCATTAACAGAACTTCAAAAGAAGGCAAAAGAAAAAGAATTATTTATACCTCGTATTTGCTTATACCAAGACAAAAAAATCAGAGCTTTGAGATTGGGGTTTGCGCATTTCAATCAGCAAGAAATGGAAACCGCTATTGAGACACTTGCCCAAGCATATTTGGAGGTTCTTGATAAAAATTGAGCTAAGAATATATTTAGCTGAAATTTGTGCTTTTATTCTCAATTAAATTTTTATCAACATACAATAGGAAATTTAAAATATCAAAAACTTTACATCACTAAGATCAAGAGGATTTAACTCACTAGAACTGACATTTGTCATCTTATTATGAAGCAAATAAACTTAACTTTATTGAAGGTAATTCTTTAAATCATAATACTATGAAACGCCTCTTTATCTTCTTATTTTTAATTCCATTTATTTCTTGTAACGACAATCAAAAAGCTGATAAAAAAAACGCAACAACTATTAAGCTCGCTGAAGAAGGCTACGAACCTTTAACAGATGCTCAGATTTACTTTGAACCAATTTCTTCTGTAGAAATGAAGAAACCTGATGAAAAAGCAGTAGAGCTAGGAAAGCATTTATTTTATGATACGCGCTTATCAGGTGAAGGTAATATTAGTTGTAACTCATGCCATAATCTCAAAACTTTTGGCGTAGATAATGAAAGATTTTCTCCTGGTGATGCAGAAGGTACCATGGGAAACAGAAATTCACCAACAGTTTTGCACGCAGCTTTACATAGAATGCAATTTTGGGATGGACGCGCAGAAACTGTTGAGGAACAAGCCGCTGGACCGATATTAAACCCAGTTGAGCATAATATAAAAGATGAAGAACAGTTGGTTAACCGTTTAAAAGAAATAGAACTCTATCAAGATTTATTTAAAAAAACCTATGGTGAAGGGAGTATTACTTTTGACAATATCATTAATGCGATTGGTGATTTTGAGCGTACATTAATGCCTGAAAGTCGTTTTGATAAATACCTGGAAGGTGACAAAACTGCTCTAAATGCCAAGGAAAAAAGAGGACTCAAAAGCTTTATTGATGCAGGTTGTATCACATGCCATAGCGGTGTGGCTATGGGCGGACAAATGCTTCAAAAATTTGGATTATACGAAGATTATTGGAAAGAAACGAAATCTGAAACAATTGACTTAGGCTTGTATGAAGTGAGCCAAAATGAAATGGACAAATACTTTTTTAAAGTTCCAGGTTTGCGTAATGTCGAACATACTTACCCATATTTCCATGATGGCTCGGTTAAAGACTTGAAAAAAACCGTTGAATTAATGGTAAAACTTCAAACCAAAAATGATCTGACAGAAAATGAAATAGATGATATGGTGGCTTTTCTCAACAGCCTCTCATCTGACGTTTCTGACGATGTAAAGCAATCACCTTTCAAATAAATTTAGTAAACTTTGAATAGAAAAAGTCTTTAGAGAAAAGCTATCTAGTTTTATCTAAAGACTTTTTTTAGTTATTAAAAGGAGCTTCAAGATAATGTCTTATTTATAATTGTAATGTCCAATGATTTTGAAATCAAATAAGCAATCTTCGACCACTTGACCTGCACCGATATTATGAACAATTAAAGATCTTTTTCCATCATTAGACTTCAAATCAACCACAATACCAATATGAGTCATTCCATTATTTAATCGCCAAGCAACAACATGTCCAGGTTTATAATCATCGGGATTATTTGTGATTGGTAATTCAGTATTCATTCTTTTGAAAAACCTCATCAAATTCGGTACTCTTCTATGATCAATATTTTTATCAGTTGTATTGAGTCCCCAAATTTGAGGATAATCCTTAAAATTAGCCTTCATATCTTCATGAACTAATTTCTGTAAGTCAATATTCATTTGACGATAAACTCTGATGATAACATCAGTGCAAACACCTTTACCATCTGGCACATCACCATTTGGATAGTCTATTGAAAAGTAACTTGGATCGTATATTACCTCTTCATCAATGAGCTCAATCGCATGATCAGATAAAGTTTTTACAGAATTTTCAGTTTGAGAATATATAACAACTGAAAACGTGAAAATTATAAATAGAAATAACGCTTTCATATCTATAAAACGAAATATCAAATAAAGAATTGCATAGTAAGGCTAAATTTCAGAAAACTCATAATCATAATATTTCGTTAGATATGATTTCAATTGTACAAAGTATTTTATTTTTAGGATTAAATGTTAATTCGTTAATTGATTTTAATCATAATATAAAGTGAAAAAATCTTACAAGACAATAGCTATCGTTGGCTTTATCTCTAAAGGCTTTATCTATTTAGTTATTGGTTTTTTATCATTATTAGCTGCATTACAATTAGGTGGTGAAAGTTCTGGAACCAATCAAGCTTTGGCTTTTTTAAAAAGTCAACCTTTTGGACAAGTTATGCTTTTGCTTCTTGGTGCTGGCCTTATATGTTATTCTGTTTGGATGTTTTTACAAAGTATCAAAGACCCTGAAAATAGAGGCTCAAACAGAAATGCGAAACTACGTCGATTTAGTCTTTTCACCACAGGTTTAGTTTATACAGCCGTTGCTGTTATGGCTTTTTACCATTTATTCACAAGTTCTTACAAGGGTGATTCTCAAACAAAATATATGAGTTTTATAGATCCCTCAGTTTTATCTTATATTTTTATTGGAATTGGAATCGTTCTCTTAGTCCAAGGAATTATTCTTATTATTGGTGCTTTTAAAGGCGGTTTGTTAGACCAGTTTAATTTAGAAGGGCAAAAACATCATAAAATCATCAGATCGGTTGGAAGATTTGGATTTTATGCGCGAGCGTTTGTTGTGCTTATTATCGCTTATTTCTTTTTACGTGCTGGTATTTATACTGGCAACCATGACATCAAAGGCATGCAAGATGCTTTTGCCTTTATGGATCAATCAACATTTGGCAGAGTGTTGATGGCAATTACAGCAATAGGATTTATTTCTTATGGTGCATTCTTTGTTTTCCTGACAAGATTTAGAAGTTTTGAAGAGAATTAGCTTTCATCATTTGAATTTTAGTTCATCGCTAAAAATGCAAATTTAGAGAAAAAATTGTCAAAAGTTTCACTAAGTTTTTTTGATGAATACAAGGCTAAAATTAAAGGAAGATATTTATTGTTGGGGATTGAGAATTTTCAAAACCTCATCCACTTTTTCTTCAGTATAGCTATTCACCTTTTTGTGGTTTGGCATCCAGCCTTTCATAAATCTCATAAAATCGGCAACAGCAAAAGGATGCAACTTTCTCCACTCCTGCTCTAATTTTTCATATTCTTCAAGACTCATAGAGTTTAAACAAAGATTTTTAAGCACATCAAAATAAAAATTCAGAATCTCTTTTTCATATTTCTGACACTCTTCCGAAGTTAAACAACTCCCTATTAAATAGGCTACATCTTTCATCCCACAACCACCGCCGACATATTGAAAATCGACTGCTGCAACGGCATCACCGTTTTTAGAAAAACAGAAATTAGCTACTTTGGCATCACCATGAACAAGGGTTTGATATTGACAATTATTAAGTAAATCATCAATGCGCTTAGCTTTATCTTTTAAAGGAGAAAGCTCCGTTTTATTAAATTCCTCAGGCCGAGTCTCCAAGTGCCAATAAGTCCCAATTTTCCAGAGTCCGTTTGGTGATTTGTTAAAAAATGTTACGTGAAAATGAGCAAGCCAACGCAAACAAAGTTTTACTTCAGTTAGTTTTAAATGCTCTTTTCGCAAAGGAAAAAAATGATCCAAATCCTCCAAGACAATCCACTGTTTTTGTTCTTGCGATAACGACCCTAAAAATTGTGGCGTACGACAATCAACTGAGCAATTTTGGTTATAATTTTTATACCAATTTGTTTCTACTTCGTATGATTTCACTTTGCGTTGATGCGAAATATCAGTATTCCAACCTCTCGGATGTGTTTTGACTTTTTCTAATCTAATCTGTTTCACCACAACAGATTCATATGCTGATCCGTATAACTGAAATCGAGAAATCTTCCCATATCCACTCCATAAAGATTGTATAACCTCAGTTTCTTGACAATCTTTTGCTTTCAATAGCTTTTGTAAATATGATTTGAATTCAGGGTGCATTGATCCCATATAGTTTTGAAAAACAAACTTAAATAAATAAGTGAAAATTCTCTACAAACAACTGCTTGTAAGCTAAAATATAAACTTTATTCTTGATCTACTTCCCGATGCAGAAATTCGCAAAAATGTTACCCAAGAGCTCATCATTTGTGACTTCACCTGTGATTTCTCCGAAATGATAAAGAGCTTGACGTAAATCAATGGCTAATAAATCTGTGGTTAAGCCTTGATTTAAGCCTTCCTGAACTTCATTGATTTCTTTAAGTGCGGCTTGTAAAGAGGCGTAATGTCTCGCATTGGTTACAATCGCATCTTGAGATTGTAAAGCGCCTGTATCTACAAGTGATGTCAACTTTTCCTTTAAATCTCCAATGCCTTGTTTCTGTTTTGCTGAAATAAAATGAATGTCATCAAATTCTAACTGTAAAACTTCTTTTTGATCTCCAGTCAACCCATCAAGTTTGTTAGCGATGACTAAAATAGGTTTATGAGAAAACTCTGATTTTAACTTATCGATTTCTGTTTTTAAACTTTCTAAAGTTGGTGTCTTTGAGTCTTCGTTAAATAATGATGGACTGTCTATCAGACGTAAAACAATCTGTGATTGTTCTATTTTTTCAAAGGTTTTCTTAATTCCTAAACCTTCAATTTTATCATCAGTGACACGGATGCCGGCCGTATCGATAAATCTAAAACCTATGCCGTTAATCGATATCTCGTCTTCAATACTATCTCTTGTTGTTCCTGCGATATCACTCACAATGGCTCTTTCTTCATTAAGAAAAGCATTGAGTAATGTTGATTTTCCAACATTTGGCTCACCGACAATTGCGACGGGAATTCCCTTCTTCAAAACATTACCAACCGCAAAAGAATCAATGAGATATTGAAGTGTTTTCTGAATTTTTAAGATTAAATTCTGAAATTGCTCTCGATTGGCAAACTCAACATCTTCTTCAGAAAAATCGAGTTCAAGCTCTATTAAAGAAGCAAAATCAAGTAATTCTTGCCTTAATTCTTTGAGTTGATTCGAAAAACCGCCACGCATTTGCTGCATTGCCATTTGGTGTGAAGCTGCGTTATCACTCGCAATCAAATCAGCAACGGCTTCAGCCTGACTCAAGTCCATTTTTCCATTAAGAAAAGCTCTCATGGTAAATTCGCCAGCATTGGCAACGCGACAACCTTTTTGAACTAATAACTGTATAACTTCATTTAAGATAAAGTAACTGCCATGACATGAAATTTCGACACTTGGCTCAGCTGTATACGAGCGTTGACCTTTAAAAACAGTGACTAAAGCTTCATCAATCACGCGATCACCGTCTTTGATTAAACCTAATTGAACAGTATGCGAAGTTTGTTCAAGAAGAGATTTCCTTGATCGACTAAAAAAAATGGGATTGCAAAAATCAATAGCTTTTGATCCGCTAACTCTGATAACGCCGATTGCTCCGCTTCCTGAAGGTGTTGCTAAGGCAACAATTGTGTCTTGAATTGTCATGCTGCAAAGTTACAGACATATATTGAATTTATGAAAAGCTGAAAATTCTTATTTGGTACCTTATGAAAAAGATAATCTTGCTTTAAATTTATTTTAGTAATTCAGGAAATTTGGCTTTAAATTTTTCAAATCTTGGGTTAGATACATTTAATATGTATGGATTATTGGGATGTTTCTTTTTATAATCTTGATGGTAATCCTCGCCTACCCAAAATTTCTGAAATGGCATCACTTCAGCAGCAATTGCCTTGTCGTATTCTTTTTGTAATTCATCAATTTTGTTTTGAACAATTGCTTTTTGCTCTTTGTTTTGGTAAAAAATAATCGATCTATACTGCGAGCCAATATCTGGGCCTTGACCATTTTTTTGAGTCACATTTTGAGAACCAAAGTAAACATCGACTAAGGTTTCAAAATCGATAAGTTCAGGATCATAAATAATTTCTACAGCCTCAGCATGACCAGTTGTGCCAGTGTTACTCAACTCATAAGTTGGGTTTTCTGTATGCCCGCCAGCATAACCTGATATTGATTCTTTAACGCCTTTTACACTTTCATAAACTGCTTCAACGCACCAAAAGCATCCACTTGCAAAATAGGCTTTTTTATAGCCTTCTTTAGTTTCAGCAGCTTCAATAGGTTCTTTGTCATAAAGTGCTTTTTGTTTTGCGTTTTGATTTTGCGCCGTGTTGTTTTGACAACTCATTAGCAAAAGGCTAAACATTGAAATAAATATATTTTTAATCATCTTCATATTTAATTGAATAATACTTCTAAATTTGCGGGTTTAAATTTTAAAAGCAAAGACAAATTTAAGAATTGCTAACAGAATTATAAAATAACACTTTGTAACGAAAACCTAAATTTTAAGTCTAACTATTTAAACAAATTAATCAATTATAATTTTACCATGGAAGTACACCAAAAAGCGCAGCGCGAAGACAAACAAATTATTATGTTCACACACTTGTCTCAACTACTCAATTTATTTACAGGTTTTGGAGGATTAATTGCGCCTCTAATAATTTGGCTTGTCAAAAAAGATGAAATTATTAACCTTGATGAAGAAGGTAAAAAGGTTTTAAATTTTCAAATTACAATGCTTATAGCTGCTATCGTATCGATACCACTTATGTTGATTTTAATTGGCTTCGTTATTATTTTTGCAGTCGGACTTTTAACTTTAATCTTTCCGATTATTAATGCCGTTAAAGCAAATAATGGTCAGCCAACAAGTTATCCGCTTTCTTTTAAATTTTTAAAATAATTTAATTGAGTTTTTATTTTTATCTAAAAATCATAAAACACAAAAAAGCCGTATCAAACTTGATACGGTTTTTTGCTATATATTAATGATATACTTACGAGTTACTCAGCATCACTGGCATCACAAGCATCGTGATTGTTTCTCCTTCTTCGAGGCCATCAACTGGCGTTAAAATACCAGCACGATTTGGTAAACTCATTCTTAGCTGAACTTGGTCAGCTGTTAAGTTTCCTAACATTTCGATTAAGAATTTTGAGTTAAACCCAATCTCGATATCATCACCCTGATAATCACACGTTAAACGTTCTTTAGCTCGGTTAGAGTAATCAACATCTTCTGCTGAAATATGAAGCTCAGAACCTGCAATTTTTAATCTGATTTGGTGTGTTGTTTTATTTGAGAAAATAGAAACACGTTTAACTGAATTTAAAAACTGTGATTTATCAACCACCAATACATTCGGGTTTTCTTGCGGGATTACAGCTTCGTAGTTTGGGTATTTCCCATCAACCAAACGACAAGTTAACTGAATGTCTTCAAAAATAAACTTTGCGTTAGATTCGTTATATTCAATTTTAACGTCATTTTCTTCACCTTGCAATGTGTTTCTGAGTATCGTTAAAGGTTTTTTAGGCATAATGAATTCAGTAGCTTTTTCCACTACCTTGTCAGCTCTGTGGTACTTTACAAGTTTATGTGCATCTGTGCCAACAAAAGTGGTTCCTTGCTCGTTCATCTGAAAAAGAACACCATTCATCACAGGACGCAAATCGTCATTACCAGTTGCAAAAAGTGTTTTATGAATCGCTGTCGCTAAGATATCACCTTGAATATCTGTCGTCATTGCGTCTTCAACCTCAATTTCGTTAGGGTAATCCTCAGCATCTGCGTAAGCAATTTCGTATTTACCCTGATCAGAACTGATCTCTAAGGTATTGTTTTCATTCACAACAAATGTTAAGGGTTGCTCAGGAAAAGTTTTGAGTGTATCTAAAATTAACTTTGCAGGGACAGCAATACTACCTTCATCAGTTGTTTCAATCTCTAAAGTTGAGGTGATTGTTGTCTCCAAATCAGAGGCTGTCATACTTAATTTTCCACTGCTAATTTCAAACAAGAAATTATCTAAAATTGGTAAAGTATTGTTGTTATTGAGCACACCGCCTAGAAGTTGTAGCTTTTTAAGCATATGGCTACTCGAGACTATAAATTTCATAGGATTCAAAATTAATTTAATACAAATATATTTTATATATCAGATTATTGAAAGCAAATTCTATTTATTTTAATTTTCAAGTCTTAAAAGTCAAATATTTTTTAAACTTAAATAAAAAAAGCTGCCCAACTCACTCGGACAGCTCAAACCTCACTTCACATTAAAGTTTTAAAATTTTTTTATAGGCCGGGATAAAATAACGGTGGTGTATCAGCATTGATAGAAGCACTCACACTTTTAAGTGATTCTTCATTAAAAGATGAATCCATAAATTGTCCGTTAAGCTTGAGTTTGACTTTTGCAGTCGCAACATTATTTCCATTAAGCGGCCCGTGAGAAGCGTGGAGAACCTCAATCTGACCGCTAACGGAAAAATACATTCCATTATCTAAATGCGATATATAAGCTCCTGAACTATCATCAGCATCACTGTTAATAGCTGTAACAATCTCACCGTTTATTTCGATAAGTGTAAGATTCATAATATGATTACCTGACGAACTACTCCCATTAACAATATAAACACCTGACACACCATCAACTTCAGTATCTTCAGGGTCTGTTGAATAAACAACATAAGCTAAATCTTCAGCTGTACTTGTGTAAGAACCAACACCTTCAATGTTGTACTCAAAACTTCCATTTCCATCACTGCCTACCGGGTCAGGATTACCAGAATCATCATCGCTACTGCATGATAAAGACATTAGGGCAAGAACAAATGTTAACAGGACAAAATTCATTTTTTTCATAGTAAATTGTATTTAAATGTTAGTTAATTATTTTAAAAAAACAGCAGCACCATCATCTGATTAAGTGGATTTTTGATTGATAAAATTTACGCAACTATTCAAATAGTAAATCTAATTTTATGACTAATAATTTTCAAATTAAGATGCTGCTGCACCTAAGAATCTCGTTTAAGCTAATAAGAAAATTGGTTTTTAAACAACTCACTCAACCCTACAAATATCTGAAAATCAATACATTTAAATCGCCAAAATGTATAAACGCATCCAAACAATGTATAATTGGATAAAATTGCTTTATGTCTTGTACTTAACTAGCATTGATTATTTATAAACTCAGGTCGTTTCACATTTAACTAAATCATTATTAAGATTCGAAAATTAACTTTGTGTAGCTGTGAGACTTCATTTATATTTACGAAAATTCTAATCAAAATGAAATATTTAAATCTTTTGCTCGCCTTATTATTTTTGATTTCTTGTCAAGAAAACCAAAAAAAAGAAGCAGAAAAACAGCAGATAGAAACCCAAAGCCTAATTGAAAATAATGAAAAATCTATCCTACATTCTATTGCAGAGGCGCATGGTTTCAAAAATTGGGATAAAATTTCATCTTTAGAATACACTTTTAATATTGATCGCGGAGGAAGACACATGGAACGCAATTGGATTTGGAACCCAAAAACTGGCGAGGTCGAAATGATGATTGATGCTCAAAAAACTAAATTCAACACCAATAATGTTGATGACGATTTAGCTGAAGCACATCAAAAATTTATCAATGATAAATACTGGTTACTTTTCCCTTTTCAACTTGTTTGGGATGATGGATTTTCTCACGAAATTAAAGAAAACATCAAAGCGCCAATAAGTGGTGATGAAAGCACACAAGTCACAATTCAATACAACAAAAATGACGGCTACACACCTGGCGACAAATATAAAATCTACGTCAATAATTCAAACCAAATTCAAGAATGGGGTTATTATCCTGGCGGACAAGATGAGCCTGCTACTGAAACTACTTGGGAAGATTACACTACTCAAAAAGGTTTAAAAATTTCACAAATGCATCAAAATAAAGATGCCTCATTTAAGCTCTATTTTACGGATTTAAAAATAAATTAATGATTTACGAAAACTCACTTCAATTCGCTGAAAAATTAGATCAGAATGATTCTTTAAAACATTTCAGAAACGAATTTTATATCCCAAAAAAAGAAAATGGTGAAGATAAAATTTACTTCTGCGGAAATTCTTTAGGCTTACAAGCAAAACAAACTCAAGATTACATACAAAAAGAACTCAAGGATTGGGCAAAACTCGGTGTAGACGGACATACAGATGCTGAACATGCATGGAAACCTTATCACGAATTTCTAACAAATTCAATGTCAAAAATTGTAGGTGCAAAACCTGAAGAAGTTGTCATTATGAATACCTTGACAACCAATTTGCATCTGATGATGGTTTCGTTTTATCAACCAACACATAAAAGACATAAAATCATCATTGAAAGCGATGCTTTCCCTTCTGATAAATATGCTGTAGAATCACAGATTAAACACCATGGTTTTGATCCTTCAGATTCTCTTTTGCTTTGGCAGCCTAGAGAAGGTGAAAATCTCTGTCGTTATGAAGATTTAGAAAAAATATTAGACGACAATAAAGACGAAGTTGCTTTGGTGATGATCGGTAGCACAAATTACTACTCTGGTCAATCTTTTAATCTCAAAAAAATCACAGAACTTGGACATCAACATAATGCAAAAGTTGGTTTTGATTTAGCGCATGGCGCAGGAAATATACAACCAAACCTCCACGAAAGCAATGCAGATTTCGCTGTGTGGTGTACTTACAAATATCTGAATTCAGGCCCAGGAAGTTTAGGCGGCTGTTTTGTTCATGAACGTCACGCAAATAACCCAAAACTTAACAGGTTTGCTGGTTGGTGGGGACATGACAAAGCCACGCGTTTTAATATGCGTAAAGACTTCTCTCCAATTCCTGGTGCTGAAGGTTGGCAACTCAGTAATCCACCAATTTTATCAATGGCAGCCATTCGCGCATCACTGGATGTTTTTGAAAAAGCTGGTTTTGAAAATCTTAGAAAAAAATCGGTTCAACTCACTGGATTTTTAGAGTTTTTAGTCAAAGAACTCAATAATGATAAAATCAATATCATTACACCCGAAAATCCTGAAGAACGTGGTTGTCAATTGTCATTTCAAATCAAAGATGCCGATAAATCACTTTTTGAAAAACTGACTGAAGCTGGAGTTGTCGCTGATTGGCGTGAGCCAGATGTGATTCGTATTGCACCAACACCGCTTTACAATTCTTATAAAGATGTTTACAATTTTATACAAATTCTAAAAAAACTGCTTAATGAAAAATAGAGAACATCTTCTCATTATCGGTGCTGGCCTTTGTGGTTCATTACTAGCTTTGAGAATGGCACAACATGGCTACAAAATAACTTTGGTTGAAAAAAGACCAGATTTAAGAAAAGAAAAATTATCGGCAGGTCGTTCCATTAATCTCGCCTTTTCAGATCGGGCTTTCAAGGCTTTTAAAATGGCTGGTCTTGAGAAAAAAGTTTCCAAAATTTTAATTCCTATGCACGGCAGAATGCTTCACAGCATTGATGGTGAAACATTTTTATCGAAATACAGCGGACGTGATGATGAATATATTAATTCTGTTTCTAGAACTGAGTTAAATACACTTTTACTCAACGAAATTGAAAAATTTGAAAGTGTTAACTTAATCTTCAATCATTCTTGTCAACATCTCGATTTAGAAAATTCAACAGGCGTTTTCTTTGATGAAAAGAATCAACAAAAGATTAATTTAACTGCTGATTTTATTTTTGGAACTGATGGTGCTGGTTCAGTTGTAAGACAAAGTATGCAATCCCAAAAAGATTTTTTATTTAGTCATTCACAGGAGTTTTTGACGCATGGTTATAAAGAATTAAACTTTCCACCCAACAAAGAGAATGATTATGCCATAGAAAAAAATGCTTTGCATATTTGGCCAAGGGGTGAAAACATGTTGATAGCCTTGCCTAATCCTGATCAAAGTTTTACAGTGACCTTATTTTTAGCTTATGAAGGTGGCGAGTACAACTTCAATAATCTCACAAATCCAGAAATTGTTGAGGAGTATTTCAAAAAAGTCTATCCTGATGCTTATGAAATTTTACCTAATTTAAAAACTGAGTTTTTCGAGAATCCAACCTCTCCGCTTGGCACAGTCAAGTGTTCTCCTTGGTATTACAATAAATCCATTTTAATGGGCGACGCAGCACACGCCATTGTTCCTTTTTACGGGCAAGGCATGAATGCTTCTTTTGAAGACGTTTTTGTTTTTGATGAATGTCTTCACGACCAGGATTTTGATCTTGACAAAACATTCGTTAGCTTTTCAAAAAAGAGAAAAGAAGATGCTGATGCTATTGCAAATTTAGCGCTTGACAACTTTTATGAAATGAAATCGCATACTGCCCAAGACATCTTTCTTAGAAAAAGAAAAATTGAATTGGCTTTAGAAAAGAAATTTCCTGAAGCTTATGCTTCAAAATATTCTTTAGTCACTTTTAAGGAAGAAATTCCATACAAAGAAGCTATGGAAAAAGGTCGTGCACAAGATAAAGCCATTTTAAGTTTATTAAAACACGAAAAACTTAATGATAACCAAAGTTTAGAAGAACAATTAAAATTGATCAATAAAACAACACAACAACTCCGCGAAGGAGATTTTTTACTAGAAAATTAAAATATAATGGGAAATAAATTAGTTGAGGGAAAAGCAAAACCTCGTGGTGCTTATCCACATATCAAACGTGTCGGAGATTTTTTGTTTATCTCAGGCACAAGTTCTCGCTTGCCAGACAACAGCATTGGTGGCGTTCATAAAGTTGATCAAATGGGAAGCTTAACGATCGATATCAAAGAACAAACGAAAATAGTTCTTGACAATATCAAAGATTATTTGGCTGAAGAAAACGCAACACTTGATGATGTCGTTGATGTGACAACATTTCTTGTGAATATGAATGATTTTGCAGGCTACAATCAAGTTTATGCGGAATACTTTAAAGCCGAAAACGGACCGGCTCGCACAACTGTTGCCGTACATCAATTACCACATCCGCACTTGGTGATTGAGATAAAAGCGATGGCTTACAAACCTTTAAAATAATAGAATGCAGAAGATTTTACATTTTATCAATGGTGAATTTAAAGCCTCAATTTCTAAGCAATGGTTAGATAATTATAACCCAGCTGAAGGAAAAGTCTATAGTAAAATCGCTGATGCTGACGAACAAGATGTTGAGTTAGCCTACAAAGCGGCCAAAAAGGCTTTTCCGAATTGGTCCAAAACCACAATTGATAAACGCAGTGAAATCTTACTCAAAATCGCTGACCTCATCGATGAAAATTTTGAAAAACTTGCAAAAGCTGAATCTATTGATAATGGTAAACCTTTAAGTTTAGCCAAAGCAGTTGACATCCCGCGTGCTGCTGCAAACTTTAGATTTTATGCAAAAGCGATTACACAATTTAGCGGTAAAGCTTATGAAAGTCAGGGTTTAAACACGCAAAATATCACGCTCAATCAAGCGATTGGCGTTGTGGGTTGCATCTCTCCTTGGAATTTACCTCTTTACTTATTTTCATGGAAAATTGCGCCAGCTTTAGCTGCTGGAAATACTGTTGTTGCAAAACCTAGTGAAATCACTCCGATGACGGCTTTTATGCTTGCAGATATTTGTCAGAAAGCAGGTTTACCAGATGGCGTTCTCAATATTATTCATGGTCGTGGACAATCAGCTGGTCAGGCTATTGTTGCGCATCCTGATATTAAAGCGATTAGTTTTACGGGAGGAACAGCAACAGGTCAACATATTGCCAAAACAACGGCACCGATGTTTAAAAAATTATCTCTTGAACTTGGCGGAAAAAATCCTAATTTGATTTTTGCCGACTGCGATTACGATAAAATGCTTTCAACCACCGTCAAATCTTCATTTGCCAATCAAGGGCAAATTTGTTTATGCGGTAGCCGTATTTATGTCGAAGATAAAATCTATGATAAATTTAAAAAAGATTTTATCACAAAAACCAAAGCCTTAAAAATTGGTTATCCTTTGGATAGTTCAACAAATTTTGGTGCGCTGGTTTCAAAAGAACATCTTGAAAAAGTAGCTTCCTATATTGACATCGCTAAACAAGAAGGTGCTAAAATTTTAGCAGGCGGACAAAAAGTAAAAGTTAAAAACTATGAAAAGGGTTATTATTTTGAACCGACTATTTTAGAAGTTCAAAATAATCAATGTCGCATTAATCAAGAAGAAATTTTTGGTCCTGTGGTCAGCCTCATGAAGTTTTCATCTGATGATGAAGCACTTCAACTGGCAAATGAAACCAAATACGGACTTTCAGCGACTGTTTGGACAAATAACCTTAACAGAAGCATGCGTTTTTCAAAAGAAATAAACGCAGGTATTGTATGGATTAACACTTGGCTTAATCGTGATTTAAGAACACCTTTTGGCGGTGTAAAGCAAAGCGGACTTGGTCGTGAAGGTGGCTTTGATGCCTTAGAGTTCTTTACAGAACAAAAAAATATTTGTATCACTTATGAATAAAATAGAAATGAATATATCTCTTAAAAATAAAAATGCGCTTTTATGCGGAAGTACAGCCGGAATTGGCAAAGCAACTGCAGAGATAATGGCAAAACTCGGTGCTAATATCACTTTAGTTGCAAGAAATGAAGACAAGTTGAAAAATACTTTAGCTTCACTTTCACAAGACGACAATCAAGAACATGATTATATCGTTGCTGATTTTTCAAATCCAGAAGAATTGAGAGAAAAAATCAATCATAAAGTTGAAAATAAAACTTATCATATTTTATTAAATAATACTGGTGGCCCTAAAGGTGGCGCTATTTATGAAGCTGGAACAGATGAGTTTGACAAAGCTTTTCAAATGCATGTGATTTGCAATCAAATATTGGCACAAGCCGTTGTTCCTGGCATGAAAAAAGCTAACTATGGTCGAATTATCAATATTATTTCAACCTCTGTCAAGCAACCTATTGATGGTCTTGGCGTTAGCAACACCATACGTGGCGCAGTTGCGAGTTGGAGTAAAACGATGGCAAATGAACTTGGTCAATTTGGAATCACAGTTAATAATGTTTTACCAGGTTTTACAGCCACAGGACGTTTAGATAGCATCATTACCAACAAAGCAAAAAAGAACCAAAAGTCTGAAAATGAAACTGCTGAAATGATGAAATCACTCGTACCAGCTAAACGTTTTGGTCAACCTAAAGAAGTTGCACAAGCTGTTGTTTTTCTTTCTTCTGAACTTGCGGGTTACATCAACGGTATAAATTTACCTGTTGATGGCGGTCGCACAAAAGCACTCTAATATTCTTATTTAAATCTCATTCAAATGTCTCGTAAACTTCGTATCAATGGCCATTCGCATTTATTACCTTATCCAGAGGAAATTCCTGATTTCATGCGAGAAAAAGAAATCTTTTGGATAGATGAGGATAAAAAATATATGCTTCAAAAAAACTGGAAACGCCCAGTGACTGACTCTAGTTTTTTTCTTGATGAAAAATTAGAGTGGATGGAGCGCTATAAAATTGATCATGCAGTTGTTCTTAACTTATCACAGCTTTATGGCAACGGCTTACGCGTGGAGGAAATGAAAAAAGCTTTGCGCTTTCAAAATGATTTTAATGCCAATGTTCAACACAAACATCCTGATAAATTTACCTGCGGCTTTGTTGTACATCCTGCTTTTGTAAGAAGTGCTTTATGGGAAATTGAACGTTGTGTTGAAGAATTAGATCTCAAACTCCTCTGCTTACCAACGCATTATATGGACAGCATCGGGACTTGGCGTTGTATTTTTGATGAAGAAAATGAACCTATTTTTGAGCTTGCCAGCAAGTATAATCTTGCCGTAGAAATTCATCCTTATGATGGTGAAAAATTTATAAAGTTAGAAAATACCGCTTGGCGTTTTCACCTCATTTGGATGTTAGCACAATGCGCCGATGCTTATCATTTTTTAACTTTAAATGGTTATCCAGATAAGTTCCCAAACATGCGAGTCTGCTTTGCTCATGGCGGTCAGTTGGCGCAAATTAACCTTGGTCGAAGAATTCAAGGCTTTGATGGCAGACCAGATTTATTTGAAGGTAAAACACACCCAAGAAAATCAGTTGGCCATAAAAATATCTTCTTTGATACTTTGGTTCACGATACAAGATCATTACAATTATTGCTCGAAAATCAAAAAAGTAAGCAGATCATCGCAGGCCTTGATGATCCATATCCTTTAGGTGAAATGGAAAGTGAATCACAGTCTTCATATCCAGGGAAAATATTAGATTTGGCTTTAGAAGAAAAAATTATCACCTCAACTGAAAAAGATGAAATTTGGGAAGATAATGTGCTTCAATGGCTTTTTGGTGATGATGAAAAAGCGAAAAAAGAACTTGTTAATAAAATTTTAGGCTAATGGATTTCTTAGATGACGATTTGCTCGAATATGTCACTTTACACAGTGAAGATGAACCTCAACTTTTAAAAGAATTAAACAGAGAAACTTGGCAAAAAGTCTTGCAACCCAGAATGCTCAGCGGTCATTATCAAGGACGCTTATTGAGTTTAATTTCTAAATTATGCCAGCCAAAATCAATTCTCGAAATTGGAACTTACACAGGCTATTCTGCATTAAGCCTAGCTGAAGGTTTAGCAAAAGATGGTATTTTGCACACGATTGATAGGAATGAAGAACTGCATGATTTACAGCGTAAATACTTTAATAAAAGTGATTTTTCACATCAAATAAAACAATACGTTGGCGATGCTAAAGAAGTAATACCTGAAATATCTGGAAACTTTGATTTGGTCTTTATCGATGCAGATAAAAGTTCATACCCCAAATATTTTGAACTCATCGTTGATAGATTAAATCCAGGAGGACTCATTTTATCAGACAATGTTTTATGGAGCGGCAAAGTAATTGAAAAGCTTGATCGGAAAGATAAAGACACAAAAGCCTTACTTGAATACAACAAAATTTTAAAAGAAGACAAACGTGTAGAAACCGTTATTTTGCCAATTCGTGATGGCTTAACGCTGTCGAGAAAAGTTTAAGTAGCTGTTTTTTTATAGTATTATAATGGTTTAGAAAGTAATTTTATTTTGAGGCTAAAATTTGTATTTTAATTCTACTAAAAAAGTTCGAGGTAAAGTAAAAACCTGATTTGTCAGTAGTAAATTATTAGCGAATCTATTTCTAGTGATGACTCCATTATCAAATATATTTCTAAAATTTAAACTATAAGATAACTTAGCATTTGGTTTAGAATATCCTAAATAGAGATTTTGTAATGTGTAATTCTGTTTATCATCATTGAAATCATTAACGAAGCTTGTTGAAAAATCTGTTTTAAAAATAAAGTTTTTAAAAAACCTTGTATCAAAATCTAAAGAAATAATATTCTCATTGGATTTAGAGTTAATGTCAGATAAAACTTGAGTTCCAAGATATTTATAACTTAAACTCAATTGCGTGCGTTTACTCAATTTTAGTAACCATTTACTGCTTAAGCTGTACTCAAATGAATTAATCTTATCTATCTCTCCATTGATAATTTGGTTATTTTTAAACCATTCTAGATATACATCAAATTCCAAACTGGTTTTATTAAATATTAATCCATAATTAGTATTTAAACTTAAATTTTCTTCAGCTAAATTGAGTATAACAGGAGTGTTTAAACGATTGATACCGCTTTGTGTGATAATATTGTTTTCAGTAGGATTATTTAAGCTATAATCTAAAGTAGCATCAATAAAATAACTATCCATGTTTTTATAATCACTATAGTAAAGACTAAAATTATGAGAGCGTACATCAGTTAAATTTGGGTTTCCTTGCAATACAGAATTAAAACCAGTCAATTTTAAATTTTCTAAATAACTGAAATCATTTAAGTATCTATTCGTATAGTCATAATTAAATTCTAGACTCATATCATCTTCTATTTTAAAGTCAATATCTAATTTAGGTTCTATAAACAAATCGGTGCTTTCAACTAAGGCTCGCTTAAAGTTATAATAATGTGGCTTAGCTTCTAAAATAAATTCAAATTTCCCTAATTGAGTTTTAATCCCTAATCCAGCATTAAAATCAGAAAGCCTTTGAAGATTATTGTTACCTATTTCAGTGAAATCTATAGCTTCATCATCGCTTAAAATTTGACTGATATCATTTCTTATAGTAGAGTTTTTATGATTTAAACCTACATTAAAAAACAAATGAAAATATCTGTTTGTAATCCAATAATCCTTTAATAAAAAATTAAATTTTTCAGATCTTATTTTATTTCCTTGTCTTATCTGATAGTCATCTGCTTCAGTAAGCGGGAGAAATTCTTCCAAAAAAATGTTGTTGCTCAGCCAATGATCTGTTGAATTTGAATTCGTTATATTATGCTGAAAAGCCAAGCCCATAGTATGCTTGTCATTTAGTCTAAAATAACCTTCAAGATTTTGTGAAAAACTATTGCCTTTACCATCTATATCCGTTAAAAATTCGTTGTTGTTTTCCGAACTTGATATTGATTGCTTAGAAAAACCAGAGTTATTATGAAGATAGTTTATATTGTATTTCCATTTTTGACGAGTATTTGGATTATAATCAAGTTTAAAATTGAACATCGCAGAAATTTTATCTGTATCTCCTAAATCATCTCTTCTCTCAATAATCGGCTCATTTCCTAGATACTCTCGTGTGGAAATAGCTTTTTCTACAATATCATTATTTGAGTAAATAGCATATCCAGAAACAGTAAACTTATCATTAAATTCTTTCTGAACATTTAAAGCTGAAAATCTTGTCGTCGACTTATAACGTTCATTATTACTTGATGCAAAAGACATTAAATTGTTCGATAAATTATTGCGCTTGAACAAATTACTTGAACCACCAACCAACCTTGATAAATCACTAAAAGTTATACTGCTATTATTGAAGTTATTAATATCACCTATAAAACTAAAGTTTGATTTAGGGTTATACTTGAACAAAGCAGGATGTATTCTATAATATTCATCTAAACCTATTCCTACTTCAATATCTCCAAATGCAAAATTTTTTTTATCTTCTTTTAAAACGACATTCAAAGCTAAATCTTCATTATCGGCTAAGTTTCTTAATAATTCTGATTCTTTATAATCAGAAATAATTTCAATCTTATCCATAACATCTGCAGGAATATTTTCGATAGCCAATTTTGTACTCCCATCAAAAAACAACTTCCCTTCTACCAGCAATTTGGTGACAGCCTTGCCCTGAATTTTAATAACGTTATCTTCAACCTTAATACCAGGCAATTTAGCCAAGACATCCTCCATTTTAAACTCATTACCATTGGTGAAAGATTTGAGATTATAAGTAATGGTGTCCTTACTTTTCTTTATGGGCTCGTATTTATAGTTGATAACAACTTCATCTAAACTTTCATTTTTAGCATTTAGCTCAATGTTATAGTCAGATTTACTATCAGAGAAGAGAACTGTTTTATTAATGGTTTCATAACCTAAATGTGAAATATTGAGCTCATAAGTTACATCCTTTTCTAGCACAAGTTTAAAAAAGCCTTGGCTGTCAGAAATTGTATATTTTACTTTGTGATGATTTTGCTGAGGCTTAGCAATTAAAGAAACATTATTTATGGTTTTTTTTAGGCTATCCACTATTTTACCACTAACTGTCAAGGTATTATCTTGAGCCATGGCGGTAATAGTAAAAAAAAGCAAAAAGCTTATTGCTAA
The DNA here is from genome assembly GCF_900107595.1 of Psychroflexus halocasei. GTDB lineage: Bacteria > Bacteroidota > Bacteroidia > Flavobacteriales > Flavobacteriaceae > Psychroflexus > Psychroflexus halocasei. Next base: position 234,100 of record NZ_FNQF01000005.1, on the reverse strand, counting down.
TGTGTTTTTTAAATTCATTAATTATATAAAATGTTAACAGCATTAATCTTTACGCCAACGCTTTTCATCCTCAGCAGCAAGTTTTTCAAATTCTTCTTCAGTAATAAGTTTTTTTCGTTTTAATCTAGGTATTTCGTTTTCTTTATTTTTTTGTTCCTTATCAAAAAATTTAATTTTTTTAACGCCATAAGTATAGTCATCACTTTGTAGTTCAATGATCAGCCCAGGTAAATCGCCAAAACCTGCAGGACCAAAACTATAAGGCAGTTGAGGCGTGTACCAAGCTGTAAAACTGTGGTTAAAAGCTTTTCCTTTAGGATTTGTTGTCGTGTACGAAGTGGTCGCTTTAAAACAAGTATAATCTCCAATGACTTTAGTCTCGTCTTGCAATTCCCATTCATGATAAGGTCGAGACACCAAAAACTCCCCAAAGCTTTCTTGTAGTTCTTCAGTAATATAATTATGAGGTTGTTGTTTGATTCTGCCATAATAGCCTGATTTACGTATTGCAAAACTAGCTGCCCTATTATCTGAAAACAGCTTTTTTTCTAAATAAAAAACTGAAATGGAGTCATTTAGAATTAAAGAAAAATCAAGTTCCGATGCTATTGATTCTGCTTCAGCAACCAATCCTGGTCTATATTTCTCGTAAACTTCATAAATCTTTTTACTTTTATCAAAATGTATGTTTATTACATAACTAACTTTAGCTTTAGCATATTGTAGTTTAGATTGACAAAAACCTATTTTACTTATTATTAATAATACTAATATAAATAGCTTATTTATTTTCATAATTAATTATGTCATTTTTAAGAATTCAACTTATCTTCAGTATATTTTTCATTTAATTTTTGAAAAACTGTATAACAAATACTTCCGAAAATTAAGCCAACAGTTCCTCCTACTAAAATGTCACTTGGATAATGCACCCCAACAAAAATACGGCTTGTTGCGAAAATCAATGGAAATAAAAACACGAGTTTCGCCCATTGGCTTTTAGTTCTAAAAACCATATAAAAAAATATTGCAGCCGCTGTGGAGGTAGAAGCATGCCCTGAAAAAAAGGAAAAGCCAGTGGGCTCATACAATACATTTACCTGCTGTATCAGCTGTTCGTTAAATAATGGTCTAGGTCTTTCCACTATTACTTTGACAATATAAGTGATGGCATAAACTCCCCAAAATGATGTAATGATTCCTGCTGAATAAATAAGAGCCGTTTTACGCTTGAAAGTCACAAAAAACAAAACAAAAAACAAAACAAATAAAGGAGACCAAAATAATGGTTTGGTCACAAGAGCCCAAAAATGATTACTGATATCTGAAGTTAAATTGTTTAGTAAAAGAAAAAGACTTTCATCTAATTCTTGTAAGCGTATTGTCATTTAGAATTTTCTTTTAATTGGACCTGTCACTTCCTCAATATCATCTTTAACTTTATCGGCATGTGATTGAAGAGATTCTTTCTCTTGGTTGAGTTGCTTCTTCCCTTCTTCAAACTCTTTTTTGATATCGAAGTTCAGTTCACTTTCATCAGTATATTTCGTGATTTCATATTTGATTTCATCTGTTGCATGACGAAATGACTTCATTGTTTTCCCAACAAATCTTGCGATCTCAGGAATCTTGTCCGCACCAAATACCATCAATAAAATGAAGAGTATAAAAGTTATTTCTGTGCCACTAATAAATAAAGGAAATGTAATCATGCTGCAAATATAAGGAGAATAAAAAATCCGAATGTTAAATAACATCCGGATTTTCTTAAATTTAAAGAAAGACCGTTTTCTCTTCTGTTTTTATTTTGTCCAAACATTGTTTTCTAAGTTGACATCTGCAGTTTCTGCCTTAGGATCAATTTCTATTTTGACAATTTCTTTTAATGATAAAATAGCTTTTGTCACTGCTTTATCATTTTTACGCCACACTTGAACTGGATAACGTTTAATTTCTGAAGTTTCATCAGCATAAGTATATTTCACAATGAGTGGCATCACTAAACCGCCTGGTTTATTAAATGTCACTTCATAAATAAACTTCGGCATCTCAATTTCTTTCATTTCATCTTCTGAATAATACTCTTTTAAATACTCCTGAAGATTCGGTGCATTTTTAAAAGGGTTACCTTCTGTTTTCAAGTTTTTAGATTTATCAGAATCCAAATCAATTAAGTAAACTGAGTTTTTTGTCTTAGGATTTTTATCAGGATTTCTAATACCAAAACGCTTCAAAAGTGCTTTACCTTCTTCAGTTGGCGTACTTGTTAAAACATATCGTGATACGCTTTCTACACCAATATCAACATAATCTGTGGTATAAAACCAACCTCTCCAAAACCAATCTAAATCAACACCAGAAGCATCTTCCATCGTTCTAAAAAAATCTTCAGGCGTTGGGTGTTTAAACATCCAACGTTGAGCATATTCTTTAAAAGCATAATCAAACAACTCTGGTCCCATCACAGTTTCTCTAAGGATATTGAGCGCTGTGGTTGTTTTGCCGTAAGCATTATTACCAAGTTGTTTAACATTCTCTGGGTTAGTCATAATTGGAACAATATCCTCTTGATCACCCTTCATGTAATTGACAATTTTTGAAGGTTCACCTCTGCGTGAAGGAAATTTATCTAAAGTTTGTTTTTTTCCTTTTAAAATTTCAGGATATTCTTTCCCAAAATTCTGCTCGGTTAGGTATTGCAGAAAAGTATTTAGACCTTCATCCATCCAACCCCATTGGCGCTCATCACTATTCACAATCATCGGGAAAAAATTATGACCGGTTTCATGAATAATCACACTCACCATTCCTGTTCTCACTTTATCAGAAATATTTCCATTTTCATCAGGTCGTCCGTGATTCCAAGAAATCATCGGATACTCCATGCCTTGATCTTTGGCATGAACTGCAACGGCTTTATGATAAGGATAATCAAAAGTATGCTTGCTAAAAGTTTTTAAAGTACTTGCAACTGCTCGTGTTCCCCATTTTTCCCACAGTGCTTTTCCTTCTTTTGGATATAATGAAGCTGCCATCACCTCTTTATCGCCAATTTTGACATTCATCATATCCCAGATGAATTTTCTTGAACTTGCAAAAGCAAAATCTCTGACGTTTTCAGCTTTATATTCCCAGGTTTTTGTGCGTCTTGACTTATTTTTCTCTGCATCAATTGCTTCTTCTTCATTGACGATAACAACTGGTTCGTCAAAAGATTTTTTAGCTTCTTCATAACGTTCCATCATTTTTCTAGAAAAAACTTTTTTTCGATTTTGAAGCTCACCAGTGGCATCCATAATATGGTCAGAAGGAACTGTAATTTTCACATCGTAATTACCGAACGGAAGTGCGTATTCGCCTGCGCCCCAAAACTGATAATTCTGCCAACCTTCTTTATCATTATAAACAGCCATTCGTGGAAAAAATTGGGCAATAACATAAGCTCTATTGTCATCTTCTTTAAAATACTCATAACCAGAACGATCGTTATTAATGGTATGGTCGATAAGCTTGTAATTCCACTTCATTGAAAAAGCAAAAGACTCTCCTGGTTTGAGAGGTTCAGGTAGCTCAACACGCATCATTGTAAAGTTGATGGTATAATCTAAATCTTCACCGTTTTGTTTGACATACTCAATATTAAAACCTCCGTCAAATTCTTTAGGCATGTGTTGTGAAGCAAAAGACTCTACTTTAGTAATTGGCGCAAAGCTACTCGAGTTTCTGTCGTGCGCTTTGCTATCTTTTGAACGTACATTTTGATCTAATTGCACCCATAAATATCTCAATTGATCTGGTGAATTATTTGTGTAAGTAATCGTTTCTTCGCCATAAATCTTAGCATTTTCATCATCTAAGGTGATGTCCATCACATAATCAGCTGTATTTTGATAGTAGGCATGACCTGGTGCGCCAGATGCGGTGCGATAAATATTTGGTGTTGCAAACTCATCATAGAGTTGTCTAAATTTATTTTGGTTTGTGTGTCCTTCTTCATCTTTATTATAAAAAGATTTTTGTTGCGCAAAACCCATTTGACCTAAAGTCAGAAAAATGATAAATAGATTTAAGAAATTCTTTTTTTGCATCATAGAAATGTGTTTCATCTGAATTTGTTTGAAATTATGCTGTGGATCATTTAATTTTTATTGCATAAAGCTTATTAAAAACCCTCAATTTACGGCACAAAAATACATAAATTCAACAACTAAAGAATTTTTAGAGAACAAGCTTTTATTTGTACTCCTTTCATATAAATATCTGCCTTGGAGACCTATGCTGCAATTGAGACGAAGAGAGATCTCGTGAAGAAATAATCTTCTAAAGAATCAAAATAAAATCTTAAAGTAAAATTTGATATTTCTGTTCAGAATAGTTTATCTATATTTATTAATAATTTGATTATTCCCTAATTCTTCAACATGCTATATCTCAATGACTCTGCTCAAAAAACGACAAAAACAATCTCACAATCTTTCATTGATTTTTTCGATCGTTTCATCGATCAATTACCAGGCATAGGTATAGGTCTTCTTATCATTATTTTGGGTATTCTCGTTGCTTCTTGGATAGGACGCTTTTCACAAAGAAAAATTTCAGCACGAACAAAAGACCCTTTGATGAGTCGTTTTTTAGGTAAAGCAATCAAATATACATTTATCATGATTGCGATTATGCTAGCACTCAAAGCAGCTGGCTTAGGCGGAATTGCAGCTGGCATATTAACGGCAGCTGGTGCAAGTGCTGTTGTCTTAGGTTTTGCATTTAAAGATATTGGTGAGAATTTTATTGCAGGTATTATTTTGGCTTTCAGCAGACCTTATGATGTTGATGATACTGTAGAAATCGGTGAAAACTTTGGTAAAGTTAAAAGTTTAGAATTTAGATATACCAAACTCAAAACATTTGATGGTAAAGATGTGTATATCCCAAACAGCGATGTTCTCACAGAACCTGTTATTAATTTTACAGAAGATGGTTTCTTTAGATGGGATTTCATTATTGGTATTGCTTATGAAGATAATATTGAAAAAGCAAAAGAAACAGTTCTACAAGCTCTAAAAAAAGAACCTGCTGTGATTGAAGACGAAGAGCATGAAAATTTTGTTATTGAAGACGAATTGGCAACCAGCACAGTTAATCTTAAAGTTTTCTTTTGGGTTGACACAAAAGATTTTAGAAGAATGGCGTTAATCACAAAAGGTAATGTTGTCAGAAATGTTAAAGAAGCACTTGAAGATGCAGGCTTCTACATGCCTGCAGATATACAAGAAATCAAATTATATGGAGCTGAAAAAGATATTCCTGTTCGAATTTCGAAAATGATTGACGAGAAGGATGACCATGATGAGTAATCACAAAATCTACTTGTTTGCTAACTGATTAAGATTGTAAACTTCTGATTTTTGCTTAATGTGATTAAAAGCAGCTAATTTATCATCATAAAAAATTTTAATAAAACTCGAATCTTCTATGCAGAAATAAATAAAATCATCAACGGAAGATTTATTTATTTTTAAGTTTTTGACGATAAATTCAGTTTTAAAATACTCAAGTAATCTTTCTTTCTGTTTTTCTTTTTTAAGAATAACTTGATAACGCTCTAACTTATCAATATCACCATTCAGACTCATAATGATGTAATCCAATGGAACTGCGAACCCAAAACCAATCTTCATTTGCTTAACGCGATTGAGTTCACTTGTGGGATAATCAATACGGCGTGGCATACTAAAACCTACAGCTTCTTGTGCTAAATGATAAGTTGGCATTTGAGCGATATCTTGACTGAGTTCTCCAGATAAATCATAAGCGTTGACAACAACTTCAGGCAATTCATTTATTTGTCTTTTCATTTTGACTTTGACAGGTTTTTCTAAAGTTGAATTGGTGACAACCAAACTCTGAAAATCATGCACAAGTGATGAGAAAACAAGACTATCATTCATATCAACTGCGATTGAGAAGTCACCATTTTTTGACGTGATTGTTCCTGTCTCTTGGGTGATATTGACAATGTTAATTTGATAATATTGAATAGAATCTGCAATGATTTGCCCGTAAAGATATTTCTGCTGAGCTAAACCTGAAGCTGCAAAAAGCAAACATAAAACAAAAACGATTTTACTCTTCATGAGGAACTAAATCATATTTTGATTTTTTGAAAGCTTCAGACTTTTCCATCAACATCTCGATCATCTTTAATTTGTCTTCACCAATAATAGCCATAAGCTCAGGATCGTCTGAACAGAAGTAAGCAAAATCGTCTCTGTAAATCGGATTGATTTTCAGTTGATTTCGCATCAAATTTTCCGTGATATGTGGCCTTAATCTTAATTGCTTTTTGACTTTATTATTGATTTCAATGCGTCTTTTTAACTGTTCCATCTGACCATTAAATCGCATAATCACTTGACCGACCAACCCTGTCGTTTGTACAAAATACATTTCTTGTTGTATAGGTGTCAATCGTCGGACTGTCCCAAAGCCATAACTTGTTTGATCGATGTGACTCACTTTTATTTTAGGGACATCTATTAAAAAATCACCAGATAAATCATAAGGTTTTAGAACAACTTCTGGTAATTCGTTAATCTGTGGTTTTAAATGAATTTGTAGAGTTTCTTCAAGGTGTTTTTCATTCACTCTTAAAGCTTTAAATTCATGAATAAGTGAAGAAAAAACAATGCTATCATTAATTTTAACAGGTAGTACAAAGCTTCCGTTTTGTGCAGTTGTTGTTCCCGTCTCTTGCGTGATGTTAACGATGTTTATTTGATAATGCTGAATAGAATCTGCTATTATTTTACCTCTAAGTTGAAGGTTTTGAGAAAACGATTGTGTTACACTCAAAACAAAAAAAGATAGAAGTAAAAAACTTTTCATGCGCTTATTCCTTAAATTCCTCAGATTTAATCATTAGATAACGAACAAGGTCTAGTTCATTTTCTTTCTTGAGTAGTTTTTCAGAAAAATCTTTATCATTAACAGCGAATTCAACAAATCCATATACCTGATCTTTCTTTAAACCCAATTGATCTTCAAAAAAACCATCTTCATAAAGTTGTTTTAAATAACGACTGTCAATTTGATCATTCCCTTTTTTCTTTTTAAATCTATCCCTTGCTATTGCTCTTATAATATTGGCAACGTTTAATCCGTTTTTAACGATTCTTGTTTCTGTCGGATTTTCATCAACAGTTAAGTTTGGTGATGTCGGGTTTTCACCTCTGTAAGATTGAAGAATTTCTCGTGTTGAAGGGATATTTGATTCAACAGCATAAGTATTCACACGTTCTAAATCAACAGCAATATTTCCATCTAAATCATAAGGTTTCACAACGATTTCCTCAAGTTCATTAATTCCGTATTTAATGGTGATAATGATTTGTTTGCTTCTGATGATTCCCTGATCTACAATCGCCGTAAATGCTTCATATTGCAGCGCATCGATACGTAATCGATCACCTTCAGAAACTCTGATTTCAAATTGTCCTTTGGCATCTGTCAATGTGCCTGATTTTGAATTGAGATTAACAACTTCAATCATTGAAGATGATTCGTCTTTAGGTACATTCACCTGGCCTTTGATCGTCGTACGATTTTGAGCTTGAATTTGAATTGAAAAAACGATAAATAATAAATAGAAATAGCGCATTTAATAAGTGATTTAACTTTATAGTAAATATATTTTAAATATCAAGAGCAACAGCAAGCTTGCTAATAAACTTTTGTTAAGCTCCTAAAATCTTCTAATTTCGCAATATAATTTAGTTCCACAAGAATTTTAATACATAATATCACATGCGTCAAAATTTAAATTGCATTATTGCGAGCACTTCTACCATACATGGATTGGGTTATTTAGAGTACCTCAAGCCAACTTTAAAGAAGTTTTTTAAGGAAAAGAAAAAGCTTGTTTTCATTCCATTCGCTCGTCCAGGTGGCATCACTCACGACGCGTATACCGATAAAGTTCGTGAAGAATTAGATGATATTTTTGATACAATTAAAGGTTTACATGAGTATGAAAACCCTGAACAAGCTTTGAAAGATGCAGATGCAATTTTCACAGGTGGCGGAAATACTTTTTTGTTGGTTAAAACTTTACATGACAAAAATCTCATGACAACTTTGAAAGAAGAAATCTTAAAAGGCAAAGCTTATTTAGGAACTTCGGCTGGAAGTAATATTTGCGGTATAAATATGCAAACAACAAACGATATGCCGATTGTTTATCCTTCTAGTTTTGAAACAATGGGTATTTTAAAATTTAATATCAACGCACATTATTTAGATCCAAATCCGCACTCAACGCACAAAGGCGAAACCAGAGAAACAAGGCTCAAAGAGTTTCAAGCACAAAACAACATCAACGTCATAGGCTTAAGGGAAGGCAGTTACATTAAAGCTGAAGGAGAAAAATTAACTTTAGAAGGCGGTTTAAAAGCACGAATTTTTGAACCTGGAAAAGAAGCTTATGAAATAGAATCTGGTGAAAATTTAGATTTTTTATAGATGGATTTTCAAAACATTCTTAATATCATTCATAAAGATTGCAACCGGATAGAAAATCACGGTAAGATTGCAAACTACATCCCTGAACTTGCAAAAGTCGATCCTGATAAATTCGGCATGTTTCTACTCACCAATGAAAATGAAAGTTATGAAATTGGCGATAGCCAAGAAAAATTTTCAATTCAAAGTATTTCTAAAGTCATCAGTTTAACGATTGCTGCTGAATTAGTTGGCCAAGATTTATGGAAACGCGTAGAAGTTGAACCTTCAGGAACACCTTTTAATTCACTTACCGAACTTGAGCGTGATAAAGGTATCCCCAGAAATCCTTTTATCAATGCTGGTGCGATTATAATCGCAGATGTTCTACTATCAGTGCTTGACGATCCGATCAATGACTTTTTGACCTTCATCAGAAAATTAGCTGGCGACGATGACATTTACTACAATGAAAAAGTTGCAGAGAGCGAGAAAGATTATGGTTATCGCAACACTGCTTTGGTTAATTACATGAAAGCCTTAGGCAATATTGAAAATGATATTGATGATGTTCTGAATTTTTATTATCATCAATGTGCAATTGAAATGACCTGCGAACAATTGGCAAGAACATTTTCAATTTTTGCAAATGCAGGAAAAAAAATCAGTTCTAAAAAACAAGTCATTTCAGCTAAAAGTGTCAAGAGAATTAATGCCATAATGCAAACTTGTGGCTTCTATGATGAAGCTGGTGAGTTTGCTTATCGCGTTGGTTTACCTGGAAAAAGTGGTGTTGGTGGCGGCATTGTTGCAGTACATCCTACCGCCTACGTTGTTGCAGTTTGGAGCCCAAAATTAAATGAAAAAGGCAATTCAAACCTAGGAATTCATGCTTTGGAGGATTTGACAAATCTTTCTGGCTTATCTGTTTTTTAAAGAAACATTTCAGATTTTGTTAATAGCCTTCTAAGAATTGATAGAATTTGAATTTAAAACTTTAATTTTACCTTTTTAAAAATAAAATCATGAGTAAAAAATCAAGTAAAGTACAAGATTTAATAGATCATAAATTTTTAGAAGAACGCAAAGTTTTTCTCAACGGACAAGTTGATGGTAAAAGTGCAAAACATGTGATCGACAGACTTTTATATTTAGATTTGCTTGACACAAAAGATATACAACTTTACATCAATAGCCCTGGCGGATACGTCACAGATGGTTTTGCCATTTACGACACCATTAAATCTCTTGATAGCGATGTCTCAACAATATGTAGCGGTTTAGCTGCCTCTATGGGATCAGTTTTGTTATCTGTTGGCACAAAAGGCAAACGTTATATTCAACCACATGCAAAGGTGATGATACACCAACCACTTGGCGGTGCGAGAGGTCAAGCTTCAAATATTGAAATTCAAGCACGTGAAATTCTAAAGACAAAAGAATTAAGTGCTCAAATTCTCGCTGATAATTGTGGCCAAGATTTTGAAAAAGTCATGAACGACTTTAAACGTGATTATTGGATGGATGCTCAAGAATCTTTAGATTATGGCATTGTTGACGATATATTAAAATAATGAAGTTCAAATTATTAGCTTCTCAAGAAATCTTACAACTCAGACAAAAAGTTTTAAGACCTGGTAAGCCAATTGAGAGCTGTTATTTTGAAAACGACGATATAGAAAGCACTCAACATTTGGGTGCTTTTTTTGAAGATAAACTTGTCGGCATCATCAGTTTATTTAAAAATAGACATCATCTTTTTAAAACTCAAAACCAAATTCAGCTGAGAGGAATGGCTGTAGAGCCAGACAATCAAAAAAAAGGCTTCGGTCAAAAACTGCTTTGTGAGGCAATTAAATCAACAAAATCCAATGACTTGATTTGGTGTAATGCAAGAGTTTCCGCCTCTACATTTTACGAGAAAAATGGCTTTGTGAAAGCTTCAGATGTTTTCAATATTGAAAATGTTGGTTTACATGTTGTGATGAAATATATCAGAAAATGAAAAGAAATGAATTCATACGTTTGAATCTAAAAGCTGCCGCTGCTTGTGCTATTGCGCCGAGTTTGGTCAGCTTTAATAAAGATGATTTTGATCTGAAATTTAAGCAATTAGCAGGCCTAAGTTTTTCTCATTTGACCTCAACAAAAACATTAGAAAAGCAAACTTATTTAGCTTTTTTAAAAATGAAAAATGCGGCTTTAAAAGATCAAATTAACATACAAATTGTTTCAGGATTTCGTTCTTTTGAAAGACAGAAAGCGATCTTTGAACGAAAGTTCAGAAATAACAAAAAAGAAGGTTTAAATACTGAAGACAATTTCAATAAAATCATTACCTACTCTACTATTCCTGGCACCTCACGCCATCATTGGGGAACTGACATGGACATCATTGACGCCAACCAACCACAGCCAAAAGGAAGCTTGCTGAATCCTGATAACTATCACGGTATAGGAAACTATTGTACTTTAAAAGAATGGATGGAAGCCAATGCAAATCGCTTTGGATTTTATTTGGTTTACACACAAAATTATCATCGAAAAGGCTTTAATTATGAGCCTTGGCATTATTCATATAAACCTATTTCTCAAAGCTTCTTAGAACTTCAAAATTCTGAAAAATTCATATCACGTTGGGCTAAACTAAACTTCGAAAGTAAAGACTTGATGACAAATGACTTTATCAGAAAATATTTTAAAGACCATATCAATGATATCAATCCAAAATTAAAAGCTTAATGTCTTATAATAACTTCATCGATTTTAAAGATTTTGCCAAGATAGAAATGCGAGTTGGTACAATACTAACCGCAGAGTTATTTAAAGAAGCTAAAAAACCAGCTTATAAAATGACAATTGATTTTGGAAAAATTGGTATCAAAAAAACTTCAGCTCAAATCACTAAAATATACAACCCTGAAGATTTAATAGGAAAGCAAGTGGTTGCAGTCATTAATTTCCCTCCTAAACAAATTGCAAATATGATGAGTGAATGTTTACTTTTAGGCGGACTTGAAGAACATGAAGAAGTTATCATAATTCAACCTGAACGATCAGTCAAAAATGGAACAAAAATCTCTTAAATTGATTATTGTCACTCGAAGTTAACACGTCTTAAAGATAGTTTTCTTGAATAATTCATATTTTAGCAAAAAAAAGAGATGAACAAAAAAGTAATCTTAACAATTCTTGATGGCTGGGGTATTTCGCCAACAGGAAAAGGCTCTGCCGTTGATGCTGCAAACACACCAAACATTGATAAATTATATAAGAAATATCCACATTCAACTTTAAGAACCGATGGTTTGAACGTCGGACTTCCAGAGGGACAAATGGGTAACTCTGAAGTTGGTCACATGAACTTGGGCGCTGGTCGTATTGTTTATCAAGATTTGGTAAAAATCAATATGGCTGTCGAAAAAGACACCTTAAAAAACGAGCCTGTCTTAGAGCAAACCTTTAATTATGCCAAAGAAAACAATAAAGCCGTTCACTTCATAGGTCTTGTCAGTGACGGTGGCGTTCATTCGCACATCAATCATTTAGAAGGTTTAGTCAAAGCAGCTGATGACTATGGTATTGATGAAAAGTACATTCACGCTTTTACTGATGGCCGTGATGTTGACCCACATTCCGGAAAAAATTTCATCAGTAATGTGCTTGATTTTTCTCAAAAATACAACGCACAATTATCAAGCATTATTGGTCGTTATTATGCAATGGATAGAGATAAAAGATGGGAACGTGTTGCAAATGCATATCACCTTTTAACGCAAGGAAAAGCAAATGTTCACACTAAAAATCCTATTGAAGCAATTGAAAAAAGCTATGAAAATGATGTGAGTGATGAATTCATCAAACCTATCAAAATTGATTTAGACGATCAAAAAAATGGTCAGATAGAAAAAGATGATGTTGTTATTTTCTTTAATTTCAGAACTGATCGTGGTAGACAATTAACGCAAGCTTTATCTCAAGAAGATTTTCCTGAATTTGAAATGAAATCTCTTCCTTTATATTTCGTGACAATGACACAATACGATGATCGTTTTAAAAATATCAATATCATTTACAGAAAAGAAAATATCAAAGCAACTTTAGGTGAAGTTTTAGAGTACACTGGCAAATCTCAAATTAGAGCTGCTGAAACTGAAAAATATCCACATGTCACTTTCTTCTTTTCTGGCGGTCGTGAAAAACCATTTAGAGATGAAAAACGAATTTTAGTCAATTCGCCTAAAGTCGCAACTTATGATTTACAACCAGAGATGAGTGCTTATAAACTTAGAGACAAGCTCATTCCTGAAATAAAAGATCAAACTGCAGATTTTATGTGTGTCAATTTTGCAAATCCTGACATGGTCGGACATACAGGTGATTTTGATGCTGCGGTCAAAGCATGTGAAACAGTTGATGATTGTGTTGGTTCTTTAGTTGAAGCTGCAGAAGCTGAAAACTATAGTATGATTATCATTGCTGATCACGGAAACAGCGAAAAAATGCTAAATGATGACGGCTCAGTCAATACTGCACACACAACAAATCCTGTCCCACTTATTTTAGTTGACCAAGATGTTAAACAAATAAAAGATGGTATTTTAGGCGATATTGCGCCAACAATTCTCGACTTAATGGGAATTGAAAAACCTAAATTAATGACTCAAAAATCTCTTATCTCATGAAAAGTATCAGTATTTTAGTAACATTTATCGCTTTTTTAGTAACTCCATTTTCGAGTATTAATTCAGAAAAAGTAACTAAAGAACAAAGTTACGAACTCATGTTAGGTGAGTTTACATTAGATGAATTAATGGATTCTCGCAACGCAGGTTGGTATAATGCAGTTTATGATAGATATTCCCCAAAGCCTAAATTCATTGAAGAAATTTCAAATATTGATGATTTAGACGAAATCACATTCAGCATTTATCTTGGAACTTGGTGTCCAGATAGTCGGAGAGAACTACCGCGTTTGATCAAGATTTTTGACAAAGCTGACATCTCTCATGAAAAACTTAAACTCGTTGGTGTCACTCAACGTAAACAAATTCCTAACATCACAGATAAAGAACGTAAAGAACTAAACGTTTTCAATGTCCCAACAATTATTGTTTATAAAAATGGTCAAGAAATGAATCGTTTTGTTGAATACGCTGTTGAAAGTTTAGAGGAAGATCTATATAAAATTATGTCAGGTCAAAAATACAAGCACAGTTACGACTTTTAATTTTTAATAAATATGATTTCTCCTAATAAACCAATTCTTGCCATCGATTTTGATGGAACCATTGTTGAAAATCGATATCCTGGTATAGGTAAACCCATGTTGTTTGCTTTTGAAACTCTAAAAAAACTTCAAGATCAAGGTCATATTTTAATATTATGGACTTATAGAAGTGGTAAAAGTTTAGATGAAGCTGTTGAATTTTGTAAGAAGAATGGCATTGAGTTTTATGCCGTAAATAAAAGTTATCCAGAAGAAGAATATTCTGAAAAAATAAGTAGAAAAATTAATGCTGATATTTTTATCGATGATAGAAATATCGGTGGTTTTTACGGATGGGGAGGTATTTATAGAGAACTCATCGGTGAAAATGACGAACTTAAGAACAAGGCTCAAGAAAAATCAAAGAAAGGTTTCTTGAGCTCATTATTTAAAAAATAATAGATGATTATCACAAAAACGTCAGAAGAAATAGAATTAATGCGTGAGAGTGCTCTCATTGTTTCTAAAACATTGGGCATGCTTGCCAAAGAAGTCAAACCAGGTGTCACAACCTTAAAGCTAGATGGATTGGCAGAGGAATTTATTAGAGACCATGGTGCAATACCAGGTTTTTTAGGTCTTTATGATTTTCCAAATTCGCTTTGCATGAGTCCAAATGCACAAGTTGTTCACGGTATTCCAAATGATAAACCATTGATTGAAGGTGACATTATATCGATAGATTGTGGCGCACTCAAAAACAATTTTTATGGAGATCATGCTTATACTTTTAAAGTTGGGGTAGTTTCCCCAGAAATTGATAAGCTTCTTGAAGTCACAAGAGCTTCATTATATAAGGGTATTGAACAGTTCAAGCCTGGCAATCGTGTTGGCGATGTCGGTTTTGCAATTCAGAAATACGCTGAAAAAAATGGTTATGGCGTTGTTCGTGAACTTGTCGGTCATGGTATAGGAAAAACAATGCACGAAGACCCAGAAATGCCAAACTATGGAAAAAGAGGCCGAGGTAAAAAATTTGTTGAAGGAATGACCGTTGCTATCGAGCCTATGATTAATCTTGGCACAAAAGATATCAAACAACTTCCTGACGGATGGACAATCTTAACAGCTGACATGAAGCCAAGCGCACATTTTGAACATGATGTTGCTTTAGTTGATGGTAAGCCAAAATTACTTTCAACCTTTGATTATGTACATAAAGCATTAGGTATTTCAACCGAAGAAGAAGATCCGTATCGATTTTAAAAACAATAAAATTTGTAGGAAAGCCATTTCGAAAGAAGTGGCTTTTTTTTATTAAAATCATTTTGTTTAAGCATGACTCGATAAAACCTTAACAAGATTTAACTGTTTTGTTTCATATTTATGTATTTATATTAAACAATTATTTATAATTTTGACTATTGTTAAACAAAGTCATGGAAAACATTAAACAGAATTTCAGTATTAAAGATTTAGAATCTCTCAGTGGCGTAAAAGCACACACAATTAGAATGTGGGAAAAAAGATATGGGATTTTGAATCCAAATCGAACTGAATCTAATATTAGAACTTATGATATTAAAGGACTTCAGAAAATACTTAATGTGACTTTTCTGAACGATCATGGATATAAGATTTCAAGAATTTCAAAATTATCTGATAAAGAGATCGCAAGTTATGTTCAAAATATTTCTGTTAGCCGAAGCGATACAAATAGGGCTGTCAAATCAATGAAGTTGGCAATGCTCAATTTTGATCAGTCATTATTTTTAAGGACTTATGACGAATTAATGATAACTTATACATTTAGAGAAATTTACAACAATGTCTTTATTCCTTTATTAAAAGAAATTGGTTTTTTATGGCAAATAGGAACTATATCTCCTGCGCACGAGCAATTTGTTTCAACTCTAGTCAAACAAAAGCTTTACATTAACATTGAAAAGCTGCAACATGAAAAACCTCAAAAAGAAGATAAGGTCTTTGTATTATTTCTTCCGACTGAAGAAGTTCATGACATCGGATTGTTTTACATCAACTATGAGTTACTACTTTATGGCTATAAAGTGATATTTTTAGGTCAATCTCTTCCTAAAAAGGATTTACACTTATTTTCATCTGTATATAGTAAAACAGTATTTATAAGTTACTTTACAGTAAAGCCTGACGATATTGGAAATTATATAAATGAAATTAAAGATTATATAAATCCAGAAAAATCAGAATATTGGATTCTAGGAAGAAAAACTCAAGAAATTACAGAAAATCAAATTGAATTACCATCCAACTTTAAAACCTTTGGAGACATTTCAGAAATGACATTAAACTTATAAAATGAAAAAGAAAATAACAATTATAGGGTCTGGGTTTTCATCTTTAGCAGCAGCAGCATATTTAGCTAAAGCTGGTCATGAGGTTCACATTTTTGAAAAAAATGATACCATTGGCGGACGTGCTAGACAACACAAAGCTAAAGGATTTACATTCGATATGGGCCCCTCATGGTATTGGATGCCTGATGTTTTTGAAAGATTTTTTGCTGATTTTAATAAAAAACCATCAGATTATTATCAACTTGAACGCCTAAACCCTGGTTATCAAGTTATTTTTGAAAATGGAAAAAAAATTCAGATAGGTGATAATTTTGAAGAAATATATGAAGTTTTTGAAGCTGAAGAAAAAGGTGCATCAATCAAGCTTCAAAAATTTATTAAGGAAGCGCAAGATAATTACAAAGTTGCAATTGAAAAGCTTGTTTACAAACCAGGTTTATCTCCATTAGAACTTGTAACACCAGAAACAATCAAAAAATTAAATACTTTTTTCAGTACGGTTAGTAAAGATGTAGACAAAGAGTTTGAGAGTGAAAACCTTAAGCAAATCCTTAAATTTCCTGTTCTATTTTTAGGCGCAAAACCAAGCGAAACACCTTCATTTTATAACTTTATGAATTATGCTGATTTCGGTTTAGGGACTTGGCACCCAAAAGGAGGTTTTTTTGCTGTCGTTCAAGCAATGCAAAATTTAGCTGAATCTTTAGGCGTGAAAATTCATACAAATTCTGACGTTCAAAAAATTAATATTGAAGACAAAAAAGCTAAGTCTATAAAAGTTAATGATGAAATTATTGAATCTGACATCATATTATCAGGTGCCGACTATCATCATAGCGAACAATTGCTTGATGAAAAATACAGACAATATTCAGAGTCATATTGGGATAAAAAAGTTTTTGCACCTTCTTCTCTCTTATTCTATCTAGGTTTTGATAAAAAAATAAAGAATGCTGAACATCATAATTTATTTTTTGATGTCGATTTTGATGCACATGCTGACAGCATTTATAGCACAAAAAAATGGCCTAAAGAACCTTTGTTTTATGCAAATTTCACATCAAAAACAGATTCCGATACGGCTCCTGAGGGTTGTGAAAACGGCTTCTTCTTGGTTCCAATAGCTCCTGGTCTCGAAGATACAAATGAACTCAGAGAAAAATATTATGGTATTATAATGGATAGATTTGAAAAATTGACAGGAGAAAAAATTAAAGATCACGTTATTTATAAAAAATCCTATTGCGTTAATGATTTTGTAAAAGATTATAACTCTTATAAAGGAAATGCATACGGCATGGCAAATACGCTCTTACAAACAGCGTTTTTAAGACCAAAACTCAAAAGCAAAAAAATAGATGGACTATTTTTCACTGGACAATTAACAGTTCCTGGGCCTGGAGTTCCTCCTGCTTTAATTTCTGGAAAATTAGTTTCTCAACTCATTTTAAAAAGTCTTCAATCATGAAATCAATTTTTGACATCGTTTCCAAAAGATGTAGTAAAACGGTAACACAATCTTACAGCACATCTTTTTCTACAGCGACAAGATTACTGGCGCCATCTATCAGGCAAGACATTTACAACATCTATGGATTTGTAAGGTTTGCTGATGAAATTGTTGATTCATTTCATGATTATGACAAAGAAACGCTTTTTCATGACTTTAAAAAGCAGATGTATGATGCTATTGAAAATAAAATAAGCTTAAACCCAATACTCAATGCTTTTCAAGAAACTGTTCATAAATATGAAATCCCTGAACATCTTTATATTTCATTTATGAATAGCATGGAAAAAGACTTACATAAATCGAACTATCTCACTAAAGAAGAATACGAACAATATATTTATGGCTCCGCTGATGTTGTCGGTTTGATGTGTTTAAAGGTCTTTGTTAAGGGAGATCAAAATAAATATGATGAATTAAAAGAGTGTGCCATGCGTTTAGGTTCTGCTTTTCAAAAAATAAATTTCTTAAGAGATTTAAAAGCAGATATGGAAGGCTTAGAACGAAGTTATTTCCCACATTTAAATCTTCAAGCTTTTGATGATTCAAATAAGGATGAAATTATTATTGAAATAGAAGAAGACTTTAAAGCTGGTTTAAACGGTATTATACATTTACCATTAGAGGCAAAGCTTGGCGTATACACGGCTTACATTTATTATACTAAATTATTAAACAAAATTAAAAACACACCTTCTTCAGAAATTCAACAGAGAAGAATCCGTGTTTCAAATTATCAAAAAGCGGGTCTACTCGCTAAATCTTACGTTTTTTTTAGATTAAATCTTATTTAATTATGAAAATTTTTTTATTGATACTCACTTTCCTATCAACTTTTTGTTTTATGGAATTTATGGCGTGGTTTTCACATAAATATATCATGCATGGCTTCGGATGGTTCTTACACAAAGACCATCACATGAAAGATCACGATTCATGGTGGGAACGCAATGATTTTTATTTCGTTTTTTACGCCTTCATCAGTATGTCTCTGTTTATCAGCCTAAATCCATACGCTATTGCAGTTGGCGCTGGTATCGCGGCTTATGGTTTAGCATATTTTTTAGTTCACGATATTTTCATTCACCAAAGATTTAAAATGTTTAGAAATGCTAACAATTGGTATGCAAGAGGAATCAGAAGAGCTCATAAAATGCACCATAAACACCTAGGTAAAGAGGATAGCGAATGTTTCGGAATGCTATTTCCTCCATTAAAATATTTTAAAAGAGAGCTTAAAAATGCCAAAAAGAAAGCCTAATGTAATTATTATTGGTGCTGGCATTGCTGGTATTGCTAGTGCTTTACGACTTCGAAAACAAGGTTTTGAGGTTGATATTTATGAAAAGAATGATTACACAGGTGGAAAAATTCATGCTTTTCAAGATAAGCAATACAGATTTGATTTAGGACCTTCACTTTTTACGCTTCCTCATCTTGTCAAGGAATTAATTGAATTGCATGGAAAAAATCCTGAGACATATTTTAATTATTCCAAACAAAACGAGACTTGTCGATATTTCTGGGAAGATGCCATAAAGTTCACAGCTCCTGCTGACCCTGATGATTTTGTGAAATCTGCTTCATCTATATTTGATGAAGATGAGCAAAACATCAGTCATTATCTTAAAAGCACAAAAGATAAATATGAGTTAACTGCAGATTTATTTCTAAAAAATTCGCTGCATCAATCTCGTAATTTTTTAAATAAAAAAGCTCTCAAAGCAGTTGTAAATATTCAAAAATTAGATTTAATCAAAAGCTTACACGAGCATAATAAGGCATCTTTTAAAAATCCTAAACTCGTTCAATTATTTGATCGTTACGCAACTTATAACGGATCTTCACCATACAAAACCCCAGGAATTATGTCAATGATTCCTTATTTAGAAATGTATGACGGAACCTTTTTACCAGAAAAAGGTATGCACGATATTTCACAATCCTTAACAAAATTAGCCAAAGATGTTGGTATTAAAATACATCTCAATCAGGCTGTTGATGAAATCATCTTCGATCAAAAAACTGCAAAAGCTGTCCGTGTCAATTCTGAGATTCATAAAGCTAATTTCATTATTTCAAATATGGACATTTATCAATCATATCAAACTATTTTAAAAAAAGCCAAAAAGCCTAAATTAAATTTAAAACAAGAAGGCTCAAGCTCAGCACTTATTTTTTATTGGGGAATCAATAAAGAATTCAAAGATTTAGGCATACATAACATATTATTTTCAGAAGATTACAAAAAAGAGTTCGATCACATTTTTAATCAAAAAGCATTTTATGAAGATCCGACAGTTTACATCAATATCACATCAAAAATAATTGAAACAGATGCCCCTGAAAATTGTGAAAATTGGTTTGTTATGATAAACGCCCCTGCTGATGGAAAAATCTTGAGTGAAGAAATGATCCATAAAATTCGTCAACAAATCATTTCTAAAATTAATCGTGTTTTAAAAACAGATATCGAAAAGTATATTGAAATAGAGCATTGTTTGACACCAAAAGATATTGAAAAACAAACTTCCTCGCATCAAGGTTCGCTATATGGAATGGCAAGTCATGGAAAATTTTCTAGTTTTCTAAGGCATGCAAATTTCACTTCTCAAATTAAGAATCTTTATTTTTGTGGCGGGAGTGTTCACCCCGGAGGAGGAATTCCGCTATGTTTGTTATCAGCTCAAATTGTTTCTGATCTAATCCAAAATAACAATGACAATTAACCTAAAAATCAAACCTCAGTTTTTACTGATTTGGCTCTTCCATATTTCGGCAATTATCGGAATCACATTAGGTTACGCTGATTGGTTTTTACCGAAGACACCTCTCAACTTAATGATTATTCTTATCATTATGTTGTTTAGCTATAAGTTGATTAATATCAAAAATTTAATTGCATTTTTAATCATATCACTTTTTGGTTTTTCAGTTGAAGTTTTAGGCGTTAATTATGCATGGTTCTTTGGCGAATATGCTTACGGAAATAATTTTGGCTATCGCTTTCTTGGAGTTCCTGTCTTGATCGGCATCAATTGGGCAATACTGAGTTTGACTTCTTATACTATAATCTCTAAATACATAAAAAATAAATGGGTAAAAGCTGGTATTGCTTCTTTATTAATGCTTAGTTTAGATTATTTAATGGAGTTTACAGCGCCAAGATTTGATTTTTGGGAATTTGAAAATAACACGGTTCCCTTTCGTAATTATGCTTCTTGGTTTATGTTTGCTTATCTGTTCATGTTGTTGTGTGATTTTTTGAAAGTCAAAGGAAGTTTCAGAACATCAGCACATGTTTTTGGTGTTCAATTCTTATTCTTTATGTATTTCTATGTTTACTTTTGATTATATTATTGTGGGTGCTGGTGCCGCAGGTTTACACCTAAGTATGGCGATGAAAAGAAATGGCTTACTGAATAAAAAAAAGCTTCTTATCATTGAACCAAGCACAAAAAACAGTGATGATAAAACTTGGTGTTTTTGGGAAAAAAAATCAGGATTATGGGACGATTTCATTACAAAATCTTGGTCAAAAGGTGAATTAAGAGCTAATAAAGAAAGTATTGAGTTTGATCTTGATAAATATAATTACAAAATGTTACGGTCTATTGATTTTTATAAAGCCTGCAAAAATCAAATATTAGAAGACGAAAATATTGAGTGGGTTCAAGAGAAAGTCATTGATTACCGAGAAACCAATAAAGAGGTTATTGTCAAAACAAATACAAATTCTTATAACACTGAATTGATGTTTGATAGTAGAGTTTCACCTGAATTCTATAAACCTAATAATTCCATACACATTCATCAACACTTTAAAGGTTGGTATATCAAAACCGAAGAAAATACTTTTGAGAATGAGCTTTTCACAATGATGGATTTCGATATCAAGGATCAACACTCAACGAGTTTCACCTACGTTTTACCAATCAATAGAAAAGAAGCCTTAGTTGAATTCACATATTTTTCACCTGATATAGTCTCTGATGAAACCTATAACTGTCACCTCAAAAAATATTTAGAGCATATTAATGTCGAAGATTATCAAGTTGTTTCTGAAGAAAAAGGTGTCATCCCGATGAGCAGTTTTGATTTTGATAATTTTCGAAGTAAACGTATTCATAAAATTGGAACAGCAGCAGGTTGGGTAAAAGCTTCCACAGGATATGCTTTTAAAAATTGTGAAAGAAAAAGTGAGGAAATTGTAAATTGTCTATTAAATAACAAAAATCTATCCGGCCTCAAAAAACCGCTTAAATATAAACATTATGATAAAATGTTTTTGGATGTGCTGAAGTCAAGAAATGATTTTGGTGAAGAGCTATTTTACAGAATGTATAAGAAAAACCCAATTGAGCGAATCTTTAGATTTTTGGATGAAGAATCGAGTTTTAGTGAAGATTTCAAAATTATTTTAAGCTTAAATTCCAAGCCTTTTCATCAAGCATTTATCAGACACTTGAAAAGAGGTTTCAAAACAAATTAACAAGTTTCAATTTTTAAAATCCTAAAACTTGCAAACATTTCTTCTTTAAAAAGATGATTCTTTCTCGTTGCTTTAATTGCTTGTTGATGTCCTTTTGATTTATAAGCATATTTTCGCATGGCATCATAAGTTTTCCAGTGACTGAAAGTGGCCATTTCAGTGAGAGGATATTCCCCAAAACCTTTGGCATAAATTAAATCCGTTTGGGCATTTAAAGTCAATTGGGCTGCAGGAACTGTTTTCCAAAATTTAAAAATTTTCCTTTTATTAACCGAAGCTCTTGTTAGTGAAACAATCTCTTCAATTCTATCAGGTTGACTTGCTTCAACTTTGAAAATTGACTTTTGATTCCACTGACCTCTTGCTTTAAAAGCCTGCAAAAAATACGTTGTGATTTTTTTAGAGTGATTTTTATATTTTTTAAAAATAACTGAATTATCCAAAAAATCTTTCGCAGCTTCCTTAGAGTCCCAAACTTGAAGTAAGGCATAAGATGAGAAATCTGGCCAAGGTTTAAATCCCTGTTGACCGCTGCCCATTAGTTTATAGAAAGATTGTCCTTTTACTTTTTTGAGTTGAGTGTGTGCCAATTGCATTTGAGATAAAGCCCAATATTTAGAACCTGTGTTATCAAATTTAAAAACGCTAAAAGTTACATAGTCACTCACTTGTTATTATAAATTTTCTCTGATTGTATTTTTAACTTTGTCACTACTCCAATTAGCTGAACCTATTTTCTTCATAATAATTTCACCTTTTTTTGAAATCATATAAGTTGTAGGCAAGCTTGATGATTGAAGTATTTGAGGCGCTTGAGATCTTTGACGATAACTAGGCATATCATAATCATTTTTAGACATAAAAGTATTGACTTTTTGTGGATCATCATTTGTGACAAAATAAAAATCTACATCATCCTTAAATTCAGTATATAACTCTTGTAAACTTGGCATTTCAGCAATACAAGGTGCGCACCATGTAGCCCAATAATTGATAATCACAACTTTATCTTTTGATTGATTGAAGTTGATGTCCTCTCCTCTCTCATTCATCAAAACCCAATTATAAGTTTTTAAACTCTCTCTGTCATCTTCAGAAATCTCAGATGGACTAAAAGAAATTATTTTATTTATAAAAACTTGGATAGGTGTACGTGTCTGAGGAATTATCAATAGTATGACAAAAAGCCCAAAAAGAATGTTACTCCAATGCTTTTTTAGAAAGGATTCCTTTTTTTCTTCTTTATTTTTCATGCGTATAAATGTATAAAAAAACCACCTCGAAAGGTGGTTTTTAAGTCATATTTACCAAATTAAGGCCTAAGCTTTATTTTGTTTTTTAATCATATTTAAAGCAGAACCTTCTTTAAACCAATTAATTTGAGCTTGGTTATAAGTATGATTTGCTTTAATAGTATCTTTTGATCCATCAGCGTGAACAATCTCTATTGTAAGAGGCTTATCTTCTGAAAAATCTTCAAGATCAACAAAGTTAAAAGTATCATCTTCTTGAATCAGATCATAATCTTGTTCATTATCAAAAGTGATTCCTAACATTCCTTGTTTTTTCAAGTTTGTTTCGTGAATACGCGCAAATGATTTGACAAGCACAACACGCACACCTAAATGACGTGGCTCCATTGCAGCATGCTCACGAGAAGATCCTTCACCATAGTTATGGTCTCCAACAACAACTGTTGGAATTCCTTCAGCTTTATATTGTCTCTGTGTTTTAGGCACAGCGTCATATTTTCCTGTGATCTGGCTTTTCACGAAGTTTGTTTTCATATTGAAAGCATTCACAGCACCAATTAAACAGTTGTCAGAAATGTTGTCCAGGTGACCCCTATACTTCAACCAAGGTCCAGCCATAGAAATATGATCAGTTGTACATTTACCATGTGCTTTAATAAGAAGCTTGGCATCTGTAATGTTTTTACCATCCCAAGGCTCAAAAGGCGTTAATAATTGAATACGGTTTGAGTTTTCATCAACAGATATATCTACCTTGCTACCATCTTTTAAAGGTTCTACATAGCCATTTTCTTCAACTTCAAAACCATTTTCAGGTAACTCTATACCTTGTGGTGGATCAAGTTTCACCTCTTCTCCATCTTCATTGATCAGCGTATCATTCATCGGATCAAAGTCTAAACGACCTGAAATTGCAATTGCTGCAACCATTTCTGGTGAACCTACAAAAGCGTGAGTATTTGGGTTTCCATCAGCACGTTTTGAGAAGTTACGGTTAAACGAGTGAACAATTGTGTTTTTCTCATCACCTTTTAAATCGCTACGATCCCACTGACCAATACAAGGCCCACATGCGTTTGTAAAAATTGTCGCATCAAGATCTTCAAATATTTTTAATAAGCCATCACGTTCAGCTGTAAAACGAATTTGCTCTGAGCCTGGGTTAATTCCAAAATCAGATTTTGGTTTTAACTTTTTATCAACTGCTTGTTTTGCGATTGAAGCTGCACGCGTTAAATCTTCATAAGAAGAGTTTGTACAAGAACCTATTAATCCCCAATCAACTTTAATTGGCCAATCGTTCTTTTTTGCTTTTTCACCTAACTCACCAACTGGTGTTGCTAAGTCTGGCGTAAATGGACCGTTTAAATGCGGTCTTAATGTACTTAAATCAATTTCGATAACTTGATCGAAATACTCTTCTGGATTGCTATAAACTGCATCATCACCAGTTAAGTGTTCTCTAATTTTATTTGCTTCATCAGCAATTTCATTACGGTCAGTTGAACGTAAGAAACGTTCCATAGAATCATCGTAACCAAATGTTGAAGTTGTTGCTCCAATTTCAGCACCCATGTTACAAATTGTTCCTTTACCAGTACAAGATAAGTTTTTGGCACCTTCACCGAAGTATTCGACAATTGCACCTGTTCCACCTTTAACTGTCAAAATTTCAGCCACTTTAAGAATAACATCTTTAGCAGCTGTCCAACCTTGTGGTTTACCAACTAATTTAACACCTATGAGCTTTGGAAACTTGAGTTCCCAAGGCATTCCAGCCATAACGTCAACAGCATCTGCACCGCCAACACCAATAGCGACCATACCAAGTCCTCCAGCATTAACTGTGTGAGAATCTGTACCAATCATCATTCCGCCTGGAAAAGCATAGTTTTCTAAAACAACTTGGTGAATAATACCTGCTCCTGGCTCCCAAAAACCAATTCCGTATTTATTGGAAACTGATCCTAAGAAATCAAAAACTTCTTTACTTGTATCATTAGCACGTTTTAAATCGGCTGCAGCACCTTGTTTAGCTTGGATTAAGTGGTCACAGTGAACAGTTGTCGGAACTGCAACTTTATCTTTCCCTGCTTGCATAAATTGAAGCAACGCCATCTGAGCAGTTGCATCTTGACATGCAATACGGTCTGGAGAAAACTCTACATAATCTTTACCTCTTGTAAATTTGGTTGATGGTTTTCCATCCCAAAGGTGTGTATAAAGAATTTTTTCTGCAAGTGTCAAAGGGCGTCCAACGATCTCTCTCGCGAGATCAACACGCTCAGCCATTTGACTGTAAACTTGCTTTATCATATCAATATCAAAAGCCATAAAACGTATTTTTTTGTTAATTGAACAAAAGTAAGAAATATACTTCGGATTTAAAAGTTATCAAGCTTTATGAAGTATCCGTGCATTTTATCTATTAAAAAATTAATTTTAGCTAAAAATTAAAGCAATATCTCTAAATTATACGCTTATAATTTAAAATCTGACAATATGAAGATAAGAATTAGGAATAATCAAACCCTAGGCTAGGTAATTTATAATCGTTTTACATAAGCTGATTGATGATCGCATTGATATCAACACCTTCTGCTTCTGCCTTGTAATTTTTCACGACACGATGTCTTAAAATCCCTTCTGCTACAGCTTGGATGTTTTCTATATCTGGAGAATATTTTCCGTTGATAGCAGCATGCGTTTTGGCAGCCAAAATGAGGTTTTGTGAAGCTCTTGGTCCTGCGCCCCATTCAACATAATTCTTGACAATTTCTGCTGCTGAATCTTCGAAAGGTCTCGTTTGAGAAACCAACTTTACGGCATATTCTACAACGTTGTCCGCAACAGGCATTTGACGGATTAACTTCTGAATTTTAACAATTTCTTCAGCATTAAACAATGCTTTGATATCATGTGTAATATTTGAGGTCGTGGCTTTAACAACATCAACTTCTTCTTGAAATGTTGGATAGGTGAGATTTATTGAAAACATAAATCTATCCAACTGCGCTTCTGGCAAGGGATAAGTTCCTTCTTGCTCAATTGGGTTTTGAGTTGCTAAAACAAAATAGGGTTCTTCTAATTTAAAATGTTGCCCCGCAATCGTGACAGATTTTTCTTGCATCACTTCTAGCAAAGCAGACTGGGTTTTAGGTGGCGTCCTGTTGATTTCATCAGCAAGAATAATATTGCTGAAAATTGGCCCTTTGATAAATTTAAATTGACGAGATTCATCTAAAATTTCAGCACCTAGAATATCACTCGGCATCAAATCTGGTGTGAATTGAATACGATTAAAATCTAAACCCAATGTCTTTGAAATTGTATTGACCATCAAAGTTTTAGCCAAACCTGGTACACCGATTAAAAGCGCATGCCCTCCAGAAAAAACAGAAATCAAAATCTCGTCAACAACTTTATCTTGACCGATAATGACTTTTGCAATTTCTTGTTTTAAACTTTTGTATTTGGTAACAAAGTTATCGATGACTTCAACTTCAGACATGCTTTATTTTTTGATCCATTTTTGTGCAAATTCACAATCTCTATACTCTCCATTGATCTTCACATAAGTTGATTGTAATTTCTCATCAACCCATTTACTGATAGCCTCAGCTTGTTTCTTTTTTAAAGCAAGCTCTCGAATCTTAGTATAATCTTCAGTAAAATCAGCAACATGCTCATCAATCCTATTATTTACAGTAATTATTTTGAAGAAAACCTCATTGGTTCTCGGCTTTGAATCGGTTAAAATTTTTGAAACCTCACCTTCCTTCAAATTAACAACCTGATCGTATATACTCGGATCAATTTTTGAAAGTTCAAATCTTGTATCTCCTGTTGCTCCATTAATTAATTGCCCGCCACTTTCACGTGTTTCCTTTTCATCAGAAGCTTCACGTGCAGCATTTGCAAAAGAGACATCACCTGAAATAATTTTTTCTCTAACATCTTTAATTTTCTCCTTTGCCTTGGTAATTGCTTCTTTTGTCACTTCTGGGTAAAGCAATATATGACGTACATCAACTTGCTGACCTCTAATTTTTTCAACAGTAAGGATATGGTAACCAAATTCAGTTTTAAAAGGACGACTCACTTCGCCTTCTCTCAAACTAAAAGCTGCTTCTTTAAATTCTTTAACGTAAGGATCATCACGCTTTAAAGTGATTTTTCCACCTTTACGACGCGACCCTAAATCTTCAGAATAAAGAATTGCTTTTGTTGCAAAACTCGCTCCGTTTTCAAGAACATCAGTTCTAAATTCATTTAACTTGTCAATAACAGCCTGTTGTTCTTCCGCTCCACTTTCAGGATAGATAACAATTTGAGCAATCTCAACTTCATCTCCTAAAACCGGACGTTCATCTACTGGAATTGCTTCAAAATATTGACGTGTTTCTTCAGGTGTAATTTCAACAGCATCAACAATTTCGCCTTGCATTTCTTCAGAAAGCAGTTTCTCTTTATTGATGCGTTTTAATTCTTCTTTTAGTTCAGACTCTGAATCATATTTATAAAACTCAACCAACTTATCCATGCTTCCTACACGCTCAACTAAAGCGCCAATCTGCTGGTCGGTGTAAGCATCAACTCTTGCTTGATTGTATGGTAAGCTGTCTTGAACTGCATGGTGCGCAAGTAATTTATTCTCTAGCAAACTCTCTGCTAAATCACAGTAAGAAACCTCAGATTCGTAACCTTGAGATTTTGCATCTTGAAAAAGTTTCTGAATATCGCTTTCTAATACGAGGTAATCACCTACAACACCAGCGACACCGTCAACCTTAACACGATCGATTTTATTCGTTTTAACAGAATCAATTTGACTAATTGGATTTTGTTTATTGAGCAAGTTGTCTTTTTCATCAACTGTTATTTGTGCTAATGTCAATTGACACATAAAAAGTGCACCAAATACATATAAAAAGCTCTGTTTATTCATATAATTTATATTCATTATTTTGTATTGCATCCTCTTTTATCTCTTGCTGAATTTGTTTTGAAACTTTCAGCTTCATCTTATTGATTAAAACCTGTTTAACAGTTGGTTCTATGTAACTCAAAGGGGCTTGATCATTTCGTTCCAAGCGATCCTTGATAAAAATAAATACAAACGTATCTTTTAAATTTGTTTCTACAAAGCCATTTTGCTTAAATAATTCAGATTCAAATCTTTCCTCAGTTCCAACGCTAAATTCTTTAACAATATCAACCTCGCGAACCCATGTTGAATCGTTTAAATATAACGACTTAAATTCTAATGATTTATTTGCCAAATAAGTTTGATCTTCTTGACTGAAATTTTTAAAACTTTTTTTGATTTTTGATATATCCTGTAAATCTTTACGCAACTTGATATACCTGATTTTCATTAAATTTTCATTTAACTTAAAGTTAGGTTTATTCTTTTCGTAATAAGAAACAATTGCCGCAGAATCAATTTCAGTTTTTGCTTGCGCTTCAACTAGAGCGTCTAAATATGCTTTTTTATAAAGCTCTTGTTTGTACTTCTTTGATAAACTATCAAATTCATTTTTTATAGATTTTGGCAAATTCAATTCTGCTTTATCCATAATCAATTTATCATTTGCCCACTTTTCAATATAAGATCTGACGTATGACAAGCTATCATCACCGGTCAATTTCTCAGGAATATTTGCTGAAAGTTGTTCTTTAAAGAGTTTGTGTTTATTAACGCTTGCAACAACTTCTCTATCATCTCCAGATTGAAAAAATTGGCATGAATGAAGCGTCAAAACAAAAACACTCAATAATAAGATTTGATATTTACTCAAAAGTTTGTTTTATTGTTTTTAAAACGTCTTCATTAACTGAAATCGTATATTTCTTTCTTAAAGATTTGATCCATTCATCCTCTTTATATTTTTGCATCAAGTTGATTATTTCACCTTTCACATTGTTTAACTCTAGTTGTTTTGCTGGGAAACGCTTTTCAACATCTATAAAAACATAGCCTCCGTTATGCTTTTTAATACTTGATATTTTTTTAGTTGAGAATATTGATGACGGAATTTTCGAACTCTTTGCAGTTATTTCCACCTTATCAATCATAATGTTGTAAGTATCTTCTTGAGTTAAAGCTGACATAGCTTTCTCTGTATTCTTTCTATAAGATTTTCTAAATTTTCTCAAATTCTTTTTATCAGAAGAAGTGAAAATTTTAGCCTGAATACTTTCTTCAGAATAAAAATCTTGAAGATGATTTTGATAATACTCTTGTTGACCTAAAGTATCATTTGAAACAGGCTCCCAAACCTGATTTTTCATCACCTCAAATAACAAAATACCATCTCTGTAAGTTTTAACTGAGTTAGCAAATTCCGTATTGATATTTTCCAATTCGACGCGATGATGAGCTACCAATTTATTGTAAAGAAAATCGCTATATGTTTTATCAATACGCTGCTTTGGTGTGGCCTTTGCAGCAAAACTCAACTGATTTTTTTCGAAATATTTAAGGTAATCTTTGTAGGTATATTTTTGATTTGCAAATTCAAACAAAACTCTTGAAGGAAGAGCATTTGATTCTTTAATGTTATCAATTTTAAATTTATCATCAACCTTTGTGTTTTCAATAATCTGATAAAGTTTTTCTTTATAATTATCATCAAATTGAGCTTGATATTGCTTTTGTAAATCTTCTGAAATTTGCTCATTAATCAATTTTGCTCTTGAAGAAGTCTTGACTTGACGTCGGATGTCAGGCTTCATTTCTTCGTAAGAAGCTAAAGGTTCAATATCATCAAGCATCAAAACATGCCATCCAAATTTTGTTTTAATAGGTTCAGAAATATCACCGATTTTCTCCAAATTAAAAGCTGCATTTTCAAAACGCTTTGAATTGATCTCAGAAATACTAAAAGGCTTTAACTTTCCGCCATTTTGAGCAGTATTGTCATCATCAGAATATTGTTTTGCCATTTCTGCAAAATTATCTGAATTAAGCTTTTGATGTAGTTGCTGGATTTTCTTTTCTGCTTCTTGGGCTTGCTCAGCATTTTCAACTCTCAGCATAATGTGTGAGACAGTAATTTTACCTTTTGAAGCTCTTTCACCTGTCTTTTTGATAATATGATAGCCAAACTGCGTTTTAATAGGTTTTGAAATATCGCCAATTTGCATATTGTAAACTGCATTTTCAAAAGGATAAATCATTTTAAAGGCACGGAACCAGCCTAAATTTCCATCATTCATTTTCACAGAAGGATCTTCTGAGAATTGAAGAGCAACCTTTTCAAAGTCTTCTCCAGCTAACAATTTTCGACGTGCTTCTTCTGCTTTTTGATAAGCCTTTAATGTATCAACTGCTTCTTTAGAAGAATTTGAAATCAAAATATGCGAAGCTTTCACCTCAGTTTTATATCGGTTGTATGTTTCTTTAAGCATGGCTTCAGTAATTTCACCATTGGCGATAAAATTATCAGCTAGTTGCTTGTAATACTTGTTATAGTCGTTCAAATATGCTTTAGATGTATCCAATCCTAAAGCCTTCGCTTCTTTAAGCTTAAGATTATAATTTATATAAAGTTGGAAGTAATTATCTATGGTTTTCTGAGAGTCGTCGATGACAAGATCAAGGTTTTTATTATAGTTTTCTAAAAAACCTTCGACAGAATATTTTTCATCACCAATTTGAAATAAAGTTTTGCCTTGATCAACTTCTTGAGCATTTACAACATTGAAAATGAATATAAAAATCAGTAGTGATATAAATCTGTAACGCATTTGAAAAGCTTAAATTTTAGTTTGCAAAAATACAAATTTTACAAAGGCTTACAAGTCTCTTCTTTCTATTAAAACATTGGCATTCAAATAAATTATTCCAAAGCATCAAGTTAAAAACCTTGTAAAACACGTCTTTATTCTTTTTATTTGTCCCAAAAAATAAATAAAATGAAGAAAATATTCATTCTTGCAATCGCATTGATCGGATTTCAAAGCATGCAAGCACAATCAAAAGTTGGTACAATTAACAATGAGTACATTTTATCTCAGATGTCTGAAATTAAAGATGTTGAAAAGCAGTTGATGACATACGGAGAAGAGCTTGACAATAATATTCAAGAAAAATACAACGCTTACACGGAAGCTATTACAAAATATAATGAAGATAAAGAAGAGTTAACAAAGGTTGTTCGTGTTTCTCGTGAGAAGAGAATCACTGAAATGGAACAAGATTTACAGAAACTTCAGCAAAATTCTTCAAAATTATTACAAATCAAACAAGATGAATTAATGCGTCCGCTTTATCAAAAAATCGGAAATGCTCTTGAAAAAATTGTCAAAAGAGAAAATTACACACAAGTTATTAACGAAAACCAAAGTTTGATTTACATAGATCCTGATTATGATTTAACGATTAAGGTGATGAAAGAAATTGGCTTGGAGATTCCAGATGAAAATCCAATTGACAACAATTAAATTCAACCAAAAAGTTGAATCAAAAAAAATGCTTTCAAAAAACTTGAAAGCATTTTTTTATAGCATTAATTTCGTTTTATCTACTGTAATTTGGGGCTTCTTTAGTGATTGTCACATCATGTGGGTGACTTTCCATAATACCAGAACTTGTAATTTGGACAAATTCAGCATTTTCTTTTAAAACTTTAATGTCTTTTGCACCGCAATATCCCATGCCTGCTCTTAAACCGCCTATAAATTGAAGCATACTTTCATACAGTTCACCTTTATAAGCAACACGGCCAACAATACCTTCTGGCACTAATTTTTTTATATCATCTTCAACATCTTGAAAATAACGATCTTTTGAACCTTTATTCATCGCTTCAACAGAACCCATGCCGCGGTAAGATTTATATTTACGTCCTTCATAAATAATTGTTTCTCCAGGAGATTCTTTAGTTCCTGCTAAAAGTGAACCCAGCATCACACAATCAGCGCCAGCTGCAATTGCTTTAGGAATATCACCTGTGTATCGGATTCCTCCATCAGCGATCACAGGAACATCAGTATCTTTTAAAGCTTCTGAAACTTCAATCACGGCAGAAAGCTGTGGATAACCAACACCTGCAACAACACGTGTTGTACATATTGAACCAGGCCCAATACCGACTTTAACACCATCGGCACCTGCATCGGCTAAATATTTTGCGGCATCTGCTGTAGCAACATTACCGACAACAACATCTAAATTAGGAAATTGAGATTTTACTTTTTTAAGAACATCAACAACTCCTTTTGTGTGTCCATGTGCTGTATCAATAATAACCGCATCAACGCCTGCATCTACTAAAGCTTTAGCTCTATCAACAGCATCAGCTGTAACACCTAAAGCCGCAGCAACTCTTAATCTTCCATAAGAATCTTTATTAGCATCTGGCTTTAAAGTTAGTTTTGTAATGTCTCTAAATGTGATTAAACCAACAAGTTTATTTTCCTCATTGACAACAGGCAGTTTTTCAATTTTATGATTTTGTAAAATCACCTCAGCATCTTTTAAAGAAGTTCCTTCGCTAACTGTGACAAGGTTTTCTGAAGTCATCACCTCAACGATTGGTCTTTGTGTGTTTTCCTCAAATCGTAAATCACGATTTGTGACAATACCGACTAAATTACTGTTATTATCAACAATCGGAATTCCGCCAATGCTATGCTCTCGCATTGAATCTTTAGCGTCGCCAACACTTGCTGTTTGCGGCAAAGTCACAGGATCGATAATCATACCGCTCTCTGCTCTTTTGACTTTCCTGACATGAAGTGCTTGTTGTTTAGCACTCATGTTTTTATGTAAAACACCAATGCCTCCTTCGCGAGCAATGGCAATAGCCATATCTGCTTCCGTAACAGTATCCATCGCTGCAGAAACAATTGGTGTGTTGAGTTGAATGTTTTTTGAAAAATTTGACTTTAAACTGACTTCACGAGGCAAAACCTCTGAATATGCTGGGACTAACAAGACATCGTCATAAGTTAATCCAAGTCCTTTGACTTTATGTTGAGAAGATTTCATGCAATTAATTTTTAATTGCATACAAATATATGTGTTTTATATTTAGTGTAAGATGTTGATTAACTGAATTTAAAGTGAAATTTTCATAAAGTTTCATTTTAAGGTCAATCAATCTTGTGTTTTCTTAGAGTAACCAATCAGTTTTGAAAGTTCATTAAATTCATCTTTGGTTAAATATCGCCACTCACCTACTGGCGTGTCTAGTTGTATATTCATGATACGAATTCTTTTTAGCTTTGCAACATGATAGCCAAGATACTCACACATCCGACGGATTTGACGATTCAAACCTTGTGTCAAAACAATTTTAAATGTTCTTTCATTTAGTTTTTCAACTTTACATTTATTAGTCACTGTGTCAAGAATCGGAATTCCGTTTGACATGCGTTTGATAAATTCATCTGTAATAGGTTCGTGTGTCCAAACGATATATTCTTTTTCATGATTATTACTGGAACGCAAAATTTTATTCACAATATCTCCATCATTTGTCAATAAAATTAAACCCTCACTTGGCTTATCCAGTCGACCAATCGGAAAAATGCGTTCAGGATAATTTATAAAATCAATAATATTATCCTTTTCAACACGTGTATCCGTTGTACAAACAATGCCAACAGGTTTATTCAACGCGATGTAAACATGCTCAACATCATCATTACCAACAGTTTTACCATCAACAGCAACACGATCACCTTCTTGTACCTTTGTTCCCATTTCGGGAGCAATACCATTAATTGTCACGCGTCCCTGATCGATTAATTTATCAGCAGCGCGACGTGAACAATAGCCTGCTTCACTCAAAAATTTATTGATTCGTGTTTCTTTCGACATAATTATTTGGTATGCATTTAATTTTTAAAATTCTTATTAAAAAACTGTCTCAAAAAATAAAATATCAAAATTGATATGCTATGTTTTGAGACAGTCATAAATCAATCTTCTGAATTACATATTACGTCTATATTGACCTCCAACATCAAATAAAGCCTCTGTAATCTGACCTAATGAACAATATTTAGTTGCTTCCATTAATTCTTCAAAAATATTCTCGTTATTGATTGCTGCTTTTTGAACACGTTCTAAGTATTGCGCTGCGCTATCTTCATAAGTTTGATGCAAGTTATTAAGCGTCTCAATCTGAGACTCCTTTTCTTCTTCAGTCGCTCTGATCACTTCTCGTGGTGTAACAGTTGGCGAGCCTTTGCTACTCAGGAAAGTGTTGACACCAATAATCGGGAATTCACCTGTGTGTTTTAAAGTTTCATAATGTAAGCTTTCTTCCTGAATTTTACTACGTTGATACATCGTTTCCATTGCACCTAAAACGCCTCCACGCTCAGTTAGACGATCAAACTCTGATAAGACAGCTTCTTCAACAAGGTCGGTTAATTCTTCGATAATAAATGCACCTTGAATTGGGTTTTCATTTTTCGCTAAACCAAGTTCTTTATTGATAATCAACTGAATTGCCATTGCACGTCTAACAGATTCTTCTGTAGGTGTTGTGATGGCTTCATCGTAAGCATTTGTATGTAGTGAATTACAGTTGTCATAAATCGCATAAAGGGCTTGTAAGCTGGTACGAATATCATTGAAATCAATTTCTTGCGCATGCAATGAACGACCAGATGTTTGAATATGGTATTTCAGCATTTGCGCTCTCGGGTTTGCGCCATATTTATCGCGCATTGCTTTTGCCCAAATTCTTCTTGCAACACGACCAATCACAGCGTATTCTGGATCGATTCCGTTTGAGAAAAAGAACGATAAGTTTGGTCCAAACTTGTTGATATCCATCCCTCTACTTAAATAATACTCTACATAAGTAAAGCCGTTAGAAAGTGTTAATGCCAACTGTGTAATTGGGTTTGCACCTGCTTCAGCAATATGGTAACCTGAAATAGAAACCGAATAAAAGTTTCTAACTTTATTTTCAATAAAATACTCCTGAACATCACCCATTAAACGCAAAGCAAATTCAGTTGAGAAAATACACGTGTTTTGCGCTTGGTCTTCTTTAAGAATATCAGCCTGAACAGTTCCTCGTACAACTGCTATTGTGTCTTTTTTAATTTTCTCATAAACATCTTTTGGCAGAACCAAATCACCAGTTACACCAAGTAACATCAAACCTAAACCGTCATTTCCTTCTGGTAAATCACCATGATATTCTGGACGAGGTTTTCCGCTTTCTTGATAAATTTTATCAATTTTAGCATTGACTTCATCTTCAAGTCCATTTTCTTTGATGTATTTTTCACATTGCTGATCAATCGCTGCGTTCATAAAGAAACCTAGCAACATTGGTGCAGGCCCATTAATCGTCATACTTACAGAAGTCATATGATGTGCTAAATCAAAGCCTGAATAAAGTTTTTTAGCATCATCTAGACAACAAATAGAAACACCAGCATTACCGATTTTTCCGTAAATATCTGGTCTGTGATCGGGGTCGTTTCCGTAAAGCGTTACCGAGTCAAAAGCTGTTGACAAACGCTTTGCTGGCAAACCTTGACTGACATAATGAAAACGTCTGTTTGTACGTTCAGGACCGCCTTCTCCAGCAAACATACGCGTTGGATCTTCACCAGTTCTCTTAAACGGATAAAGACCTGCCGTGTAAGGAAATTCACCAGGTACATTTTCCTGTAAAATCCATTTTAATAAATCTCCCCAAGCTTTATATTTTGGCAAAGCCACTTTGGGAATTTGCAAATGTGATAAGGACTCCGTGTGTGTGTCAATTTTTATTTCTTTATCACGGACTTTAAAGACATAAACGTCATCTTCATATTTTTTGACTTTAGCATCCCAACCGAGAATTTTTTCCCAGTTATAAGGATCGAGATCCATTTTAACACGGTCAAATTCTTTCTTCAATAAGCCTGCTAAATCTTCATTTTCTGAAATTATTGCATTCTGAATTTCGTCTTCATTTAACCCGTTTTGGCTTAATGAGATTGTCGTATTTAAAACAGAGTTTAAAGTCTGATAAATGCTGTATAACTTTTGCGCAACTTGAGTTTGTTTCTCTGCTTTTTGATCATAAGCACGATTATTTTCTGAAATTTCAGAAAGATAACGTGTTCTCGCTGGTGGAATCACAAATATTTTTTCAGACATCTCGTCGGTGATTTCATAATCACTTTTAAGGTCTGCATTGGTTCTCTCTACAATTTTATCCATGATTTTCTTGTAAAGAATATTCATTCCTGGATCATTAAACTGAGAAGCAATTGTTCCAAAAACAGGCATCTCGTCTGGTTTTTGATCAAACAGTTGATGGTTACGCTGATATTGCTTTTTAACATCACGTAGCGCATCTTTAGATCCGCGTTTATCAAATTTATTGATGGCGACCAAATCAGCAAAATCAAGCATATCGATTTTTTCTAATTGTGTAGCTGCACCAAATTCAGGTGTCATCACATAAAGTGAAGCATCTGAATGATCTAAAATTTCTGTATCACTTTGACCAATACCTGAAGTTTCTAAAATAATAAGATCAAATTCAGCAGCACGTAAAACATCAACCGCTTCTTGCACATATTTTGAAAGTGCTAGATTTGATTGACGTGTCGCTAATGAGCGCATATAAACACGAGGTGAATTGATGGCATTCATTCTGATTCTATCTCCTAATAAGGCTCCTCCTGTTTTTCTTTTTGATGGATCAACTGAAATAATTCCGATTGTTTGATTGTCATCAAAATCAACTAAAAATCGACGTACAAGTTCATCTACCAATGATGATTTTCCTGAACCTCCTGTTCCTGTAATACCAAGAACTGGCGTTTTTGAATCAGATTTTATTTTATTAAAATGCTTTAAGAAATCATCATGTCTATTTTCAGCAAGTGATATAAGTCTCGCAATTGTATTGACGTCTTTGTTTTTGACGTTTTCTTCTACCTTTTCAGCATCAACTAAATCAGGCGTTTTAAAATCACTGCGCTCAACTAAATCATTAATCATCCCTTGGAGTCCGAGTTCACGACCATCATCTGGCGCATAAATTCGTGTGATTCCGTAATCCATTAATTCTTCAATTTCTTCAGGAAGAATGACGCCGCCACCGCCGCCAAATATTTTAATATGCGTTGCTCCTTTCTCTTGAAGCAAATCGTACATATATTTAAAATATTCGGTATGACCGCCTTGATATGACGTCATAGCAATTGCATTAACATCTTCTTGAATAGCAGTATTAACAACCTCTTCCACACTTCTGTCGTGACCTAAATGAATGACTTCAACACCTGTTGATTGAATGATACGACGCATCACGTTAATCGCTGCATCGTGCCCATCAAACAATGAAGCTGCAGTTACAATTCTGACAAGGTTTTTTGGCTTATATGGTTTTACTTGTTCCATTGAAAAATCTTATTTTTTGTGGCGTAAATTTAATAAAAATTAGTTGGATTAGGGCTTTAGAAAAGGCTTTGTTTAAAGCAAAGCTAGCTTTTATAGACTAAAAATTCAAATGAAGTTGAAAGCTGGTTTTGATTTAAAATATTAAATGATAAATTAGCTTTTTAAAATTCATCTTATGAAAAAAACAATCTTACTCTTTACTGTTATTTTTAGTCTTTCATCTTGTGCTGAATTACAGGATATCGCTAATCAACTCCCGCAAAATTCTCAGCAATTAACACAGCAGCAAATCGGTAATGGCTTAAAAGAAGCTTTGAATAATGGTATTGAAAAAGAAGTATCAAAACTGACAAAAACTGATGGTTTTTATAGAAATGAAGCTGTTAAAATCTTGATGCCACCTGAACTTAGAAAGGTTGAAAATGGCTTGCGCAAAATTGGTTTAGGGAGCCTCGCTGATGAAGGCGTAAAAGCGCTGAATCGCGCAGCTGAAGATGCTGTGAAAGAAGCAACTCCAATTTTTGTCTCAGCTGTTAAAGACATGAGCTTTACAGATGCAAAAAACATTTTATTAGGTAATGAAAGAGCTGCAACTTCATATTTAGAAACAAAAACGTCAGCTCAGCTTTACAACAAATTTAATCCTGTGATTGAGAATTCATTCTCTAAAGTTGGTGCTGACCAAATCTGGACAAATCTAATTACCCGCTATAATCAAATTCCGTTAGTTGAAAATGTGAATCCTGATTTAACTGATTATGTCACAAACAGAGCTTTGCACGGAGTTTTTCAGATGATTGCTAAAGAAGAAATTGAAATTAGAAATAATCTCAACGCAAGAACTTCAGATTTATTAAGACGTGTTTTTGCACTGCAAGACAACAAATCATAAACCCTTAATAAAATTGATTGCTTGTTGGTTAAACACTTGAGGCTGATCAACATTAACAACATGACCACAATTTTGCACAACAAATAGTTGTGCTTTTTTGTGCGCTTTTGTCAGTTTTTCGATGGCTGGTAAAAACAAATAATCTTGTTCTCCCATGATATAAATTGATGGAATATCAACAGGTTTCTGTCTAAATAAACTTAATAATGGTTTGATTTCTGAAGTCAACCTAAACCAACGTATAAATTCTTTTTGATAAAGTTTCTTCGCTTCATTCACAAAAAGATTTCTACTTTTTTTGTGATTTTTACGTGGCATAATCACAAAGGCAAAAAGCTTGTATAAAAACATATAAGGAACTACAGATTTAAAAATCATCCCCATCTTTATAAGAAAACGAGAACGAACGTTCATCCTCATTATTGCACCACCCATAATCATACTTTCAACACGTTCAGGATAATTTTCAGCTAAATTCCTGATTAAAATTGTCCCTAAAGAAATACCTACAAAATGTGAACTTTTAATATTGCAATGATCCATCACCTGAAGAATATCTTCAGTGATCACATCAAAAGTATAGTCTTCAGTAAAACTGTCTTTTAATGAAGGTTTTGATCTTCCATGGCCTCTTAGATCTAAAAGAAGGACGTTAAAATGCGCTTTAAAAACACGTAATTGTTTAAACCAAATTGAGGAACTACCGCCCGCTCCGTGCACAAAAGTAATCCACTGATCTGAAGTTGAATGCTCGTAAGTATTGTAATGAAGCAAGCTATAGGTTTTTTCGCAAATATAAACTTATAATACTTATACAATCTTACAATTTAAAAAATTATGAATTTTTAGAGATTTGTTCGTAATTTTTCAAAATATCTAAATGCTTTTAGCAATCTTGAGCCATACCAGCTAAAATACTCACCATCAACAATTTTTATTTTTGATGCATCGACTGGCAACTCTGATTTATGCTTTTCTTTAAAAGGAAAAGGTTCAGTGGAAAGAAAATAATAATCTGCTTCTTTTAAATCTGACAATTCAATTTCAGGATATCTCTCTTGATCAGCATAAACATTTATAAAACCTAGTTGTTCAAACAAATGCTGTATAAAAGTTTGGCCTCCAACCAACATCCAAGGTTCTCTCCAAATGAAATAAGTGATTTTCAATTTAGGTAAATCTTTTGTTTTCTTTTTATAACGTGTTAATTCAAATTTAATATTATGAACTAATTCTGATGTAGTTTCTGAGCAATTACACATTTCACCTAAATCATCAAAAAAAGAATATGCATCATCCAAAGTAT
Source organism: Psychroflexus halocasei (assembly GCF_900107595.1). GTDB lineage: Bacteria > Bacteroidota > Bacteroidia > Flavobacteriales > Flavobacteriaceae > Psychroflexus > Psychroflexus halocasei. The sequence goes on along the minus strand of NZ_FNQF01000005.1, from coordinate 194,229 downwards.
TAATATCTGACACATAAACATTGTACTTTTTTTCAAGCTCTGCAACGATTTCGGGTGTGTTTTCTTCCTTGCTACAAATAATCAAATCAGGCTTGAGTTGATCAATATAATGAAGCTTAACTTGCTTTGTACCACCAACAATCTTTGCTCTGGTTCTGATATCTTCAGGATGAACGCAAAACTTAGTCACACCGACTAACTCTTTATGAAGTCCGACATCAACAAGTAATTCTGTTAAACTCGGGACAAGAGAAATAATACGTTTTGGTAAAGAAGAAAAGTGAAGAGAACGACCAAGCTGATCTTTTAACTTTAGCATTTTTATAAATAAAGATATAAAAAAGCCTGATTATAAAAATCAGGCTTAAGAATAAGTTACGAAATAAAATATGGTTAGAAATTTATTTCACTTGATCAATGACAGCTTTGAAAGCTTCAGGGTTGTTTATAGCTAAATCTGCAAGAACCTTACGGTTCAATTCAATATTGCTTTTCTTCATTTTCCCCATAAATTGTGAGTAAGACATACCGTGCAATCTTGCAGCAGCATTAATTCTCACGATCCATAATGATCTGAAATTTCTTTTCTTGTTTTTGCGGTCTCTATAAGCATATAACATTGCTTTTTCGACTGCATTTTTAGCACTTGTCCAAACGTTTTTACGAACACCGTAATAACCTTTAGCTTGCTTCATTATTTTTTTACGTCTCGCTCTTGACGCGACTGAGTTTGTTGATCTAGGCATAATTTAATGTTTTTTTGTAGTGGGCAGATTGTTAAATCATTTTGAGCCCAACTCCATGGTTTAATTAATAATTAAAAACCGATTAAAAAACGAATTACTTTAAACGTAATTGTGTTTTAATACTGTCTTCATCTGATTTGTGAACTAATCCACTGTGCGTTAATTTTAATTTACGCTTCTTTGATTTTTTAGTCAGAATATGACTCTTGAATGCATGTTTACGCTTAATTTTACCGCTAGCAGTTAATTTAAAACGCTTTTTAGCACTCGACTTTGTTTTCATTTTAGGCATCTGTATCCTTGTATTTATATATTAAATCGTAACTTACTTTTTCGTTTTTGTGGTAGATGGCGCAAGCATCATAATCATACGCTTACCTTCTAACTTAGGCATTTGTTCTACTTTTGCGATCTCCTCTAAATCTTGAGCAAGACGTAAAAGCAAAATCTGACCTTTATCTTTAAACACAATCGAACGTCCTTTAAAGAAAACATAAGCCTTGAGCTTTGCGCCTTCTTTTAAAAACTTCTCTGCATTTTTCTTTTTGAATTCGTAATCGTGATCGTCAGTATTTGGTCCAAATCTGATTTCTTTCACGACAACTTTTGAAGCTTTTTGTTTGATCGCTTTTTCGCGTTTCTTTTGTTCGTACAAAAACTTCTTATAGTCCATCACCTTACAAACAGGCGGATCAGCTTTAGGTGAAATTTCAACTAAATCCAAATCTTGCTTATCAGCAATCGCCAAGGCTTCTTTGATATCGTAGATTTTGACTTCTACGTTTTCTCCCACCACACGAACATTTGGCGCTTTAATTTCCTTGTTAATCTTATGAGGATTTTCTTTTTTCCTCTGTGGACCTCTGTTATTTCTTTTTCTTCTTAATGCTATGGCTATAAATTTTTAATTATTAAACTTCAAATGTTTTTAAATTCTTATCAATCTCGGTTTGAATGATTTTAGCAAAGTCCTCAACAGACATGGCTCCTAAATCTTCTCCCCCATGTTTTCTCACAGAAATTTGATTATTTTCAGCTTCTTTCTCGCCTATAATCAACATGTATGGGATTTTATTCATTTCTGCTTCACGAATTTTCTTCCCCATTGTCTCACCTCTGTGATCGACATCGGCGCGAATTTCGTGATTTTTAAGTAAACTTAAAACTTTTTTAGAATATTTTTCATATTTCTCACTGATTGAGAGAATGATAGCTTGTTTTGGCATTAACCATAATGGAAAACTACCAGCTGTATGCTCGAGCAAAATCGCAACAAAACGCTCCATACTTCCGAATGGCGCTCTGTGGATCATAACAGGTCTGTGCATTTCGTTGTCGTTTCCTTTGTACTCAAGTTCAAAACGTTCGGGCAAATTATAATCAACTTGAATCGTCCCTAACTGCCATTGACGACCTAAAGCATCTTTAACCATAAAGTCTAGTTTAGGGCCATAAAAAGCAGCTTCGCCTGTTTCAACAACATAGTTTAAACCTTTTTCTTTGGCAGCGTTAAGGATAGCCTGTTCAGCTTTTTTCCAATTCTCATCACTACCGATGTATTTTGTTTTGTCTTCAGGATCTCTTAATGACACTTGCGCTGTAAAATCTTCAAAACCTAAGGACCCAAAGACATAAAGTACAAGATCAATTACTTTTTTAAATTCATCATCCAACTGATCAGCCGTACAGAAAATATGCGCATCGTCTTGCGTAAATCCACGCACACGCGTTAATCCATGTAATTCTCCACTTTGCTCGTATCGGTAAACTGTACCAAATTCTGCAAAACGCTTTGGCAAATCACGGTAACTCCAAGCTTCAGAATTAAAAATCTCACAGTGATGCGGACAATTCATCGGCTTCAACAAATACTCCTCTCCTTCGTTTGGTGTTTTTATTGGCTGAAAACTATCTTCTCCATATTTGGCATAATGACCTGAAGTTTCGTAAAGTTCTTTATGACCAATATGAGGTGTTACAACAGGCTCGTAACCTGCTTCTTCTTGCGCATCTTTCATGAAGTTTTCAAGACGGTTACGCAAGGCTGCACCTTTTGGCAACCATAAAGGTAAACCTTGACCAACTTTTTGTGAAAAAGTAAAAAGCCCTAATTCTTTTCCCAGTTTTCTGTGGTCGCGTTTTTTAGCTTCTTCTAAAAGTGCTAAATATTCTTTAAGTTCTTTTTGTTTTGGGAATGAAATACCATAAACTCGTGTGAGCTGATCGTTATTTTCATCACCACGCCAATAAGCACCAGCTGTACTCATCAACTTAACAGCTTTTATAAAACCTGTGTTTGGAATATGACCACCGCGACATAAATCTGTAAAAGAATCGTGATCACAGAAAGTGATTTCACCATCTTCAAGGTTTTCAATGAGTTCAACTTTAAATTTATTATTTTCAGATTTATAAAAATCTAAAGCATCTTGTTTTGAGACGCTTCGCATTTTAAATTCATGCTTACCTCTCGCTATTTCAAGTATGCGTTTCTCAATTTCAGGAAAATCATTTTCTGAGACTTTTTGATCACCAAAATCAATATCGTAATAAAATCCATTTTCAATTGAAGGACCAATTGTTAATTTAACACCAGGATAAAGTTCCTGAATAGCTTGCGCCATCACGTGTGAAGTTGAATGCCAAAAAGCTTGCTTCCCTGCATCATCTCTAAATGTCAACAAAATCAAATCACCATCGGTGGTTAAAGCGGTTGTGGTTTCTACTGTTTCTCCATTAAATTTGGCAGAAATAACCTGTCTTGCTAAACCTGCGCTGATACTTTGAGCAACATCCATAGGTGTTGACCCGCTTTCGTATTGCTTAACGCTTCCGTCTGGTAATGTTATGTTTATCATTTATAAAATCTTTGCTGCAAAGATACTGAGTTAATAATTGTAGGCAAATGAAATTTCATTCGCTTTTATGTGAATTATACTTTATTTCATATTGTAAAAACGGATAACCGTTTTCTGAAATCCCTTCTTTAAAAAATCTCATTCCACATTTTTCAGAAACACGTTTAGAACCGATGTTATCTTTTATCATTCTTGCTGTTAGTTTTTCAACTTTTAGTTTCTCAAAAGCATACTTGATAAGTGCTTGACAAATTTCTGCACCATAAGCTTTATTCCAGTATTGATGATCAAGAATATAACCTAATTCTAAATGTTTTTCATCGTCAAATGAATTATATAAACCTGCCTCACCTATGATGGATTCATCTTCTTTTTTGAGAATCGTATAAATACCAAATCCATTTTTATAGTTTTGGTTTAAACGCTCGTACTTTTTCCATAGTTTTTCTTTATTCCAATCAAATTTGGCATTGGGCACCAATTTCATGTTTTCAGGAGACTGATAAATTTTTAATAAAGCATCTAAATCCTGATGTGTTATTTGTTTAAAAATTAGTCTTTGGGTTTCAATCAATATTTGCACTAGTTTAAAGTCATGTTTTAAAGATTATATTTCACCAATAAAAAACTCCTGATCCAAGCCCTTTTGCTCTTGTTGAATTATCTCTATCAACGCTAGCAGCTCCTCTTCTGCAATTTCTTTCAATTTGAAATTCTGTTTTTGAAGATCAAACCTTTTTCTATTTCCATGACTTCGAATGAATTCGTCGATTTGTTCAGGAATAAAAAATGAAGCTTTTTCTCCTAAATGCTTTTTATACTCATTGAGATAAATCCCAATTCCAGCGAGGTCAAAATCACCAAAATGGAGATAATTGTTTGGAATAGAGTTTATCCACTTGATAAAATCCTTGTTTTGGTTTTGCGGATAACGAGAAACAAAAAGTGGTGTAAGATCAGCAAACAAATATTGCTGTTCTCTAATTTGATTAAAATTCATGGCGTTTTCAACACCAATAACAGTGACTTCCTCGGGGATTTTAAAGTTTTCATAATCTGAAATAAAAATGAAACTGCCCTCTTGCGGTTGGATGATAAACTCTTTGTGATTTATAGTTGCTTTAATCGTCTCATAACTATTAATTAAAAAGCCTTTAAACACTCTTTCTTTTGAGTCTTTTGAATCAGAGGTAATCTTGACAAAATCAGCACGGGACGAATTTTCATTTTCCAAAGCTGAAATGTAATCCTCAATACTATTAATTTGCAATTGATTTGCTAAATAAAAGTGCAATGCAGTTTCATCAAGCAGTTCTATGGTCTTGCGATGTTTTCCTTTGCGTAAGAGAATATTCTCAAAAACGAGTTCATCAATCAATTTACTCTTTGCTGAGCTTGCCGGAATGGAATCTCCATCAATGAGTTGAACAAGTATTTTTGCTATTCTTAGGGTTAATTTCATCACTTCTTAACTTTTGCATGCATTTTCACCAATCTATTAATCCGAGTAAAATACTTTTTAGCATCCGATTTTGATTGTTCTTTGGCCAATTTGTATGTGTATTTATAATCCGTTGCGTTTTGACTGGTCGGCGAGCCATTGATCAGCAATATATTCCGCTCATTGGCAAATCTTAAAATTCCTTTCACATTATTAGGGTGAAGTCTTCCAATCTCATCCATCATGCAATGCAATTTAAAGTCCTTAAATTTCTTTGATGCACTGTCTTTAAAAACATTTAAAAGTAGGATATTAATCATCGCTTTTACCAGCACGTCTGTTCCTTCGCTTCCCACATTGGAGAGTTTTTCGACCCAGCCTGAATCATTGTCATTTTCAACAATTCTAAATTGCAAATCAAAAGATTCTGATAATGTTAAGGTTTTACTTTTATAGCGTTCAATGGCTTTTACCAACTCTTTGAGTAAGTCCACAGCTTTGTGGTTTTTTGAATGGCTATCTACCGAAGTGAATAAACTTGTTTCTCCTAAAAGTAGATTATTTTCATCGTTAAATTCTTGAATTCTAATGAGCCACTTAACGACCGGATTTGAGCTTTCCAATGTTCTGATTTCCATTTCTTTAATAGCTTCCACAAAATTCTTTTGCGTAAAATCATCATTGATTTTCTTAATTACCTTTTCAATAGCTCCCTTTTTGGAATTGAGTTCCGTAGTCTCTCTTCCGATGAGGTGAATAATCTGGGCAAACCGTTCATTGACACGTTTTTCATATTCCTGGATCTTATCCTCTTCAATGAATTCTTTGAGTTCCTCAGCAAATTTCAAAAAGTCATCATCGGTATTCAATTGTACATCAAAACTAAAGGTATTTTTAAGTGCAAAATTACCATTAAAAGCATTGGTGGCTTGTTGTAAAGATTTGAAAACATCAATTCCTTTGTAATAGTTGTCTTTGATTTCCGCAATAATTGCATTGCCTGTTTTAGTGTCTTTTTCTCTTTGCTTCACTTCATCAATAGCAAATTCTAATTGCATAAAAGCTTCAGACTTTTTAAATTCTTCAAAAGCCTTTTCGTCGCTATCTAACTCATTAACTTTTGATTGAACCTGCGCAACAAATGCTTCTTGAGTATTAAGTTTTTCAACCAGTTTTCCTAATTCAACTTGATGTTCCTGAACTATTGCATCTTTTTGTTTTTCTAAACTCAAACGCTTTGTTTTCCATTCCGGTACTTTATCAAAAACTTCACGTTTGTCTTTATTGTATTCAATCACCAAAGCTTCATGTTGTTTGATGTAAGCAAGTTTTTCTTCAATTGAATCAGTCTTGTTTTCAATGACAGCAATTCTTTTTGTATCGGCTCCTTTATCTGCTAATTCATGGTTTTGATCTTTTTTCAGGTCATAAATCCGTTGTTTTATTTCTTTTTCGTTAGAAGAAATAACAGATTTAATCGATTCAATTTTAGTAGTTGTGTTTTCTTCTAAAGTTGATATTTCGGCATTCCTTTCATTTTCTTTAAGCGTTATCTTGCGTTTTATATTCTGTTTAATATTTGCTAATTGTGTATTCGCTTTTTGCTTTTGGTCAGCAACAGCATTCAAATCATTTTCAATTTTTTCTAAATTCCTTTTCTTTTCGGACTTTGATTTTTCAGTCCATTCCTCTCGTTCTACATCATTCTTTTTCAGTTGCTGCTCGGCTTGATTTATTTGATAATCATTGTCGGAAACAATTTCTTTTTGTTGATTTAACTTTTTTCTGAATTTGATTTTGAGTTTACGCAAATCGTCTTCCTTTCCTTTATTAATTTGATGCAAGGCTTTGCGTAAATCTTCGGCTTGAATAGTTAAAGATTTAATTTCTTCCTTGTATTCTGACACCGTTTTTACACGATTTTCTAAGGTGTTCAAATTCAATTCTACTCCAAAAAAAGAAGTGCTGTTATCATTGACTAATTTCGGGTGGAGTTCAGTATTAAAAAGCACATTTTCTTCATCAATTACCTTTCCAATGGATGCTGCCCAATTGGGGATGTTTTCATTTAACCAGCCGTAAAAAGATGCTTTACTCTGATTGATTTTCCGCTCAATACTTTCAATTTCTTCAACTACTTTTTGAATGTTCTTATCCGTTTTTGAAATCTTAATTTCTGTTGAGCGCTCAATTTCTTTTTCCTCCAATTCCCATTCTTTGCGAATGGTTGCTGTTTCATTCTTGGCATTTTGAATCTTACTTTTTGCTGTGGATAGTTTTTCTTCAATCGCCAACCTTTCTATTTTGGAGGCTTCAATTTCCTCTTTGAAAAAAGTCTGATGTTTTAATTCCGATTTTTTGTTTTTTAATCCGTGTTCCTTGTCAATTAAAGCAGTGATTTCATTTTCCGCTTTATCTTTTTCCAATTGATGATCTTCTTTTACTTGATCAATCAATTTTTGATAGGTTTCAAAAACTTCACTTTTACGTTCTGCGAAATTTGCTTTGAGTGTATTGATTTCCGATTGTTGGCTGTTGACAAATTTTTCGTGTTGGTTTTCCGCTTGTGTAATTAAAGCCTCATACTTTTGATTGATTTCTCCAAAGGCAGATTTAAGTAAATTCCGCTCTTCTTCTAGAGCTTTGAGCTCTTTTTCTAAAGTTGTTTTATTCGCTACTCGTTGAATGATTTTCGTAATATTTTGACGCTGATAGTCCGTTTCTTTTTCTGCGGCTTTTTCTAATTCTTTTTTGAGGTATGTTATTTCAGAAACAATTCTTTGTTCTCTATTTTGTTGGGTCTTTTTAAGATTTTCTTGTTTTTTAAACCATTCAGCCAGCGCATTCTTTTCTTTAGTGAGTTCAGACAGAAATAATGGTTTTTCACGATCTATAAACTGCATTCGTAAACTTAAATCATTGGCCAGTTCACTTTTTTCTCTTTGGAGATGATTAAATATTCGGTATTGGTCAATGACTTTATCTGCTTGTTTTCGGACGGTAACTTCTCCCTTTCTATTTTTCTTAAACCATATTTGGATATCATTAATCTGACTTTCAAAACCTTGTAAATGTCCTTTAGCATAATTCTCTAAATCAATAGAAAACTCTTCTTCGCTTAGAGAGTTTATGATGGTATCTTTAATGAATTTTGCTTCCAAATTAGAATTCAACAAAACATTTTGAATCGTAAGTGGAATATTCTGATATTGTTTACTCTCAATTAAGGCATATTTTCTAAAATCGGGTTTTAATCCTTTGTTATCTCCATAAATAATTTTACGAAAATCAGTATAACTCGCCACAATATTTGAGTAGTGAATTTCTTTGCCGAAAGCATTTCTAATTTTATCCCAACTTTCAAAAGCTCTATTGTTTTGATCGATAAACAACTCTCTTTTATAGCCAGAATTAAAAAATCTAAACGCTACTTTTCCATTGACTTTATAGGCCAAAACACAAAAAGGAATGCCGTCTTTTATAATTTCATAAATGATATAAGAGTTTTGGTATTGAAAATAATAATCATCAAATCCTTTCTTTTCTCTCGGAATGCCGAGTTTAGATTTGTTGGCATTATAAAAGAACAAAATGGCACGCAATAATGTACTTTTTCCAACACCTTGCGTACCGATTAAATGCACATTTCCGTCCAATTCGATTTCGGCATATTTTACCGTGGCACTATTGATAAAAACGATCTTATTCAGGTATCTCATTTTCTACGTCTTCGGGAATGTTAATAGCTGTAACCATATCTTTGAGGTAATGGAAGGAAGTTAAAACCTTATAGGTTTCCGAAATCTCATCTTCCAAAGTGATAAAGTTTTCCTTCTCTAGTTTTTCAATGATTCTCTTGATTTTATCGGCGTGACTTATTTTACTTCCTGTTATTTTTTTTAGCCCCTCTAGTTTTGATGTTAAGTCAGCATTATTTTTGAGTTGATTAACAACATCCGCTGGTGAAAACCGATATCCGACATCAAAAGAAGAGTCAAAAGTTTTGAAGAAATCGAGCAAATCTATCCATGCAAAAGTCTTTTCTATTTTTCGGTCTAAATCAACATTTTTCTCTTCACGGCTAAAATAAAAATACTCATTTCCATGTTCTAAAATGTAATTGATTTGATAGAAATACTCGTGCAGTTCATTAAAGGTATTTTCTTCTTCTAATATCTTGTAAAGCGTTTGAATATGTAAGTCTGGACTATTGGAACAAATAAATTGTCCTTTTCGCAAGACATCAAATATTTCTGAAGTGTATTTTGTAATCATAAGCCTTATTTTGGATAAACTAATGCGAATTCGACTCCGTTATGTGTTTGAAAATGATCTTCCACTTTTAAGTCTTTTTCGTATTGAGAAGAAACCTGACAAAAAAGAGTAACCCTTTCACTAAAATCAACAGGTTTTCGAAAGTCATAATTCATTATGAAATTGAATAAATGATCACTGGTAGCAGAAAATTGATTGCGAATTTCCTCCAAGTTAATCATTATTTCTTCCTCTGTTTTATTTTCTAAAAAATCATCGGAAATGCGATCGGCAATTTCAGGTTGAAATAATTTTCTGTCCTTTTGTTTTTTAGCCATTTTTTTAATCGATTCAAAAGCTTTTTCATCATTTCTAATAAAATCAAGAGAAAGATTTAAAGGTTCACTGATTCTCTTTTCGAAAAGCACTTGATTCTGTTGTGTCAACAATTGTTTTATATCGGTTTCTGCTTCAATTGTAAAATGGTCTTTGAGGTATTTTAATTTGCGTAGTTTTTCTAAAAATTCACCTTGATGTTTAATTTGATTGAGATAATCAATAATTTGTTTTTCAATTTCAATGATGTTGTGCGAACATTCTCTGAGCTGAAATTTTAAATCAACAATAATTCGATTTAGCTCTTCATCCAAAGCCCTATTGAAAAAAGTGTGTTCCTCAGCAGTCACTAAGTGTAAAGTTTGTTCAATCAATCGTTTGACAAGCGTTCTTTTTTCATCTAGATTTTGAAGTTTGAGCTGTTTGTTTTTATAATTCGCTTCATTCTTGAATGTGTTTTCTACATTTCGTCGAATATCTATCACACTTTTAAAAGTAATTATTCCGATTTTCCGAAGGGTTTTTTTTATAAACTTGAGATAGGAGTATCTTCTATTTTCATTGTTTTCATTGAGAAAATAATCAATATTTTCTTTTATGTTTTTGATATTTTCATCAATGTAAGAAAGGTTAATTTCTTCATTAACATCTAAAATCTGTTCAAAAAACTCCAGAAAATAATCGTCTAATTCTAAATAATTTCCATTTTCTCGAATGACCCCTCTGTCTTTTAAAAAATCCAATCGACCTTCATCGCTATCCACCAATTCTATGGCATCACTGTATTTATAGTCGATAGATTTTCGTTTACTAAACATTTCAGCAATTAGTTTTTCCTCTCTTTTCAAAGTGGAAACTAATTCTTTTATGTCGTTGAAAGTGTTCATGGATTAAATATATGCTTTAATTAATAAACTTATAAAAGTTCATTAAAAACAAAAAAATATAAATGGTCAATAAAAATAATTCATTGAAAATTAATATTTAAATCTTTTAAACAACTCCCATCAAAATATTTTATTTAAAACTAATTCTTTGTATTGATAATTGCTGAATTAATTCTTCTTCTTGATAGTAATCAATTTGGATTGGAATGGTGATACCGCTGACGCTGATGTATTTTCGATAGATGAATTTCTTTAACTGCCCATCATCTTTTAGGGTGATCGACTTAATTAAATGCGTCTTTGATTGCGTTTGAATTCTTACTAAATCAAGTGTTTTATCACTTTGTTTGACAATCTTAAAAACATCTTGATCAACACCATCAATTTCTTTTTGTTCTATCAATTCTATTTCGTCATCATCATAATTCAAGTTGTGAGGTAATGTAAAAAGTCTAGCGAAAAGTTTATCTTCTTTTTTAATAGAATCATTCGGAAACTTAACTTCAAAAGTGTTGGACTTAACAATTGTTTTAATGGTTTCATTATCTTCCTTTTTAAGGCGCAACATAAACTCAACTCGATCTTTCTGTTGAAATTTCTCAGTTTGATGCGCGTACATGAGGTTTTGGAGTAACTGATCATTTTCAGTTAGCTTTCTGACTTCTTGTTTCTCCGGAGTTGTACTCTTCTCTTTTTTATCTTCTTCAGTTTTATTTTGACAAGACATCAAAATAAAAAAAAACATTAGAAAACTTAAACGCAGCGTCATTTTCATAAACTGTATTTTCAAAAATTAATATTGACATCTCAAAAATGCAATTTTCAAAAAGATTGACACATAAAAAAACCATCAATCTTTAAGAATTGATGGTTTTTCGTATAATTTAGAGATAAATAAATTATGAATTCTGCAATTTATCAAAATTAGCATTAACAAAATTTGTCAAGGCTTCACCCTTCAACATCCCCTGTGAAAGAAGTGCTAAATCTAAACTTTGCTTGATCATTCCTTCTGAATCTTCTTTCTTATCTGCTGATAAAATTTGGCTAGCCAATGGGTGATTTGCATTCACAACTAAGTTGTACATCTCTGGCATATTACCCATACCAAACATGCCGCCACCGCCGCTTTGCTGCATTTCTTTCATTCGACGCATAAATTCAGGCTGCGTAATCATCACTGGTGCAGAATCTGAAGCTAATGCTTCAACCTGAACTGTGTACTTTTCTTTTGGCACAACAGTTTCAAAGCTTTCTTTTAACTTCTCTTTTTCTTCATCATTTAATTTTGAAGCTTGCTCTTCGTCCTTTTTAATTAAGTTATCAATGTGATCACTATCAACTCTCACAAATGAAACTTTATTTTCTTTTTCTGTTTCAATTTTCTGAATTAAATGAGAAACAATTGGAGAATCAAGCAGTAAGACTTCGTAGCCTTTATCCTTAGCTGATTTAATTGCACCGTGTTGCGCTTCTTTATTGGAAGCGTATAACACAACTAGCTTATCATCCTTATCAGTTTGGTTCGCCTTGATTTTCCCTTCAAGTTCTTCATAAGTCAAGTAAGTGTCATCAACGGTTGGGAAGAGATTAAATTTTTGAGCTTTGTCAAAAAACTTATCTTCAGTTAACATTCCGTATTCGATCACAACTTTAATATCGTTCCATTTTATCTCAAAATCTTCACGATTATTATTAAATAATGACTTTAATTTATCAGCAACTTTCCTTGTGATATAACTTGAAATCTTTTTAACAGCACCATCCGCTTGTAAGTATGAACGCGATACATTCAGAGGGATATCAGGCGAATCAATCACACCTTTTAGCATCGTTAAAAATTCAGGCACAATACCCTCAACATTATCTGTTACGAAAACTTGATTTTGGTAAAGCTGAATTTTATCTTTTTGCATTGCCATATCATTTGACAGTTTTGGGAAATATAAAATTCCTGTCAAGTTAAATGGATAATCAACATTTAAATGAATATGAAAAAGCGGCTCTTCAAACTGAGTTGGATAAAGCTCTCTATAAAACTCGTTATAATCCTTTTCCTCTAATTCAGTTGGTTGTTTTGTCCAAGCCGGATCTGGGTTATTGATAATCTTATCAACTGTAACCTTTTTAGGCTCTTCATCTTCTTTTGCATCATCAGGAAGTGGTAATTCTTTTTCCTTAGTTCCAAATTTAATTGGGACAGGCATAAATTTGTTATACTTCACCAACAGCTCATCAATGCGCGCATCTTCTAAAAACTCTTTTTCATCGTCATTGATATGTAAAACGATTTCTGTTCCGCGTGTCGTTCTGTCAGATTCTTCAAGAGAAAACTCAGTAGTTCCTTCACATGTCCAATGCGCAGCAGGTTCATCTTTCCAAGATTTTGTAAAGATTTCAACCTTATTTGCCACCATAAAGGCTGAGTAAAAACCTAGACCAAAATGACCGATAATGCCAGTTTCTTTAGCATCAGAATCTTTATACTTTTCTAAAAATTCTTCTGCGCCAGAAAAAGCAACTTCGTTGATGTATTTTTTAACTTCATCTTGCGTCATCCCAACACCTTCATCAATAATATGAAGTGTATTGTCTTCTTTATTGATTTTGACTTCAATTTTAGGTTGACCAGTTTCAATTTTAGCCTCTCCAATTCTAACGAGATGTTCTAACTTTAAAGTTGCATCTGTTGCATTCGAAATCAATTCTCTTAAAAAGATTTCGTGATCACTGTACAAAAATTTCTTAATTAAAGGGAAGATATTTTCGACAGAAACATTGATATTTCCTTTTGCCATAATTTTAATATTTTGAATACGTGTAAGTCAAACTAAATACCAATCTTAACTTTCTGACATCTTGACAGATAATGCAAGATATAATTTAACAGAAAGTTTTGTTTAATTATTGACTTGAAAGATTAAACAATCTTATCTTTGTAACAAAACACATCTCATGGCAAAACAAGTAAAATCACAGAAAAAAATTACGCAAGCTGGTATTGTCAGCATGTATATGGACAGCGTTTTAGAAAACGAAAAATATCCAAAATCTGTTTATAAATTTGCGAAAGAAAATAAAATTTCTGAAGAACAATTCTATAGTTTTTATGGAAGTTTAGAAGCCTTGCAGAAAGACATTTGGGTTCAATTTTATAACAATGCCGCAGAACTCATTAAAGGAAGTGCAGAATTGCAAGAAGCAAGTAACAGAGATAAATTACTGACTTTCTTTTATACGCTTTTTGAAATTTTGACTGCCAACCGAAGTTATGTTTTATATGTTTTAAATGAAAATGATCAAGAATTAAAAAATTTAAAACAACTTAAAGATTTAAGAAAGCATATTTTAAATTTTGCTAGCGACTTGGTTGAAGATGAAAACGACGAACAAAATATTAAATTCCTTCAGAGAAACAAAAAGATTTATGCTGAAGGCACTTGGCTACAATTTTTATTCTTATTAAAATTCTGGAAAGAAGATGACTCGGCTTCATTTGAAAAAACAGATGTCGCCATTGAAAAATCAGTCAATACAATTTTTGACATTTTAGATAATTCCGCTTTAGAACGCGTTTTCGATTTGGGTAAATTTTTATACAAAGAAATCCTTAAGTAAATGAAAACCATAGACAAAATACCTACTGGTAAATTCAACAGAACCTCCAAGTTAGTTTCAACTGGAGCTAAGATTGGTGGAAATTACCTCAAATATTATAGCAAAAAAGCTTTTAATCCTTCTTTAGATAAAGAAGAGCTCAATAAAGACAATGCTTCTGATATTTACGACAGCTTAAAAGACTTGAAAGGTAGCGCCTTAAAAGTTGCACAAATGCTTTCGATGGAAAAAAGCTTGTTACCTAGCGCATATGTTGAAAAATTTAGTTTATCTCAATTCAGCGTCCCTCCACTTTCTGCACCTTTAGTTCGCAAAACTTTCAAGAAATATATCGGTCAATATCCAGAAGATTTATTTGATGAGTTTTCGAAAGATTCTATCAATGCAGCGAGTATTGGTCAAGTTCATAAAGCCAAAAAAGATGATCGTGAATTAGCTGTCAAAATTCAATATCCTGGTGTTGCAGATAGTATCAGTTCAGATTTAGCAATGGTCAAACCCATTGCAATCAGAATGTTTAACTTACAAGGACAAGATAATGATAGATATTTTCAGGAAATAGAAGGTAAACTTTTAGAAGAAACCGATTACATCTTGGAGCTTGAGCAAAGCGAAAGAATTTCAGAAGCTTGTGCACATATTCCACACTTGAGATTTCCTAAATATTATAAAGAGCTCTCAAGTGAAAAAATCATCACGATGGATTGGATGCACGGCAAGCATTTAAGCGAGTTTACAAAAACCGATTTCACGCAAGAGCAAGGTAACAAAATAGGTCAAGCCCTTTGGGATTTTTACATGCATCAATTGCATAACTTGCGCGAAGTGCATGCAGATCCGCATCCTGGAAACTTCTTAATTGATGAAAATGATGATTTAATCGCGATTGACTTTGGCTGTGTTAAAAAAATACCTAATGAATTTTATGAGCCTTATTTTGAATTAGCAGAACCTGAAAACATCAACAACAGAGAAGTATTTCAGCAAAAATTAAGAGAGCTCGAAATACTAAGAGAGGATGATAATGAAGCAGAAATTGAATATTTTTCTGATTTATTTCATGAAATGTTAAGCCTATTTACATCCCCTCTACATGAAGTTGATTTTGATTTTGGTAACCAAGAATTTTGGGATAAAGTTCAAAATTTAAGTAAAAAATATAGCAGTGATAAAGAATTAAGAAAAATGAATAGTAATAGAGGAAGTCAACACTTTATCTATATGAATAGGACTTTCTTTGGACTTTATAATTTATTAAATGACTTAAAAGCTCAGATCAAAACGGTTAATTATAAGCTTTATAATTAAGATATAGTTTTTTAGAAAAATAAATTCATTTTAAATAACAAGCCGCAAGCTTTTAAGCTGCGGCTTGTGCTTTTTAATTATGTATATTGCAATAAATTCCTTTTATGTATAGTTCTAAAATAATTGGCCTCGGAAAATATGTTCCTGAAAATGTTGTGACCAACAATGATTTATCAAAAATCATGGACACAAGTGATGAATGGATACAAGAACGTACAGGCATTAAAGAAAGACGTCACATTGAAAAAAGTGATGACTCAACGGCAAAAATGGGTGTTAAAGCAGCCAAAATTGCAATTGAACGCGCAAAAATTGACAAAGACGATATTGATCTTATTGTTTTTGCAACCTTAAGTCCTGATTATTATTTTCCAGGAAGCGGAGTTATTGTACATGATATGTTAGGCATTAAAACTTGTCCAGCATTGGATGTTAGGAATCAGTGCAGCGGTTTTATTTATGCCATTTCTGTCGCTGATCAATTTATTAAAACTGGAATGTACAAAAATGTTCTTGTCATAGGAAGTGAAAATCATAGTGGCGGTTTAGACATGACAACACGTGGCAGGGGTGTTTCTGTCATATTTGGAGATGGCGCTGGTGCAGCTGTTTTGAGCAGAAGTGAAGATGACAGTCAAATACTATCAACACATTTACATTCTCAAGGTCAATTCGCTAAAGAGTTATCCCTGATAGGTCCTTCAACTGAACATTGGGTACCTGAAATTATTGCTGAAAATCCTCAAGAAGATATCCCATATTTTCCATACATGAATGGTCAACTCGTTTTTAAGCATGCCGTTGTTCGTTTTTCTGAAGTGATTAATGAAGGCTTAGAAAAAAATGGCTTAAAGAAAGATGATATCAATATGCTAATTCCTCATCAAGCGAATTTAAGAATATCACAGTTTGTTCAGAAGAAATTTCAACTTTCTGATGATCAAGTTTACAATAACATTCAACGCTACGGTAACACGACTGCAGCTTCTATACCGATTGCTTTAACTGAGGCTTGGGAAGAAAAGAAAATTATGAAAGGTGATATTGTTGTTTTGGCCGCTTTCGGAAGTGGTTTTACATGGGGAAGTTGTATCATAAAGTGGTAACAAATAAAAAATTGCCTGCTGCACAACAAATTTAACCTAACCTAATCTAACCATGAAACACTGCAACAGGCAATCAAAGTTTTTATAGTTAACGAATAAACGTTCCCTATCTTATTAAACGCTCAAAATGCTAATTTGTTACATGCATTAACAGAGTTTAACATCCATTTCAACTTCACTTTAAGTAAAAATAATACTTCTATCTTATGTCTAAAAAAACACTTGTTATTGGCGCATCAGATAAGCCAAATCGATACTCAAATCTTGCTTTAAAATTTCTTAAAAAATATAATTTTGAAGCAGTTGGCATTGGTAAAAAAGAATTTCAAATTGATGGATTTCAAGTTTATGACAAACAAATTGCATTAAAAAACATTGATACTGTCACTGTTTATTTGAATCCTAAAAACCAGGAAGAGTTTATAGATTATATCCTTAAGCTAAATCCAAAGCGTGTGATATTTAATCCAGGTGCTGAGAATAATGATTTTCAGCATTTATTAGAAAACAACAATATCAAATGTTTAAATGCTTGCACTTTGGTCCTGCTTCAAACTGGACAATATTAAGCCAACAAAACTTAAAGCTCCATTCACAATTAACACAAAAAAACCAAGTTCAAAATCGTGAATCGACTCTAAATACAGACTGAAGAAAAATGTGAGCACAACGGCACCTATCGAAATAAAAGGAATCCATATATCTGCGGCTTTTAGTTTTGTGAAAAGCCCAAAAGCATATAAACCAAGCAAAGGTCCATAAGTATAACCTGCGAATTCAAAAAGTGTGTAAATCAAACTCGTATCTGTGATGGCATATTTATAAACCATCATGATCACAATAAGCAGTAAAGTCACAAAAACATGAATTCTTTTACGTACAATAACTTGTTTCTTTTGATCGTATTTCTTCTGTATTTGAACCAAGTCAATACTAATTGAAGTTGTTAATGAAGTCAAAGCAGAATCTGCACTTGAATAAGCTGCAGCAATTAAGCCAATACAAAACAAAATAGCCAAGCCAAGACCTAAATCTCCAGAAGTTGCAATCGCTGGAAAAAGAGCATCTCCAATTTCAGTAAAATTATTTTGATTTGCATAATCCATTAATAAAAGACCAAGAAAAAGAAACAAAAAATTTGTAATCACTAACACAATTGTAAACCAAAACATGTTTTTCTGTGCATCTTTCAAGCTTCGACAAGTCAGGTTTTTCTGCATCATATCTTGATCTAATCCCGTCATAACGATCGCAATGAAAGCACCTGAAATAAACTGTTTAAAGAAATAGTTGCTACTTTTTAAATCTTCAAAAAAGAAAATGTGGAATTCTTCATGAGAATTGAGATATACTGAAACATTAAAAAAAGAAACATCTAAGTTCTGCATCAACAAACCAACGGCAAAAAGCATAGCAGTTAACATAAAAAGTGTCTGTAAAGTATCTGTCCACACAATTGTTTTAATACCACTTCTAAAAGTATAAAGCCAAATTAAAAAGATAGTCATCGTTACCGTCACATAGTAAGGAACATTGAGCTCATCAAAAACAATTAACTGTAAAACGTTGGCCACTAAAAACAATCTAAAACTCGACCCAACTAACCTTGATAAAACGAAGAAACTTGCGCCAGTTTTGTAAGCATAATCTCCATATCTCGTTTCTAGATAAGTGTAAATGGATGTTAAGTTTAATCGATAATATAAAGGAAGTAAAACGGTACCAATCACTGCGTAACCCAAAGTATAACCCAAAACAACCTGGAAATAACCAAAGCCTGTATCTGCAATTGTCCCAGGAATTGAAATAAAAGTTACGCCGCTTAAAGAAGCACCTATCATCCCAAAAGCAACCAAATACCAAGGTGATTGACGACTTGCTACAAAAAAATCAGCATTTTCAGAAGTTTTATTTCCTCGACTTGTCAAAAAAGAAATCGCGATAAGAACACCAAAGTAAAGTGCGATTAATAAAAGAATCAGACTTGGCTGCATATTTTTAATTTAGTCGCCAAAAGTACAAAAAGTAAGGTTTATCTAAGATTAAAAATTTACCTTTACAGCAAAGCCTAAAAAATAATTTCAAATGGAATTTTCTTCCAAATTGCTTCAAGAAGCTGTTGAACAGGTTTCATTTTTACCAGGTATAGGAAAAAGGACTGCATTACGACTCGTTTTACACTTACTCAATCAAGATCAAGAAGTCACCACAGATTTAGCGAAGTCATTATTAGATTTAAAATTGAAAATCAAGCGTTGTAAAAATTGCCACAATATTTCTGATAGTGAGATTTGCGATATTTGTGCAAATCCTAAAAGAGATCAAAGCATCGTTTGTGTGGTTGAAGACATTCGAGACATTATGGCCATTGAAAACACCGAGCAATATAGAGGTGTTTATCATGTTTTGAACGGAAAAATCAATCCCATTGAAGGCATCGGACCCAACGATTTAACCATTGAAAGCTTAACTCAGAAGGCCAAAGAAGGTCAGATTAATGAGATTATTTTCGCATTGAGCAGCACCATGGAAGGCGACACCACAAATTTTTATATTTATAAACAAATAGAAAATTTTGATATAAAAATGTCAACTATTGCACGTGGCATTTCTGTTGGTGATGAGCTAGAATTTGCCGATGAAGTCACTTTAGGTAGAAGTATTGTGCACCGTATTCCTTTTGAAAAATCCTTAAAAGCTTAAATTGTGGAACTCAGCGTCGTGATCCTGAACTATAAAGTCCCTCATTATCTCATGCTCTGCCTTGAAAGTGTGAGTAAGGCTATCAAAAATATGAAAGCTGAAATTATCGTTATCGATAATAACTCAGAAGATGAAAGTCTAGCTCTAACACATCATCATTTTCCTGAAGTTAAAACTATCGCAAATAAAGAAAACGCAGGATTTTCTAAAGCAAATAATCTAGCTGTCAAACAAGCAAAAGGAGAATATCTCTGCATTTTAAATCCTGACACAGTTGTTGCTGAAGACTGTTTTGAAAAACTTTTAAAGCTTTACAAAAGCAAGAAAAATTTAGGTGCAATTGGCACTCAGTTAATCGATGGAAAGGGATATTTTTTACCAGAATCGAAACGCAATATTCCCAATCCAAAAGTTGCTTTTCAAAAACTTATAGGTCAAGATAAAGATTATTACAACAACAATCTTCAAACTCATGAAAATGGGAAGACTGATGTTCTTGTTGGTGCATTCATGTTTCTGAAACGTCAAGATTATTTGACTGTAAAAGGTTTTGATGAAGATTTCTTCATGTACGGTGAAGATATTGATTTAAGTTACAAACTTCTTAAAAACAAGCGCGATAACTATTATGCTGGAAATATAAAAACAATTCATTTCAAGGGAGAAAGTACAGTTAAGAATAAACAATATTATGATCGATTTTTTGGAGCCATGCTTATTTTTTATAAGAAGCATTACAACAATAAACTCCTTGAATACAGTTTAAAATTTGCTTTAGGTTTCCTAAAATCAACAGCTTCACAGAAGAAGAAAAACCAAACCACTGAAACTTATCATGAAGCAATTATAATCACTGATCAACAAAACAATTTCAAAGGCTTAGAAAAGAAATTCAACAAAGTTTATTTTTATACAAAAAGAGAAATTTCAACAATAAATTTATCTACCTTAAGAAAAAAGTACATCATATTTGATATGAGTACAATGCGTTATATGGAAGTTATAGAAAAAATTGTAAATTGGCGAGACATTCCTGCAAAGATCAGAATTAGACCCGAAGGCATTAATTTTTGTGTTGGGAGTGATTCAAAAGACGAGCAGGGAGAAATGCTAAGCTTAGATTTATGATAAAATTAAAACCATAAACGGCTTTTATTTAGTAAATTCGCAAAAAAATCATTTAAAACAAGTATTACAATAATTATATGGCAAATATCGAACTAAAACTTCCTAAGATGGGAGAAAGTGTTGCTGAGGCAACCATAACCAATTGGCTAAAAGAAGTTGGTGATACGATTGAGGCTGATGAAGCAGTTTTAGAAATTGCAACTGACAAAGTTGACTCCGAAGTTCCAAGTGAAGTTGATGGCGTTTTAAAAGAAAAACTTTTTGAGGTTGATGATGTGGTTCAAGTTGGACAAACGATCGCAATCATTGAAATTGAAGGTGAGTCAGAAAACACTTCAAAAAGTGACGCAACTGAAGAAAAAGAAACAACTCAGCAAGCTGCAGAGAGTATTGAAAATGACATCGCAGCTGCAAAAGAGACAACATCAACTAATTTCGCTGATGCATCTCGTTTTTACTCTCCTTTGGTTAAAAATATTGCTAAAGAAGAAGGTATTTCTCTTGATGAATTAGAAGAAGTAGAAGGATCAGGTCTAGAAGGCCGCGTCACTAAAGATGATATGCTGACTTACGTCAAAAACCGCGGACAGCAGGCTCAACAAAAAACAACTCAGGAAACAAAAGCAGCTCGAAAACCTGCTGCACAAGAACTTCCGAAAGCAAAAACACCTGTCAATATTAATGCAGAAGATGAGATTGTTGAAATGACACGTATGGGCAAAATGATTGCGAGCCACATGACAAATAGTAAGCAAACGTCAGCTCACGTTCAATCTTTTATTGAAGTTGATGTTACTAATATTTGGAATTGGAGAAACAAACACAAAAAAGCATTTCAAGATAGAGAAGGTGAAAAGTTAACCTTTACGCCTATTTTCATGGAAGCTGTTGTTAAAGCAATCAAAGATTTCCCAGGTGTTAATATTCAAGTTGATGGAACGCAAATCATCAAAAAGAAAAATATCAATTTAGGAATGGCAGCTGCACTTCCTAATGGAGATTTAATTGTTCCTGTCATTCATAATGCAGATCAATTGAACTTATTAGGCATGGCTAAGAAGGTAAATGATCTAGCTAATCGTGCTAGAATTGGTAAATTAAAACCTGATGAAACTCAAGGCGGAACTTACACAGTGACTAATGTGGGTACTTTTGGCAGCGTTTTCGGAACACCAATTATCAATCAGCCACAAGTTGGTATTTTAGCACTTGGAGCAATCAGAAAAGTTCCTGCAGTGATTGAAACTCCTGAAGGTGACTTTATCGGTATTCGTTATAAAATGTTCTTATCACATAGTTATGACCATCGTGTTGTCAACGGCGCTTTAGGCGGACAGTTTGTTCAACGCGTTGCACAATACTTAGAAGGTTTTGATCCTGAACAAACAGTTTAATTTAGACAAAATATAATTTACAAAAAAATCCGATTGCTTAATTGCAATCGGATTTTTTTGTGAGTTTATAAAACCTATTTTATTCTAAAGGATAAGATTCATCTAGATAATCAGGAGTTCCATTTCCATTTGAATCTGGAAACTCAATCGTACCATCTTCATTGATAATAATTTCCTCACGTGTTGGTACACGATCACCATCATCATCAGGATCTAAATAATTAGGGACACGATTTCCGTTTGTGTCATCATCATTTAAATTATGGTTTTCATTGACATCTTCCATCCAAGTTGGCACACCATCACCATCGTGGTCAGTTTCTTTTGATTTATACAATTGAAAAGTGAAAATAATTGGAGAATACGCTGAAACTTTTGAACCAACTGGTGGGTTAGCAAAATAACCTAGTCCAGAAGGAATAAACATCGCTCCAATACCAAAATCATCATTAAAAGTAACTGTTCCATCAGGATTTTCAACGAAACCTGTTCCGCCTCTAAATTCAGGCATAATTTCAAAAAATCCAGGAATAATCTGCGTCAAATCAAACCAAACCGGATTTGGAGAAACATCAAAAATTTTATTGGATAAAGTGAAACCTTCATAAGTTATTAAAGTTGAATCCGCAAAGGTTGGATGTCTTTCTGAAGCTGCTCCTTCTCTAAATTTAAGGTAGAAAATTTCATAATCGATATCGTTTCTAGTGACAGTTTTTGTTTTTAAAAACTCAGAGTCAATAATTGCCTCCTCTCCATTTGAAATCGAATCAAAAACGATACGATCAAAGTTTGGATTGCTAGGATTTGACTCCATTTTGTAATAATGAGTTGACAAAAAGTCTTGAATAGAAGCCTCGTTTTCTTCTTTCACTTCTTCCGCATCTCTCAACTTGATTCCACCTCCATCATCATCACTGCTACATGCAGAAAAAATGAGAAGCATCATCATTAATAAACTAAGATTTTTCATTAAACTAATTTTTACGCCGCAAGATACAATTTTCTGTTATTTTTGTCTATCAAGAACTACTGAATCTAATTATTATTATGAGAGTTGACAAATATTTATGGTGCGTCAGATATTTTAAAACAAGAAACATTGCTACGAAAGCTTGTAGAAAGGGACATGTTCGTATAAAAGATGAAATTGTCAAACCATCACGAGAAGTTTATCCGACGGATGAACTTGAAGTGAGAAAGAATCAAATCAATTATAAAATTGAAGTCTTAGATTTGCCTAAATCAAGAGTTGGAGCCAAATTGGTTAATATTTACTGTCTTGATAAAACACCTAAAGAAGCCTTTGAAAAATTAGAATTATTAAAAGATTCACAGAAATATTACAGAGAAAAAGGAACAGGAAGACCAACAAAAAAAGACAGACGTGAATTAGACGAATGGCTTGATCCGATTAAAAAACAAGAAAAAGATACTGAAAATGACAGATAGAGTAAAGATATTAAATCATCAGGAAATCATGCAAAAACTTAAGCGCATGAGCTATCAAATTCTTGAAAGCAACATCAATGAAAAACATATTATTGTCGCTGGTATTTGTGAAAATGGATATCATATAGCAAAAATCATTTCTGACTTCCTAAAAGAAATAAGCGATTTAGATGTCAGATTATGTCAAATCGAAATTGATAAAAAGTCACCCATTAATTCTGTTTCTATTGACATAGATGAAGATGAATACCGAGATCAATCTGTTATTATTGTAGATGATGTTCTCAAATCAGGAAGTACGCTTATTTATTCCGTCAATCATTTTTTAAAGACAAATTTAAAACAGCTTAAAACAGTTGTTCTTATTGATAGAGCTCACAAGAAATTCCCAATTCAGGCTGATTTTAAAGGACTGTCTCTATCAACGACAATGCTGAGTCATGTTGAAGTGAGCCAAAATGAACAAGAAGAATTTAGTGCACATTTAGTAAGTTAAGTAATTCATCAACAGATTCACTTGGTGATTTATCATCAACATTTAATTGATATCGTGCACGATCATATATATGGTGCCGCTCAAAAAGGTGCTTTCTGATAAAATCTTCTAATTCAGCTTCTGTTTTAAGATGAGAAATAAGAGGACGTTGCTCTTTTTCATTTAATAATCTTTTGACGAGGTGGTTTAATGTTGAAGTGAGGTAAACAGTCTTGAAAGATTCAGTATCAAAAATGAAATCCGCATTATTATAATAAAGAGGTGTTCCGCCTCCTAAGCTTAAAACAATATCAGTATCCATATTCATAATTTGATGTAATTGACGCTTTTCCTCTTTTCTAAACGCTAACTCTCCCTTTGATTTAAAAATATCTTGAACTGAAAGCCCAAAAGATTCTTCTATTTGAGCATCTAAATCAAAAAAATGATGCCGATTGACTTTTGATAACAACTCTCCAAGTGTTGATTTTCCAACGCCCATATAGCCGAGTAAGATGATTTTAGACATAAAATAAAAAAAATTAAAATTTGTTTCAAATTTAATTGAAATTGACTTGATAAAATAAATTAAGATAGTATATTTGCACCCGCATAAAAAATGTTCTTTTTTTTTAAGATCTGGTAGCTCAGTTGGTAGAGCATCTCCCTTTTAAGGAGAGGGTCCTGGGTTCGAGCCCCAGCCAGATCACTTTTTAATTATTACCAACGATCTGGTAGCTCAGTTGGTAGAGCATCTCCCTTTTAAGGAGAGGGTCCTGGGTTCGAGCCCCAGCCAGATCACTGCTTTTTACTTATAAAAGTTAACGCCCAGGTGCTGGAATTGGTAGACAGGCATGGTTGAGGGCCATGTGTCCATTAGGGCGTGCGGGTTCGACTCCCGCTCTGGGCACTTTAGGTTTCCTTTCTGATGAAAAAAATTTTCAAATTCTTCCTAAATTTAGTTCCCAGACCTTTACTCATTAAAATTAGTTATTTATTTAGGCCTTTTTTAGTTTTCTATTATTCAGGTCAAAAATATCAGGATCCTATTGATGGCAAAAGCTTTAGAACAATGCTTCCTTACGGTTATGATAAGGTTAGAGAAAATGTTTTATCTCCTTCCACTTTATCATTAGAACGACACCGCCTATTATGGCTTTATTTGATTAATGAAACCGATTTATTTACAAAAGAATCTCAGCTGCTGCATGTTGCTCCAGAACAAGCTTTTTACAAGCGTTTTAGAAAAGCAAAAAACATCACTTATACAACAACTGATCTCGAATCTCCTTTAGCTGATGTTAAGGCCGATATTTGTGATTTACCATTTGATGAAAACAGCTATGATTTCATTCTTTGTAATCATGTTTTAGAACATATTCCTGATGATACTAAAGCGATGCAAGAACTTTATCGTGTTTTAAAACCTGGCGGAATAGCGATACTTCAAATTCCTATTGATAGCTCAAGAGAAGTTACTTTTGAAGATGACACTATCATAGATAAAGATGAACGAACAAGAATATTTGGTCAATATGACCATGTGAGAGTTTACGGAATAGATTACTACAAGAAATTAGAAAAGCTAGGTTTTACTGTTAAGCAAATTGCTTATGCTGAGAATATGACAGATGAAGAAATCGAACGCTACCGCATCAATAAAAATGAAGTGATTCCTGTTTGCATCAAGGTTTAATTTCAATTAAACCTGTATAATTAACAATGTAATTTTGATCAGAATCTATAGGCAAGTCATAGTCAAGCGAATTTGCAAGACCTACACCTGCATAATAAGTTCTTGCTTTATGCTTTTCTCCATGATCACGAACTTTTTCAGCTAAAGCTTTATCGTAAAATACGGGATTGTCAGGATATTGGATGGCACGCACCAAAACAAATATCAGCTTAGAATCTTTTATTGCGACGAATTGAGGATTCTTTCCAATTTTACTATTGACACCTAAAAACTCATACCCCATGGACTCCAAATCCTTGCCAGCAATGTTCATCGCCAAATTATGTAATTGTTGATCATTAAGAAGTGCCATATGAAGATAATATAAAAACCGAATTTAAACTAGAATTAGGATAAGTTAAACTAAACACTTAACCCATACGAACATCAAATTTAATACTTTTTATGGGATTGAAAAACTCTCTCAATTGTAAGGCGCTATAATATCAAAAAAGACAATAAAAAGATTATAAAATACTGATTATTATCATGTTAAAACAATTATATAAAAGCTATATTTAGGAAATCATTAGATAAAACAAGCTTATTATGAAACAATTAATATTAATACTCTTAACCTGTTTCCCTTTAATCACAAATGCGCAGGTCCTCTCAAAGATTGATAAAGTAACCCCTTTTCAAGAAGGTCTTGGAGCTGTAGAAAAAAATAATTCGTGGGGGTTTATTAACAGCGAAGGAACACTTATTATTGATTACAGAAAAGATGTAGTTGCTTTTTCAGGAGAACATCCCGTTTTTAACAACGGCCTCTGTTTAATTCAAGAAGTAAGAGATGGTATCACTTTTTATGGCTACATTAACAAGATGGGAGAAAAAGTAATTCCGACAGAATATATTGCTGCTACGCCATTTAAAAATGGATATGCAAGAGTCATTAAATATTACAAATCAAAAACAAACGCTACAAATGCATTAGGTAAAACAATCGTAAATTATAGCTATAATGAATTGGTTATTGACACAAAAAATAAAAAAGTACAACATCTCCGCGGTCCAAACACCTTACTTTTCAAAAATCTAAAGTCAAAGCAAAACCAACCCAACATAGCATCTCAATTTATTAGCGATAGACTTATCGCAGTAAAAGAGAAAAACGGTACCTACACGATTTATAAATTGGATGAATGAAAAATTAAATCTATAGCAAAACGGATTGCATAAACTTCAACACGTCTTGAAATTAAAAAGATGATTGAAATCTTTTGTTTAGAATTAGACACATACTTGCTAATATCTGTAGGAAGTCACATAGTTAGCGCAAAAACAGCTAAAGCTACCTGATCTAAAAAGGCAATTTTAAGAAGTGATATTCTTATGAAACTTTAATAATGATTAAAAAATAATAAAGAAAGACAAAACTTTAT
Organism: Psychroflexus halocasei; assembly: GCF_900107595.1. GTDB lineage: Bacteria > Bacteroidota > Bacteroidia > Flavobacteriales > Flavobacteriaceae > Psychroflexus > Psychroflexus halocasei. Next base: position 167,406 of record NZ_FNQF01000005.1, on the reverse strand, counting down.
AATTAAACATATCTATGACTATCAATAGTCCTTTATAATTTCTCAATTTAAACTACTCTTAACAGAGTTCAATTCTCTATATAAAATAAAAAACCCGAGAAGAATCTCGGGTTTAAGATATATAATATAATTTTGATGTTTATCCACCGAAATCATCGAATCTGATGTTTTCATCTGGTATACCAAAATCTTCACCCATTTTCTGAACAGCTTGGTTCATCAATGGAGGTCCACAGAAATATAATTCGATTTCTTCAGGCTCTTCGTGATGATTCAAATAATTATCAATTACACACTGGTGAATAAATCCGACGAATCCATCTCCTTCATCATCAATACTTTTCTTTTCTTTCCAGTTATCTTCTTCCATTGGTTCAGAGAGAGCTAAATGAAATTTGAAATTTGGAAAATCTCTTTCTAAAGCTCTAAAATGCTCTAAGTAGAATAATTCTCTTTTAGAACGACCACCATACCAATATGAAACTTTACGACCCGTTTTTAATGTTCTAAATAAATGATATAAATGAGAACGCATTGGCGCCATTCCTGCTCCACCTCCGACATAAAGCATTTCTGCTTCACTTTCATTGATAAAGAATTCACCATAAGGTCCTGAAATAATGCACTTATCACCTTCTTTTAAATTAAAAATGTATGACGAAGCAACACCTGGATTAACACTCATCCAATCTCCTTTACTTCTATCAAAAGGAGGCGTTGCAATACGCACGTTAAGCATTACACGACGACCTTCAGCTGGGTAAGAAGCCATTGAGTAAGCACGCTCAACAGTTTCGGTATTTTTCATTGTCAAAGGCCAAAGCTTAAAATTATCCCACTCTTGTTTAAACTTTTGAGGATCATCAGGATGTTCCTCTGGGTGAGCTGTGATATCCATGTCTTTGAAATCAACAGTACATTTTGGAACTTCAATCTGGATATAACCCCCAGCTTTGTAATCCATATCTTCAGGAATTTCAACAACAAATTCCTTAATAAATGAAGCTACATTATAATTGGAAACAACAGTCGCCTCCCATTTTTTAATACCAAATACCTCTTCAGGAATCTGGATTTTCATATCTTCTTTAACCTTTACTTGGCAACCAAGTCTCCAGCCTTCAGCGATTTCTTTTCTAGTAAAGTGAGGCTCTTCAGTTGGTAGAATTGCACCACCACCGTCTTCAACAATACATTTACACTGAACACATGTTCCACCACCACCACAAGCAGAAGGTAAAAACAATTTATTGTCTCCTAAAGTCGAAAGTAAAGTAGACCCTGAGCCCGTTTCTATATCTTTCTCATCGTTGATGTTAATTGTAACAGGACCTGAAGGAGAAAGTTTTGCTTTAGCTGTCAATAATAATATAACTAACAAAAGTATTAGAATTAAAAAGACAACGACACTTGAAATTATAACAATCATATTATATTTTTTTAAAGTTCAATTCCCATGAAACTCATGAAGCCAATAGCCATGAGACCTGTGATTATAAAAGTAATACCTAAACCTTTTAAGGGTGCTGGGACATTAGAGTAGGCAATTTTTTCACGAATAGCAGCAATTGCAAGGATAGCCAAGAACCACCCGATTCCACTTCCTGCTCCGTAAGTCACAGCTTCTGAAATTCCGTTAAAATCTTTTTGTTGCATAAATAAAGACCCTCCTAAAATCGCACAGTTTACAGCAATTAAAGGCAAGAAAATACCTAAAGAGCCATATAATGCTGGAGCAAATTTCTCAACAATCATCTCAACTAATTGTACCATTGATGCAATCACAGCAATAAACATGATGTAACTTAAGAAGCTTAAATCAACATCTGCAAACTCTGATCCTAACCAACTTAAAGCACCCGATTGAAGAATATAATTATCAATAAGATAATTCACAGGTACAGTAATCAAAAGAACAAAGATCACCGCTGCACCTAAACCAACAGCTGTTTTTACTGTTTTTGATACAGCCAAATAAGAACACATTCCTAAGAAATAGGCAAAAACCATGTTCTCAACAAATATACTTTTTACAAATAAGTTTACTAAATCCATTTTCTTATGATTTATTAATTTTCTTCAATTAATTTACGGTTACGAGAACGCTGAACCCAGATGATAACCCCCACTACAATTAAGGCCATGGGTGATAACAAGAAGAATCCGTTATCTTCATAACCTAATGCATAAAGTCCAGTTGAATCAGCAAGTGTTAAGCCTTTATGACCTAAAACTTCATATCCTAACAATTTACCTGAGCCTAATAACTCTCTAAAGAAAGCAATAATGATCAAAATCAAACCGTACCCTGCTGCGTTACCAATTCCATCTAAAAGTGATTTATAAGGACCATTACCCAAAGCAAATGCTTCAAGACGTCCCATAATAATACAGTTAGTAATAATTAAACCAATAAAAATGGAAAGTTGTTTACTGACATCATAGGCGTAAGCCTTTAATATTTGATCAACTAAAATAACCATCGCCGCAACGACAACTAATTGAACAATAATTCTAATACGACCCGGAATTGAGTTTCTCAATAATGAGATAATAACGTTACTAAAAGCCATTACAAAAACAACAGCTAAAGACATAACTATTGCAGGTTTTAACTGAACTGTAATCGCTAATGCAGAACAAATTCCTAAAACTTGAACTGTAATTGGGTTATCATCGTTTAAAGGATCTGACAATATCTTACGATTGGCACTTGATAAAAAGTGCTCTTTTTCTTCAGAACCAGAAAGAAACATCATCAGTTCTTTCTTTTTCTCTGTCTCCTTCATTGCGTTATCTTGATTTTTCTTTGTATCCATAATTAACGAATTGCGACTTTATCAGATTTTTTTAATTCTTTAAAATAAGGTTCATAGTTTTTCAAGATATTTTGAATCATATCTGACACACCATCACCGGTAATTGTTGCACCTGAAATGGCATCAACAGCATTATCTGATTTATCTGTACCACCGCTGTAACCTTTTACAACAGCAACACCTATCAAACTACCATCAGCGTCATAAATAACCTCATCAGTAAATCTTTCCATAAACCAATCTGTTGTGATTTCTGCTCCTAATCCAGCTGTTTCACCAGCGTGATCAAAAACAACACCTTTGATTGTATTGATATCATCTTTTAAAGCAATGTAACCCCAAATTGGTCCCCAAAGACCGCTTCCTCTTAAAGGAACAATGTAAAACTTATCTTCACCATAATTTGCAACATATAATGGGTAAGTTCTTTCATCATTAGGTTTTGAAAGTTCTTTTGCTAGATTAACTTTAAAGGCATCAACATCTTTTTTGACATTACCTTTATTATCTAGAGAAATTTCTTCTGAAACAAATTCTCCATAGACTTCAGAAGCAACATCACGTGTTAACTCTTTCTCTTCACCTTCAACATTAATTTTTTCACCAACAAAAGTTGAAAGTATATTTTGCATTTTCTCTTGTCGCACGTTTTCATCTTGCAGTGGCTTCAATTGTGTTGCAGTAAAAGAAAGCGCTACACCCACAACAATTACCATTGCAATTGCAAAAATAAACGTATATGCATTACCATTTTTATCCATTTCTTAAGCTGTTTTTTCTGTTTTAAGCTTTAGCCTCTTTTTTCTTTTCTTAATATTTCCTTGAATCACATAGTAATCAATTGTTGGAGCAAAAACGTTCATCAACAAGATTGCTAACATGATTCCTTCAGGGTAAGCCGGGTTGAAAACACGAATCATCACACCTAACAAACCAATAAGGAAACCATAGATCAATTTACCACGCGTTGTTTGCGCAGCACTCACAGGATCTGTTGCCATAAAGACAATCCCAAATGCTAAACCTCCTACGATCAAATGATTATACCAAGGGAAATTTGTTAAACCATTTCCTTCAATATTCAATGCATTAAAGATGAGTCCCATCACAGCGGCTCCTATAAAACCACTGACAATAATTCTCCAGCTTCCTACTTTAGTCATGATAAGAATCAGCGCACCAACTAAAATTAATAATGTGGATGTTTCTGAAATTGATCCCGGAATCAATCCGCTGAACATATCCATTGAAGAATAAGCAACATCTTTACCTTCCGCTAAAGCACCTAAAATAGTTTCACCAGAAATACCGTCAACATCTGACGCTTCACTAACCCATATTTTATTGCCAGACATATAAGTCGGATATGCAAAGAAAGCAAAAGCTCTTGCCGTCAATGCTGGGTTCAAAATATTCATTCCTGTTCCTCCGAAAGCTTCTTTACCAATAACAACTGAAAATATAACAGCTAAAGCGACCATCCATAAAGGAATGTCAACTGGCATAATCATCGGTATTAAAAGTCCAGTTACTAAGTAACCCTCATTAACTTCATGACCGCGCAAGATTGCAAACAAAAACTCGATTGCTAAACCAACACCGTATGAAACGATGATCATAGGAACAATTTTATATGAACCATGCAAGAAAGCTTCTAAAAAACCAACTTCTTCACCAAGTTGAACAAAATGCTGATGTCCTGCATTCCAAATCCCGAAGATTAAAGCAGGAATCAATGCCAACACAACTGTGATCATTGTTCTTTTTAAATCAACCGCATCACGAACGTGAGCTCCTTTCTGTGTTGTGTGATTAGGCACAAACAAAAAGGTATCAAGCGCATTAACAGCTGGTGCGTATTTTTCAAACTTTTCACCTGGCTGAAATGGCTCCTTAACTTTGTCTAATTTTTTTCTAATCCAACTCATAACAATTTTTTTATCCTACTTCAGTAATCATTATATCTAAACCGTTTCTTATAATTTGCTGTGCCTCAACTTTAGAAGTATTTACATAGTCAACTAATGCAAAATCTTCAGGAATCACTTCATAAATTCCTAAGTTTTCCATCTTTTCAACATCACCAGCCATACACGCTTTCAATAATTCCATAGGAAAAATATCTAAAGGCATCACTTCCTCCATTTCACCAGTCACAACTAAAGAACGCTCTTCGCCATTAAGGTTAGTATTGACATCGTATTTACGATTCGGAAACAACCATGACAAAGAAGTCTTTGACATTGAATGCACATGATTATCCTTAAAAGGAATCCACCCGAACATTCTGTAAGAATCACCTTCAGGAATGATGGTCAATTCATTGTCATAAAAACTCATGTGTCCGTCAGAATCGATTTTCTCTCCTGTTAAAACATCACCAGAAATAAATCGAGAGTTATCATCAAAAGCCTTCACAAAAGATCCGACTTGAGCACCGATAATTGTTTTGTAGTATTTTCTATCTTGTGCAGATTGTCCAGTAACAGCTACGGTTCGTTCAGCATTGAAGCGACCTGTTTTAAAAAGCTCTCCGATAATAGCAACATCTTCAGCTCCAACCGCCCAGACTTTTTCACCTGAATTCATTGGCTCTGTTTCATGAACTAAAGTTCCGACATTACCTGCTGGATGTGGTCCAGAAACAGAAAGAATTTCAGCATTCTTCACATCTTTCAATGCAGAAGTAGAATGAGAATCAACACCTAAATAAACATGACCTTCAGTCAATTTATTAAGCACATTAATTCCTTCTTGAAAAAATTCGATTTTATCTTTTAAAACAAACTCTAAGTCAGCAACTAAAGGCGCTGTATTGTAAGCAGAGACATATATCGCTTTCGGCGTATCTTCAGCATCTGCCAACACATCATAAGGTCTTTGCTTTATGAAAGCCCCCAAACCGGTTGCGAACAATTTCGCTTTGACATCTTCAGAAGATGCACTTTCAGTTGAAAGAGAACCAAAATCTTTATATTCGATTTCTTTATCTGCCTCGATAATGACTTCAAGAATTCTTCTTTTAGCCCCTCGAACAATTTCTTTCAACAAACCACTTACTGGAGAGACAAATCTCGTTTGGTCAGCATATTTTGAGAAAAACAGTTCATCACCAGCTTTCACACGAGCTCCTTCTTTAAGTAGCATCTTCGGTACAACCGAGTAAAAGTTTGGTGGCTTAACGGAATAGGTGTTTGACAACGGGACAACTTCGAGAATTTTCTCCGCCTCACCCTTGAAAGGAAGTTTTAATCCTTTCTTAACTTTAACGCTTTTAGACATTTTCAACGTAGAGTTTTAAATTGGATGGCAAATATAATAATCATAGTTTCAATTACTCATTAAACCATTCTTATAGTTACACTATTTATATCGATTCTAAACAAATATACTAAGACTTTATTATATTTGATAAAAAAAGTTTGAAAACATCTTATCTTATCGTATTCATTTTAAGTTTTTACGTCAGTTTTTCTCAAGTTTATGAAACACCTCCCACAGAAAACATAAAAACAATAATTTTTCAATCATCAAGCGATGAATTTAGCGGAACACCGATCATGAAAATGAATGATCGTCTTATTTTGAAATTTGACGATTTAAAAGGCGCAGAAAGCGATTATTATTATGAAATTGAACATTACAATTTTGATTGGACCAAATCTGATCTTTCAAAAAGTGAATATTTAGAAGGCTTTGATGATTTAAGAATTCTAAATTTCCAAAACTCTTTTAACACATTACAATCTTACACTAATTATTCTCTAAATCTCCCTAATAAGGATACGCGCGCTTTTAAAAAAACAGGGAATTATCTTTTAAAAATCAAAAACGATGCTGGTCAAGTCGTTTTTACAAGAAAATTTATTGTCGTTAATAATGAAGTTAAAGTAAAAATGTCTGTTTTAGAAGACCGCAGATTAGACTATGCCAATCAAAAGCAAGTTATCAATTTTGAAATTGGTCAAGATGATTTTTTCTTTAAAAACCCTAAACAAAGCGTCAAAGTTGTTTTGATAAAAAACAATGATTTTTCTAATGGCATTTATAATTTAAAACCGCAGTACAACCAAGGTAACATATTGATTTACAGACACAATGACGAAAGTTCTTTTTGGGGCGGAAACGAATACCGAAACTTTGACACAAAAGACATCCGCTTAGGAACATCTCAAATCCGTCGTGTTGAACTCACAGATATTTATAATTCATATTTATTTAAAGATTACGATCGTAGCACCAAGGAATATACATATAATCCAGACATTAATGGCAGCTTTTTACTCAATGTCATTAATGCTGATCAGCTGGACAAGGAAGCTGACTACACAAGAGTTCATTTTAAACTTCAAACAAATCAAGATTTAAGCGACGGTGAAGTTCATGTTTACGGAAAATTTAATAATTACACATTAAATGATGACACCATGCTTAAATTAAATCCAAATACAGGTTCTTACGAAAACAGCATGCTTTTTAAACAAGGTTTTTATAATTACAAATATGTTTTCTGGAGTCAGGAAAAAGGCTTTAACGATATTAAGATTTCTGGAAGTCACACAGAAACCGAGAACTTATATTCAATTATTGTTTACTATAGACCTGTTGGAACAAGATACGACAAGGTCATAGGAACAGGGCATTTAATCAGTAGAAATATCAAAAAATAGACTTTGACATATATTAACATATATTAATAAAATCTTATTTTTTTGACACTTATCAGTCTGAACAATTTAAGTATCTTTAACCTCATTAAAAACTACTAAAAAAATTATTAATTATGGGCAAAGGATTTTTTCAAGTGCCACCTGCGATTAATGAGCCAATTAAATCGTACGCGCCTGGTACTCCTGAACGAGAATCAGTTTTAAAAAAATATAAAGAACTTTACAATCAAAAAACTGAAGTTCCTTTATATATAGGATCAAAAGAAATTAAAACTGGAAACACAGGAAGTATAAGACCTCCTCACGATCACCAGCACGAAGTTGGTGTTTACCACAAAGCTGAAAAAACACACATTGAAGAAGCTATTAAAAGTTCACTTGAAGCACGCCAAAAATGGGCTAACTTACCATGGGAACAACGCGCTGCGGTTTTCTTAAAAGCTGCTGATCTTATTGCTGGACCTTACAGAGACAAAATGAATGCTTCAACAATGATTGGGCAATCAAAAACAATATTTCAAGCAGAAATTGACTCAGCATGTGAAATCGTTGACTTTTTAAGGTTTAACGTTGAATATATGACGCAAATCTATGAAGAGCAACCAGAGTCTGACTCATCAGCATGGAACCGTGTTGAACACAGGCCGCTTGAAGGTTTTGTATATGCAATTACACCATTTAACTTTACAGCGATTGCCGGGAACCTACCAGCAAGTGCTGCTTTAATGGGTAACGTTGCTGTATGGAAGCCAAGTGACTCTCAAATGTTCTCCGCTCAAGTCATTATGGAAGTTTTTAAAGAAGCTGGTGTTCCTGATGGCGTCATTAATATGGTCATGGGAGATCCTGAAATGATTACTGATACCATTTTATCACACCCAGACTTTACTGGTGTTCACTTTACAGGAAGTACTGATGTTTTCAAAGGCATCTGGTCGAAAATCGGCGAGAACATTCACAACTATAAAACTTACCCGAGAATTGTAGGAGAAACTGGTGGTAAGGATTTCATCGTAGCTCACAATTCTGCAAGTCCTAAAGTTATCGCAACAGCGTTATCAAGAGGTGCTTTTGAGTTTCAAGGACAAAAATGCAGCGCAGCTTCAAGAACATACATCCCAAAAAGTATTTGGCCAGAAGTAAAAAAATATCTTGTTGAAGATATTAAGTCTTTCAAAATTGGCAGTCCAGAAAACTTCGAAAATTTCTTCACAGCTGTTATCCATGAAAAATCGTTTGATAAATTAGCGAAATATATCGATCAAGCCAAAAAAGATGATCAAGCTGAAATTATTGTTGGTGGTACTTATGACAAATCTAAAGGATGGTTTGTTGATCCTACTGTAATTGTCACAACAGATCCTAAATATACAACAATGGAAACTGAATTATTCGGTCCAGTTTTAACTGTTTATGTTTATGAAGACGAGAAGTTTGAAGAAACTCTACACCTTTGCAATGAAACAAGTCAGTATGCATTGACAGGATCTATCATTTCTACGGATCGTTATGCTGCTACTTTAGCTACTGAAATATTACAAGATGCAGCAGGAAACTTCTACATCAATGATAAATGTACAGGAGCTGTTGTTGGCAAACAACCATTTGGTGGTGCTAGAAATAGCGGTACAAATGACAAAGCAGGTTCTAAACTAAATCTGTTACGTTGGACATCTCCAAGACTAATTAAGGAAACTTTTGTGCCAGCCACTGATTATAGATACCCATTTATGGATAAAGAATAATCAAGCTTTTTTATAAAAAAAAGAAGCTGTTTCGATATCGAAACAGCTTCTTTTGTTTTTAATTCATACATAGGCAAAATTTATTAACCTTTATATTTTATTGGGAGATAAACAACTTTTTTTGTCTCGAAAAAATCGTCTGAAAAAATCTCAACAAGATCAAATATTTCTGCCGTTTGATAAGTTGATAATTCCTCTGACAAGTCACCTCCTTTTAAATATAGAATACCGTTTTTCAGTTCGTGATTAGATTTTTTAGCAATCTTACCTTTTACCCAATGTACGAAAGTTGGCATTGCTGCCACTGCTCTACTGACAATAAAATCAAATTGTTGATCTATAGTTTCAACACGAGCATTAACGGTTTTGACATTCTTTAAACCCAAAGCTTGCACAACCTCATCAACAACCTTAATTTTTTTACCGATACTGTCAACTAAAGTAAAATTAGTTTCAGGATGTAGAATCGCTAAAGGAATACCTGGAAAACCTCCACCTGTGCCAACATCCAAAATATGTGATCCTGGTTTAAATCGTTGAATCTTGGCGATAGCCAAACTATGCAATACATGTCGTGTATAAATCTCATCAATGTCTTTACGAGAAACAACATTTATTTTTTGATTCCAGTCTTTATAAACCTCTGCAATTTTTTTAAATTGTCCAAGCTGCTCATCAGTCAAGTCAGGAAAATGCTTGGTAATAATTGAATACATATTTATTTATTTTCAGTCACTAAGTTTATGCAAAAATAGATTTTCAGCTTGACATGAAGCTTTTATCCATCAATAAATTTGTTAATGATGTTTTAAGAAAGCACAATATTTACGCAGCAAGGATTGAAAAAAGAATCCTGGAAGATAGATAGCTTAAATTTTACATCAAGGCAAGCTTGATAACCTGAAAGCCTTGTATTGATTAGCAAAATTAGCTTTTCTAGCTGAAGCATTGCAATGAAAAGCCTGTTTCTTTAGGTTTAAACAAACCTAAAGAAGCTGCCCAAATTAACAAAAAACACATAATGCCTCTGAAAATTAATTGTATTTTTGCGATTATAAATTTTAGAATACATGACAAACCCAACAATCAAGTTTGCACGCAAAGACCCGCACAAATTTTTTAGAACATTAAATAAGCGCGTCAACTCTTACTTTAAGGAAAACAACATTCAAAAAACCGGTAACTGGAAGCTGCATCTAAAAGCAGTGATCATGTTCTCATTATTTTTAACACCTTACTTCCTCATTTTATTTCTCGATATTTCAGACTGGTGGAAGCTGCTTTTCACAGTTTTAATGGGCGTTGGCATGGCTGGCGTTGGCATGAATGTGATGCATGATGGAAATCATGGCGTTTACTCAAAAAAGAAATGGGTTAATAAATTTATGGGAAGTAGCATTTATGTTTTAGCCGGAAATGTTTATAACTGGCAAGTACAGCACAATGTCCTTCACCATACTTACACGAATATTCACGGTCATGATGAAGATATCGATGCTGGTAGAATCATCAGATTTTCGAAACATGCAAAATGGAGAAGATTCCATAAGTTTCAACACATCTATTCTGTTTTCTTATATGGTTTATTGACTTTTAACTGGGCCTTAACGACAGATTTTATACAGACAAAAAATTATTTGAAGCGTCAATTATCTTACGGAAAAATGCCGAGCAAGTGGAAACAATGGAGCACCTTAGCCATTACAAAATCAATCTATATCACTGTTTGGTTGATTATTCCGATGTTGATTGGTATTACGTGGTGGAAAGTTATTCTTGGTTTTTTTGTGATGCACTACACCGCTGGATTAATCTTAAGTGTGATCTTTCAATTAGCTCATGTTTTAGAGGATAATGAAATGCCTATGCCGAATGAAAAAGGTGAAATGAAAAACACTTGGGCAATTCACCAACTCTTTACGACAACAAACTTTGCGACAAAGAACAAGATTGTCAATTGGTTTACTGGCGGTTTAAATCATCAAGTGGAACACCATATTTTTCCAAACATCAGTCATATTCACTATGATAAAATTGCTGAAATTGTAAAGGAAACTGCACAAGAATTTAATTTGCCTTACAATGAATATGAAACTACACGCTCAGCGATTAAATCACATTTTAATTACCTGAAAAAATTAGGAGCTCAGCCAGAGCTGGCTTCTTAAAAAATATATATTTAGAATGATCAAATTATCTGACAAAGTCGAAAAATTAGAGACCTCAGCAACTTTAGCGATGGCTGCAAAAGCACGTGAACTGAAAGCTGAAGGCCACAAAATTATCGGATTAAGCTTAGGCGAGCCAGATTTTAACACGCCAGAATTTATTAAAAAAGCTGCGATTGAAGCTATTGAGGACAACTACAACACTTACACACCTGTTGATGGTTACCCAGAACTAAAAGCTGCGATTCAGAAAAAATTCAAACGCGATAATGACCTTGATTATTCTGACAAACAAATTGTTGTTTCAACAGGCGCTAAGCAAGCATTATATAATGTCGCTGCAGCAATTATTAACCCTGGTGATGAAGTCATTTTACCTTGCCCATATTGGGTGAGCTATAAAGACATCGTTAAATTAAACGAGGGAGTTCCTGTTGAAGTCGAAACCAGCATTGATCAAGATTTCAAAATGACGGCTGATCAGCTTAGAAATGCGATTACGCCAAAAACAAAAATGATTTGGTATAGTTCTCCATGTAACCCAAGTGGATCTGTTTACCAAAAAGAGGAATTAGAAGCTTTAGCAGAAGTATTGGCTGATCACCCACATATTGTCGTCGTGAGTGATGAAATATACGAACATATTAATTTTGGTCATCAGCATTTTTCTATGGCAAGCATTAAAGGCATGAAAGATAGAACTGTGACTGTCAACGGTGTTTCTAAAGCATTTGCTATGACAGGTTGGAGAATTGGCTATATCGGTGCACCAGAAGAAATCGCTAAAGCTTGTACAAAATTACAGGGTCAAGTCACAAGTGGAGCAAACTGTATCGCTCAACGTGCTGTGATTACTGCTTTGCAAGCTGATGTTGGTGAATTGGATTATATGATTAACAAATTCAAGTCAAGACGTCAATTGATTTTAGACTTACTGAATGACATCAAAGGTTTTGAATGTAATGAACCAGAAGGTGCTTTTTATGTTTTCCCTAATGTCAATTCTTTTTTTGGAAAAACGGTTAAAGGCCGTAAAATTGAAAACGCAACTGATTTCTCTATGCTTTTATTAGAAGAAGCTTTTGTTGCGACAGTGACAGGAGAAGCATTTGGTAACCCTGACTGTATTCGTATTTCTTATGCTGCAAGTGAAGAAGAAATTATTGAAGCCATGAAACGTATTAAAGCATTACTTGAATCTTAAATTAAAACTTCAAGTCTATTTTTACAACAAAAAAGCCTGCAATTTGCAGGCTTTTTTATTGAATATATAATATAAACTAAGATTCTAAAATCAACTTAGCTCAATACTTTCTGTACTTTATCAGCAGCTTCTTGGAAAAGAACTGCACTTTCAACAGCCAATCCAGAATTGTCAATTAATTCTTTAGCCATCTCTGCATTCGTTCCTTGTAATCTCACGATAATAGGCACTTTAATTTGGTCACCTAAATTTTTATAAGCTTCAACAACACCTTCAGCAACACGATCACAACGAACGATACCTCCGAAAATGTTAATCAAAATTGCTTCAACTTTATCGTCTTTTAAGATTAATCTAAAAGCTTCTTCAACTCTTTTTGCATCAGCAGTACCACCAACGTCAAGGAAGTTAGCAGGCTCACCACCAGCAAACTTAATCAAGTCCATTGTTGCCATTGCTAAACCAGCACCATTTACCATACAACCAACGTTTCCGTCAAGGTTAACATAGCTTAAGCCAGCTTCTTTAGCTTCAACTTCCGTCGGGTCTTCCTCACGGATGTCACGCATTTCTTGGTAATCTTTATGTCTAAATAAAGCAGAATCATCTAAAGAGACTTTAGAGTCAACAGCTAAAATTTTATCATCACTTGTTTTTAAAACAGGGTTGATTTCGAAAAGAGAAGAATCTGATTTGTCGTAAGCTGTATATAATGACATAACGAACTTAACCATTTCTTTAAAAGCTTTTCCTGACAAACCTAAGTTGAATGCAACACGGCGTGCTTGAAAAGGTAAAATACCTGTTGCTGGATCAATTTCTTCAGTGAAAATCTTGTCTGGCGTTTCATCCGCAACAGTTTCAATGTCCATCCCTCCTTCTGGAGAATACATCAACATATTACGACCAGTTGCTCTATTTAATAAAACAGACATATAGTACTCTTCAGGCTCATTGTCGCCAGGATAATAAACATCCTCACAAACTAAAACCTGATGAACGCGCTTACCTTCTTTAGAAGTTTGCGGTGTTACCAAATCCATTCCGATAATTTCTCCTGCGATTTCTTCAACCTCTTTAAGGTTTTTGGCAAGTTTAACACCACCACCTTTTCCACGACCACCTGCGTGCACTTGCGCTTTAATCACGTGCCAACCTGTGCCAGTTTCTTCGGTTAATTTCTTAGCAGCATCTACTGCTTCTTCTGGTGTTGTAGCAACGATACCACGCTGAACGTTGACGCCGAAGCTACTTAATATTTCTTTGCCTTGATATTCGTGTAAATTCATAATCAGGTTTTATGATAATTTTTATATGCACTACAAAAGTAACAATTTATGGTGTCGATACAATATAATTCAAGGGGAATTGATAACATTTAAAATCAATTTCATGAATAGGTCTAAACTACAATAGATAGACACAACCAAAAGCTGTATTTTAATCTCAATATTTCTCTAAAAACCAAAAAATTAACTAAAAATAAATCTAAAATCTACTTGAATTATATTTTTAGAAAATGCATTTTAAAATTGTTGAAACCTCAAAATTAATTGGTATTTTTGCCTCCCGTAATGACATAATTTCAACACAATGGCCGAAACAAAATATATCTTTGTGACAGGCGGTGTTTCTTCGTCTCTCGGGAAAGGAATAATCGCCGCTTCTTTAGCAAAACTTCTTCAAGCACGTGGTTACAGGACCACAATACAAAAGCTAGATCCTTATATAAATATTGATCCTGGAACGCTTAACCCTTATGAACATGGTGAATGCTTTGTCACAGAAGATGGTGCAGAAACCGATCTTGACCTTGGGCATTACGAGCGATTTCTTAACGTTAACACCTCTCAGGCTAATAGTGTGACAACTGGACGTATCTATCAAAGCGTCATTAACAAAGAAAGACGTGGTGAATATTTGGGCAAAACCGTTCAAGTCATCCCTCATATTACAAATGAAATCAAAGATCGTATTAAAATCTTAGGCGAAAGCGGTGATTATGATATTGTCTTAACTGAAATTGGTGGAACTGTCGGCGATATTGAATCTTTACCTTATATCGAAGCTGTTCGTCAGTTGAAGTGGGAGCTTGGTGATAACAATGCATTAATTATACACCTCACATTGATCCCTTATCTGTCTGCGGCTGGAGAACTCAAAACAAAACCAACGCAACACAGCGTTAAAACATTGATGGAAAGTGGTATATCACCAGAAATTCTTGTATGCAGAACAGAGCATCATATCGGGGAAGATATACGCAAAAAACTTGCATTGTTTTGCAATGTCAAACAAGAGGCTGTTATAGAATCTATAGATGCAGACACGATTTACGATGTTCCAAATCTGATGGTTGAAGAAGGTTTAGATGTGATTGCGCTTGAAAAATTGAAATTACCAAATAAACAAAAACCAGATTTAAAACAGTGGAATTCATTTTTATCAAGATTAAAAAATGCAAAAACGACACTTAAAATTGGTCTGGTTGGAAAATATGTAGAATTACAAGATTCTTATAAATCCATATTAGAGGCTTTCATACATGCAGGCGCTTACAATGATGTGAAAATTGAAACAATCAGTATTCATTCTGAATTTATGAATGACAATACTGAGATCATCAAATCATTAGATGGTATTTTGGTTGCTCCTGGGTTTGGAGAACGCGGCATTCAAGGAAAAATAGAAGCTGTCAAATATGCAAGAGAACATCAAATTCCTTTTTTTGGTATCTGTTTAGGGATGCAAATGGCCATTATTGAGTTTGCTAGAAATGTGCTGAATTTAGAAAATGCCAATTCTACAGAAATGGATGAAAACACGCCACATCCTGTTATTGATATTATGGATGACCAGAAAAAAATAGTTGATAAGGGCGGAACGATGCGATTAGGCGCTTGGGATTGTGAATTAAGAGAAGACTCAAAACTTGCAGAGATTTATCAATCACAAAACATTAGTGAAAGACACCGCCATCGCTATGAAGTCAATAATAATTACATTAATCGTCTTGAAGAAAATGGCATGATTTGTTCTGGTAAAAATAAAGAAACCAATTTAGTTGAAACAATTGAATTAAAAGATCATCCTTTCTTTTTAGGCGTTCAGTTTCATCCTGAATATAAAAGTACAGTTGCTAGCCCGCATCCATTATTTTTGGCATTTGTTGAAGCTGCGAAAAAATTCAATGTGGAAAAAGAATAATTAATTTGACAAAAACTATCGTTTTATAAGCCTAAGTCAAACTATTTACGGACTTTTGCAAAAAAATTTTTAACATTCGTGATTATATAAGTAATGGAAGAAAAAGGAAATTTTGATAAAAATTCGATCATTGGCTTTTTGTTGATTGGCGCTATTCTACTCTCATGGTTGTATTTTAGACCTGAAGAAGCTCCAAAAGAAGTAAATAACCAAACGAATACTGAAGTCACTACTGATGACAAACAAACTGAAGTAGAAAAACCAAACTTATCTCAACAAAAGGAAACAAGCCAGCTTACTGCAAATGGAAATGATTCCTTAGCTTTAAGTATGGCGCAACAACAATATGGTGCTTTTGGTTACTCTGTTGTTGAAGCACAAAAATTGGAGCAAGAAACAACAACTTTTGAGAATGAGGTTGTTAAAATTACAGTTGCCAATAGAGGTGGACAAGTTGTTTCTGCCGAATTAAAAGAACATAACACTTTTGACGGGAAACCTGTTTACCTTGTTAAGGATGGGAACTCTGAGTTTAACATTAAATTTCAGACGAACGATAATCGTAACATCGAAACCAAAAACTTAATGTTTATCCCTGAACTTACAGAGGTCGGAGATTCTCAGAAATTGATGATGCGTGCTAAAACTTCTGAAAGCGAATATCTGGAGTTTGCCTACACATTAAAGCCAAATGATTATATGCTTGATTTCACTTTAAGATCTCAAGGTCTTAATAATGTTATCAATAACAATAAGGCTGATTTAACTTGGGACTTAAAAGCTTATCGTCGAGCAAAAAGTATCTCTTATGAAAACAGATATACAGAAATTGTTTTTCAGTATGAAGATGGCAAGGACGACTACACAGGTCAAGGCGATGAAGCAAGTGAGGAAGCTAACAAAATTGATTGGTTTGCTTATAAACAACACTTCTTTACAACGATATTATTAACCGATAACTCTTTTGAAAAAGGGAAATTCACTTCATACAACCTTGTTCAAGATGAACAAGTTGATACGCTTTACACAAAAAGATTTGTTGCTGATATTCCTTTAAAACTCCACAACAACGAGTTTTCTGAGAATATGAATCTTTATTTTGGACCAGCAGATTATCAGTTACTGACAACTTATGAAAAGAATTTAGATGAAATTGTTCCGACGGGTTGGGGAATATTCGGGTGGATTAACAAATATGTATTTATTCCATTATTCGGCTTTTTAAGCAGTACTTTAGGGAATTATGGTCTTGCGATTATTGTGATGACAATTATGGTAAGAATTGTGCTTTCTCCCGTCACTTATAAATCATACTTATCTCAAGCTAAAATGAAAGTTTTACGTCCTGAGATCAATGAGATTAATAAAAAGTACGAGGACAATGCGATGAAAAAGCAGCAAGAAACAATGAAGCTTTACAGTAAAACTGGTGTGAGTCCGTTAGCGGGTTGTATTCCTGCCCTACTCCAGATTCCTGTTTTCTATGCTTTATTCCAATTCTTCCCAAGTGCTTTTGATTTACGTCAAAAAAGCTTTTTATGGGCTGAGGATTTATCGAGTTATGATGTTATTTTTGAGTGGGATGCTAATATTCCTTTAATCTCGTGGATTTATGGAAATCACGTGAGTTTATTCCCGATTTTAGCATCTGTTGCAATTTTCATTTACATGACAATGACCACTGGTCAAAATATGCAACAAGCACAGCAACCAGGGATGCCAAACATGAAATTTATCATGTATTTATCTCCTCTATTTATGCTCGTCTTCTTCAATAATTATGCGAGTGGATTATCATTGTACTATTTCATCTCTAACTTAATTACCATCGGAATTATGCTTGTCATTAAACATGTGATTGTTGATGAAAAGAAAATCCATGCGAAGATTGAACAGAAAAAGAAGAAACCTAAGAAGAAAGGTAAGTTTGCACGTAAGTTTCAAGATATTATGGCACAAGCGGAAGAACAACAAAAGCAGAATAAGAAGAAATAAAACTCTTGATTATAAAACTAGAAAAACAAAAAGCTGTCTCAAATAAATGAGACAGCTTTTTTTGTATTATGACTTCAAGCATTCGATTATAATTACAAATATCTAAGTAAATTAATCATTTTATAAGTTTAGAATAAGAGATGCTTAAGGAATTCAGCATTAACATGATTCCATGGTGAGTTTACTATCACTCCATAGTAAGTCCAATATTTATCATAAAAACATGGACTCATTATGTAGTTAATACGCATTGATATTTCTTTTACATTAACTCATAATGAGAATTAATTCAAAGAAGTATTAGCTTATACAAGTAACAGTGATTTCTTAAATAAACAAATACATTATCTCGAATAAAAAGAGAAAAGAAACTCATCACAATCAATTTCAAAAAAAACCGTCTCATTAAAAGTAATGAGACGGTTTAATTCAATTTAAAAATTTATAGAATTATAAATGCTTATAATTCTGGTAATAGAACTGTATCAATCGCGTGAATAACACCGTTACCAGCTTGAACATCAAATTTTACAATTGTAGAAGTTCTTCCATTAGGATCTTCAATTGTTCCTCCTGCAGCATCTAAAGTAATATCGTCACCTAAAGTTGATACAACTCCAGAAGAAATTGTGTTCGATGTGACATTAGCACCAGCAACAACATGAGTATTTAAGGTTGCTTCTAAGGTTGCTGTAGGAATATCATTAAGTGAGGCAAAATTTAATTCACCTAACACATCTACAAAAGCATCATTGGTTGGTGCAAATACTGTAAATGGTGCTGGAGAATCAAAGCTACTTAATGTGTTCACGTAAGTGAAGCTAGATTCACGTGTTAAGGCATCAACTAAAATTGAAAAGTTAGGATCAGCTGTTGCAAAAGTTGTCACATCAGGAATTGTAATGACTTCATCTACAACATGCACAACGCCATTTGTCGCCTCTAAATCAGCAACTGTCACTGTTGACATTCCGTTCAACATTACGCCACTATCTATATTAATGTATAAACTCAAATTATTAGCATCACCTGAAATTGTTTCTGTAGCTAATGTATTGACATACATATTAGACAAGTCTGCTGACATATTTGTTCCAGCAACAACATGATTCATCAATACATTTTTAACTTCTTCAGCTGATAATCCAGAAATATCAATATTTCCAAAAGCCGCATCAGTTGGAGCAAATACAGTAAACTCATCTGAATTTAAAGCAGAAACCAAATCAGCATCCATCAATGCTTGTGCTAAAACTGTATGATCAGGGCTTTCTGAAATAATTTCATAAGTTGTTTCAATAACATTATCTGGAGCAATAACTTTATCAATCACGTGAATAACACCATTTCCTGCTTGAACATCAGTCACAGTAATGTTGATCATTCTTCCATTTTGATCAGTAATTACAGCATTTTCAGCATCAATTTCAATAGGATCACCTAAAGTATTTACTGTACCATCTGTTAGGTCTTCAGAACGAACATTGGCTCCTGCAATTACATGTGAGTTTAAAGTCGCTTCTAAAGCTGAAGTTGGCACATCTGCTAAAGAAGATAATCCCAATTCGTCCAAAAAGTCACTAAAAGCTGCATTTGTTGGTGCAAACACTGTAAAAGGAGCTGGCACATCAGTACTGCTTAAAACATCAACAAAAGTAAAACTACTTTCTCTAGTTAATGCAGCAACTAATCCAGTGAAATTATTGTCAGCTGTTGCAAAAGTTGCAACTGAAGGAATCGTAATGACTTCATCAACAATATGCACAACACCATTAGAAGCTGTAACATCTGCAGTTATGACTGAAGACATACCATTTAAAGTAACGCCTCCGTCAGTACTGACATGCATATTAATGATGTCATCATCTGAATTTTTAGCATTCGTGTCAATATATCCGTTTGTAAGATCAGTTGACATCGCTGCACCAGTAATAACATGATTCAATAAAATATTTTTCAACTCGTTAGTTGACAATCCACTTACATCTATATTCGCAAAAGCCGCATCGGTTGGTGCAAATACTGTAAATGTATCTGAATTTAAAACCTGATCTAGACCAGTATCAATCAATGCTTGCTCAAGCATCTCATGATCTGGGCTATTTGCAATTGTTTCAAAGGTTGTAAATTCCTCGACAACAGGTTGTCCTGCATCGTCATCATCGCTACACGAAGCAAGCAAAATGATGGAAAATAATAATAGGATTCTTTTAATCATGATAGTTATATTTTTTTGTTCGTGGTAAATTTAAAACCTTAATGATTTAATTTTGTTTAATCTTTGTTAATTTTCATTAAACAAAACCTATTTATTAAAATTACGAGAATGATGACTTAAGTTGAATACACAATTTGCTATTTTTGCAGCAAGATTTAAAGAATATGAAAAAGAGAGTCGTTGTTGGTTTAAGTGGTGGTGTTGATTCAAGTGTTACAGCATATTTATGTCAACAACAAGGTTATGAAGTTATTGGCCTTTTTATGAAAAACTGGCATGACGATTCAGTAACAATCAGTGATGAATGCCCTTGGCTAGAAGATAGTAATGATGCGATGTTGGTTGCTGAAAAACTAGGTATCCCCTTTCAAACGGTTGATTTAAGTAAAGAATACAAGAAGAAAATTGTCGATTATATGTTTTCAGAATATGAAAATGGACGAACGCCTAATCCAGATGTTCTCTGTAATCGAGAAATTAAATTTGATGAATTTCTGAAAATTGCTGAATCTTTAGGTGCTGATTATGTCGCAACTGGACATTATTGTAGAAAAGAGGAAATAGAAATCAATGGTGAAAAGAAATATCAACTTTTGGCAGGAAAAGATGGAAATAAAGATCAATCATACTTCTTGTGTCAAATTTCTCAAGAACAATTATCAAAAGCTTTATTCCCTGTTGGTGATCTTCAAAAGTCTGAAGTACGACGAATTGCGGCTGAGCAAGATTTGATCACTGCTGATAAAAAAGATTCACAAGGTTTATGTTTTATAGGTAAAGTGCGATTGCCAGATTTCCTTCAACAACAACTCAAACCCAAAAAAGGCGATATCGTTGAGATTCCTGCTGATAGCCCTTTATATAATGATAAAAAAGAAAATGATACTTCTGACGACATTTATAAATTAAGTCAGAAAATAAAGTATCAAAAATCTGATGGTAAAGTTGTTGCGACGCATGATGGTGCACATTTCTTTACCAAAGGACAACGTAAAGGATTGGCAGTTGGTGGTACTAAAGAACCGCTTTTTGTGATTGATACTGACGTTAAAGAGAATATCATTTATACAGGACAAGGCAAAGATCATCCAGGCTTACTGAAGCGTGGTCTAGAGGTAAAAGCCAAAGATATACATTGGATTCGTGAAGATTTAAAACTAAAAGAAGGCGAAACAATGGAAGTTCAGGCGAGAATACGTTATCGACAACCTCTCGAAAAAGCAAGTTTACACCAAACAAAAGACAGCCTATTTGTTATCTTTGAGAACAATCAATCTGCAATTACCGAAGGGCAATTTGTCGCTTGGTATCAAGATGACGAATTACTTGGCTCTGGTGTGATTGCTTAAAATATATGTACATGCAAAATAACAGAATTACAAAATTATTCAATATAAAATATCCGCTAATACAAGCAGGAATGATATGGGCAAGTGGCTGGAAACTTGCAAGTGCAGCCAGTAATGCTGGCGCTTTAGGGATTATTGGTGCAGGTTCAATGTATCCTGATGTATTGAGAGAACACATTCAAAAATGCAAAAAAGCGACTGACAAGCCTTTTGCAGTGAATGTGCCTATGCTCTACCCTGATATTGAAAAAATCATGGAAATTATTATTGAGGAAGACGTTGAAATCGTTTTTACCTCAGCTGGAAATCCAAAAACCTGGACAAAGCATTTACAAGATCATAATATTAAAGTTGTGCATGTGGTGAGCAGTGTCAAATTTGGTTTAAAAGCTGAAGCAGCTGGCGTCGATGCCGTTGTTGCTGAAGGCTTTGAAGCTGGCGGACATAATGGTCGTGACGAAACAACAACACTGACCTTAATCCCGATGATTACAAAAGAGCTCAAAATTCCTGTAATTGCAGCTGGCGGAATCGCCAATGGTGATGCAATGCTTGCAACGATGATATTAGGTGCTGAGGCTGTACAAGTCGGGACGCGATTTGTTGCTTCTCATGAAGCTTCATCACATATAAATTTTAAAAATGAAGTTGTCAAGGCTAAAGAAGGCGACACACAATTAACATTAAAAGAATTAGCGCCGGTTCGTCTTTTAAAAAATAAGTTTTTTAATGATGTTCAAGAATTGTATCAACAAACACCTACCAAAGAGGAATTAATAAAACTTCTCGGTCGCGCAAGAGCAAAGAAAGGCATGTTTGAAGGTGATTTAGAAGAAGGTGAACTTGAAATCGGACAAATATCAGGCTTAATTTCTGACATACTTCCCGCTGCAGATATCGTTAAAAATATCATATCAGAGTTAGAAGAAGCTAAAAAAAGAGTTGCTCAACTCTAAATTTTAATAAAATTTATACCTAAAAAAAGGTCTCATTTCATTAACGAGACCTTTTTTTAATTTATAAAAGTTACTTTGATAAATTAATTATTTTAATCTTGAGGTAAAAGCTCAATCACATTAAGCTTTAAATCATCTTGATATTCGATTAAATAAACTGCGGTGTTGCGATATATTTTCTCAAAAACATCATACTGATATTGAAATTTATTTTGATAATATTCTGTAAAGCCATCAAGCTTCACAGTATCATAAAAATCACCAACATAAGCCAATCTTAAAATGACATCCATTGTGACATCAAAACCACGTAAGAAGTATTTTGACTTTAAAATATCATCTTCATCTTTTAATTTATACTCTGAAACATCATAATTTGAATCAGTATAAAGCAGCTTTAAATTTGATAAGTAAGTATTTGAAATATCATCTCTTAAAGCTGATTTTGAAGGCATGATCAACTTGATATCATAGTCTTTTTTTCTGTAGCTTTCAAGAAAAGAAACAGTTGACTCCGCGATACCAATCTTATCAGTATCGAGGATAAACCAATTGGTTTTCCCCTTTTGCAAAACGGCACCAACTTCATTCATTTGCAAATATGATTCACTCATACTCACATGTTTCGTTCCTGGAAAAGTTCTATCGATGACTTGCTTGAAATGACTATTTTGAGCATCAGAAAGCAAGCTTAAATTAACATCATCCGTTATATTCTGATGGATATAAGTCGTGATCATCTCCTCTTTTAAAGCTCGACTTGGCAAAGAGTTGAAAATCTGAGTCCCTGACATAGAAGCTTCAGTAATTGGCAAAATTATAGGAATTGAATCTTTAGATAAATGTTGACTTAACTTTCTCACATTAGGTTGAATCACAGGCCCAATCGCTGCTTGTAATTGACTTAAATCATTATTATTGATTAATTGTTCCATGCCTTCAGCACTCATCCCAGTATCAAAAGTTCGTAAATTAACATTGATCCCTAATTTTTGAGCAGAATCAACTGCTGCCAATGCACCTTCATATAAATCGATAGCTATACGAGAAATACGATTATCCATCAACTCCTCTTTCATTGTTTTTTTGCTAGCCTTAAATTTTTCTAAATTAAAAGGAAGAAATAAGCCTATCTGTTTCTGAGATGGATCTGAAAAGTTACTGCTTAAATCCAAGCGTTTATCTTTTCCTTTTGCATCTGCAGGAAGTTTCAGAACAATACCATTACCAACGCCTGTATATTGATAAGCAGGGTTGAGTTTTTCAACCAATTCATTTGTCACCTTAAAGCTTTTCTGCAAAGCATCTAAGTCAGATTCTGAATCGACTTTGACATATTTATATTCTTTAGACTCAGGTAATTCCGGGGTTTGCTTTTTCTTTCTTTCTATAATTAAATAATCACCAGGGTGAATCACATCAGCATTAGGGTTTAAGGCTTCTAATTCTTCAACCGTTAATCCATAATCTTTAGCAATACCATACTTTGTTTCTTTGGGCTGCACCAAGTGTTTCAAATTCGAGAAAGTTGAGTTTTTAACACTCTGGTTTGAAATATCTGTCGGTCTTTTTAAAATCGGAATTTCCAAAACATCAGCTGAATTCAACTCGCGTGTTTTCAGAAATGGATTATATCTAATAATCGTTTCAACCTCTACTTGATATGTTTTTGAAATACTGTATAAAGTTTCTTTTGGCTCAACTTCATAAGATTCAAAACGCGATATATTGTCTTCAGCATCAGATAATGGAATGACTAATGTTTCGCCTTCAAGCTTTTTATAGCGTGAAATATCTGGATTAAAATTTAAAATATCTGTGACAGAAACATCAAATTTTTGAGCGACAGTTTTTAAATCTTGCTGATCTTCTACAGTATAAGTCGAGAACTTTTGTGCAGATGCCGTGAAACTAAAAACAGCGAAGATTAAAGATATGATTAAGATTCTCATAATTATTCCCATTCAATTGTTGCTGGTGGTTTTGAACTGATGTCGTACACCACTCTATTAACGCCTTTAACCTTATTTATTATTGTGTTAGAAACAGTTTGTAAAAATTTATAAGGCAAATCTACCCAATCTGCCGTCATTCCATCAGTCGATTCAACGGCTCTTAAAGCTACAACTTTTTCATAAGTTCGCTCGTCTCCCATTACGCCAACTGAATCAATGGGCAACAAGATTGCGCCTGCCTGCCATACTTTTTCATATAAATCCCAATCGCGAAGTGCTTGTATAAATACAGCATCAACTTCTTGAATCACACGCACTTTTTCTTTGGTAATATCACCTAAAATTCTGATCGCCAAACCTGGCCCTGGGAAAGGATGACGCCCTAATAACTTCGCATCAATCCCTAATTCTGCGCCAACGCGTCTTACTTCATCTTTAAAAAGCATGCGTAAAGGTTCAACGATTTTTAACTTCATAAAGTCAGGTAAACCACCCACATTATGGTGAGATTTAATTGTCGCTGAAGGCCCGTTGACAGAAACAGATTCAATCACGTCAGGATAAATTGTGCCTTGAGCAAGATAGGTCACATTTGTAATATCACCAGCTTCTTGATCAAAAATATCAATAAAAGCATTCCCGATTATTTTTCTTTTTTTCTCAGGATCAGAAACGCCTGCTAATTTATCTAAGAAATAATCAGAAGCATCAACGCCTTTCACGTTCAGACCCATGTGTTTGTACTGATCGAGAACTGATTCAAATTCATTTTTTCTTAATAAACCATTGTTCACAAAAATACAATAAAGATTTTTGCCAATAGCTTGATGCAAAAGTG
Source organism: Psychroflexus halocasei (assembly GCF_900107595.1). GTDB lineage: Bacteria > Bacteroidota > Bacteroidia > Flavobacteriales > Flavobacteriaceae > Psychroflexus > Psychroflexus halocasei. The sequence goes on along the minus strand of NZ_FNQF01000005.1, from coordinate 142,282 downwards.
TAGCTGCCACAGTAGAATCAACGCCTCCACTTAAGCCTAAAACAACTTTATCATCACCGATTTCTTCTTTTAAACTGGCAATCGTCATGTCAGCAAATTTTGCTGGTGTCCAGGTTTGCGGCACCTCAGCAATATTGACTAAAAAGTTTTCGAGAAGTTGTTTCCCATCTGTTGAATGGTAAACTTCTGGATGAAATTGGATGCCGTAAGTTTGCTCACCTTTTATTTTGTAAGCTGCATTTTTGACTTCAAAAGTACTCGCAATGCATTCAAAATTATCAGGCAAAGCTTTGATGCTATCACTGTGTGACATCCACACTTGTGAATGTTCATCGATATTTTGAAAAAGATCAGAGTCTTCTTTTATAAAATTCAAATTGGCTCTACCAAACTCTCTTGTGTTTGATGAAGCCACTTCACCGCCATAATTATGCGCCATAAACTGCGCACCAAAACAAACACCTAATAAAGGAAACTGACCTTTAATTTGGCTTAAATCAGGTTGAGGCGCTTCAGGATTAAGAACAGAAAATGGACTTCCTGATAAAATAACGGCTTTAAATTCTTTTAAATCTTCAGGGATTTTGTTGAAGGGATGGATCTCGCAATAGATGTTTAATTCACGCACACGCCTAGCGATAAGCTGTGTGTACTGCGATCCGAAGTCTAAGATAAGTACGTTTTTTTGCATGGACAAAAGTAAAAAAATGAGGCTAAATTAGCTCACAAAGTTGACACTTTTATCCATTCAAATCAAGATTTCAATCTGAAAATTATTTTAAATTTCTTGAAAAGTTGAACCTTTTATGAATTTCTAATATCTTATAATTTATAAATCACTTTAAACATCACAATTCTCGGTTGTATAAAAGTTTTACGATCAGTCACAATGAATTCATTGACTGAATTTTGTCTTTTAAAATCGATATTAAATAAATTGGTCGCACTCAGCTCAAAACCCCAAGCTGAAGATTCTTTTCCGTAAAACAAAGATGCATCTGCCATTTCAAAACGGTTGGCATCGCCTGTTGTTTGATTTTTAAAATAATTGTAATCGTAATTGAAGTCAAAAATGAAATTACCAAAATCATATTCTAAATTTGCATAAGGCGACAGGATGCTAAAGTCGTTTTCAATGGTGTTTGAATGCAATTGAGAAAAATTCTGATTCACGCCAACATCAATATTTGGTAAATCTTTAAAACGTGTTCGCACACTTGCACGGTAACCAAAACTGATGTTTTCATAATCAAAAACTTCATCATTAATAATTCTTGAATATTCTGAGAGACTTGCATTTCCATTTAAAGAAATTGTAAAATTCGGGATGCGTTTTGAAACGCCAGCATTAAAAGAATATCTGTCTTCTGGCAAATCGGTTAAAATACTTGTGCTGATTTGGTCAATACCTTCAATTTCTGTTTGGCGAGTGATGCTGTTTTCTTTACGCAAATACGTCAAACCCAAGTTATAAAACATGCCTTTAAACATACTAAAGTGACTATAAAATAAACTCGCTTGATGAAAAATCTGGTTTTCAAGATTTTCATTTCCACGTGAAATTTGATTAAAACTTTGTAAGCTTAAACGGTTGGCATAATTCGCGTGATTGCCAAAACCTGTGTGACGATTATACTTCAGTTTAAGCTTTGCTGAATTTTTAAACTTGTATTCTGCAAAAAATTCGGGTAATAAAACTGCCGTTTGTGAATTGATCAACTCTTCATCAAACTGTGAAATATTCCAGTTGTAATTCTGAACAACTAAACCTGGTCTCAAAACCAAATTCCCGATTTGAGTTTTGTACTGAAAACCAAGTCCAGCTTTAAACAATTCAAAATCCATTTGGTTATTAAAACCTGCAGACTCAAAACTATTGATGCTGCCATCATTAAGAAGTTGCTCATCAAGTGTGCTAAAATCAAAATTAAAATAATCAAGATTCACGATAGGATAAATATGGTGAAAATCGGCCAAAACCCAATAATGCTTGGCATTCAGGCTTACATTTGTCACTTGCTTCTTGTTGAGTTGATTCAAATTAAAATCATCTCCTTCATCAATCAAAGGAATGATATCTGTAAAAAGCGGCTGATTAAAACTCCATAGTCTTGATGTTGTTTGGTCAGCACTTTTAATTTTTGCTTCAACTTTTAAAGTGTGTTTAAATGAAAATTGCTTGTTAAGATTGAAAGTTTGCAAAAACTCAAAATTCTCAGGTTGTGCATTTGTATTCACAAAACGGTTTTCATTACCAACTTCAGAATTTAATAAGGATTCCGCTTCAGCTGTGTTGTATTTAAAATTTGTATTCGCTCTTAAATCTGTGTCATCGCTATTATCATACCTCAGCTTTATTTTGCTAATGCTAAAAAGAAAATCGTTTTGACTCTCTTGTGTTCTCAGTTCATCAGGTGCTTCAGTTGTTTGGTAAGCGAAATTTTCGCGGCTTTGTGTTCTTAATTTACTTTTATTAAAAATACTATAAGCGTCTAAACTAAAGTTACCGCCCAATTCTTGCGAAAGACTGGCGGCACCGAAATCATTTTTATTAGAAACAAAATCTTCTTGCCTTAAGAACTGCGCAAAATCATCGCTATATAATTTAGAGTAAGCCTCACGATCTTCCAGAGCCAAGGCCATGCCGCCTTCAAAATCTAGATAATCTTTAAGTGTAAAAGATTTCTTGCCTGTGTTATTGAAATCTCCGATGACATTAACTGCGGTTTTTGGGCTGTAGTAAAACAGTTTAGGATAAAATAAAAAGCGATCTTCAATGCCGCCACCGACTTCAACATCTCCAAAAACAAATTTCCTTTTACCATCTTTAAGCTTAATATTAAGCGCCATTTTATCGCTGTCTTCGAGACCTTTTAGGAAGGCAACTTCGCTATAATTATCAAGTGCTTCAATTTCATCAACAGCATCTGCAGGAATATTATTAACGCCCAATTTTTCATCACCTGTAAAGAAAACCTTGCCATCGACCATTAATTTTGTAACAGGTTTTCCGTTGACAGTCACATTACCTTCGCGGTCAACTTCCATGCCTGGCAGCTTTTTAATAATATCTCTCAGCTTTCTTTCCTCGCCTGTTTTAAATCGATCTGTTTTATAAGTGATGGTGTCTTCTTTGACGATAACCGCCATTTCTTGTTGAATGATGATTTCCTCCAGAGATTCAGTGCTTTCTTGCATGATGAAATTTCTGGAGACATCTTCAGATAAATCAATGGTGTCTTCAATCTTTTTAAAACCTAAATGCGTGATTTCAATAAGGTAAGGCTGATTCTCGCTCAGCTGTAATTTGTATTCACCTTTTGAGCTGCTGATGCTAAATTTAATCTGCGCATTGGCATCTTGCAAAGAGGTGGCAATCACGTTAGTATTAGGCAGCGGATTCTGGACGCTATCAGTAATAAAACCTTTGAGTTGAACAGTTTGAGCGGAAACTGCTGTGATTGTAAAAATAAAAATGAGGAGACTTGTGAGTTTTTTTGTCATATTGATTTTAGCAAATAGGTTTATTTAAAAAAACAGACCTCAAACATAAATTCGTGGTCTTAATAAAATATCATTCTGCATTATTTATTGTCCAAGATAACGTTTCTTAAGTAAACTATTTTTTTGTTTTTCAGTTATTGATGGTTTAGATGGTAATTGCACATTGACATCTGATTCTTTAATTTTTGTAACAGAATATTCAAAATATTGATTTCCAGCTTGGAGTACCATTCCTGGCAAACCTGTAAACCTGGATGGACCATAACCAGATGGAAGTTCTGGCGCATACCAAGCATGTAAAACTTCTTTTTTGTTATTATTAAACGCGAATAAAGCATCTTTCTCAATAAATTCACCAGTAGCCAAATAGCATTTAAATCCATTAATAATTTTTGTTTCATTTTTTAATTCCCAATTGTAATATGGGTTAGCTAATCTTATAAAGTAGTTTTGGCCTCTGTAATTGACATCGTTAAAAATACTATCTTTTTTAAGACTTGTAAAATGAGGAAAGCGACCATATAAGAAACCTTTTAATTGATTATCAAAACGCTCTTGATTATTAACACTCATTTTTTCAATAACGCTAAAGTGTGAAGTCTGATTATCAGAATCGATTTCAAGCTTATACTTGAACTTACCGATATTTCTACTTATCCTTTTCCTTAAATTGAGATATTGACCTTTTTTATTGGGTGAAATTGAATCGTGTATCTTTAAAAAAGCTGGTAAATTACTCTTTTGATATTCTACAATTAAATCTTGACTAAAGCTTTTATTGGTCAAAGAAAAAAATATAAAAAAAACGCAGAATGATATTTTTTGTAACATAATTATTAATTAACTACTGTTGGTAAACTAGGAACTGATCCGTTAGATTCTCAATGTTCAGTTTAAATTATCAATTTTTAATCCAGTTCATTAAAAGTTTAGTTTTTACCGAAAGTTTGTTTTACTTAATATACTATCACTTTAAAATTTTTGTTTTATCGATAATTTTGGAGTTTTTCATCAACTAAATCATAGAATTTCTCAGAGCAAATAACTTCATTTTGATTAATTTTTTTTAATGGATTTACTGTATTTTCAACACTGTCTAAAGTGTAAATTGTATTTTGAAATCTTAATTGAACAACTAAGCCTGGCAAACCAACTGCGCCCATTGGCCCATGATAAACAGGTATGTCTTTACAAAACCTAGCTTCAATTTCTTTTTCCTTAACACCATTTGATCCAATAAATTTTCTGGATGTCACTGCTTTTGTTACTTTGTATTTACCTATAACTTTGTGTTCATTTTTAATCTGCCATCTTGGCAATTCTTTAAACTGAACATTGAATATCTAATTCATAAAAGAGGTTTGTAAATACAAACTTCCATTAAAGGAATTATAAAACCATTGATCACTAACATAACTCATTGCTTCTGCAATTTTTAGAGCCTGAAGATTTTGAGAATCTTTGTTCAAGGCTGCAGAAACAGAGAATTGAGACTGATTATCTAAAACGCTCAATATAAATTTATTTTCATCTAATTCACTCTCAACGTTTCTCATTAATTTTTTTACTTCATCTAATTTAATAGATTCATAATCAACTTCAGCACTTGTTTTATACACAAATGTTTGTTGTGAAAAGCACTGAAAGGAAATTAATAATATGATGAAGTATCTCATTGTTGATGTGTTTTAATTGTAATAGATATTCAATATTTCATTTCTTTTACTTTGTCATTCATTTTTATAAAATAATTTTTATCGACTAAATCCTCACTTAATGGTTTTGGAGTTTCCTTAGCTGGTGTGATAACTTGATGTGCTTTTAAATTATAATTTTTTGTATTAATTTCTAATATTAAACCTGGTAAACCGTGAATATTTGAAGGACCAAAGCCACAGGGTATCTCTTTTGTAAACCATACTTCAAACTCCTGTGTCTCGTCCTCTTTAAATTTGACATCAACTTGAGCTATTGCTTTTTGAGCGGTGTAGCCTAATATTTGTTTTTCTTCTTTTAATATTTGCCACTTTATATCTTGCTTATTCTCATAATAAACTTTCTCGAAGCCTAAATCTGTTTCTTCTATACAAAGATTTTGAGTCTTATTGATATAAACTTTTTTAGGAAAACTTAAAAAGAGATCTGCCAATTTTAGCACAGTTGAATTATCAACTTCCATAAAAGTTGGTGGTTTAAAAATAGAGGCATCATTTTTAACATCTAAGGTAAAAGATTTGTCTTTATACATGGCATTGATTTTAACTCGCATTTTTTGAGCAAAAACAAAATGCTTTTCTTGATCTGTTTGCCGTATAGAATCTTCTATGACTATCTCGTTAATTGAGGCTTTATACTTGATTTGAAAATCGCATTGCGCAAGAGCTGCACAATGCGATATTAAAATCACTATCAAAGTAATCTTTATTTCGTTTCTTAACATTCTACATCTGCTATAGCCAAGGTTAAACGCATTCTATTGTATGCTGAATCTGGCTGAATCAATCCACTGTCAAATAAAGCATGACTTGTTTGTCGTGCCTCCCAAAAACAATCGTCTTTGTTTTCATGGTTCACACCTGCTACATTTTCATTAATTTCAAAACTACTCATTCCTATTGTCATCGCTCCTAAAGCGATTATTGTAAAAAACTTTTTCATGTTATTTGTCTTAAAATATTTAAATTCTCTTGGTCGCTAAGACCAAATCTCAGCTAAAAGCTGTCCTTATCTTCATGAAAAATCAGTAACTTTGTATTTACTTAGAGATGTGATTTTTCATGTCTTAATCTGTGGAGCGCTTTTCATCTTGAAAAGCGTTTCCTTTTTAATTTAATTAGAAGAACATTTGATATGTTTTGGTTACAGTTAGCTAACCTAAAAAAAAAAAAAACGATTTAAGATAACTTTATATGTTAAATGTATGTTTTTTTATTTTTTTAACATCTTAAATTTACTATCATGTTCTATCAATTCATATTTCATTAAAAGTTATATTTAGTAAAGTTTAAATTATCAATTTTTAAACTAGTTCATTAAAAGTCTAGTTTTTACCCAAAGTTTGTAGAATTTGTGTTGATAAACCTTCATAAGTCATTACCTTTTGACCTGGTTTTGGCTCGACTCTCTTAGGTTCTTTATTAGTTTCTTTAATTTCGACAGCTGTAATGAGCGCATTATGTTTTTTGGCTTCTAAAACTGCGCCTGGCAAATTACCAAAAACACTCGGACTTGCTTTAAAATTGAGACTTGGTGCAAACCAAACATATTCAGGAACCAATTTTGCTTTAGCATTTTTATTTTGAGGTGTTGCTTTATAGCATTGAATTCCTAAAATATTTTTTGTTTCATTTTGGATTTCCCAAGTCACATAATCTTTATTAATCACCTCGATAACAACGCTAGAAATAGCAGAGTTGTAAGCTAAACTTGTTCCTTTATCGTAATAAATAGGCTGAACAGAAGACACCAAAGTTTTGACAGACATCAGGTCTGTATTGGTATATTCGTCTGATTGCATCATTTTATTAAATCGCGTTGAATAAGTCTCTCCGTTAGAAATCGTTTTTAGTTTTAAAAACTCAGCCATTTTATTATACTTTTTAACTTCATTTTTAAAGTGATCAACGATGTATTTTTCAACACCTTCCATAGCTCCAAACTCTTCAACTTTATAAGTGTATGTGATCTCGTGGTTTTGAGCAACAGCAAAAATGCTGAATAAGTAAATTATTAATGTAAATTTTTTCATGTTTTTGAATATTCAAGGCGACTTAAAAAGCCGCCTTGTGGTTAAAATAAATTATCAAAAAAGAATTAAAATCCAGTTTCATTATCCATTTCACAAAAAGTTCTCCATTCATTCGATTGAATAAATGAATAAATTATATCTCCACCTGATGTATGGAAGGTGTAATCAAAAATTCTTGAAGCTTCTTCATCACAATCTCTTAAAGTTTGGTTAGTGGGAGTAGAACTCAAGAAAAATATACTTAATATTAATATTGTTGTTTTCATGTTTTTATTTTTTAATTACCTATGAATTTTTGAGATTCTTCACGAACTCTCTTATTAAATGTTTTATAATCAATAATTTCATACTTTCTAAAATTTGGCCTTTTCACTTTTTTATCAACTTGATTTACAGAAATCGCCTTTATTTTTGCTGAATTGGTATTGTATTCCAAAATCGCTCCTGGCACATCAGCAAATAAAGCTGGAGCAGCTCTGAAATTTAACGCTGGTGCATACCAAACCTCCTCAGGTATGTAAGCATTATCTGGTTTTTTCAAACCATCTTTCATGATAGGAACTGCACGATAGCACTTAAAGCCCAGTATTGATTTAGTTTCAGAAGTTAAGTCCCACTTAAAATACTGTTGAGATTTTGACTTTACCACCCAATCACTATAGGATTTTGAAATACCATAAGACGTATTGTCTTCATAATAAATTTCAGGAAAAATTGAAATCCAACTTTGAGTTGATGTTAAATCAAAATCTGACAAGCCGTCTTTCATCATAATATTAGGATAGGATAAATGATATTTATCAGACTCAGAAACAACTTTTATCACAAGCACTTCCGATATTTGTTGCATCTTTTGATTGGTATTCAACAAGTAAGTTCTCACTGAACTACTCAGTTCTCGTCCTTTCTTTGTGTCAAGATCATAACCTTCAACCTTTGCCTGATACTCGATTTGATAACTCTGAGCATAACTCACTAAGTTGAATAAAAGGACAATTATAATAAAGTGATTTTTCATAAATGAATTTGATTTACAAAATTTATCTTAGACCAATAAATTTCAATGCATCCATAATCGCAGAACTACCTCCGTTATTAACACAATTAGCCCAATAGTTACCAGCTGCTGCTTTAGCACTTTCATCAGTTGCTCCATTATTGACGGCAAAATCATGTAATTCATTATAAGCAACATCACAATCTTCTTGATATATTTCTTCGGAATCAAAACTACTCATTCCTATTGTCATCGCACCAATTGCGATTATTGAAAAAAACTTTTTCATGTTATTTATCTTAAAATATTTAAATTTTTATGGTCGCTTAGACCAAATCTCAGCTAAAAGCTGTCCTTATCTTCATGAAAAATCAGTAACTTTGTATTCGCTTAGAGATGTGATTTTTCATGTCTTAATCTGTGGAGCGCTTTTCATCTTGAAAAGCGTTTCCTCTTTATATTAATTAGAAGAACATTTGATATGTTTTGGCTAGAGTTAGCTAACCTAAAAAAAAAAAACGATTTAAGACAACTTTAAATGTTAAATGTATGTTTTTTAATTTTTTAACATTCTTGATGTGTTTTTCAACGCTTAATCATCAACGTTTTATTAAAAGAAATACTGGTTAAAGTATAGTTTAGTGAAAAATTATTTTTCAAACAAACCTTGACTCATTTTATCCATCATCTCCTTATATTCTTTTTCGGTTATCACTTCTTGGGTTGGGTCAAATGTTTTAATTTGTGTTTTTGTTTCTTTGATAGATTTTAGCTCATAATTAATCATAGTATTTTCTAAAACTTTCACAACTAAACCTGGTAAACCGATGTATTTCTTAGGGCCGATGTTAAGAGGATAATCCATGGTAAACCAAACTTTGATGTTTTCATCTTTCACAAGAGCCAAACGACAATTAAAACCATTGATTACTTTAGCTTTATCGCTTAATATCTCATATTCATGAGGCTGAAAACTAACACGATAAACTTTTGAACTATGGCGTTTTTTAAAAACATATTCATTCTCTGTGAAGTTTAAATAGTATTTATTATTCTCATTATAAAGTGCGTTGTTGATATTAATCTTAATATGGTCTGACTCCATTTGGCTCTCTCTATAACTATATGCCGCTTTTGAGTTCGCAATTATTTTAAATTCGATCGGCTGTGCTTCCTTAAAAAATCTTCTTGTCGTTGATTTTTCTTTTAATTCTTTTTCAGTTTTATCTAATCTATCAAGCATAACCTCTTTATCAAAACTAGCTATGTATGTTAGTTCATAGTTTTGCGCTTGCATTGTTAAGCTAGCCATCAAGATAAAGAAAGTGATTATTAGATATTTCATAGGGATTTCTTATTAATAAAAAGTTAGAAGAAGTTTTTACTATTTCATCTTTTTAATTTTTTAAAATCTTCAAGATTGATAAGTTCACCTTTTTCAGGTTTATTGATTTCTAATTTTGAATCAGTAAAATCAATTTTATTCAATTTAAATCTGTAAGCATAATCCCAATTGACATTTAATTCCAAAATCAAGCCTGGTAGACCTCTAAATCCGACAGGACCAAAAGGGTAATTGATTTCTGGCGCAAACCAAGCCACGATCTCTCTGTTTTGCTTTTTATTTTGTCCATTTCCTACATTATAACTCAATGTTGCTTTTTGTGCTTTAAAGCCTGATATTGTTTTAAACTCATCAACAATTTTCCAGTTATAAATATCAAAATCGCTAATTATTTTATACAATTTACCAAAAGCGTTTTTTTGCTCGACAAAAGTATTTTGAGATAAATCCGCATAAAATACGCTATTAGAGTTTGCTGTACCCAAAATCATTGCTTCAAACTTTTCAGGATAAGCATCATTAGACATTCCTTTTTTCAAAAAATAAATAGACTTATTTTCATTTGCCAATAGCTTAAAATCATAATTAGGTAATATTTTCTTGGCAGCTTTTAAAACTTTTCCATAAAAAGCATCTTCAGGAATTTCTTTTTGAAAATTAGATTCGTATTTGTAAATCACTTCAATGCCATTCTGCGAAAAGCATTGAAAGGAAATTAAAAATATGATGAGGTATCTCATTGTTGATGTGTTTTAATTATCTCGTCATTATCATCTTCCAAACATCTTGGCAGCAGCTTTATGCATCATTAATGCTGCTTCTTTTTCTGATAAAGCTTTATCTAAATTCGGAAATTTAATTTCTAAATCTTTATCCTCATCAATTTCTAATTTCTCTACGCTATAATTTTTTCCTTGAGTTTTCAGCTCTAAAATTAGACCTGGCAAGCCTCCGTAATTTTCTGGCCCATAAGCAAATGGCAATTGTGTCGTAAACCACGCCGTGACTGGCTGTTCTTTTTCTTTCAATTCTCCACTTTCTCTATCAATGCTAAAAAATGTTTGACCAGCTACTGCTTTTCTAACCTTGTAACCCCTGATAACTTTTGTTTCTGGCAAAATTTCCCATGAAATAGATTCTTTATTTATTAAAAGCTCTTTACCCGAAATATTATTTTTTTGATAACGCTTATTATTACTCAAGTCATAAAAATATTCGCTCTGCGATATAGACATATTTGAAACAGCATCATCACCTTTTGCCATCTTCGGATTTGTTTTAAATTCTGATCGAAGATCATTAAATTTAAGCGTATACCTTAATTGCTTTGTTCTTTCATTCATTTTTTTAATCATAAATGAATATCGTTCATACTTTTTTGGATCCTTTTCTTTCAGCTCTTCCAATTCTTTAGTGACTGTTAATTCATTTTTATAAGTAATTTTAGCACTTTGAGCTTGTGAAAATTGAAAAGTTAGTGCGATGATTCCTGTAATAAATAGTAATTTTTTCATTTTAATTATCTAATAAGTTTGATGTATTGATTTTCGTCGATTGATTTACCTTCAATGGGCTTGGAGATTTCTTTGTGAGATTCAAATTTAATTTCTGTTGCGTAAAAATGATAATGATCAAAGTGTGCTTCCAAAACCAAGCCAGGCAATCCATTAATTCCCATTGGTCCATGTGATAAATTAATTTTTTCAGTAAACCAAGCTTCAATTTTAGAACTTGAATCAAAAGAATCAATATCATTTTTACGACCTATTGCTTTAAAGCATTTATAACCCAAAATCTCTTTGGAATCACTCGTAATTTCCCATTTTATTTCTGCGAGTTGAACATCAAAAGTTTCAGAACGCCTAATGGTATTAAAATAATTTGATACTGAATCTTTATAATAAACACCTCCTTCTTTTTGAGTTGTTAAAATCATTTTCTCTTCATTATTCTTAACAATAGGTTTAAAAATAGATTTATGTTCGGAAAAAACGAGTTTATAATTGATTTGATTCAACATTTTTTTCTCATAAGTTGCAAAGTGTTGAATTTTCTTAAATTTTTCAGGATAATTTTGTTTTAAATTACTGTAATAATATGACATTTCTGCCTCGTTGTTATATTTAACTGTCCCAGACTGAGAAAATACTTGGGTGGAGAAAAGTAAAACTACCCATACAAGGGTAGTTTTTATGACTTTAATTTCATTCTTAACCATTGACTGGATAGTGAACACAAAAACTAAAGCGCACAAAAATTTATTAGACTTCATAAAACAACTTTACAAAGTATAATATTAAGTAATTTTCTAAGAATACAGTGAATGAATTTTTATTAAAATTGAATTCCGTCTAAAATAAAGCTTCTTATTTTAAGGAATCTCTAGATATTTATGTGTTTGGAGTGAAATTTTCCATTTCGGATTTTTCATGACATAATCCACAATCAACGGCATCATTTTCTCTCTCACGCTCCATTCTGGTTGTAAGTAAAGTTGACAATTACCTGAGATTTTTGCGGCTTGTTCTTCAGCAAATTTAAAATCGTGTTTATTAAAAACAATCACTTTAAGTTCGTCTGCTTTTTCATAAACCTCAGGTTGAGGCAATTTCATTTTCTTTGGCGAGAGGCAAATCCAATCCCAAATACCAGTGAGCGGATAAGCGCCAGAAGTTTCTATATGTATATCTAAACCTTCTTTTTTAAGAGCCGATGTGATGGGCTGCATATTCCACGTAAGTGGCTCGCCACCAGTAATCACAATGGTATTACTGTAACTTTTAGCTTGCGAAACAATTTCGTCAATATGCGTTGGCGGATGCGTATCCGGATTCCAACTTTCCTTCACATCACACCAATGGCAACCAACATCACAGCCACCCACACGAATAAAATAGGCAGCTTTACCTGTGTGATGTCCTTCACCTTGAATTGTATAAAATTGCTCCATCAAAGGCAACATTTCGCCTTTATCAACTAAGTTTTCGATCTCTTTTTTCAACATGCCGCAAAGGTAAATATTATTTCTCGCATGCTTGCCTGAAAGCTTTATAAGCTCAATATTTTTTAGATAAAATAGTCTTATGATCTAAGATTAATTATTTTTGGAAAAAATTTAGCATGAAAAAAATAGTTCAGTTCGGTTTCCTTCTTAGTTTAATATTCCTAAGCTCTTGTCAAGAAAGTCAAAATGAATTTAAAATCGGCCAAAATCAAGTTGGCCAGATTAAGGCTCAAACTGAAGTGCATGAGTTAGAAAGTATTTTCAGTCAAGATTCAATTGTCAAACCTGACTTAAAAAATAGATTCCGTGCGGTAGATAATGATTATTACGTATATCAAAATGGCGAATTGGCTTTAAAAATTCAGCCACGTAAAGCTCAAGATAGTACAAGTTACATCAGTGAAATCCAAATTTTAAACTCTGCTTACAAAACTGATAAAGGCTTAAATGCAAGCAGTACTTTTAAAGATCTGTATGAAAACTACAAAATCAATTTCATCCAAAACAGCTTAAAAAATGTGATCGTTGATTTAAAAGATTCTGGTATTTATGTTGTCATTGACAAGAAGCATTTGCCAAGCTCATTAAAGTACGATTCTTCATCAAAAATAAGCAAGACACAAATTCCTGATGATGCGCCCTTTAAATATTTCTGGTTTTCTTTTACTGAAGAAAAATAAAGATGAGAATTAATCAAATGATTCTTGTATCAGTTTTTGCACTGATCAGTTTCTCTTGTCAAAAAAAGATTTCTTTAAAAGAAATTAAAGCGCAAACATCTGAAGGTATTTTCCAGATGTTAGTTGAAATTCCGAGCGGAACAAACGCAAAAATCGAATACAATAAAGAACTGAAAGATTTTAAAATCGATCAAAAAAACGGCAAAGATCGTTACATTAATTATCTGAGTTACCCAGGCAATTACGGTTTCATTCCGCACAGCGTTCAATCTAAAAAAGAGGGTGGTGATGGTGATGCGCTTGATGTTCTGCTGATTAGCAAAAAACTTAAAACTGGCACAATTGTTCAATTCAAACCTTTAGGATATCTTAAATTGCGAGATGAAGGCGAGTTGGATATCAAAATCATCGGTGTTCCCATTGATGAAAAATTAAAAATCATTTCAGCCGAGAATTTTAAAGATTTTTCAACAGATTATAGAAGTGCCAGACGCATCATCCAACTTTGGTTTGAAAACTACAGTGATGATGACGTTGATATTTTAGGCTGGTACGACGAAAATGCAACGATTGATCTTATTAACGACAGCATTAATGAAGAAGAAACTAAATAAATATTTACCGAAAATAATCGGTTATAAATTAAAAACACAGCGCTTAGTCAACAAAAAGAAAGCGATGCAGACTGCTTACGCCTTATTTGCAACGCCAAGACGAGGCGATGTAAAACCACATCAGATTGACTTTCTAAATTCACACAAAAAAGAAGTTATTTCTTCACATTCACACGAGATACAAACTTATCATTGGGAGAATTCTGGACCACGAATTTTATTTGTGCATGGTTGGGATAGCAATACGAATCGTTGGAAAAACTTGATTCAAAAATTTCAGAGAAAAGGATTTGATATTTATGCTTTTGATGCGCCAGCTCATGGCTATTCTAGCGGAAAAACGCTCAATGTGCCGCTTTATGCGAAAGTTCTAAAAGATGTGATTGAGAAATACAAGCCTGATTTTCTTATCGGACATAGCATGGGCGCGATGACAGTCATTTACAATCAGCATTTATATGGCCAACAAAACATAAAGAAAAACGTGCTCTTGGGAGCGCCTTCTGAAATGCTTGATATTGTTGGTGATTACCAAAACATATTGAGTTTAAGTGATTCATTCATCCGAGATTTAGAAGGCTTTTTTAAGGAAAAGTTCGGATTTACTTATAAAGAATTCTCAATGGCAAAATTTGCTAAAGATATCTCAACAAAAAGTTTAGTTGTTCATGATAAGAGTGACAAAATAGCAGCTGTTTCTTCAGCTTATGCAATTGATAAATCTTTAAAAAATTCAGAATTATTAATCACAGAAGGCTTCGGTCATTCCTTGTATAATGCGGATGTTGATCAGAAAATTATCTCTTTTATAGAAAATGATTCAAACGAATAGAATCAACGCTTTGAAAAACATAAAATTAAGCTAAGGTTTAAAAAAATATCTCTATTTTTAGACACCTAAAATCAACCACTTATGAAACATCTGACACCTTTCCATTTAGCTGTTCCTGTCAAAAATTTAGCTGAAAGTAGAGCATTTTACACAAAGGTTCTAAACTTTGAAGAAGGAAGAAGCAGCTCACATTGGGTAGATTATGATTTTTTTGGACATCAATTTGTCATTCATGAAAGTTCAGATTACCATTTTGATGAAGCTTATGGCAAGGTAGATGCACATCAAGTACCAGTACCACATTTTGGCGTGGTTTTACCATGGGATGTTTTTGACAGATTTGCAACACATTTAAAAAGAAAAGAGATCCAATTTATTATTGAACCTTATGTAAGATTTAAGGATAAACCAGGCGAGCAAAAAACATTGTTTTTTAAGGATCCAAGCGGCAATGCTTTAGAGTTTAAGAGTTTCAGAAATATGAATCAATTATTCGAAAAATAAATGAAATCACTTTCTCCAAAACTCGTACGCCAACTGTTCATCCTCTTTTTGATCATCAGTTTGGGTTCCTTAATTTTCAAAGAAATTATTCCTTACTTATCAGGAATTTTGGGCGCTATTACATTTTATGTTTTATTACGTCGTGTGATGAAAAAAATGACAAACAGAGGTATAAACGAATCGATCTCTGTCACTATTTTATTGGTCTCATCTTTCATTTTAATTCTTCTTCCCTTCCTAGGAGTCGCATGGATGCTAAGTACGAAAATCAGTAAAGTTGTTTCTAATTCAGAAAAATTAGTCAATGCCTTAAACTCTCAGATAGCAGAAATTGAAAAATTAACAGATTATCAAATTGCTGCCAGTTTAGACCCTAGTACAATTACCTCTTGGCTGACTCAAAATTTACAAGGTTTTGCAGGTAGTACTTTTGAAATTTTTATAGCGATCAGTATCATGTATTTCCTTTTATATTACATGTTACTCAATCAAGAAAAACTATCGAGTTCTTTAGAAACTTACATTCCGATTGGCACCGATAACCTTTTATTAATTGCTAAAGAATCTGGCGAAAAAGTAAAAGCAAATGCCATTGGTATTCCCTTAGTTGCTTTATTTCAAGGCTTAATCTCTCTGATTGGATTTTGGATATTTGGCGTGCCAGAACCGTTTTTTTGGTTTGTTATTACCGCCATTGGCTCCATGATTCCTTTTATTGGTACAGCGATAGGGATTATTCCCGCAACAGTTTTACTATTTTATCAAGGTGATGCTGCCGCTGCTGTAGGAATGATTATTTATGGTTTTGTTATTGTCGGCTCTTCAGATAATTTAGTAAGATTATATGTGCTAAAACGTATGGCTGATGAACACCCTTTAATCACGCTTATCGGTGTTGTGATCGGTGTGCCACTTTTCGGGTTTATTGGCTTGATTTTTGGTCCACTATTACTATCACTTTTCTTTTTAATTGTCAAAATTTACAAAAAAGAATATGGTGAAATTGAAAATAAAAAACAGAAAAAAGAATTGAATGAAGACTTACCAGAAGAATCAGTACCAGAACAAAAAGAACAATGAAAATATTGATGAAGAATATTTTTCTGCTGAATCTAAAAAAATATCACATGATGATATTGACAAAGCGGTTGATAGTTCTGAAGGGATTTTAGATAAAATCAAGAACAGAAATTGGGCACCTCTTAAAGAAGATGTCAAAACGCTCTTAAGAATGTTGCTTGACTATAAAAATGGACATTATAAAGACTTGCCTTGGAAAACGGTTTCAGCTATTGCTTTTAGTCTATTATATATCCTTAATCCGCTTGACTTAGTTCCCGACTTCATCCCATTTCTTGGTTATTTAGATGATATTACAATCGTGAATTTTGCGCTAAAATTTATCGGAGACGATATTGAAAGTTATAGAGCTTGGGCAAAAGAGCAACCTGAGTCAACTGAAATATCAATTGACTAGGTGCTATTTTATAAAATATAAAGTTTTTTAAGAATTTTGACGTATACGATGAAGTTCGCGTGCCAAAAGCGTGTTTTTTAATAACATCGCAATTGTCATTGGTCCGACGCCGCCAGGAACAGGCGTGATGTGAGATGCTTTTTTGCTCACATTTTCATAATCTACATCACCAGTAATTCTGTAACCTCTTTTCTTAGTTTCATCAGGCACACGTGTAATACCGACGTCAATCACAACAACATCGTCTTTAACCATCTCTGCCTTTAAAAAATTTGGTTTCCCTAAAGCCGAAATAACAATATCAGCTTGACTGATAATTTGCGTGATATTTTTGGTGTGACTGTGCGTTAAAGTAACAGTTGAGTTTCCAGGAAAGCCTTTTCGTCCCATCAAAATACTCATCGGTCTACCAACAATGTGACTTCTTCCAATCACAACTGTATGTTTTCCGTTAGTCTCTACATTGTAGCGCTCAAGTAATTCTAAGATTCCAAATGGCGTTGCTGGAATGAAGCTTGTCATATCCAATGCCATTTTACCGAAGTTTGTTGGATGGAAACCATCAACATCTTTATCAGGATCAACAGTCATCAATACTTTTTGCGTATCGATTTGTTTTGGTAAGGGTAACTGAACGATAAAGCCATCTATATCATCATCTTCATTCAATTTTTTGATTTGCTCTAAAAGCTCAAGCTCACTGATTGTGCTCGACAATTTGACTAAAGTCGATTTAAAACCAACGCGTTCGCAAGCTTTAACTTTACTGTTCACGTAAGTCATGCTAGCACCATCATTCCCAACTAAAACTGCTGCAAGGTGAGGCACTTTTTCATTTTTAGCAATCATTTGATCGACATCAGCCTTTATCTCATTTTTGATGTCGTTACTTACTTTTTTTCCGTCTAAAATTGTCATGTTATGTTGTGTTATGTTGTTTCTTCGGGAGTTGCTACTTCATATTCTTCATCATTTGCATCATTTTTTTACCACCACCGCCTTGCATCATCTTCATCATTTTACTCATTTGAGTAAACTGTTTTAAAAGCTGATTCACTTCTTGAACTGAAGTTCCTGAACCTTTTCCAATTCTTCTTTTACGGCTGGCGTTAATCACATTAGGATTTGAGCGTTCATCTGGCGTCATTGAGTGAATAATTGCTTCAATATGCTTAAAAGCATCATCATCAATATCCATGTTTTTCATCATCTTGCCAGCACCTGGGATCATTCCCATCAAATCCTTCATGCTTCCCATTTTCTTGACTTGCTGGATTTGCTTTAAGAAATCATCAAAACCAAATTTGTTTTTCGCAATTTTCTTTTGAATCTTTCTCGCTTCCTCTTCATCATATTGTTCTTGTGCTCTTTCAACAAGAGATACGACATCACCCATTCCCAAAATACGATCGGCCATACGTGATGGATGGAAAACATCAATCGCATCCATTTTCTCACCAGTACCGATAAATTTGATCGGTTTATCAACTACTGATTTAATAGAAATTGCAGCACCTCCACGCGTGTCACCATCAAGTTTTGTTAGAATAACACCGTTAAAGTCAAGCACATCGTTAAAGGCTTTTGCTGTATTAACAGCATCTTGACCCGTCATGGCATCAACAACAAAAAGTGTTTCTTGTGGTTTAATGGTTTGATGAATTTCGGAGATTTCATTCATCATTTGTTCATCGATTGCTAAACGACCAGCGGTATCGAGAATGACGACATTGTGTCCGTTTTCTTTTGCGTGAGCAATGGCTGCTTCAGCAATCTTTACTGGATTTTTCTCTTCTTTATTTGAAAAAACATCAACATTAATCTGCTCACCAACAACGTGAAGCTGATCAATCGCTGCAGGACGGTAAACATCACAAGCAACTAATAATGGTTTTTTTGTCTTTTTATTTTTAAGAAAGTTTGCAAGTTTCCCTGAGAAAGTTGTTTTACCAGACCCCTGTAAACCAGACATCAAAATAACACTTGGCTGACCGCTTAAATCAACACCTTCAGCATCACCGCCCATCAATTCGGTCAATTCGTCTTTCACGATTTTGACCATCATTTGGTTTGGTTTTAATGTATTCAATACATCTTGCCCTAGTGCTTTTTCTTTTACCGTGTTTGTAAAATTCTTTGCAATTTTAAAGTTCACATCGGCATCAACTAAAGCTCTTCTGACTTCTTTTAATGTTTCTGCTACATTGACTTCAGTAATTTGCCCATGTCCTTTAAGGACGTGAAATGCCTTATCTAACTTATCGCTTAAACTATCAAACATAATCTTAAATTGATTTTGAGCACAAAAATACGGATTTGTATTCTATTTGCGAAGTTTTTTAAAAAGGTTATTAATCAAAAAACCACCGTCGTGATGAGGGTGGTTTATTATCTCTTAAAAATTGACTTTAAACTTAAATGCTAAAGTTATTTTTTACTTTATCACTCTCTTCGTAACGCTTAATCGCTTTTTCAACAAGCTCTTTTGCTTCATTTTCATCTCCCCAATCACCAATTGTAACTTCTTTGTCTTCTAAATCTTTATAAACAGTAAAGAAATGCTTAATTTCTCTTGTTAAATGTGGATTGATATCTGAAAATTTCTGGATTGCCTCAGACATTGGATCATCAATTGGCACACAGATAATCTTCTCGTCTGGTCCTTTCTCATCTGTCATGTGTAAAACACCAACTGGTTTTACTTCAGCAACACAACCAGGGATGACTGGATTTGTAAAAAACACTAAAACGTCAAGTGGATCTTTGTCTAAAGCTAATGTTTCTGGTACAAAACCATAATCAGCTGGATAAATCATTGATGTATGTAACATTCTGTCAAAACGAATTCTTTTGGTATCAAAATCAAATTCGTATTTATTTCTACTTCCTCTTGGAATCTCTATAAAAGCGTCAAAAGTCATATTTCTGTAATTAAATTATATGAAAAAATATAGGCTTGCAAAATTAAGAAATCTTTGGATATTAAAGTCTTTTTAACTTAAAAATAAAAACCGAAACCGCCAGTCATTCCAAAATTTCGAACATCTGGTAGTGACCTGTAGTTTCCTCTGAAGTGAAAATCGAGTCGGAAAATTCTAAAAATATTGCCAACACCAAAGCTATACGACCAATAAGGCTTTCTGTCTGGCGCAACCAAAACAGGGTTTGTAAACGAAGCATTGAGTGCTTTATTTTCATCTGACAACTCGCCATAAACTGCTCGAAAGCTAATAATTTCACGTAAATCTAAATCTCTTAATCCCGGAATTCTTGAAAATAAACGTCCATTGAAGTTGTGTTCCATGTGCAAACTCACATAAGAATCTGTCACAAACTCATAGTAATCTAATAAAGGAAAAGTTCCTAAAATCGAAAATAAAGTTTGGTTTCCAGGAACAACATCTAACAAACCAAGCGGGACTTCTCCATAGGTTTTACCGGCTTCAAAGGTGGATGTAAATTTACCAAAACCTCCAACTTGAATCGGCTGACGATAGAAAAACTGAACTTTATCATAATCAAAATCACTTCCGAATGGCCCTGACATTCCATGTGAGAAATTTAAAAATAACTCCGCATAATCTTCATCATTCAGGACAAACTGCTCTACTCCATAACCCGTTGTTTTCCGACCAGGTGTATATTTAATGAGTGTGGAAAACTCGGTTTGTTTGGTCACTTTAGAAATTTCTGTTTGCGCTTCATCCTCGTAATAAGCAATGCTAAAATCCTTTGAAGCTGACTCTAAGGTTCTGTAAGTTGACCCAAATCGCACTTTAAAATTTTCGAATGGCTCAAAAGACAAAGCCAAACTCGTCAGATTAATATTCGTTAAACTCGAGTTAGAGCCGACTGTTAAGACTGATGATGACGCTAAGCTTCGCCCAAGTACATCTGATGTATTGGTTAAGCTTGCACCGAGTTGCTCAACATCACGCCGGTTTCCGCCTTCAATAGTTAAGCGTGTTGGGATATCAATTAAATATTTTGCAGAAGCGCCATATTTGAATTTATCATCTTTAAAACCGTAAGCCAAAAAGCCTTGCAATCTAAATCTGTCATTCTGGCTTTGGTATGTTCTTCCACCAGCTCGTAATCTTACACCTTCAACATCATTAAATCCAAAAGTTGAAAAAACTGGACCGTAATCCCAGCCATCAAACTCCCAATAATTCGTTGCCAAAACAGTACCTATACTGTAAATACGTTTAAAAGCATCTACTGTTTTAAGCGTGTCAAGCATTTTATAAACTTGGCGTTCATCTTTATTTAAAGATTCCATTCTGTTTTTATCCCAGAATTCATCTTCTCTGAAATAGACACTATCGTTATATATTTCAGATTGGTTTTTATAGAATTCTTTAGGTCTATCAACATCAAATTTATAATGATCGTAAAGCGTTGTTCTTTTCCCATAAACCCCACGTGACTCTTCTTTTTTTCTAAAAGTAAAGTCCGTCATAAAGTGATCTCGTGTAATCAGGAAAATAGAATCATTAAGCACATCAAATTCTTGTTCAATATAAACCTCTTTTACCCAGTTAATATTGGCGCCTTTATTCATCGTCATATTGATTTCCTTGATCGCCCATGTTGTATCATTCACCCAAAAATCACCCTTAAAAGTCAGTTCGCCTTTTCGACGGGGATAGTAAACAATTTTATAGCAATATTTATCGCCAATATAAGCTGAATCTGACAACACATAATTGTAATTATCAATTCCAGTTCTTGATAGCGGACTCACAAAACTTTTATCAAAAAACTTGATATAGTTATTATAAATATCGTAATCGTTATAGAGATCCTTGATGTACTGAATCAAGCTTTGGTTATCGCTAAAGCCTGAGTTTTTATTTCCTTTTAAAACTTCTTTTTCTTTATTGTGAACATTTGAGCCATAAACTGCTGAAAGTGCTTCATTCAGAAAAATTGGTAGATATGTTTTACCAGTCACAGCATTTGTATCGACTTGATCAAAAATAAACTCCATTCCATTAAAAATTTTGGAATTGATCAATGAACTGTCTATTGTATTAATATCAAATTCGAGTTTTTCATATTTGTCGTACTCGTAATAATCA
This sequence comes from Psychroflexus halocasei, assembly GCF_900107595.1. Taxonomy (GTDB): domain Bacteria; phylum Bacteroidota; class Bacteroidia; order Flavobacteriales; family Flavobacteriaceae; genus Psychroflexus; species Psychroflexus halocasei. The sequence continues at coordinate 120,493 of NZ_FNQF01000005.1, read as the reverse complement.
AATTGCTTGACACCGTTTTGACGTTTATTTTCCCATATTTTACGAAGAATATCAATGGCGGGATTATTCTTCTTTGAAGTTTTACCACTGTAAACAATCACTTCTTGAAGTGCTTCAGAATCACTAGGCAAAGTAATTTCTAAATTGTAGGTAGAAGACTTTGTGAGCTCAATATCTTGGGTTTTAAAACCGACGAAAGAAACCCTCAGTAAATTGTATTTTTTATCAGATTCCAAATAAAATTTTCCGTTTTCGTTAGTGATTGTTCCTATATTAGAATCAACCAAAATAACATTGGCATAAGGGACTGGCTCTCCATCTTCGTCAAAAACACGGCCGCTCACTTTTGTTTGCGCAAAACTAACGACAGAAAAAAGGAGTGTAAAAAGAACAAGAAATTTCTTCATATAAAGTAAAAAGCTTCATTTACAAGCGAATGCAAATGAAGCTTAAAAATTTGAAATATTATAATTTAAATATATAAAACTTTCTTCACCGCCTTGATGACATCATCACTATTTGGCAACCATTCTTTTAATAAATTAGGAGAATATGGTGTTGGTGTATCAGCGGTATTTATCTTAACAATAGGAGCATCTAAATAATCAAAAGCTTTATCTTGAACTTGATAAGTGATTTCGGTTGACACATTACCAAAAGGCCAAGCTTCTTCTAAAATAATCAAGCGGTTTGTTTTCTTAACAGATTCAATAATTGTGTCATAATCAAGCGGACGAACAGTTCTGATATCAATCACCTCACAAGAAACATCGTTTTCTTCAGCTAATTGATCTGCAGCTTTATAAGCTTCTTTAATAATCTTTCCGAAAGAAACAATTGTTACATCACTTCCTTCTCTTTTAATGTCAGCTTTCCCGATAGGAATTGTATATTCTTCTTCAGGCACTTCACCTTTATCACCATACATCTGCTCACTTTCCATAAAAATAACAGGATCATCATCACGGATTGCTGATTTCAGTAAGCCTTTAGCATCATAAGGATTAGAAGGAACAATCACTTTAAGCCCTGGCGTATTTGCATACCAGCTTTCAAAAGCCTGTGAGTGCGTCGCTCCTAACTGCCCTGCTGAAGCCGTTGGCCCACGAAAAACAATAGGAATATTAAATTGTCCGCCTGACATCTGACGCATTTTAGCAGCATTATTGATAATTTGATCGATACCAACCAAAGAGAAGTTAAAGGTCATGAACTCGACAATCGGTCGGTTGCCATTCATTGCCGCACCAATACTAATACCTGTAAAACCAAGCTCAGCAATTGGTGTATCAATCACACGTTTAGGACCAAATTCGTCCAACATACCTTTTGAAGCCTTATAAGCACCATTGTACTCAGCAACTTCTTCCCCCATTAAATAAACAGATTCGTCTGCTCGCATTTCTTCGCTCATGGCTTCCGCTATAGCTTCTCTAAATTGGATTGTTCTCATTATGCTTTTAAACTTTTAATTTCTTGAATTGACAAAAATACTAATTCAATTGTCGATTTGCTAAAAGATTTTTAGAAATATTTATTATGCATGCATAGGAAATTTAGTCTAAAAAATTTATATTCGCAGAAGTAAAAATGATAAAATCTTTTTAAGATGAAAATATTAGTATGTATAAGTCATGTTCCTGATACAACTTCAAAAATAAATTTCACGGAAGATGACACGAAATTCGACACAAACGGTGTTCAATTTGTGATCAACCCAAATGATGAATTCGGCTTAACAAGAGCTATGTGGTTTAAGGAAAAACAAGGCGCTAGCGTTGATGTCGTCACTGTTGGTGGCAAAGATACAGAGCCAACTATCCGTAAAGCTTTAGCAATTGGTGCTGACACTGCAATTCGTGTTGATACTGAAGCTTTAGAAGGCTTTCAAGTTGCAAAAGAATTGGCAAAAGTTGCAAAAGATGGTGGTTACGACTTAATTATTGCTGGACGTGAATCTATTGATTATAATGGTGGAATGGTTCCAGGGATGTTAGCAAAATTAATCGACGCTAATTTCATCAATACCTGTGTAAGTTTAGAAGTTGATGGTGATAAAGCAACTGCTGTCCGTGAAATTGACGGCGGTAAAGAAACTTTAACCTCAAGCCTTCCATTAGTGATTGGCGGTCAAAAAGGTTTGGTTGAAGAAAGCGATTTGAAAATTCCAAACATGAGAGGAATTATGATGGCGCGTAAAAAGCCTTTAAATGTTGTTGAACCTGTTGGAGCAAACTCTCAAGCTTCGACTAAAAAGTTTGAAAAACCAGCTCCAAAAGGAGATATCAAAATGGTTGATGCAGACAACATTGACGAACTCATCGACTTATTACATAACGAAGCGAAAGCTATTTAAATCCAGAAAATTATGTCTATTTTAGTTTATACAGAAACAGAAAACGGTCAGCTTAAAAAATCTGCATTTGAAGTTGCTTCTTATGCAAAAGCTGTTGCGGACCAACTTGGCGAAAAAGCTGTAGCCGTCACAATAAACGCAGAATCAACTAACGAACTTGCCAACTATGGTATTGATAAAGTTTTAGAAGTTAAAAATGATAAATTAGCTAAATTTAGTGCTGATGCTTATGCAGAAACATTAAAAAATGCAGCAAAGCAAGAAGGATCTAAAGTTGTTGTTTTGAGTCAAAGTGCCAACGCTAAATATTTAGCGCCACTTTTAGCTGTTGATTTAGAAGCAGGCTATGCTTCAAACGTCACTGAACTTCCTCAAACAGATGGTGGTTTTACTGTTAAAAGAACAGCCTTTACAAACAAAGCATTTAACCAAACCTCAATTGACACTGATGTTAAGATTATCGGTTTATCAAATAATGCATTTGGTTTAAAAGAAAATAAATCAGAACTCGAAAAAATTGAATTTGAAGCGCAAGTAAGCGATGAAAATTTCGGTATTAATGTCGAGTCTATTGATAAAAATACTGATAAAGTGAGCATCGCTGATGCAGAAATTGTTGTCTCAGGAGGTCGTGGTTTAAAAGGCCCTGAAAACTGGGGAATGATTGAAGAATTGGCTGAAGTTCTTGGCGCAGCAACAGCGTGCTCTAAACCAGTGAGTGATATGGGTTGGAGACCACATGCTGAACACGTTGGACAAACAGGAAAGCCTGTTGCATCTAATCTTTACATCGCAATCGGTATTTCAGGTGCAATTCAGCATTTAGCAGGTGTCAGTGCTTCAAAAACAAAAGTTGTCATCAATAATGACGATGAAGCACCATTCTTTAAAGCTGCTGATTACGGCATCGTAGGAGACGCTTTCGAAGTTGTCCCAAAATTGATTGAAAAACTCAAAGAATTCAAAGCGAATAACGCATAATTTTTATAAATTGTGCCCTTCTAAAGGGCAATCTAAATAAATGCCTTTTTATTTAGATTGCCCTTTTTTATCTTTAGGTCATCAAGAGAACAAATAATGGAATTAATTACGCTCAACATCAAAGGAATTTCTTACAGCCAAACGCAAACTGGTGCTTATGCATTATTGTTAAGCGAAGAGGATGGAAAAAGGCAATTACCAATTGTTATCGGGGCTTTTGAGGCACAATCAATTGCAATTGCGTTAGAAAAAGAGCTTAAACCTCCAAGACCTTTGACACATGATTTGTTTAAAACCTTTGCAGATCGATTTCAACTCAAGGTTACAAAAGTCATCATCCATAAATTGATTGATGGTATTTTCTACTCAAGTTTAATCTGTGAAAACAATGACAAAGAAGAAATTATTGATGCAAGAACAAGTGATGCCATTGCATTAGCATTAAGGTTTAACGCACCGATTTTCACCTATCCTAACATATTAGATAAAGCAGGAATAGAGCTTCAGAAATCAACAATGAAAGAAAAACAAACCGAAGATGAACAGATTGAAGATGTTGATTATTTTGAGGAAGAATCTTCAGAAAACGAATTATCACACTTAAGCCAAAATCAGCTCAATGAGCTTTTAAATAAAGCTGTGAAAGAAGAAAATTATGAGAAAGCTGCAAAATTAAGAGACGAGATTTCGAAAAGAAGTTAAAATATGAAAAACATTTTTTTAAGCTGTGCTTTAGTTTTAGCAAGCTTTAGTTTTGGTCAAAGCATCTCAGGAAATTGGGAACTAGAGTCGGACAAAGACTCTCTAGCAAAAGAATTACAATTAGATTTTGAAAAATTAGAAATTGTAAGTTTTAAAAACGAAAAAGCAAGCTTTCAAACAAGCTTCATCGTTAAGAATGACTCGATTTATTTTAAAAATCCAATTAATGGCCTTTCTTACCAAGCCTATAAAATTGATCAAAAAGACTCTGGACTTCAGATATCAAACAATACAGAAACTTTAGGTTTTATCAAAACACCTGAACTTCAAAAAATCCCAACTCAAGAGGATGATGAAGCTGCTGCAAACATAAAAGAAACAATTCCGCATCAAGGTTTTAGTTTTAATAGCTTATGGCGTGGCGTTTTAGGAATGATCAGTATTTTATTCATCGCCTATTTGTTTTCATCGAATAAAAAAGCCATCAACTGGAAAACAGTTGGCGCTGGTTTAACAGCTCAACTACTCCTTGCTATCGGTGTTTTAAAAATTGGCTTTGTACAAGCTGGGTTTGAATTTGTCGGAAATATTTTCGTCAAAATTTTAGAATTTACTGCAGCAGGAAGTGAGTTTTTACTTGGCGGTTTGATGGATGTTGAAAGTTATGGTTACATCTTTTTATTTCAAGTGTTACCAACCATCATTTTCTTCTCAGCCTTAACCTCTCTTCTTTTTTACTTGGGCGTTATTCAAATTGTTGTCAAAGGGATGGCAAAAGTATTGACAAAAGTTTTAGGAATTTCAGGCGCCGAAAGTTTGAGTGTCGCAGGAAATATTTTCTTAGGTCAAACCGAATCTCCTTTGATGATTAAAGCCTATTTAGAACGTATGACAAGATCTGAAATTTTACTTGTGATGATTGGCGGAATGGCAACTGTAGCTGGTGGAGTTTTGGCAGCATACATTGGTTTTTTAGGTGGCGATGATCCTGTTGCACGTTTGGCTTTTGCAAAACATTTATTGGCAGCTTCAGTCATGGCAGCCCCTGGCGCCATTGTTATTTCAAAAATACTTTACCCACAACAAGATAAAGTCAATCCTAAAGTTGAAGTCTCAATTGATAAAATCGGATCAAATATGTTGGATGCGATTGCCAACGGTACAACAGAAGGTTTAAAACTTGCTGCTAACGTTGGTGCGATGCTACTCGTTTTTGTCGCTTTAATTGCGATGATCAACTATGGTCTTGGCGTTGTTGGTGATTGGACTTCCTTAAACGGACTCATCGCTGAAAATTCACCTTATGAGAGTTTTTCTTTAGAAGCTATTTTAGGAACTGTCTTTGCTCCACTTATGTGGCTTATTGGTGTTGCCAAAGAAGATGTGATGCTGATGGGGCAACTCCTTGGCATCAAACTAGCAGCTAGTGAATTTGTTGGTTATATTCAACTTGCTGAACTTAAAGATGCTTCAAATGCAATTAGTTTAGGTTATGAAAAGTCAATTATCATGGCAACTTATATGCTTTGTGGTTTTGCCAACTTTGCTTCCATAGGTATTCAAATTGGTGGCATTGGCTCATTAGCTCCAGGACAAAGAAAAACATTATCAGAATTTGGATTTAAAGCCTTGATCGGTGGAACTTTAGCATCATTAATGTCTGCGACAATTGCAGGGATGATAATTGGTTAAGTTCATTCTTAATAATAATTCTCATGAAACAGTATCACGATTTAATAAAACATGTTCTCGAAAACGGCACTGACAAAGGTGACCGAACAGGAACTGGAACGCGAAGTGTTTTTGGCTATCAAATGCGTTTTGACTTGGCTGAAGGTTTTCCTTTAGTCACAACAAAAAAAATCCATGTTAAATCTGTTATTCATGAATTACTTTGGTTTTTAAAAGGTGATACGAACATCAAATACCTAAAAGAAAACGGCGTTAGAATCTGGAATGAATGGGCTGATGATCATGGAAATTTAGGACCTGTTTACGGACATCAATGGCGTAACTGGAACAGCGAAGAAATAGATCAAATCAAAGAATTAATCGACACTTTAAAGAAAAATCCTAATAGCAGACGCATGCTGATTTCGGCATGGAACCCGAGTGTTTTACCAGATACTTCACAGAGTTTTGCTGAAAATGTCGCCAATGACAAAGCCGCTTTACCTCCTTGCCACGCATTCTTTCAATTTTATGTGGCTGATAATAAACTATCTTGTCAGCTTTATCAACGTAGCGCTGATATTTTTCTTGGCGTGCCTTTTAATATCGCATCTTACGCTTTACTAACAATGATGATTGCGCAGGTTTGTGGTTTTGAAAATGGAGATTTCATTCATACTTTTGGTGATGCACATATTTATAATAACCATTTTGAGCAAGTGAAACTTCAGCTTTCGAGAGAACCTAAAGCTTTGCCTAAAATGGAAATGAATCCTGATGTTTCCTCTATTTTTGATTTTACATACGAGGATTTCACTTTAAAAAATTACGATCCTTACCCATTAATAAAAGGTCAAGTTTCAGTTTAGTTATGACAAAACTTATCTCCATCGCTGCCATTGCAGAAAACAATGCTATTGGTAAAGACAACACTTTGATGTGGCATTTACCAGATGATTTTAAACATTTTAAAAAAACAACATCTGGACATTATATCATCATGGGTCGCAAAACATTTGAGTCTTTCCCTAAACCCTTACCAAATCGCACTCACGTGATTATTACACGACAAAAAGATTATCAAACCAACGATTCTCATATTGTTGTTGATAGTTTAGAAAAGGCTATAAATGCTGTTCCTACACAGGAAGAAAAAGCATACATAATTGGTGGTGGAGAAATATATAAAGAAGCCATGGAAAAAATTGATGAACTTGAAATCACAAGAGTTCATGCAGATTTTGATGATGCTGAAACTTTTTTTCCTAAAATCAGCGACCAAAAATGGCAAGTTATCAAGGAAGAATTTCATGCTAAGGATGAAAAACATGATTACGCTTTCACCTACCAAACTTTCAAAAGAGTTTAATTATGCGTGAGCTCCTCACAAAAATAGCTCAAGATGATAAAATAGAATTGCGCTCAGCAAAACAGCTACACGGCGGAGATATCAATCAAACATATTTATTAGAAACAACTTCAGAAAAACTTGTGATTAAAATCAATCGCAAACATCGTTTTCCTGACATGCTTCAGCGAGAAGCTAATGGTTTAGAAAAGCTTCGAGAAACGAATACTTTTTATATTCCTGAAGTTTTCAAAGTTGGGGAGCATCATCAATTTCAATATTTGATTTTAAATTATATCAATTCACATCAAGCATCGGATTATTCTAATTTTGGTCAGCAATTGGCAGAATTACATCAGCTCAGCAAAGATGATTTTGGCTTAAATGAAGACAATTACATCGGCCAATTAAAGCAAAGCAACTCAACTGAAACATCAGCCGTTGACTTTCTGATTAATCAACGTCTGTTACCTCAACTCAACTTGGCACTTCAGAAAAAGTACGATCTTAAACAGATAGATTCTTTCTTAAAGCAAATCGAACATCTGATTCCTGAACAAAAGTCCAGTTTAATTCATGGCGATTTATGGTCAGGAAATTATTTATATTCAAGGAAAGAAGGTTTTTGTTTAATTGATCCTGCCATTTCATACAGCCTCAAAAATTTTGATCTTGCAATGATGAAACTTTTCGGTGGATTTTCATCAGAAGCTTTTGAAAGTTACTATGAAATTCTGCCAGAAGCGCGAGAAGAAAAAGATCATTTAGATGTTTATCAGCTTTATTATTTACTCGTCCATCTCAATTGTTTTGGTCAAGCTTATTTTTCAAGATGTCAAGATATCATCTCTAAATATGCTTAAATAAAAATAAAATTGCCATAAAGTAAGAAACTGACTACATTTGCTTTTGATAAAACAAAGAATTTATGAAAGCATACGTTTTTCCAGGTCAAGGTGCACAATTTTCAGGAATGGGATTAGATCTCTATGAAAAGTCGCCAGAGGCTCAAGAACTATTTGAAAAAGCAAACAAAATATTAGGTTTTAACATTACAGATATTATGTTTGAAGGCTCTGCAGAAGACCTCAAGCAAACAAAAGTGACACAACCTGCCATCTTTTTGCATTCAGTTATTTTAAGTAAATTGATGGGTGAAGATTTTAAACCAGATCTTGTTGCTGGACATTCTTTAGGAGAATTTTCAGCGCTTGTGGCTAATGGAACTTTATCTTTTGAAGATGCGCTAAAACTTGTTCATAAAAGAGCACTTGCCATGCAGAAAGCTTGTGAAAATCAGTCATCAACAATGGCTGCTGTTTTAGGTTTGGAAGATGATATCGTAGAGGATGTTTGTCAAACAATTGATGGTGTCGTCGTCCCTGCCAATTACAATTGTCCAGGACAATTAGTCATTTCTGGAGAAACTGAAGCTGTAGAAAAAGCTTGCGAAGTTTTAAAAGAAAAAGGTGCAAAACGCGCCATGTTGCTTCCTGTTGGTGGTGCTTTCCACTCTCCACTAATGGAGCCTGCACGAGAAGAATTAGCAAAGGCGATTGAGGAAACAACTTTTAACCAACCCAATTGTCCTATTTATCAAAATGTGACAACAACAGCTGTAACAGACCCTGAGGAGATTAAAAAGAATTTAATCGCGCAGCTTACAGCACCTGTCAAATGGACACAAATCATGAAGCAAATGCTTGAAGATGGTATGGAGTCTTATACAGAAGTTGGCCCTGGAAAAGTTTTACAAGGATTACTTAAAAAAGTAGATCGTCGATTCCCTACATCAAGCGCAAGCATAGAATAAGTTTTAGAAATAAAATTAAAAAACCGCAGCTTTGAAAAATTCAATTCTGCGGTTTAGTTTTTTATACGAATTGTATTTAATTATTTCTGTTTTTCATGGGAAACAATTTCAGTTTGAAATTGGTTGGCTTCAATTTTTTGTTTTGGAATCGGGATTTCAATACCTTCTTCATCAAGTGCTTTTTTAACAGCCTCAAGTTGATCCCAATAGACATCCCAAAATACTTCAGATTTTGTCCAACAACGCGCTGTAATCACTAATTGATATTCGCCTATTTTATCGAGCCAAGCATCAGGCGCTGGATCTTTCAATATATCGGGATGTTTGCTTAAAGTTCTCAATAAAATTTCACGAATGCGACCCATATCCTCACTATAATGAAACTTCAAATCAAGTTCAACACGTCGATAAGGATTCATACTTCTGTTATCAACATCGCTGTTAGAAAGATTACCATTTGGCATGGTGACGATACGTCCATCGTAAGTTTTGACACGTGTGTAGAGGATATCAATTTGTTGCACAAAACCCAAAACACCATTCACCTCAATTAAATCACCAACTTTAAAAGGTTTAAATACCAGAATTAAAACACCTCCGGCAAAATTTGATAAACTCCCTTGTAATGCGAGACCTATAGCAATACCTGCGGCTCCAAAAATCGCGAAAAAAGATGATGCTTTAATCCCTATGATGGAACCTATAATAAAAATTAGGACTCCCCAGAGTAAAAATACGGAAAGGCTTTCTATGAATGTTTGTAGAGAAAGTTCAGTTTTTGATTTTTTAAGCAATTGCCTAAGAGATCGCATAAGAAGCTTGATGACAAATAAGCCTATTACAAAAGCAATAATTGCATAAATAATACGCGGCCCGATATACAAAAGTAGATCTATAAAATCATCTTTGAGATGTAACCAAAATTCTTGATCCATTATCTGTTTTTTATAAAGATTATTACAATATAGACTAATAAGGATAGAATATAAAAAGTGAGGCCTATAAAATTAGATGAAATATGAATTAGAATATTTTTTGAATTAATCCTTTTGGTTGTTTTGATTCATCAAATATTATTTCAAAATCAATGACGCCTAAAATTAATTCTTCTTCTGTAATCACTTCAACTTTCCAGGTTCCTTCTTTTACATTCTTTTTAAATGTATATCCGCGATAGCCATCTCCTCGACCACCAGTAATTTTGTAACCAATATCTTCTATCAACTCCCAATCATCTGTTTTTTCATCAAACCATTTCCAACGGTGAAAAACTTTTTTTTTAATTTGCGTTGGTGCAAAAATGGAAGTAAAAATATAGACTTTTTCTCCAGGTGATGAAATGAATTTCAACCTATGATCCCGCCAAAACACATACCAATCGTCAGTTTCATAAGTAACGATGTATTCTTGATCATTTTTTTCAACATGATGAGCAGCCATCCCCTCTTCAAGAGATAATGGAACAGGTGGAATCAAATTAAAGAAGTAAAAAGTATTAATCATCAGATAAATACCAAAAATAAAACTCAGAATTTTCTTAAGCTTCACCTCTGCTCTTGTACTCGGACTCCGATAATAAATTGTCATTAAAAGTAAGAGGGTCAAAATCAAACTCACTAAACCAGAAAAAATAAAAACACCAGTATTCATCATCTTGACAAACACAGGAATGATGAATGTAAAAAAAGTAAAGCTCACGAAAAAATAAACACTAAACTGGAGATATTTATTTGAGATTCGCTTTTTTAAAAACTCATTGGCAATCAATAAACCAACAAGAATAACAAAGAAAAATATGGTTTTGGATAAGGAAACACTTCTAGAAAAATAAATTACAAAAGCACTAGAAAGCGCACCAAAAAAGAACTGAATGGCTAATGGAAAATAAAGCTGAAATCGCTCTAAAAAAGTGTTTCTCCACTTCCCATCATCAGCTAAATTATAGAGATACAAAACGACTGTTAGCGAGGTCATGTGCAAGCACAAAACCACCAAATCGTAAAGTCGATCGATGCGTCTGAGCGTCAAGGAATCGAAAATAAATCCGCCAATGAAAAATAAAAGAGGTGCATATTTTTGATGTTTTCTTAAAAACTGCCTAAAACGACTTTTTCTGTATGTTTCTAAAACTTTATTCATCCGTGCGCTTAAACAAAGCTTAAAAATAGAAAAGTTTCCTTTTCTCTGAGTTAATGCAGTAAAATATTAAGCTTTAATTATTTACTATAATCTACTGCCCTAATGATCGCCTCCTTCAAAGCCTGATTATTTTTTGCGACTAATCTGTATTGTTTTGGGCTGTCATTTAACCTGAAACTCAAAGCTAAGCCAGGTTTTGCACTGAAGAACTCGTGACCTTTTAAATCATATTTCCAACCTAAACCATAATACCAAGGCAGCTTCACTTCCGTAAAACTATCAGGGTCAATATCTTTTATCGGTATTTTTTTATTTAAAAAAACCTAAACCAAATTTAATTTCCAAATGATTTTGAAAAACTGAAAATTTAAGTTGGTATAAATTAATTAGAATAAGAGAAAATAATACAATCAAAAATAGAAAAACGAGTTTGACAATTTCTGAATCAGAAGGTATTAAAAGTAGAGGAATCAAGAAAAACAAGAATATGGAAAATGGTATGACGATCAACCATATCACTTGCTTTTCTTGATATATCAACTTCATCTTAAATGATATTACTTAATAATTCAGTAATTCTTCAATTTTCTTTTTCACTTTTTCTGTAGAAGGAATCATGCTTTGTTCTAAAGTTGAATTTAACGGAATGGCAGGCATATTTTCAGAACCAATTGTCATCACAGGCGCATCAAGATATTTAAAGCATTCTTCCTGAATTTTACCAGACAAAGCTCTTGCAAAAGTATTATCAGAAGGCTCTTCAGTGACAACTAAACATTTTCCGCATTTCTTGACAGATTTCATGATCGTTTCTTCATCTAAAGGATGTAGAGTTCTCAAATCAACAACTTCAATTTGGTCTTGCATTCCTAATTCTTCTGAAGCATTCATTGCCCAATGCACACCCATACCATAAGTGATAATGCTTAATGTTTCTTTATCTTCTTGCTTCCAGATTTCTTGTAAAACCCAAGCTTTCCCGAAAGGCAAAACATAATCTTCACTCGGCTCTACCGAAGTGGCGCCTTTTGTTCCTGGCACTTTACTCCAATATAAACCTTTGTGTTCAAAAATAACAACAGGATTCGGGTCATAATAAGCCGCTTTCATCAAACCTTTTAAATCAGCGCCATTACTTGGATATGCGATTTTGATACCGCGTATATTGCTCACCACACTTTCAACCGAAGATGAATGGTAAGGTCCACCGCTACCATAAGCTCCAATTGGCACACGCAACACCATAGAAACTGGCCACTTCCCATTAGATAAGTAACAGCTTCTGCTCACTTCAGTAAATAATTGATTGAGGCCAGGCCAAATATAATCTGCAAACTGAACCTCAACAATTGGTTTTAGTCCCACTGCCGACATCCCAACTGTTGAGCCGATAATAAAAGCTTCTTGTATTGGCGTATTAAACACACGATTATCACCAAATTTTTGAGCTAAAGTTGCCGCTTCTCTAAAAACGCCGCCTAATCTGCCACCAACATCTTGACCATAAAGCAAACATTCTTTGTGTTTTTTCATGAGTTCCTCAATACCAAAAAGCGCACAATCAACCATCACTACTTTTTCAGCACCTTCTGGCGAACGCTCACCTTTTTCTTCAGTAATTGGTGTTGGCGCAAAATCATTTGTAAATAAATTTTCAGGTTTTGGGTCTTCAGCTTTTAAGGCTTCTTCAAAATGTTCTTTCACTTTAACGTGAGCCAAAGCTTCGATGGCTTCAATTTCATCCTCAGAAAAATCATTTTCAGAAAGTAATTTTTTCATCTTCGGATAAGGATCTCGGGTTTTGGCTTCCTCCAAATCGTCACGATAAAACTCCATACGCACACCAGATGTGTGGTGGTTTAACAAAGGAACTTTTGCATGTATCAGCATTGGTCGGCGCTCATCTCGAATTGTTTTGATGGCGTCTTGTACTGTTTGATAACTTTCTTCAAAATCAGTTCCGTCTATAGAAATCGCCTCTAAGCCTTTGAAACCTTTGGCATATTCTGCAGCATTTTGTGCTCGTGTTTCAGCTTCATTGGCAGAAATATCCCAGCCATTATCCTGAACAACGTATAAAATTGGTAACTTTTTGAGAACTGCCATTTGGAATGCTTCTGCCACCTCACCTTCCGTCACACTCGCATCTCCTAAAGAACAGACGACGACAGGTAAATTCCCGCGCAGGCGGGAATCCTTTTCCTCATGACCCATATCTTTAAAAAAGGCATATTTTTCGTCATCCTTAAAAAGGTCGCCGCCTTCTCTGTAATGCATTCCTAGAGCGACACCAGTTGCAGGAATGGCTTGCATGCCTGTTGCTGAACTTTGGTGAGGAACTTTTGGTTTATCAGCATCTTTAATGCTTGGGTGCGAATAATAAGTGCGTCCGCCAGAAAAAGGGTCATCCTTTTTGGCTAAAACTTGTAGCATTAAGTCTTTAGGTTGCATCCCGATTGAAAGCAAAATTGAATCGTCTCTGTAATAAGGGAAGACATAATCTTGCGGTAAAAGTTGCATCCCAACAGCAATCTGAATAACTTCATGTCCACGAGAGGTTGCGTGAACATATTTTGAAACCGTTTTGAAATTCTCTTCGTATAAATCTGTTAAAGCTTTCGCCGTACAGAGATTTGAAAAAGCTTTCTTAAGTATTTTTTTATCTATTTTCATTTTTTATATTTTAGAATCACGAATCAAGACATTTTGAATCATGACTTTTTCATTGATTAGATTCAAGACGATCAATAAAATTCGAAATTTTGCTTTGTAATTTTTGTATTTTATTTTCCAAACTCAAATAAATTTCATCTGAAATAAATTTTTGACGGAAACAGACAGTTAACTGAGTTTCCAACTCATAAGCAGAACCTAAACTATCTTCAAGATATTTAATAAAATGTTTATTGGTTCGTTTACTCGAACCTTCAGAAATATTGGAAGCAATGGAGACGGCACAACGATTCATTTGAGTTCTCAATCCATATTTTTCATAATCTGGTAAAGTCGATGTGAAAAGGTAATTCTCATCAATTAAATCCATGGCTTCATTCCATATTTGAAGTTTTTTATAATTATGCCTTCTCATGATTATTATTGATAAATTGGTATTTTAAATATCATGTTTCAAACCGTCTTGTTTCAAACCGTCCGTTTTTAATTAAAATCTTCAAAGTAATCCGCTACTCTTCTTAAAAAGCTTCCGCCGAGGAAACCATCAACCACACGATGATCGAAAGATAATGAGAGATACATCATGCTTCTGATTTCAATTTTATCGCCTTCTTCATATTCCATCACTTCAGCGCGTTTTTTGATAATTCCTGTTGCTAAAATGGCAACTTCAGGCTGATTGATAATTGGTGTTCCCATCAAGCTTCCAAAAGTCCCAACATTTGAAATTGTAAACGTGCTTCCGCTTGTTTCTTCATGCTTAAGTTTATTTTCTCTTGCCTTTTCAGCTAGAGCATTCACTTCTTTTGCAATCGTTTTTAGATCCTTTTGATCGGCATTTTTCACAACTGGCACAATGAGATTTCCACTAGGCAAAGCCGTTGCCATTCCGATATTAATCTCTTCCTTTTTAATGATGTTTTTACCATCAACACTGACGTTAATCATCGGAAAATCTTTAACAGCCTTAGCGACTGCTTCAACAAATAATGGTGTAAAAGTCAATTTCTCTCCGTATTTTTCTTGAAAAGCTTTTTTATTTGCGTTTCGCCAGTTGACCATATCTGTCAAATCTGCTTCAACATAAGCTGTCACGTGTGGCGAAGTGTGTTTTGAATACACCATGTGATCGGCGATCATCTGTCGCATGCGATCCATTTCTATTATTTCTCCTTTGCCTTTTTCAAGTTTCAAGTCGGGCACCTGGAAACCGTTTGTTTCAGTTTGAGGTTGTGCAAACTGTGCTGGTCGACCTTCTTCTATATATTTAAACACATCGCTTTTGCGTAAACGTCCGTCATGTCCTGTTGTAGGAATGCGTGCCAATTCTTCATAACTAATGTGATAATCAATCGCGATATTCTGAATTAAGGGTGATATATATGTGTTTTGATTTTTATTAATGGTGTAAGTCTTCGCATCTGAAGTTGGCTTTGAACTTGAAGTTAGAGCAGCTTTCTTTTTTGCTGGTTTAGATTTTTTAGATTCTGCCTCAGGCTTTTTTGTAGAAACCTCTTTCGGTTGGTCTGATTGATCTTCAGATGCTTCAATTTTCGCAATCACTTCTCCAACTTTGACAATTGAATCAGCTTCGGCTAAAATATTTTTTATCGTTCCTCGAACGGGTGACGGCACTTCTGAGTCAACTTTGTCAGTGGCAACTTCAAGAATGATTTGATCTTTTTCAACCTCATCACCTTCGTTAACTAACCAATTGATAATTGTTCCTTCAGTGATACTTTCACCCATTTTAGGCAATTTAAATTCCCATATTGATGGAGATTTTTTTTCTTCACTCATTTTATATTTTTTTACTTACCAAGAATTTTTCAATTCTTTAAGGTCAATGATTCATTTTGATCTTCAATTAAGCAAGAAAACTTACATCATAAAGAAGTTAATTTCTGATTTAATTGAATTGGATTGCTAACAAAAATAACATTTTAAGCCTATTTCTAAAGGATTCTTATTTGAATTCCTAAGCTTTAACAATAGTCATTAATTTTATCGTTAAAAATAAAATAGGCTAAGCCATTTCTTTACATCAAATAGCATGTGAATAAAATTTTTAATCACGAAAGCATCTTCAAATCGTTTGCAAATTCAATCTAAAAATCAAAAAGTCAACTCAAAATTTATTATTTTGCGGCATGATGGTTTTTTGCCTATTATGACATAAAATATTTATAAACTTATGATGAAATTAATTCGATTATTTGTCTTTTTATTCGCCTTACCGCTTTTTGCACAGCAAGGCGGAATGTGGATTCCCTCACTACTTGAAGGAATGAACGAAAATGAAATGCAAAACCTTGGTATGAAAATGTCGGCTGAAGACATTTACAGCGTCAACCAAAGCAGTCTTAAAGATGCTGTCCCTCATTTTAATGGTGGGTGTACTTCTGAAGTGATCTCGCCTCAAGGTCTTTTATTAACAAACCATCACTGTGGTTATGGTCAAATTCAATCGCATTCTTCTGTAGAAAACGATTATTTAGCTGATGGATTTTGGGCTAAAAGCATGTCGCACGAATTGGCAAACCCAGGAATGACAGTCACTTTTGTCGTTGAAATCACAGATGTAACTGAGCAAGTTTTAAAAAACACTGAATCTGCATCTTCTGAAGAAGAACGCCAACAAATTATTGAAAAGAACAAACAAAAAGTTGTTGAAAATTCTCCAAAAGAAGAATGGCAAACAAACCGTGTAAGTACTTTTTATGGCGGAAATCAGTTTATGCTGTTTCGTGTTGAAACTTTTAAAGACATCCGTTTAGTCGGTGCGCCACCTTCATCGATTGGTAAATTTGGCTCGGATACTGATAACTGGACGTGGCCAAGACACACTGGCGATTTTGCTTTATTTAGAATTTATGCTGACGAAAATAACCGTCCAGCAGAATACAGTGAAGACAATGTGCCATACACACCTAAACATTACTTACCAGTAAGTTTAGATGGTGTTGAAGAAGGCGATTTTACTCTTGTTTTTGGTTTCCCAGGCTCAACTGAAGAATACTTACCAGCGGTTGCAATTGAGCAATTGGTTGAAACAATTAATCCTGCACGAATTGGTTTACGTGAAGTTGCATTAAAAGAGCAAGATGTTTTTATGCGTAAAGACAAAAAAATAAAAATTCAATATGCTTCTAAATATTCGAGCATTGCCAATTATTATAAAAAATGGATTGGTGAAAGCCAAGGCATGAAAAAAACTGGTGTTGTCAACATTAAAAAAGACCAAGAAAAAGAGTTTATGCAGCGTGTTAAAGCTGAAGATCTTGAGAATGAATATGGCTCAATCTTAAGTGATTTTGATAAAGCTTACGCAGAATATGAAGATTACGATTTAGCTTATAACTTGTTTTCTGAAGCATTTGTCAGAAATGTTGAGTTGCTTAGAAATGGCTTCCAGCTTTATCAATTGGAACAAATTCTAAACAATAGAGGCAAACAATCTTTTAATGATCGTAAAGACAATTTATTAAAAAGATTCAAATCTTCTTACAAAGATTACAGCGCTCAAGTTGATAAAAAGGTTTTTGAAAAAGTGATTAAATACTATGCGCATGAAATGCCAGAGCAGTTTATTTCAAATGAATTAAAACAGAAAAATAAAGCTGACTTAACACAAGAAATTTATTCAAGTTCAGCTTTAACTTCTTATGAAGCTCTTGAAGATTTATTGAAAGGCAGTCCTAAAAAAATCATCAAAAGATTAAATAAAGATTTAGGTTACACTTTCGTAAAAGAGCAAGCTGAAAAATTCTATACTGAAGTTTTACCAACTTATAGAAGTAAAAGTTTAGAGATCGAAGCAATTCAGAAAAAATACATGAAAGCGATTGTCGAGTTAAGTCCGAAAGAAGCGCGTATTTTCCCAGACGCTAACGGAACACTTCGTGTGACTTACGGTCAAGTGAAGGGTTACAGCCCTAAAGATGCTGTTTATTATGAGCCAGTAACACATTTAGAAGGTGTTGTTGAAAAATATGTTCCTGGTGATTATGAATTTGATGCGCCTCAAAAACTTTTAGATTTACACGCCAATAAAGATTATGGTAGATACGCTGATAAAGATGGCAAAATGCCAATTAACTTTATAGGAACAAACCACACAACAGGCGGAAACTCTGGAAGCCCAGTCATTGATGCACACGGAAACTTGATCGGTTTAAACTTTGATAGAGTTTGGGAAGGCACGATGAGTGATTTCTTTTATGATCCTGTGATTTCAAGAAATATTATGGTTGATGCACGTTATATTTTATTCATTATTGATAAATATGCAAATGCAACACATTTAATTAATGAAATGAAATTGGTTCATCCGAAATCGAAAGATAACTCATCAAAATAAACTTCAATAATCAGAAGATTATTGCAAAAAAAAGCCGTCTCAAAAATAATTTTTGAGACGGCTTTTCTGATTTTATATTAGTAAAGTTTAATCATCAGGAAGTTGAAGTTTCTTTTTTATCTCTTACAATTCTGTTTACAATTAAAGCAATTGCTCCATCACCTGTAATATTTGCTGCCGTTCCGAAACTGTCCATCGCGATGTAAAGTGCAATCATTAAAGCTTGTGCTTCAGCATCAAAACCTAACATCGTTTGTAAAATACCCACGGCAGCCATAATTGCACCTCCAGGAACGCCAGGTGCAGCAACCATAGCAATACCAAGCATCATCACGAAACCTGCAAACATTCCGAAGTTAAAATCCATGCCCTGCATCAACATCAGAGCCACAGCACAAGCCACAATTTTCATTGTACTACCTGCTAAGTGAATTGTTGCGCCTAACGGAATAACAAAATTAGCGACTTTAGGAGAAACGCCATTTTTCTCAGCTTGTTGAAGTGTTACAGGAATTGTTGCTGCTGAAGATTGCGTTCCTAAAGCTGTAAAATAAGCTGGTGCCATTGTTATCAATGCCTTAAACGGGTTTTTCTTTGTAATTGCCCCAGCAATGATATATTGAATCACCATCAATAAAATGTGCATGATAAAAATCACACCGATAATTTTGACGAAAACTGATAAAACAGAAGCCACTTGCCCTTTGAAAGCAATAGCCGAGAAGATACTTAAGATATAAAGTGGTAAAAGTGGAATAATGACTTTCTCAATCAAAAACATGATGATTTTCTGAAAATCCATCGTTACATTTTTCAAAGTACTATTTCCTAAAGGCGCCAAACCTAAACCAATGACAAATGCTAGAACTAAAGCAGACATCACATCCAAAATTGGTGGAATAGTTATTGAGAAGTAAGGAGTTAATTCAATAGCTGTTTCTTCTATAGCTTGTACGTTTTGAGGTTCAATAAAAGAAGGAAAGAAACCAGATGCTACGAAATAAGTTGAGAATCCTGAAAACAGAGTTGAACCATAAGCTAAGGCCGCTGTGATTAGCAGGAGTTTTCCTGCACCTTTGCCTAAATCTGCAATCGCTGGCATAATTAAACCAAGAATGATCAAAGGTATTGCAAAACCTAAAAACTCACCAAAAAACGCATTAAATGTATTAACAATTCGGTTTACCGATTCAGGTGTGTATAAACCAATCAGAACACCTAAAACAATTGCGATAAAAACCTTAAACAATAAGTTGTGAGTTATTTTTTTAAGCATAATATTTTTATAATTTTTTCATGGAGATTGACAAATATACTATCTATGCACTCAAAATAAACTTATCAATCAAGCTTTTCTTATGTCGATTAAAATAACTTCTGCTAAGACTTCTCATGCTAAAGATTCCGCAGAACTCCTTTTGGAAGCTATGGAAGATTTGATTTATTTTTATATAGGCGTAAATGATAAACAAAAAGCTATCAATTTTCTTGAAGAGCAATTTAAAAGTGAAACTTCGCTTTATAGTTATAAAAACTCTTTTGTCGCTTTAATCAATCAAAAAGTTGTTGGTATTCTTGTCGGTTATGATGGCAAAAAGCACAAAAAATTACAAGAAAACCTTGTTTTGCATCTTAGTGAAAATTACAGTTTTAAAGGGCAACTAAACCCTGAAACGCGTGAAGGTGAGTTTTATATTGATGCGTTAAGCGTTAATCATAACTATCGTGGCCAAAAAATCGGGAGTCAATTGATTTCTTTTGCTGAACAATATGCTCAAAAAAATCAAATAAAGAATATAGGCTTACTTGTCGATGAAGAAAACCCAGCCGCAAAGAGATTGTATTCACGATTGGGTTTTAATTATACGCATATGGTCAATCTCGACACGCATGCTTATGAACATTTGCAGAAAAGCTTATAGTTAATTTTGCTTTTTCATTTCCTGTAGAGTTTGATAAAAATTTTCTTGTTGAGGTCTGTTTTCCTCAATCTCTCGTAAAGGCTCAACTTCTTCTAAACCTTCGTGACAATCTGAAGGCAAACGTTGATATAGTTTAGTGCCTGCAGTTTTCCAAGCAATCATATCGTCAGAAACTTCTTTGATGATTTTTGCAGGATTTCCGACAACCAAACTTCTTTTCGAAATTTTAGTTTCAGCTTTCACAAAAGCCATAGCACCAATAATAGATTCATTACCTATTTCTGCATCATCCATAATAACAGAATTCATCCCAATAAGACAATTTCTGCCCAAGTTTGCACCATGTATGACAGCGCCATGCCCTACATGCGCTCCTTTTTTTAAGGTGATACTTTTTCCAGGAAACATATGAACTGTACAATTTTCCTGAACATTCACACCGTCTTCTAAAATAATTTCGCCCCAATCACCACGAATGGCTGCACCAGGACCGATGTAACAATCTTTGCCGATAATGACATTACCAGTCACTGCCGCTAAAGGATGCACAAAACTGCTTTCGTGAATAACGGGGATGTGATTTTTAAATTTGTAGATCATAATTTAGAAAATTAGTAGTGAGTAATGAGAGGTGAGTCATTTTTACAATTTATTTATTTTTTAAGTGTTTGATTAACGAGGAAATCATTTTAGATATTTCTGTAATTTTCTTTCGATTCTCTTCATTTTCATCAAAATTAATATAATTTCTTAGTCTAGCTTTAGTTGAAATCGCTACGCATTCATGAGCACTATCCCAAGCCATTTTTAAATACCTCATAAAATTAGCGTCCGAACTTGCTGATCCTTCCGCAATATTCAAAGCGATGGAATCTGCTGCTCTAATAAATTGAGATGATAGTTTATATACTTCGTGTGTTGGAAAATTTTCTACTTGACTATTAATTGATTCTCCGAAATCTATTGCTTTTTTATAAACTTTTAAATCTTCAAATTTAAAATGATATTGACTTTTCATAAATCAAAAGTTTCTTACTACTTACTCACCTCTAAAAATCTCCCGTCTTATTTAAACCTCTCCAACTTCTCTTTCGTAAATTCAGATAAAACTAAGCGTCCGCTAATTTTTGCACGCTCATTTAAAAGTTGATCCCAATCTTCTGTGCCTCTCCAGAACATTTGTTTCATTTCTTTAACGGCTTCTGGGTTATACTCGCATAAATTTCTTGCAAAATCAATCACAGCTTCATCAAGTTCTTCAGTTGAGTCGTAAACATTTGCATATAAACCTTTTTGTTTCGCCCATTCAGGTGAGTAAAAAGTATTGGCATCAATTGCAATTTGCGACATGCCGCTTGCGCCTAATTTTCTTTGAACCGCAGGACCAACAACAAAAGGACCTATTCCTAAATTTAATTCGCTAAGCTTGATTGCTGCATATTTTGTTGCCATGCAGTAATCCATTGCAGAAGCTAAACCAAGGCCGCCGCCTACAGTTTTACCTTGCACCCTTCCGATAATAAATTTCGGACACTTTCGCATCGCATTAATCACATTTGCAAACCCCATAAAGAATTTTTCACCTTCGGTTTCATCTTGAATATTTATTAATTCAGTAAAACTAGCTCCTGCACAAAAAGTACGGTCTCCACCAGATTTAAGAATAATGACTAAAACCTCATCATCTTGGCCAACTTCGGTAATTGTTGTTGCCAATTTTGATAAAATATCACTCGGTAAAGAATTATGCGCTGGATGAAAAAATTCAACTGTCGCTATTCTATCTTCTATTTGTTTTTTAACGTATGCTTCTGCCATGTTTATAATATTTTTTGCTTCCAAAACTAATGAATGTTAGCCTTAATGACAATATTTACAACTTAAAGCTTTTGACTTATCATAAAAAATCTAAAAATCCAACAAACCTAAACTTCAAAAAATAACATCATCAACTTGTAAATCTATGATATGAGATTAAACTTTCATCTTATGATGAAGTCTTAAAAGTCAATAAAAAGTATATTTGTGACTAGATAATTATTCTTAAATATCTAGTTTAATTATTGCTTTACTCAATATTTATTTAATAGTAATAGACTTATGAAAAAGATTATTTTTGGTTTACTCCTTGCCCTGTTTATATTACCGGTCAAGGCAAATGAAGGCATGTGGTTTTTGATGCACATTGAAAGACTCAACTACGTTGACATGCAAAAAATGGGTTTACAATTAACTCCTGAAGAAATTTACAGTGTTAATAATTCAAGCTTAAAAGATGCCATTGTTCAATTTGGTGGCGGTTGTACTGCTGAAATTATTTCTGATAAAGGTTTAGTTTTAACAAATCACCACTGTGGTTACGGTGCAATTGCAGAACTTTCAACTGCAGAAAACGACTATTTAAACAATGGTTTTTGGGCTCAAAATCATGAGGAAGAAATGAAACCTGAAAGCTTATCCGTTCGTTTTTTCGTAAGAATGGATGATGTTTCTAAACGTATTTTAGGTCAGGTAAATGATGAAATGACTGAAGATGAGCGTGAAGCTGCTATTAACAAAGAAATTGCTAAAATTCAGAAAGAAAATGATGAAGGCGGAAAATACACAGTTTCTGTTAAATCATTTTACAACGGAAATGAATTTTACTATTTCGTTTATGAAGATTATAATGATGTTCGCTTAGTAGGAACACCTCCAAAAAGCATTGGTAAATTTGGTGGAGATACTGATAACTGGGAATGGCCAAGACACACTGGTGATTTTGCTCTTTTTAGAGTTTATGCTGATCAAGACGGAAATCCTGCTGAATACTCTGAAGATAATGTCCCATTAAATCCTAAACATCACTTGCCAACGAGCATAAAAGGATTTAAAGAAAATGATTTTGCTATGATTTTGGGTTACCCAGGAAGAACAAATCGCTGGATGCCTTCTGGCGGAATTGAGCAAAATGTAGAGTACGCTTATCCTGCTTGGGTCGAAGCTTCAAGAACATCAATGGATGTGATGGAGAAATATATGAGCGAAGATGCACAAGTAAATTTAGATTATGCTTCAAGTTATGCAGGAATTGCTAATTACTGGAAAAACAGACAAGGTATGATCGATGCTTTAAAGCAACATAAAACAGCTAAAAGTAAGCGCAAGGCTGAAAGAAAGTTTAAAAGATGGGCGAAGAAGAATGAAGATGGCAAATACAAAAATGTAATGTCTGTCATTAATGATTATTACGATAACACTAATGAAATAAGCCGTCATAACAATTATATGAGCATTATGCTACGCTCTAAATTAGCGACAATTCCTTATCGTGTTGGACAAACTATGGAATATTACGCTGAGCAAAACGAAGCAAAACAAGCTGAGCTAATGCCAAGAATAAAAACACAAGTAACTCGTCTTTACGATGGTTTACATATGCCTTTAGAAAAAGATCTTTTAGCAGCCCAGTTACATCTGTACTCAGAAAAAGCTGAAAACATCGCACCGATGGTAAAAGAGATTGCCGATGAAAACGGAAACACTATTGAAGCATGGACAACTTACATTAACCAAAGTATTGATAACAGTATTTTTAAATCAGAAAAAGAAGTTAATGAGTTTTTAGACAATCCTGATGCTGAAGTTTTAGCAAAAGATCCGCTTTACTTACTTTCAAATGATTTATTGAAGCGTTATCGTTACAAATCTGATGAGCAAAAAGCTTGGGATGACAAGTTTAAAAGAGCTTACAGATTAATGGTAAAAGGAATGCGTTTACAAAATCCTGATAAAAAGTATTATCCTGATGCAAATAGTACTTTGCGTTTAACTTACGGAAAAGTCATTTCTTTACCTGAAGATGAAACAAACGATGCAAAATATAATTACTATACAACTCTAAAAGGAACTGTAGCAAAATATCAGCCAGGTGATGATGAGTTTGACATGCCTAAAAAACTCATCGAATTATATGAGAATAAAGATTTTGGACAATATGCTGATGAAGATGGCTATTTGCCTGTCAACTTCCTAACAGATAATGATATTACTGGAGGGAACTCAGGTTCGCCAGTTTTAAATGGAAATGGTGAGTTAATCGGTCTTGCTTTTGACGGAAACATTGAAGCTATGGCTGGTGACGTTATCTTTGATGATGAATTACAAAGAACAATCAGTGTTGATATCAGATACGTTTTATTCTTAATCGATAAATATGCTGGCGCAACACATATTATTGATGAATTGACTTTAGTGAAATAAAACACTTTAAGTTTTTTGATTAAAAAAGCCGTTTAAATTCGAATTTAAATGGCTTTCTTTACTTTTTAATAAAACAATTAAATCAAACCAAATTGCTCAAAGTGATGATTGATGTGTTTTCTGTTAAGAAGTTTCCACTCAAAATAGCTCAACTCTCCAAAAACAGCGTTCTTGATCATCGCATCTGGATTTTCTTGATGATATAAATGGAAATCATCATAAGCTTTTAAGAAGGATTTTTTTGCCTCATCAAAACTTTCATGTTTTAAAGGCTCAAGTTCATTTTCCTTCATCAATGGATGTTTATAACCTTGAGGCATTTTTTCATAAGTATAAAGTGTTTCTTTCACCTTGTCAAGATGTTCTTCTGGTGTGATGATCTCAACATCTCCACCTAAACCTCTTCCTAAATTAAAGCTTCCCTCTAAATGTTCAAGCATGTGCTGAGGCATCATCATTCCCCATTCTGGTTTTTGGTCTTCTTTTAAAAGACTTAATTTTTGCTCTAAAAATAAGCGATCAATTTCATGGAAAACATCTTGCTTTTTTTGCACCATCGTTAAAATTGTGGCGATGGCAACAAGCTTATCTTCTTCATCAACAGCTTCTGTGTCAAACACCTCAACATACCATTTTACTATACCGCTTGGAAGTTCAGTTCCTTTCTGATCTCTATCAACTTTTTCTTTACATGTTAAACGAACATGAATTGTATCGTTATGATAGAGTGGACGTAAGAATCGAATTTCTTCTAAACCATAATTCGCTGCCACTGGCCCTTTATTAGGATAAACAAATAATCCTGCAGCTGCAGAAATAATGAAATAGCCATGAGCTGTTCTTTTTTCAAAAATACTACCCTCAAGCGACGTAATATCAGTATGCGCGTAGAAATGATCCCAAGTCAGATTTCCGAAATTCACAATATCAGTATCGGTAAGAGTTCTGTTATGAGTTTTTAAAGACATTCCTGGTTGGATATCTTCCCAATGATATGCGAAAGGATGTTTTTCAGCTTGCTTATATTTTGCTTTAGGCTGATAGATTCCTGTAATCTCAGTTAAAGTCGTAGGCGAACCTTGTATTGCACAACGCTGCATATAATGCTTGATACCGCGTTTACCACCCATTTCTTCACCGCCTCCAGCACGACCAGGTCCTCCGTGAACTAATAAAGGTAATGGAGATCCATGACCTGTGCTTTGTTTTGCACTTTCTCTATTGATGACTAAAATACGACCGTGATGTGTTGCTGCATTTACAGTATAATCAGCTGCAATTTTATCATCATTTGTCGCGATAGAACTAACTAAAGATCCTTTACCCATTTTGGATAATTCAATCGCTTCACCCATGTTTTTATAAGGCATAATGGTACTGACAGGCCCAAAAGCTTCTGTGGAATGCACTGCTATATTTTCAAACGGATTGTCTTCTCGCATCACGATTGGCGACATGAAAGCGCCTTTATTTGCATCTGCACCAATTGTATGCGTTTTTTCTAAATCACCATAAACGATTGAAGCCGTTTTTGTCATTTCTTGAATTCGCTCTCGCACTTCCTGAACTTGATCCTTGCTCACCAAAGCACCCATACGGACTTCTTTTAAACGCGGATCGCCTATTGTGACTTTCCCTAATGATTTCCCGAGAGCAATTTGAACATCTTCAACTAAATTTTCAGGAACAATAACACGACGAATCGCCGTACATTTTTGTCCGCATTTCACGGTCATTTCATTTCGTACTTCTTTAATAAACAAATCAAATTCTGGCGTACCAGGCTTGGCATCTTCGCCCAGAATAGAAGCATTGAGTGAATCAGCCTCCATATTAAAAGGAACGGATTCTTCTAATAATCTTTTGTGTGATTTCAACATCCTACCAGTATCGGCAGAACCTGTAAAAGTGACCACATCTTGAGATTCTACGGTGTCTAGAATTGAACGCGCAGAACCAGAAATAAGTTGTAAAGAACCTTCTGGTAGAATACCTGAATTGATGATTTCGCGCACCACAGCTTCAGTTAAGAAAGATGTGTTTGTCGCTGGCTTAACTACAGCTGGCATACCAGCCATCCAATTCACAGCACATTTTTCTAACATTCCCCAAACAGGAAAATTAAAAGCATTAATGTGCACTGCAACACCTTCTTTAGGAACTAAAATATGATGTGCCATAAATCGGCCACCGCGGGATAAATCAATCGGATCACCTTCAACATCAAAAGCTTGATTAGGAAAAACTTTACGCAAAGAAGCGTTGGCAAATAAATTCCCAAAACCACCTTCTATATCAATCCAGCTATCAACTTTCGTAGCACCTGTTCGGAAACTTACTTCGTAAAACTGTTTTTTCTTTTTGGTTAGATGTAAGGCTAATTTTTTGAGCATATTTCCACGCTCCTGGAAAGTCATTTTCCTTAATGTTTCACCTTTCTGACGACCATATTTTAAAGCCTGATCAAAATCAAGTCCTTTTGTATCACTTAAAGCAATTGTCTCTCCAGTGACAGCATCAATTAAAGGGACACCTTCACCTGATCCTTCAACCCATTTTCCATGAATATAACTCTGTAATTTTTGCATTTATTTTGTTTTTTTGATTTAATCTGATAAAAAGACTCAGTTTATCTCATTTAATATTTTAAAATATCAAGAACTGTTTGTTTAACTTTCTCTAATTCCTTTTTAGTAACCTCTCCAATTTTTATTTTAAACCGTTCTTTAGAAAGAGAACGAATATGAAATACCAATATTTCAGAAGTTAATTTTAGTCCATTTTCTTTTGTAGGAATTAAGACTGGATTTCCTTCATAATTATGAATAGCAGTTGAAAGTGGACAAACAACAATAACTCCCAAATTTTTATTTAAGGTATTACCGCTTATAACAACTGCTGGACGATTTCCGCCTTGTTCACTTCCTTTTATCGGATCAAAGTAAACGTTCCAGATATCTCCTTGCTTCATTCTTTATCCAAATTTTGAAGCTGTTTAAAATAATCTGCCATTCCTTCTTCGGCCATCGCCATTATATCTTTATCTTTTGCAGCTCTTCGATATGATTCAGCATATTTCGCTCTTTGAATTTCGTCTAAAAAAATTTGTAAAGCTTTTTCAATGACTTTATTTTTAGGCATTTTTAACTCCTTAGCTGTTTTGGAAAGCTCTTTCAATAAATGATCTGGAAGTGAGGATGTAAATGTTGTCATTTTATATTTATTTAATGTAAATATAATTAATAAATATTAAATATAAGGATCACAATATCAATTAATTAAAAAACCTACATTTCTTACTCTTGCCCTTAAAGATTCCTGCCTGCGCAATATTCCAACGTAAGTGGGAATCTCAAACTAATCTGAATAACACAATTACTCAAACTATACATTTCTTACTCATGCTCTAAAAGATTCCTGCCTGCGTAGGAATTAGGCGCGCTCGATAACCGCAGCATATCCCTGTCCAACGCCAACACACATGGTAACTAGGGCGTATTTTTTGCCGGTTAATTGTAATTCTAGAGCTGCTGAATAAGCTAATCTTGCACCTGTTACACCCAATGGATGCCCGATGGCTATTGCACCTCCATTTGGATTTAAACGCGGATCATCATCTTTTAATCCCCAAGCTCTGATGCATGCTAAAGCTTGGGCAGCAAAAGCTTCATTCAATTCGATAATATCCATATCATCCATCGTTAAACCTGCTTTTTTCAAGGCTTTGTTTGAGGCTTCAACAGGACCAATTCCCATGACACGCGGTTCGACGCCAACAACAGCTGAACTCAAAATTTTCGCCATTGGTTTTAAATCATATTCCTTGACTGCTTTTTCTGAAGCTATAATTGTTGCTGCAGCACCATCATTCAGACCTGATGAATTTCCAGCAGTAACGCTTCCTCCTTCTCTGCGAAAAGCTGGTCTTAATTTTGCTAAAACCTCTAAAGATGTATTAGGTTTTATAAATTCATCTTGATTAAAGAGAATCGGGTCTTTTTTACGCTGAGGAATTTCTACTGTGACAAGTTCTTTAGCTAAGCGGCCATTTTCTTGAGATTTACTGGCTTTCATCTGACTCCAATAAGCAAAGGCATCTTGATCTTCTCGGGAGATATTGTATTTGTCTACTAAATTTTCAGCCGTCACTCCCATTCCATCAACACCATACAAAGCTTTCATTTTTGGATTCACAAAGCGCCAACCAAAACTTGTATCGTACATTTTTGCATCATTTCCATAAGCAGAAGATGGTTTAGCTATTGCGTAAGGTCCTCGTGTCATGTGCTCAACTCCTCCGCTAATAAATAAATCTCCATCGCCAGCTTTAATAGCACGATTGGCATGAATAATCGCGGAAAGTCCGCTACTGCATAATCGGTTAACAGTTTCGCCAGGAACACTATGGGGTAGACCAGCTAATAAAGAACACATTCTTGCGACATTGCGATTGTCTTCACCTGCTTGATTAGCACAGCCTAGAATCACATCGTCATAAGCTGATTCTGGAATATTCGGGTTTCTTTTAACGATTTCTTTAATGACTAAAGCGCCCAAATCATCTGTTCTAACGGGAGATAAAGTTCCTTTATAATTCCCAATAGGCGTTCTGATTCCGTCGATGATATATGCGTCCATTTCTAATTTTAAATTTTAGGTTATTAATTTTAAATGCAAAAGATAAAGTTTTTAATACGAACCCTCTAATTTTTCACTTTTACATTTTAAATTTTATGGTCAACTATTTTGCGCAAGGGATAGAGCGTTTGTTGAAGCTCTTTATTAATTGCTGCCTTTTACAGCAATTAATAAAAGCGACTCGCGAAAGCCCGACCCGATAGGGTTGCGCCCTAATTATTATTTTAAATATTCCATTCTGCATTTGTGCGATATGCGACACCCTTGAAAAGTGCAACAATTTCGTTTTCTTTCTGAACTTCAACGATATAAAATCCGAGTTTATTTTTCATACTTTTTAAGTCTGAAGTTGCCGTAATGACATCGCCTTCTTCAAGTGCCTCAATGTGATTGATTGAGGTTTCGATAGAAACGGCTTTTCGACCCAAAGTGTTTGTTGCAAAACCAAAAGCGGTATCGGCTAAAGCGTATGTGATACCGCCATGTGCCTTTTTCATGCTGTTGAGCATGTCTTTGCGAATTGTCATTTTGACTTGACAAAAAGCTTCTCTAACCTCAACAATTTCGATGCCTAACCACTGACTGAAAGCGTCATTCTTCAGCATGTTATGTGGTATAGTTTGTGAGTTAGGGAGTTTTTGAGTTTTTGAATTATTTTCCATTCATATTTTTCTTTAAATAGGATTTATAAGCTGTGATCATTTTCGATAATTCAGTTACCAATTCTCTATTTTTCTCATTAGTTTCTTTAGTCAAAAAACCTCTTCTATATGCTTTTGTACTGCAGACAACACATTCATGAGCACTATCCCAAGCCATTTGTAAATATCTATTGAGGTTAGGTTTTGAGCTAGAAGATCCTTCGGCTATATTAAGTGTAATTGAATCTACAGCACGAATAAACTGGGAGGCTAATCTATAGGTTTCCTCTTTTGGAAAACTTTTTATCTGGCAATTAACATTATCACCAAACTCTAAAGCCTTTTGATACATCGTTAATTCTTCAAACTTGAAATGATACTTACTTTTCATCATTAGACTTTTACTTAAAAACTTACTAACTCAAAAACTATGAAACCTGAAAGGTTTTATTTAACTTCTTCATTTTTCTTAAAAGCGGGCTACATCTATATCTGTCTTCATGGTATTCATCATAAAGTGCATCCATTTTTTCTACGCACCAATTTATACCTTTTTCGTTTGCCCATGAAAGCAAGCCTTTAGGGTAATTGACGCCTTTAGTCATTGCTAAGTCTATATCTTTTGCTGTTGCAATATTTAGAAATAAAGCATCTGCAGCTTCATTAATAAGCATCACTAAAATTCGGTCGAGAATTTGATTTGCTTTTTCATCTTCAAAAGATTCTGAATCAACTTTAGGGTGATAATTTTTATCAATTTTGCCATTTTTATAATGATAAAAACCTTTTTCGGTTTTCCTTCCAAGGTAACCAGCTTCGGAAAGGCGTTTTTGAGTGAAAGATGGTTTGTAACGCGGATCGTAATAAAACTCTTTAAAAACTGTTTCCGTCACTGTGTAATTGACGTCATTACCAATAAAATCCATCAACTCAAAAGGTCCCATTCTGAAACCGCCTAAAGTTTTCATAGCCTGATCAATCTCTGCAAAACTTGCTCCTCCTTCTTCATAAATACGAAGTGCTTCTCCGTAAAAAGGACGCGCCACACGATTCACGATAAAGCCAGGTGTGTCTTTGGCAAGCACGCCTACTTTTTTCCAGTTAGTAATAATTTCAACCACTTTATTTTTAACTTTATCTGAAGTTTGAACGGCTGGAATAATCTCTACTAGAGGCATTAAAGGCGCAGGATTAAAAAAATGAATGCCAATCACGCGTTCCGAACTTTCTAAAGAAGCTGCGATGGAAGCAATTGAAAGTGATGACGTATTTGAAGCGATAATTGCATCTTGAGATTGTAAGCTTTGTAGCTCTTGAAAGACTTGTTTTTTGATATCAAGATTTTCGACTATTGCTTCAATTGTTAAATGAGCGTCGCCTAAATCTTTTAAAGAGGTTACATAAGTGATATTGCTTTGTATTCTGTTTTTCTCGTCTAGGTCAATTCTTCCTTTTTCTATTAAACGCGCTAGAACTTTTTCTAATTTTGTTTTGCTTTTATCTAAAGCTTCTTCTTTAGTATCATAAAGCTTCACTTCACATCCGGCGGTTGCTGCAACTTGTGTAATGCCGCTTCCCATGGTTCCTGCTCCTATTATAGCTACTTTCATATGTTAGAATATTGAATATCGAATAATTAATGCTGAATGATGAAATTTTAATTAAGCGATAAATGAGATTTTTAAATTTTTCTATTTTAATATTATCTGTTTTTTTGTTCCGAAGTTCTAATACTGGTTACGAAGATGGCTATGAGTTGATTATTTTCTTCCAATAATTCATCTACTTCTTTTATATTTTCAAAGAGTTTCGCTTCTTTTTGAATTTTTAAATTCACTAAGGATTCACGCAGTTCTTTTAAACATAAACGCATTTTATGCAGAAAATCTCTCGGTGATTGTGCACTTTGAGCTTCACCATAGTTGAGTGCCGCAGAGGTCGTGGATCTTATTAATTGTTTTGAAAGATGTTGAGAAGCGAACGATCCTTCCATTTTATCACAGGCAAGGATTATTTTAACAGAAAGATTAATTAAACGCTCTTCAATATCATATTTATAATTTGGCATCTTAATTTTTGTAAAGTTTAAACCCTTTTCTTTTTCTCCTACACCAATTACTAGGCTATTCTTAATTGAATATTCAGTATTCGATATTTATTCCCCTTCAAACTTCGGTTTTCTCTTTTCTACAAAAGCATTAACGCCTTCTTTATAATCTTTTGAAGATGCGGCTTCTATTTGGAATTTACTCTCTAAAGCTAATTGTTCATCCAAATTATTTGTAAAAGACTGATTCATTGCTTCTTTGGTTAGTGCTAAAGCTTTAGTTGGCATTTGTGCCATTTTTTCAACTAACTTAATGCTTTCTTCTTCAAATTTTTCAGCAGAGAAATATTTATAAATCATTCCTAAACGTTCAGCTTCAACTGCATCAATTTTATCGCCTAACATCATCAAGGCAGAAGCTTTCTGGAAACCAATTAAGCGCGGTAAAAAGAAAGTTCCTGCAGAATCAGGGATCAAACCAATTTTACTAAAAGCTTGAATAAAAGCTGCATGTTCAGAAGCTACTACAACATCACAAGCTAAAGCAATATTCGCTCCTGCCCCGGCTGCGACACCATTAACAGCTGCGACAATTGGCTTAGATATTTCTCTAATCAGCCGAATAATCGGGTTGTAGTGTTCTTCAAGAATAGCTTTAAAACCTGGATTTAATTCAGGTTGAGTCACTTCTTTTAAGTCTTGCCCAGCACAAAATGCTTTTCCGTTACCTGTGATCAAAATCGCTCTAACCTCAGTATTTTGAGCAGCATTTTTTAAGGCATCTTGCATTTCGAATGCCATTTCACGATTAAAACTATTAAAAACATCTGGTCGATTTAAATTGATCAATGCGACTTGGTTTTTTATTTCTGCTTGTATATTTTTATTCATATTGAACTATAAAAAAGATTCCTGCTTATGCAGAAATTATATTAAACATTTAAAATAATCAAAGGGTTCTTGACAGTCATCACATTTAAACAAAGCTTTGCAAGCTGTTGATCCGAATTGACTAACAAGATGTGTATTTGTGGATTGACATTGAGGACATTTGACGATTTTCTCCTCACCTAACAAAGCGCGTTTATCAGCTGAGGCATCAAGAGGTGCTGCGATTCCGTATTCTTCCATTGCTTTTCTGCCTCGTTCGGTTATCCAATCTGTGGTCCATGCTGGTGCTAAAATTAACTTCACATGAGGTTCATATCCTGCTTTTTTTAAAGCAGAACTAATATCGTCTCCGATCACATCCATGGCTGGACAACCGCTGTAGGTTGGTGTAATTTTTATAAATGCTTGATCACCCTCTATTTTTGCTTCACGCACAACACCTAAATCAAGTATTGAAATAACTGGTATTTCAGGATCTGGAACCTCTTGTAAAATGGGTTCTAATTTTTTATCGATGTATACTTTTTCTTGATTTATCATATTGAATAATCGAAACTGATATTTCAATTTTTTTACTCGAATTCATTAGTTATCAATATCTTATATTAAGATTCCTGTCTACGTAAGAATTATATCAATAACTTTCTTAGTCTTTCGCTGGAAGATTCCTACTTGCGCAGAATTTTACCATTTCATCCCAGGAAATGTACGTTGCATATATTGCATTTCTGTTAAAATGAAGCCCATATGCTCACTATGAATTCCATTTTTGCCA
Organism: Psychroflexus halocasei; assembly: GCF_900107595.1. GTDB lineage: Bacteria > Bacteroidota > Bacteroidia > Flavobacteriales > Flavobacteriaceae > Psychroflexus > Psychroflexus halocasei. The sequence goes on along the minus strand of NZ_FNQF01000005.1, from coordinate 87,294 downwards.
CCTTTTTGGAAATATTTGAGATCAGGTACCTGTAAAGTTGCCTCTTCTAAAACTTCAGAAACGTTTTTATAATATTGTTCTTTTAACTTCTTAACATCAACGCCTACACCTGCTTCAATCATTTTTTCATCTGCTTCAGTGGTATGAAAAAGCTCGTCGGTGTATTTCCATAAATCATCAATGGCTGTTTGCATTTTTTGATGACTTTTTTCAGTTCCGTCTCCTAAACGTTTGACCCAATCTGAAGAAAACCTCTTATGATAACTGACTTCTTTGATGGTTTTTTTAGCAATTGCCACCAATGTTTCATCTTTTGAATTTTGTAATTCTGTCATCAATATAAAGTGAAAGTGATCAAATAAAAACTGACGACCTATGCTGTATGCAAAATCTTTATTGGGTTGCTCTACTAAAAGTACATTAAGGTATTCTCGCTCAGTTCTTAAAAAAGCAAGGTCATCTTCAGTTACATCTTTATCAGAAATTTGAGCTGCATATTGAAAGTAACTTCTCACTTGCCCAAATAAATCTAAAGAGATATTTGTCATCGCGATGTCAACCTCTAAAGTTGGACCGTGACCTGTTAATTCGCCTAAACGTTGACCTAATATCAAACTATTATCAGCAATGCCATAAATATATTTGATCATATTCTCGCTAAAGCTTGAATCTTTTTGTTTTGAACTCATTTTATTTATTATTTATTCAAAAATATTTTGTTTTCTTCTGTTTGAGCGAGGCTTGTTAGTTATTGAAAATCAAGCTTATTCACTCTTCAGCTCTAAAATTTTATCCATATAAAACTTTCTCACTCTTGCGCTTCTAAGATTCCTGCCTATGCAGGAATTTGTTACATGTGTTTGACATCGTCAGGTAAATCGTAAAATGTTGGATGACGATAGACTTTATCAGATGCTGGCTCAAACATTTCTCCATTATGTTCAGGATTTGAGGCCGTGATATTTTTGGATTCGACAACCCAAATGCTCACACCTTCATTTCTGCGTGTATAAACATCTCTTGCGTTTTCTAAAGCCATATCGGCATCAGCCGCATGTAAGCTCCCAAAGTGTCTATGCTCGAGACCGTTTTTGCTACGCACAAAAATTTCCCATAAAGGCCAGTTCTTTTTTCCTGTTGTCCCCTTCGAAGAATGAGTAGCTGGTTTTTTTTTGTTTTCTTTATTATCTGACATAATTGCTTAAGAATTTAGTAATTAGTATTGAGTCTTTAGTCAATAAGACTCTTTATTTAGTGACTTTATCAAAGCGTAATTCATTTTCTGAATTTCAACAACCTCTTTCAAAATAGGGTCAACTTTTGCTTTTGAGATAAGTTTAAGTTTATGAGACAAAACCAATTGAGTAAACAGTTCATAAGCAGACCCATTAACAATACTAAGAAAATTCTTAAATTCACCTTTAGTATTTCTACCAGCTCCTTCTGCTATATTTGAAGGAACTGAAACTGCACTTCTTCTAATTTGACTTGTTAAACCAAATTTTTCTTCAAGTGGAAAATCAGCTGAGATTAAATATATTTTTTCAGCAACAGACATCGCTTTATTCCACACTTTCAAATCTTCTAAAACATGCATAATCGCTCATAGCTAATTACTCAATACTCAGTATCATCTAACTTACTTTCCTCACTTTTCTATCAGCTTGTTTTTCGGCATAAACCATCGCAGCGTCGCGTACCCATTCGCCTTCTTCCCAAGCATTAACTCTAGTTTCTAATCGATCTTTATTGCAAGGCCCATGACCTTTGACGACCTGCCAAAATTCATCCCAATCGATTTTTCCAAAATCATAATGACCTCTTTCTTCGTTCCATTTTAAATCTTTATCAGGAATTGTGATTCCTAATATTTCTGCTTGTGGTACAGTTTGATCGATAAATTGCTGACGTAATTCATCATTTGTTTTACGCTTTAACTTCCACTTCATCGATTGCTCTGTGTGTGTTGACTCATCATCAGTTGGCCCAAACATCATTAAGGATGGCCACCACCAGCGATTTAATGCATCTTGTGCCATTTCTTTTTGTTCAGGTGTTCCGTTACATAAGGTCAACATAATTTCATAACCTTGTCTTTGATGGAAACTTTCTTCTTTACAAACACGTACCATTGCTCTGGCATAAGGTCCGAAAGATGTACTACAAAGTGGAACTTGATTAATAATTGCTGCACCATCAACAAGCCAACCAATGGCGCCAATATCTGCCCACGTAATTGTAGGATAATTGAAAATACTCGAATATTTAGCTTTGCCAGAATGCAATTGATTGTAGAGTTCTTCACGAGAAATTCCTAAGGTTTCACATGCACTGTACAAGTATAAACCATGTCCGGCTTCATCCTGAACTTTTGCCAACAAAGCAACTTTTCGTCTTAATGAAGGTGCTCTTGTGATCCAGTTTCCTTCAGGAAGCATCCCAACTATTTCTGAGTGGGCGTGCTGAGAAATTTGACGAATATGTGTTTTTCTATACTTCTCGGGCATCCAATCTTTAGGTTCTATTTTTTCATCATTCGCAATTTTTTGATCAAAAATCGCTTCCATATTTTTCACTTCTTTCTCACTCATAATTTTTCATTTTAATAGGATTAAAACTCAATTTTAAATTCCTTATTCAAGAAATTACACATCAAAATCGACGACGACTTTTTCTGAAGTTGGAACTGATTGGCAACTCAATACATAGTTTTGAGCAACCTCATCATCTTCAAGTGCGTAATTTAGTTTCATTTCGACAGAGCCTTCAACAAGCTTACATTTACAGGTACTGCAAACACCTCCTTTACAAGCAAAAGGCAAATCTGCTCCTGCGCCAAGTGCTGCGTCTAAAATGTTATCATAATCATTTGTCATCCCAAAATGGAACTCCTTACCGCCATCAAGGATTGTCACTTTCGTCCCTTCAAATTTATTCTCTAAAGCTTTTTCAGTTCGCTTTTTATCTTCCTTAGACAAACCTGTCACAAACAATTCATAATGAATTTGATCTTCAGGCAAACCTACTTTTATCAACTCGTCTTTTAAGAAAAATATCATTTCTTCAGGACCACAGATAAAACATTCCGCTGTATCTTCTACATCTATAAATGTATTGGTGAGCAGCTCTAATTTTTGACTATCAAAACGTCCATTAAACAAAGGGATATCACGTTGTTCACGTGTCAAGAAATAATAAATCTCTAATCGTCCAAAGTATTTATTTCTTAGCTGCTCAAGTTCTTCTTTAAATATAATGGATTTGGCATTCTTATTCAAATAAAACAACTTAAATGTACTTTCTGGCTCAGATGCCAAATGGGTTTTTACCATCGACAATATTGGCGTAATGCCGCTTCCTGCGACAAAAACAATATAATTTTTTGGGCGATCAGTAGAAACCTCAACCCCGAATTCACCACTTGGCTTCATCACTTCAAGATGATCTCCTGCTTTGAGTTCTTTATTGATGAAACTTGAAAATTTTCCTGTCGGAATCTGTTTGACAGCCACTCGCCATTCTTTATCAAGCGGACTTGAACAAAGCGAGTATGAGCGACGCACATCTTCCCCGTCAATTTCCTTACGCAAAGTCAAATGTTGTCCTTGTCTAAATTTAAAATCCTCTTTTAATTCTTCTGGAATATCAAAAGTAACAACTGTTGTGTCTGCTGTTTCTTTCATCACATCTTTGACTTTAATCTCGTGAAATTTTGCCATTTTTATAAAAGTTACCTGCCAAAACTAACGATTGTTAGCGCTTGTTACAAATGACTTTTGTTAAAATTGATCAACTTATCGGTTATATGAATAAAATATTTAGAAAATTTAGTGAGGTGCTTCAAAAAAGTCCACAGAAATAAAGCATTTTGAAATTGATTTTAAAAAATTAAAGCTTCTATAATTAAATGATATTATGAAATAATACCATCCAATAAAGTTTTAGGTAAATCTCTTTGAAGTATTTCAACCTCAACACTCGTTTTTTTTGTATACCATAAGTATAAAGTTCGCAATGTGGCTAAAAATGAAAAAACAATAATTTCAAGATCAACATCTTTGATCTCGCCTTTTTCTTTTCCCTCTTTTAGAATTGCACGAAATTTATCTTCGTAAGCATTTCTTAAATGACGATACTTTTCTTTATTTTCAGCTTGAAGATGTACCCAATCATTATTCATGCATGCCAATTTATCTGTCATTCTCAAAGTTATTTCTATATGATTTTGAATGATGGCTTCAAGCTTTTCTTGAGTCGATGATTTTTCTGGAAAAATTGTATTGATATGATAGGTAAATTCTTGAGCAACTTCAAGAACAATAGCAGCTAAAATTTCTTGCTTTGACGAAATATGATTGTATAAACTCGCCGCTTTTATATCTAGCTTTGAAGCCAAATCTCGCATTGAAACTGCATTGTAGCCCTTTTCTTTAAAAAGATGTGCAGCCGTGTTGATGATTTCTTGATGGCGAGATTTATTCATTTTGAAAAAGCTTAGATGAAGAGAAAAATGATTATCAGATTCTTAGCCTAAAGCTATTTTTTGCTGAAACTGAGACAAAGTGTCTTTTACGCCGAGTTGCAAGGTTTCGTCAGTGATTTCTTTTTTTTCAATATCAAAATTATCTTGAAAAGAAGGAAAGCCAAAACTATTAAGCACCTCACCTTTGTAACAATCAATTGCGGTTTCAACATAAGCACGAGATGCTGACGCGGCATTTTCACCAGTAGATGTGCTCATTAAAAGGACTTTCTTAGAAGCCAAGAAATTACGATCTAAACGGGACAACCAATCTAAAACATTTTTAAAAAAACTTGAGACCATTCCATTATGTTCATTAACTGAAATAATCAAAGCATCTGCAGCTTTAATTTCATCATAAAGTTTTTCAAGATCTTCAGGAAAACCTTTCTCTTGTTCATGATCAATTTGATAAATCGGTAAGTGATAATCCGTTAATCTAATCAATTTTACTTCTTCATCAATTAACTGATTAACAACATAACTGACTAGTTCATGGTTGATAGATTGACTGCTATTAGAACCTGCAAAGGCTAAAATTTTGCTCATAAAAATTGTATATAAACCATAAATAAAATGGAATAACAACAAATATACAAATCTGTATTCACCCGAAATCAGTAAATTTGCGCTATAACTTTTATTTATGGAATTTAGATTGCGTGTTTTTTCTGAAGTTGCTAAAAGCTTAAGTTTCTCTAAAGCTTCAAAAACACTGCATCTTTCTCAGCCTGCTGTTTCTAAACATATTAAAGAAATAGAAATACGCTATGGCGTCAAGCTTTTTGAAAGACAAGGCAATTCCATTTCCTTAACGCCTGCTGGACACGATTTTCTTCAATATAGCGATAAAATCTTATCGCATTATGAAGAACTAGAGAATCATTTTTTAAGTCTTCAACAGAAATTTCCTAAAAAAATTAAAATTGGTGCCAGTACAACTATCGCACAATACATTGTTCCTAAATCATTGGCCGCGCTCAAACAAAGATTTCCTGACACAGCTTTTACGTTAATCAATGACAATTCAGCAACGATTGAGCATAAAATCGAAACCAACGAAATCAATTTCGCTTTAATTGAAGGTAAGAATCAAAATCCATTGCTGAAATATGAAAAATTTCTAGATGATGAATTGGTTCTTGTGACCAATGCAAAATCTAAACTTAGAACAATTAAAATTGGTGACTTAACCCAACTTCCAATGGTTTTAAGAGAAGAAGGATCTGGAACGAGGCATATTCTTGAGCATCAGCTTACAGAAGCTGGAATTGACATAAACCATTTACAAATTGAAATGGTTTTAGGTAGCACAGAAAGCATCAAAACATATTTGTACCACGGCGAGAGTTTTGCTTTTGTTTCTATTTTTTCTGTGATTGAAGAACTCAAAAACAACAAACTCCAAATCATTGATATAGAGAGTTTCGAAATTAAAAGACCACTTTATTTTGTATCAAAACAAGGTTATCAATCTTCTATTTATGACATTATAAAGCTCTTTTTTAAAAAAGGTCATAACAACAGGTTATAGCTTATAAAAAATTACGTTGGGTTGATTTGCTGATTTTGACTGAACTTTGCATCAAAATCGTAAAATCATGCAATTAAAATTATCACCTCTCGTAGCGAAAGCGCTTTTTTTGATTTTAGCTGTGTTATGCCTAACACCTTTCGTCTCTTCGCCTATTGCTCTATTCTTAGGGTTTATTGTGACAAATATCGTTTACAATCCTTTTAAAAAATATACTGGTAAAATTGTTAGTTGGTTATTAAAGATATGTGTCGTTGGTTTAGGTTTTGGCATGAATCTCAATAATACTTTAGAAGTTGGCAAAGAAGGGCTTTCTCTAACAGTTTTTACAATTATCACAACTTTAGTTTTAGGATTTCTCATTGGCAAGCTTTTAAAGCTTGATAAAAAAATCGCCTATTTGATTTCGTCAGGAACTGCCATTTGTGGAGGGAGTGCCATTGCAGCTGTCTCAGCAGTGATTCAGGCAAAAGAAAAGCAGATTTCAATCGCTTTGGGTGTCGTTTTCTTTTTAAATGCTTTGGCTTTATTTGTTTTTCCAATTTTTGGTCACATGCTAGATTTATCTCAAGCTGACTTTGGTTTGTGGAGTGCAATTGCTATTCACGACACAAGTTCTGTTGTCGGTGCTGCTTTAGCTTATGGTGAAGAAGCACTTGAAATCGCTGTGACCGTTAAATTAGCCCGTGCTTTATGGATTATTCCTTTAAGTATTGTTACCATGTTTATTTTCAAAGGACAATCAGGTAAAATCAAAATCCCATGGTTTATTTTGCTTTTTGTTTTAGCTGTTATCATCAACTCCTATGTTGATTTGCCAAACTTCATTGAAGCTGGCGTTCCTATGATTTCAAAACAACTTCTTGTTTTAACTTTGTTTCTCGTTGGTTCAGGTTTAACAATACAATCAATTAAAGAAAGTGGTGCGCAACCTATTGTACTTGGCATGACATTGTGGATTATAATTTCTGTCACTTCATTAAGCTATATTTTATTTTTACAATAAAATGACAGAAAACTAAAGAATGTAACTTTGGTTACTTTAGAGCAAGTCAAAAGTTTGTTGCTTTGCATCCAAATTAATGAATATGGGATTATTAAGTTTTCTATTCGGAAATAAAAGTAAAATGATTGAAGAATATAAAAATCGACAAGCGATAATAATTGATGTGAGAAGTAAAGCTGAATTTTCAGGCGGGGCAATTCCCGGCTCAAAAAACATTCCTTTACAACAAATCGACTCACAAATTGAGCGCATCAAAAAAATGAATAAACCTGTTATTTGTTGTTGTGCCAGCGGTATACGTTCAGGTAATGCCGCAAATACACTTAAAAAACATGGCATTGATTGCATCAATGGTGGAGGCTGGAGTAGCCTTCAAAGCAGATTAAATTAAAAATTTATCTGCTCAATAATTTTTTCATGATGATTGTTAAAGAAGGAATTTAAAATGCGGAAAACGCTTTTTAAGTTCCTTTTTTTGTTTCTCTACTTTTTGAAGAAATAACCGATGCGCTTCACTATTTGGATTAAAAGCTTTGTGTTTTAAATTTCTTTGAAGTTTATCAACTTTTTCCATGATTTTCAGAGTATCAGCAGTCATCCAAGTTGCAGTAAATTTCTCCCAAATATATGCGATTGCAGTTTCATTAGGATGTAACATATCAGACTTGTAAAAACGATAATCACGCAACTCATCCATCATGATTTCATAAGAAGGGAAATAAGATGATTCTTCTTTTTCAACAATATGATGAATCGCCGAAATCAACTGAGCTTTGCTTCTATTATTTTCTATAAGGCCTTCTTTTTGATGACGCACAGGCGATACAGTAAAAATGAAGTTTATCTCAGGATTTATACTTTTTAAACATTTCATCATTCTCAATAAACTCTGTTGAATTTGATCTGAAGAAATCAATTCCTTATCAAAATTTTTCTGAGGAATTTTATGGCAATTAGCGACATACTTACCTTTTTCAATATGCCTATAAATAAATGCAGTTCCTAAAGTTATCAACACATGAGAACTTTTATTGATAAATTCAAATGAAGGTTTAATCGCTGCATTCAATTTTTTTAAAACAACATCAGGATTTTGATGACTCATTTTTGAATGCGCATCAAAAGAATGCCATAATCCGTTGTGATGAAAAATATCTTTTTCTGTAAAAAAATTCTGCTCAACAACACGATTGATAAAATTCTCTAAACCAAAAGGATGAAATAAAATACCAAATGGATTTTGAAGAACTCGTAATTGAGATGCGCTTAAACGATCTCCAATATGTTCAGAAAAACATGAGCCCAAAACAAAAAGATGGGAACCATAATTAATTTTTGGCTCACCATCTTTGAGTTTAATTTTTGTTTGTAATTGCATTATTTAAAAATCAGCTTGTCATATATTTTTCTGCTTCAGCTAATGCTTGCGCAATTCCTTCAGGATTTTTTCCACCAGCCGTTGCGAAGAATGGCTGACCACCACCGCCACCTTGTATATGTTTACCCAATTCACGGATAATTTGTCCTGCATTGAGTTCTTTTTCTTTAACTAAATCTTTAGAAATATAGCATGACATCAAAGCTTTCCCTTTTTGATCAGAAGCCAAGACGAGAAATAAATTCTCAACTTCTCCACCAAGTTGAAAAGCAACATCTTTAATAGCATTGGCATCTAAATCAACTTTTTCAGCAAGGAAATGAACTCCATTGACCTCCTTGATTTTCGCTTTTAAATCGCCTTTTATATTTCCTGCTTTCTCACTTAAAAGTTGATCGATTTGTTTTTTCAACTTATTATTTTCTGCTTGTAAATCTTTGACAGATTTCTCAGGATCTTTAGCGTTGTTCAACAGTTTTTTAATAGCATCAAATTGCTGTGTTTTTTCTGTAAAATAATCTTTAGCAGCATCTCTTGTAATTGCTTCGATACGTCTGATTCCAGACGCCACAGCACTTTCGGATAAAATTTTAAAATGCCAAATATCTGAAGTATTGCTCACATGCGTTCCGCCACAAAGTTCGACAGATTCTCCAAACTGAATCATTCGAACAGTGTCGCCATATTTTTCTCCAAATAAAGCTGTTGCACCTTCTTTGATAGCATCATCAAACGGCACGTTTCTCTTTTCATCTAAGTTGATTTGCTCATAAATACGCGCATTAACAAACTTCTCAATTTCTTTTAATTCATCTTCAGTCACTTTTCCAAAATGAGCAAAATCAAATCTCAGATACTGATCGTGAACCAAAGAGCCTTTTTGTTCAACGTGATCTCCAAGAATCCTTCTTAATGCCTGATGTAACAAGTGCGTTGCTGTATGGTTTGCAGCTGCTTTATTCCTAAGATCTTCATTCACAATTGCCTTAAAAACGCCTTCGATATTTTGAGGTAAGTTTTTAGCTAAATGGATAATCTGGTTATTTTCTTTTTTGGTATCGATAATATGAACAACATTTCCGTTGCTTTCTTCAAGATAACCTTTGTCACCGATTTGTCCACCTCCTTCAGGATAAAAAGGTGTTAAGTTAAAAACAAGCTGAAAAAGTTCGCCATCTTTTTTACTTTTAACTTTTCTGTATTTTGTGATTTTAACATCCGTTTTAAGATGATCATAACCTATAAATTCTTCAACATCATCTTCTCTTAAAACAACCCAGTCTTCAGTTGAAGTTTCTGCTGCAGAACGTGAACGCTGCTTTTGCTTCTGAAGTTCAACCTCAAATTCTTTATTATTTAAAGACATGCCTTTTTCTTCCAAAATCAAAGCCGTTAAATCAATCGGGAAACCAAAAGTGTCATAGAGCTCAAAAGCTTTCTTGCCTGACATTTCTTGGCCTTTTGTACTTTCTATCATTTGCTCCAACAAGCTTAAACCTTGTTCTAATGTTTTCATAAAAGAATTTTCTTCTTCCTTAATCACATTTTCACAAAGTTGACTTTGTTTTTTAAGCTCAGGAAAGGCCTCTCCCATTTGATCGCTTAAAACATTGACAAGTTTATAAATAAAAGGTTCTTTGATATTTAAAAACGTAAACCCATAACGAATAGCACGTCGTAAAATACGTCTAATCACGTAACCAGCACCATTATTACTTGGTAATTGACCATCAGCAATTGCGAAACAGACAGCGCGTAAATGATCAGCAATCACACGGATAGCGATATCTACTTCTTCTGAAGAACCATAAGTTGAGTTTGTGATTGTTTCAATTTCTTTAATAATTGGCATAAAAACATCCGTATCATAGTTTGATTGCTTACCTTGCATTACCATCGCCAAGCGCTCAAAACCCATTCCTGTATCAATGTGTTTTGCAGGTAAGTCTTTTAAGCTACCGTTTGCCATTCGGTTATACTGCATAAAAACCAAGTTCCACACTTCAACAACTTGCGGATGATCTTCATTAACAAGATCTTTACCGCTAACTTTAGCCTTTTCCTCATCACTACGGATGTCAATATGTATTTCTGAAGCAGGACCACAAGGACCTTGATCTCCCATTTCCCAGAAATTATCTTTTTTATTACCTAAAAGAATTCTATCTTCTGAAATATGTCTTTTCCATAAATCATAAGCTTCTTGATCTTTCTCAAGTCCGTCATTTTTATCGCCTTCAAAGATTGTGACATATAGATTGTCTTTATCTATTTTAAGAATATCAACAAAAAACTCCCACGCCCAGGCAATAGCTTCATCCTTAAAATAATCACCAATACTCCAATTCCCTAGCATTTCGAACATGGTATGGTGATAAGTATCTTTTCCTACTTCCTCTAAATCATTATGTTTTCCGCTGACACGTAAACATTTCTGACTATCTGTAAGACGCGTATGCTTTGGGTTTGCATTTCCTAAGAAATATTCCTTAAACTGGTTCATTCCTGCATTGGTAAACAACAAAGTCGGATCATTTTTCATCACCATTGGTGCAGAAGGGACAATCTGATGTTGTTTTGATTCAAAAAAAGAAAGAAATTTCGAGCGTAGTTCTTGTGATTTCATAAGGCTTAATACTGAGTGTTGTTTGACTTAGTGATGTTTTAACTTATATTTGTACAATGCAATGTTTATTTTTGTACACTTTTGTGCAAAAGTACTAAATTTAAGGGATGCGTAAAGTAAAATATTATTATGATAGCGAAACTCTTTCGTACAGAAAAATTGAACGCAAGAGAAGTCGAAAAATCGCTATTATTTTAGCTTTTTCAGTTGGTATTCTGGGAACCAGCGCTTTGTTGCTTCTGCTCTATTTAAACATTCCAGGTATTGAAACACCTAAAGAGCGAAAATATAAACGTGAGTTGACGAATATGCAACTTCAATATGACATTTTAAATAAAAGAGTTGGAAACTTAGTTGGTGTTTTAGAAAACATAGAAGAAAGAGACAATAAAATTTATCGTGTATATTTTGAGTCTAATCCGATTTCAGAAGAACAAAGACAATCTGGTTTCGGTGGTGTTAACCGTTATGAAATGCTAGAAGGTTACCAAAATTCTGAGTTGATTAAATCAACAACACGAAAAATTGATATTCTATCTAAACGCATTTCAATTCAATCTGAATCCTTAGATGATATTGCCAAATTAGCAAAAAACAAAGAAGAACTTTTAGCATCGATTCCTGCTATTCAACCAATAAATAACAAGGATCTTAAAAGAACAGCTTCTGGTTATGGTATGCGTGTACATCCAATCTATAAATATCGAAGAATGCATAACGGTATGGATTTTTCTGCACCGCGTGGAACTGAAATTTATGCAACTGGGAATGCTGTTGTGAAAAAGGTTAGATTAACACCTGGATATGGGAACCTTGTCATTTTAGACCATGGTTTTGGTTATGAAACCTATTACGCACACATGAACAAGTTTAACGTTAAAAAAGGCCAAAAAGTTAAGCGTGGTGACATTATTGGTTACGTGGGAAGTACAGGCGTTTCCACTGGTCCTCACTTGCATTATGAAGTTCATAAAGATGGTCGCGTGATGAATCCGATTAACTTTTATCATGCCGATTTAACGCCTGAAGAATATGATATTATGTTTAACTTGTCTTCACTTGAAAATCAATCATTGGATTAATGAAAACAGGTTTACAACATAAACTTTATTACTCAATAGGCGAAGTTGCTGAAGCTTTTGATGTCAACACTTCATTAATTCGGTTTTGGGAAAAAGAATTTGATGAAATCAAACCCAAGAAAAACGCTAAAGGAAATAGAAAGTTTTCTCAAGAAGACATTAAGAAATTAGAACTGATATATCATTTAGTAAAAGAACGTGGTTTTACACTTGAAGGTGCGAAAACACATTTAAGAGAAACCAAAAGTGATACACTTTCTAAGTTTGAAATCATTAGAAAATTAAAAAATATTAAAGAAGAATTAATCACAATCAAAAACAATCTCTAAAACAAAAACACTCATGAAAAAATGGCTTATACCACTGATTATCATTGTTATTGTCGGATTCGGCATGTACAGTTGGGTCAAAGGCTTTAACAATACAGCTGTCACCTTGCAAGAAGATGCGAAAACAAGTTGGAGCAATGTAGAAAGCTCTTACCAACGTAGAAATGACCTTATTGGCAACCTTGTTAAAACAGTTCAAGGATCAGCAGATTTTGAACGCAACACTTTAACAGAAGTTATTGAAGCCAGAGCAAAAGCAACATCGGTCAATGTTGATGCAGGGAATTTAAATGCGCAACAAATACAAGAATTTAGCCAAGCTCAAGGCGGTTTAACTTCAGCTTTATCAAGGTTATTAGTTAGTGTTGAGCGTTACCCTGACTTAAAATCTAATCAGAATTTCTTGAATTTACAGAATCAATTAGAAGGGACTGAAAACAGAATCAATATCGCTAGAAATCGTTTCAATGAGAATGTAGGGACCTATAATAAGCACATTAAAGTTTTCCCGAATAGCATATTTGCAGGTTGGTTTGACTTTGAAGAAATGACGAGATATCAAGCAGATGAAGGTTCAGAAAATGCCACAGAAGTAGAATTTAATTTCGATAAATAATAAATACATGCCAGACATCACTCAATACATTTCAACTCAAGACGAGAAAGAAATTATCGATGCAATCAAACAAGCTGAAAAAAACACTTCAGGAGAAATAAGAGTACATTTAGAAAACAAGTGTCCTGAAGATGATGCTTTTGATCGTGCTTTACAAATCTTTGAAAAATTAGAAATGCATAAGACAGAACTTCAAAATGGTGTTTTATTTTACGTCGCTTTAGAAGATCATCAGTTCGTTATTTGTGGAGATAAAGGAATCAACGATGCTGTTGAAAACAATTTTTGGGACACAACAAAAGACATCGTTATTTCTCATTTTAAACAAGAAAAATACAAGCAAGGTCTAGTTGAAGGCATTATTAAAGCAGGCGAAGAACTTAAAAAACATTTCCCTTATCAATCTGACGACATCAACGAATTATCAGACGATATTTCAAAATAAAATTTATGAGAATTAGTTTAAAGACATACTTTTTAAGCCTTTTATTTTTACTGATTAGTTTTTCAGGATTTGCGCAGTACGACATTCCTGAAGTTCCTAATAAACAAAAAGCTGTTTACGATTACGCTGAAATCATGAAAGAAGCTCAAGTGATGCAACTTCGCAAAAAACTTGAAACTTACGCTGACAGCACATCTACGCAAATTGTATTTGTAAGTGTTAATAGTCTAAAGGGTGAAGAAATCAATTTATTAGCAGCTGAATGGGCTCACAAATGGAAAATTGGTCAGGAAGGTAAAGATAACGGCATGATTATTTTGATGTCCAAAAGGGATCAGCAGATCAGTATTCAAAATGGATATGGTCTTGAGCCTTTTTTAACCGACATGAATTCATCAGCAATTATCAATCAGATCATATTACCTGAATTCAGGAAAGCAAATTATTATGAAGGTTTAGATAAAGGAACGGATGCCATCATCCAACTTTTAAATGGAAAGTTTGATGCACAAGCGCATCAAGCAGAATCTGGTGACGTACGTTGGTCATTTTTGATATTTCCATTTATCATATTAATTGTCATTATCATTATCAAAAGTCGTGGCAAGAATGGTGGTTCTGGCGGTGGTTCAGGAACTCGTAGAGGCGGACCAGACTTATTTGATATTCTTGTATTAAGCAGTTTAGGAAGATCTGGTGGCTTTGGTGGAGGAAGCTTCGGCGGATCATCAGGCGGCGGTTTTGGCGGAGGTGGCTTTAGTGGCGGCTTCGGCGGAGGCGGTTTTGGCGGCGGAGGTGCTAGTGGAAGCTGGTAAATCCTAAGTTGATTAAAAGCAAAAAAAGAGCTGCAATTTTTTATAAATTGCAGCTCTTTTATTTAATAATCGTTTGATTTTATTTCTTACGCATATAGACCGAAATCGGTACGCCATTAAAATCAAAATGTTCTCGTAATTTATTTTCTAAGAAACGTTTATAAGGATCCTTCACATACTGAGGTAAGTTACAGAAAAAAGCAAATTGCGGTTGCGGTGTTGGCAACTGCGTGATAAACTTAATTTTCACATATTTCCCTTTAAAAGCAGGCGGTGGATTATTCTGAATAATCGGTAGTAAAACATCGTTCAATTCTCGTGTTTTAACACGTTTACTTCTTGCTTTATAAACCTCTACAGCTGTTTCTATTGCTTTAAAGATTCGTTGTTTATTCAAAACAGAAATAAAGACGATTGGCACATCAGTAAAAGGAGAGATTTTCTCTTTAATAAAATCTTTAAACTCTTTAATGGTATTCGTCTCTTTTTCAACTAAATCCCATTTATTAACAAGGATAACAACTCCCTTTCTATTCTTTTCAGCTAGCCAAAATATGTTTTGAACTTGGCTATCAAAACCTCTCGTTGCATCAAGGATGAGAAGACAAACATCAGAGTTTTCAATGGCGCGAACACTACGCATGACTGAGTAAAATTCAAGATCTTCTTTGACTTTAGCTTTACGACGAATTCCAGCGGTATCTACAAGTTTAAAATCGAAACCAAACCTATTATAACGCGTATCAATAGAATCACGCGTTGTCCCTGCAACATCAGTTACAATGTATCTTTCCTCACCAATTAAAGCATTGATAAAAGAAGATTTCCCAGCATTAGGTCGACCAACAACAGCAAACTTTGGTAAATCATCAAAATCATCAACACTGGTTTCTGGCAATTTTTCAACGACTTCATCTAAGAGCTCACCAGTTCCACTACCATTAATTGCTGAAATACAATGATAATCTCCTAGACCGAGGTTATAAAATTCAACAGCATCTTGTCTTGCTTTATTGGAGTCAACTTTGTTAACCGCAATACAGACGGGTTTGTTATGCTTTCGTAAAAGCTTGGCGACTTCATCATCCATTGGCGTAATACCAGTCGTCACATCGACCACAAAAATAATGACGTCAGATTCATCAATAGCAAGCTCAACTTGTTTATCAATTTCGTGTTCAAAAATATCATCACTTCCTTTAACGTAGCCACCTGTATCAATTAAGGTGAACTCTTTTCCGTTCCAGTCAGACTTTCCGTAATGACGGTCTCGCGTCACACCACTCACAGCGTCAACTATGGCTTCACGACGTTTGATTAAACGGTTAAAAAAAGTAGATTTCCCGACATTTGGTCGGCCTACAACAGCTACAATACTCATTTTTCAGTTTTAAATATTTTGCAAATTTAGGTGTTTATTTTTTAGAAATGCCTTTTAATGCATTTTTATAAAAATGTAATTTGACTAAAAAAAAGAATCTCACTTGATAAATCCAAATTTTTAGATATTTTTAGAAATTCAAACATAATTGAATGGTCAATCATCCAGATTTTAACAAACTCAATGAACAAGCGCAGCTTAAGATTCGTTTTTCAACAGAAACAGAAATGTCACAATCTCTTTTTAAGGAAGAGGTTAAAAAATCGCATCAAAAAATTTCAGATAAATTTCAATTGAAATTGTCTGGAGATCAGCATGTCTGGATATCATTCACAAAAAAACATCGTAAGCTTTATTCGCCTCAATTACATCTTGAATATATTAAGGAAGAAAAAGAAAAACCTATTATTAAAGGGACATTTGGCCCTGATCCAAACTTATGGACGATGTTTATGTTCTTTCATTTTTTCCTAGCCATTGTTTTTATCGCTTTACTGATGTGGTTTTACACAAATTACAGTTTAGGCAACAGCAATGCTGTTGTTTATAGTTTGATGGCAACTATCAGTTTATTATGGATTGGCCTTTATATTTTTGCGAGACAAAATCGACTAAGAGGTAAAGAAC
Organism: Psychroflexus halocasei; assembly: GCF_900107595.1. Taxonomy (GTDB): domain Bacteria; phylum Bacteroidota; class Bacteroidia; order Flavobacteriales; family Flavobacteriaceae; genus Psychroflexus; species Psychroflexus halocasei. Next base: position 70,933 of record NZ_FNQF01000005.1, on the reverse strand, counting down.
AAACAAAAGAGCTTTTTGAAATTTATAAAATCATTGTTCATTAGTCGTCATAACCAAAACGCTTGAGCTGTTGTGCATTATTACGCCAGTTTTTATTGACTTTCACATAAAGTTCAAGATGTATTTTCTTGTCGAAAAACTTTTCCAAATCTTTTCTTGCTTCAGTTCCGACGCGTTTAACACCTTTACCTTGATGACCGATAATAATACCGCGCTGAGATTCACGCTCGACCATAATTAAGCTTCGTATGCGAATGATGTTTTTATCCTCGATAAATTCTTCTGTTTCTACTTCTACACTATAAGGAATTTCTTTTTTATAGTGAATCAGAATTTTCTCTCTGATTTTTTCATTCACAAAGAAACGTTCAGGTTTATCCGTCATTTGGTCTTTAGGATAAAAAGCTGGAGACTCAGGCAGTAATTCCACCAAACGATGCAAAACTGAGTCAACACCAAATTTATTAAGAGCTGAGATAGCATAAATTTCAGCATTAGGTAATTCTTCTTGCCAATAAGAAATTTGCTCTTCAACAAACTCTTGATCTTTTAAATCAATTTTGTTGAGTAGCAATAAAATAGGAATATCAGTATTTTTTAATTTTTGAAAGAAATCTTCATCCTTCAAGGCTTTCTCGCCAGCTTCAACAAGGTAAACCAAAACATCAGCATCTTGAAAAGCTGACTTCACAAAATTCATCATTGATTCTTGAAGTGTATAAGCTGGTTTTATAATACCAGGTGTATCGCTTAAAATCATTTGAAAATCGTCTCCACTTAAAATTCCTAAAATTCTGTGTCGTGTTGTTTGAGCTTTATTCGTGATAATTGATAATTTCTCACCAATAAAAGCATTCATCAATGTTGATTTTCCAACATTTGGATTACCAATTATGTTGACAAATCCGGCTTTATGTTTTTGATTATTTTCGATGGCGTTTAAATTTTGAAATAAAAAAAGCTACCTTTAAAGATAGCTCTTTTTAATGAATTTATTCTTTACTTATTTTAATTTCTTCTTGACTTCTACCTCTTGGTAAGCTTCAATGATATCATCATTTTTCAGGTCGTTATAATTCTTGATTTGGATACCACAATCGTAACCTTTAGAAACTTCTTTAACATCATCTTTAAAGCGTTTTAAAGAAGCTAGTGTTCCTGTATAAATCACAATTCCGTCACGGATAAGTCTGATGCCAGAATTTCTGTAAATTTTACCAGAAGTTACCATACAACCTGCAATCGTACCAATTTTAGAAATTTTGAAAGTTTCTCTCACTTCAGCAGTACCTGTAATTTCTTCTTTCAATTCTGGAGAAAGCATACCTTCCATCGCATCTTTGATGTCGTTAATTGCATCATAGATAATTGAGTAAGATCTGATATCGATTTCTTCCTTATCAGCTAGTGTTCTTGCATTACCTGCAGGTCTCACATTAAAGCCGATTATGACCGCGTCTGACGCAGAGGCAAGTAAAACATCACTTTCCGTGATTGCTCCAACACCTTTATGAATAATATTAACTTGAATTTCTTCAGTTGATAATTTCTGCAAACTGTCAGTTAATGCTTCAACAGAACCATCAACATCAGCTTTAAGAATAATATTTAATTCTTTAAAGTCACCTAAAGCAATACGACGCCCAATTTCATCAAGCGTAACATGCTTTTGTGTACGAACTGACTGTTCACGTTGTAACTGTGTACGTTTAGAAGCGATATCTTTTGCTTCACGTTCATCGTTCATCACTTGGAAAGTATCACCAGCTTGCGGCGCACCATCTAAACCAAGAATAGATACAGGCGTAGAAGGACCAGCTTCATTAACTTTATTACCACGCTCATCATGAAGCGCTTTTATTTTACCACTTGTTGTTCCTGCGAGAACGTAATCTCCAACTTTTAATGTTCCAGATTGAACAAGAATTGTAGAAACATAACCACGACCTTTATCAAGGTAAGCTTCAACAACAGTTCCTTTTGCGTTACGATCTGGGTTAGCTTTCAATTCTAAGATTTCAGCTTCAAGAAGTACTTTTTCAAGTAATTCTTTAACACCAGTTCCTTTTTTAGCTGAGATATCTTGAGACTGTACTTTACCGCCCCAATCTTCAACCAGCAAATTCATGTTTGCTAAAGATTCTTTAACTTTTTCAACGTTAGCTGTTGGTAAGTCAACCTTGTTAATTGCAAAAACAATTGGCACTCCAGCTGCTTGAGCATGAGAAATTGCCTCTTTAGTTTGCGGCATGACATCATCATCAGCAGCAATTACAATAATAGCAACGTCAGTGACTTGAGCACCTCTTGCACGCATTGCCGTAAAGGCTTCGTGACCAGGTGTATCAAGAAATGCGATTTTTTGACCATTATCAAGTTCAACACCATATGCACCGATGTGCTGAGTGATGCCTCCACTTTCTCCTGCAATTACATTTTCTTTACGAACGTAATCAAGAAGAGATGTTTTACCGTGATCAACGTGTCCCATAACAGTAACGATAGGTGCACGATCAACCATTTTAGATGGATCATCAACCTCAACTTCTTCAATTGGATCTTCGATTTCAGCTGAAACAAATTCAACTTCGTAACCAAACTCTTCAGCAACAACACTTAATGTTTCTGCATCTAGTCTTTGATTCATGGTTACCATCATACCCAATGACATACAAGCTGAAATCACTTTAGTCGCTGGCACATCCATCATTGTAGCAACTTCTGAAACAGTAACAAACTCAGTTACCTTCAGGATTTTGCTGTCTTTCTCTAACTGATCAGACTCTTCTTGTGTTTTCTGACGGTGTTGTTGACGTTTATCTTTTCTATATTTAGAACCTTTTCCTTTAGAAGATTTCCCTTGAAGTTTTTCAAGCGTTTCTCTAATTTGTTTTTGTACTTCAGCTTCTGTAGGCTCTTCCTTAACAACAGATTTTTTCTTACGACCCTTTCCTGCTCCTTTTTTATCTTTAAACTTAGAATTTTGTTGAGGTTGGCCAGGTTTATTTATACGCTTACGTTTGCGTTTTTTAGAACCTTTATTATCATCCTTCTTTTTGGCTGGCTTTTTGAATTTATCAAGATCAATTTTTTGACCAGTAAAGTTAGGACCCTTTAATTTTGTGTATTGCGTTTCGTGCTTAACTTCTTCTTCTGTTTTCTCTTCAGCTTTAGAATCTTTATTCGTTTCCTTTGCTTCTGAGGCTTTAGAAGCTTTTGGAGACTCTAGATTTTTTTGCTTAGATTCAGACTTTGGCTTGTCTTTAGAATCAGATGTTTGCTTAGGCTTTTTACTTTTTGGTTTTTTACCTTTTTCTTCAAGGTCAATTTTACCAACATACTTAGGTCCAGAAAGTTTTGATTTTGAAGATTCAGAATCAGATTTTTTCTTTTCTTCTTCTTTTTTCTTCGCTTCAGCTTCTTCTTTTGCAGCTTTCTCTTTCTCCTTTTTTTCCTTTTCTTCCTTCTGCTGCTTTTCCTTTAAAGCTTCTTCTTGACGCTTTTTAGTTTCGGATTCACGCTTTGCTTCTTCTTCTTTCTTCTTCAGCAATTCTTTTTCACGTGCTTTTCGAATCTCTTCTTTTTCACGCTTACGCTCTTCACTCGCTTCTTTAGAGGCAGCACGCTTTGACTTATCTGTTTCAAACTTGTCAAATAAGACCTCGTAAACTTCGTGAGAAATTTTCGTCGTTGGTCTAGCCTCAATTTCGTATCCTTCAGAGCCCAAATATTCAACCGCTCTATCTAGCGATATATTGAATTCTTTTAATACTTTATTTAACCTTTTTTGTTTTTTTTCAGCCATAAATTGCCTCTAAATAATTCTATTTTAAATATTCAACAAAGATGAGTCTAATATTATTATTCTTCAAACTCTTCTTCTAAAATTTTTCTTACGTTTAGAATTGTCTCTTCTTCTAAATCAGTACGTCTTAACAAATCTTCAATTTCAAGCTCCAAAATACTTTTTGCAGTATCTAAGCCAATTCTTGAAAATTCTTCAATAACCCAGTTTTCAATTTCATCAGAGAATTCAGATAATTCAACATCCTCATCTTGCACATCATCTCTAAAGACTTCAATTTCGTAACCTGTTATCTGACAGGCTAAACGAATGTTATGACCGCCTCTACCGATGGCTCTAGAAACTTCTTCTGGTTTTAAAGTGACTTCAGCGTGCATTTTATCTTCGTCGATTTTCATGTCGACGATTTTTGCAGGACTTAAAGCACGTTGGATATATAAACGTGGGTTTGTTGTGTAATTGATCACATCAATATTTTCATTCCCCAATTCACGAACAATACCATGAATACGTGAACCCTTCATACCGACACAAGCGCCAACAGGATCAATTCGGTCATCATAAGTATCAACAGCAACTTTAGCTTTTTCGCCAGGAACTCTCACAGCTGCTTTAACATTGATTAAACCATCAAAAACCTCTGGAATTTCTTGTTCAAATAATTTCTCCAAAAATTTTGGTGATGTTCTCGATAAAATAATAATTGGCTTGTTTCCTTTAAGCTCAACCTGCTCAATAACACCTCTTACGCTGTCTCCTTTTCTATAAAAGTCTCCTTGAATTTGGTGCTCCTTAGGAATGACAAGTTCGTTACCTTCATCATCAAGTAAAATAACAACATGTCTTCTCACGTGATGAACTTCGGCAGAATAAATTTCGCCAATTAAATCTTTAAAGTGTTTATATGTATTTGTGCTATCGTGTTCATTAATTTTTGAAATCAGATTTTGACGTAATGCTAAAATTGCACGTCTTCCTAATTGAAAAAGCTTAACTTCTTCAGAAACATCTTCACCTACCTCAAAATCAGGTTCAATTTTACGTGCTTCAGAAAGTGAAATCTCCTTGTTTTCATCTTCAACCTCGCCATCGTTAACAACAACTCGGTTTCTCCATATCTCAAGGTCGCCTTTGTCTGGATTTATAATAATATCAAAGTTATCATCATCGCCAAATTTCTTTTTCAATGCGTTTCTGAACACATCTTCAAGAATAGCCATTAAGGTAACTCTATCTATTAATTTATCGTCTTTAAACTCAGAAAACGAGTTGATTAAATCGATATTTTCCATATCACTTTTTGTTAAAATTTATCATCACTTTTGCTTTTTTAATTTGATCAAAAAGAAGTTCTTTTTCTTTCTGTACAGTTCTTTTTCCTTTTCCTACTGGTTTTGGTTCTCTCTGTTTCCATTGTAATTTTATAGAACTATCTGTTACCTCAATCAAGTCTGCCTTGATTTCTTCATCTTCACTTGTTAATACTTCTAACTTACGGTTTAAGTTTTTTCGATATTGACGTGGAATTCTAATTGGTGAAGTAGCACCAGCTGAGGCGACATCTAAAGAAAAATCTTCCTCTTCACGATCTAAGTTATGCTCAATTGCACGGCTTAAATTGATACAGTCTTGTATGGAAACATCCTTATCACCATCAATGGTCAACTGAATTTGACTTCCCGGAAGAATCTCCAAATCAACAACATAAAGATGATCATGAGTTTCTAAAGCTTTGTCAATCAATTCTAAAATAAGTTCTTTTTCTATTGCCATAACTGTATAAAAAGAGGGGACTGTTGTCCCCTCATCATTCTTTTTTCCTGTTGCAAAGATACAATTATTTTTTAAATAGAAAAACAAATGAATTTTCCAAAAAATTTGTAGTTTTAATGTTCTTCACATATTAAAAATATATATTGGCTATGAAAAAAATTCTTGTTCCAACTGATTTTTCTGAGCAATCACAAAACGCTTTAAAAGTCAGTGCACAAATTGCTCGTAAATACAATAGTGAAATCCATCTTTTACACTTGTTAGATCTCCCTCTAGATTTGATAGACCCAATAAATGAAGGTGTTGCAGGAGATTTACCTGAATCGCTTTTTTTTATGAAACTAGCGCACAAAAGGTTTACAGAAACTTTTGAGAAATATCAAAAAGAGCTTGACGGATTGGTTGTTCACGAAACCGTTGAGTTCAATCAAGCTTTTGAAGGAATTATGGAAATCACCAATAAGTATGAATGCGAACTCATTGTGATGGGATCGAGTAGTGTTTCTGGTTTACAAGAAGTTTTTATTGGCTCGAACACTGAAAAAGTTGTGAGACATTCTGATGTCCCTGTCCTTGTTATTAAAGATGATATTCCTATTTTTTCAACACAAGAAATGGTTTTCTCATCTAGCTTAAAAGAATCTCAATACAAAACTTTTATCGAGGCAGTTAATTTAGCTAGAATTTTGGATTCAAAATTAAATTTAGTTTACATCAATACACCTCATTCATTTAGGACAAATCAGTTTATTGAAGAACGTTTGGAAAAGTTTACAAAAGGAATTGATCCCAACTCATTTAATTTTGAAATTTACTCTGATAAATCTATTGAGGAAGGCATCAGAAATTATGCTAACAAAATCAATGCTGATTTAATCGGTATAGGGACACACGGTCGTAAAGGTATTTCGCATTTCTTTAATGGCAGCCTCTCTGAGAATATTGTCAACCACGCGCAACGACCTGTGATTACCTTTAAAATCTAGAGTAATATTTTTGTCAAGCCAGATTTAATGTAATTCCAAATAAAATTCCACATGGATTTTGTTGGATTGCGCTCAACTTCTTCAATTTCTATTTCTTCAGAAATATTATTGTTAAGAAGTTTGTTTGCCATAAAAGACATAATTTTTTTTTCACGGCCTGAGTCCGAATATATTGTTAACTCAAGGTCTTTGGCTGTGAGATCAAAAGTACCTCGTGCGTTATTGTTTGCAACCATTTTAGCGTTAATCTTTTTAAAATAACCTCCCAGACCGAAATTCATGCTTGGTTTCATAATTTGATTTAAAGATTCTGTATTGATGCTTTTTCCGTTTAAATCTAATTGAAAAGTTTCCAAATCGGCAAATTGATTATACGCAATACCAACATCAAGTTTTGAGCTTTGGCTTAAAGAAAGTGAGCCAATGAGTTTCATCTGCTCATCAGATTTTTCCTTGAGATTATGAAAATTTCTCAGTGTTACAGATAAGTCTTTAAAAACAATCTCACTGGTTTTCTTCTGGTTCAGTTTTTCAGAATATGTTAATTGTGAATTATCAACTGACAATTCATCAATAGATAAATCAAAGTCTAAATTTTGAAGTTTTTGACCATATGTTTCTTTAACAGACTCATCATCAGCAATTGTTTTATCACGATAAATTAACGTTTGACTAGAATCTATAGCGATATTTTTAAAAGCAATTTGGCTCAGTTTCTTAGAGGCTACATCAAATGAAAAATCATTAAAATGTAAACCATAACTTTTCATCATAATCAAATCCTTTTCTTTAGAAAGTTGATTTATGTAATTTCCCTTTGTGTAATCTGAATCAATATGAAGCGAATCGATGTCAAAACCATTTTTGGCAAAATCAAAATTGTAAACAGATAAATCTTGAATTTTATCCAAACGAAAATGTAATTCGTCCATGCTGAAAAAGTCAATATTAGAAGTATTAAAATTCTCACTTAACGGATCTGAAAGCTCAAAGTTAGCATTTGCAATTTCGGCAATTGTATCTTTTTCTTTTATGATAATAGCATTGAATTTCTCTAGGTAAATATGATTGACATCAATTTTTGAGGATTTTGAATTTGAATTCTTTGACTTTTTTTCTTGAGGAATTGTATAATTGAGTTTTGCATTATGTAAATCGACTTTATTAATCACTGTTTTATCTGAAAATAAAGTTGACCATAAGCCAAGATTCACTTTTATACTTTCAGCTTTTAAATCAATCCCATCTTGAACAAAATGCAAATCTTCAACTTTCAGATTTGTCGTTAATGATAGATTAAACTGGCTGTACTTTAAATCATATTCAGTATTGACTTTTTTTTCTATAAAATATTCAGCAATAATAATAGCTGCTACATAAACGCCTAAAATAATAAGTATCGAGAAAAGGTATTTTGTTTTTTTCTTCATTGATCAGATTGAATTTCTAAAGATATAAAAACTTATAGATATCAACCATGCAAAAACAACATTGGCAAATGTTTGTCACTTATGTGCTGTGCGGTTTGGTGAGATTTTGAAAAAATACGATTAAAAATACTGAGATTTCTAGCAAAAATTATGCCTGAGTCAAACATTTTCTCTGTGTGCAAATTATCGTTAGCCGCATTAATATTTTTAATATATTCAAAATCTAAATTTGAGACAATCCTGTTGATACGTTCTTTAGTCAAAGATTGTCTTTCAGACATTTTATCCGATTTAGGTAAGGAAAGTACGGAAAGCTCACTTGTCTCAACTGAATATAATTGCTTAATTATTGAGAATAATTTGTGATCAACTGATATTGAGAAATCTGTTGGCAGAACAAATTTTTCAGGAATTTTGATTTCGCTATACTTGGACACCAATAAAACGTGACATTTAATTTTTGTGATAATATCAAAAGTTTTCTTGTCAAGTTCAGATGCATTTGAAGTTTGATATGAGTGACTATTCCCTAAAATAATTAAATCAATCTCATGAGACTCAACTGTTTTTCGAATTGATTCGATATATCGACCTTCTAAAAACAAAGGTTTAATTGTATGCTTTTCATCTAGAAAAGGCTTAATTGTTTTTAAGTTTTTATCAAATTTAGGTTCAGTCAAATCTTTACACTCACCACGACAATTAAAATTTGAACATGGCAATTGTATGTTTAAAAGTGTAAAATATACCTCACGGTCATGCAAAACTGTCCCAGCATATTTTAAAATATGTTCGGAGATTTCAGAAAAGTCGGTTAACACTAATACATTCATAACACGCAAGTCTAGGTGCAAATGTATTTGGTGAAGCGTTAGCTTTTTATGATAAAAATCATGTTTAGGATATATTCTTTAGAGCTTCAAAGTCAAGGATTTTTATATTTCTTCCCTCAACTTGGATGATTCCTCTTTTTTTAAAATCAGATAAAGTCCTAATTAAACTTTCCGATGCTATTCCAGCAACAGCAGCAAGGTCTGCTCTAGAAATACGAATTTGATTCAACTTGTTTTTCTTTAAGCGCTCAGCAAAAACCAATACCGTTTGGGCTGTTTTTTTACGGACAGAACTATAAGCCATCTCTACAAGTTGAGATTTTGTTTCATTTAAAGAATCGCCAAGATTATCAATGAACTCAAACATAACTTGTGGATTTTTATTAAAAAACTTCCTGAAATCATCTATAGAAATTTCATAAAGCTTTGTTTTTTCCATAGCAGTTGCATTATCAACATAGTTTGAAGTTTTAGTAAAGCTTAACTGCCCAAAAAAGTTATCATCTCGAAAAAGAGCTGTGGTTAACTCTTTCCCGTTTTGATCGATTTGATGTGTTTTCACAACACCTCTTTCAATTAAAAAAACACGATTAGCTGTTTGTCCAGCTTCATAAATCATTTCATTTTGATCGTAAACTTGAATTTCAAAATCTTTAATAATTTCTTTCAAGGCCTCAAAAGACTGAAGTTGATTAGAGTCTTCAACTTCTTCAATTTCTCGCTCTTGTAATATTTTAGTTTTTGCAATTCTGCTTTCAATCGCATGTATCAAATCGTCTTCTTCAAAAGGCTTTGTTAAATAATCATCTGCGCCAAGATTCATTCCTCTGCGGACGTCATTGCGATCGGTTTTTGCAGATAGAAATATAAAAGGAAGTCGCTTAGTTTTTGGATGTTGAGATAATGCTTTTAAAACATCATAACCATCTAATTTTGGCATCATAATATCACAAACTATAATATCCGGCTGAAATCGAATAGCACTCTGAATACCAATCTCTCCATCTGCTGCAGTTTCGACATCATAATCAGATAATTCCAAAATTTCGGCTGTATTTTCTCTTACAGTTTGATCGTCTTCAATTAAAAGCACTTTCTTACTCATGTCTCTTTGGTATTTCTATAAAAAAAATCGTTCCTATATTTTCTTTGCTTTCAAATTTAATTTTTCCATTGAGATTTTCAAGGTGATCTTTAACTATATTTAGCCCGATTCCTGTTCCTTGATTAAGCAAAGCATTTTCTGCTCTGAAATAACGTTGAAAAATATGTTTTTGATCTTCTGCTGGAATACCTATACCTTGATCTTGAATCTCAAATTTTAAAATTTTCTCGTCTGTGGTATCAACTTTAAAGTAAATATCTGTGTGTTCAGGTGAATATTTGATGGCGTTACTTAATAAATTTGAAAAAATTAACTCTATAACATTTTTATCTTGCTTTAAAGTTACATCCTCAACATCTTTTGGATAGTGAAGGTTCTGGCCTTCTTTTAATGTAATATTAGCTCCATAGATGACTTCATTAACAAGGTTAACCAAGCTGAAATCCTCATAATTATAAGTGACTTTGCCAGTCTCTAAACGCTCAACTGACAAGAAGTCATTTAGGATTCCTGTAAGATAATGTACTTTATTCTTAATCGTTTTAAGGTGCTTATCTCGCTTATCTTGCTGGTCTGTCTTTTGATATTTACCTATTAAACTAGTTGATGTTAAAATACCGCTCAAAGGGGTTTTAAATTCATGAGAAACTAAAGATAAAAATTTGGTTTTTAACTCGCTTAATTCACGTTCTTTCTGAAGTGCGTCTTTAGTTTTAGCTTCTGCAATTTTCCTCTTATTTATCTCTATTTCAAGCGCTTTATTAAGGCTAGTTAACTTCCTTATTGTCTGTTCTAATTCTTCGGTACGACGCTGAATTTTTCTCTCAAGCTCTAAATTAAGTCTTTCAATAACAACCTCATTTTCCTTTCTGATAGTAATATCGGTTACCATAGACATCACAAAATCTTCATTTTTAAGCTTAAACGGGTTTAAACCAACCTCAACCGGAAACTCATGTCCATCCTTAGTCACACCGTAAAGCTCTTTTCCTATGCCCATTTGGCGACGTTTTGGTGTGCTTAAATACTGATCTGTATATGTTTTATGCTTCTGATGAAATTTTGAAGGAATGAGTACATCAAGATGTTGTCCCACCAATTCATCACAAGTGTAGCCAAACATTTCGCATGCAGATGTGTTTAGTTCTATAATACTTTTGGATTTATCAACAACAATAACGCCCTCAGAAATACCTTCAAATAAAAGTTTAAAGATTTCTATATCATTTTCAAAACCTTTTTTGTTCCTCACTTCTCTTTAATTTGATAACAAATATAATAGATATGAAAGAATTGCTCTTATAAAAATTGAATATTCGATTTTTACCTCCTTCTAAAAAATCATTCTATTAAAAAATAGAAAAAGCCTGATTTTTAAAATTTATTCAAAAATCAGGCTTTTAACGAAATGATTATTTAAAGAATTTAATTGAGTTTTTTATAAAGCTTTTGAGCTTCTTTGTATCTATCACTTTCTTCAGGAATCTGACTCAGTAATTGTGAAGCTGCTTTATTGTCTTCTTGTTTTAGTTTACTCAATGCACCAAACCATAAAGCTTCATGAACAAATACACTTTCACTTTTTAAAATATCAAGATAAAGTTGATCTGCTTTTTCAAACTGATCAGTTTCAACTAAAGAAATTGCCCAATATAATTTGTATTCAACATTATCATTTCCTTTAACCAAGACCTCAAAATGGGTTGCTGCTTCAGCAAATTGATGTGAGTTAAAAGCCTCCTCAGCTTCTCTTAAGCTTTCACTTTCTTCTCCTCTACTCTGAAAACTTACCGTTGGGTACTGATTATAATCACTATAAACTGGTGTTGAAAATTCTTGGTAAGCATAAATTCCAACAAGAATTAGAATCATCGCTGCCACTCCTATTCGCCATGGTTTAAAACTTGATTTTTTCGGTTGTTCTTTTTTCTTTTCAAAATAAGTATTAGCAACTTTATCAATAGATTTCTTCACAGCTTCTTTTTCAGAATAATGTGTAAACTCATGCTTAAGTTGATCCGAAACTTGTTGATAAGTTTCAAATGTTTCTCTAAATTCTAAATCAGTCCTTAACTTATCTTCAAAATCCCCTAACTCCTTAGCTGTCAAATCATCAGCTAAATAATTCTCTATTAAAATGTATTCCTGCTCTTTCATTTTTACGATTTTAAATTTTTATAATGAGGAGAATTCTGAATCATTTCAGTCAGTTTACCTATGCATAAAGATTTCTTTTTTCTAGCATAAGCGTAAGAAATATCAAGTTTTTCTGCGACTTTTTTCATAGAATCTATTTCAAATGACTTCTTTAACAAGTCTTGACAAGATTTCCCTAATTCTCCAAACATCCTTTTAAAAAGCTCTTGTTGATCTTGAAAAAGACTGGTTTCAAATTCTAAATGATTGGCTCCTTCATGTTCAGATACAATCTCTTCTTTAATTGTTACCGTGTCTAGCTTTTTCTTTTTCAATTTATTATACCACCTTCTTTTACATAACAAGAAAAAATAAGCATCAAAAGGGCAGGTTAATTTTAGGTCTTTAATACAAGCTTGGTCATAAATAACTAGAAGAACTTCTTGAATAACATCTTTTGCTTGTGCATCATCACCATTATTCTGACAAATAAAATGAATGACTTTAGGCGCAAATTTATCATAGATTTCTCTGATAACAAATGAATTGTCTTGCTTTAAACCTTCTATATATTTTTGATCAGGATGTGCTTTTTGTACGCTCATTATACAAATTATAAAAAGTAAATGTAAAAAATTTAAAATTATAGGGTAACACTTCTCAGTTTAAGTTGATTTAAGGGTGAACAATTAAATTTATAAATTATGAAAACGATGAAAACTTATTTAACTTTCGCATTAGCAGCTGTGCTATTATCGAGTTGTAGTGATGACGATAAAGTTACACCGCAGCCAGAAGGCCCTGAATATTACATTCCAACTTCAGCTGCTATGGATCAGATGTTTGATAACAGCTTAGCTTCCATAACGCAAAACGCTCAATTTGATGCTGAAGATGGTATCACATTTACAAGTGATGCTGGAACAAGTTTATTTATTCCTTCTAATTGCTTGACCTTAAATGGTGATCTTGTTAGTGGAGAAGTTGATTTAGAATTTATTGAGTTTTATGAACGTGGCGCAATGGCTACATCTAATAAACCTTTAATGGGAGTTAAACCAAATGGTGATAAAGCAGCTTTACAAACTGGCGGCCAATTTTATATTCAAGCTTTCCAGAATGGAGAACCTTTAATTATGGATTGTTTATCAAGCATGACTGTTCCTGCTGATTTAACAAACGGCATTGAAAATGACATGACATTATGGACAGGCAATATGAATGAAAATGGAGATCTTGAATGGAATGAAGATCAGCCTGACCCTGACGGAGCAGGAGAACAAGAGGGTGTTTTTCCTGATATTGATTCATATTATGTAAATTTTAATGATTTTGGATGGACAAATGTTGATAGATTCTGGAGCGATCCTAGACCTAAAACAACTTTACAAGTCCAAGTTCCTGCTGGTTTCGGTTTTGAAAATAGTGCTATTTACCTATCTTATGATGGCGAACCTAACTTACTAGCTAAGTTAGATGTTTTTGATGATCAAGCTAATATTTTCTCTGAGCATTATGGTCAAATTCCAATCGGATTAGAAATGCACATCATATTTATAACAGAAGACAATGGCGAATACCGCTATGCAACACAAGGTGTTACAGTTCAAGCCAATGATCTTTATGTTATAGATATCGATGACACGACAACTGGTTCATTAAATGAACTTGAAGCAGAAATTGAAGCTTTACCTTAACAAAAAATTCTCAACATTATTTTTGTTGAGAATATAAGAACACAGTCGATTGTGTTAGGCTTTATCAATGAAATTAAAACTAACTGTGGAATTTTAATAAAGTAATGTTGTTGTTTTTCCAACCACAAGTAATTTAAATAGAAATTGGTAAAGTCCTTTATCCTAAGTGAATGTTTTATAGAATGATGATAATTTTCAAAAGAAAAAAATCAACCAATTTTGAAATTTCTCTTTATCAGGCTTAATAACTAAAAATTGAATAGCCATTTTAATAAACCTGAATGAAGAAAAAATCATCATTTAAAAAACATGAATTTTAAAAATGCGGTGAGTTTTTCACCGCATTTTGCTATTTTTAAGAATTTCTTAATCAAACCTCATGAGAAAAACAATTATTTTCTGGATATTCTTATCTACTTCATTCTTGAGTTTCTCTCAAGAAGTAAAGATTGATACACTTAAGCGTGAAGCAAAAATAAAATTTGAAAAGCAAGGAAATTCAGTTTTATTCAAATCAGACACACCAGAGTTATACCAGAAAGCTGGTGCGCCACAAGCTTATTACAATTACTACTGGGAGTTTGGAGATGGAAGTTTTAGTACGAAAAAAGAACCTAAACACACCTACAAAAAGAAAGGTGATTATGACGTTCGTTTATGGGCGACAAACCATTATGATAATGGCAAAACACCAACGACAAGACCAAAATCTGTTTCCGTTAGAAGTACACCAGCTGATGTTGAAGATAAAGCTTTTATGACTGAAGACATTCAACTCAGAAAAAATAGAGATCCTATTCCTGATGAAGAAATCGTTGTTGTGATGAGCTACAAAAACCCTAAGCAATATGTCACAAACGGTAAACTCTATCTTTTTTATAATGAAAAAAAATATAAAGCTGATAATTTTGAAATAAAAGACACACGAAGCTATCATGGTGAAACAATAAGAGACAAAAAACCTTTTTACGCAGCTCAACTTGAAACTTCTTCTGAGCATCAGTGGTTAGCTTCGCATAAAAGAAGTCTTCAAGATTTGAAAATCACTTCTCAGGATACAACTGAGAAAAGAGATTTACAACTCAGTTTATTAGAGGCTGATGAAAAATACAGAAACAGCCAAAGCATTGAATTTGAAAATTTAAAGCCAAGCGAAGAACGCAACATATTTTTCACTTTACGCACAAAACCAGAAATGCTAAAAGACACAAGCGCCATTATTAGCGTCAGAAGTATTTATGTGCCAGATGCAAATTATGAAAACCATAAAGTAAAAGATCTTGAAATGGAAATCGTCAACTCTCACGATCCCAATAAAATGTCGAGTAACGCAACTGTCATGAATTACAGGTTAGTCAGGTTTAAAACTTTCAAGTTTAAAGTGCAGTTTCAAAATAACGGAGACGGGCCAGCAAGTACAGTTCAACTCAAAACAGATATTCCAGATATGTTTGATATGTCAACAATCAAAATTATTGATCAATATCCTGAATGTCCTACTTGCCCTGATGAAGCTGAAGTTCGTTATAGTTGTATTGACACAACAAGAACTGAACAACAAGCCATATTTACTTTTAAGAATATTTATTTACCAGGAAGTCAACAAAAAAACGTTACCGATATTGATTCAACTAAAGGTTTTGTCAAATACACAATCAAGCTAAAAGATGATTTTCATAAACAAAAAACAAAAAGTAAAACAGCTATTATTTTTGATAAAAACGAACCCATCATTACCAATACAGCCACAACACGTTTTTTACCAGGAATTTCAATCGGTGCAAAAGCAGGGACAATTTTATCACCAGACTTGGACAATCACAGTTCGTATTTTGTAGGTGCCACTATATCTCCTTTTAAATCTTACAGAGGATATTTTCAAGCTGAATTGATGATAACCGCTGAATCTTTTGATGAATTCAAGAAATACGAAACACTGAAACCAGGTAACGGAGCTATCAATGCCTCTAGCTTATTTCTGTATGAAGAAGAAAGCGATATTAAAAATTTTGGCATTCATCTCGTTCCCGCTTCCTACCGCTATAACATCAATAATTTTTTAGCTGTTGGTGCAGGATTAGAACTCAAAATGAATTTGTCTCAAAAAATTAAAAACAAAACAGAAGCAGAACATTACCTGATTTATGAAGGAGAAGATATCAGAATTCGAGATGAATCTAAAGATATCTCGGAAACTTCAGAAAGCAAAAATCAATTTAATGATTTTCAAGCAGGTGCATTTGCAGGCTTCAATATTGGTGGTGCCAGAATTGGCCCAAGTGTTGGCGCTAGGTATGTTTATTACTACAACACGCCTCACGATCACATTCAGCTCTATGCTATTTGGAAGTTTTAGATTACTAAATTTTAATTCAGAATTAGCTTGATATGCGAAATTTATATTTAAGATTTATTTGCATCTTAATTTTCTGTGCTTTTCAAGCTCAAGCTCAAAATTTAGAAGACAGCATATACAATTCACTTGATACTTTTGTCGCTTCGCCTAGTGAAGAACATCTCGATCAATTTAAGTTAGAAATCAATAAAATTTCTCAGAAAAATTTAAAGCCTGAAGAAAAATTAGCAGTGGTTATTGCCCAATGTAACATGGGTTATTATTCAAAAAAATATAACCGAACGCAGGAAGCTATTTCATTATATGAGAAAGCTTGGCTTTTGTATCAAGAAGAAAATTTTGACAATTACGACATCACTGAATATTGCCTTAAACCGCTAGGCAATCTTTATACAAAAACAGGCAATTTCACTCAAGCTGAAAACATTATTAAAACATATATCAATCAAGCGATAAAAGAAAATAATAAAGATCAAGAAATAGCGGGCATCATTAATTTATCTGTTGTTTATCACAACACAGGTCATTTCAAAATGGCGATTGATATTTTAGAAGAAAAACTAAAAAAAGTTGACTTAAAGCCAGAACAAAAGGAAGCTTTAAAAAATAATTTAACCACAAATCTAATTGCTTTAAAAGATTACGAAAAAGCAAAGAAATTAGTTTCAAATTCTAGTGAAGTTGAGCGTTCTTTCAATTACTATAAAAATGAGGCTTTACTGCATTTGAAAAACAATGAAATTTCAGAAGCTAAAAATAAGATGAAGTTAGCTGAAGAAATACTGATTAAAAAAGCAGACATCAATGCGAGAGACTTAGCAAAGTTTTATACTGAAAAAGCTGATATTTATCTCTTCAATAAAGAATACGATAAAGCTGAAAAAAGTTTTTTTAAAGCTCTAAAAACACTTTTACCTCAGCAAGATTTAGAAACTTTTACCGATCGAGATATTCTGTATCCTGAAAATACATTTCTCACAATTTTTGATGGACTCGCGAAACTACAAGACGATTGGGAAAAAGCGCTTCAGTATTACGATTTGAGTTTTTATGTTTCTGATTTAATCAATCATGAAATCACAAGTCAGCAAGCTAAAATATTACACCTCAGCTCATCAAAAAAAAGAACCGAAACTTGTTTAGGTATTTTATATGAGCAGTCAAAAAAATCAAGTGACAACTCTATTTTCAAACGAGCGCTGAATTATGTTGAAAATAATAAAGCAATCGTTTTAAAAAAAAATATAAAGAAACGTGCAATTTCGGAGACTCAACCTCAAGACTCAATTTTATCAAAAAGCCTAGAATTGAAAAAGCTTCAACAATCACTTATCAATCGTGTTATAAGATCTCAATTAAATAATGAAAAACCTTCTGACAGTGTTCTTAAAGCATTAAATAAAATCAATTTAGCATACAACCAAACACAAGAACTAATTGATAAAGATTTAAAACAAACAACGAATCATCAGGTTTCAATAGGAGAAATTCAAAAGAAATTAGAACTTGACAAAGCTGAGATGCAGCTGTATTTTTTTGGCCAAGAATCGGTTTACGATTTCCTGATCACAGAAAAAACTACTGCGTTTAACAAAACAGGAACCGCTAAAGATTTACGAAAACCTGTCAAAACATACTTATCTTTCTTTGAGGATCCTTCAGCCATCAATTCTCAACTCAAAGACTTCAAAGAAAGCGCTCATCGACTTTACCAAGATTTAAATTTAAAACAACTTCAATCAAAAAACATTGTTATTGTTCCTGATGCTTTATTGAGTTTTACGCCATTTGATTCCTTCTTGACAGAAAAAAGTAAGACCTCCCAATTTGAGAAAATGCCATTTTTAATTCGTGAGAAATCTTTGACTTATCAAACTTCTATTTCATTTTATTTAGATGATAGAAAAGAATCAGATTTAAAAAATCAACTTGGCGTTTTTCCGATTTTTGACAATACCAGTTATGAATTAAGCTACTCAAAAGAAGAAGCAAAAAGCTTTGGAAAATTAGAAAACTCAGATATTTTATACCAAAACAAAGCCACAAAATCTGAATTTTTAAAAAAAGCCTCTCATTATAACATATTGCATTTATCAACTCATGCGCAAGGCGGCAACTTTTCAGTACCTGCAAGCTTAGCTTTTTATGATGAAACACTGATATTACCCGAGTTATATACTCTAGATTTAAACCCTGAGCTTGTTGTTTTGAGTGCTTGTGAAACAGGAATTGGTAAAATTCAAGGGAGCGAAGGCGCCATGAGTCTCGCTAGAGGTTTTCAATATGCTGGAGCAAAAAACTTACTTTTTTCATTATGGCAAGTCAACGACCAATCAACAGCTGAGATGATGACATCTTTTTATAGTTATTTTGAAAATCATCAATCAAAATCCTATGCCTTACATCAATCAAAATTAGATTACCTAGATCATTTTGAAATTAGAAACCATAAACAATCACCTTATTATTGGGCTGGATTTGTGTATTACGGCGAAATAGAGATACCTCAAGAAACAGATTCTCCACAAATAAAATGGTGGATAATCTTTATTATTCTCGGAGCTATCTTATGTATTTTTCTCATACTGAGAAAAAGAAAACACAATTCTTATTGACATAAGTCAATAAAATTCTTATTTGTTTCCTGTATATTTTTAATGATTGAATATTCGTATACCTTTGTAATTACGCGAGCAAAAAGCAAAATTTAAATGCCCTTTTTAAAATTATCACATTCATACAAACCAAAATAATACAAAATTTTCTATCGTATTTTCAATATAGAATATTACAAAAAATTTAAGCTCATAAAACTATGAAGAAGAATAAAAAATTCAAATATGTTGTCGCAACTATATTAGTTATTTTTGCTCTTACCACAATCTTTATGAGTAGTTCTGTCTTGTTCGATTGGTTTGGTATTCGTGCAAAACAAGGAAGCTATGCACCTTTTATATTGAAGACAAATTTAACTGCTGGTTTTTTTTATTTACTTGCAGCTTTTGGTTATTTAAAGTCTCAAAAATGGCCTTTTTGGATCATGCTTTCTGTCGCTCTCCTTCTGTTTTACTCAACGGCTTTACTTTATTTGCATTCTCAGACAGTGAAACTTTATGAAAACCGTATTCTAGTAAACATGATTTTTAGAATTTTATTTACGATCATAATTGCAGGACTGATGTATAAAAGTCCAAATAAGAAACTTGATTCATAAAGACAGCATATAATCTATTTCTTATCTATTAAACAGCTGCTGACCTTCAGCAGTTTTGAAAAACCAATGATTTGCCTTGGGATTATTTTCCATTTTTTGAAAAAGTCCGCCAGCAAACATTATCAGAATCAAAAACCATCTTACACTCTATGGATTATTATTCTGGTGATTCTCATCATTTTTTCTTCTTTTTGCCTAATAAATAACCGGCGTAAAAAGGCAGTCCTAAAATAACAATAACGAAAAGAATTCCCAGCAAAGCGAGTGTTCGAATAGTGCTACGAAGCTCCGCCATTGTGTTTTTAACACCATCATTGACAATGGTGTGAGCTTCTTCAGTTAAGATTTTACGCTCACGTTGAAGCATTTTATCAAAAGCATATCTTTCGCGCTCAATCATTCCATCTATCAGTAACCTTTCTTCTGAAAGACGTAACATCGCATCCGAGACACTTGTATTTAAACCTGAAAACAAAGGATCCATCTGCTGTCGGAAAGTAATAAGTGCGTCATCTATTAATTCTGGAGCATTTTCCGCAACATTAATTAGACGTTCAGTTTGCAATTGAAATTCTTTGATTTTTTGCTCAATTTTAATAGAATCAATTCCTTTTTCATTTAAATAAAGTTGTGTTTCCCACTGCAATTGTTTTCTGGTTAAATCTGAACCATAACTGATTTTACTTCCCATATTTGAAACCACTTCAGATAAAGTTCCTACAGTTTCAACAGCAAGATCATCAGGTGTTTCTTTAAATTTAAAATAAGCATCTTTTACAGATTCCATTCTGTCAAAATCTATGGTTTTAAATGGTGATTTTGCAGCTTGCTTTTCAATGAAATCAGATAAAGCAATATAATCTTTTTTTGACTTTACACTTGAAGCAATTTTCTGTATTCGCATTAGATTATCTGAAGTTGCTGACTTAATAATTTGCTGCTGCTGCTCATTTAAATTTTCATTTTTATAGGTATCAAAAAAGTTATCAGCCTTCAAAGCATATGTCCATACATCAACCATGGAGACTTGTGGTGATGGCTGAAAACCAAATTTCTTAAGTTGTTTGGCAGTGTTTATTTGCCAACTTAAAAGCAATTGTTGAACCTTTTGGTTAGGTTTACTTTTAAGAATACTGTCAGAAGCATTTTGAGTGACATTCATCGCATGACCTACAAATTCATGCGTCAGTAAACGCGTGTTAAGATCAACAACTTCAAGAGGTTTTTGTTCACTCTCGATACGCACCAAGGAGCAAGAGTTTAGAAAAAAATAACACCTATAAAGCTAAAAAGCTTTACAAAAGCAAAGGACTTATTATTCAACATAAGTTTTATTTAAAAAAATTAACTCTTCAATTTAGGATAAAATAGGTACGTGCTAAAAAAAAATATTTTTTTGAAAAACAAACCAATCATAAATTAAAATTATCGAAAGCTTAATTTCAAAAGACGATCGCTAAAATTTAGACTTGCAAAACTAAACTTAAATTATACACCTACATTCTTTTTAAGTATTTCCTATTATAAAAAAATTAAAATTATGTAAATAAAGACATGATTAAAAGACATTTACAGCTTTAAAATGTCAATTTTAATATTTTTTAAACTTCATTAAAATCAATTGAAATATTTTACTTACCTTTGTTAACCGTTTGGTTAAACCGTTAAGTTAGTTATGAAAAAAGAAAAGACTGAAAATACCGAAAATAAAATATTAGATGCTGCAAAAAATATTTTTGAAGTTAAGGGAATGAATGGTGCAAGAATGCAAGAAATAGCTGATGCAGCAGGAATTAATAAAGCGATGCTTCACTATTATTATAGAAGTAAACAACTGTTGTTTGAAGCAGTATTCAAAAATGCTTTTTCGCTTTTAGCGCCTCAATTAAATGCTATTTTAAACAATGATGATTCAATTGAGGAAAAAATCAGAAGCTTTACACATAACTATATTTCGTTTATTGCTAAGCATCCTTACATTCCAAATTTTGTAATTCAAGAATTAAACAGAAACCCGAAGTTTATAGAAAAAATTCAGCAAGCTGATGCTTTTCCATCATTAGATAAATTTAATGCCCAAGTTGAGAAAGAAGTCGAAGATGGGATATTAAAACCCATTGATGGGAAGCAACTTTTTGTACATATTGTGTCACTAAACATTTTTCCATTTGTTGCCAAACCGCTGATTAAAGGTTTTTTAAAACTAGACGATAAAGATTTTCAGGAATTACTTGAACAACGTAAAATAGATGTTGCTGAGTTTATCATCAATTCAATTAAAAAATAAAAAAGATGAAAAGATTTTTGTTCTTATTTTTTAGTCTTGCTTCTCTCATTGCTTCTGCTCAAGAAATATTGACTTTAAAACAATCTTACAAACTTGCTGAAACCAATTATCCTTTGGCAAAACAGTCAGACATAATACAGAAGAAAACGAGCTCTGAAATAAGCATTCTCGACAAAGGAAAGCTTCCTCAATTAGATTTAAACGCTCAAGCATCATATCAATCTGATGTTATTCAATTCGCAGGACAGATTCCTAATATAAACATGGAAACGCCTAATAAAGATCAGTATCGCGCGACACTTGATGCAAACCAACTTATTTATAATGGTGGACACATTAACGCTCAAAAAGAATTAAAAACAGCACAATCAGAAACTCAGTTACAACAAATTGAGGTGAACCTTTATACATTAAAATCGAGAATCAATCAAAGTTTCTTTAGCGTTTTGTTGCTTCAAGAACAAGCCAGTCTTTTACAATCTAAAAAGGAATTGCTCCATTTACGATTAAAAGAAATTGAAAGCGGTATTAAGTATGGCGCTATTTTACCCTCTGCCCAACAAGTTTTAAAAGCTGAAGTTCTGAAGATAGAACAACAGATTTCCGAAGCTGAATTTGATCGTCAAAAAGCTGTAGATAATTTATCATCACTGTTAGCGCAAAAAATAAGCACTAACACGATATTAAAGAAACCAAACATTTTTATAAATGATGATTCAGCTTCAAATAGACCAGAATTTGCCCTTTTTAATTTACAAGAAAACCAATTAGAAGTTTCTAAAAATGCTATTTCAAAATCAAGATACCCCAAACTTTCAGGATTTACACAACTAGGCTATGGAAATCCTGGTTTAAACATGCTCGATAATTCTTTTCAAGATTTTTATATCGTAGGTCTCAAGCTCAACTGGAATATTTTTGATTGGGGAAAAACAAAAAAAGAAAAACAAGTCATCGAATTTTCTAAAGAAATCGTTTCAACCGAAAAAGAAACTTTCAAACTAAACAATGACATAGAACTTCAAAATTTTAAAAATGACATCGATAAATACAGAGAAATGTTAGAAAAAGATGATGGTATCATCGCTATGTATGAGGAAGTTGTAAAGGCTTCTGTGACCCAACTTAACAACGGCGTGATTTCATCATCAGAATATATCACTGAACTCAATAAACTTTACGAAGCAAAAATAAATCAACAATTGCACGAAATACAACTCGGATTAGTCAAAGCAAATTATAGAGTCACTAAAGGGGATTTTAATTAAATAGTTAAAATGAAAAAATTAAAAATAATAACATCCATTGTTGCAATCAGCTTTTTATTTTCATGTTCTGATCATGAAAAAGCAGATGGATACGGAAATTTTGAAGCAACAGAAATAATAGTATCTGCTGAGGCCAATGGTCAACTCCAATTTTTAATCGCAGAAGAAGGCCAAACTCTCAAAAAAGGAGAAAAAGTTGGTCTTATTGACACGCTACAACTTCACCTCAACAAATTACAATTACAAGCTTCAAAAGCCACAGTAGCTTCAAAATCTGATGGTGTTTGGTCTCAGGTGAAAGTACTTAAAGAGCAATTAAAAACTGCAGAAATAGAACAAAATCGTATTCAGAATATGTTTGCTGACAAAGCCGCAACACAGCAACAATTAGATCGCGTTAACAGTGAAGTTGATGTTTTAAAAAAACAAATAAAAAATGTTGAAACTCAAAATGCTCCAATTGTCAACGAAATGAAAGCTATTGATGCTCAAATTGATCAGATCGATGATAACATTAAAAAAAGTGAAATCACAAACCCTATTGAAGGCACAGTTTTGACGCAGTATGCAGAAGCTGGAGAGATTGTATCATTTGGAAAGCCTCTTTATAAAATTGCAAATCTCGACAAAATGACATTACGCGTTTATGTGAGTGAAACACAATTGTCAGCCATAAAAATCGGGCAAATGGTCAATGTCAAAATTGATTCTGGTGATGAGATGAAAACTTATGAAGGACGGATTGATTGGATATCAGCATCAGCAGAATTTACACCTAAAATTATTCAAACTAAAGAAGAACGTGTGAACCTCGTTTACGCTGTAAAAATAACAGTCAATAATGATGGTCGCCTTAAAATTGGTATGCCAGCAGAAATGTGGATTTCTGAGTAAATAAATTAATAATTAGAATTTTAAAACCTATAAAAATGAAAAAAACAATTTTATTATCAATGCTTATTTCTATAGTTATGCTAAGCTGCAATAAGCAAAATGATGAAAATCAGACAGAAGACAAAGCATCACAATCAACCGAGATGATGCAAAATAAACAACACCAGAAAAAGAACAAAAAAGGTTCTCAATCAAAAAAGATGCATCAAAAGCAGAAACGCAAACAAATGCATAAAAATGCTGATTTAGGAAATGCTTGGGTAGATGAAATTCAAATGAATAAAAACAAAAGATGGAAAGCAAATCCAGAAACAAATCAAGGTGTAAAAAACATGTTAAGCTCGATTGAATCTGCAGAATTAAAAACTTTGGAAGATTACCACCAATTAGCTTCAAAACTTAATGAAGAGAAAAATTTTGTTGTC
The DNA here is from genome assembly GCF_900107595.1 of Psychroflexus halocasei. Classification (GTDB taxonomy): domain Bacteria; phylum Bacteroidota; class Bacteroidia; order Flavobacteriales; family Flavobacteriaceae; genus Psychroflexus; species Psychroflexus halocasei. The sequence continues at coordinate 46,724 of NZ_FNQF01000005.1, read as the reverse complement.
AAAAAATGTACAATGGAAGGTCCATCGCATGATAACTTACACGTTTTCTTACATCCCTTGATTGAGAAAATAGCTGCTTTACAAAAAACAACAACTGTTGAAGAAAGCGCTGAGATTATTGAGAGTATCAAGGATAATTTAAACAAATATTATAATTATTTCAAATAATAATATCATGGACAAACATCAGTTTAAAGTTTCATTACAATGGAAGAATGAGCGCGAAGGCGTTATCAGTTCTCCAGAATTAGAAGAAGGTCATAACACCGCAGCAAATAATAGCATTGACATCGCTACTCCTCCTCCATTTCCTGGCGGAGTGCCAAACATTTGGTCACCAGAGCATTTATTTACAGCTTCAATAAGCAGTTGCTTAATGACAACTTTTTTAGCAATTGCAGAAAACTCAAAATTGGATTTTGAAGATTTTAGTTGTGATGCGATTGGGATTATGGAGAAAAAGGATGGGAAGTTTTTAATGACAGAGGTTCATTTAAAGCCAATAGTCACAATCAAAACAGAAGAAGACCAAGATCGTGCAGAACGCGTTCTCCAGAAATCTGAAAAGGCATGTTTAATCTCTAATTCTGTAAAATCAGAAATTAGTATGGAAACTAAAATCATCACTCAAAAATAAATCAAGTGGGAATTTCTCTTAGCAACATCAGTAAATCTTATAAAAAGGTAAAAGCAGTTCAGGATATTTCTTTTGAAGTGAAACCAGGTGAACTCTTTGGTTTAATTGGACCTGATGGTGCGGGGAAAACAACTCTTTTCAGAATTTTAACCACTTTACTGACTCCAGATCAGGGCACTGCAACCGTCACTGATCTGGATGTTGTTAAAGATTATAAATCTATCCGCAAATCAGTTGGATACATGCCGGGACGTTTTTCTCTATATCAAGATTTAACGATTGAAGAAAACTTAACATTCTTTGCTACAATTTTTGGGACAACAATTGAAGAAAATTACGATTTAATTGAAGATATCTATGTTCAAATCGAACCTTTTAAAAAGCGGCGTGCCGGAAAATTATCTGGTGGGATGAAGCAAAAACTGGCTTTGTCTTGTGCATTAATACATAAACCTAAAGTCCTTTTTTTAGATGAACCGACAACGGGTGTTGATCCGGTTTCTAGAAAGGAATTTTGGGAAATGCTCAAACGCTTACAAAAAAAAGGAATTACAATATTGGTTTCCACGCCATACATGGATGAAGCTGCTTTGTGTGACAGAATTGCCTTGATACAAGATGGAAGCATCTTAGATATTGACTCGCCAGAGAAAATCGTCGAAAAGTTTCCTAAGAATATTTTTAATGTCAAGGCAAACAATATGTATAAACTGATACAAGAACTTCAATCTTACCAACATTCATACAGTGTTTACCCATTTGGAGAGTTTGTACATTATACAGATCAGCGGGATGCATTTGAGATAAAAGATTTACAATCTCACTTAAAAAACCAAGGTCTTGACAATATCATCATCGAAAAAACACAACCAAATATAGAGGATGCCTTTATGGAATTAGCAAAATAATGAAAACAGAAAACGTCATAGAAGCAAAAGCATTAACCAAAAAGTTTGGTGATTTCACGGCTGTTAATAAAATTAGTTTTGAAATCAAAAAAGGTGAAATATTCGGCTTTTTAGGCGCAAATGGTGCAGGAAAAACAACAGCGATGAAAATGCTGATTGGAATCTCGAAACCAACTTCTGGCCAAGCCAATGTTGCAGGTTTCGATGTTTATACGCAAACTGAAAATATCAAAAAAAATATTGGCTATATGAGCCAAAAGTTTGCTTTATATGATGACCTCACTGTTAGAGAAAATATTACATTTTTTGGAGGTATTTATGGTCTAAGTCGTAAAAGAATTAAAGAAAAAACACAGCAATTAGTCTCTGAATTAGGCTTGGAAGAAATCAAACATCAACTCGTTGGCTCATTGCCTTTAGGTTGGAAACAGAAACTATCATTTTCCGTTTCTCTTTTGCATGAACCCAGAATTGTTTTTCTGGACGAACCCACAGGAGGTGTTGACCCAATAACAAGAAGACAATTTTGGGAAATGATTTACAAGGCTGCCGATCGAGGCACAACCATTTTTGTGACAACACATTATATGGATGAAGCTGAATATTGTGATCGTGTTTCAATCATGGTAGAAGGCAAAATTGAAGCTTTAGATACGCCTAAAGAACTCAAAAAACAGTTTAAAGTTGACTCTATGAATGATGTGTTTTTAAGGTTAGCAAGAAATATTGAATAATTTAAACTTAACTGACTTTCCGCTTAAATGGATAAGCAAATACAGTAAAGTCTTTTATATATAAAAATGAAAAGATTCATAGGCTTTGTAAAAAAAGAGTTTTATCACATCTTCAGGGATAAACGTTCGTTATTCATTCTATTTGGAATGCCAATTGCCCAAATTTTACTTTTTGGATTTGCCATTACAAATGAAATCAACAATGTTGATATCGCTGTTTTAGATCATTCAAAAGATGCAACAACTGAAGAAATCATCAATAAAATATCAGCATCAAAATACTTTACAATTACTCAATTTATATCACATGAAGACAATATAGAAACTGCCTTTAAAAAAGGAAAAATCAAAGCTGTTATCAATTTTGAAAAAGATTTTAGTAAAAATTTAATCAAAGAAAGAAAAGCAAGCTTGCAAATTCTGACTGATGCAACTGACCCTAACACAGCTAATTCGATTACCAACTATATCAATGCGATCCTTCAAAATTACCAGCAAGCAGAAAATAAAGATATAGAAGTCGCATACCAAATTATACCTCAAACACGCATGGTTTATAACCCTGAACTCAAGAGCGTTTTTATGTTTGTGCCAGGCGTGATGACAATCATCCTCATGTTAGTCTCAGCAATGATGACTTCTATATCCATTACACGTGAAAAAGAGTTAGGCACAATGGAAATTTTACTTGTTTCACCCTTAAAACCGTTCCAAGTTATCATCGGAAAAGTTGTGCCTTACATCTTTTTATCTGTCGTTAACGCTATGGTCATTGTGCTTTTAAGTATAACTATTTTTAAAATGCCTATTCAAGGAAGTCTCTTTTTATTAGGTGCAGAAAGTGTTTTATTCATCATAACATCATTAGCTCTCGGCATATTAATTTCAACCATTGCACAAACACAACAAGCAGCAATGATGATTTCATTAATGGGATTAATGCTTCCTGTGATTTTACTGTCAGGATTTATATTTCCAATTACCAGTATGCCTATTCCTTTACAAGTCATCAGTAACATCATACCAGCCAAGTGGTTTATCATCATCATTAAAGGCATTATGCTCAAGGGCGTCGGTATTTCTTATTTGTGGAAAGAGAGTTTAATATTGATAGCAATGACTCTATTTTTCATTAGCCTCAGTATCAAAAAATATAAAATACGATTGGAATAATGAAAACAATAGCTTACATCGTACAAAAAGAGTTTAAGCAAATCTTTAGAAACAAAGGGATGCTTCCTATCATTTTTATATTACCGATTTTGCAATTGGTCATTTTATCAAATGCTGCAACTTATGAAGTAAAAAACATAAAGTTCGCCTATATTGATAGTGATCACACATCAACTTCACGTGAATTAGTTGAAAAATTTAATGCGTCAACATATTTTAATGTTTTAGCTGATTTTGATTCTCACGATCAAGCAAGTTCTGCAATGTTGGCAGGTGATGTAGATGTGATATTAGAAATTCCTAATAATTTTGAACGCCATCTTTTAAAAGAAAAAAAGGCAAGTCTTAGTCTCATCATCAATGCCATTGATGGTGCTGCTGCCGGTGTTGAAAGCGGATATGTTAATCAAATTGTTCAGAATTATAATCAAAACATCAAGACCGAATTGATGGATGCTTCCCAAAAAGCCGTGCAACCCGTCAGTATCGTGAGTATTCCTTCTTTTTGGTATAATGTGACTTTAGACTATAAAACTTTTATGGTCCCTGGTATTTTGGTGTTGCTCGTGACTATGATTACTTTATTTCTGTCAGGAATGAATATTGTGAGAGAAAAAGAAATTGGCACACTTGAACAAATGAATGTGACACCCATTCGAAAAAGTCAATTTATCATAGGAAAGTTATTTCCATTTTGGATTATCGGGATGGGCTTATTAACAATAGGTTTAATCCTCGCAAAAGTTATTTTTAATATTCCAATGGTCGGCAGTCTGCTATTATTATACGGCTATACTTCAATCTATATTTTAGTGGTTTTAGGGATGGGATTGTTTATTTCAAACTTTACTGACACCCAGCAACAAGCCATGTTCATTTCATGGTTTTTTGTTGTAATTTTTATTTTGATGAGCGGTTTATTTACACCCATTGAAAGTATGCCGAAGTGGGCTCAAATTATCACAGAATTTAATCCTGTTAAATACTTTGTGGAAATTGTACGCATGGTTTTGCTCAAAGGCTCTGGGCCTTTAGATATTCTTCCGCAAGTTTTAAAAACACTTCTTTATGCTATTGTCATGAATGGTCTAGCGGTGTGGAGCTATAAAAAAGTAAGTTGATGGAAAGTTGAATTGCTTTAAAGCCTAAAAAATAATCTGCATAGAATCTCTGAATGATAGAGATAAGAAAGATTGAAACTGAGAGTAAACAAATCTCAAAATTTAACTCTATATTTGCGCCATAAGGCTGAACAATTGTTCATGAAAAGGGAATCAAGTGAGATGATATCAAATCTTGAGCTGTACCCGCAACTGTAAGCTATACTGTCGTTATTGTTGAAACATGCCACTGGATTTATCTGGGAAGGCCAACAATAATTAGCAAGCCAGGAGACCTGCCTTTAGAATGAAAAATAAACTTTCGGGAATAAAGGTTTACAAAAGTCTTCACTTGCGCATTATTCAATGCTGAATTCTTATGTAACTCAATTTCTATAAAGTTTCGGGAGTTAAACTTTTAAATTTTATATAGTTATGAGAAGAATTACTTTTTTATTATTTGTGTTTTTGACGCAATTTGTTTTCGCACAATTTACATCAGAGGATGTTAAATTTTATGTCGGAGAAGGAGATCAAACAGCCTATATGGTCATCGACTTTAAAGACGAAACTGATGACCGCTCTTATGCTTGGGGCTTTAGATATAACGCTAGTGAAAATCCTACTTTTCAAGATATTTTAGAAACAATTGAAATGGAAGAACCTGCTTTTGAGATTGATCAAACCGGTGGTTTTTTAAATGATATTATTTACAACAATCATAGTCAATTAAGTGGAGAACCTGATTGGTGGAGTACGTGGAGCGGAAGCTCAATAGAAATGTTTGAAATGAATGGCGGAATTGGCGAAGTTGTTGAAAACGGCATGTGGTATGGCTGTTCTTATGGTTTTTCAAATCCTGAGGCTGAAGCGCCAATCACACCTATTCCTGCTTACAGCTCATTATGGTTGAACCATAATGATATTGAAAATTGGATTGGCACTGGGAGCGACCGAAGTTTAGTGATTGTTGATTTTGGAACTTCAACTGATAGCGTTGAAGATTCATTTGTTTTTGGCATTCAATATGATGGAAGCCTAACTGCTGAAGAAGCTTTGAGTATAATTGAAAACAACACAAACTACTTCAGTTATACATTTGATAGCGAAGAGGTTACAGATGTACAACTCGATATACATTCTGGACAAAATTCAGCTGAAAACCAATGGAAGTATTACACAGGAACTAATTTATCTAACTGGCAAACAGCTACAGATTTTAATCAAATTCAGTTAACAAATAACTCTTGGGTGGGATTAAGTTTTTCTGAAAGAAGACCTTATATTCCTCAAGAAGCAGAAACGGTACTCAAATCGACAAAGTTTTCTTCTGATGATTTATTGGTTTATCCAAACCCTGTAGCATCAAATATTAAAATACAAACTGAGAAAGAGGTTACAGCTGTCAATATATATAATGCGGCAGGTCAACTTGTTTTAAGCTCAAAAATGAAAAACATCGACCTGACTCATTTGCAATCTGGATTTTATCAGATTCATATCAGTACAAATGAAGGTGTTGCGATTAAAAAATTAATTAAGAAATAGTATTTCAAATTTCAAAATAAATGAAGCTCTTAAGAATTGAATCTTAAGAGCTTTTTTAATAACAAGAAGTCCCAAGTATTGATATAATACCCGAGACTATCTCGCGAACAAATAAAACTATTATCGATTCGAGTAATTAGTTGGCTCATTGCGTCTTATTAAGGCTTCTATTTTAGATAAACGTTCTTCCATCTTGCCTTTGGCTTTATGAAGATTCTCCACCTTAGCTTCTAAAAACATCTCTTGTTTTTTCATTTTCTTTTTTAATATAGCGATTTTAGTTTTTAAGGAATCGTTCTCTTTTGCCAATTGCTGAATAGCAATCATCATTACGCCATCAATGTCGGCACTTGCGATAGTGGTATCGTTCCCGATGGTCCCGATGCCATCTTTGCCAAAATATTTATGAAAATCTTGTGCCATTGGTCCCCAGTGACGGTATTTCTTTTTGTCTTGGCCAATATAATTCCAACTGCCCAGCGGCATTTTTTTAATGCTCTCGATAAAATAATTTCCCTTTGCAAGTTTTATGTTTTCCTTTTTGTTCTTGTCGGAAATGGTGCTCCACGAGTTATCGCCATGTTGCATATAGATACCTATATCTGCTAAACCATCGGTATATAAATAGTATCCATTGTCAAACCTGGCATAAAAACGGTTGGACGTTACCCGGGTGTCTATGGTACTTACATCCCTACTGTAGTCCGCTAAATACATTGCGCCTTCTTTGGTTACCTTTGCATGAGAACCGATAACTGTGGAACTAAATCCATTCGCTACAACATTATTTCCCATCGCAATAGAACCATGCGCATTAGCTTCTGACATATAACCCATTGAGAGAGATCTATTGCCTACTGCTTTTGTATCACTCCCAATTGCGAGGGAATTTTGACCAAGAGCTTGTGTGTCATTCCCCATTGCCGTGGAACCCTCGCCAGAGGCTGTTGAATATTGTCCCATTGCCGTAGAACTGCGGCCCGAAGCTTCGGTTCTCCATCCCATTGAGGTGGAGGTAAAGCTCGAGGACTCGGTATTATATCCCATTGCGATAGAGGCTCGACCAGATGCTGTGGTAAGTCCTCCCATTGCTGTGGAACGTACACCTGAGGCTTCTGTAAAATAACCCATTGCGATGGACAAAGAGTCGGTGGCGAAAGCGTTAAGCCCAATTGCAGTAGAGTTAAAACCATTGGCTCTTGAGCCATATCCCATTGCAGTGGAGTTTTCGCCAATAGCATCTGTTTTATTTCCCATTGCCGTAGAGTTTTCGCCAATAGCTTCTGTTTCATTTCCCATTGCGGTAGAGTTTTCGCCCGGGGCTAGCGTTAAATTGCCTACTGCAGTGGAGTAGGCGCCGGTGGCTTCTGTACTTCTACCCATTGCAGTGGAATAATCGCCCGAGGCTTTTGTACTACCACCCATTGCGGTGGAGGCTTCACCCGAGGCTTTTGTATAATACCCCATTGCGACACTCCCATCTCCTATATTACTCACGTTCCACGGATCACCATAAACCGAACCGGCACGAAAAGCTCCATTTTTAGAAGGGAGGAACATCATTTTGTATTTATCAATCGTACTGCCAGTAGGATAATCAATCTCATCGGTATTAAACAATAAATCTTTCCCAAAATTAGTGGTATTTCCATACGTAATTTGATCGGCATCGGCTTCAAAAAAGCCCGCTCCTGCATTGGCATCAAGGTATTCCTTGGTCACCAATGCTTGTTGATCACTGTCAATTAATGTATTGGTCAATTCCGGTGCAGTTACCAAGCCAGATTTCATTACCATAAACCCGTCGGCTCTGTTGTTTGTAGCGTCTCCAATTCCTACGGTAAACTGCCTGTCTGTATCATCAAATGAATCTATATCTGCAGGTGTATATTCTGTATTGTAAGTTCCTACTACGGTTTCGACAAAGGATAATGCTTTTGTATTTTGTCCCATAGCAGTGGAGCCCCACCCAGATGCTTCCGCAAATTTTCCCGTTGCTGTCGAATACCAACCAGAGGCTTTTGTATGATATCCTAGTGCGGTGGAGTATAAGCCAGTAGCTTTTGATACAACCCCCGCGGCAAAAGAGTTTGTACCAGAAGCTTCCGTATTGCTTCCAAATGCCACACTTGAATTTCCAATATTGCTTAAGTTCCAATTTTCATTAGAAATTCTTCCAACTCGTAAAGCACCTTCTTTTGAGGGAACAAACATCAACTTATTCTTAATATCTGTGCTACCAGTCGGATAATCAATCTCATCTGTATTAACCAAAAAATCCTTTCCAAAATTAGTGGTTTCGGTATAGTTAATTTTATCGGCATCGGCTTCAAAAAAAGCATCAGCACCAGCGGTTGGGTCTGTAGGGGTCCAATTGGCATTGGTATCGTCCCATTGCAGGATTTGGCCGTCGGTGGCGCCATTTTGGGCAAGGCCTAACTCGTTACCTGTTGTTCCATCCCCTGTTAATGTTGCATCGGTTTCAGCTACTTGGCTTCCCCAGTTGTCGCCGCTTCCGCCGGTTATATTGTCTGGGGTCCAATTGGTGCCGTTAAACGTAAGCACTTGGCCATTGGTGGCGCCCATCGCGTTTATTTTTTCTGCAGTAATTGCTGCATCGTTTATTTTTGTTGTGGTGATAGCATTATCGGCAATATCTGGATTGGGATAAGTTCCTGATAAGTCTCCTCCTGCAATTCCTGTTGGGCTTCCGCCACCACCACCACCACTAGATGCAGCATACATGGCGTATGGAACGCTTAATAGCGCAGATGTTCCTAAGTCAGAATAATTAGTTCCTCCATTAGGGTCAATCTCCACTTTAATGTGTTTATTTCCCGAACTCCAATTTACAGTATTCATCGCTCCTGAAATTGGCGTCCCTCCTCCTACAGATAATGTATATAAACCAAAATTATTGGTCGTCACATTATGTGTCTCTATATAAACGGCTGAACTTCCACTAAGAATACTAATTCGCAATCCTAAACTTTGATTGGTCATTGGGTCTCCGCTGTTGTTTCTTGCAATACCTTGATAATTAAATTCCTCTGGCGTTTGCGCCTGAAGATGATAACTAAACAATAATATGACAGAGAAAAATAAAACAATTTTTTTCATAATATTTAGATTTAATCGGTTAATAATTGATAACCATTATCATAAACTAGATTTCACAATCTTGTAAGTTTGGCGATAATTTTTTTGTTCATGAATAAACTCCACACTGAGCATATAGGTTGCTTCTTGTAAATAAGACAAATCAATTTTTTGCTTTTCTAAACCTGTTTCCAAATAGAAAGTACGTTCCGAAACGCGACGTCCTTGTAAATCGTAAAGTTTGATTGAAAGCTCCCCAGAACCCTTTAATGACGGCTTGATATAAAGTAAATCTGTCGTTGGGTTAGGATATATTGTCAAGTCTTGATCCGATAGTATTTCTTCTGGAGTCCCTAAACTTGAACTTTCAACTTGAAGTAATCCTTGTGTCACAGTGATATTAGCATTGCTTTGTGTACTGACGACTGTCATTTCACCTATGGAATAATCAAAAGCTCCAATTGATAATGTATTACTTCCTCCTGAAGTGTTTACTGTGGATTGGGCAGATATTATATTTGGAGTAGAAACAAGAATGATAAAAGGTAGAACAAAACTAGCAATCACTCTAATCTTTTCAAGATACATCATAATTTATTGATTTTAAGTGAGTTAAATTACAAACTACTCACTAAAAATCATAGAGGAAATTTATCTGCGCCATAAAATACTTTATAAATGACATGGTTTAATGTATGCTTGGTAAATAGCATTAATTCAGTTTTTCGACTTTCCGACTAAAACATAGTGATTGTTAATTTTAAGACTTCAATCTATACGGCTGAAAATTCATTTGTTTTTAGTAATTAGTATGATTCATTTAAAATCCTAAGGAACTTTAAAGAACAAAATCAGTTATGAATTAGCTAAAGTCTAAAAAATAAGTCCCGAGTATTTATTAGATACACGGGACTTGTAAACGAACAAATAAACTAATTTTTAAAATCAATATTGTTCTACATTTTCAGGGAAATTGACTTTTAAAGTTCCTTCAATCTGGACTTCAATACCATTTAAAGCATTGACAAAAGTTCCATTAAAAATTATTTCATAAGCTGCTAGTCCTTTATAAGCTGTATTTATACCAAGAGAATTGGTAAAATCTATTTCTGCAAACTCAAGTTGACTTCCTTCTGGAGCTGATGGGTTAGTGTCATCATCACTACTACACGATGATGCAAGACTGATGATTAATACAAATGCTAAATAATATGTTATTTTAAAATATCTCATGGTTTTGATAGAATTAAATTTTAATTATTAAAATAAGGTCACATCTCAGCTATCACTCTGCTGGCTAAATCTTTCGTTCTATCAATCATCTCTTTTGTATCATTAGGTTTATCTTTTCCTGGCATGACCATCACGGAATGAGAAACGTAAAAGATAAATCCATCGCTGGATACGCGAAGTTGTCCACCACCAAGATTACTCCAAGTAGCTTTATCGCCTACTCCAGAAACTTTTTGTAACTCACGATTTTTATAGACCGTTGAATTTTGGTTTTTCCAAATTTTATCGATTTGACTATTAGTTCGCTTTTTTCCTTTTGCAAAATTCAATAAAACGGTATATCGCTCAAATTTTTCGCCTGTCGCTTCCCAATCATAAGAACATGATGAACTTCTATTTTTCTTTTGCTTTATTTCTACATTATCCGAAAGCGAAAAAACACCACGGACATCTTCCTCGGTTATAAGTTGACAGATATCTTTACGTTTACTGGAACCAGCAAAACTTTCCTCATTTTCTAGTTCTTCTATTTGATCAAGCTGTTTCGGTTGGTCCTTTTGAGTTTTTTTATCTTTGCACGAAACTGATATGCTTATCAAAAAAACAGCTAGCATAATCTTGGTAGTTCTGGATAATTTAAAAAGTGTTTTCATAATTAAATTTATGTTGGATGAAAAAAATGCTAGAAATAATATAAGTAAGCTATAAGTCTAGTTTATATCAACTATTGGTAATTCAAACTCTCCTTCTGTTACTGTCAATTCTTTGGTGTTAAAATCATCATTTGGACTATAACTATTATACAACGTCATGTTGAATGTCCCTTTAATAGTGGTGTTTGTTATGGATGTAATTTTAAATAAACCTTGACTTTGTGTCAATTCCCCATCTTGACTATAAGAACCAACTCCGTAAATATCTGTCTCAGATGAATTTTCTCCATCAAGAAGTACAGTGGCCGTTAACATGTAGTCTTGGCCAAAGCCCACATTACTTAAATCATAGTTCATTGGGCTGTTGGGAGCAGGTGCAACCTCTACTGCTATCATTAAACCTGAATTATCATCGGCCATAATGATTGTTAATTTATCGATTTCATTTCCTTCTATTTCAAATTGAGTTATTGTCGCAAAACTATTATCGGTTTCAGATGAGAATTCGATTATCTGATTATCAACGTTAATGACTGCCGATGCATTTCCTTCATTTATACTTGGCTCACCACCATTGTCACCAATATCATCGTCGCTGCTACAACCGACAGATATGGCGCCAACTATTAATAAAAAAAGGATTGTTTTGAATTGATTTTTTAAAGCTTTCATTTTAAGTGGTTTTAGTTATTTTTATAATTAATTTTTGTGTGTTTCTTGGCTATTGAGTGACGCATCATCTCAAAATCACGAAAACGATTCTTTTGTATATTTATCAAATTGCGCTTAGCCATAATTACAATGATCAATACTGCTCTACATTTTCTGGAAAATTCACTTTTATGGGTCCCTCTATCTGTACTTCACTACCATTTAATGCGTTGATAAAAGTTCCGTTAAAAGAAATTTCATAAGCAGCTAATCCTGTGTAAGCTGTATTTATACCAAGAGAATCTGTAAAATCAACTTCTGATAATTGCATACTACCAGAGACACTATTATATCTAATGGCTGAGGGCTCAAACTGGAAACTTAAATTTGAAGCATTGTTATCTAAACTTCCAATAGTTCCGTTTGCATAGTTAAAACTACCACCAATAATAAGGTTCTCTTTAAAAATATTTAAGCTTATATCCTTTTCATTACCGAATTGCATGTAAGCAGAATAATTAGCGAGCAACAATTCGGTGACGGTTAAATCGTTTTCTATTTCACCAATGTAATCGCCAGCTATTTCTCCTCCAGTAATTGTAAAATTGTATGTATGTGGATCACCTGCAAATTCAAGTTGACTTCCTCTCGGATTTGACGGATTGGAGTCGTCATCACTAGTACAGCCTACTAAAAAGCTTAGGGCTATTAATAGAATTAAATAAGAAGTTTTTTTAAAATATTTCATGATAGTTGTTTTATGGAAGTTTAACTTTTAAAAGAGAGTTGAAGTTTTACATCTTTTTGATCACCCGGTTTGCTAAAGATTTGGTCTTATCTATCATTTCTTGAGCTTCTAAAGGATTGTCCTTTCTAGGTGTGATATAGAAAGACACGAAGAAGATATATCCATCCGCTGCTACGCGAAGTTGTCCTCCTCCCATTTCACTCCAAGAAGCTTTATCGCCTATACCTCATACTTCTTGAGGATTGTGTTTTTCTAAAAACTTATTTTGTGTTTCCCACACTTTATCAATCTTACTACTGCTTCGTCGATTTCCTTTTGAGAAATTAAGTTTAATAGAATAAAACAATTTTTTTGTTTCAGGTGACTCCCAGTCATAAGAAGTTATTGCATCTTTTTTAACTTTCTTTTCAATAACAACATCATTACTTAAATCAAATACATCTCGAATATTTTCTTTAGTGATGAGTTCGCCAATATCGTCACGTTGACTAGAACCAAAGTAACTGCCTTTTTTTTCTTCTTGGCATGAACTTAAAGTGACAATAAGTACAAGACATGCTATCAAATTAATATTTCTGATTTTTTAAAAGTTTGTTTTCATAATTTAATGGTTTTTAAATTCATCATTGTTTTTTAAGTTATTTAGCTTGGACTCCACTCAAATCTGATATAAATAAAAGTTTTAAAATCAGAGATTTACTGCAAATTATCAGGCACAGATATTTCTTGTCCTCTCCAATCAGAAAATAATTTAGAGGTATTGTCTAATTTTAAATTAGCATATTCCAAATGTGATTTGTTTAAATCTTGTATGCTTACACCATAAGCAAAGCACTTGCTAAAAACTACATCATGAATTTTGAGGTATTTTGATCTTTTTAAAAAAACTGCCCCATTTGGTTTCTTAGTCGTTTGTCCTGCATTTTTAAAAACAACATGTCCAATTTCATTAAGCGGACTGCTAGAATCAATAGTCAGTTGATTCCAAAAACCAGGAACATCATGTTCACCACGGATGATGATGGGGTCTTCTTCTGTGCCTACCATCACTAAAGAAGCTTTATCTTGTAAATGCATCCAACTTTGAGCTGGCATTACGATCTCAGTACCAGCTTCTACAGTTAGCACGCCGTCTCTGTACCTAAAATCACTTTGAAGAAAATAAGGCACATTTAAGTTTGCCCATGTTGCGTCGCCGTATAGTGTTCCGCCATTAAGATCAATGTAATCTTCATCGTTTCCTGAAAAACTATTGGTTCCATTAAATAATCTCAAGCGACTTGCGTCTGTTTTAAATGGAATTTTATTTTTAGTAAATGTGCAGTTTTCCATAAAGATATTATGCACATCTTTTCCGACATTATCATGTACAATCATCCCATAGTTTTTACTATTTGAAAGCGTACAATGCTCAAGTTTTAAACTGCTGTCTTCATTATCAATTTCTAAGGCTGCTTTTGAGCCTCCTGCATAATCGATGGTTACGTGGCTCATTTTGTTATTTGAGCTAGAGCTTTTGCTAAGAACGCCATTCCAAAAGCCTTTCGTTTGTTCTTTCCCTGTCAAGATAATGGGTTTCTCGGCGGTACCTTGCATTTTAAAAGTCGACTTATCAGTAAAATACATTCCTGCGTCTTGATCAAATGCGATAACTACCCCTTCTTCGATTATTAGTTTTCCATCTATTCTAGTCATACAAGATATCATATAATCTACAGTAGAATCAAGATTGTTTATCAAGACTGTATTGGGATTTTTTCTAAAATAATCACAGTCTAATGCGATTGGAGCGGTATTCCCTTCTGGTGACTCGGGGCTCGTTTCGTCATCTTCCTCAATAGCGATTCGCGAATTAGCTTTCTTGGATAATTTAGAATCTTTATTCTCTTTATCATTTTTTAATATTGAGGTTTGTTCTACTTTACCAGAATCTTTCTCTGAGTCACTGCTCTCACTCTTCTCATCATTACCACAACTGGCAACGACGAAACCGATTAAACACAAGATTAATACCGGTTTGAATTTTAGTTGAAACGTATTCATTTTTAGAAGGTTTTTAAGATTATTTATTTTTTAGATATTTCGACTTCATCCAAACTGCCTTCGTCACCTCCACTTTCATATTCGCCACGAATCCAAAATTCGGTCACATTAGACAGCACAGCTTTTATATCTGCTTTGGTAGCGGGTTTTTCACTGTCAAAATTTCCTTTCATCCAACCACTATCTTCATGAATTGGAACACTATAAGCGGTCCAGTCTTCCCCTGGATAGCTTTTAAATTGATAGCTTATCTTCTTTTCTCCATTTTTAAAAATGATATCATTGTTTTTAAACTGACTGTTCATTGCTGACTTTTGAGACAGATTAAAACTGAGGCTCGCCTCATAAAAATCGTTGTGATTACCAAGATAATCTTTAGGAGCTGAGAAGTACCACGTTCCTCCTGTAGCATTGTCTTTAGCATGAATATGGCCGTTTTGCACACCGTCATCTGGCGAATAGGAAGATTCGACTTGTTCCCCATTCCCCCCTTGAGCATCACCTATTATTTTCCAGCCTTCTGCATCTTTCAAAAAACGGCTTTCAACAAGTACTCCTTTTTTATTGCAACTGCTCAGAGTGCAACCCACGACGAGTAAGAATAACATAGTTTTGAATTTAAGCTGAACTGGTTTCATTTTTAAAGGGTTTTAGAGTTAAATTTTAAATCTATTCTTGTTATAATTTGATTGTTGTGTTTTCATTTTTTTGCCTCAAAATTGAATTTTATAAATCGCTTTTATACTTTCCTATTCTTTTGTTAGCGTCAGTACTCTATCGTTTTTTTCTACAACGAGCTCTGTTTTTGTAAGCGCTTGTATCTTCCAAATTTCTGATTTTCCATTTTGGAAAACTTTGATTTGATTGTTCTCTAGAATTTCATAAGTTCTGTCTATGATTGAGCCCTCAATGCATTTTCCGTTATCAAAATTTTCTGCATAGGGTTTTATTTGTAAGCTTAGATCTTTTTTAAAAAGAAAGAAAGTTTTTTTAGTGCACTTTGATAAGCTTGGTCTGCCAGCTAAACGTTTATAAAACCATTTACCTATGATTATTTCTGCGATATTTATTCCATTACGAGAAGAAAAAGAAGTATTGTCATTAACAGAGCTTCCATCCGTATTTTTAGCTTTTAAAACCATCTTTTTTTCAGGTGAAATGTTTATCACTATTTCATCAGAAGTTAAGCTTTCAATAGGCACATAATTTTTTCTATCATCATTGATGTATTGTGATAAAAAATAAGTAGATCCTATTTTTTCTAATTTGATTATTTTATTAGAGTCATCGAAAGCTTTATTAAATTTAAATGTTTTATGATGAGGATCATTAGGGATGAAGTACTCTGTATTTTGTATCTCAGGCTTTGTTAAATTTGTTTTTGTAGGTTGAAGCTTGATAATGTCTTTTGCAGCATTTGATTGATCTTTTACAGCGCGTAATCTGTTATGATTTATGAATTTAAGCTTTAAAACTTTGCTTTCACCTACATTTATGAGATCGTCCTTTACAAAGTATGGTTTTGCATCTATGCGTTTATCTAAATTATTAATTAGCAGACTATCTTTAGTGAATTGTAACAAAGGCCCTTTATCTCCGGCGGCAATCCAATGACCTTCTAGATTTTGTGAATAAATAAGCATGCTACAAGAAAGACTTAAACTAATAAGTACCAAAAAAAGTAATTGTTGGTGTTTAAGTTTCAAGTTTTTCATAGTATTTATTTAATAAATTAATACCTCTAAGATCATTAGACTTATCGTTTAAATCACTTAAAGGTATTTTAATATTAATTATTATGGATTATGTGGATCTGCGACTTCAACTCCATGACGATCAGAAAATAGTTTTGGTGTATTATCTAAAACTAAATTATCATACTCTAAATAAAACATTGTTTGTCTGTAATCTAGACTCATTGCATATTCAAAACAATCTATGAAATTAACATTCTCTATTTTCAGATAACTAGAATAGCCAAGATTTATCGCTCCATTAGGATAGGCAGTTGTGCGTCCAGCATTAGCTATGTCTAAATAAGCAATTTCATTAAGTGGACTGTCTGATTCAATACTTAAACCTTTCCAGTAACCAGGTACATCTTCTTTACCTTTAATCGTTATCCTATCTTCTGGAGTACCAATCATAATAGTTTCATGTTGATATGAAAAGGCGTTTTGAAATCGCATTTGGCTACCAGCATCCATCAATATAGTAACTCCTGGTTTAAAAGTAAAGGTACGTTTAGCTCCATTAGACGGCTTAAATCCATTTGAAAAAAACGGCACATCAATGTTGTGGAATGTAATATCTTTATTAACATCGGTATGTTCTAACCTTACATAATCATTTATATTACCTTGATATGTACTTGTTTCATCAATCGAATTGATAAAATTTGGATTAGTTTTTATAGGAAGGTCATTTTTTGTGAAAATTGAATTGTAAATATTTAATTCTGCTGAATAACCAACCCAGTGTAGCCCTATTTCTTGACAATGTTGAATCGTACAATTATCAAAACTCATAACTGCTCCCCACGAGCCAATAACAGCCCCTTCATAACCCCAACCTCCAGGTCTTTGTTGTCCTGCATATTCAACAGTTACATGTTTCATAACATTAGTAGGGTCGTCACTAGTCATTAAGAGGCCTCTCCAATAGCCTTTAGTTTTTTCAACGCCTGTTAATAAAATTGGATTATCAACTGTACCATTCATTTGTATTTTGTAGTTATTGTCATGAATCATTTGTAATCCAGCATTTCTTTCAAATTCAATAACTACTCCTTCATCTATTATAAGATCTCCTTTAATTTTAGGATCACATGTTACAATATAATCAACTATTGCATTAGGAACTTTCTCAAGATGAATATTTCCTTCTTGAAAAAAATCACAATCAAGTACAACTGGCTCAACTGTCGGGTCTGGTTCTCCAGGATCATCTGGCGTTCCGTCATCATCACTACTACAACCTACCATGAGTAAACTTACAGTGAATAAATAAAAAATGTGTTTTAAGTTAAATTGATAATTTTTCATAATTTTTGTTTTTTAAATTTTAAATTTTACACCTGCAGCTAACACAAGTTGTCCTCCATCGATAATGACGTACTTGAGTTCCGCAAAAGGCATGATACTATCGTTATTTAAATGCATATTTGCTCCTCCGCCTAAGTTTAAACCAAAGCGACCGTCAGACACTGAATAGCTTTCTCCAAAAAAAGTTGCATCGGAACTAACTTTAACGCTACTATAGTTAAGACCTCCCAAGCCATAAACATCAAATTTATCGTCACTTAAGAAATAGTAGTTAGCATTAGCATTAACTTCAAACCAGTCCATTTTTATTGGTCCTTCTTCTTTTGGTAAATAGTAAATAAAACTCGGAGAGATGCTTAATTTATCCATCACTCCAAATTCGGCGTTAGCGCCAATTCCTATATTTTCTATTTCGGTACCATAAGCAATCATACCGCCAATGCGTGTATCGATTTCTTGAGCTTGTGCATTTGTCAAAGAAATTAAGCTAAAAAAGAAAAAGCTTAATAATGACATAGTTGATAATTGTTTTTTCATGATTTAATTGTTTTTAAAAATTCTGATTCAAGAAATTAAAACCACGGAAGCTCATCCTAAGCTCCCGCAGTTTGATTATTTATATTATTTTTTAATGATTTGCTTTGTAACAGATTTGTTATTTTCTGTGGTAATTTTTACTAAATAATTTCCACTGTTATATTCTGAAAGATTGATTTCGGATTTCCCCTCCCAAGATTGTAAACGTTGCCCTGTTATTGAGAACAAGATAATTTCAGATATCTGATTAGAACCAGACTCTAAATAAAGTACATCTTCAACTGGATTTGGGTGAATAACAAAATCAATTGTTTCATAATCTTTAATTCCAAGATTATTAGTGGTTAATTTATAGAGTTTAAGGCCACTGTTATCATAATCTGCTGTAAAGTAAAATGAACCATTAAACACAGCAGAGTTATAAGTTCCTGGTCCATTAGGGAATGGACTATCGTTAGGCGCAACGTTAGGAGATGGTGCTAGTTCAGTTCCAGAAGCAGATCCATCTGTTACCCATAACTTACCGTCTCCATTAGCATCATTAGTTACATAGTATAGACGACCATCGTAATTGGTCATACCTTGATATGGCATACTAGAGACAGTAACTACAAGTGTTGTTCCTGTTGAAGTACCATCCGTTACCCATAATCCGTCATCAGTGCCGTCATCAGCGAAAAAATATAATAAACCGTCAAGCTCTTGAAAGTGTGTAGGACTACTAGAATCTCCACCTGGATTAAGGTCTTTTAACATTGAAGTTCCACTTTGAGTTCCATCTGAAACCCAAATTTCTCTACCATTAACATCATTGGAAGCGTTAAAATATAGCATCCCATTATAAACGATGAAATCACTTGGGTAAATATTCTGAGGTCCAGGGTACATATCTTTGACCATAGAAGTTCCAGAGGCTGTACCGTCTGTAGCCCACAATTCTCGACCATTAGTTCCATCATTAGCTGTGAAAAATATTTTGTTATCAAATTCAATAAATCTATGCGGGTTAGAACTTTGAGAGCCTGGTCTTATATCTATTAACATTTCAGTGCCTTGGCTTGTCCCATCTGTGATCCATAATTCGGTACCATCTGTGCCATTATCTGCTTCAAATATCAAGTTGCCATTATATTCAATAAAAGAATTAGGATTTCCATCTTGAGACCCAGTATTAATATCTTTAAGTAATTGCGTACCAGCTTCAGTTCCATCTGTGATCCATAATTCTCTTCCGTTTATACCATCGTCAGCAGAGAAATATAAATTCCCATTAAGTTCTGTTAGACCTCTAGGATTACTATCACCTCCAGAGTTAATGTTTTTTATCAATTCTGGGAAGGCATAAACATCATAGGTCGAAGTATGGTTAAAACTAGCTAATTCATAACTATATCCTGAGCCTGAATTAGGTTGATAACCTCGGTGAATTAATTGTCCATTAAAGGCAATCATATTAGATGGGTCATTTTCAGTAGCGCCTGATGAAACATAACCTGAATGGATATTTGCACTACTTCCAGTTGTACTATAAAGCCATCTGTCTCCTGTAGAAGAGCTTTCTCCGTTAAAATATAGTCTATTGCCAAGCTCAGTAAAACCTTTAGCATTTAATGGTGATCCACTGACCATTTCTGGTGTTTGAGCTAACATTGTACTCCCTATCAGCAATGCTGCTAGCGTAACGTAAATTCTGGAACTTAAAATACTGCTTCCTAATTTACTTTTGTTAAATAAGTAGTTTTTCGTTTTCATAATAATAAATTTTATAGTTAATTGAATTGCTTTCAGATTTCTGTTTTTTGCTGAAAGTTTTTTAGATATTAAATATTTTTAAACCATTCCTCATACTTTTTACCCAACCATGGTACTGGCTTCTTCTTTGCATTTACAGCATTTACCAATCCCATAATCCATAAATAAATTAAAGCGATTGTTCCTAAAAATGAGGCTATCCAACCTAAAATAGGTATCATCCCAACCACACCTAAAGCAAGACCCGTCAACCCAATGCCTAAAGCTTGTTTGATGTGATATGTTGAGAAATCTGCTTTTTTATCATTGTTCATTACAAAAGCAATGATTAAACCGATGAGCGTGATATAGCTGATGATAGCAATGGTTTTAGCTTCTAAACTAATTTCAGTATCTGTCGTTGCTGCTTGTTCTGCAGGTGGTGTTTTTGTGTTGTTCTCCATCTTGTTTATTTTTAATAATTTATAGATTGGTAATTTTTTGTTTTGAAATTCTGATTCACTTTTTCAAAAGCAACACACTCCATAATGGTTTCTTGATTTTTTCTTCCAGTTTTATCAACTGTTTTCATATACATCATCATAGCATCTTCAGCCTCAGCGAAATAATCTCGAAGTACTGAAGGATCATTAGATTGATCTTTTGAAGCGTTTAGAATATTGTGAAAACTAATCTCAATTTCGTCAGTGTAATACATCGTAAAAGTCCATTCATCATTTTCTATTTGCTTTCCTTGACATGTATATCCTAAAAAATTTTTGTTTGGCAGATCATTAACTGTGTAATCAGATTTTGTGTAGGGATTATTAGCCCAATCATTATCTGTTTCTATATCGAGAGGCGTAGATGTGTACATTCTTTGATTTTTACTTTTCATAAAAGTGTAACCTGCTTCTTTATCATAATCAAAAACAATAAACATATTGACATTGTCTTGTGACATTGCCATCCCTGCATAATCACTATTAGGTTTGAAGTAATAGTTCATTAACATTTGTTCGCCATCGGTTGTTATCTGCATTTGATAATTGTAATCAAATGCATATTTAGAATTAGGTTTAGAAAGTTTAGAGCGTTGTTGTTTAGATGTACTTTCAAAAAAACCATCCATTCCTTTACCAACTTCTCTTGAGGTTTTTTGAGCAGATTTCCTTGTAATGGTATTCTCTGCAGCATCAGTGACTCTGTCTCCTAATTTTTTAAGAAATTGTGCATTGAGAGTTATGGAGCTACAAATTGCTACCATAAATAATATACTGTGAAGATTAGATTTCATAATTTTTATCTTTTCAATTCAAAACAAATATTGAGATAAATAAATGATTATCAACGGGCTAATTTGCAGATGGGAACATAGAGTTTATAATCGGTACACTTTCAAGGGTAATTGGTAATTGCTGTTTTTAACCAAAACTCAAGTTTCTCAATTATCTTTTAAAAACAGCCAAATACAAGGTCTTTTAGACCATGCATACAAATTATAGTTTAGCAACTCATTTTTTTTGTAATTTTAAAAAGAACCTAAACTATTTTTAATAATGCTTAAAGTAATTTTAATTGATGACGAACTCAAGTCAATCAAAAGTCTTGAATGGGAAATAAATAATTTCTGTAAGGATGTTGAAGTCATGGAAACTTTCACAAACCCTGAGAAAGCTATTACATATTTAAGGCACAATGATCCTGATTGTGTTTTCTTAGATGTTGAAATGCCTGAGATGGATGGTTTTCAGTTTTTAGATCATTTTCAAAAACGTGATTTTTGTGTCGTCTTTGTCACAGCTTATAATCAATATGCTATTCAAGCTATTAAAGAAAATGCCTTGGATTACCTACTAAAACCTATTGACTCTGATGATTTAACCGAAACCATAGAAAAGGTAAGAGCGGATAAAAGAAATGGACGTACTTATGATGCTCTTGAAGAACGTTTGAAAGCACATACTGATAAACGCATTGCAATCCCTGTTGAAGGGAAGCTTGTATTCATTAACACAGATGAAATTATATATTGTAAAAGCGATGGCAATTACTGTAAAATTCATCTTGAAAATAGAAAACCTCTTTTTATTTCAAAGAAATTAAAAGAAATTCAAAGCTTGTTATCCAATCAAGATTTTTTTAGAGTTCACAACAGTTATCTAATCAATCTAAAAAAAGTTAGTGAATATCTAAAAACTGAAGGCTACGTTATCCTTGATAATCAACAAGAAATTCCTGTTTCACGTAATAAAAAATCAGAATTTTTAGATAAGATATAACTAGATCTTAAACATTTTACCCCATGCTATTTGAACCATCCGTATTTTTCTGGCAATTAATGGTATGTACATTAGTCGTGTTTTGTGCCTTAAGCTTCGTTATTGGTTTCAACTCACGCGAGAAAAGCTTTTTACTGTATTCAAATTACACCTTTTTTCTTTTAGCATATTTCATCATTATGTCTCCTTATGAAGCACAATGGTTAGAAAGCATTCGTTCATCATCGTTTAGTTCTCTCAAATGGTATCTTCAGGTAATCTATAATTGCTCCTATTTTATCTTTTTCCTTTATTTCCTAGACATCAAGCAGCATTTAAAACAATTTTATAAATTCATTACTAAAGTTGTTTCTATTGCATTCTTAATCAGTACGTTGTTTCTTATTTACACAATCTATGTTGACAACACAAGGCTTTATGATATTTTCTATATTTATGTTTTTGTACCTATTGTTTTTTGCTTTGCAGTTTATACTCTTTACAAAGCATTTAAACTTCCAGGTTCACTCAAATATTTTTTCATATTAGGAGGGGGTACTTTTATCACTCTGGCTATGATTGCTCTTTTCTTCCCTATCATGGGATGGAATTTTCTTAACATCAATCCATTCATTCTTTTTTATATAGGGATTTTTATTGAACAAATTGTTTTTGCAATAGGCTTAGCTTATAAAATCAATTTGATTAACACTCAACTCATCAATAAATCAATAGAAAATCATAACATTAAGGCAAACCAAAACAGACTTTTAGAAGATCAATTAAAAAAGCAAGAAAAAGAAATACTTGAATTAACAGCAAATGCAGAAAAAGAAAGATTAGAAACTATAAAGGCAAAGTTTGAAGAGCAGATACACCATCTTCATTTAGTTTCTTTACAAAGCCAGATGAATCCACATTTTATTTTTAATGCCTTAAATTCCATTAAAGTTTTCTTGATTGAAGATCAAAAAGAAAAAGCTGTTTATTATCTCAATAAATTTTCAAAACTTATCAGACATATACTTAATAGTACCGAACTCGACAGCATCACTTTGGATGAAGAACTCACAATTACAAAGTTATATGCAAGTTTAGAAAACATCAGATTCGAAGAAAAAATCGAACTTCAAATTCGTAAACCTAATGATATAAACCTCAGTACAATCATGGTGCCGCCTATGATTTTGCAACCCTTTATCGAAAACGCAATTTGGCATGGTTTAATGCTCAAAAAGGAAGATAAGTTAATTGACATTTCATTTGAAAAAACTGAAAATAAAGTTGTTTTAAAAATAAAAGACAATGGTATTGGCCGAGAAAAATCAGAGCATTATTCTAGTCGAAAATTAAGACAAAAAGAGCCTATTGGTCTAAAAATAAACAAACAACGTTTACAACACTTCAATCAAAAACATGGTCTTAACTATACGTTTAAAATCGATGATCTAAAAAATAAATATAATGAAGCCACAGGAACTGAAGTTATACTCGAACTAAAATACAAATAAGCCAATTCAATATTACCATTAGTACAAAAATATCAGATTGACAACGTCTAATATCTTAAAAATCATTAACTTAATCTCTAGTAATTAAATCATAGAATTCACTAACCAATATCTGAAAAATTTGAAACCTCAACTCACTTTAATTCTTTCTTCAAAAAATGTATTCTATAAAGTTTTAAAAGTTGTTCTTTTAATCTGTTATGTCATTAGTTTTAATCAATTATCGGCTCAACAAAAATCTAAAATTGACAGCCTAAAATCTCTAGTTAAAAACACGACAGTAGCAAAACTAAAAGTCGATTACCAGATGAAGCTTGCCAGGCAGATTCACAGAGAGCAACATAATGAAGCTATTGAAATATCTTATGCAGAAGACGCAGTTAATTTAGCGCTTAAAATAAATGACACCTTACTTTATGCTAAAGCCTTGGATAACCTAGGCTTGCTTAACCGATATCATCAACTTTATGATCAAGCTCTGAACTTGCACATCAAAGCTTTTAAACTTGTTGAGGATAAAGATGTAGAAACGCTTCAAAAAATGATTTTCGCTAACAATGCTGGCGTTGCTGCCCGCTACAATCAAAAGTATGATACATCCATTTCATATTACATGAAAGCCCTATCAATTGCTGAAAAAGAAAATGATCTCAAAAATATAGGTATTGCTTGTAATGGTATCGGGAACGCTTTAAGCGGCTTACCAGGTCGTGAAGATGAAAGCCTATCTTATTTTGAAAGAGCTCTTAAAACTCAATTAGAACTTGGAAATACACTTGGTGCTGCAATGAATTATCTCTCTATTGCTGATTATTATGTTGACAAAAAAGATTACGTAACAGCACGACAATACCTACAGAAATTACTTAAACTTAACCAAGATAGAAATGACATATTTGGTCTAGCAATCACTTATGAATATTTCGGCACTTCATATCTAAAAGAAGCTAAAAACTATGACAAAGCCATATCATATTATGAGAAATCATTCGATTTATTTAAAGAATTAAAAAACAAACGTAAAGTTGCTGGCCTATTATATAGAATAGGTCAAGTAAACTATAATAAAAAAAATTACAATAAGGCTGAAGACTATTTTAGTGAATCACTTGAGATTTCGCAACAAATCAATCAATTAGGCTTGATCATCGCTAACACATTTAAGATATCTCAACTTTTAGAAAAAAAAGGGGACTATAAAAAAGCTTTAGAGTTTTATAAAATATCTGAAACTTATGAAGACAGTATTAAAATAGAAGATCAAAACATCAAAATAGAAGCACTCACACGTCAATACAATCTTGAAAAAAAAGAAAGCCATATTCAACTTTTAGAAAAAGATAAAGCTTTACAAAAAGCCGTTGTTGAACAACAAAAAGAACAGCTTGAACGCAGACGGATTGTAACTATCTTGTTGAGCATTGGTTTGATTTTCATTCTTATCATTTTTGCTTTACAATACAGAAATTACAGAACTAAGAAAAAAACATCCGAACGCATTTCTAAGGAAGAAAAAGAAAAAATGAATGCAATTTACGAGCGTAATATTGCTCAAGCAGAAATTTTGGTAACAAGATTACGCGTCAATCCTCACTTTTTATTTAATAGCTTGAATGCCATAACTTATTTAATACAAAGTGAACAAAACGCAAAGGCGATTAAGTATCTTAAAATATTTAGTCGCTATACAAGGATGGTTTTGGAAACTTCAAAACATCATGTTATTCCTTTACAAGAAGAGCTCAAACTCGCACAGTATTACATGATGCTTGAAGAAAATAGATTTGAAAAAGATTTTATTTTTAATATTACAGGTGACAATTCAGAGAAGATAGAAAATGTATTTATTCCGCCTCTTCTCTTACAACCCTTTTTAGAAAATGCAATTTGGCATGGCCTATTATTAAGTGAAAATCCTGAGAAAAAATTGAGTATCCATATTGTTATTAATCAACATAAAGCTCAGATCATTATTAAAGACAACGGTGTCGGTAGAGATAAAAACAAAAATCGTAAAAGGAAAAAACCTCACAAAAGCATGGGAATGCAGATTATTAAAGAACGTATTGAGCTTTATAATAAATCAAACCCAGGAAAAATTAGTTTAAAAATCATCGATAAAAAAGACGAAGATGGGAATGCATTAGGCACAGAAATCCATATTAATTTAAATCAAAATTAAATGTGAGATTATCAATATTCTTATTCAAGATGATTATCAGTATTCTACATTAATTTATAGAGACATAAAGCTTCAAATAATAAGATTAAAATAGCATTATTAAATCATTACCAAATCATTAACAATCATAACTGATATAAATCATCTACTGCGATCCTTATGAAGCGTAATTTTGTATTGTAATCTGATAGTAGATTGCGAAAATTTGCAAATCTTCAGATTTAGAAAAGCTCTTTTTGTAAGGTATTATTACTTCTTAAGCTTTAGACAGTTCATTCGCAGAATGGAAAAATTCAGAAGGCGGTCTAATTCCCATTAATTAGAATGGCCATTTGTAAATGTTAATCGACATACCACACCACTGAATCCATTACAAAATTTATTAACAAGATTAAAGAGGTTATATCAAATCTCTGCAAACGCTAAAATTATATCTTATGATTTGGGTTGAACTATTAATCGTCCTTTTATTTATACTCATTGGAGCCAGAATGGGAGGTATCGGAATTGGCTACGCTGGTGGTGCTGGCGTTATTGTCCTTACTATGGTTTTCGGTTTAGAGGCTGGCTCTATTCCTGTGGATGTTATACTGATTATTATGTCTGTTATTGCAGCAATTGCAGCAATGCAAAACGCAGGTGGATTGGATTATCTCGTTCACGTTACCGAAAAAATATTGCGTAAAAATCCTAAACGCGTTACTTTCTTAGCTCCATTAGTCACTTATTTCATGACTTTACTTTCAGGCACAGGCCACACCGTCTATGCCGCATTGCCAGTCATTACTGAAGTTTCTAAAGAAGGAAATGTAAGACCTTCTAAACCCTTGAGCATATCTGTCATTGCATCTCAAATAGCAATTACAGCATCTCCAATATCTGCAGCTGTTGTTATTTTCGCAGACTATCTTGAGCCTCTCGGCGTATCATATCTTCAATTGTTAGCAGTTGCGATTCCTACCACTTTCTTAGCAGTTATGGGTAGCGCCTTTATCGCAAACTTGATGGAAAAACCTTTAGATCAAGATCCTGTTTATTTAAAGAGAGAAGCAAAAGGTTTAGTCAAACATTTAGACAAAAAAGATCATAAAGATTCTAAAAGCGCTAAATTTTCTGTAGGAATTTTTCTTGCAGCAATTATCATCGTTGTCGCTTATGCAACATTAACATCTGAGAATATTGGGATTATCACAAATGTGACTATTTCTCGTAACCAAGCCATCATCGCTATTATGCTCTTAACAGCAGCAGTTATTGCTTTAGTTTGCAAAATAGATATCGGTAAAGTGACGAGCATGTCCACTTTCAAATCAGGTATGAGTGCTTGTGTTTGTGTTCTCGGAGTTGCTTGGCTAGGAGATACTTTTGTAAGTAATCATATTGAAGAAATCAAAGAAGCTGCAGGAGGACTTTTAAATAGTTACTCTTGGTTATTGGCTGTCATACTATTTTTTGCGAGTATGCTGCTTTATTCTCAGGCTGCAACAACAGTAGCCTTGATGCCGGCTGCACTTTCTTTAGGAGTGAGTCCAGTTGCTGCGATAGCATCTTTTGCAGCGGTGAGCGCATTGTTTGTACTACCAACTTATCCAACATTAATCGCTGCTGTAGAGATGGACGATACTGGAACCACCAAAATAGGAAAGTATGTTTTTAACCACTCTTTCCTCATCCCAGGAATAATAACTATTGCATTAAGTGTCGTGTTCGGCTTTGTGATAGGAGGTTTAATACTTTAAAATTATTAAAATAAGCTATTGATCAAAAAATAAATATTATGAAAACTAGAAAAGAAGAAGATTTATTAGGACAATTAGATATCAATGATGATGTTTATTTTGGTGTACACACTCAACGTGCCTTCAATAATTTCCAAATTTCAAATGGAAAGATAGGTGATTATCCAATATTTATAAAAGGCATGGTCACAACTAAAAAAGCTTGTGCCTTTGCTAATAAAGATATCGGAACGGTCCCTAAAAAACAAGCAGACATGATTATTGAGGCTTGTGACGAGATCTTGAATAATATGGAAAAATATATCGAATACTTTCCGATTGATGTTTTTCAGGGAGGCGCTGGAACTTCAGTTAACATGAATACCAATGAAGTTATTACGAATGTGGCACTTACTTTAAATGGCCACCCAAAAGGCAGTTATGATATTCTGCATCCGAATGACCATGTTAATAAATCTCAATCGACTAATGATGCTTATCCAACTGGTTTTCGCGTTGCCATATTTTATTATATCAACCATTTGCTTGAAAAAATCAATATTCTAACTAATCAATTTGATAGAAAGAGTGCTGAATTTAGAAAAGTTATTAAGATGGGAAGAACACAAATGCAAGATGCAGTCCCAATGTCTTTAGGTGACGAGTTTTCAGCTTGGTCAACAAATTTAAAAGAAGAAACAAAAAATCTCAAGGCTTGTAGAGACCTTATTTTACCGGTTAATTTAGGCGGTACAGCAATAGGAACACGCGTCAATGCACCTGATGGATTTACAGAACTTTCAATAGGATATTTACAAAAATTTACAAAGGCAAGTTTTGTTGAAGCTGAAGATCTTATTGAGGCAACATCAGATTGTGGTGACTATGTGACTATTTCTGGCGCTTTAAAAAGAACATCTGTCAAAGTTTCAAAAATCTGTAACGATTTACGTTTGCTTTCTTCAGGACCTCGTTGCGGATTAAATGAAATTAATCTGCCGCAAATGCAAGCTGGGTCATCTATTATGCCAGCTAAAGTTAATCCTGTTATTCCAGAAGTTGTGAACCAAGTTTGTTTTAAAATTATAGGTAATGATGCAACAGTTTCTTTTGCTGCTGAAGCAGGACAATTGCAACTTAATGTTTATGAACCTGTGATGGCACAATGCTTATTTGAGTCAATGGAACTATTGTCAAATGCCATTGAAACACTTGCTAGAAAATGTATTTCAGGCATCACAGCTAACGCTGAACATACCAAAAAAATGGTTTACAACTCTGTAGGATTAATCACTTTTCTTAATCCTTATATAGGTCACCATATGGGAGATGTAATCGGGAAAGAAGCAGTTGCAACAGGAAAAACAATTAGAGAACTTATTCTTGAAAAAGAATTGCTCTCTGAAGAGGAATTGGATAAAATTTTAAGTCCTGAGAACCTTATGCATCCGAAATATACTGCAGTGATTAAAAAATAAAATATTGCTATAAAATTAACCAGTGATAGAAATAATGGAAATGCTCGCTATGTGAAAGCAAAATTTTGTAGCTGATTAAAAAAATGTAAAAAAATCACTGGAGCACATCAATGACTGTTAATAGTTTTTTAGAATAAAACTATCATGCTTAATAAGCAAATTAATTAATGTTTAATACATAAATCTCATTAAAATGAAAACTTTCAAATTATTTAGACATGCGCTTTTACTTGTTTTAGTTATTGGTTTAACTAATATAAGTTTTGCTCAAAACAAAGACCTTCCTCACGTGGTCATTCTCGCGACTGGAGGAACCATTGCTGGTACAGCTGAAGGTAGTAATCAAGCAGGATACACAGCTGGACAATTAGGCATCAATACGATGATTGATGCAGCACCAGGGATTAAAGAACTAGCCAATATTACTGGAGAACAAATTTCTAACGTTGGCTCACAAGATATGTCAATAGACATTTGGTTAAAGCTCGCTAAAAAAGCGAATGAATTATTAGCTTCAGATGATGTTGATGGTATCGTTATCACACACGGAACTGATACACAAGAAGAGACAGCTTATTTCTTGAGTTTAGTTGTTGACAGTAACAAACCTATTGTCACTACTGGAGCAATGCGACCAGCGACTGCTCTGAGTGCTGAAGGGCCGTTGAATCTTTACAATGCTGTAGCTGTAGCTGCAAGTCCAAAATCAAAAGGGCATGGCGTAACTGTTGTTATGAACGATCAAATTCATGCAGCGCATGATGTGACCAAGTTTAACACAACAGCTGTACAGAGTTTTATGTCACCAATAGAAGGTCAAATCGGTAGTGTGATTTATGGCGATATAGAATACTTCAGAAAACCATACAGTACACATACAACAAAAAGCGTATTTTCTGTTAAGGGCGTTAAATCTCTTCCTCGTGTAGATATTATTTATGCTTATGCAGATATGCCTGCAGATTTTGTAACAAGTTCTATTAAAAAAGGTGCAAAAGGCATCGTTATAGCAGGTGTAGGTAATGGAAATATGAATGCAGCAACTCTTAAAGAAGTTAAGAAAGCAACAGATAAAGGAATTGTTGTCGTTAGAAGTACACGTGTTCCTCTTGGTGATGTATTGCGAAATGCAGAAGTCAATGACGATGAGTACAAAACCATTGTTTCTGATGAACTTAATCCTGCAAAAGCAAGAGTTTTATTAATGCTAACTCTCTTAAAAGACCGAAGCCTCAACGAAATCCAAGAAATATTTTTCAATTATTAATAATTCTTGTTTTACGTTTTAATTATCATACAAAGCTTAACGAGCTTGAGTTTTATATGATTTAACCTTTATAAAATCAGTCTCAGACTGATGAGACTGATTTTTATGAAGTGTGTAGTTTAATTTATGAACATTAAAATTATAATCATGAAACTTAAAAATCTTTTACTACTTATTCTGGTTTTTGGAGCTTCCCAAATAAGTTTTTCACAATTGAAACAAGCCGATACAGTATCAACTTACAAGTCTATAATTCCTGTTGAAAGACAAAGTTTACTGAGCAATGTAGATTTGATTGCAAACATGCAATTTGGCCACAGTAGTGACTGGGATGATGGCAGCTGGCAAGGTTCTAAATTTAACATGAATCAATTTAGAATGGAAATAAGAGGATGGGTGACAGAAAAATTATATTTCCGTTTTAGACACCGTTATACTAGTTCTTTTGAACCACAAAGTGTTGATAACATTATAAAAGGGGTTGATTACGCCGCATTAACTTTTAAAGTAAATGAAAAGTGGTCTATTACTGCCGGTAAAATGGCGACAGATTGGGGTGGTATCGAATTTGACTTGAACCCTATTGATATCTATACTTATTCAGACATTATCGAACAAGCTGACAACTATCTCGCTGGTGTAGGAGCTACATACCAAGCAACAAAAGACCATTCATTTGGATTACAACTTCTTAACCCAAGAACACAGACAGCCGAAGAAATCTACGGTGAAGATGTCATTATCGGAGGGGATATTGAAACTGCAAAAGCGCCTTGGGCTGGTGTTTTCAACTGGCGCGGTAGCTTCTTTGATGGAAAATTAAATACTTTATGGCATTACTCTGTATTTAATGAGGGTGATGATGATTTCCAGAACTACATGGCCTTTGGTCAACAACTTAACTTAAATAAATGGAGTATCGCCTATGACTACAAATTAAGTTTAGAAGATGTAGATAGAACTGGTATCATTAGGAATCTTATCTCGACTAATGATCAAACATACGTTTTAAGAAACACACGATACGAAAGTCACTGGCTGAGTGTACAGCATCGAATACATCCGCAATGGCAATTAAGTTTAACTGCATTTGTTGATTTCTCATCTGTAAAAAATGAAATGGGTGATTACAAAAAAGTAAGAAATGCATATTCATACATACCTGCTATTGAATACTACCCTTTTAAAGATTACAACGTCAAGCTATTTGTAAATTATGTGGGTAGAGTTTTCCGTTACACAGATTTCGCTGAAGATACATTTAATCTATCCAATGGAGATACAGGAAGATTGTCCTTTGGAATCATAACACCTTTAAACTTTCTTTAATTTTTATATTATAAATACTTACTAATATTAAGCTGGGCAATTCTTTATTGTTCAGCTTTTTTTATGTTAACTTTTCTTCATCTTGATTCATCTTAAAATATTAGATTTGTTATTTGCATGTTTGGTTTGATTATATTTTTTATATAAATCTTTGAACAAGGCAAAATTGAAAATGATGAACCAAAATTATCAGGTCAATTGAAAGAGACGATAAGCTTGTTGCAATTGTTATTGGATCGAAATCTAATTTTTATTAACGCGTCAAAAAATCCTTTTAATCTTTATACATGAAGAATTTTTCTCAAGCTTTGAGTAAACTTAGCTTTATCCTATTTTTCTTCTGCTTTTCTATTAGTATTGCTCAGGTTAAATTGAGTACATGGAATATTCAGCACATGGGAAAATCAAAATCTGATGAAGAGATTTCATATATCGCTGATGCTTTAAAAACACATGATCTCATTGCGATACAAGAAGTTGTCGCTGGACCAGGAGGCGCAAAGGCTGTTGCAAGATTGGCTGACGAACTCAACAGAAAGGGTGCAAAATGGGATTACAGCATTAGTAACCCGACAAAAAGTTCGCCTTACAGTAGCGAACGCTATGCTTACTTATGGAAAACAAGCCGGCTAAAAATTGTTGGCAAGGCTTGGTTAGATGAGAATTTTATCGATAAAATTGAGCGCGAACCCTATTTTATCAGACTAAAAGATAATGATGGACATGTTTTCACTGTTGTTAGTTTTCATGCCGTTCCTAAAAAGAAACAACCTGAAACTGAGATTAAATATTTCAAAAAATACCCTGCTTTATATCCCGAAGATGAATTGATTTTTTTAGGAGATTTCAATATCCCAAATTCTCATTCAGTTTTTAATCCACTTAAAAAAATGAACTTTATATCTGTCTTTGAAAATCAGAAAACCTCTTTAAGAACCAAATGTATTGATGGCGATTGCTTAGCTTCTGAATATGATCATATCTTTTTAAAAACAGACAATCTTTCAATTATAGATTGTGGTGTTATTCATTTTTATGAAGATTTTGAAAACATGAAATTAGCTAGAAAAATTTCAGATCATATTCTACTATGGGTAGAAGTTGATTTTAATTAACTTCAGATATTAACTTCAACTTCTCTTGATTGATGATCTTTGTTTTCACTTGCTGTAAAGCAACGTCTTTTGCTTCTGCATAAGATATATCGTAAACTCTTTTAATATTCGTAAGATTATCCGGAAAGCGTTCTAAAATATCATCGTAGTAAACATCGAGTTTTTCTTGACTTGGCAGCTCGTATTTTAATTTGATTTGAAAGCGCCTGAGCAAAGCTGTATCGATTACTTCAACATGATTGGTTGCGCAAATCAGTAAAGTATCTTCTGGTAATTGATCTATTTGCTGAATCAATGTATTGACTAAACGTTTCATTTCACCAGAATCTTGATTATCATAATCTCTTACTTTACCTATAAAATCAAATTCATCAATAAACAAAACGGTATCACCAAAAGAAGCCTTTCTGAAAACATCTGTCACATTTTTACCAGTTTCACCTAATTTAGAAGACACAAAACCACCGAGATTTAAAGTGACAACTTCTTTTTCTAAAGCCTGACCAATAGCATGAGCCGTGGCTGTTTTGCCACAACCTGTATGGCCGTATAATAATATTTTATTAGCAACAGGAATATCATACTTTTTGAGTGCTTCCAGAAAAGTAAATTCCTCAATAAGTTGATTAATTTGCTTTCTGCTTTCTTTTTTTAAGTGAAGTTGATCAAGAGATAGGGTATTTTTCTTATTTCTTAAAGTTGATCTGTGAATCGCCATACTCTGCTGTTTTCAAAAGACAAAGATAAGTCTTTAAATGAGCTTAATACGATTTGAAAAGTCGTTTTACTAAGTTTTCAAAATGATAGTCTTTATATTCATTATACTTATAATCAAGGATTTATGCTTCTTATTTAAAAAATAAGATTTAAATATAAGCCTGAAAAGAAAAGCTAAATTTTATATTCTTTACCTTTGATTAACAACAAGCCAATTACATAATTAGTTTAGCAAGCTGATATAATCTTTTTTTTTAAAAAAATTTAATGGAAATAACCGAATACATTTTACGCTTATCAACTGCCTTTGTATTAGGAGGCATTATAGGTTTTGAAAGGCAGTGGCATCAAAAAAATGCAGGTTTAAGAACCAACACTTTGGTAGCGATTGGTGCAGCTTCCTTTGTATTATTATCAGTTAATCTTCACGAATTAACAGGTGGCGACCTGAGCAGAATTACAGCACAAATTGTTACAGGTATAGGTTTTATAGGTGCTGGCGTTATTATGAAGGATGGTTTTAATGTCAGAGGCTTAAATACGGCTGCAACCATTTGGTGTTCTGCTGCAGTTGGCACATTAGCAGGAATGGGATTTGTAATTGAAGCCTTATTAACGACAATTGCAGTCGTCTTATCTCACGTATTGTTAAGACCTATCAGTAATCGGCTTGCCAAAATATCAGCTTACAGAAAAAATAAAGTTATTGAAACCTATTATCGCGTGTTCATTAAGTGTGGTATCAATAATGAATCTAACGTCAGAGGACTGGTATTGACTTATATTGAAAATAATGATCAGTTATTATTGCGATCAATTAATCGTGAAACAAAAGAATCTAGACCTCATGAAATAAGTATCAGTATCGAAATTGCTAGTATTGGGAAGAAAGAAATATTAATGGAAAACCTTGTTATGATGCTGACTAAAGAATCTCATGTAATTCTTGCAGGTTGGGAATTTGCTGGGGAAGAAACGGAGTATTAATAAGTGTAAAACGCTTTTTCTCTAGCATCGTTTTTTAAATACAGAAAGCTAAAAAAGCTTTGATTTTTTCACAACAACACAATTCAAATTATTATTTTTTAAACAAAACACACTTTTATATAAAAAAATGATGCATCTTTGCAGCACAATAAAAATTCCTATAGAATTTTAAGTTATTATATAGTACAATTAGTTATTTCGAGTTTATCTCTTCTTTCAAATTTTATTTTTACAATTACTTTTTCAATAGTATTTTTTTAGTTAACAGGTTGTTATCACAATTTAGTTATAAATCTTTAGTATGTTTTTCTTAACTAGGAAGTTTTATTGTGAAAAAATAATTAATAATTTAAAATTAAACAAAGATGCAAGAAGGCACAGTAAAATTTTTCAACAACTCAAAAGGATTCGGATTTATTAAATCATCAGAAACAGGCGAAGATATTTTCGTACACAATTCTGGTTTAAGAGATGATATCAGAGAGGATGATAAAGTACAGTTTAACACTGAACAAGGAAGAAAAGGATTAAACGCTATCAATGTAGAAGTTATAGATTAATTCTCAATAATATTTACCTCTTACAGGTGAAAACTTATTATAAAAAGACCGTTTTTCAACGGTCTTTTTTTGTTTTTAATAGCAATCATTTATTCAATAATTTCTTTCACTTCGCCACAGGTCAGCATTGCGTCTCCAAAATATGGGTTGATAACTTTCTCATCTTGACTCAACCAATATGCGCCTTCATAGCTATCTGCCATTGGGCAAAATTCCACATAAACTTTTTCATTGACACCAAAAATTTGCACAGCTTTAATGAAGTGTAAAGACAAATCTCTAAAATATTTTCTTTGTTCTTCTAAATCTGATGTCTCAGAAATAGCAGTTGCAGAAGCTTTGATCTCTTTTGACAACGACATCCAATTTTCATGCGCTTCACCCTTAACTAATGTCATATCGACTTGACTCGAATTATTGAGTAAAGCTTTG
This sequence comes from Psychroflexus halocasei, assembly GCF_900107595.1. GTDB lineage: Bacteria > Bacteroidota > Bacteroidia > Flavobacteriales > Flavobacteriaceae > Psychroflexus > Psychroflexus halocasei. The sequence continues at coordinate 11,328 of NZ_FNQF01000005.1, read as the reverse complement.
GCATCTTCAGTTGCTTTAGCTGTATTGTCTTGGACTAATGCATCTTTTAAATCAATATAATTTTTATAAACTTTATTTAATTGCTTTTGGAAAGTTTGAGGTACTTCGAAACGCTTATTTGTTTTAGTGTAAGCACTTGTATTTTCAGATGAATGACTGCTGGTTGCTTTATGATGATCATGAGCAGTTGTTGTTTTTCCACCATCTTGATTCATCATAGATTTTTTATTTTGTAGCTGAGCTGCAGCATCGACTGTAAATGTGCCGTGTGTCACAATTTCGTCTCCATTATCAAGACCTCCTGTAATCATGTAAGTTTCTCCATTTCGGTTGCCAATCGTGACTTCTCGCATTTCAAAAGTAGGTTGGTCAGGATTTGTTTTGACGTAAACCAACGAGCGCTCGCCTGTCCACATAACGGCTGAAGCTGGCACGATGAGCAGCTTTTCTTTTGATGAATCAACACCTTCGACCTGACCGGAAACAAACATCCCTGGCTTTAACAAGTTATCTTTATTATTTATCGTTGCCCTGACTGTCACTATTCTTGTTTGGGTATTTAAAAGAGGATTAATAAAAGAAATTGTTGCTTCAAACTCTTTTTCAGGATAAGCGTTGGTTTTTATTTTAATTTTTTGACCTTTTTTAAATTGTGAAATTTGATTTTCATAAGCATCAAATTCAGCCCAAACAGTACTGAGGTTATTCAGTTTTAAAATAGGCTGACCTTGCTTAACGTAATCACCTTCGTTTAGCATTTTTTCTGAAACCGTACCTGAAACAGTAGCGTAAATCGGAAAAAATTCACGTACTTTTCCTGATTCTTCAATACTATTGATTTGTTTTTCTGAAAGTTTCCAGTTTTTTAATTTATTTCGCACTGATTTATAAAGCGCTGGTTGACTTTCTTTTAAAGAAGCTGTGGTTAAAAGTTCTTGTTGTGCAGCAACGAGATTAGGCGAATATATAGTTGCTAAAAGCTGTCCCTTACGAACTTCTTGTCCTTCATAATTAACATTTAGACGTTCAATACGTCCATCAAAATAACTAGCTTGTACAAAGTTTCCTTCTTCGTTTTTCACAATTTTACCTGACAAGGAAGTTGTGTTACCGTTTTCACCAACACTATTCCCAACGATACTGGTTTGTATGTTTGCCAATGCCATTGCATTTTTTGTCATTTTAATTTCATTTACAGATAGACCATCATCTCCAGATTCTGCTGGTATCAAATCCATTCCGCAAATCGGGCAATCGCCAGGTTCTGGTTGCATAATCTGAGGATGCATTGAGCAAGTCCACATTTGATTGGTTTCTGCAACTTCATCATGCTGATGTTCTGTTTTTTCTTCTGATGAGTTTCCAAAAAACAGCCATCCTAAAAGTACACCTGCTGCAAGCAAGCCTATGTATATAAATATTTTATTATTTTTCATTTTCTAATCGTTTTATCATCGTTTTCATTTCTTCTATTTCTTTTCGTTGTGCCTTAATGATCTCTTCTGCTAACTTTTTAACTTCTGGATCTTTGATATCTGCTCTTTCACTTGTTAATATTGCAATGGAGTGATGCGGAATCATAGCTTTCATCCATAACACATCACCAACTGTTGATTTTTGGTCACGTACCAATCCTAAGGCTCCAAAGAAAAGCAGGATACTTCCTAAAATAATACCTATATTTTTCTTTTTATTCTTGTACATATTTTTCATAAAGAAAAACATAATTAATGCCATTGCCGAGATGCCTAAACAAACCATATAAACCCTTGTTAAACTAAACCAAACGTGATCAATTTCATAAGTATTAAGATACATGGTGATGTACATTGCAACAAAAGATCCGCCTAACATCAAAAAGAATTTTGTGTAGTTGCTCATTCCGTTTTCTTTGTTTTTATCTTTTTGTGTATTCATAATTTTAAATTTTTACATTAATACTCGTTTAAATTTATGTTGTTTTTGGCCTTGAAATCTAATTTTATTTATACCTGATTGATTTACTAAGGCACTGCATTTGCGCTAGGGATTGAAGTGGCATCCTTTTTTTGTTTTTTTCATAACAAAAAAAGATATAGCGTAAAGCCCGCTCGAGCGCCCAAATAAAATATCTTCTTGCTTCATTATTAAATTTCTTTACTTCTTAATCGCAACGCATTTCCAATAACAGAAACCGAACTAAAACTCATGGCTAAAGCAGCAATCATAGGCGATAATAAAATTCCGAAAATCGGAAATAAAACACCTGCTGCAATGGGCACACCTAAAGCGTTATAAACAAGTGCAAAAAACAGGTTTTGCTTAATGTTTTTCATAACTGCATGGCTTAAGTTTTTGGCTTTAACTATTCCATGTAAATTACCTTCAACTAGGGTTATCATCGCGCTTTCAATTGCAACGTCTGTGCCTGTTCCCATTGCAATACCAACATCGCTTTTAGCTAAAGCTGGCGCATCGTTGATACCATCGCCTGCCATGGCAACGACATGTCCATTATTTTGTAATTTTTCAACTTCTTTAAGTTTATCTTCAGGTAACATACTGGCTTTAAAATCTGCCAGGTTTAATTCTGAAGCAACAGCTTGGGCTGTATCGTGATTATCGCCAGTAAGCATAATGACATCAATACCTTTGTCTTGAAGCGTTTTAACAGCTTTGCCACTTGTCTCTTTTATTTTATCGCCAATGATGACATAACCAATAACGTTTTTTTCTATAGCTAAATAAGAAACTGTTTTGCCTTGTTTTTGGTAAGTTTTAGCTTCCTTCTGCATCTCCTCCTTGATTTCTGCTTTAGCATGTTCCATCATTTTAGGATTACCTAATGCCACATTTTTACCATTAATTTTGGCTTCAACGCCTTTACCTGTTACTGCGCTAAAATCTTTGGACTTTAGTTCTGAAGTTTCAGAGTCAGTAAGAATTTCTTTTCCATATTTTACAGTTGCCTCTGCCAAAGGGTGTTCACTATTTGTATTTAATGATACAATGTATTGCAAGACTTCTTTTTCGTTATATGAATTACCAAAAGCACCAACAGTTTCGACAGTAGGCTTGCCTTCAGTTATTGTTCCTGTTTTGTCGACGATAAGCGTATCAACCTTATCCATTTTCTCGAGGGCTTCAGCGTTTTTAATCAATACCCCATTTTGAGCGCCTTTACCAACACCAACCATAACCGACATCGGAGTTGCCAAACCTAAAGCGCAAGGACAAGCAATAATTAAAACGGCAATCGCATTAACCAAAGCATAAACATAAGCAGGCTTTGGGCCCCAAATAGCCCATACTGCAAAGGTTATTACTGAAATAATAACAACTATCGGTACAAAATAACCTGACACTTTATCTGCCAAATTTTGAATTGGGGCGCGACTTCGGCTAGCATCGTTGACCATGTGAATAATTTGAGAGAGTAATGTGTCGCTCCCCACCTTCTCGGCTTTCATTAAAAAGGATTGATTACCGTTGATTGTTCCGCTATTTACTTTGTCATCTACTGATTTATTAACAGGAATAGGTTCTCCAGTAATCATGGATTCATCTATACTGGTTTCGCCTTCAGTAATGACACCATCAACAGGAATTTTATCGCCGGGTTTTACTTTTAATATATCGCCAAGTTCAATCTCGTCAATACTGACCTCAATCTCCTCTCCATTTTCAACCCTGACGGCTTTGTTTGGCGCTAGTTTTAGTAATTCTTTTACAGCTGAATTGGTTTTACTATGCGCACGAGCTTCTAAAAGCTGACCCAAAAGCACAAGCGTTAAAATAACGGTTGCTGCTTCGAAATAGACGTGTACAGCACCAGATTCAGATAAAAATTGCTCTGGGAAGAAATTTGGAAAAAACATTCCAAATACACTAAAAAGCCAAGCTACGCCTGCACCAATACCAATAAGCGTAAACATATTGAGATTCCAAGTGACTATACTTTTATACGCACGCTCAAAAAACATCCAAGTGGCATAAAATACGACTGGAATTGATAAAGCAAATTGAATCCAATTCCATTTTTTTTGATCCATGAGATCGTATAATGGATTGTTAGTCAACATCTCGCTCATGGCGATAATAAAAATTGGCAATGTAAAAGCACTTGCGATCCAAAACTTTTTTAATAATTTTTTATAGGTTTTTTCTTCAGCGGACAAATCTGGTTCTTTTGGCACCAAGTCCATCCCACATTTAGGACAAGAACCTGCTTCATCCTTAACAATTTCTGGGTGCATTGGGCATGTCCATTGATCACCTGTAGAAGCAGATAAATTTTGCTCTTCGACTAAGTCCATTCCGCAAACAGGGCAATCGCCAGGTTCTTCATAGGTTTTATCGCCTTCGCAATGCATGGGACAATAAAAAGTTCCTGTTCCTTTCCCTTTAGGTTGCAAATCTTTTTTTTCTTTAGTTTGAGGTTTTTCACCTAGTTTATGAATGCTGTAAGTTCCTCCATCATTTTTTAAAACATCTTGAAATTTTTCAAGAGGAATATGCGATTTCATTTCGATTGTTGCATTTTCTTCTTCTAAATTAACTGATACATTAGAAACACCCTCCGCTTTTGAAAGTGTTTCTTCTACATGCTTGCGGCAACCTTGGCAAGTCATTCCGTGTATGTGATATGTGTGTTTCATAATGAGGTTTTAATTATTTATGACTTATTAGCATAGGGTTTGAAGGTCATCAAAACTCTTAAACCCTATGCTGTTGCGGATCTTCACTTGAATTTATTTTTAATTAGTCACGAGTGGCGATCCAAACACTCGACATAAATGCGCGATAAAGTTCCAAGACAAAACTTAGGCTTGAATTCAAATTTTGATTAATTAATCTCTTTTTGAACTTCTCCGCATTTCATCATTTTACTACCGAAATATGGATTCCTAATATTTTTATCAGTACTTACCCAAACACCGCCATTATCAGCATACATCGGGCAAAATTGTTGGTACAAAGTATTTTCAGTGCCAGTAATTGCAACCATATCCATTATATTCTTGCTCAATGTTTCGAAGTGTTCACGTTGCTTTTTCATTTCGTTTTTGCCGATATATTCTGCGTGCTCTTTGGCTTCAGCGATAATTTGTTTTAGTTCTTTTTGTTCTTCTGAATTATACTCGCTAAGATCAAATTCGTTTAGAGTTTTATTCAATTTATTGCTGGCTTGAGCTGCTTTATTTTTATCAGTTTCCACTAAGGCATCTTTAAGCGTCATATAATCAGCCAATACTTTTTGTGAAGCTGAATTTTGTGTTTCAGAATCCATTATAGTACTTGACATATTCATCTTGTCGTGTATCATACCATCTTGGTGATTCATTTTTGAATGATCTTCTCCAGAACTCATTTTAGAATGGTGACCATCTGCATTATTATGCTCATTTTTGTTTTCTTTACAAGACATTATCGTTAAGGTTATAAATGCTATTGCAACTACACCTAATGTTGATCTTAATTTGTTCATTTTGATTTAATTTGAATTAGTGTTATTAATATTTATTTTTAACTGTTGTTTATTTTAAAATCATAATTCTACGCTTGAAAGCTATACTTTTTATATAGTAAGTCTTTCCCATGCCTTAATTTGTTAAATAGTTAATAAGAGCAGATTGAACGTAATAGATTTTTACTGATTCAATCTGAGCTTTCTGAAATTTCAACTGTAACTCCTGAATATCTAAAACCTCTTTAAAATTGATATCTCCTGTTTCATAATTTTTAATGAGAATTTCTTGAGCATTTTCAGCTTGTTTTAGGTTTTTCTTTTGCGTATTAAATTTAATTCGTGATTGATTCCTTTCTGATATTGCTTGGGATAAATCAGCTTTGAGCGTATTTAAACGTTCATTTTTTTGAGATTTTATCTCCTGCATACGCAATTCATTTTGTCTTGTCTGAGATTTATATTTTTTGTTAAAAATTGGTATCGACAAGGAAAGCATTGGCATCACCATATCTTTATAAGAACTCGTAATCATCGGGCTGTTTTCTTGATTGATATATTCCACACCAAAACCTATTAGAGGACCACTTTCTTTTTGGTTTAATAACTCAGATTGTTCTACAGACTCATAAAGTTTGTCATATTTCAGTAGTTCTGGATTGACAGATAAATTATCGTAACTATAGAAATCATCATTTTCTGGCATTTCTAAAGTAGAGATCACGGAAACATTTTTATCAAATTCACGATTCATCAAACTGTTTAATGCGGCCTGAATACCTTTACTTTTTTGATTTAAAACTTCTATTTCTTGCTCTAATTCATTCTGTCTCATTTGTAATCTCAACACATCAACAGCAGAAGCCTGACCGACTTCAACTGAATTAAGCGCTAATTCTTCATAAGTCTGTAAGAGTTCAATATTATCTTTAAGCACTTCTTTTTTAGCATTAATTTCATAGAGCAAATAATAAAACTCAGACACAGAAAGTGCCAGTTGACGTTTAGCAATGGTTACTTCAATATATTGAGCATCAGCTATTGATTCGGCGTAATTTTCTCTGGCAGAAATAGTTCCAAACCAAGGTAGCATCTGCATGACAGAAACACTAAATCTTTCCATCGGCATTTCCATTTCAGGAGCTATCGCCATATAACCCGCATTAAACTCAGTATTTGGTAAACTATTAGCTTCATTGATTTTTTCGAGCGCAATCTTGTGCTGAAGATCAAACTTTTGAATCTGCGGATTATTTGATATTGCTTCCTGAATAAGACTTTGCAAATCTTGAGCATTAACTTTTGTAAAAGCGAAAAAAGCAAATCCTATTAAAATTATATATCTCATTTGTTTTTTCTTTTAAGTTGAAATTCTTTTTTCATGCTAAATAAAACTGGGACTACAAAAAGTGTAATCAGTGCGATGAGCATCCCACCAAAACTTGGAATCGCCATCGGAATCATAATATCACTTCCTCTTCCTGTTGATGTTAGAATTGGTAATAAGGCTAAGATTGTCGTGGCTGTTGTCATTAAGCACGGACGAATTCTTTTTTGTCCAGCCTCTACAATTGAATTGCGTATTTCCATTTTGTTCTCTGGTTTATTGCGATCAAAAGTTTGGGTGAGATAAGTTGCCATCACAACGCCATCATCAGTCGCAATACCAAAAAGGGCAATAAATCCTACCCAAACGGCTACACTTAAATTAATAGGATGCATCTGGAATAAATCCCTTAGATTTTCACCAAAAAAACTAAAGTTTAAGAACCAATCCTGACCATAAAACCATAGCATTAAAAAGCCACCTGCAAAAGCCACTGCAATACCAGTAAATACCATTAATGAAGTGGATACAGAACGGAACTGAAAATAGAGGATTAGAAAAATGATTGCCAAAGCCATTGGAACAACAATGCTTAAAGTTTTTTCTGCTCGTATTTGATTTTCATAAGTTCCAGTAAATTGATAATTAATTCCTTTTGGTATTCTTAGCTCGCCATTGTCAATTTTATCTTGAATCAAGGCCTGCGCATTTTCAACGACATCAACCTCAGCAAAACCATCCAATTTATCAAATAAAACATAACCGACTAAAAAGGTATCCTCACTTTTAATCACTTGAGGGCCTTGCTCGTATCGAACATCAACTAATTCTCCAAGTGGTACTGGACTGCCTTTTTCGACAGGCACATATATTCCTTTTATATCATCAGGATTGGCTCGCAACTCACGCGGATATCTTACTCTCACATTATAACGTTCTCTACCTTCTACGGTTTGGGTGAGTGGCATCCCACCGACGGCAACTTCTAAGACTTCTTGAACATCTTCAATAGAGATTCCGTACCTTGCAAGTTGTTCTCTTTTAATGTCGATTAAAAGGTAAGGTTTCCCCACAATTCTATCCGCAAAAACAGCTTCTTCCTTGACGCCTTCAGCTTGTTTAAGAATGTTTTCTAGTTGCATTCCAAAGTCTTCAATTTCTTTTAAATCTTGGCCTTTTACTTTAATTCCCATCGGTGCACGCATGCCTGTTTGCAGCATGACTAAACGGGTTTCGATAGGTTGCAATTTAGGAGCTGAAGTCACGCCAGGTAATTTAGTGACCCGAACAATTTCGTTCCAAATATCATCTGGTGATTGTATTTCTGGACGCCAGTTTCTGTAAAACTCTCCATCTTCATCAGCAATGAGGTTTTGACTTTTGACTTGAAAAGGATCTTCAATTTCTGAATCAGTATAACTTTTATTTTCAACCACATCGTGATTGGGATTTACCACCAAATTCCCATTTTTTAAAACAAACAATCCGTCTTCATTAATTTTATATCGCTGACGCTTTCCGTTTTCATTTAACATATATTCAGATTTATACTGAATAATATTTTCATACATTGAAAGTGGCGCAGGATCAAGAGCAGATTCTGTGCGTCCGGCTTTACCAACCACAGTTTCAATCTCTGGAAGACTTGCCACCGCCATATCTAATTGTTGCAGGACTCTTTTATTCTCTTCTATTCCAGCATGAGGCAAAGAGGTCGGCATCAAAAGAAAAGAACCTTCATTTAGAGACGGCATAAATTCCTTTCCTGTATTTTGCATAATTAAGATACCAAAAATGACGATCAGAGTAGGTACGGAAAGAAATAAAAACTTGTTTCTAAGTGCCCAACGTAAAATTCTGGTATAGTAGCTTTGGAATAACCAAAACGCGCCTAATAAACCAAAACAGATGACTCCGACAAAAAGTAAATTCCAAAAAATACTTTCATCAACACCCAGTGGTCGCCAATATTCTGCAAGTAAAAAGACAATTGCTAAAGCAGAAATAAGAATATTTATGCTGTTTGCTCGCTTCTCTGTTATAGCTAATTTTGGTGAAATTTTAGAAGTGATTTTATCATCCTTTAAAAATGCCGTCACTCCAAAAACGATTAATATAAGACCTAACCAATAACCAAATAAAATTGCTGTTATGCCTATAATAATTAATAAAGCATTAATCAAGAGTTGACTAGTTTGTCTGATACTTTTCCTACGGAATAAAAAAGATGCAAAAGGAGGAATTAAAAACAGAGCAACAATCAGGGAAGCGACTAAAGCCATCGTTTTAGTAAAAGCTAAAGGTCTAAACAGCTTTCCCTCAGCACCTATCATCGTAAAAACAGGTATAAAACTAATAATGGTGGTTAATACTGCAGTCAATATAGCTCCTGACACCTCTGAAGTCGCATTAAACACAACAGTATTGATAGGCTGTTTTTTGCCTGTTTTTTCAAATCGTTCTTTTTCATCATCGAGATGCCTGATGATATTTTCACAGAGAATCACACCCACATCAACCATCGTCCCAATAGCAATAGCGATACCAGATAATGCGACTATATTGGCATCAACATTGAAAAGTTTCATCGAAATAAAAACCATCAAAACCGCTACTGGAAGTAATCCAGAAATAAGAATTGAGGCTCTTAAATTGAACACCATAATGATAATCACAAAAATGGTAATGAGAATTTCCAGAGTCAAAGCTTCATCAAGCGTTCCTAGAGTTTCTTGAATGAGCTCTGTTCTGTCATAAAACGGAACAATAGTTAATTGAGAAGTACGGCCATCTGCCAGTTCTTTTGAAGGTAAACCAGCTTGAAGTTCTTCTATTTGATCTTTAACATTATTGATCACCTCCATAGGATTAGCACCATATCGGGCAACAACAACGCCACCGACGACCTCTGCTCCTTCTTTGTCTAAAATTCCTCGTCTTGGTGCTGGCCCTAAACCAACTTCAGCAATATCTTTGATGCGTATTGAGGTAAAGTTTTCAGATGTGACGACGGCATTTTCTATATCAGAAATAGACTTTACATAACCCAAACCACGCACTAAATATTCTGCCTGATTAATTTCAAGAGTTTGTGCGCCAATATCTTTATTGCTTTTCTTAACAGAGGTCACAATATCACTTAAGGCAACATCATACTGTCGCATTTTCTCTGGATCAACATCTATTTGATATTCTTGAACATAACCGCCAATAGAAGCAACTTCAGAAACACCACTTGCTGAAGAAAGCGCATATTTCACATAATAATCTTGCACACTTCGAAGTTCGTGTAAATCCCATCCGCCAGTGACGTTTCCATCTTTATCTCGTCCCTCTAAAGTGTACCAATAAATTTGTCCTAAACCAGTAGCATCAGGACCTAAAGATGGATTAACATCATCAGGAAGTAATCCATTTGGTAAAGAATTTAATTTCTCGAGAATACGACTTCTACTCCAGTAAAATTCAACATCTTCTTCAAAAATGATATAAATACTAGAGAAACCAAACATAGAAGAACTACGAATGGTTTTCACGCCAGGAATCCCCAATAATGAAGTGGTTAATGGGTAAGTGATTTGATCTTCAATATCTTGTGGAGATCGACCTTCCCATTTTGTAAATACAATTTGTTGATTCTCTCCAATGTCAGGAATGGCATCAACAGCCACAGGATCGGTAGGTATAAATCCTGTATTCCAGTTAAAAGGTGCATTGACAACACCCCAACCGACAAAAAACACGAGCAGCAATACAGCAACGAGTTTATTTTCTATGAGAAATTTTATGCCTTTGTTTAGCATTTGTAATAAGATTTTAGCAGTTGGTACAAAGTATTAAGTACAATCGTTTTTGAAGTCAATGATACATTGCTTCAAAACTCAAAAAGATTCTAACGCAAAGGCTTTGCTATAGAATCAACTCCTAAAAATCAAATTAAATAGGTCTCGTGGATCTTTTGAAAATCCCTTATAAGAAAGGGAGGTTTGTAATCTCTGAAAGGAATAACTTCCTTCTCCAGTCCTTCAAAAAGATTGATGTGCGTGTAAATAAAAGAAGCTATGAAGACTTGCTGCTCGAATGTTATTTTATTCGCAGATTGTTGCAATTCGTCTTGACCATCAAGAACTAATTGCTCATCGCTGCAGCAACTTTCTTTTTCGATAGAACATCCGTCAGCTAGAGGATTTTCCATGTCCATTCCGCAAGTTTCCACTGTATGAAAGATCGCTTTATCGACCAAAGTTTCTCCACAATAATGTAGATCTACAACAAATGACATTGTAGAAATCATGACTATAAAAGCCATGAAAAATGATAATATTTTGCGGAATACTTGCTTCATAATAAAACAAAAGTACAAATTTTAGTTTAGTACACGACAAAAATTGTTTAACTATTTGATTTTTAACAAAGTAAAGTAAATTTTAATCTTCTTTATATTGCATAAAATACTGGAATTCAGTATATTAAAGCATTATTCTTCAAGTAATGACTTTAAAAAAGAACTCCAGTACAGGTATTAAAGATACTCAATTATTAGCACTATTCAAAG
>NZ_FNQF01000009.1 GCF_900107595.1 Psychroflexus halocasei | reverse complement strand
TCTTCAGATATGGATTAGACTATATCTCAAAATGCTTGTTATCAGGAACTAATAAATATGACCTTAATCTAATTCAATTTTTGTCGTGTACTTAAAAATTTTAGTTTTAATCAAATTGGATTTAACTTTGGTTTTAATAGACATCTGAAATAATAATATAAAATTCGTTCATTTTCTACAAAGTATCAAATACAAAAATTAAAGACTTAGAATTTACGGTGGAGACTTGAATCGGAATTATAGATCTATTTAAGTTGCTTTATCAATAGAAATGCTAAAACTGAATCTTTCAATGCAAAATTGAATCTCTTAAAACTCAATTTAAAGGAGTCAAAAATGTAGAATTTACCCTCTATAGATTATAAACAATTTTTATCTAAACACAAGTTTTAGAAATGATCCATCGGATATCAGGGCTAAAAAGCTTGTCCCCAATTTGGACACCTAAAGTGTGGTTTTATATGGTAAGATATGGTTTTCCTAGAAATAGAAAAGCCTTGAAAATCAACTATTTACAGAAATATGGTTGAATTTACAAGGCTAAAAGTCGGGGTGGCAGGATTCGAACCTGCGGCCTCCTGCTCCCAAAGCAGGCGCGATAACCGGGCTACGCTACACCCCGAATGTGGTTATACTTTTGCGGAGAGACAGGGACTCGAACCCTGGCAACACTTTCGCGTTGACAGATTAGCAATCTGCTGCATTACCACTCTGCCATCTCTCCTTAGTAAGCTACATAAACTTCCTAATTGCGGGTGCAAATATACATCTCTTTTTCATTTCACCAAAACAAAAAAGAGATATTTTTTACTTTATTTGTATTATAATTCACCCAAGTATTTTATCTCACTGATCCACATCATCTTAAGCTATTATTTAGTTTTCTTAAATCTTAATTTTGCTCTTATTGATAAATAAAACATGACCGGAACCACAATTAGAGTTAAGAAAGTTGCGAAAATCAATCCGAAAATAACTGTCCAAGCTAATGGTCCCCAGAAAACAACATTATCACCTCCTATATAAATCTTAGGATCATAATCTGTAAATAAAGAAAAGAAATCAATGTTTAGTCCAATTGCTAATGGAATTAGTCCCAATACAGTTGTGATAGCTGTTAATAAAACAGGTCTTAATCGTGATTTCCCACCTGCAACTAAAACATCAAAATATTCAGCTTTTGAAAGCATTTGATCACTATCTATTCCTTTATCTTGCTTTTTCCTGTCAATTAATATTTGTGTATAATCTACAAGAACAATCGCATTATTCACAACAATACCTGCTAATGAAATCACTCCCATCATCGTCATAATAACAATGAAATCCATCTGGAAAATAATCAAACCAAAAAGTACACCTGCTAAACTCAAAATTACAGCCGATAAAATAATGACAGGCTTGCTGATTGAGTTAAATTGACCTACCAAAATCAAGAGAATTCCACCCATAGCAATAAGAAGTGCTTTCAATAAGAAATCCATATTATCAGCTTGTTCTTCTTGTTCTCCAGTGAAAACGTACTTCATTTCTGGTTTCTGGTTGTAATATTCTAATTCTTGTTTTAAGGTATTGACGATTTCAGTTGGATTACTTCCTGTTAAAACATTAGAATAAAGTGTAATCACTCTTTTTAAATCCTTTCTTTTAATAGAATTAAATGTTGCGGCTGGTTCAGTTGTAATTAAAGAAGAAATAGGGATCTGATTGATTTGCCCTTTTGTATCTCTAAAAGTAACTGGCTGATTCAATATTGCATTTTCATCATAACGTTGATTCTCATTTAAACGCACATTGATTTCATAATCATCTTCCCCATCTTTAAAGGTTGAAGCTTCTTGTCCAAAAACAGAACGCCTAATCGTTTGTCCAATCATAGAAGCTGAAATACCAAGTTCACCAGCCTTCTGTCTGTCAATTCTGATATCAATTTCAGGTTTAGATTTATTGACATCAATTTTCAGCTCTTCAATTCCATCAATATTTAATTGATTGATAAATTGACGTAAATTTTCTGCTTCTGCAAGCATATCTTCATAGTCATCCCCTCTTATTTCTAAATTGACAGGATAACCAGTTGGCGGACCAATATTGTCTTTTTCAACAATAATTGAAGCACCTGGAAAACCTTGCACAGACTGCCTCACTTCTTCTAAAGTTTTCAAACTTGAAATTCCTCTTCTAAATTTAAACTCTCTTAAAGTTAAAGTAATTTTAGCGCGATGCGGCATTTCATTAGCCATTCCACTATTCGTCATTGGGTTTCCTGAACCTTTTCCGACTTGAGATATAGCTGACTCAATCATAAAATTATAGCCGTCGTCATCTTCATATTTCTTGACAGCATCATATATTTTTTCTTCAACTTGTTTTGTCAAAGCATTCGTTTTATTTATGGCTGTCCCTTCAGGATATTCAATGTAAGTGATAATTTGATTTGGTTCATTTTCTGGAAAAAATAGAGTTTTCGGTTCTGCCACACTAACCAAAACGAAAGCTAGCAATAACATTCCTATTGTTCCGAAAAAAAAGAAATAGGCTCTTTTTTTATATAAAGCAAAAACCAAGCTTGATTCATAAAAACGCTCCATACGTTTGAGCAGATTAAACTGAAAATAACGAATAGCGCCTTCTAGGAAATATTTGTAAACCCACATCATGATGGCAACCAAAATACTCAAGTTACCAATAGCTCTCAACCCTCCTGAATCAGCAATAAACCCAGTCACTAAAACCAATGCACCGACTAAAAACAGAATCAAGCTCCATTTAATCAATAAATTTTTTCTTAATTCACCTTCTTCAGTTTTCATAAACTGTGATGTCAACATAGCGTTGATGATTAATGCAACAAATAATGAAGATGTTAAGACAACTGAAAGTGTAATCGGGAAATAAACCATGAATTTACCAATCATTCCTGGCCATAGTCCTAATGGAAAGAAAGCCGCCAAAGTTGTTGCTGTTGAAGCTATAATTGGCCATGCGATTTCTCCAACCCCCTGTTTTGCAGCTTTGATTCGAGGCATGCCTTCATCCATCAAACTATAAACATTTTCGACAACAACAATACCATTATCCACCAGCATACCTAATCCCATAACAAGACCAAATAAAACCATTGTATTTAAAGTAAAGCCTAATGAAGAAAGAATAGTCAGTGCGATAAACATTGACAATGGAATAGCAACTCCAACAAACAAAGCGTTTCTAAAACCTAAAAAGAACATCAAAACACCAACAACTAAAATGACTCCAAAAACGATATTATTGACTAAGTCATTTACTTGATTTTCTGTTTGCACAGATTGGTCATTTGTAATGCTGATTTCTAAATTTTCCGGATAGTAATCTGACTTTTCTTTTTCGACTATTTCTTTTATTTGCTCAACGGCTTCAATCATGTTTTTGCCAGCTCGCTTTTTCACATCGAGCATCACAACAGGCTTCCCCTTATTTCTCGCAAATGTTGTTGCATCTTTTTCATTAAATCTAACTTGTGCGATGTCTTCTAAAAAGACAGATCCATCATCAGATTTTACAACAATTTTTTCAAGATCTGAAGGTTTGTCAATCTCTCCAATAACACGAATGTTTTTTTCTAGACCTTTACTGATAATATTTCCTCCAGAAATAGTTTTATTTTCTGCCCTAATTGCATTGATTACATTATCAAATGAAACCTTTGAAGACACCATTTTATAAACATCAATGGCAACCTCAACTTCTTTTTCATCAACACCTCTTACACTCGCTTCTTTAATTTGCGGAAGAAGTTCAACTTCATCTTGCATATGTTCTGCAAAATCTTTTAGCTTTTGCGTTGGATAATCTCCGACAAAATTGATATTCAAAATTGGCATTTCCTCAGAAATGTTCAAATCAAATACATTAGGTTCTACCTTGGCACCATTATCTAATGTTGGCCATGTTGTTTCCGATTTAACCTGATCAACTTTGTCTTTGATCAACTGTTTTGCAGTACTAACCTCTATATCTTCTTCGAACTCAATGATAATCATCGAGTAATCTTGCATTGTCGTGGAGTTGATTTCTCTCGCACCTTTAACATTCTTAAATTCTTCCTCTAAAGGTTCGGTGATAAACTTCTCGACATCTTCAACTGAGTTTCCAGGGTTTACTGAACTCACGTAAATTTTGGTTTGTACAATCTCTGGGAAAGATTCGCGAGGCATACTGTAATATGACAACAATCCGCCTAAAAGACTAATTGCAATAATGACAAAAACAGTCATTTTATTATCAATCGCCCAGGATGAAATACTAAACTCTTTATATGTGTTTTTATTTGCCATCCCTCTCTACTTTATCGCTTCTGAAACTCTTAACTTCTCACCATCTCTTACACTTCTCGCACCATCTGTGATAATGTATTGCCCTTCTTCTAAACCTTCTAAAACCTCAATATCTCCTTTTAGGCTTTTACCTGTTTTGATTTTAACTTGCTTTGCTGTTCCAACTTTATCATCTTTTGGTTCAAAAATATAAGCGATCTGTTCACCGCTTGATGTTTCTTGCAAAACATTCTGACTGATAACAACTGTGTCATCTGAAGTGTAATCGTTAATTTTAATCAAAGCGACTAGATTTGGTTTCAAGTTTCTGATATCTTTAGGGATACCGACTTTTACCATAAACTTTCTGTTATTTGGATCTATAAAATTAGCGACTTGAATAATTTCAGTATCAAAATTTAATCCCATTGAAGAAATAGAAACATTAACAGATGTTCCAACTTTAATAGCATTCAAAAATTGCTCTGGAACCTCAGCATAAATATATGTTTCAGATAAATTGATCAATCTGAAAATCGGTGTCTGACCTGGGCTAACGACTTGACCTTGATCTGCAAGCTTACTATCTATCACTCCTGAGAAAGAAGCTCTAATCTGTGTTTTGTCGATTTGCTTTTGCAATCTATTTTTATTGCTTTTTAAAGATTTATAAGAAGTTTCAGATTCTAAAAACTGAATCTCAGAACCTATGTTTTGATCCCATAAACGCTTTTGTCTTTTAAAACGTGTTTCAGCAAGTTGAAGCTGTGTTTCGAGCTCTGCCATTTCCTCAGACAAACCGCCATCATCAATTCTAGCTAAGAGTTGACCTTTTTTAACGCGATCACCTTCCTTGACATAAATTTTATCTAAGACGCCGCTAAATTCAGGATAAATCAAAATATTTTGATCAGTTTCAACATCTCCCTGGACTTCAATATAATGAACAAATTTCTCTGTTTCTATTTTTTTGACACTCACAAGTGAGAAGGAGTTAGCATCTTCACGCGCTTCGATTTCCTTACTTAATTTTGAGATTTTTGTATTGAGCAATCTTTGCTCTTTGTTGAGTTCTTGACGTCTTTCTTTCATCAAGTCAACTTTTCCAGAATCTATAACTTCATCAACCGTTTGTTCCTTATTTTGACATGATGTCGTCATCAACAGACTTAAGATTGCGATAAAAAGAATTGAATTTTTCATTGATCTTTTAGTTTTGGAGTGGCTTATTTTTAATTTTTTCAAGTTCTGCTTTAGCATTAATTACATTTAGCATACTTTGTAAATATTCGTTTTGAGCTTGATACAGCTGCACTTGTGCTTGTCGAAGTTCGAAACTGCTGGCTAAACCTTCTTTAAATTTGATTTCATTTTTATGTGAGATTCTCTCTGCAAGGTTTAAATTATCTTTAGAAATTTCGAAATTTTCAGTAGCATAAGTCATTTCACTTTTAGCTGCATTGTAAGTTCTCTTAATTTCATTAATGGCTTGCTCCTTTTGCACCTCAGCTTTCTCGAGCTCCATTTTTGCTTGCTGAGTTCTTGAGTGACGCTGGAATGAACTGAAAATCGGAACGCTTAAACTCACGCCAATTGTTGAGAACTCATACCAATCTTTCCCACTTTCAAAAAAGTTGAACTCATCACCGAAGCTTGTCGCCCCATAATTGACAAATGCTGACAAAGTTGGCAAGGCTTTACTTTTCTCGAGTTTAAACTCTAAATCTCTTTGCTCAACTAAGTTTTTAGCAATTTTAAAATCAACAGTTTCTTCCAACTTAAAATCTTCAGAAGCATCAGTTTCTAAAATATTTTGAGTTGCTAAAATTTCTAATTCGTCTAACAAAATAACCTCCGCTTCAACTGGCAAGCCCAAAACCATATTCAGGCTTTCCTTTGCAATTTCGTGCATACGTTTAGCATTGTTCAGTTGAGATTTGAGTTGCTGAGTTGTTATCTTGAGCTGTTCAACTTCCTCCTCTTCTGCTAAACCATTGTCAAAAATCTTCTGAGTTTCGTCGAGATTATTTTCAGCATTGTCAAGGTTATTTTCAGTGATATCAATTGAGTTTTTCGAGAGCAAAACGTTTCCGTAAGCCGTAATGACGTTGGTCCTGACTTCGTATTCTGTTTTCAGTTTATTATTAGCAGAATATTCCAAGAAAGTTTTTGCAGCTTGAAGCGCGACGATATATGAACCGTCAAAAATCAATTGATCTAAACGCGCTGATGCATTCATGTTGTGCTTGTTACCGAAACTAACAGGCACGGTTGTTCCTGGCTCACCGATCAATTCGCCAGGTAATGGTGTCACTGTCAATTTGGGATTATTTTCATAATTCACCTGACCGTTAATTTGTGGCAAACCGTCTGCAGTTGTCTCCCATTTTTTCTTGATCGCAATTGCAACATCTTGCTGAGCATTGATGTTTGCGTAGGCGCTATCCATCGCAAAATCAATAGCATCTTGTAATGTCATTTTATAAACTTCTGATTTTTCTTGAGTTTCTTGACCGAAAGTCAGCGTTGTCAGAAATATAAAAATTAGTAAAAAGTGTTTTTTTAAATTCATTTCTTATGCCTTTAAAATTTCATTCATTTTCTTTTGTCCCTTTTGTGTTGTCATACTTCTTAAGTGGTACAACACAAACTCGTGATACAACTGTTTTGGCGTAAATTGTTCTACATTGAGTAACTCTTCATTTTTAATATCAAGAAGACCAACAATATATAAATTCACAACAAAATTAATTGATAAATCATCATGATAATAAGCTTCTTGAATACCCTTAAGAATGTTCTTCTTAATATTCTGGCTCATAATATCAATCTGTTTCTCTCTGTATTTATCGTATGTTTTTTGATAGTATTTCTTGAGCTGAAATTGAGGTGATGCTTTTTGATTTCTTAAGCGTTTAACAACAATATCTCGGAAAGCAAACATTTCAGTAATTGCATCAAGCTTTTGATTAGACACATCGCTCATTTCAGCATCAATTTCAGCAATAACGCTTTGCACAACAAGCTCAACTAATGTAGATTTCTTTCCAACTAAATCGTAAATTGTTTTTTTAGAAACAGATAATTCATGGGCTAAATCGTCCATGGTGACACTTTTAAAACCCAGTTCTAAAAACATCTCAGTTGCTTTATGAATAATTTGATTCCTCATGACAGAGGGCAAAATTAAGCCAAAAACTTTTAGAACAATAAAAGTTTTTTAAGTTTTATGAAAATTCTAAGATTCTAAAAAGTTCGATTCATCAAGTTCAAACCAAAATTCTTCAGATAAGCTTTTCTATCATCAGAAAGTTCGATTTTTTCCAGACATTCAAAAGCCATTAATGTGTATTTTTCAATTTCCTTTAAAGTTGCCTCTGCAGCTCCAGAAGCTTCATAAATATGCTTAACGGTTTTGATTTTTGCACTCGGATCTAAAGGTGTTACAGAAAACAAATGTTGAAGTTGCTCCTTCTGTTTACCTTCCAAAGCTTTTAAATATAAATAGGTCTTTTTATTTTCAATAATATCGCCACCCAACTGTTTTCCAAATTCAGATTCATCGCCGAAAACATCTAGATAATCATCTTTGATTTGAAAAGCAATTCCTAATAAACGACCGAATTCATAAATGTATGTTTGTTGCTCTTGATTAGCACCCGCAATAATGGCTCCCATTTTTAAAGCAGCACCAACGAGAACTGCCGTTTTATACTCTATCATTTTAATGTATGCATCGATATCAACCTCAGTTTGAGTTTCAAAATCAATATCGTACTGCTGACCCTCGCAAACCTCAAGCGCTGTTTTGCTAAATAATTGCGCCAATGGTTTGAAATGTTCAACGGGATAATTTTCAAATAATTGATAAGCAGTAATTAACATCGCATCGCCAGAAAGAATACCTGTGTTGATATCCCATTTTTCATGCACAGTTGCTTTTCCACGACGCAATGGAGCAGCATCCATAATATCGTCATGTACAAGTGAGAAATTGTGAAATATCTCGATTGCCAAAGCTGCATCTATCGCTTCAGAAGATTTATCAGCAAATAAATCGGCACTGATCAAAACCAAAACAGGGCGAATACGCTTACCTCCCAAATTTAAAATATACTCAATAGGCTGATACAAATTGTCTGGTTTTTTATCCGTGTATCTTCCCTCAAGATTTTCGAGAAACTTAGCTTTATAAACGTCGATATTTTTCATCTCTAAAAATATTTTGGGCGAAAATAAACTTTTTAAAGAGTTTGTTATATGATTTGAGATATTAATAAGAATTGTAAAGCAAAAACTGTTTTTAAATCTTATTAAAATAAGTTGAGCTAGCTTTACATTATTAGCAACATAAAAAAAGTAAATCTTAACAAAAGTTACTTTAAACGCATAAATCTTAAGTAAAACGAATTTATTTAAATCGAAATATGTGATTTACTAATAATAATTCAATATTTTTATATAAAATTCAATATTGTTAATTGAAAACAAAATCATAAAATATGATATTATGAGTGCTATTAGATTAGAAGTTGTAATTTTGTTTATTCAAAACTATTGCAAATCCAAATATGGACCAATTTTCTTTTTTAAACGCAGTACATCCTCAACAATTAGCTGAACTTTACAACAATTATCTTCAAAATCCTGATGCTATCGAGCCAAGCTGGCGCGCATTTTTTCAAGGATTTGATTTTGGCATGACCGAAAATGGCTCTGCTGAAGAAGTTGTTATAAGAGACGCTGAAACGAAGGAAACTGAAACAATCACTGTACCTGAAAACGTACAGAAAGAATTCCAAGTTGTCAATCTCATCGATGCTTACAGACATCGCGGACATCTTTTCACACACACAAATCCCGTCAGAGACCGACGTGATTACCATCCGAAAATTACTTTAGAGCTTTTTGGCCTTTCAAAATCAGACTTAGATTCTGAATTTGAAGCTGGAGATATTATCGGAATTGGGAAAGCAAAGCTTCGAGATATCGTCGATTTCCTCGAAAAAGTTTTTTGTGAATCTATAGGTGTTGAATATGCTTATATTAGAAAGCCACAAGAGATTGAATGGATTCAAAACAAAATTTACGAAAACAAAAACCATCCGAAATTCGATACTGATCAAAAGAAGAAGATTTTAAGAAAGTTAAATAAGGCTTACTTATTTGAAACTTTTCTTCATAAAAACTTCGTTGGTCAAAAACGTTTTTCATTAGAAGGAAACGAAACACTTATTCCTGCACTTGATGCGCTTATTGAAGGTGCAGCAGATATGGGTGTTAAAGAGTTTGTGATGGGAATGGCTCACCGTGGCCGCTTAAATACGCTTACAAACATTTTTGGCAAAAGCCCGAAAGATATTTACAACGAATTTCAAGGTAAAGATTATGATATCGATGGCTTTGATGGAGATGTTAAATATCATTTAGGTTGGACATGTGAGCGCCACACTGATAGTGGTAAAGAAATCAACCTCAACATTGCACCAAACCCTTCTCACCTTGAGACAGTGGGTGCTGTTGTGCAAGGTATTGCGAGAGCAAAACAAGATGATCACCATAAATCTGAAATACAAAAAGTATTACCTATTGTTGTTCATGGTGATGCTGCTGTTTCTGGTCAAGGCGTTGTTTATGAAGTTGTACAAATGTCACAACTTGATGGCTACAGAACTGGCGGAACAATACATATTGTGGTCAACAACCAAATAGGGTTTACAACAAACTATACCGATGGACGCTCATCAACTTATTGTACAGATATTGCTAAAGTAACTTTGTCACCAGTATTACACGTGAATGCTGATGATGCCGAAGCTGTCGTCCATGCAATGAATTTCGCATTAGGCTATAGAATGGAGTTTGGCAGAGATGTATTTATCGACCTTTTAGGTTACCGTAAATATGGACATAACGAAGGTGATGAACCACGTTTTACACAACCTAAACTTTACAAAGCTATTTCTAATCACGATGATCCTCGTGAGATTTATACAAAACAATTAGTTAATGAAGGTGTCATTGATAGGTCTTATTTAGAAAAAATTGAAAAAGAGTATAAAGAAACTCTTGAAGAAAATTTTGAAAGCTCTAAAAAAGAAAACAATGCTGTTGTTACCAAAATCCTTCAAGAAGAATGGGAAGGTATTGAATACGGTAAGCGTAAAGATATGATGAAGGATGTTGACACAACATTCGACATTAAAGAACTTGGAGAATTAGCTCAAAAAATAACAAAATTACCCGAGGGTAAAAAGTTCTTACGTAAAGTAGAACGCTTGATGAAGTCAAGAAAAGAAATGTTTGATGAGGATAGTCTTGATTGGGCATTGGGTGAGCTTTTAGCATACGCAACTCTTCTAAAAGAAGGACATGACGTCCGTATCTCAGGTCAAGATGTTGAGCGTGGTACTTTCTCTCACAGACATGCAGTCATTAAAGTTGAGGAAAGTGAAGAAGAATATGTACCTCACGCACATGTTAGTGATGATGCAAACTTCTACATTTACAACTCATTATTATCAGAATACGCAGTTGTTGGTCACGATTATGGTTATGCAATGGCAAGCCCAAATACATTGACAATCTGGGAAGCGCAATTTGGTGATTTCAGTAATGGAGCACAAATCATGATTGACCAATACATTTCTTCTGCTGAAGATAAATGGAAATCTCAAAATGGTTTTGTCATGCTTCTTCCCCATGGATATGAAGGTCAAGGGTCTGAGCATTCATCTGGACGCATGGAGCGTTATTTACAATTATGTGCAAAAGACAATATGTATATTGCGAATTGTACAACGCCAGCCAATTACTTCCATTTATTGAGAAGACAAATGAAATTGAGCTTTAGAAAGCCATTGATTGTTTTCACTCCAAAAAGCTTATTAAGACATCCAAAAGTAAGGTCAACAAAGGCTGAATTAGCAAAAGGAAAATTTGAAAAAGTTATTGATACAGACAATCCTAAAGCTAAAGATGTTAAAAATTTAGTTCTTTGTACTGGTAAATTCTACTATGATTTATTAGAAAGAAGAGAGGAAGAAGGCAGAAAAGATGTTGCACTTGTAAGAATAGAACAACTTTTCCCATTACCAGAAAAGGAAATGGATAAAGTGATTAAGAAGTACAGCAAAGCCGAAGAAATTGTGTGGGCGCAAGAAGAACCAAGAAATATGGGAACATATTCTCACTTGTTGCTGCATTACACAAAAGCAAAAGACTTTAGAGTTGCAAGTAGAAGATTCTACGGTTCACCAGCAGCTGGAAGTCCTGCAAGATTTAAAAGACGTCACGAAGAAGTAATTGATTACGTTTTTGATTCTTCAAAAGACAATTGTATATTAGATTATAAAAAATAAATTAAGACGACGAAACAATAAATATTATGGCTTTAGAAATGAAAGTCCCTTCACCGGGCGAGTCTATAAGCGAAGTTGAAATCGCGGAATGGTTAGTCCAAGATGGCGACTACGTTGAGAAAGATCAAACAATCGCAGAAGTTGATTCTGACAAAGCAACATTAGAATTACCTGCAGAAGCAAGCGGAATTATTACGCTTAAAGCTGAAGAAGGTGATGTTGTTGATGTTGGTGGCGTTGTTTGCTTAATTGACACAGATGCAGAGAAGCCTTCAGGTAGCGATAGCGACAAGGAGGAAAAAAAGGAAGAGAAAAAATCTGACGAAAAGAAAGAAGAAAAGCAACCAACAAAAGAAGAGAAAGAATCTGATTCTAAAGAAAAAGAAACTTACGCTTCTGGTTCACCATCTCCTGCCGCCAAGAAAACACTTGACGAAAAAGGCATCGACGCCAAAGACGTTAAGGGAAGTGGTCGCGATGGTAGAATCACAAAAGACGATGCTGTCAAAGCTGAAGGCAAACCTTCTATGGGAACTCCTGGCCCTGGCAAAAGAGGTGAAAAAAGATCAAGAATGTCTATGCTTCGTCGTAAAGTCGCAGAAAGATTAGTGACAGCTAAAAATGAAACAGCGATGTTGACAACATTCAACGAAGCTGACATGAAGCCTATTTTTGATATCCGCTCTAAATACAAAGAGAAGTTTAAAGAAAAACACGGTGTGAGCCTTGGTTTTATGTCTTTCTTTACGCTTGCAGTTGTTCGTGCACTTGATGAATATCCTGCTGTTAATAGTATGATTGAAGGTCGAGAAATGATCACTTATGATTATAAAGATATCAGTATTGCTGTATCAGGTCCTAAAGGATTAATGGTTCCTGTCATGAGAAATGCAGAAAACTTAAGTTTCAGAGGTGTTGAGCAAGAAGTAAAACGCTTAGCAACACGAGCAAGAGATGGAAAAATTACCGTTGATGAAATGACAGGTGGTACTTTCACGATTTCAAACGGCGGCGTTTTCGGTTCTATGTTATCAACGCCAATTATCAATCCTCCGCAAAGCGGTATTTTAGGAATGCACAACATTATTGAAAGACCAGTTGCCATTGATGGTAAAGTTGAGATCAGACCGATGATGTATTTAGCATTATCTTACGACCACAGAATTATTGATGGCCGTGAGTCTGTCGGATTCTTAGTTGCTATTAAAGAAGCACTTGAAGATCCTGAAAAATTATTGATGGATGGAGATATCAAAAAAGCACTTGAGCTATAATTTATATCTTCTTTGAAAATATGAGAAAGAGGTTTGATTTGTCAAACCTCTTTTTTATTTTTTGGGAGTTTGTTTAGAAAATGAGTACATTCAATTTCTTAGTTTTATCCACTTTTAAGATTCAATAAACTTTAACAAAAATTGGTACAAGAGCACGTCATTATTATCGGTAACGGAATTGCAGGAGTGACTGCTGCGAGGCATATCAGAAAACTATCTGATAAAAGAATCACGATCATTTCTTCTGAATCAGAATATTTTTTTTCAAGAACTGCCTTGATGTACGTTTATATGGGACACATGAAGTGGAACCATCTCAAACCTTATGAAGATCAATTTTGGAAGAAAAATAGAATAAATCTCTTAAAAGCTTATGTAACCGAAATTAGTCCGGAAGATAAAAGTATCAAACTAGAGGATGGACGCCATTTACAATACACAGATTTAATCATAGCAACAGGCTCTGAACCTCAAAAGTTTGGCTGGAAAGGACAAGAGGCTCATGGCGTTCAAGGACTCTACAGCAAGCAAGATTTAGAACTTTTAGAAAAAAATGCACCTCACAATCGTGCTTGTAAAAGAGCTATCATCGTCGGTGGAGGATTAATAGGAATTGAACTTGCTGAAATGTTGTCAACACGTGACATTCCTGTTACATTTTTGGTTAGAGAAAAACATTTTTGGAACAACGTTTTACCCAAACACGACGCACAGCTTATTGATGAACACATCAAAAAACACCAAATCGATTTAAGGTTGAAAATAAATCTTGATGAAATTCTAACCGATGAAAACGGAAAAGTTAGGGCTGTCAAAATAAAGGAAACAGGCGAAACCATTCAATGTGATCTCGTTGGCTTAACAACAGGCGTTAAACCCAGATTAGAAATGCTAAGCCAAACTTCGATTGAAACAAATAGGGGTGTTCTTGTCAATCCTTATTTAAAAACAAATTATGACAATATTTATGCAATTGGAGATTGTGCTGAACATCGTGAAGCTATCCAGAACAGGCCTTCAATTGAAGCTGTTTGGTACACAGGAAAAATGATGGGCGAAACAGTCGCACAAACGATTTGTGGCAAACCGATGACCTACAATCCTGGACATTGGTTTAACTCGGCTAAATTTTTCGATATTGAATATCAAACTTATGGCTGGGTTTATCCTACCGAAATTGAAAATCACAAACAATTGCATTGGTCTCACTCAGATGGAACGAAAGCAATGACGGTGAACTTCAATAAAGAAAACGATAAATTTGTAGGTATCAATACATTCGGAATTAGATTGAGACATGAGGTTGTGAATGGATGGCTTGAGCAAAACAAAACAATTCTGGAAGTGATGAAAAATTTAAAACAAGCCAATTTTGATCCAGAGTTTTATCAGTCACATGAAAAAGATATTTTTAAAAGTTACCAAAAACATCTTTAATATTAAATAGATGAGCAAGTTTGAAAGAAACATGGCAATGACTGGTGAAAAGCCAGCCGCATTATCAAAAGCACAGAAGATATTTAGTGCTATTGGAATAACAGGACTTTTCATACTTATTTTAGCCATTGCAAATGTCAATTTTCCCAATAAAACACTTTTTTTAAGTCTAAGTCTCGGGCTCATGACTTTAGGAACAGTCGGTTTTTCTTATGACTTGTACAAAAGCAAACAACCTGGAATTAAAAATGATGGGGTTTGGTTTAAATCAATGACAAGTCGTGGGCTTTATGCATGGATAACAGCCTTAGCGTTAACGATGTTTTACGTTGCTTTATATTGGTATCCTGAATATTTAGGATTAAATAGCGAAGGCGCAAACACAGGTATCATCTCTCTTTTTGATCCATTGAGTCGCCTCATTAATGGCGGTCCAGCTAGTCAATGGTTTGTATACGGAACTTTATATACTTTGGCAATTTTCATTTTCGGATATAAATTCATTAAAAAATACAGACATAACAGATATGAAGTTTTGAGAACATTCTCGGTGATGTTTTTTCAGTTAGGCTTTGCCTTTTTGATTCCTGAAATTCTCATGCGATTGAATCAGCCTTACTTTAATCCAGCCAATATTTGGCCTTTAAATTATGATCTTTTTGCTGGCTATAAACTCGATTCATTTTTTAGCGCTGGTTCGATTGGCTTGATCATGTTCACTTTTGGCATTCTATCAATTTTTGTGATCTCTCCTATTCTCACCTACAAATATGGTAAACGCTGGTATTGCAGCTGGGTATGCGGTTGTGGTGGATTAGCAGAAACTGCTGGCGACCCTTACAGACATCTTTCTGATAAATCAGTTTTTGCATGGAAAGTTGAGCGTTGGGTGATTCACAGTGTTTTAGTTTTTGTAACAGTCATGACAATCGCTGTTATATATTCATATTTAGGTCAAAACCCAGACGAATTTTGGTTTACAAAAGATGTTTTTCTATGGAGTTCAGCTGGCTTTCTTAGCCTTGTTTTTGGTTTGCTCATGTATTTCAAAAAAGAAGAACTTGCCAAAGACGCAAAATATGCTGGAGCTGGTTACCTCATTGTGATCCTCTCAATGATATGTATCAATTACTTCAATTATAATCAAGATATTTTTCTTTTCCCAGCACACAAGCTTCGCGAAACTTATGGTTTTCTAATTGGTGCAGCTTTTTCTGGTGTAATTGGCGTTGGTTTCTACCCCATTTTTGGAAATCGTGTTTGGTGTCGTTTTGGCTGCCCGATGGCCGCAGTTTTAGGTATGCAACAACGCTTATTTTCTAAATTCAGAATCACAACAAATGGCGGACAGTGCATTTCTTGCGGAAACTGTTCTACCTATTGCGAAATGGGAATCGATGTTAGAGCTTATGCTCAAAAGGGAGAAAACATTGTGCGTTCATCTTGCGTTGGTTGCGGTATCTGTGCTTCAGTTTGCCCTCGTGGTGTATTAAAACTAGAAAACGATTCACTTGATAACCGCATTAATCAAAAAGAAATCACAACGGGTAACGACATTGATTTGATGGAATTTTTCAATGAGAAAACAAAATAATGAAAAAGAGTATTCGGGTTATTATTCCTGCTTTCAATGAAGCAGATTCCATCGGAAAAGTTGTTAGTCACATTCCTAAAATTGTCGATGAAGTGATTGTTATCAGTAATAACTCAACTGATCAAACTGAAGAAAACGCTAAAAATGCTGGTGCGACAGTTTTAAAAGAAAAGCAAAAAGGTTATGGCTATGCCTGCTTAAAAGGTATGGATTACATCAAAAATAATGCACCTGAAACTGACATAATTGTTTTTTTAGATGGAGACTTCAGTGATTATCCTGAAGATTTAACGCAAATTGTTTCCCCAATTATTAATGATCATTATGATTTTGTTTTGGGAGCTCGCCACAAAAAAGGAAGAGAAAAAGGTGCGATGACTTTCCCTCAGGTTTTTGGAAACTGGCTTTCTACAACTCTCATGAAGATTTTATACAATGCAAAATTTACTGACCTTGGTCCTTTTAGAGCTATCAAATACGATAAGCTGTTGATGCTTGATATGCAAGACAAGACTTATGGCTGGACAATTGAAATGCAATTGAAAGCACTAAAATATAATTTGAAGTATAAGGAAGTTAAGGTAAATTACAGAAACAGAATCGGAACTTCTAAAGTCTCAGGAACTGTGAAAGGTGCTGTTTTTGCTGGTATAAAAATAATTGGTTGGATTATTAAATATCCTGCAAAGTGATTTTGACATATCTCATCCTTATCATCTATGCGCTACTTTTGCTCTTAGTTTTTCTTTACAGTTTAGTGCAATTTGATCTTTATCTTAAATACAGGAATCAACCTCAAAAGCATAAAATCAAACAGCTTAAATCTTGGCCTAAAGTCACAATTCAACTTCCTATTTTTAATGAAAGTTACGTTGTTGAACGCTTGATACATAATATTGTCAAAATAGATTATCCTCAAGATAAAATAGAGATCCAGATTCTCGATGATTCTACAGACGAATCAATCATCAAAACAAAAAAAATTGTTGAAAACTATCAACATCAAGGTGTCAACATCAAACACATCTGGCGAAAGAACCGCGTTGGCTTCAAGGCAGGCGCCTTAAAAGAAGGTTTGAAAAATGCTGAAGGTGAGTTTATTGCTGTTTTTGATGCCGACTTTATGCCTTCATCAGATTGGCTTAAAAAGACAATTCCGCATTTTAGCGATGATAAAATTGGTGTGGTTCAAACGCGTTGGGGACACATCAACAGAGAAGATAGTTTGTTGACCAAAATTCAAGCTTTTGCACTAGATTTTCATTTTACACTTGAGCAAGTTGGCAGAAATCTTTCAAAACATTTTATCAATTTTAATGGAACCGCAGGTGTTTGGCGTAAAACCTGCATCATTGATGCTGGCAATTGGCAAGGTGATACTCTGACGGAAGATTTAGATTTAAGCTATAGAGCTCAGCTCAAAAATTGGGAATTCGTATATCTTGAAGGTGTTGTTGCTGAAGCTGAACTTCCAGCTGTTATGAGTGCAACACGATCGCAACAATTTAGATGGAATAAAGGCGCAGCAGAAAATTTTAGAAAGAATTTCAAAAAAGTTTTTCAAAGTTCAGAGATGAGTTTAAGAACAAAAATTCATAGCTTTTTTCATCTGCTTAATAGTAGTATGTTTCTTGTTGTCCTATTGCTCGCCATAATCAGCGTTCCTTTATTATTTATCAAAGCAACTCATCCCGAATTAAAATGGTTTTTTTATGCGATGAGTATTTTGGGCATAAGCACTATTTTATTTTTAATTGTTTACTGGAAAAGCTTTAAATCGATAAATGAACAATCAAAAGTTAATTTCTTTGAATTCATCTTTTTATTTGTCTCTTTTTTCTCTGCTGCAATGGGTTTATCATTACATAATTCAATTGCTGTTTTGGAAGGACACTTTGGAAAGAAATCTGCTTTTATCAGAACGCCTAAACTTAATAATGTATTAGAAAACAACACTTATATTAAGAAACAAATATCAGTCGTCAATATTCTTGAAGTTTGCTTGGCAATCTATTTCGCATTCGGGATTTATTCAGCTTTTCGATTAAATGAATACGGTTTATTATTCTTTCATGTGATGTTGTTTTTAGGTTTTAGTTTTGTTTCTTACAAGAGTATTTTTTCAAAATAGATTAATTGAAAGCATTAAATTTTATACATCAAAACAAAAAGTTAGCAGGTTTTCTATCGATTGCTTTGATGCTACTTGTTTATGCTGAACTAAGCTTTAATACAGAGCGTTACGAACACCTGAAGCTTTTTAGTTATTATGGACTTGCTTTCGGATTCAGTATAATTCTAACGGAACTTTTCAAAAAAAAAGTTTGGCTACTTTTTGGTTTAGCAATCATCATTCGGCTTTTTTTCATTAATCACATTCCTGCTTTATCACAAGATTTTTATAGATTTATTTGGGATGGAATGCTCAACTGGGAAGGCTATAATGCTTATGTCGCTTTACCTCAAACATTTTTAGAAAAACATCATCTAGAGAATCTCGGTTTCGCAAAATTCCTTGTACAGAAAATGGGTGATTTAAGCGCTGGGAATCATACAAATTATCCACCAATAGCGCAATGGATCTATACTTTAAGCTACGGAGTTTCCAAAGATTCACTAATCAACAACATAATTTT
Organism: Psychroflexus halocasei; assembly: GCF_900107595.1. GTDB lineage: Bacteria > Bacteroidota > Bacteroidia > Flavobacteriales > Flavobacteriaceae > Psychroflexus > Psychroflexus halocasei. The sequence goes on along the minus strand of NZ_FNQF01000009.1, from coordinate 102,000 downwards.
TTTGAGAGCAATCAACTGGTTAGCTGAAATAGGAATCATCTTTTTTTTGATAAAAATTTTAAAATTTCTCAAAATAAAAAAACACTATGTTTTTTACTTTATTCTTAACCCGTTAATAATACTAGAAATCACGGGGAATCTGCACTTTGAAGTTGTAATGCTATTTTTCTTTTTAGGATTCATCTATCACATGTTAAAGAATTCATCTGTGAGATTAATCTCAATTTTCTTGTCATTATCCATTTTGTCAAAATTACTTCCGTTAATTATTTTTCCATTAATTCTTAGCTATCAATTTTACAGAGGAAACAATAAAAAGAATTTTATAAAATCAACTCAAATTCTTCTTCTATCAAGTTTAATAATTGGTTTAGCCTACGTCAATTTCATTGATGAAAATTTGATTTCATCTTATCAAAGTAGTTTAAGTTTGTGGTTTCAAAAATTTGAATTTAACGCGAGTTTGTATTATATTTTTAGAGAAATCGGATATCAATGGGTAGATTATAATGCGATAAGTTTAATCGGGAAACTCCTTGCTATTAGCATCTTTAGCTTGGTGATATTCACGAGTTTTTATCAATATAAAAACAACAGAGAAGTCGATTTTTTAAAACGTATTGTTTATATATTTACAATTTATTTGCTGCTCTCAACAACGATACACCCTTGGTATTTAATTCTGCCTTTTGGTGTTAGCATGTTAACGAAACAAAAATTGTTTTGGGTATGGAGCTTGAGCATCATTTTGAGCTACCACGCTTATCATCAAAATTATTTCAGTGAGAATCTATGGATAGTTATGATTGAATATGCTTTTATTTTTTTAGTTATCATATTATCTAAAAGGTATCATTATTTATTTCAAAAAAAGATTAAACATCTTGAAAATTAAAATTCAATCATTAAATATTGTTTAATTTTACATCAAAAAATGTTGAAATACATAACATGTGCTTTTTTACTCATGAGTTTTTCAGTTCTGATGTCTCAAAACAGGTTTTATGAACTGAGAGTAGAAAATGATTCTATTATTTTCATTAACAATAAAGCAGTTAATCTCAACGAGCTTCATCAAGTTTTGACTGAAGAATATACCCCGAAAATTCATGATTCTGAGCATCTCACTAGTTTAACTCTCATCGTTGACCATACAACAAGCGATCTTTTTATTGATGAAATTAAAGAAAAAATCCGGAAAACAGATTATAATGTTTTAAACATTCAAAGATCCTCTATTCAAAATTTTTCGAATAGTAGTGTCGTTACAAAAAGCATAATTTCTCAATATAATACGTTGATTAGGTATTGGAAATCGCTTGAAGAAGATGAGCGCTATTACAGAGAAATAGAGTTAAACTTTATCAAAGATATTTATAAGAAAATGAGCTTTGAACAGCAAGTCAATAATGAAAAGCTTCCTAGCTTCCTACCAATATTTAACAAAGAACCCGAGCAAAACAAAATTGAACAATTTCTTTTTGAGAAATGGTTTTTTGACGATGCTTATCTAGTCAAGATAGATGGTGAAAAGATTGAAAAGACTTCACTTAGCAGTTATAAGCCCACAGATTTTGATCATTATTTTATTGAAAGAAAAATCATTGGTGAACAAAAAATTGATGTGATTAATTTAGTTTTAAAAGATTAAACAATATTCATTTTCTTCATCAAGAAAGAAGCATTCATATTCTCACAAATACCTGATTTCAATTTATAGTCAAAAGTTAAGTTATCATTTGTAATATCTGCATCAAAATGATAATTACTAATTTCTTGATGTTCATTTTCTAATGTACAAAGGCTTAAATCATGCGTTGCGATCACACCCTGACTCGATGTTTTTAATAATCTCTCCACATATTTTTTAGAACCTTCAGCTTTGTCTTTTGAGTTTGTTCCTTTTAAGATTTCATCTAAAATGATAAAATAATCATCCTTTTCACTGTGATCGATTATGTACTTTAATCGACTCAATTCAGCATAAAAATAAGAGGATTCATCCATCAATGAATCTGAAGTTCGCATACTTGTAATCAATTTAATCGGTCTGTATTCTGAAGATTCTGCACGAACTGGCAAACCCAAATTAGACATTAAAATCTGTAAAGATAAGGTTCTCAAAAAAGTACTTTTCCCAGCCATATTTGCTCCTGTCACAATCAGAAATTCTTGAGAAGAGATCTTGAAATCATTTTTAACAGCAACACCTTCATCTAGTAACGGATGAACAGCTTTCTCAGATTTGATAACAAATTCACTCTTATCATCTAAAATTTCAGGATAATTATAAGTCGTTTTATTATACGCCAAGTTGGCTAAACTGTGATAAGCATCAAACTCAGCTATGCAATAAAACCAATTAGAAACATCAGTTTTATTATTGATGATCCATTGCTCAATAATGTAAGTGTATTTTGCATCCCACAACAAAAATGCATTTAAAAACAAACCTAAAAGAAGATTATTACGTTGTTCAAATCCATCAATCGCACGATTGATCTTTCTCAGTCTTTCTGAAGCTTTTGGCGTACTTTTTATTTTAGATTGTAATTCTTTTAAAAGTTCACTTTCAAAATTTTCATTTTCTATATCGGAAATCAACTTTTGATAACTCTGAAAAAAGCTTTGCATCCGACTGATATCTTGATATAATTTCGTTGTTTTTTTAACGTAAACTCCAACGATAATTAAACCGATAAACATCCATAGTAAAAGCTGCATCACCTTGATTACATCGAAGAAGTATAAGCCGATAACAACAAGCGATAAAACTGAAAAAACAGTTGGCAGCCAGCGCATTATTTTAGGTACAAAAGTTTTGTAACTCGACACCCAATCATGAATTTCTTTAGTACTTGTTTGCGTTTCAACCCGCATGGCTTCAGCTGAAAATGATTGACGATAATCAACCTTTCTAGCAAGCTCTTGTATGGCTTTTTGCTTTTGATGAATATGATCGTGATCATTTGAGGTCAATAAATTTGCTAACTTCTGCTCTCCTTCTTTTAAAGCTGTTCTATTTAAAAATTGAAAAAATGAACGCAAGCCAAACAAATCAATATCATGGCTAAACTCATGTGTTGGATCCGTATAATTTTCACCATCTGCAAAAGCTGAATAATCACCGTTAAGCGCTTGAATCTCGTTTTGATTAATCGTAATTATATTCAATAAAATTGTTTTTTGATCTACAATTTTCTGATGTCTCGTAACGAGTACCAAAAAGAGAATGATGAAAACAATTATTGTTCCGATGACAAATCTTGCTGAGCCCCAAAACCAATAAACAGAAAATAGCGTTGCCATAAACACAAAAAGCCTGAAAAGGCTTGATAACAACAATTTGGACTTAACTTTATTAAGTTTCAGATTCGTTTTAGAGATTTTATCTTCGTAGAATTGAATGTTCACATTTCTGAATTTAGCTAACAAAACTAAGTTTTTTTGAATAATAAATAGAGTTTTAATCTCAGACTTTACTTAAGAGAATTTAAAAATGAGTCACCTCTTACACTAGGCTTTCACAAAGATTTGACTACTTCAAGAAATAGCTTAAATTTGAAAAGATTTACAATTTTATGCTTTCACACCAAATCATCACAACCAAAGATGGCTCAACAACCATTCAAATTCCAGAATGGAATGAGCAGTACCATTCTAAACATGGTGCAATTCAGGAAGCCAAACATGTTTTTTTAAAGACAGGCTTAGCTTCTCTTGATCTTGATTATTTCAGAGAAAATGATATAGAAATTACGGTTCTTGAAGCTGGTTTTGGAACAGGTTTGAATGCGCTTCTCTCCTATTTCTGGGCGAAAGAAAACAAAGTAAAAGTTAATTATATCAGCCTAGAAGCTTTTCCTGTTGCAGAAAAAGAAGTTTCGAAACTCAACTATCCTCAACAGATTGAAGGCGAACAAGCTGATGCTATTTTTAAGAAATTACATTCTGCTATTTGGGATAAAAGAACAGAGATTTCATCAAATTTCAAATTACATAAAATACATCAAAAATTTGATCAGCTCAGTTTAATCGATACCGCAAATATTGTGTTTTATGATGCTTTCGGCCCACGTGTTCAACCTGATTTATGGGACATGAAAACTTTAGAATTATTTAAAACTGCCTTAAAAGATAAAGGAGTTTTTGTCACTTATTGTGCCAAAGGAAGTGTAAGGCGTAATCTTGAAAGCTTGGGCTTTAAGATGAAACGCATGCCTGGCCCACCCGGAAAAAGAGAAATGTTACGTGGCGAATTAATTTAAATTTACTTCAATGATTCTCGCTTTGATTTTGGTAATTTACTCACCACCAATTTGTAACTATGCAAAATAAAGTGTTTGACTTTTTTTTCTGAAAATTCACTTGTTTGCAGCATTAAAGTGTTCCAATGCTTTTTATTCATGTGATAACCTGGCAGAACAGTTTGCGGATATTTCTCCCTCAATTCGGCAGCAACACCTGGATCGCATTTTAGGTTAAGACTTTGCTCTCCTTTTTCCCAATTTGAAAGTGGAATCAAAGCAAAAATCTTGTCAAAAACTTTAAAAACTAAAACATCTTTATCAAAAGGAAATGATTCAGTCACTTCTTTGTGTGACAAGCAAAAATCTCTTATTTGTTCTATGTCCATTTAAATAATTCTAAAAAGTTCAGATGAAATACCATCCGTTAAAAATCGTGAACTTGGCGTAATGTGTATAAATCCATCAATCAATTCAAGATGGTTTTCTTCAACTAAAGGTGAAACTTCTCTTTGAATATGATCATAAAAAACTTGACCAAAATCATTTTTGATTTTTTGTAAAGAAACACCAAATTTGGTGCGTAAACCTGTCATGATATATTCATTAAACCGGTCACTTTTGGTTAGAGTCTCAACTTCACTTGGCAGTTTACCACTTTCAATCGCCTTAATATATTTGATGTTGTTATTAATATTCCAGCTTCGCTTTTTACCATCAAAGGAATGCGCGGCAGGACCAATTCCTAAATAAGATTTTCCCGTCCAGTAAGCCATATTATTTTGCGAGTAATAACCCGCTTTTCCAAAATTAGAAAACTCATAATTATCAAAGCCATTAGCTGACATTTCTTCACATAAAACTTCATAATGTTCTCTCGCTAAGGCATCATCAACGGGTTTGATGATTTCTTTTTCAATAAATTTTGCTAAGGCTGTTTGTGGCTCTACAGTCAATGCATAACATGAGATATGCGGAACATTTAGCTCAAAAACTTTATTGATATTTTCTTTCCAACGTTGAATCGACATCTCAGGAATTCCGTAGATAAGATCTATTGAAATATTATCAAAATACTTTTTTGCGAGTTGAATTGATTTGTGCGCTTCTTCAGAATTATGCGCACGATTCATCATTTTTAAATCTTTTTCAAAAAAAGACTGCACACCTATACTTAAACGATTTACTTTAGTTTGACTGAGTTCCTTCAGGTAATTTTCATCTAAATCATCTGGGTTTGCTTCTAAGGTAATTTCAGCATTTTCATCAACATTAAGCTCTTTATGAATTTGATTAATAATTTTAGTCACTTCATCCTGATTTAATAAACTCGGTGTGCCTCCTCCAAAATAAATTGTTTTTATGTTTGGAGAAATTTCATCACGACGCAAACTTATTTCTTTCATCAGAGAAGAGACTAGTTGCTCTTTATATTTCATTGAAGTTGAAAAATGAAAATCACAATAATGACATGCTTGTTTGCAAAAAGGAATATGAATATAGATACCTGACATGCGACAAAGTTATGATGTATATCTGAAAATTGCGACAAAGTATAATTTAAATTTAAATGATAGCCAATATTACAAACCTGCATTTATATTTGCGCCTAAAAAAAATATGCGGTGGCTGCTGTTCTTTATAATTGTTTTTATACTTGAGATTTATGCTTTTCAAGCTATAAGACGATTAACTTCTTCAAAAAAATTACGCATTACATACTTTTTGCTAAGTTTTTTACCAATTATCATCTTGATCTATAATTTTTACAACAACACTGAAGACAAAACATTTAATGAGTACAGAGCGATTGTGCTTGGAATTGTGCTTGCTGTTTACTCACTTAAAAACATGCTTATTTTGTTCTTGTTTGGAGAAGACATTTTTAGGAGTTTTCGTTATATTTATAAAAAGCTTAAAAAGCCTTCTGAGCATGTTCAAATTGAAGGTCGTCGTAAATTTATAAGTCAAATCGCTATGGGACTTGGTTCTATTCCTTTTTTCTCTCTTATTTATGGTATGTTTCAAGGGAAATATAATTTTAAAGTCTTGACCTATGAACTCGCCTTTGAAGATTTACCAGAAGAATTTGACGGTTATCAAATCACCCAATTAAGCGATATTCATTCGGGAAGCTTCAACAATCATGAGAAAATAAAATACGCTATTAACCTCATTAACAAACAAGAGTCTGACGCGCTCATGTTTACAGGTGATCTTGTAAATAGTTTAGCCTCTGAAATGGATGATTGGAAAGATCTTTTTGGTCAATTAAAGGCAAAAGATGGGATTTATTCAATTTTGGGCAATCACGATTATGGCGATTACTATAAATTTAAAGAGCCAAAAGATAAAGAAGAGAACTTTAAGAACTTCTTGAAAGTTCATGAAGAAATGGGTTGGCAGATGCTCAGAAATGAACACAGACTCATCAAAAAAAACGATGCGCATTTAGCCGTAGTTGGTGTTGAAAACTGGGGAAAAGGTCGTTTCAAAAAAGCTGGCAACATCGATAAAGCTTGCGAGGGTTTAATCCAAAAAGATTTTAAAATCGTATTGAGTCACGATCCATCATACTGGGACAAAGTTTTACATCAGCATGAAAAAAATCTTCATTTAACTTTAAGTGGACACACACATGGAATGCAATTTGGCATTGAAATTCCTGGGTGGTTTAAATGGAGTCCGATCCAGTATCGATATAAGCAATGGGCCGGAGTTTATGAATTCAAAAAACGTTACATCAACGTCAATAGAGGATTTGGATACTTAGCTTATCCAGGTCGAGTTGGGATTTGGCCAGAAATAACAGTTATTAAATTTAAGAAAGGAAATTCTGATCAATCAAAAACAGTAGCTGTTAAATCTTAAAATAAAATACTTTTTTGAGTTTAAAAGCATAAAAATAACATACATTTATTTTCTGTATTTTTAGAGATTCAGTTTAAAATCTAACAAATAGGAAGTCAGCATTTAAATGAGCCGTTTACGAATTTATGTATCAATTTTATATTAAACCATTTTTTGATTTTTTAGGCGCTTTTCTTCTTTTCGTCTTTTTGACACCCGTTTTATTGATACTCTCTATCATCCTTTCAATTACACATCGGTCAAGCCCTTTTTTTATTCAAACACGTATAGGCCAACATCAAAAGAAATTTAAAATTTTCAAATTTAAAACCATTAATAAAAATGGGAAAACGACAAGATTTTTGGCGTTTTTAAGACGCAGTAAACTTGATGAATTACCACAATTGATCAATATTATGGCGATGCAAATGAGTTTTGTAGGACCTCGGCCAGATATACCAGGATATTATGACCAATTAGGAGAAAAATATAAAAACATAAGCAAGTTAAAGCCAGGATTAACTGGTTATGCTTCTCTACATTTTTCCAACGAAGAGCAGATTTTAAAATCACAAAGTGATCCGTTAAACTATAATGACACCGTCATTTTTCCTCAAAAGTTAAAATTAAACTCTCAATATGCTGAAGATATCAGTTTTTCAACAGATATTAAAATCATTTTAAAAACTGTGCTCTTACCATTTCGTTCATCATCTGAACTTGATTCCTGAAGTTAAATCAATTAGATTTACGGTAAAAATTTCTATGCAAACGATTGCTGATATTATCAAGAAAAGAAGATCAATCTACCCACATCAATATAATGATGAAAAAGTTTCAAAAAAAGAAATTCAAAAACTTTTAGAAGCGGCAAATTGGGCACCAACACATCGCAAAACTGAGCCTTGGCGTTACAAGGTTTTAGAAGGAAAATCTAAAACAAAATTTAGTGCGTTTGTTGGTTCATTATATCTCAAGTCAGCTGATAAGCCTTCTAAATTTAAGCAGAGAAAAATTATTGATAAGTTTCAGAAATCGTCAGCAGTTATTGCAATTTGCTTACAAAGAGATCTTAAAGAAAGCGTTCCAGAGTGGGAAGAAGTTGCCGCTGTAGCAATGTCGGTTCAGAACATGTGGCTACTTGCGACTGAAATGCAAATAGGATGCTACTGGAGTTCGCCAAAAATGATTAAGGATTTTGGAGAATTCTTTGATTTTAAAGAAGGTGAAAAATGCTTAGGCTTGTTATATTTAGGAAAAACAGATGAGGAGTGGCCAGAAGGTGAGCGACAAACTTCAATAGATGAAAAGATTGAATTCTTTGATTAAAATATCAAATCACGATAATTGATGATTTGATAAATGTAATACACGCTAAAAGCTAAACTAAAAGTAAACTTCATCAAAGTTGATCCTAAGAAACCTAGAAACGAACCATAAGCAGCACGAAGAGCTGTTTTTCCTTTGCTTTTATTAAAAATAAATTCACCTATAAAAGCACCAACAAATGGCCCTATCAAAAATCCGAAAGGGATTGGTGCAATGAGCCCAACGATAAGTCCTATTGTGGTTCCTATCACGCCATATTTACTACCACCATAAGATTTTGTACCAATCGCAGGAACGATATAATCTAGCAAGAATACAACTAAAGCAACCACAAAGGTCACAATAAGAATAGTATAATTCATCGGGATTACTGGTGCTAGATAAAAAAACAACAAACCCAACCAGCACAAAGGAGGACCTGGCAGAACCGGTAAAAAGCTACCGAGAATGCCAACAATACAAAGTATAAAACCAATAGTGATTAATAGAATGCTCATTTTTTTATTGTAAATATAAAATATCTCAGAATACAAAACTGATTTTAAGATTGTTAAAAAGGAAGAAGTATTAAAGTCAAAACATATCATATCTTTGTGAAGATTGAATTAAAATCAGACTTATTTTTAATTTAGCATCATGAAATCAATTTTAGCTGTTTTATTTATTTTCCTGATTTTAGGATGCCAAAAATTTGAAAAGCAAAATGCACAACAAATTTTAGAAAACGAAAAACAGCATATCAATTGGAATGAAGTTGATATTTATCCAGGTTTTGAATTTTGTAAAGAAGGATTAAGTAAAGAAAAAAGCTTCTTATGCTTTACTGAAAATATTGGTGCTTATTTAAATCTAGATCAATGTCTTCCTACTCAACTTAAAAACACAAGCGATTGTTTTCAATTGCACTTGAGTGTTTCTAAAAGTGGAGAAATAATCTTCGACTCATTAGCTTCTTCGACAAAAAATAATTTAAAACTTTCACAGAAAATTGATAGCTGCATCTCTAAATTAGAACCTGTTTACCCAGCGCAAAAAAGAAGTGTTCCTGTTAAACTGAGTTTTGATATTCCTTTACAATTTAAATAGTTATAAAGCGAAGCGCAAACCAAAACTGAAGTCAAGAGGCGTTTCACCGTTATCGTTCACACCAAGAGCAACAAAATCATTATAACTCAAAAAAATTGTTGTAACCTTAGAAACATTAAAATTAAGACTTGCGCCAAAACTAATTGGCGTATCAAGTGCAGTTGCCTCCTGGTCTTCAACCACCAGTTCTTCATCTTGATTGTAATATGAATTTTCAAATGAAACGTAGTTCAAACTAAAAAATTCTACATTAGCAGCAGCATAAAAATACTTTGTATCAATAAATCTGAATCTGTAATTTAAAGTTAATTGAGAAAGATTAAAATCGTAATCTGACGTATTTATCGTTTGATTAAACTGAAAGAAAAGGCTGTGTCTTCTAAACATCTTTCTATTATAGAGCTCAAGTTCAGCTCCAATAATACCATATTTCTCGTTATTTGGATTGGTGAACAAAAATTCATTTGAAACACCTCCATAAACACTTAATCCAAGACTAAGCTTATCTATTTTTTCGTCAATACGATGATTAAATTTTTCTGTAAATATCACAAAAGCTCGCGTTCTATAGCTCAAATTCTTAATATCTAAAGAACGGTCAAGCAAGCTTTCGATTTGCTGTCTATAATTATCTCTTTCTAATAATACGTGTTTGTTATTATAGCTCATGATGTAGAGATGATCACCAGTCGTTTTCTCTGAATACAAGCTTAACTCACCGTCAACTAAAGGTTTTACATCATAAACTTTTTGATCTATGGTCAAATTATTTTGCGCACTCGCAAAAAATACTAAAAATAATAAACAAAGTGAGTAGGTGAACTTCATAGTGAGGTAAATTAAATATGTTTAAATTTTAAATTGGCGTGACTTCCAACTATAATTTTGATTTGCTAATGCAAAAATAAAAATAAAAAGACTAAAAGGATAAACTATGTAGAATAATAAAAGTTCTTTTGCACAAAACCCTAAATGAAACTTCTTAGAAAATTGATTTAAAAGCCGATAATCGATAATGAATTTGACAATTATGAACAAACTAAAAATAAGTTCTATTTGATTTAAAAAAAACAATAATATAAAGCCAAAAACCATATTTATTTGCCCTAAAAACAAAATTAAACCTATACGTTTTGCAGTTCTATTCTTTACATATTTAGACTTAAGAAACCATCTTTTGCGCTGTTGAACTAAAGCTGAAAAAGATTCTTGAGAAGCAGATAAAACTATTTCAGGAAATTCTAAATATCTGATTTTACGTTCCATTTGAATGAATCTTTCCAATAAAAAAACATCATCACCACTCGCAATATTCATGTTGTTTTGATAAGGATTTAATTTCAAAAAAACAGAACGTTTAAAGCTCATGTGCGCAGCGTTATTTGCAATTGGTTTTCCATGAATCATGCAAGACATGCTCACAGCCTGAATTGCCATAAAATCATAGTATTGAAATTGACTCAGAAAGGTGTTTTTCTTTATAAAGCTCACCGCTCCCGCTATCAAGTCTGGTTGTTGATCGATAATCTGTAAATGATGTGCCTTGAGTATCCCATTTGGTAAAACACAATCTGCATCCGTTGTTAATACATATTCTCCAGAAGCTTGACTCACGCCATATTTAACCGCTTGTTTTTTAGTTGATAAACCAACATCTGATAAATGAAAAAGACGAATATTCATATCAAATTTATTGATCAAATCAATCATTTCAGTTCTTGACATATCTGACGAATGATCATCGATCAGAATGAGTTCAAATTTATCCAATGGATAATCTATTTCTGATACGGATTGTAATAATTTTGGGAGATTATTAGCTTCATTCCTGAAAGATATTAAAACACTAAATCTTGTCAATTCAGAATCTGAATTAAATTTTTGTTCAGAAAATTTAAAATTTGAAATTTTCCTTATTGCCCAACCAATTGTGAGGAAATATAGAATTGCAATAGCACTGAATATGATCATAAGTAAACTCAACTTAAAGCTGTTTTTTTAAGTGTATGTTGACTTAACAAAACAGTTCCTATGATTGCTGGCAAAGCAAAGTTAAGAAACCACATAACAAAACTAACAAGCCCAACCGCAGTAGCAGAAACACCTAAATAATTAAATATAAAAATGGCGACACTTCCTTTAATAGCGAAATCAACAATAAAAAAACTCGGTAAAAATGAAGCAAATAAATACATCAAATTAATCGCCATCATCGTTTCAAGATAATCAACTTCAATTATAAAATTCAATAAAAAGAAATATTGATGGCTAAAAACTAAATGCTTGATTAAAGATAGCGTAATTAATAGCATCAATTGTTTTGGCCTTTTGATCAGTAGAGATTTTATTTTATTTTGAAAATTTTCCTTTGTGAAAAATAAGATTGTCGCAGATAAAATCACTAATATCAATACTGAATACATAATTGTATTATTTAATTCTAAACCATAATATTTTACAAAATAAAACAAAGCAATTAGACCAAAAACTAAGGTACTCATCAATTGCGAGTACGAAGTTCTAAAATTTGCCAATAAAACTTTTTTCCTATTTCTTTTATGAAAAAAAATGAATTTGGCAGCATACTCCCCAATACGTTGCGGCGTAAAAATGGCGATACTATGAGATGCAAATGAATGATAAGCTGCTTTTGAAAAATTAATTTTGCGAAAATGAGAAACTGAAATTTTCCATTTTAGAAACTCTATAGACCAATTTAACACAGAAATAAAGAGTACAGCGCTAAGAGGTAAAAGCTTATCAATTAAGTTGATATTTTCTTGGTAAGCAACAAGAGTATTGACATATTGTTTTTCCTCTGAAATCTCATAAGAAATATAAAGCAAACAAATAATAGCTACAATGAGCTGAAGTCCTTTGATAAATATTTGTTTAGTTTTGTTTGTCATGAGATTGACAAAAGTAATAAATTAAAATACTGTAATGGCTGAAAAAATTATTTTAGGAATTGACCCAGGAACAACCATTATGGGGTTTGGCGTTATTAAAATTGATGGCAAAAAAATGTCATTTATACAAATGAATGAATTAGATCTTAAGAAATATAAAGATCATTACACTAAATTAAAATTAATTTTTGAGCGAACAATTGAACTGATAGACAGTCACCATCCTGATGAAATTGCTATTGAGGCACCTTTTTTTGGGAAAAACGTTCAATCAATGCTAAAGTTGGGGCGAGCTCAAGGTGTTGCTATGGCAGCAGGTTTGTCAAGAGAAGTGACAATTACAGAGTATTCTCCAAAAAAAATAAAAATGGCAATTACAGGAAACGGAAATGCCAGCAAAGAACAAGTTGCGAGAATGTTACAAAGTACATTAAAATTAAAAAGCCTTCCAAAAAACTTAGATGCTACAGATGGACTTGCAGCTGCTGTTTGTCATTTCTATAACAGCTCAAAAACAATAGGCTCAAAATCTTACACAGGTTGGGAAGCCTTTATTTCTCAAAATAAAAAACGTGTCAAAAAATAAAGCCGTTACGAATTGTAGCGGCTTTATCATTTGAGTTAAACAATATTATTTTTTAAGCTTCTTGAACCCTAGGTAGGCTCCAGCTGCTAATGCAATCCCAATCAACCCATTAATAGGAGCTGCTGGTATATCTTGCACATTATCATTAAAACCTAGCGCATCTTCCAATGATTGCGCTTCAGCTGTAAAACTGACAGCCAAAAACATAATGATTAAATATTTATACAATGATTTCATAGCTTTATTTTTTAATAAATTTCTGAACTGACGTTCCTTGATTAGTAATTATTTTAATAATATAAACGCCTGTATTCAAGTGTGAAACATTCAACGTATTATTCTCAGGCATTGTCATTGAGTCTAGCTCTTGACCTTGAATTGAATATAGTTTCAATTGCTCCACATCAAAATCATTAACATCAATTGTCAATAAATCTTCAGTTGGGTTAGGATATAGACGTATCGCATTTGCTAAGTCTGGTTGAGTTGTTCCCATGGTTACATTTTCAAAACTGATATAGAAACGATCAGAAGCAATTGATTCAGAAATATTAGAATCAATATTGAAAACATAATTAACAGCATCTGAAAGTTCTAAAGATTCATCTGTGTAAGTATCATTAAGAATAACTTCTAAATCTTCAGGCTTATGATCCATGGTAAACTGGATGACATAATTTTCTTCATCATAACCAGAAACAAATAATTGAATCTCCTCGTTTTCATCAGGGAAAGCCCTGTTATCAATAGAAGTATATTTATCATTTAAAACCGCAAAGTTTTCGCCAGGATTACCTAACTTACTTGCATCTTCATTGCTTGAAGGTGTCGTGTAATAATCAGCAAATCTTAAACCGATAGCATCACTTTCTGTCTCTCCGTTTTGTAAAGCTGATTGCTTGTATAAACGCATATTGACATAAAACTCATCAACATTAGAGAAAATTTCAGTTTGAACTTCAGAAGTCGTTTTAGCACTTTCTGTAAAAGTTATGCTTGGCGCTTGGTTGACCGTACTTTTGTTTTGAACAAAGAACGCCTGACCTGGCATAATAAATTTATTGGCCTGTGAAGAACTTGGGCTTGGTGAGTTTGTATTAACATCAACTGTTACATAAGCTCCACGACCGTTTGCACCTGCTAAAGTTGGGTCCCAAACATACATTCTTGAATCATCAATATCTCCAGCGAAAGTCAATGCTGAAAAATCAACTACAGCTTGATAAGGGTTTCCAACAAAGCTATAAAAATCAGCTGCTTGAGCTAGAGTTGGTGTAAAATTACCTGTCGTAAGAACACCTTCAGAAACTAAAGTTGTTGGTGTTGGCGTCGCATTTTGATCTGTTAAATCAATTGTACGATCACCTCTCACCATTAATCTGTAGCCTTGGCCTGCTGAAATAGCATCAGATGTACTTGTTACTGCTTCCCAAGCTGCTCCTTCAGCTTGTGTTGACGACGAATTATTAAATATAAATAATGACGGATTATTCGTTGGTGTAGGGTCAAAACCATTAGTAGCACCTCCTTCTCCTGTAATATGCGTGTTTTGTTGCCATGCATCAGCAAAAGTTTGTCCATTAACAGGTGATGAAAGTAAGCGGAATGCTCTTTTTTCTGGAATAAAACGCTCAACAACGACATCTCCATTACCAGAAATTGTCCCATTAAATTCATCTAATTGAGCCGTTTTTGTCTCGGTGCTTTTAAAAATAATGTTCCCGTCGTTGGTAATGTTTCCATTTACGGTTAAAACATCTTTTACTTCCAAAGTAGCACCTGTAGCTATACTTAGGTTATTTATTCCTATGGCATTATTAAAAGTTGCAGTACCGTCTAAAACTTCTATGTTATCTGTAGGTGAAGCCATTCCATTAGGATCTTCTGGAGACCATGAACCTGAAGTATAGGTGTAATCGGCTGGTAGAGCTTCTCCTTCTCCTGGTGTCATATCTGTAGTAGCAGCTGGAGATATAGTCCACTCAGAAGCAGTCCATACCGTATTAGGTAAAGTATTAATATCATTTCTAACTGCTCGAGAATCTTCATACTCCCATACTTCTCCTGAACCATCAACTCCTATCTCTCCATAAATATCAAATAAAACTCCTGTAGTATCATCTCCATCAAAATATAAAGCATAAACATCATTCCCGTTTCCATTAATAATACCACTACTTAAATCTGCATCAAAACCATACGCCGTGTTAAATTCCATCTCATCATAAGCTACCGTATAATAGCTTCCTGCTGCTAAAACCCCTGTAAGTTGAACCTTTTGCGGTGAAATCCCCCCATTGGCATAGCGTGCTAAATAAACTACTGTTGTATTAAAATCTATAGGCGCTGAACCATTATTATACACTTCTATAAAACGAGCTTCAAAAATATCACTCGGGTCTGCAATTTCTGTAAAAATTAATGACGGAACAGTTGGCGCTTCAACAATATCAAAAGTTGCTGAAGTGTCTCCTGTTATTCCTGTTTCTGTTGTAGTTGCTGTTAATGTAATTCCTGACTGAATTGCAGAAAACACTAAATTATCAAATACAGCAACACCGTTTACAGCAGTAACACTAGTGGTTGCTGTTGTTGCAAAAGTTCCGTTAGTAGCTAAGCTTACAATACCATTCTTACTTACATCTATATTTCCGCTAGCATCTGTAAATGCAACGCTTACTGCAGGCGACATCACGTCATCTACAATTGTAGTTATAGGTTCTATTGTAAAACCTAATGTAGTAGCTATAACGTTTATTTCTTCTTCCAAAGAGAAGTTGGTTAACTCCCAACTTGAACAAGACCCTCCTGTCCCTTCATATAAAAAAGCTACATATACTTTATTTGCAGATAGTCCTTGTAAGCTAATATTATCGGTTATAACTCCAGAATTTCCAGATTGTATTGTTGTAATGTTAGTCCAAGTAGCTGTATTAGGATCTGAAACTCCATCATAATTTGTAGAGTATAATACATCTATAGAGGTATCTGAATAATTCTCGTATAATTCAAAAGAAAGTAATTCATTAGCTGTTGTAGAAAGATCAAATGCTGGTGTAATTAACCAATCTTCAGCATCACAATTATCACTATAAGCATTCATGCTAACACCACTACCGGTATTGTATTGCCATGTATTTCCGCCTGCTAAGTCTTGTGTTGTCCATCCGTCAGTAAACAGATTTACAGTTGTTGCATCTACTGTATAAGGTAAATTAACTACAACTGGGTCTTCTACCGTATAAGACATCTCGGTAGATGTATTGGTATCTCCGGTAGTGTTTTCTGCTTCTAGTGCATAATATACCGTAGTCCCGTCTGCCTGTGCAGGAATAATCGCTTCGTAAACATCTGCTGTAGTATTTGTCATTGCAAGGCTATTGCTTAAGCTTCCAGAAGTAGTTCCCCATTTTAAAGCTACATTTGCAATTCCTGCAGCATCGATAACATCTGCATTTACAGTTACAGCATCCGAAGAGGTAATTCCTCCTGCAGGTGTTGTAGTGATGTTAGTGATTTGTGGTCCTACAGTAGGAGCTGCAGCTGTCCACGAAATATCATCCACAATAATCTGCTTACTCGTAATATTTCTAATCTCAATTGTAATATCACCAGAAATATTAATATTATTCACAGTAAATACATGCTCATTGAAATCATCAAAAGGTGTTGAAGTACCTTGAGAGACTCCATTAACAAAAAGTTCAACTTGTCTATTCCCTCCTCCAGTAAAACCTTTATATAGTTTTACGGAAAAATTACCGATACCACCTGAGATACTACTAGAAGTCACAGCACTATTATCTGAACTTCTTCTTAACATGAGTGCTGGCAAATTGATTCCTGAATTATTCTCATCACCATTACCATCGCGAGACTCTACATAACTCCAAGTTATACCGTTATTCCCTAAGAAACTATTATCAGAATAACTGGATCCTTGATTAGAGTTTGAAAAATCTTCTAAACCTTGCCCCCAACTAATCGAATAGCTAAACAGCATGGTTACACATAACATAAAGCTATAAACATACTTATAGCCTAGTAAATTTGTTTTCATAATATAATTGTTTTGATTCGGTACAAATTTAATAATTTATACATTAACTCATTATTAAGTATTTATGATATTATTTGAAAAATAACAGATTACTTATAAATAAAAAAGACTTATCTTAAATTGAGATAAGTCTTTTCTATAAAGAATATGTTATAACTATCAACTCGCTTGTTTCAGCAATTTAAGGTTTGATTTGTTTAATGCTTTTTCTGCATAGGTTTTTGTGACTTTAAATTCTTTCACATCGCTTTCAGGCAAATCAAACATTGCATCTGTGAGAATTGTCTCGCATAATGCACGCAAGCCTCTTGCGCCTAATTTATACTCCAATGCTTTTTCGACAATATAGTCGAGCGCACCATCAGTAATGCTAAAATCAACATCATCCATTTCAAACAATTTTTGATATTGTTTGATAATTGCATTTTTAGGTTCTGTCAAAATCAGTTTTAAGGTGTCTTTATCTAAAGGATTCATGTGAGACAACACAGGCAAACGTCCAATGATTTCAGGTATGAGTCCGTATTCTTTTAAATCTCTTGGTGTGATGTATTTCAGGTAATTTTCTTTATCAATATCTTCACCTTTTTTTGAAGCGCCATAACCAACAGCTTGCATGTTCAAACGTTTTGAAATAGTACGTTCTATTCCATCAAAAGCACCACCTGCAATAAACAAAATATTTTCTGTATCAACTTCAATGAATTTTTGATCAGGATGCTTTCGGCCTCCTTTTGGCGGTACGTTAACCGTTGTGCCTTCTAAAAGTTTTAACAATGCTTGTTGCACACCTTCACCACTGACATCACGTGTAATAGAAGGATTATCACTTTTACGTGCTATTTTATCAATTTCGTCGATAAAAACAATTCCTCTTTGTGCTTTTTCAACATTATAATCTGCAGCTGCAAGGAGTTTTGTTAAGATGGTTTCAACATCTTCACCTACATAACCAGCTTCTGTTAATATTGTAGCATCAACAATAGCTAGAGGAACGTTTAACATTTTTGCAATTGTTTTTGCGACCAATGTTTTTCCTGTTCCTGTTTGTCCAACTACAACAATATTTGATTTTTGAATCTCAATATCATCATCGGTTTTTGGTTGCAGAATACGTTTGTAATGGTTGTAAACAGCAACTGACATTACTTTTTTGGTTTGATCTTGCCCAATGACGTATTCATCCAAAAATGATTTAATTGCTTTTGGTTTTTTGAGTTTGAGCTCAGAAGACAAATCAGATTTAGAATCTTGTTTCGCTTCTTCTATCACAATACCGTGCGCTTGTTCAATACAACGATCACAGATATGTGCATCTAAACCAGCAATCAATAAATTGGTTTCTGCTTTTTTACGTCCACAAAATGAACATTCTAATACTTCTTTAGCCATAACTTATTTTTAATCTCTCTTCAAGATTTCATCAATCATTCCGTAATCTTTTGCTTCTGAAGAATTCATCCAAAAATCACGGTCACCATCTTCATAAACCTCATCATAAGATTTCCCTGTATGTTTAGAGAGAATTTTATAAAGTTCTTCTTTCAACATAATGATTTGCTTAGCAGTAATCTCAATATCATCAGCTTGACCTTGAGCGCCACCCATAGGTTGGTGAATCATCACACGTGAATGCGGCAAACCACTTCTTTTACCTTCTGCTCCTGCGCATAACAAAATCGCTCCCATAGAGGCAGCAATACCTGTATTAATTGTCGCAACATCTGGTTTGATAAACTGCATTGTATCATAAATCCCGAGACCTGCATAAACGCTTCCGCCTGGAGAATTGATATAAATTTGGATATCTTTTGCTGCATCGGTACTTTCTAAAAACAGAAGTTGTGCTTGTATAATATTCGCGACTTGATCATTGATTGGTGTTCCTAAGAAAATGATTCTATCCATCATTAATCTAGAAAAAACATCCATTGCCACGGCATTCATTTGACGTTCTTCAATAATGTTTGGCGTCATCCCAACAGGATACATACTCGTGATAATCTTGTCGTAATAATTGCTATTGATCCCTTGATCTTTAGTCGCAAATTTTTGAAATTCTTTATTTAAATCCATTATTTTCAAATTTGTGCTACGAAGATAAACTGAACTTGATTAGTTTATGAAAAAAATATGCTAAAAGTTATCTTTTAGCATATTTAAATTCTTCGTCTATGAATAGATGTTTATTTGTAAACCTTATCGATAAACTCTTTATAAGTAACCTTTTCTTCTTTAAGGTTCATTTTTTCTTTATAAAAATCAAGAAGCTTTTGACTCATCGCTTGTTCAGCCATTTTTCTTGCCTCATCTTGATTTGACAACACACGCATTGCGATATCTTCTAACTGATCGTCAGGTAAATTTGCTTGACCAAATTGCGCCATTTGCGCTTTAATTCTATCAATCGCCATTGATTTAAGGTCTTCTTGAGAAACCTCTAAATCGTTTGCTTTGATAATCTTTCCTTCAATCAATTGGTATTTTAAACCTTTCTTAGAATTTTCAAACTCTTCACGCGCTTCTTCCTCAGTCATTTTTTGCTCACCTTGCGTTTGCAACCATTTGACCAAAAATTCTGATGGTAATTCAAAATCAACTGAACCGATTAAGTGCTCAGTAATGTCATTTAATAATTGCTGATCGCCTTGTTGTGCGAAAGTTTGCTCAGAATCTTTAGCGATCTTTTCACGCATTTCTTTTTCTGAAGTGATTTCACCTTCACCAAAATACTTATCAAAAAGCTCTTGGTTCAGTTCAGCAGGAATATTTTCGTTGATTTCGTTAATCGTTAAGGTCAATTCAACTTTAAGGTCTTCAGCTTTTTCAGCATCAATACCTAATTTACTTGCTAAAGTTTCATCGTCTTTAAAAAGCTTGTTAGTCTTAACAGTCACTTGCTCACCAGTTTTAGCACCTAAAATCTGTTTAGCATTTGTTTTTCCGTCAACTTCATCAATATTGAAACTTGTGTTGTGCTCAATACCTTCTTCTTCATTATGGAAAACACCTTCAATTGTGTAGCCTTCTTTAACTTCGTTTTGAGAAACGATTTTTCCATATTGCTTCTGGATCATTTTGACTTGGTTGTCAATCATTTCTTCATCAGCAGTTACGATGTAATGCGTAATTGGCTCTTTATTATCAAGGCTTAATTCGAATTCAGGCGCAAGACCTAACTCAAATTCAAAACTATAGTTTTCAGCATTCCAATCAAAATTGTCTTGTTGAACTGGAAGTGGATTTCCTAAAATATCTAACTTTTGCTCAGCGATATAATTGTTCAGTGAATCTTGTAAAAGTCTATTCACCTCATCAACTAAAACCGCTTGACCATATTGTTTTTTAATCATTCCTTTAGGAACCATTCCTTTACGAAAACCTGGAATGTTAGCTGTTTTTCTGTAATTATTTAAAACACCATCAACCTTTTCGCTATAATCTTCTTTAGCGATATCAACTTTTACAACTGCATTTAATGCATCTTTATTTTCTAAACTTATATCCATTTCTATCCAATAGTTTTTTGAGTTTGCAAAACTACAATTTATTTAACGTCTTGACAAGTTTTTGATAATCAGTTCATCAAATACTTAAATCAAGTTTATTTTGAGGTATTGACTTGATTATGAATGAAAATCAAGTTTGTTTTTCCTTAGATTTCAACAAGAGTTTAAACATAAAAATATCATAAATCGTATGTGCTAATATGGCAGCATAGATATCAAAATACTCATATAAATAACCAAAACCAGCAGAAATCAGAATCAGAAATACGCCATAAATGCTTTTCTTCCAATCCTTGAAATTCAAGTAACCATGAATCAAAACAAAGAAGATTGCGACTGGCCAGATACCAAAGAACTCTTGCAACATTCCTCTAAAGAAAATCTCCTCTCCTATGCCTGCGCACAGTGAATAAAAAATGATATCTGGTGTTTTGATCTCTACATCTGCAAAGATTTCTGAATAAAAACTCTTGACATTTTTAAAGATATCAAGCTTTAAAAGCAGAATCCCTAATCCTGAAGCAATGAGACCAAATAATAACCCTACTCCTATTGATAAACCGCTAAAAAACTCTGGGAAAATTGAAAAGTAATCAAACGAATCGCTGAAATGTCCAACAACAAAAGCAACCGCTGGAAAGACAAATAGCGTCACAACTGACGCTGCAAAAAGATTGATTTTCTTCATAAAAAATTATGCTTTTTCGGCAAGCTGAAATACAAGAGATTGGAAGAAAGTCAGCAATAAACTAAATAATAATGCCCACCAAAAACCGTCAACTTGAAATCCTGACACCAAGGCATCACCCAGCAAAATAATAATAGCATTAATGACCAACAGGAATAAACCAAAAGTTATAATGGTCACTGGTAAAGTTAAGATGAGTAAAATTGGCTTTACAAAAAGATTCAGCATTGATATCACTGCAGCAGCAACAACAGCAATTAAAAAGCTATCAACATAAACACCAGGAAGTATGTTTGCTAAAACCACAACAATAATCGCAGAAATAATCAATCTTAATAAGATTTTCATCACTTATAATTTTTATTCAAAATTACAATAATCAATAAGAATGAGTAAACCCCTTAACATATTTAAAATATCAAGAGGTTTAATTAATCTTAAATTATTTCATCAATTTATAATGAAAATTAATGTCATCTAAACCTGCTAATAATTCTTTATTGATATCGACAGATTTTGATCGACTCGCCATATCGAGTTTGATTTTATTCTCTCTTTCAAAAAGCAGAAAATTCAATTGTTTCTCACCTTGATTTAAAAGAATCAACTCTTCCAACTTTTCAATGTTTTCTTCAGTTAACTGATTGATGTCAAGCTGTAATTTGATTCGTTTTGAAAACTCAGCTAAAACTTCATGCAATTGTTTGAAGTTTTTAAACTTGATGCGTACACGACCAGGTTCGCCTGTTTTTCTATCAATAAATTGTGTTGCTGTCATTCTTATATGCACAAAACTATCAAGCGTTAAAAAGTGTCTGAATTTCAGATACTCCTCACCAAAAATCCAGAACTCGTGGCTATCGTAATAATCTTCAACAGTAAAAACGGCAAAACCTTTTCCCATTTTACTGGTTTTATGAGCAAATTCCGTGATCACGCCACCAATACTAATTTCTTTATTCAAGTGATCTTCGATAGACTCAAAAACGCGTAAATCATGAGAGCAGAAATTATTCATTTCAAGTTTAAAATCATCAAGCGGATGTCCTGAAAGAAATAAGCCTATCACTTCTTTTTCAGCTTTCAGTGTTTTCATGGTGTGCCATTCATCACAAGGTGGCACTTCTGGTTCAGGAATTTGAACGTCACTCGCTTCTCCAAAAAGACTGACTTGAGCTGAATTTTTATTCTCTTGATATTTTGCTGCAAACTTGACAACTTTTTCAATAAAAGTTAATTCGCCTTCTGTTTGATGGAAATATTGCGCACGGTGCACATTTCCTAAACTATCAAAAGCGCCTGCTAAGGCTAAACTTTCAAAAGCCTTTTTATTGGCGGCTCGTAAATCAATACGTTTAGCTAGATCAAAAATAGATTTGTAATGTCCATCTTCTTTTCTGTTTTCAACTATTGTTTTGACAGCCCCACCGCCAACGCCTTTGACCGCTCCCATTCCAAAACGAATGGCATTTTCTTTATTCACAGAGAATTTATGGTAAGATTCATTGACATCAGGTCCTAAAACAGGTAATCCCATTCGTCGACATTCTTCCATAAAGAAAGTCACTTTTTTAATATCGTTCATGTTATTCGAAAGTACAGCCGCCATGTATTCTGCTGGATAATGCGCTTTTAAATAAGCGGTTTGATAAGCCACAAAAGCATAACACGTGGAGTGAGATTTATTAAATGCATAACTCGCAAAAGCCTCCCAGTCTTTCCAAATTTTCTCTAGTTTATCTTCAGGATGTCCATTTGCTTTCGCTTGCTCAATAAACTTTGGTTTAAGCTTCGCAAGAACATCTTGCAACTTTTTCCCCATGGCTTTACGCAACACGTCGGCTTCACCTTTGGTAAAACTTGCCAATTTCTGCGATAGTAACATCACCTGCTCTTGGTAAACCGTAATTCCGTAGGTTTCCTCAAGGTATTCCTCCATTTCAGGTAAATCATAGCTAATCTCTTCAGCGCCATGTTTTCTTTTAATAAAACTCGGGATATATTCCATCGGCCCTGGACGATAAAGCGCGTTCATCGCAATCAAATCTTCAAAAACAGTTGGCTTTAAATCCTTCATGTGTTTTTGCATCCCTGGAGATTCATATTGAAAAACACCAACTGTTTCTCCACGCTGGAAAAGCTCGTAAGTTTTCTCGTCATCTAAAGGGAAAGCTTCAGGATCAAGATCTAAACCATGTCTAGCTTTAACAATAGAAACCGTGTCTTTAATCAGCGTCAAAGTTTTTAAACCTAAAAAGTCCATCTTGAGCAGACCAGCGTCTTCAACAACTGAGTTGTCAAATTGAGTGACGTATAAGTCTGAATCTTTTGCGACAGAAACAGGGACGAATTTGGTAATATCATCTGGTGTGATAATCACACCACAAGCGTGAATTCCTGTATTTCGAACAGAGCCTTCCAGAATTCTAGCCTGATTAACCGTTTCAGCTTCAGGTGTATTTTGCTCTGAAATCCCGATTAATTCCATCACTTTTTCAACATCTTCAGATCTGAATTTTGCTCTTAATTCTTTTTCATCTTTGCCAAAAATCTTGTGGAGTTTTGACATATCAGGAACCAACTTTGCAATACGATCAGCTTCATATAAAGGTAGATCTAAAGCTCTCGCTGTATCTCGAATGGCAGATTTAGCAGCCATTGTTCCGTAAGTGATAATTTGGGCAACTTGATTTTCACCATATTTATCGATGACATAATCCATGACGCGACTTCGGCCTTCATCATCAAAATCGATATCAATATCTGGCATACTCACACGTTCAGGATTCAAAAAACGCTCAAAAAGCAAGTCGTATTTTATCGGGTCAATATTTGTAATTTTCAAGCAATAAGCCACAGCACTTCCCGCTGCCGATCCTCGACCTGGCCCAACAGAAACATCCATTTTTCTGGCTTCACGAATAAAATCTTCAACAATTAAGAAGTATCCCGGATAACCTGTATTAGCAATCACTGATAATTCAAAATTCAGTCTTTCTTCAATATCAGGTGTTATTTCACCATAACGCTCTTTTGCACCTTCAAAAGTGAGGTATTTTAAATAAGCATTTTCACCTCGTTTGCCATTATCTTCTTCATCTTTTGCATCAAGAAAACGCTCAGGAATACCAAAGGCAGGCAATAATACATCACGCGCCAATTCGTAAGCTTCAACTTTATCAGCTATTTCTTGCGTATGCGTAATTGCTTCAGGAACGTCTTTAAAAAGAGATTTCATTTCCTCTGTTGACTTAAAATAATACTTGTCATTTGGCAAGCCATAACGATAACCACGACCACGACCAATTGGTGTCGATTGTTTTTCACCATCTTTTACACACAGTAAAATGTCGTGTGCGTTGGCATCTTCTTGATCTGCGTAGTAAGTATTGTTAGAAGCCACTAGTTTAACTTGATGTTTTTTTGCAAACTTGATTAAAACCTCATTTGCTCTATCTTCATCTTCTTGACCGTGACGCATCAACTCGATGTAAAAGTCATCTTGAAAAGTTTCTTTCCACCACAACAAAGCTTCTTCGGCTTGCTTTTCGCCGATATTCAGAATTTTACTTGGAATTTCACCATACATATTTCCTGATAATACAATCAGGTCATCTTTATACTTTTCAACGACTTTCTTGTCGATACGTGGCACATAGTAAAAACCTTTTGTAAAACCAATAGAAGACATTTTTGCCAAATTGTGATAGCCTTTTTTGTTTTTAGCTAAAAGCACAATTTGATAACCATTGTCTTTGTGAGATTTATCTAAATGATCTTCACACACAAAAAACTCACAGCCAATAATCGGTTTGATTTTCACTTGATCACTTTCCTCATCAATAGATTTATTATGCTTCTGAACTGCATTCACAAAATGAAAAGCGCCCATCATATTGGCATGATCTGTTAAAGCAACTGCTGGCATTTTATGTTTGGCAGCCACCTCAACCAAATCAGGAATCGATGTTGTAGATTGTAAAACTGAAAACTGACTATGGTTATGTAAATGAATAAAATTTGCATCTTGAATTTTTTCAAGATTCTCATTCATTTCAGCTTTCGTTGGCTCGTTTGAAGAATCGCTTTGCGCCTTTTTAATTTTTTCTGAAGCCTTCTGAAGATTCACATGCTTTAAACCAATGCCTTTAAAAGGTTCTGGGTTTTTTGCTTGAAACTCTTGAAGATAACCGTTTTCAGCTTGAAGTTTATTCTCAGAATAAATGTTTGTTCTGATCAGCTCAAGAAAACAACGTGTTGTCGCCTCAACATCTGCAGTTGCGTTGTGCGCTTCACTAAAAGGAACGCCAAATAACTTTTCGTGTAATTCAGTTAATGTTGGTAATTTAAACTTACCACCTCGACCGCCAGGAATTTGACAAAGTTCAGCTGTGGTTTCTGTACAGGTATCAAGCACTGGCATTTCCGTCATTGGCGAGTCAACTTGAGCACGGTAATATTCCGCTCCCATAATATTGACATCAAAACCAACATTTTGCCCAACTACGAATTTAGCTTTGCCTAAGGCAATATTAAATTTTTCTAAAACCTCAAGAATCGGCACGCCTTTCTCTTCGGCTAAAGCTGTAGAAATTCCGTGAATACGCTCTGAATCATAAGGAATATCAAAACCTTCAGGCTTGATTAAAAAATCTTGATGCTCTACAAGTTCGCCCCATTCATCATGCACCTGCCATGCGATTTGTATGGCTCTTGGCCAATTATCAACATCGGAGATTGGCGCATTCCAGCGTTTTGGTAAACCCGTAGTTTCGGTATCGAATATGATATACATAGAGCAAGATTTTGCGTAAAATTACACAAAAAAAGATGCGAGCTTGATGCTTAAGTCAAGAAGTTATCCACAATGATTTTTAGCTAAAAACACTTTCTGAAAACAATTATAAATTGGGTTTAAAATAATTAAATAAGAATCTCAAAACAAGAAATCTTTATTAATAAAAAAAGAAATTTGATAATGAATTGAGTGAGATATTAAAAAGTGCGAGGCGAAACTTCAATTGATTTCTGTTTTTATTAGAAAACTTTTAAATAAAAAAATCCTCAACTTGCGTTAAGGATTGATGCGGCATCCTTTGCTTTTTTTTAAAAGCAAAGATACAGCGGAAAGCCTGACCTTGCTTTTTTTTAAGCAAGGTAACGCCCAAAATATTATTGTACATTAAAAGAGCCTGCCTCAATAAGAAGTTCTGACTCTGTTGTGAAATTAAAAGTTCCTAAATAAAATCCGTTTTCGGCAGCGTTGATTGTCAATTGACCTGAAGTTGCTGCATCAAGTGTTCCGCCTTCAGTATAATCCATACTTAAATCAGCTTGATCAGCGATGGTGTAAGTTCCTGGTTCGAGTGTTTCTGGATAAGAAATATTAATTTCAGCTCCGTCAAAATCACCAGTTACAGAAATACGACCATCCGAAATTGATCTTGTTACGCCTTGAGTTTCCAGTAAAGTTCCATCAATAGTTGCTAACATATACTCTGTAGGCAAATCGCCTGGCTCGTCAATATCACCTCCGCCAGGATTTCCTAATGGCACATTAAAAAAAGCACCTTTATGAAAAACAATCGTATCACCAGTTTCATTGACAGCATTGAAGTTAAAATTACCATCGTAACCATCTTCATTAATTTGTAAAATCTCTATAACTCCGTCAACATTTGAATGTTTTGAGGTATAAACATCTCCTAAATAAGTTTTATAGGTTGCAGAATTAACTCCCGTTGGTGCAAGTGTATAAATACCTGGTTGACTAAACTCGGTGGTTAATTTTACACTCTCATTCGTTGTACTTTCAATAGTCAAATGTCCTTCATCGTTTAGATAAGCTACTCCTGTTTGAGATCTAAAAAAGTCATTATCAATCATTGTTTGAAACACTGTTTCATCTCTTGTAATTGTATCAGAACAACTTAAAGTAAGGATGGCAATAAGAAAAACTAGGGTAAATCGCTTCATTCTTAAAATTTTGCTAACAAATGTAATATAAAAATTATGAATACATAATTGAAAATTTTAGAAAAATAAAACTTATCTTTGCCGATTATTAATAACGGAGGTCGAGAACCTCAAAATTTAATTTTTTATGCCTACAAAAATCAGATTACAAAGACACGGTAGAAAAGGAAAACCGTTTTTTTGGGTAGTTGCGACAGATAGTCGTGAAAAAAGAGATGGTAAATTCATTGAGAAATTAGGAATTTACAATCCAACAACAATTCCAGCAACGATAGAATTAGATGTCGATGCTTCTGTGAAGTGGTTACGCAAAGGTGCTCAACCAACTGATACAGCAAAAAGAATTCTATCTTACAAAGGTGCGATGCTTAAGAAACACTTGCTTGCAGGAGTTGATAAAGGCGCATTAACTGAAGAAGAAGCAAACAAAAAGTTTGAAGCTTGGTTAGAAGAAAAAAATTCAAAAGTTGATTCTGCTAACGCTAGCGCTCGTCAGAAAGAGAAAGATGCTAAAGAAAAAGCATTAGCTGCTGAAAAAGAAGTGAACGCTAAGCGCGAGGCTGAAGCAAAAGCTGCTGATGATGAGGCGAAAGCTGCTGCAGAAGCTGAAGCTGCCGAGGCTGCTGAAGGTAAAACTGAAGAAGCGCAAGCTGAAGAGTCTAACGAAGAAGACAAAGCTTAAAAAATTGGCGATGACAAAAGATGAATGTTTTTATCTTGGAGAAATTGTCAGTAAATTTAGTTTCAAAGGTGAAGTTCAAATCAAACTTGATACGGACGAGCCTGGAGCTTACACAAACTTGGAATCAGTTCTTGTCGATTTTAACGACAAGCTGATTCCTTTTTTTATTATAAAATCTAATCTGCAGAAAACAAACCTTCTCCGCGTTAAACTTGAAGATGTTGACAACGAAGCAGATGCTTTGGATTTGATAAAAAAGGCTGTTTACTTACCACTTTCTGAACTTCCTGATCTCGATGATTCACAATTTTACTTTCATGAAGTTGCCGGATTTGAAGCACACGATGCTCAAGAAGGTTTTTTTGGTAAAATAAAAGGTATTGACAGCAACTCGCCACAGGCTTTGTTTTTAATTGATAAAGACGGAAAAGAAATTTTAGTACCTGTGAATGATGCTTTTATCAAAGAGATTGATAAAGATAATAAACGCATCGACTTTAATCTACCTGAAGGTCTTCTTGATTTATACCTATAAAACAAACTTCAGTTTTGTCAGAGAAACCATTTCGTTTTAAAGAGTTTACTATCCATCATCAACATGCTGCCATGAAGGTTGGCACTGATGCTGTTTTACTTGGTGCTTGGGCAAAAATTAATGACAATACTAAAAGCATTTTGGATGTTGGCAGCGGCACAGGCATTATTGCTTTACAGCTTGCACAACGCAGTTATGCTGAACAAATTGATGGGATTGAATTAGATGATTCCGCTTTTGAAGAATGTGTTCACAACTTTGAAGAAAGTCCGTGGAGCGACCGTCTGTTCTGTTATCACGCTAGTTTTCAAGAATTCACTGAAGAGGTCGACGAAACTTACGATCTCATTGTCTCTAACCCACCTTACTTTAAAAAGCAAAACAATTTAAATTTAGATCTTTCACGTGAAAAAGCACGTTTTCAAGATGCCTTAACTTTTGAAGAATTGATATTTGGCGTTAAAAAATTTCTATCTCAAAAAGGAAATTTCTCAGTGATTATTCCTGCTCAAGCTGAAAATGAATTTCTTAAAATCGCTGAAAAATATCAACTCTATC
This sequence comes from Psychroflexus halocasei, assembly GCF_900107595.1. Lineage (GTDB taxonomy): Bacteria > Bacteroidota > Bacteroidia > Flavobacteriales > Flavobacteriaceae > Psychroflexus > Psychroflexus halocasei. The sequence continues at coordinate 72,985 of NZ_FNQF01000009.1, read as the reverse complement.
CTTCTGATATTTTAAATATAAAAGGACGAAAAGAAACTGAAATTAAAAGAAGTTTGATCAATTTGACGTTTACTAAAACAGAAACGCTAATCTCTGAACTTGTGATTGAAAATGCGAGACATGATTACACTGAAGAATACATCAATTTGGTAAAAGATTTCTATCTCAAAATGTAAACTGGCTTCTTATAAAAAACAAACTTGTTTTGACTAAGAATTTTCTAAAATTATAACAAAAGTCAAGTCAAGATGATCTGAATATTCCTTAAATTTGGGTCAATTTATTAGAAATTATGAAACAAGATACTTTTCAAGCTCCAGATTATTACAATATTGATGATTTATTAACCGAAGAACACAGACTTGTCAGGCAAGCTGCCCGTGATTGGGTTAAAAGAGATGTCAGTCCGATTATTGAAGAAGCAGCACAAAAAGCTGAATTCCCGAAATCAATTATCAAAGGTCTTTCAGAGATCGGTGCCTTTGGCCCGTACATTCCAGAAGAATATGGCGGCGCAGGTTTAGACCAAATTTCTTATGGCTTAATCATGCAAGAAATCGAGCGTGGTGATAGCGGTGTAAGATCAACTGCATCTGTACAATCATCACTCGTGATGTTCCCGATTTACGCTTATGGAACTGATGAACAAAAAAAGAAATTTCTTCCAAAATTAGCTTCAGGAGAATTTATGGGTGCTTTTGGTTTAACTGAACCAGATCACGGTTCTAACCCAAGCGGAATGACATCAAACTATAAAGATAAAGGTAATCATTACCTACTCAATGGTGCAAAAATGTGGATTTCGAATGCTCCTTTTTGTGATATCGCTGTTGTTTGGGCGAAAAACGAAGAAGGTCGTATCCATGGATTAATTGTAGAGCGTGGCATGGAAGGATTTTCAACACCGGAAACACATAACAAATGGTCGCTAAGAGCATCAGCAACAGGTGAGCTTATTTTTGACAACGTGAAAGTTCCTAAAGAAAATTTACTAACTGGCAAAAGTGGTTTAGGCGCTCCACTTTCTTGCTTAGATTCTGCAAGATTTGGTATTGCTTGGGGTGCAATTGGTGCCGCGATGGATTGCTACGACACGGCTTTAAGATATTCAAAAGAACGTATGCAATTTGACAAACCTATTGCAAGCTTTCAGCTACAACAAAAGAAACTTGCTGAAATGATTACTGAAATCACAAAAGCACAATTGCTTGCTTTACGCTTAGGTCAACTTAAAAACGAAGGCAAAGCGACTACAGCACAAATATCTATGGCAAAACGTAACAATGTAGACATGGCAATTAATATCGCTAGAGAAGCAAGACAAATGCTTGGTGGCATGGGAATTACTGGCGAATATAGCATTATGCGACACATGATGAATTTAGAAAGTGTCATCACTTACGAAGGAACACACGACATCCACCTACTAATTACAGGTGCAGATGTCACAGGAATTCCTGCTTTTAAATAAAAAAAAATTAATTTTTACTTCAAAAGCGGTTTTAATCAAAGCCGCTTTTTTTATTATTTAATATGAGCTGTATAAAGAACTTAGAAGAAATATCGAGACAAAATGAAAGTGAAACCAGAGATCACTTTTTATTTCCACTGATAGAAAGTCCTCAGGATTTAAATTGCTTTTTGGAAAGTTATGCAATTGAAATTTATTATTTAGAAAAGATGAATTCAAACAAAGATAATTCTTCACCTGAAATTACCGCCTTGTTTGATTATCTTGATATAAAATTTAATGACATTAAAAATATTGAACTATCTCAAGCTCAATTGGATTTTTTTGATTTTTATTATTCAAAAATTTCTTCAAGTCAAAAGCATCATAAGTTAGTTTTTTCAGTTTTCAGTCAAAGAAAAGTGATTGCAAATCTATCTTTAAATACTATTAAATATTTACAACAAAAGTTTCCAAAACATAATTTTGAAATTTTGAAAATGTTTTTTGAAAAAGAAATAAAGAATGAGCATCTAACTCAAAACCTAAAAAATGAACTCAAAGAAATGATTGTTTATCAGGACACAAATTGTGAAAAACTAATCGAAAATTTAAAAACATTTTATCAGCTTAGGGAAAAAGTTTGGAATCAGATTTTGAAAACAATTCAGTTACAAAAAGGTATTGCAAAATAGAACTGCTGCCAATTTATTCAATCAACAACAGTGTTTAAATGTTATAAAAATATATTATTCTTCAGGTGCTAATTCTACGACTAGGCCTTCTAAATCTTCAGTAATAGGAATCTGACACCCCAGCCTACTATTTTCTTTTACATGAAAAGCTTCAGCAAGCATGGCTTCTTCGTCCATTTCCATTTCTGGTAACTCAGTGTCGGACTTAATATAACATTGACAAGATGCACACATAGCCATTCCGCCACAAATACCAATTGTTCCTTCTGGGGCCAATTCGTATGATCTTACGATTTCCATTAAATTCATCGCTATGTCAGTAGGCGCATCAACGACATGAGTTTCTCCCTCACGATCTGTAATCGTTATTTTGATATCCATAAATTAATCGATTGCTTTAACCACAGCTTTAGGTGCTTCTTTTTTTGACCCATCAAAACCTGTTACACCACCAACAGTTGTATATTTCATCACGTAACGTTTATCAGGAAAAATACGCTGGTAAGCACTTTGGCACATCATCGTAGCTTCATGAAAACCGCACAAAATCAATTTGAGTTTACCTGGATATGTATTCACATCGCCAATGGCATAAACACCAGGAACATTCGTTTGGTAATCTAATGAATTATCAACTTTAATAGCATTTTTTTCAATCTCTAATCCCCACTTTGAAATTGGTCCTAATTTAGGAGACAATCCAAAAAGTGGAATAAAATGATCTGTTTCTATTTTAAAATCCTCTTCAGGATTATTGTTTTTTCTAATGACGAGAGATTCAAGCTGGCTTTCACCCTCTATACCGACAACTTCAGCTGGAGTGATTAGTTTTATTTTACCTAAATCTTTTAATTCTTTAACACGATCGACAGATTCTAGAGCACCTCTGAATTCATTTCTTCTATGAATCAAAGTCACTTCTGAAGCAATATCAGCAAGGTAAATAGACCAGTCGAGAGCTGAATCACCGCCACCTGCAATAACAACAGATTGATCACGGTAATCTTCAGGATTCTTCACCATATAAGAAACACCTTTCTTTTCGTAATCTGCTAGGTTTGATATTGGTGGTTTTCGAGGCTCAAAGCTACCCAAACCACCAGCAATAGCAACAACTTTGGCGTGATGTTTTGTACCTTCATCTGTCGTAACGATAAAAGTTCCATCATCAAGTTTTTCTAGATCCTGCGCTCTTTCTCCTAATGTAAATCCAGGCTCAAAGGGTTTGATTTGCTCCATTAGATTATCAACCAAATCACCAGCTAAAACTTCTGGATAACCTGGTATATCATAAATAGGCTTTTTTGGATAGAGTTCAGCAAGTTGTCCACCAGGCTGTGGAAGCCCGTCAATTAAATGGCATTTTAATTTCAATAATCCTGCTTCAAAAACTGTAAAAAGTCCTGTTGGTCCAGCACCTATTATAAGAATATCTGTTTCAATCATATTTTTTTACTTTGAAAATGCAAAGGTCATTGATCCTAAAAAGAATTCAAATGACTTTTGTCAAATTTGCTTAATGTTTTTAAGCCTTCACATTTGTCACAGATTCAATCTGCGGCACGTGTTTTTTAATTGTCATTTCAACACCAGACTTCAATGTCATTTGGTTAACTGTGCAATCGATACAAGTCCCAAGCAATTTCACTTTTACATGCTTATCATCTTCGATCTCAAGCAGCTCGATATCACCACCGTCATTTTTAAGAAATGGTCTGATTTCTTCAAGTGCAACTTGCACTTTATCATGTAATTCTTGTCCTGTCATTATTCTACTTATTTACAGCGCTACAGCCAGCCATCGTTGTGATTTGAATTGCTTCCGTTTCAGGTAAATTCTCATTACGATCAACAACTTGCTGTACCACATTTCTTGTTAGTTCTAAAAATGCATTACTTAATAATGTATCATCTTGTAATGCAGCAGGCCTTCCGATATCGCCAGATTCACGAAGACTTTGTACAAGTGGAATTTCACCTAAAAATGGAACATCTAAGTCTTTTGCGAGATAGCTTGCTCCCTTTTCACCAAAGATGTAATATTTATGATCTGGCAATTCAGCTGGTGTGAAGTAAGCCATATTTTCGACAATACCTAAAACTGGTACATTGATACTTTCTTGGTTAAACATTGCAACACCCTTTTTTGCATCGGCTAAAGCAACATTTTGAGGCGTACTCACAACAACAGCGCCTGTAATAGGCATTGATTGCATGATAGATAAATGAATATCTCCAGTTCCTGGAGGTAGGTCGACTAAAAGGAAATCTAACTCTCCCCAATCAGCATCAAAAATCATTTGGTTCAATGCTTTTGCAGCCATTGGTCCTCTCCAAATAACGGCTTGATCTGGTTTAGTAAAAAAACCAATTGATAGCATTTTGACGCCGTAGTTTTCAATAGGTTTCATTTTTGATTTACCATTTACATTGACTGATAATGGTTTTTCATTAGCAACATCAAACATAATTGGCCCAGAAGGTCCGTAAATATCAGCGTCAAGCAAGCCAACTTTAAAACCAAGTTTAGATAAACTAACAGCTAAATTAGCTGTGATTGTAGATTTTCCGACGCCACCTTTACCAGAAGCAACTGCGACTATATTTTTAATACCTGGAATAGGCTTACCTTTAATCTCGTTTGTTTGTTTCTTTTGAGATGATGCTTCAACAGAAACTTTAACTTCAACTTTTGCTTTTTCATAAACCTTTTCGTGGATAGCTTTCATTACATCTACTTCGGCACGTTTACGAATATTTAAAGCTGGTGTTTTCAATTTCAAATCAACAATAACCTCATCACCAAAAGTGATTATATTTTGAACTGCACCGCTTTCAACCATGTTTTGACCCTCGCCAGCAACGCTTATTGTTGACAATGCCTTTTTGATATCTTCTTTATTGAGTTTCATAAACTTATGGGATATTTATTAAGATTTAATCTAAATGCAAATATACGATTTATGCGATTAATAAAGATGCTTTTATCTTGATTTTAATAGAGTTCGAACGGATCCCAAAAAACTTCTTGAAAATTCTTAATCTGATCATTTTCAACAACATGACCTTCAGCCTCAAGTCGTTTTTGCATCAGATCAATTTCATTAAAATGATGTTTTCCTGTCAAGACGCCATTTCGGTTTACAACGCGATGAGCAGGTAATCCAGCGTCACTTTTTAATGAATTATTCATGGCGTAACCAACAGTTCTTGCGCTTTTGGTTGCGCCTATTGCTTTTGCAATTGCTCCATAACTGGTGACTTTTCCATCAGGAATTTGACGGACAACCTCATAAACTTTTTCATAAAAATCTTCTGTCTTTTTCATCCGCCTTTATAATAAATTCTCCATGTAGTAACGCAAGCCAAGATAAGCATCAAAGCTGCCATGAAATAGTTTGAATATTTTTTAAAGGTTGTGGTCTTATCTTCAATTTTTATAAAAAAAACAATGTAAGCATATAAGGTTGTAAATGTCCCCAATGCCGCACTTAAAGCAAAAAGAATAATATTTATAATCGTGAATTTAAATTCGAACTCAGATCCAAAAACAGTTGATAAAACTACAAAATAAGGAATAGGAAAAACATTTAAAGTAGCAATTAAAAGACCGTTTAAGAAGCTACGAGAAGATTTCGATTTACTTATCTCATTTTTGGATTTACTATAAATCGCTGTAAATAAAAAATAAAGCATCATCAAAATTAAAATCACCAAACCTGTTCTTAACAACATCCCTTTAACAAATGGATGATTAAAAATATATGAGGACAAAAGAACTGAAACTGTGGCTTGAATTAAAACGATAATACTGGCGCCAACAGCCATCATAAATGCAGCTCTTTTACCACGATTGAGGCAAGCTTTTGCAACAGACATATTGATTAGACCAGGCGGAATAACTCCAGCCAAGGCTGCAAGGTAAGTGAGTATATAAACTTGTAGCTCTACCAAATTATGATTTAAAATTAAATTTTAAATATGTAATCGCTTTGTTTTCTTTCAAATATTGCGATTCATAAAAAGTTTGGATGCCTACAACTTCTGTTGGCGCTTCATGATTTACGTAAATATCATGATGTGCATATATGATATTATAGGATAAACCTTCTAAAATACCTAATGTATAACCATGCATAAATTCACTATCTGTCTTTAGATGCATAATTCCTTCTGGCTTGAGAATATGTTTATATTTTTCTAAGAAAGCAGGATTTGTCATTCTATGTTTTGTTCTTTTCCATTTAATTTGAGGATCAGGGAAGGTAATCCAGATTTCGCTGATTTCATTTTCTTCAAAAATATGATGGACGAGCTCTATTTGTGTTCTGATAAAGCAAACATTATCAAGATTCTCTTCTGTAGCTGTTTTTGCGCCTCGCCAAAAACGTGCACCTTTAATATCGATACCAATAAAATTTTTGTCAGGATTCTGTTTAGCCAACTCAACAGTATATTCGCCTTTGCCACAACCAAGCTCTAATACAATTGGATTTTCATTATTAAAGAATGAAGAAGCCCACTGGCCTCTGTATTTCATTCTTTCTTCAACGACTTCTTCTCGCGTTGGCTGTATAACATTTTCAAATGTTTCGTTTTCTTTAAAACGTTTTAATTTATTTTTACTCCCCACAATTAAATTTTTTGTAAAATTAAGGATTTAAAGGTTGTACTCAAACTGAAATAAAAATTGATGCGAAAATTAAATATTCTTGTAGCACCACTTCATTGGGGTTTGGGTCACGCGACGCGTTGTATTCCGATTATTAGAAAACTACTATCTCAAGAGCACCGCATTGTGATTGCAAGTGATGGCAAAGCTTTAGACATATTAAATAAAGAATTTCCAGAATTAAAAAGCTATCAATTTCAATCTGCTGATATTATTTATAGTCAAGGGAAAACCTACATGAAACTCAGCTTATTTAAAGCGAGTTTTAAAATGCTTCTTCATATAAAAAGAGAAAAAAGGATAACACGTGAAATTTGTAATGCTGAAAAAATCGATTTAATTATTTCTGATAATCGCTTAGGCGTCAGAAGCAAAACTGTAAAATCGGTGATCGTTTCACATCAGCTCAACCTTAAATATCATTTTTCAGCTTGGCTCCCTCATGTTATTTACAGATATTTCCTTAATAAATTTGATCAAATTTGGGTTCCTGATAGTCGAGGGGAAAACAAATTAAGTGGTCGGCTATCTCAATGGAAAAAAGCTGAGAATAAAATACATTACATCGGCTTATGTTCTGCTTTTAAAAAAAAAGAAGCTCCTTCAACTTATGATTTTTGTGTTTTGTTGTCTGGCCCAGAGCCTCAGCGCAGTTTATTAGAAAAAAAATTGATTGCTATTTTTGAGAAGAAAGAAGAAAAATCAATTATGATAGGTGGACGCTTAGAGGATGAACAGAAAACCTTCAAATATCATAGATTCACTTATGTCAATTATATGACAAGTCAGGAACTTTCTGACACACTTAATGCATCGTCATATATAATATGTAGATCTGGTTATTCAAGTTTGATGGATTTAGCGCGGCTTCATAAAAAAGGAATTCTGATTCCGACACCTCAGCAACCAGAACAAATTTATTTAGCCAAACACCTCAAAAAGAAAGGAATCTTTGATTACAAAAATCAAAAAGACATTGAAGCCGCAGATTTCATGAGTATGGACCAAAAATACACTGGATTTCAAAAATTGAATTCTGAAGATACTAAACTCATTCTTCCTGATACTTCGTTAGAGTAAATGAGAATTCACTACCAACACCATATTCACTATCGACTTTCACTTTTTCTTGATGCGCTTCAACAATATGTTTAACAATAGACAAACCTAAACCCGAACCGCCTTCTTTACGTGATCCACTTTTGTCAACTCTGTAAAAGCGTTCAAAAAGTCGAGGAATATTTTGAGCCTTAACACCTTCTCCATTATCGCTAACGCTTACTTTTATTTTATGAGAAGAAATGTCTTCAACGACCATTTTAACAATCCCTCCCTTTTTACCATACTTAATTGAGTTAACTACTAAATTTGCTAAAACCTGCTGCATACGTTCTTTATCAGCTTTAACAAAAATTGGTTTTGCATAAGAGTGGATACTGATACTTATTTCTTTTTTGGCAGCTTTCATTTCCAACAAATCATGCACGCCATCCAAAAGTTCATTGATATCAAATTTCTCTTGAAAAAGATTAAGATCACCTGTTTCTAATTTGGTAATCATATCTAGATCTTTCACGATGTATATCAAACGATCAACACCTTTACTAGCTCTTGCCAAGTATTTATCTCTAACTTTTTCATCATTAGAAGCGCCATCAAGCAAAGTCAAGATATAACCTTGCACTGTAAACAGTGGCGTTTTAAGCTCATGAGCTACATTACCCATAAATTCTTTTCGGTAACTGTCACGACCTTTTAGAGTCTCTATTTCTAATCTTTTATGTTTGGCAAATCGCTCAACTTCTGCAGTTAAAGTTTTCATATCTGAAGTTAATCGTTGAGAACTCAAAGACTCGGCATCTAACAATGCAACGCTATCATAAACAGATTTAACACGTTTGTATATAAAATACTCTATACGTAATTGTATAATAAAAAAAGAAAAGATATAACAAAGCAGTGCAAATATCAAGATAGAAAGCCATAAGACTTCAAAAAAATAATACTGGTAAACAAGAATAAGTGCACTTAGAAATAATGTGATATAAGTCGAAGTGAAAAAAGCAAATTTATATGAGCGTTTATATTTAATAGACATTAAACAACAAATTTATAACCAACGCCTTTAACGGTCTTAAATCTATCGTTACCAATTTTCTCACGCAGTTTTCTAATGTGAACATCAATTGTACGGCCGCCCACAATCACTTCATCCCCCCAAACTGTATTGAGGATATCTTCACGTTTGAAAACCTTTTCAGGTTGAGAAGATAGCAAAGCGAGAAGCTCAAATTCTTTTCGTGGGAGCGAAAATTCTTGATCAGCTTTAGTGACTTTATATTCATCTCGATTAACAGTCATATCGCCAACGCTGTAAATATTTAATTCTTCAGGTCCTTCAGTTCTAAAACGACGCAGCAAAGCTTTGATTTTGCTCATCAATACTTTAGGCTTAATAGGCTTGGTAATATAGTCATCAGCTCCAGCATCGTAACCTGCAACATGAGAGTAATCTTCTGCTCTTGCTGTTAAAAATGTAATGACGGTATTTTCTAAACCTTTAATCTCTCTAATTTTCTCACAGGCTTCAACTCCATCCATTTCAGGCATCATCACGTCTAAGATGATGAGTTCAGGCTTTTTCTTCTTGGCTTTCTTAACAGCCTTAGCGCCATTTTCAGCTTTTACAACCTTGTAACCTTCTTGTTTAAGATTATAACTTAATATTTCTAAAATATCCGGATCGTCATCTGCAATTAAAATTGTAATCTCTGATTTTTCCATAAAGATTTTAAATATTTCTGATACAAATTTAGACAAATATATCAGACACCTAAATTAATAAATAATTATGATAAGGAGTTTTTTAGTAAACTTTAGTTAACCTTTAATAACTAAAAAATATTATACCAAAAAGAGCAGTTTGCATTTTCAATAATTGATAATGTTCATTAACTCTTTTAGTTTTTATTATCAAATAAAAATACTATTAATTTTTCCTTTATCAAATCCATATTTTAAAAATGATAATCATGACTTATATCATCAAATCGTTAAGTCTATTAACTTATGAATGACAAATAGCTTAAAAAAGCCTATATTTGAAGCGAAAATTAAAAACAAACATTATGAAAAAAATTACTTTATTATTTGCTTTGCTTTTTAGCTTTGCGATGGTTGGTCAAAACTTGGCAACCAACGGTAGCTTTGAAGATTGGACATCAGGTGCACCTGACGGATGGCCAGTTATTGATTTTTCAACAACTGACTTGACAGAAAACACTGATGCAGCTTTTGTTTCAGAAGGTAACTCATCTGCAAGTGTTAATTTACTTACTCAGGATCAAGGAAATACTGACATCAGACAGTCAGTGAGTTTAGTTAGCGGAACAACTTATAAGGTAAGTCTAGATGTTTACGCAACTAACAGCCAAGCAAGAGTTAGAGTCTTTAACGCTACTGGTTATGAACCAAGCCAATATTCTGATCCTGCTGTTATTAACCAATGGCAAACAATTTCTTTTGAATACACGCCAACAGCAGATGGTTCTCAAGAATTTGGTATTCGTTTTTATGATATCGCTGATGACTGGGTTGATGGTTCCTTATTTTACATTGACAACTTTAAAGTTGAAGCATTATCTGGTCCTGCATTAGCAATTTTAACACCTGCTGAAGGTCAAAACATTTCTTCTGGTGACGTTGACGTTGAATTTAGCGTTCAAAACTTCGCTTTAGGAAATGGAACTGGTGATGGCTATATCTCTTACACTGTTGATGGTGGTACACCAATTGCTCAATATGATTCAACTCCTATTAGCCTAGTTGGTTTAAGTGAAGGTGCACACAGTGTTAGCATGGAATTGCTTGATCAAAGCGACCAACCTTTATCTCCTGCTGTAACTGCTGAAGTTAACTTTAATGTTGTTTCTACAAGTACTGTTTCTGATATCGCAGCTTTAAGAGCTAGCGCTCAAGATGGAAGCCTATTCACTTTATCAAGCGAGGCTATATTGACTTTCCAACAAAACTTTAGAGGTCAAAAGTATATTGAAGATGCTACTGCTGCTATATTAATTGATGATCCTGCTGGAAACATTACAACATCTTATAATATTGGAGATGGTATCACTGGGATCACAGGTTCTGTATCTGAATACAACGGTATCATGCAATTCATCCCAAGTGAAGATCCAGGTGTCGCAACTTCTAATAACAACGAAATTGTGCCACAAATTATCACGATTAATGAGTTGCTTACAAACTTTAATAACTACGAATCTGAAGTTGTTGCTATCGAAAATGTAACAATTACTGAAGGTGATGGTACTGCAATGTTCGCTGCAGGAACTAACTACACTTTAACCGATGGATCAAACTCAACTATTCTTAGAACTCAATTTCAAAATGCTGATTTTATTGGTGAAGTAATTCCATCAACTCAATTAAACAATGTTGTAGGTATTGTTTCTGAATTTGGAGGAGATGGTCAGTTATTCCCAAGAAGCTTAGATGATTTCAATGCAACTTTAGGAAACACATCTTTTGACGCTACTGAATTTAGCGTTTATCCTAACCCTACTCAAGGAACTTATGTAAACATCAACACTTCAAATTCAGATGATTTTACTGTTGAAGTTTATGATATTTTAGGTAAAGCAGTTATTTCTCAAGAAATGAACTCTAACGAAAGCTTGAACATTTCAGCTTTAAAATCTGGAGTTTACTTAGTTAAAATCACTCAAGAGTCAAATAGCATTACAAAGAAATTGATTGTTAGATAATCAATTTAAAATAAATATATTTGCAAAAGCACCTCTGTTGAGGTGCTTTTTTTGTCTGAAACAATTTTTATGAAACTTGAAGAAGAAATCTTTAATATTCAATCTGAGGAAGATTTTATCAAAACTTGTTTAAAAGTTTTTCGATACCAATATGAGCATACTTTGGTTTACCAGAAATATTGCGATTTGCTTAAGGTCAATCCAGATGAGGTAAAAAAAACAGCAGAAATTCCTTTTTTGCCTATTGAGTTTTTCAAATCTCATAAAGTTTTAAATAAAAACTGTGATGCTGACATTCAATTTATGAGTAGCGGTACAACTGGTCAGCAAAGAAGCATTCATTATGTTGCTGATACAGATTTATATGAAAAAAGCTGTCTTCTCACTTTTGAGAAGTTTTATGGTTCAGTTGAAGATTTCACGGTTTTAGCTTTGTTACCTTCTTATTTAGAAAGAGATAACTCATCCTTGGTTCACATGGCAAATGACTTTATTAAAAGAAGTCAATCCAGTGAAAGTGGCTTTTATTTAAACAACCTAGACGAACTCGTCAAAACTTTAGAAAACCCCGAAATCAAGAAAAAGAAAGTTTTATTAATCGGTGTCACTTTTGCTTTGCTAGATCTTGCTGAAAATTACCATGTTGATCTTGAAAACATTATTGTCATGGAAACAGGCGGCATGAAAGGCAGACGCAAAGAAATGATTCGTGAAGAAGTACATCAATTATTAAAAAAGAGTTTCAATACAGATAAAATACACAGCGAATATGGGATGACAGAACTATTGTCGCAAGCCTATAGCAAAGGCCATGGAGTTTTCGATTTACCAAAACAAATGCAAGTATTAATACGTGATACTGAAGATCCTTTACAGCTCATTGGTGAAAATAAAAATGGGGGTATTAATGTTATTGATCTTGCAAACTTACACTCATGTAGCTTTATTGCAACACAAGATTTAGGAAGAAAATTAACAAAAAGTAAATTTGAAGTGATAGGAAGATTTGACAATAGTGATATTAGGGGCTGTAACCTTATGGCGTTATGACTTTTATATAAAAATATAATTTTTATTTGAAAATCATTTTTTAATTGAAAAATTGTTTTATGTTTGTGGTAGGATGAAGTTTTTTCATAATAGATTGGTTAGTTAAGGTAAAGCCCCGAATTTTCGGGGCTTTATTATTTTTACAGCCTTTATGATCTTACAACTAAAAGATAATTCTGCTTCTTCCCTTTACTTATTAGCACATATTTACTGTTAATAAGGTCCTCTGGACTCATTTTTTTATCAGCATCAATTTTTTGTTTATTCACCGATATAGAGTTTTGCTTTAAAGCTCTTCTCGCCTCTCCTTTTGATTTCATAAACCCAGACAAGGTCGTTAAAACCTCAACAATTTCTAAATCATTAAAATCTTCTAAGCTAGTTTCAGCTTGAGGCACACCATCAAACACATCCAAAAAAGTTTGTTCATCAATTGACGCTAAATCATCAAAAGTTGATTTACCAAAAAGAACTTGCGTTGCCTTTTTGGCTTTTTCTAATTCAACTTCACTGTGAACCGTGATTGTTAAATCTTCAGCCAATACTTTTTGTAAAGTTCTCAAGTGAGGTTCTGCTTTATGCTTTTCAATTAAGCCTTCAATCTCTTCTTGATCTCTAAAAGTAAAAATCTTGATAAACTTTTCTGCATCATCATCACTTGTATTTAACCAGAATTGGTAAAATTTAAAAGGAGATGTTTTTTCAGGATCTAACCAGATATTACCAGAGGCTGTTTTTCCGAATTTAGCTCCATCAGCTTTTGTGATTAAAGGACAAGTCAAGGCATAACCTTTTTCTTGGTCAACTCTTCTTATCAGCTCAGTTCCGGTTGTGATATTTCCCCACTGGTCACTACCACCCATTTGCAAACTGCATGAATGATGGCGAAATAAATGTAAAAAATCATAGCCTTGAACCAATTGATAAGTAAATTCAGTAAAACTCAGACCGACTTGAGATGATGCATCTAATCTTTTCTTGACAGAGTCTTTAGACATCATATAATTGACAGTCATGTGTTTTCCAACATCACGAATAAAATCAATGAAACTAAATTCTTTCATCCAGTCATAATTATTAACCAAAATTGCAGCATTTTCAGCATCACTTTCAAAATCTAAAAACTTAGATAATTGTTTTTTAATGCCTGCTTGGTTTTTTGCAAGCGTTTCTTCATCTAGTAGATTTCTTTCATCTGATTTCCCAGACGGATCACCTATCATTCCAGTTGCACCACCAATTAAAGCAACAGGTTTATGACCTGACAACTGAAAATGTTTTAACAACATCACACCAACCAAATGCCCAACATGAAGTGAATCTGCAGTGGGGTCAATACCAACGTATGCAGCTCTTACCTCTTCATTCAAATGCTCTTGTGTACCTGGCATGACATCGTGTACCATTCCTCTCCAGGTGACCTCTTTTACAAAATCCTTTTTCATCTTTTAATAATTTGGTACAAAGATATTATAATGCTTCTTTTTTCCTATAACCTGAGTATATTTACAGCATGAATTTAGTGACAGGCGCAACAGGTTTTTTAGGCACGCATCTATTAGCCAAATTAATTCTTCAAAAAGAAAGATCAATTGCTATTTTTAGGAGTGAACTAAAGAAAAAACACAGTATTGATGTTCTTTTAAAATATGATGCAATTACCTCAGAATCTATTTCTGAAAACATCAAATGGGAAAAAGCGGACATTTTAGATGTTCCTAGATTAGAAGAGATTTTTAAAACTCAAATTAAGCATCTTTACCATTGCGCTGGGCTTATCAGCAATTCGCCTTCAGATTATAAACAAATGAGACGATTACATATTGAGGGAACTAAAAACATTGTCAATTTTGCTTTGGATTACGGAGTTGAAAAACTTTGTCACGTCAGCTCAATTGCGACACTGAGTCCTGATGAAATTTCTGACCGAATCACCGAAAAAATCACGATCTCTGAGCAAGACAAAACAAACATTTATGCCATTGCAAAATATGGTGCAGAGCGAGAGGTTTGGAGAGCAACGCAAGAAGGCTTAAATGCAGTTATTGTGAACCCTGGTGTTGTGCTTGGTGATGGTTTTGAAGCGTCAGGCAGCGGATTAATCCTCAAAAAGGCAAAAGCTGGTTTTTCTTTTTACATTCCTAAACAAACGGGATTTGTTGATGTTTATGATTGTGTTGAAATCATGTATCAACTCACACAACATGAGGTTAAACAACAACGTTTTATCTTGGTCAGCGAAAATACAGACTTTAAACGTGTGATGACGCTTATCGCTAATGCGTATGGTGCAAAACCTCCTAGCATTAAGCTTAGCAAAACTTTGATGTATATTCTCTGGGTGATAGAATCGATGATTTCTGTGTTTGGCTACAAGAAACAAATCAACTTGAATTTAATACAAAATCTGAATTCTAAATTAATTTACGATAATTCAAAAATCAAAGAGCTATTAAATTTTGAATTTAGATCAATAGAAGACAGTATCAAACTTATCGCATATCACGATAAAGAAGAAGAATCTTAAAGTTGTTTTACTTAATTGTTTTTACTGAGGTTGAGTCTGAATCTTCTTTCGGCTCATCTAAGGCGCTTCTCTTAGCTTCCACATTTGCTTTCACCTCCTTGTAAATTTCTAAATTCTCATCAAATTGAGTATTGTAATAATTCAGATTTTGCTTCAACTGAATACTATCAATTCCATATTTTTCAGAAATTAATTGATAAGAGCTAATGTTGTTTTTTTTCAAAGGAATATCAGAAACATTATCTGCAGCATCAAGAATCATCATATCAGTGACAATCTCAATCATTTTCTCTTTACCAATCAATTGATCAGGTTTAGATACCTCATAAGTTTCCTGACATGAAACCATCATGATTAGAATAAAAAAAATATAACTAAGACGTTTTATCATCTGTCAAATTTTAATGGCTGTCCCGGCATTTCTTCACTGAACTTAAAGTTGTTATAAACAAGATGTCCGTTAACAAAAGTATGCGTAATTCTCGATTTAAAGGTATTTCCAAAAAATGGTGACCAACCACATTTATAAAAAATATTAGATTGATTGACTGTCCAAGGCGAGTTGAGATTGACCAACACTAAATCAGCAAAATAACCCTCCTTAATAAAGCCTCTTTTTTCAACATCAAAAAGTTTTGCAGGGTTATGAGATGTTTTCTCCACAATTTGCTCAACACTCAAAACGCCTTGATGATAATATTCGAATAGAGCTGGTAAAGCATGCTGAACTAAAGGTCCGCCGCTTGGTGCTTTTGTATAAGTATTTTGTTTTTCTTCTAAAGTATGAGGCGCATGATCAGTAGCTATCACGTCGATTTTGTTATTTTTAAGCGCCTCTAAAAGTGCTTGACGATCTTGTGCTGATTTCACAGCTGGATTCCACTTTATTAAAGTTCCTTTTTCGTCATAATCCTCGTCTGAAAACCACAAGTGATGCACACATACCTCAGCTGTAATTTTTTTATTTTCGAGTTTTTTCTTTCCGTTAAACAGACGCATTTCTTTTGCTGTTGATAAATGAAAAACATGTAATCGAGCCCCTGTTTCCTCTGCGAGTTTTATCGCTTTTGAAGAAGATAAATAACAAGCTTCAGCACTTCTGATCTTCGGGTGTTGGCCTATCGGGATTTCTTCACCAAATTCTTCAATTGCTTTATCTAAATTTGCTTTAATTGTAGCTTCATCTTCACAATGTGCAGAGATTATAATCGGTGAGTTTTCAAAAATTTCTTTTAAAACCTTTTCATCATCAACCAACATATTTCCTGTAGAAGAACCCAAAAAAAGCTTCAGTGCAGGCGTTGTTTGAGGGTCTATCTTTTTAATCTCCTCTAAATTATCATTCGTTCCGCCAAACATGAAAGCATAATTAGCAAAACTTCCTTTTTGAGCTAGTTCTATTTTCTCTTGAAATTTCTCTTGTGTCGTAGTCTGTGGATTCGTGTTCGGCATTTCAAAAAAAGATGTGATTCCGCCAGAAACAGCAGCCTTCGAACCTGTCAAAATTGTTTCTTTATGTGTTAATCCTGGTTCTCTAAAATGAACCTGATCGTCGATCATACCAGGGATTAAATAGTTTCCCTCAGCATCAATCACTTTTGTTTCGCTTGATTTAACACTTATAGAAGAATTGATCTCTTTAATGATATGATCTTCAATCAGAACGTCACCTTCAGTTATCTTTCCTTCATTAACAATCTTCGCATGTTTAATTAAATATACCATCTACAATTTACCTATCATTTTACGGAAGCGCATACGGATTACACCAAATACTGCTTCTGTTATTATTTTGCTACTCATTTTAGATTTTCCACGAGTTCTGTCGGTAAAGATAATCGGAATTTCTTTGACATTAAAACCTAAATGATAAGCTTTATATTTCATTTCTATTTGAAAAGCATAACCTATAAACTTTATGCGATTCAAGTCAATTTTCTCAAGCACTTCTTTTCTATAAGCTACAAAACCTGCCGTGGTATCTTCTATTTCTAAACCTGTGATCAACTTTACATACTTTGAGGCGCCCCAAGACATCAAAACCCTTTTCATCGGCCAGTTAACAACATTTACACCTGTTAAATACCTAGATCCTATAACAACATCTGCACCATCGGTTAGAAATGCTTTATCCATTTCAACCAAATCTTTAGGATTATGAGAAAAATCGGCATCCATCTGAAAAATCTTTTCATAGCCTTTTTCTAAAGCCCATTTAAAACCATGAATGTAAGCGGTTCCTAAACCGTTTTTCTTAAGTCTTACCTCAAGAAAGAGATTAGGGTAAGTTTTCTGCAAATCTTTGACTAATTGAGGCGTCCCATCTGGAGAATTATCATCAATAACAAGGAGATGGAAATCAAGTGGAAGCGAAAAAACAGCATCAATGATATCTGTGATGTTTTCGCATTCATTATAAGTTGGTATGATCACCAATCGTTTGTTCATTGATTTGCTAAAGTTTGTGCCGCAAAGGTAAATATTTTATGTCCATGGATTGAGTTAACAAAACAACAAATTAATTTACATTTGCAGAAAAAAATTGTGGAGGTTATTGTTAGGCATACAAGTTCATCTGATTGGATTAGCTTTATTTATTTAGCTATCCTCCTTTTGATTGTTGCTGCCAAATATATCAACACCAATGAGTTTTATTTATTTTTTAAGCTTGATTTTTTAAAATCTTATTTCGCGGAAAAGAAAAGACTCAAGCAACAAATTATTTGGTTTGATTTAATACTTTTTATCATTACGATCAGTGTTATGAGCATTAGCATGATGCAAATTGAAACTTTAAAAACGAACTCTGACATCGTTAACTTTTCACATATTGGTTTATTTTTTTCAATCATTATTATATCCAAAAGTCTTTTAGAGATTTGTGTTGGTTTTTTTATAAATAAAACAGACTTAATCCTCAATTATATTTTCTTCAAAATTGCAAGTTTGGGATATGCCTCTTTACTTATTTTACCTCTTACTGCGATTTTAACCTATAATAAAATTCAATTTGAAGGATTTTCTTATCTCGTTATTGTTTTATTTTGCCTGACAAACCTTGTCTTTATAGGAAACTACATATACAGATATAGAAAGTACATAATACAAGATTGGTATTATTTTATTTTGTACATTTGCAGCCTTGAAATAGCACCACTAGTTATTAGCTATAAGTGGCTTAACTCTTAGGGTGTTTCAAAACCAAACACACATGAAAGTCAAGACTGTTCTCATCTCCCAACCAGAACCCAAAGTTGAAAACTCACCTTACGCTGAACTCGAAGACAAACTCAAAGTAAAAGTTGATTTTATTCCGTTTATTCACGTTGAAGGTGTTGAATCAAAAGAAGTTCGTCAGCAAAAAATTGATTTAAATGATTTCACTGCAATTATCTTAACAAGTAGAAATGCTGTTGATAATTACTTTAGAATCGCTGAAGAAATGCGTTTCAAAATCCCTGACAGCATGAAATATTTCTGCCAGAGTGAAGCTGTTGCGTATTATTTACAGAAATATGTTGTTTACCGTAAGCGTAAAATTTATGTCGGCAAAAGAAACTTCCAAGATTTAGTTGCAAGCATTAAAAAACATAAAGATGAAAAGTTTTTATTGCCTTCTTCTGATAGTTTAAAACCTGTTGTCCCTCAACAACTCGACAAAATCGGTGTGGATTGGACACGTGGTATTTTTTACAAAACTGTTGTAAGTGATTTATCTCACTTAAAAGAAGTTTTTTATGATGTCGTTGTCTTTTTCAGTCCAAGCGGAATCAAATCTCTTTTTGAGAACTTTCCTGATTTTGAACAGAAAGACACTCGCATAGCTGCTTTTGGCAAAACAACTTTAAAAATGGCTGAAAAACACGGTTTAAAAGTTCAAATTAAAGCACCAACACCAGAAGCTCCATCGATGACAATGGCTTTAGAGAATTATATTAAAGACGATAAAAAATAAAATTTACTGTCATTTTTTAAAATACAAAAAAGCCTCTCAAAATATTTTGAGAGGCTTTTTTAATATCTTATGTCAAAATCAATTAATGAAGTGGTCCTCCATTCATGATTTCTTCATTTGCGTAATCTTCAAATTTCTTAAAGTTGTTCTTGAATGATTTAGCTAATATTTCTGCCTTCTCATCATATGCTTTTCCATCACTCCAAGTTGACTTAGGGTTAAGCACTTCATTCGGAACGTTTTCACATGTTTTAGGCATATTTAAACCAAAAACTTCATGTGTTTCATACTCAACATTATCAAGTAAACCTTCTAATGCTGATGAAATCATTTCTCGCGTGTATTTCAATTTCATTCTTGATCCGACGCCGTAAGGTCCACCTGTCCAACCTGTGTTAACCAACCAAACGTTAACTCCGCTTTCTTTCATTTTTGCACTCAACATTTCAGCGTAACGTGTTGGATGTAACGGCATAAATGGTGCGCCAAAACAAGCTGAAAAACTCGGTAAAGGCTCATCAATACCAGCTTCAGTTCCTGCTACTTTTGCAGTATAACCACTGATAAAGTGATAAGCTGCTTGACCTGGTGTTAACTTACTAATCGGAGGCAACACACCAAAAGCATCTGCCGTTAGGAAGAAAATATTTTTAGGATTTTTCCCTACCGAAGGCTTCATGATGTTATTGATATGATAAATTGGGTAACTGACTCTTGTATTTTGTGTAATCGTAGAATCTTCAAAATCTACTTTTCCATCTCGGATTGTTACATTTTCTAGAATTGCACCTGGTCTGATCGCGCCATAAATATCAGGTTCTTTCTCTTCAGTCAGATCAATCACTTTTGCATAGCAGCCACCTTCAAAGTTAAAGACAATGTTTTCATTTGTCCAACCATGCTCATCATCACCAATAAGTTGACGTTCAGGATCTGCAGACAATGTTGTTTTACCAGTCCCAGAAAGCCCAAAGAAAATTGCTGTATCGCCATCTTGTCCAGAGTTTGCTGAACAGTGCATTGGCAATGTATTTTTATCTACTGGCAGAATAAAGTTAAGCGCTGAAAAAATTCCTTTTTTGATCTCTCCAGTATATCCAGTCCCACCGATTAAAGCAATCTTTTTAGTAAAGTTTAAGATTGCAAAGTTTTTGTCACGTGTCCCATCAACTTCAGGATCAGCTTGAAAACCTGGCGCATTAACTACCGTCCACTCTGGTGTAAAGTTTTCTAGTTCTTCTTCAGTTGGTCTTAAAAACATGTTATATGTAAACATGTTACTCCACGCATATTCATTGATATGGCGAATATTAACTTTATAGCTTTCTTCTGCACAAGCAAATGCATCTCTTACAAATATTTCTTTATCAGAAAGATATTTGACGACTTTATCATAAAGCTTATCAAATTTGTCTGCTTCAAAAGGGATATTGATATCGCCCCACCAAATTTCATCTTTAGTGATTTCATCTTTTACAATAAAACGGTCTAATGGAGATCGCCCAGTAAATTTACCTGTGTTAACAGCTAAAGCGCCTGAATCAACAGTTTGACCTTGACCTTTTTCTACTGTAATTTTGTGAAGTTCTTCAGAAGATAATTGATAATTAATTTGATCTGAATGAATGCCGTAAGACTTTAGCGAAATTGTTTTCGCTTGACTATCCTTGTTTTGCATAATATATGATGTTGTATTGTCATTTGGCTAACAAATTTAAACACTTATTTCCAAATAAGTGAGTAGTATTTCTATTATTTTCTATTTTTAAAAACAATAAATAAAACATAAAACCAAGAGAAAATAAGAAGGCTTCCTCCTAAAGGAGTTATCAATGCAATTTTAGTAAAATCAAAGCTTGATAACGTATTTGTTGATAGGCCGTAAATTGAACCTGAGAAAAACAAAACCCCAAAAACATTTAGCCACAAGACAACAGATTTCGATTTTGAATTCAACTCCTTAACAAAGCTCATTAAAATCAAAAAAAAAGCTTGATACATTTGGTATCGAACACCTGTTTCAAAAGTAAGGATTTGACTCTCAGTTAAGTGTTTTGTTAAACCATGCGATGCAAAAGCACCTAAAATAATTGCGACTCCACCGAGTCCTAATCCTAAACCTAATAGCTTCTTGCTCATTTTAAACTTATTTAATTACATTCGTGCCAATTAAACTAATATTTACTAATTTATTTACACTATGACTAAATTATTAATCATTGGAGCTGGTAAATCGGCATCTGCACTTGTCAGATATTTAGATGCAAACGCTCAAGAAAATAACTTACAAATTTTAATCGCTGACAAAGATATGCAAGCTGCCAAAAAATCAGCGGCATATCCATCAACAAAAGCAATTGAACTCGATATATTTAACACAGAGGAACGACAGAAGCAAATAAAAGCAGCCGATATGGTTGTCTCAATGCTTCCTGCAAGATTCCATATTGAGGTTGCCAAAGATTGTGTCAATTTTGGTAAAAATATGGCAACAGCTTCTTATGTTTCTGATGAAATGGCTGCGCTTGACGAAGAAGTTAAAACGAAAGGCTTGACTTTCATGAACGAAATTGGTGTCGATCCTGGTGTTGACCACATGAGCGCCATGAAGGTGATCGATGAAATCAGAGATAAGGGCGGTAAACTTATTCTTTTCGAATCTTTCACCGGCGGATTGGTCGCTCCTGAAAGCGATGATAACCTTTGGAATTATAAATTTACATGGAATCCCAGAAATGTTGTCGTCGCCGGACAAGGCGGTCCTGCTAAATTTATACAAGAAGGCAAATACAAATACATTCCTTATCAACGTTTATTTAGAAGAACCGAATTTTTAGAGGTTCCTGGCTATGGACAATTTGAAGGTTTAGCCAACAGAAACTCATTAGCTTACCGTGAAGTTTACGGCATCGAAGATATACCAACTTTATATAGAGGAACGCTGCGCCGTGTCGGATTTAGTAAAGCTTGGAATGTATTTGTTCAACTTGGTGTAACTGACGATACTTACACTTTAGAAGATTCAGAACACATGACTTATCGTGAGTTTTTCAATACATTTTTGCCTTACTCACCAACAGATTCTGTTGAATTAAAACTGCGACACAGTCTAAAAATCGATCAAGATGATTTGCTTTGGGAGAAACTTTTAGATCTAGATATTTTCAACAACAAAAAAACAATCGGTATCAAAAACGCAACGCCAGCACAAGCTCTACAATCAATTCTTGAAGAAAAATGGATGCTAAAACCTGATGACAAAGATATGATTGTGATGTATCATAAATTTGGGTATGAACTCGATGGTCAAAAAAAACAAATTGACTCAACAATGGTGAGCATTGGTGAAGATCAAACATTTACAGCCATGTCTCGAACTGTTGGTCTACCATTAGGAATTGCGATTATAAAAATGATCAAAAAAGAAATTACTAGACCTGGTGTTCTCAGACCAATTTATCCTGAGATTTATAAACCTATTTTGAAAGAATTAGAAGAACATGGTATTGAGTTCACAGAAACACAAACCGAATATCTTGGCTATAACCCACATAACCTGAAATAATTTTAACATGGGTTAAATCAGTCTTTCATTAAATTCGACTTATTTTGCAGAAAAAATCAAATTTAATGAAGTTTAAAACTTTACTTTTCACATTAGGCTTGATGATCATATCGTCAAGCCTTTTTGCTCAGAACAACTCACAATTTATCAAAGATTATCTTAAGCGCAATGCTTCAACTGAAGGATTAGATTTTAAAGATGTTGATCAATTGCAATTAAGCAGTCAGCATTTCTCTGAAAGTCTTGATGCCGATTTAATTTATATACAACAAAGTTTAAATGGGGTTCCTATTTACAATGCAATTGGTACTTTTTTAGTCAAAAATCAAGAAGTTTCTTTACAAAGTCACAATTTCACTTCAAGTCTCAACGATAAAATTTCAAACACATCTGCAAGTCTTGATGTCAAAGAAGCTATCAATATTGCTGCTAATTATTTTCAATTAGATAAGAATTCTGAAACTAGAATTATTGAGAGTAAAACTAAGAATTCTTACGAATTAGAAAACAACTCGATTTCACATGAAAAAATTCTTGCTCAGTTGGTTTATCAAGAAATTGATAATGCACTTGTTTTAGCTTGGGATATCAGTATCTATCTTAAAAATACTGAACACTGGTGGAGTTTTAGATTAGATGCTAGCTCAGGAGAAATCATCGATCAGAACGATTGGCTACTCAGCTGTAATTTTGAAAATCATAATCATCAAAAATTTTTAGGTTTAAAGCAATATAAAAAAATTCAACAGAAAAGATCTGTTTTATTTCAGCAGTCCACTTTAAGTGACAATGCTCAATATCGCGCTTTCGACATTACTGTCGAGTCACCTAATCATGGAGAAACATCTTTATTAATTAATCCTGCTAACGTGATTGCTTCTCCTTATGGCTGGCATGATACAGATGGCATTGAAGGTGCAGAATACACAATTACGAGAGGAAATAATGTCTATGCTCATGAGGATAGAGCTGGAAATGATTCTCCTGGCTACTCACCTGACGGAGGCACTAATCTTAATTTTGATTTCCCTTTTCAAGAAAACCAGCCTGCAGTGGTTAATGAAGATGCAGCAATTACAAACCTTTTTGTTCGTAATAATATGATGCACGACCTATGGTTTGCCTACGGTTTTGATGAAGAAGCTGGCAACTTTCAACAGAAAAATTATGAAGCATCTTCGCTCTACGAAAATGACCCAGTTTATGCTGATGCGCAAGATGGCAGCGGTATTAATAACGCAAACTTTGGTACGCCACCAGATGGTTACAGCCCAAGAATGCAAATGTTTTTATGGGCAACAACAGGCCAGCCTTTACCACAAATAAACATCATAAATTCGAGCGCTTCAGGAGAATATTATGGTGTCGAAGCTGGATTTGGTCCAGCATTAACAACTGAAGCTTTAATCGCTAATCTTGTTTTAGCTGAAGACTTTACTAGCTTTAATGATTATGAAGCTTGTAATAACTTAACCAATCCAGCTGAAATTGATGGAAAAATTGCTGTTATTAAGCGAGGAAATTGCAGCTTTACTGACAAAGTTATGAATGCCCAAAACGCAGGCGCCATTGCTGTGATTGTTGTCAATAATGAAGCTGGACAACCTATCAGAATGGGCGGAGAAAATACTTCAATTAGCATTCCATCATTAATGATCACTCAATATGATGGGCAAAATTTAATTTCTGCTCTTGAAAACAATGAAACAATAACAACCAGCATCGCAAATAATGGTCCATTTAAAATTGATGGAGATTTTGATAATGGCATTATTGCTCATGAATATGGCCATGGTATTTCAAGCAGACTGACTGGTGGAAAAGCTGACGTCAATTGTCTTTTTAATGACGAACAAATGGGTGAAGGCTGGAGCGACTGGATCGGACTTATCATGACAATGAATGAAGGTGACCAAAGCACAGATGCTCGTGGCTACGGAACTTTTGCTGTTAACCAAGATATTTCAGGTTCTGGAATTCGTCCTTTTCCTTACACGACGAATATGAGTGTTAATCCTGCAACTTATGATTTAACGAACAACTATCAGCTCTCTGCACCTCACGGCATTGGATTTGTTTGGGCAACAATGCTTTGGGATTTAACTTGGGAATTTATCGATGTTTACGGTTATGATCCAGATTTATACAATGGTGATGGCGGTAACAATAAAGTAATGCAACTTGTGATTGATGGTTTAAAACTACAATCTTGTGACCCTGGTTTTATTGACGGACGTGATGCTATTTTACAAGCAGACCAACTGATTAACAACGGCGCAAATCAATGTTTAATTTGGGAAGTTTTTGCACGTCGTGGTTTAGGTTATAGCGCTAACCAAGGTTCTGCATACAGTAGATATGATCAAACTGAAGCTTTTGATTTACCACCTTCTGATCTACTAAATTGTACTTTAAATAATGAAAGTTTTAATAAATCTGATTTTAAGATTTTCCCTAATCCAACTCAAAGTCACTTTGAAATAGATTTTGGTCAATTGAATTTTGAAAAAGTTAATGTTCAGATCTACGATATCAATGGACGCGAAATTCTTTCTCAAGAAACTTCAGAAAATCAAGTTATTGATGTCAGTCATTTATCGAGCGGCGTTTATTTTGTAAAGATGAATAATGGCTTAAAAACAACAACAGAAAAATTGATTGTTCAATAACAATCTAAAATATTAATTCTCAAAAATCCTGATATCTCATCAGGATTTTTTTATTCATCTTTGTATCATGTTAAAAGTTAAAAACCTGACCTACCTTCACAATGCTTCTGAAGGTGTGAAAAATATCAATTTTGAAGTTCAACCTGGAGAATTTACTGCGATTATTGGCGAAAGCGGTTGCGGTAAAAGCACACTTCTCAAATCTATTTTTGGACTTTATGATTTAAAAGAAGGGCAAATTTTTTGGAGAAAAGATGAAATTAAAGGACCGAAATACAATTTAATTCCCGGTTATGAACATTTCAAATATCTTGCGCAAGAGTTTGATTTGATGCCATACATCAGTGTTGAAGAAAACATAAAAAAACATCTCTCACGTCAATTTCCAGAGGAAAGTCAGCAGAAAACTGATGAACTTCTTCAACTTTTAGAACTTAAAGATTTAAAAGATAAAATGGTGAAAAACTTGAGTGGCGGACAAAAACAGCGTGTTGCCATCGGTCGTGCTTTAGCCAAAAAACCTCAGCTGATTTTATTTGACGAACCTTTCAGCCATATTGATCAATTTAAAAAACATAAACTGAGAAGAGAGATTTTTTCATATCTCAAAAAAGAAAATATCAGCCTGATTGTTGCCACACACGACATGGATGATGTACTAGGTTTTGCAGATAGCATTATGATTTTAAAAAACGGCAAACAAATAGATTACAGAAAAGCGGAAGCCGTTTATACCAAACCTAAAAACATGTACTGCGCTTCGCTTTTTGGAGAGGTCAATCAACTCATGATTCCTGAGATCAAGCCTTCAAGTGAAAAAACCATTATTTATCCTGAAGAAATTAAAATATCTGAAAATGCCACTGAAGAAGCTGACGTTTTAAATATCTATTTTAAAGGTCAGCATTACATGATTATTGCAAAATACAAAGGCGAAGAAATCATCATCAACTCAGTTGAAAAACCGACTACAAATCAAATCAAATTTCATTTTGATCTTGAAAAAATAAATAATAGACTTAATTATAAATCTGAATAATATCACCTGATTGAACCACTCTGTATTGATAAAGCGGATAGATGAGGTTTTCACCAGAAATTGGTTGTCCAGTCGCAAGACTGTAAACATTAAGTTGCTCACACTCTGATTCGGCATTCAAACCATTAATTTCTAATCGTGCACAATTCTGATTTGGCAATAAATTTGGATCAGCAGCATCCCAAGCTAAAAAGTCATTACCAGTATTGACAATAATAATTCCAAGGTTGCCTTGAGTTCCCACATAAACAGCATTCCCTGGATAATTAAGATCGATAAATTGGGGTAAATTTAAGCTGATTTGCAGGTCAACATTTAGATCAACCAAATTAGGATTGTTTCTTCTTTCATCATCTGATTCACAAGAAGTCAAAGCAATTAACAAGCTAAATATCAGGAGGACTTTTTTAAACATAACTTAAAACTATTGATTTCAATCTGTAAAATTATTACATTTGTAACTTAGAATCTCGTAAAAGCGGGATTCTTTTTTTATGATATAAATCTAAGATTATGAGTAAAGTTTCTTATTATTCAGAAGAAGGCTTAAAAAAGCTGAAGGCTGAGCTTGACCAATTAAGAGATGTTGAAAGGCCTAAAGCTTCACAAGCAATTGGTGAAGCAAGAGACAAAGGCGACTTGAGTGAAAATGCTGAGTACGATGCTGCAAAAGAAGCACAAGGTATGTTGGAAATGAAAATTTCAAAATTAGAAGAAGTTGTCTCAAATGCACGCGTCATTGACGAATCTCAATTGGATACTTCTAAAATCCTGATTCACTCTACTGTGAAGCTTAAAAACACAAAGACAAATCAAGAAATGACTTATAAATTGGTCGCGCAAAGCGAAGCTGATTTAAAGTCAAATAAAATTTCTGTTGACTCTCCTATCGGTAAAGGCTTACTTGGTAAAGAAGAAGGCGACCTCGCTGAAATCAAAGTTCCAAATGGCACACTTACTTTTGAGATTATCGAGATCTCACGTGACTAATCTGTCACAAACCAACATCCTGTATAAAAACATTCAATCGCTAAATTGTTAGGCGTTTGCTGAAAATATATTGAACCTGTCGAGCGAATTTCACCAACAGCTTTTTGCTGTACGTTAAGTTGTGAATTTCTGCTCGATCGGTAAAATATATCAACTTCTTGTGCCTGAAGATTTTCTCCATAAAAGGCACCAGAACCATCATAAAAACCGAGTGACATTTTATTGGTTTTTCCTGTGATGTAGAAATCTGAAATACCTGAACTGACGATCCCAAAATTATTTACATCAATATCCATTTTAAAATCGCCAGAATTTAAAGCATCATTGTCATTATAACTCTCAGATATCAATCTTAAAAAAGGAAAATTGAGCTGCCCAAGACTTTGTATTGTGTACTGACTTGAATTTCGGATTTGTCGAATATCAGTCACATGCAAAACAATTTCGGCAAAAGGTTCTGAATTTCCAAAAGGACAAACATTGTCCAAACTTAATTCTAAAGTTTGATTATTAAACTCAATATTTAAATTTTCAAAAGACTTTTGATCGGTGATGATTTCCAATTTATTTTCAGTTGATTGTTTCACAGAAAGTTGAATATCTCTGCGTACAATCACTTCTTCAATAGCGATGATGGTTTGTTCATAGGTTTCCTTTTCA
This sequence comes from Psychroflexus halocasei, assembly GCF_900107595.1. GTDB lineage: Bacteria > Bacteroidota > Bacteroidia > Flavobacteriales > Flavobacteriaceae > Psychroflexus > Psychroflexus halocasei. The sequence continues at coordinate 44,929 of NZ_FNQF01000009.1, read as the reverse complement.
GAATGTGAACGCAAGCAATCTTTGGCGTCTTCAATATCGCAAGAAAATAATGTGATTATAAATATGTAAAAAAAAATGTTTCTCATAATTTAAATCCGATTCCAAATTCAATTGATTCTGCTTTTGCAAAATGTGTTTTCAATAATAAAGAACCAAAAAAGTGTTTTGAAATATCATATTGTAGACCAATTCTGGTATAAACTCTCTTTAAATAATCAACAGGGTAATATATATAGTAACCGATTTGAGTGGCCACATTAAGTTTTCCCATATAAAAACGATGTCCTCCAAAAAGTCCGATTCTTTTGTAATCATCATCCGCAGAAATACCATCATTTGGGAAAGCGGCTTCTTTATAAACGTTATGTTCTTTTGCAGCTTGGCTCAAAAATAAATCAGCGCCAAGTTGTATTGCATTTTTATGAGTTAAAGGCTTTTCAGCCAAAGTTGTGAATGTAAAGAAAGGATATTTTTTTGATTGTAATAATCCTAAATCATTAAACCCTGAAGCAAATATAAATTGGTAATTCATTGGCTTGATTGGAGTTTCTGTGATTTCTTTCTCCTTAAAATTTACGTCTTCAGAAACATCATAAGTCAAACCGGCAGAAAGACCATAATTATTTGTACCTGTATTTGGTGATTGCATTTTCCCGTTTGAGTAGTGCATCAAAAATAATCCAGCTTGAAATCTTAATGGTAGATTAAACAATCGCTGAGATTGGTAAGATAATTCAAATAAAACACTAGCTGTTAGTTTTGATCCGTAAGCCACATTTTTAGGATTATCAATTTTATCAAAAGGGTTTGTAATGTATCCCAAACCTAAACCAAACTTCAAATTCAGTCGACGCTTAAGAAAATAGAATTTATAATGTGGATGAAGACTATAAACATTCCCTAACTGCGTTGCTCCCATGTTTTGATAAACAAAGCTCACACCAAAACTTGGATAATTGTAAAGTTGATGCCATTCTTTTTCACCAGTTAAAAAGTGATCATAAGACAAAGAAAAACCATGCGTTGGTCCTTGAACGAGGTGTGACATTTCTGGTTTATGCATAATCACTTTCCCGAAAAGATAAGACACATGAAAACCATCAATTTGACTTTGCGCTTGCGTCACACCGAAGCCTAAAAATAAAATAAATACAAATAAAATTCTCACAATCACAAAAAAAGCATAGTTTTCAAAACTATGCTTTTTAATTAAATTCTTATTAAAATATTAATTTTTAAACTTCTAAATCAGCAATTAATTCTTTAAACAGCTTAATCATTTTAGGTTCAGCTTTAGCTGACATGTCTAAAATAGACTGCACATCAACTTCTTGTAAATCATCAGGATCACATTCGTCAGTTAACACAGAAACAGCAACAACAGGAAGCTTCAGGTGGTTTGCCACAATAATTTCTGGAACTGTACTCATCCCAACAGCATCGGCTCCAATAATTTTCAAATAACGATATTCAGCTCTTGTTTCAAGTTGAGGTCCTTTTACTGAAGCATAAATACCTTTGTGTAACGCGATGTCATTACGTTTGGCTATCGCCTCAATTTTTTCGCTCATTTTTTTGTCGTAAGGACAACTCATATCTACAAAACGATCACCAGTTTTTGAAACACCTTTAAAAGCTAAAGGTGAGCCGCCCAATAAATTAATGTGATCATCAATCAGCATGATATCGCCTTTTTTGAAATCTAGATTAATCGCGCCAGCAGCATTCGACACTAATAATTTTTTGATTCCTAATCGATTCATTATTCGAACTGGATAAGTCACATCAAGAAAATCATAGCCTTCATAAAGGTGAAAGCGACCTTGCATAATCACAACTTTCTTACCTTCAAGATTTCCATAAATCAGTTTGCCCTTATGAAACTCAACTGTTGCTGTCGGAAAATGCGGAATATGATTATAACTGACTTCCGCTAAAATCTCAACTTCATCAGGTAACTTCCCTAATCCTGTTCCTAAAATAATTCCAATCTCAGGTGACTCAAAACCTCTCTCTCTTAAATAGTCAACTGTTTGTTCTATATATGTCATTTGTACTTTTTTATAATGTTTTCTAATTCTGTGTTTCCTTTAATATCATCTAGATAATCAACATCATTTTTCTGCTCTAAAATACTTATTTTTTTGTCCTTGAGCGCATCAATTGTCTGATTAAAAACTTGTGATGTGCTCCATTCTTTAAGCTGGAAAACTTCAGGATTCAAACTTTCCATTCCTAATAAATAATAACCACCATCTGAAGCAGGACCAATCACCACATCATTTGTATCAAGTTTTTTAAAAGCTTGATTAATCACTTTTTCGTTTAAATCTTGAATATCAGTCCCAACAATCACAACCTTCTCAGCATTTTCATGAAAAGCAGTTTCAAAAGCATGCTGCATTTTTTCACCTAAATCACCTTGAATTTGCTCTCTTTTTTCAAATAAACCATCATCCCAAATGTCATTTTTATGAATCTGATCTGCATACCAAACTTGTCTTTTAACATTGATTTTTTGAGTGATCTCGGCAGTGTTTTTCAGCAGATATTTATAAACTTCCAGAGCCGCATGTTCGCCAACGCTTTTAGCTAATCTTGTTTTGCATTTTCCTAATTCAGGATGTCGTGCAAAAATCAATAAGAGTTTTTTTTCCTTACTCATAAAACAGCTTTGGCTTTAAAAAGATATTTTTCCCATTTTAAACTATAAACATGAACTTTCCCGGTGATTTCATTTGAAGAATCAAAAAGTGGATAATCAAAGTCAGCCCAATGAAATATCCCGCCATATAAATTGTTGACAGATTGAAATCCTGCTTTCTGAAGTTGAATGCCTATGCGTTCTGAGCGTACACCTAAAGAGCAATACAGAATGATTTGTGAATATTTTGAATACTGATTTTGAAAACTTTTTAAGTCAAAATTTTCATAACCAATATGAATTGCATTTGGCAAATGGCTCACATTATATTCAGCCTCTTCACGTGTGTCAAAAACAAGAAAATCATTATGTTTTTGTCGATATAAATCTTCAACAGAAATATAAGGAATTTCACCCGTATTTTTCTTCGTTAGTAACTCTTGAATAATTTCTTTATGGGATAGTGACATTTCACAAGCTTTAATCAGTTATGAAATAGCATCAGTTGCCATCACGCCATTTTTATCAAAAATTTCATCTTTATGACATTTCATAAATTCATCGCAATACAAACAGATGTTTTTCAAATCAGCATTTTTGGCTTTAGATTCTTCTTGAGAAACACCGAGATGTTCTCCCATTTTTAATGGCTTTCCTTCGTTAAGCATTCTGAAAACCAAGTTTTTTGAAGCGCGCTCCAAAACATCGACAACTTTTTCTTTTCTTGCATCGCCCATCGGAAAATGTGTGCCTGGACAACATGGATTAATGCGCCATAACTGAATGCTAAATTCATTAGGAATATCATCATAACCGCCTAAAAAGTTTCTGGCGCCTGATAAAATATTACAGAAATTATGATCTGGATCCTTTTTATAAATATCATTTTTAACGGCTTTGCCTCTCGCCCAATTTCCGCCGAGCCACATTTCTTCAGTTGCACCCCAGTAACCCCAGCTCAAAGGGTTTTCGGCTAAATAATGTCCGCCTTCAATCAAAGGATCTTTTTCTGTGCCATTCACGCCGCAACTCTCAAAAATTTCACCTAATTCAGCTAGACGACTTCCTGCTTTTTTGTGGTAGCGATCAATACTTGCGATATCAAAACGTCTGACACCTTTTTCGATTAAAATTTCAAGTTTCTCTTTGTTCAACAAGTCTCCGTTTGTTTGAAGCATCACTTGTGTTTCGTCTCCGTATTTTTCTTGAATTTTATCTAAAATAGCATAAAGTAGTTTAATCTCAGATAAAGGTTCGCCACCGCTCAAGATCAAACGATCAACGCGATCAGGCATATTCTCGATAATTGCAAAACAATCTTCTTTTGAAATTCTCGCCCCAAAAGGACTTGAATCGTTATAACAATGGTCACAATCGTCATTACAAAGTTGTGTGAAAACCCAATAAAGCGATTCAACGTGATTAAAATCTTTCTTCATTTTTCAACTATTCAAATTCTTGGATTTTCGTCCAAAAATCAATTTCTTCTTTTACTCCAGATTTTTCATCTTGAATAAAATCTTTTTTATTTTGATATGTTCTCAAATGGCCATGATCAATTTTAGCAATTTGATCACCAATCATCAGAGCTTCTTTTAAATCGTGGGTAACAAATAAAGCTGAAATTCCATATTGTTTGATCAGTTTTAAAAACAGCTTTTGCATATTTTCGCGAGTCTCCACATCCAATGCGCCAAAAGGTTCATCGAGCAATAAAACTTGAGGTTCGATGATGATGGCTCTCGCAAATGCAACGCGCTGTTTTTCGCCGCCTGATAATTGAAGCGGGAATTTAGAAGAATGATCTGACAATGCAATTTCTTTTAAAATAGCTTTAACGCGACTTTCTATTTCTGTTGCTTCAACTTTTTGCGCTTGTAACCCAAAAGCGATATTGTCGAACACATTTAAATGTGGAAAAAGTAAAGCTTCCTGAAAGAGATAAACAATTTGTCGTTGATTAACCTTCTTATTTAAAATGGATTTTTGATTTAGAAAAACATCACCAGAATCAGGTTTTTCAAGTCCGGCTATGATTTTTAATAAACTCGTTTTTCCACTTCCAGATTTTCCTAAAACACTGATGACCTGATTTTCATTTAATTGTAAATTAACTGAAGATAAAACAGGTTTTTGCTGAAAGCTTTTAGATATATTTTTAAGTTCTAATCGCATTTTAATGAGTGTTAATCAAACTTCTTTTAAACTTAATTTTTTTATTAAAAAACAAAAGCAATAACGGAGGAAACAAGAGAAGTAAACTTGCTATAGCTGCCAAGAAAATATTAGCCTCTTTGATAAAATTAAACACCGATAAAGTTAGTGTTTTGATTTGTCCGCCACCGATTAATTGTGTTAAACCATAATCAAACCACGAAATCAGAAAACATTGAAAGAAACATAAACCTAAAATAGGTTTTGCTAAGGGAAAAATAATTCTTTTAAAACTAAAATATGTTGAAGCGCCTAAAGTGAAACTCAAATTTTGAATATCATAAATATGACGAGACCAGAAACTCGATAATATGATAAAACCAAAAGGAAAACAAATGAGAAATTGTGCTAAAACAACACCAAAAAAGCTTGCATTTAGTTTTAAAACCACAGCAAAATAATGCCATAAAACGCCCAAAACAACTGGTGATAATATATATGGTAAATAAGCAAGTTTGATGTATTGATTTTTATATTTTGAGGTCGAAATCACTTTAGAAAAAACAAAAGCCATTAAGGTTGATAAAAAAGCAACACTTAAAGATATCAGAACCGATAAGCCTAAACTTTTACTTATTTCAGAATCTGATGAAAACAATTTCAGCCAAGTTTTGGTGTTGAAATTTTGAGGGAAAACATCAGGAAAAATCCATTGCTCACCAAATGACAACATCATTAAAACCAAGATAGGTAATAAAATTAGGGTGATTAAAACGAGATGTATAGTTCTTTTAAGCATCAGATTTTCTTTTAAAAAATTGAACAAAAGAAGCTGAAGTCACTAGAATTAAAATTAAAACAACACCTAAATACATTAGTGCCATGGCATAAGCCTGAGGAATATCTTGAAGATTAAAGCGCTGTGCTTTATCAACAATTCGTGGTGTTATCATCTGCGGATTTTGTCGACCTAAAAGTAAAGGCACCTCATAACTTCCCATCACAAAAATGATGTAAAGCATCAAAGTCAGTTTAGATTTTCGCCATAAAATTGGTAATGAAATTTTCCAGAACGTTTGTAGAGATGAAGCTCCTAAACTTTGTGACAACTGCTGATATTCATTTAGTTTTTCGGCATCAAAAATATTTTTGATATAAATTGTAAAAAAAGGAAAAACCATCAAAACTGAAGTCAGCATAATCCCGATACCGTAAGCATCATTTGTTAATTCAGGAAAACTTTCTATTTGATCAATAAAACCCAATTGATAACTTATTCTTGAAAAAAAACCTGATTTAGAAAAAGTTTGTAGCACATATAAGGCCATCACGGTTGCTGGGAAACACAAAGGCACGAAAATTAGACGGTGAAACCATTTCTTTTGAAAATCTTTTGTGAGTTTTAAAACCAAAAAAAGTGATATCCAAAAACTGATAAACACACTGATCATGGCAATCATTAAACTAAAACCAATGGACTTCCAAGCATAGAAATCAGATAAAGTTTCAGTCCAATGCTTTAAGGTGAAACCTTCACTAAGCAAACCCGTTAGGCCAAAACTATAAAGCAAAGCATAAGTAAAACCTGCCAAAGTTGGCAAGAGGATCAACATCAAGAAAATGACTCTGAGAAGTTTTGTGTATGTAAATTTTAGATTCACTCTTGAAGTATTTTTTCTTGAAAATCATCCGCCAATCTTATCATATATTCTGGTGCCAATTCTTGCAAAGCATTTTTCTGAATTTCAACTCTTGATGGCGCATATTGTCTTTTTTTTGAAGAATTCCATTTCTTTTGAATCTCTATAGGCAACTTTTTAAAATCAAGAACACTTCCGTCTCCCCAAACTTCTGGTCGCATTTTTTGAAACTGTAATTCAGGCGAAATCATTTCATTAATTACCAGCATCGCTGATAATTTATAAGCAGATTTTTCAGGAATCCCGAGATAGTGAGAGTTCTGGATACTTCCGAATTCGGGAACATAAGCCCGCGAATTTTTTGAAAAGAGACCTTCGCTAATTTTATTATCCACTTCTGCGTCATTATTACTCATTGTAAACCATAATTCACCAGCGGCAAAAAGTTGATGTATTTGCGCCACATCTTCAGGAAAAACTTTGCCTTTTCGCCATAAATAAGGTTTTATTTTTTTGAGATAAGAAAATAATTCTGCGCTGTACTTCATGTATTTTTCTTCATCAAATTCACCAGAAAGTGTTTTCCTTCCAGCAATATCAATCAGTAAACTTTTCATAAAAGTTAAACCCGTAAAATGATTATCGAAAGTTAATTTACCTGGGTTTTCTTTAACAAAATCAAATAATTCTTCTCGTGATTGTGGTAGGTTTTGAACTTTATCAGAATTATAGATTAAAGTCATTTGAACATTTCCCCAAGGCATTTCATAACCATTTATCTCTTGCTGAAAATCTTTACCTATGAAAGGATTCTCAAAATCGATATATTTTGCATTCGGAAGTTTTTCAGTCCATGGGCCAAACAAAGCATCAATCTGTCGTAATTGATAAAAAGTTTCGCCGTTAATCCAGAGCATATCAAGTTCACTTTGACTCACATTCGCCTGAATTTCGTTCATTAAACTTTGCACCAAAACATTACCTTGACCACTGATTATATTGAGTTTGACATTGTATTTTTCTTTCACTAAAGGTTTCACAACATCTTGCATATAAGCATTGATTTTTGGGTCGCCTTTCCACATCATCATATTGATCTCTTGAGACTTGCCTTGTTCAATAATTTCATCCCAAGATAATTCTGACAAATCAATCTTTTCTTGTTTTTTTGATTCTTGACAAGACATCAAAAAAAATAAAATTAATATACTAAAAGCGAGTTTTAAAAATTTCATTTTATTAAAATAAGTAAGTTAAACCAAACTGAAATTGACGTGGCGGACCTGCATTACGCTGAACAAAACGACCTGAAGATTTTGAACCAACTTGAATCTGATTGCTCTGCGTTGCATTATTGCTATAACCGCTCAAATTTTCAACATTAAAGACATTGAAAACATCGGCACGAATGATGAAACGTGAATTTTCATTAAACACGAATTGATATTGAGCCCCAAGATCAAAATTAAAAGACCAAGGCAATCGATCGTTATTTCGAGACTCACCTGGTGACCTATCGCTGTTACCCAAATAAGCTTCACCAAATCCTGACCCGTCTCCGTTCAAATCAGTGGTTCCGTATATTTCAGCATCAGGAATTCTGTTAATTGGTTGTCCGCTTTGCAACAAACCTGCAAAAGTTAATTGCGTGTTTTTCAATGGAAAATAAGTCAGAATCCCATTGATGTTATGCGTTCTATCATTGATGGACGGTCCCCATTCTGCTTCATAATTATTAGCATCTTGTGCTCGGAAGTTGATATCCTCAGTATTATTTTTTAAAGAAGAAATCGTATAATTTAGCCTGAGTTTATAAGCATCATCGCCACGTGATTTTTGAAAATTAAAACTCGCCGCCCAGTATTCTGATTTCCCTTTTGATTCTGTCATCACAATGTTTCTTGCAACACCATCAACCCACTGACCATTAATAATCCCTTGATTATTTTTAATAGGAATAGGTCTTGAAGCATCAGCTTCTTCAACAGTTCTCACATCAGCTGCAGTGAAATTTTGATCAATCGTCATCTCTTCAGCAGCATTTAAATTTCGTAAACGAAACAAATCTTCACCTCGGTTATGAAAAAGATCGATGAAAAATAATTTATCACCATCAATTTTTGTTTGATATCCCAAAGAAAACTGATGACTGTAAGGATTTTGATAGCCGTTAGGGTTTAAGATACGACGTTCATTAGAAAAAATGCTTTCTCTTTGGTTTTGTAAATCTGAAGCCGTTGGCGCATTGAGGTAAGGGACATCTGTTAAACTTGCAACTAAATTCCCATCAAAAGTGATGCGATCTAAAGACGTATTTTGTGGTAAAATACCTTGATCAATCAAAGCTTGAAGTTGTTGTTTATAAGCATCAGAAGTTGTGTTTTGCTGAAGCGCATCGCTGTAAATTGCATAATTAATTTTATCATAAGCAATGGCATAACCACCTCTGATCACTGAGTTTTCGGACAATTGATAATTGAAATTTAAGCGTGGTGCGATATTATTTTCGTCACTTTTTGTTCCGCCGCCTTTTGAAAGATTGTCATAATCGTATCTTAACCCAAAAGTCAATTTTAAATTGCGTGAAGCTTGCCATTCATCTTCAAGATAAAAGCTATAAATTCTTTGTGTTGCTCCAAAAGAATTTGGATTTAATTCGACATTATAATTGACAACATCAACATCTGCAGGAAGACCTTCAGGTGATAATTGACTTCCAAAATTTTGAGATCTTAAAAAGTCAAGTTGGTTTTGTGACAAATCAACAAGATAATTACCATCAGGATTGCCACCGCCAAAAAGTTGATGTTGGCCGGACAAAAACTGAAATCCAGCTTTGAAGGTATGATTTTTATAGAAATAACTCACTTTCTGTTGAAACTGAAAAGTGTTTTCAAGCTCATCGAAGGTCGTTCCATTATTACCGATAATTGCGATGGGTAACTCTTGAGGATTTCGGATTGTGACTTGAGGCCCATCTTGAAAAGATTTTGAATAATCCCAATGAAAGCGGCTGTATTGAAAATTTGTTTCAAAATCAAAATTATCAATATAATAAGCATTTTTAAAGGCTAAATTGAAGCTGTTGCGTTCTTGCGCAAAACCAGCTGAAGGAAATGCAACTCCGCCATCTAAACCGCCGCCTTGGTTGTCAATAGTGATTAAACCTAAATTGGCACGCAATGAAGATCTAAAACGAGAACTCCAATGCTGATCAATTTTAACTGTGACATAATCAAAATTATTTTTCCCTCTAATTGTTTCAGAAATTCCTAAATCTGGACTATTCAACAAGTTATCTTTCACATCTGTCGTGTGTTCGTAATTTATAAAAAAGAAAGTTTTATTTTTTACCAAAGGTCCACCAAGAGAAAAACCTGATTGATAACGTGCAAAACCATCTTTAACTTGATTGCCTGATAAATCTCTCTGTGCAAAAGGACTAGAAGCATCAATGACAGAACCAGGTCGCGTCAAGAAAAAAACTTCTCCTTCAAGATGATTACGACCAGATTTTGTTGTCACATCAATCACAGCATTATGTGTCAAGCCATATTCCGCAGAATAATTACTGGTGAATACAGTCATATTTTTGACAGCGCCTGATGGGATAGCAAATCGCATTCCTCCAAGAAATCTTTCATTATTATCTAAGCCATCAACCGTATAATTAGTAAATAATGGATTGGCACCATTGACACTTACATTTGGTGCTTCAGTAAAAAATCCAGTCGCTTTGGTCACATTTGGCAAGCGGTGAAGCACTTTTGAAATCGATCGTCCTTCAACGGGAATTTGTTCAATTTCTTTAGAATTTATTTCAAAAGAAACTTCAGCATCACGTCGATTTAATTGAGGCTGATTTTTAGAAGAAATAATAACTTCATCTAAATTCTGGATTTCTGATTTTGTAGAAATTGCGTATAAAATAATTGTCGGGTTTTCATTTGAACGCAAATTGAATACTTCACTTTTAGCTTGTTTAAACTGAGAATTCCCATTAAATACAATTTGAAATCCATCAAGTGAAGGCACAGATTTAAAATGTGCAACACCCGCAGATGAAGTTGTTTGTAATTGCTTAAAACCATGATAAACATTGAATAATTTGAGTTCAACATTTTGTAAAGGCTCATTTGTGTGACTGTTATAAATGTGAGCTGATATGTTATTCTGTGCTGAACCTATTAAAGGTAAGCATAAAAACAAAAATAAAATTCGGGACATGCAAGATGCGTTAAAAATGAACAATTAAATGCTACTGAAAAACGACATCAAGCGGCGAACCTTTATTATAATAAATTGGAGTGTTGGATTTTAACAAACGAGAGTTGTGACAATCTTGAGCTAGCCGATTAACACTTAACATTGCAGATAGCAGAAAGGTGATCAACGTTGACAACTTCTTTTCACTTGTAAGAATTAGATCAACATCAGCTTGAGTATCAATGTCAATTAACTTTTCTAAAAGTGAATAACTTTGTTTGTGAATAACAGCAATATTGTTGATTTCATCAAGAATTGTTGAAGATTGCCAATTTAATTGAGAGAATGCTTCTTTATCAAAACACGAATGATTTAATCCCCACAAATAAAAACCGCCATCATAAGAAGGCCCAAAACACATATCTTTCTTTTGAAGATCAAGAGCTGCTTGATTTAAGTGATTAGTGTTTAAATGTGGTGAATCATTCCCTATGGAAATGACTTTTTTGTAACCTAGTTTAAAAACATCATCAATAGCATTGAGGTAACGCTCTGCAAAAGTTTGTCCTCTTTGTTTTGATTCATCATAACAGAAAAATTTAAACCCAGACTTTTTTAATTCTTTTAGAATTCGATTGTTTTGATAATGAAAAAATTGCTGCCTTTTTACGCCCAGATTTTTCTTTTCGAATTCAGGATTCTGATAAAAAAATAAAATAGCCGTATTGGACAACATTTTAACGATTGTAAAAGAAGTGTTAATTAAATAAAGTTAGCGACCTGGTTGAAACACAAAAGCATGAGGAAAGTCATTTTTTAATTCAAGAAAAGCTCTATCAGCATCTAGTTTAGTTCGGAAACTTCCAATCCAAACCTTGTAATTTGGAGACTCATAAAAAATCATTGAGCTAAAATCTAGCGCTAACTGATCATAGTCGTTTTTGACTTTTTTGGCTTGTTGAATACTTCCTGAAAACACTTGTATTTTATAAACTGATTTCAGCTGAAATCTCGACTCTAGCTTACTTTTGGTTGAACTAAGTTCTTGTACAAGCCTTGCATTTTCACCTTTGATTTCTGACTGAGAAAAAACGGTAAATGATGAATAAATGAAGAGAAAACAAAAAAGATATTTCATGGAAAAATTTTCAGCTAAAATAATATATTTGCGTCACAATCTATTTAGAAGCGTTATAAATTAGCATTTAACAAATGAGTCTATTCAGAAAATCATTGTTAAGTATTACTTTTGTGAACAATTCTGGCTTGTTAAATTAACAGAATATTACAACTTACAAGCTTAACAAAAATAGTTAATTACAACACTATGAGAAAGGTGACCTTAAATCAAGGAATTTTAAAGTATTTTTTACTATCCATTCTTATCTTTTCACTTTCAAGCACTTATGCTCAGGAAGATGAAGCATCTGCAGAAAGCACTGAATCGGCGATTCCCGGAGCTGACCCGGTAGCCGGAAAGGATTTATTCAATTCTTTATGTGCTGCATGTCACAAACCTTACAAGGACGGTGTGGGCCCTGCTTTACATGGCGTAACTGAACGTCGTGATATGGAATGGCTTTACAAATGGATTAAGAACAGTCAAGAATTAATTGCTTCAGGAGATTCTGAAGCTGTTGCTGTTTACAATGAATGGAACAAAGTTTCTATGAATGCTTTCCCCCAGTTAAGCAATAAAGACATTGACGACATTCTAGCATATGTAGAACAACCAAAACCAGAACCAAAAAAGAAGGAAGCTGAGGCTGGTGCTGCAGTTGCAGACGGCGGTGGCGGATCTGGCATTTCTAATGAAGTCATTATTGGCGTATTAGCATTCGTTTTATTGATGCTTGCAGTAATTCTTTACTTGGTTAATAAAACATTACGCAAATTTGCGGAAGTTAATGGTGTTGAAGTTGAAGAGAAAAAAGAAAAAGGTAAGCCTATTTGGGTTGCATTTGCAGAAAATCAATTCCTGATTATTCTAACTGTTGGTGTTATGCTTTTAGTCGTGACGTGGTTTGGCTATGGTGCTTTGATGAACGTTGGTGTTGACCAAGGTTATGAACCAATTCAACCTATTCACTACTCACACAGAATTCACGCAGGCGATAACCAAATTGAATGTAAATATTGTCACTCATCTGCAAGAAAATCTAAACATTCAGGCATTCCTTCACTAAATACCTGTATGAATTGTCATAAGCAAATTGCTGAAGTTTCTGACGAAACAGCCACTGAAGAATACTCAAAAGAATTTTATGACGGAGAAATCCAAAAGCTTTATGATGCAACTGGATGGGATCCTTCAACGCAATCTTACACGGGAGAAACAAAACCTGTGAAATGGGTAAGAATACACAACCTTCCTGATTTTGCATACTTTAATCACTCTCAACATGTGAGCGTAGGACAAATTGAATGTCAGACTTGTCACGGTCCAGTTGAAGAAATGGAAATCATGTACCAAGATTCTCCTTTAACAATGGGATGGTGTATTAATTGCCATAGAGAAACAAATGTTAAAATGGAAGGCAATGCTTACTATGAAAAGATTCATGAAGAGCTAGCAAAAAAGTATGGCGTAGAAAAAGTTACTGCAGCTCAAATGGGCGGAATCGAATGCGGTAAGTGTCACTATTAATAATAATGAAGAAAATTTGAATCGAGATATGTCATCAGAAAAAAAATATTGGAAAAGTGAAGCACAACTGGATGAAAACAATCCAGAAGTGCAATCACTTGAAAACAACGAGTTTGTAGAGCATATTCCTACCGATGAATTCTTAGGTAATAAAGAAAAATTAGAAAACTCTAAAACTACACGTCGAGATTTCTTAAAATATGTTGGATTTAGTACAGCTGCAGCTTCACTTGCAGCATGTGAAGGTCCTGTTGTTAAATCTATTCCTTATGTTGTTCAGCCAGATAGATTAGTTCCTGGTGTAGCTGATTATTATGCAACAACAATTGCAAACGGATATGACTTTGCTAGCGTTCTTGTAAAAACAAGAGAAGGCAGGCCAATAAAGATTGACAACAATACAAGTGCAAAAGATTTTACAGCAGGTAAAGCAAGAGTTCACGCTTCTGTTTTAGATTTATATGACATCAAGCGTCTTCAAAATCCTCAAATTGAGGGTAGAGATGCAACTTGGTCTGAATTTGATGAAAAAGTAGGTATAGAACTAAACTTAGCATCAACAAAAAAAATCGTTCTATTGACGCAGACTTTTGCAAGTCCATCAACAGATCGTTTAATAAAACAATTTAAAGAAAAGTACCCTAATACAGAACATATCGTATACGATTCTGTTTCTGAAGAAGCCGCATTAAAAGCTTTTCAAGGAAAATTTGGTTACAAAGCACTTCCAAACTATGACTTTAGCAAAGCAGCAACAATCGTTAGTGTTGGTGCTGATTTCTTAGGAGACTGGCAAGGTGGCGGATTTGACGCAAGCTATTCAAGAGGTCGTGAGCCTAAGAGTGGAAAAATGTCACGTCACGTTCAATTTGAAGCAAACATGACATTATCAGGCGGAAACGCAGATAAGCGTGTTGCAACTAAACCTTCTGTTCAAAAGCAAGTTCTAGTTGAAATTTACAATCAGATTGTTTCAAATGCAGGCTCAACTGAATTAAATGCTAAAACACAAAAAGCTGTTGATTCAGCTGTGAATTCACTTAAGAAAGGTGGTTCAAAGTCAGTTTTAATTACGGGTATTCAAGATGAAGGTGCACAACGCATGGCTCTTGAAATCAATGCTGCATTAGCAAGCACAATCATCGATACAGACAATGCAAGAATGATTCGCCAAGGCGAAAATTCAAAAATTGATAGATTAATTGAAGAAATGCAGTCAGGTCAAATTGGTGTGTTAATGACAGCTGGAATAAATCCGGTTTACAGTCTACCAAATTCTGAAGAATTCACTGAAGCTATGCAAAATGTTGATGCCACTGTTGCATTCAGTATGAAACTAGATGAAACAGCAACGCAAGCTAAGTATGTAGCTTCAACACCTCACTACTTAGAGTCATGGGGAGATGTTCAATTGACAAAAAAAACCTTTAGCCTCATACAGCCAACAATCCAACCTCTTTTTGATACACGTCAATTTGAAGAGTGTCTTTTAAACATCATTAGTGAATCAACAGACTACTATGGTTTTATAAAAGAAACATTTAACCAAAATTTTGGTGGATTATCTTGGAATCAAAGTTTACATGATGGAACTTTCACTTACGAAAGTGAAGTTAATAAAGAAGACTCTGAAGAAGAAACAATCTCTTCTGCATTCAATGCGAGTTCAGTAGCAAGACAGCTATTGGCTCATTCAGGAGATAATCTTGAATTAACATTATACACAAAAACTTCAATTGGAGATGGGCAACAATCTAACAACCCATGGTTGCAAGAAATGCCTGACCCAATCACTAGAACATCTTGGGATAATTACATTACTATAGCGAAAAGTGATGCTGAGAGCTTAGGTCTTAAAAATTACAATGTAGCTGATGGTGCGTTGAATGGAGATTATGTTAACCTCACACTCGGCGAGACAACTATAGAAAACATACCAGCATTTATCCAACCAGGACAAGCTCCAGGTTCAATAGGTTTAGCCTTAGGTTATGGTAAAACTGAATCTATTCAGGAAGAAATGCAAGTTGGTCACAATGCCTTTAAATTATATAAAGATTTTAATACACATCAAGATGTATCACTTTCGAAAGGCACTGGAGTTCATGAATTTGCTTGTGTTCAACTACATCATACTATGATGGGACGCCGTGATATTGTCAAAGAAACAACTTTAGAAATTTTCAACACGAGTGAGAAAGACTCGTGGAATAAAACACCTGAAGTTTCTTTAAATCATAAACCTACAAAAGTAACATCACCAGATGTTGACTTATGGCAAGAATTTGATCGTGAAATCGGTCATCACTTTAACCTTTCTATCGACCTTAACTCGTGTACAGGCTGTGGTGCTTGTGTGATTGCATGTCATAGTGAAAATAATGTTCCTGTAGTTGGAAAACATGAAGTCCGTAAGAGTAGAGATATGCACTGGTTAAGAATTGACCGATATTATTCTTCAGAAGATTCTTTACAAGGAGATTATGAAAAGAAAGACAATATTTCTGGTTTAAGTGAATCTTTAAGCAAATTTGCTGAATTAGAAGAGCCATCAGAAACTGATGTTCAAGTAATTTTCCAGCCAGTGATGTGTCAACACTGTAATCACGCGCCTTGTGAAACAGTTTGCCCAGTAGCTGCGACAGCTCATAGCCGTCAAGGTCAAAACCATATGACTTACAATAGATGTGTTGGTACAAGATATTGTGCAAACAACTGTCCTTACAAAGTGAGAAGGTTTAACTGGTTCCAGTATAGTCAAAACGATGAGTTTGATTATCACATGAATAATGATTTAGGACGTATGGTTTTAAACCCAGATGTCACAGTAAGATCAAGAGGTGTCATGGAGAAATGTTCTCTTTGTATCCAAATGACTCAGAAAACTATTTTAGATGCTAAACGTGATGGCAGAGAAATAAAAGATGGTGAATTCCAAACAGCTTGTTCAGCAGCTTGTGATAAAGGTGCAATGGTGTTTGGTGATGTCAATGATAAAGAAAGTAAAGTTGTCGAAAAAAGAGATGACGATAGGATGTATCACCTTCTTGAGTATCTTGGTACTAAACCAAATGTGATGTATCAAACTAAAGTTAGAAACACAACAGAAGCTTAATAAATAAGAAATAAATCAATAGCGTATTATGTCTCATTACGAAGCGCCTATAAGAAAACCCTTAATTACTGGAGATAAATCATACCATGATGTCACACTTGATGTTGTGAGACCAGTAGAGGGAAAGGCTAACAAATCTTGGTGGATAGTATTTTCAATATCTCTAATTGCCTTTTTATGGGGACTTGGATGTATTATTTACACCGTATCCACAGGTATTGGAACTTGGGGATTAAACAAAACAATTGGTTGGGCTTGGGATATTACTAACTTCGTTTGGTGGGTTGGTATTGGTCATGCCGGAACATTAATTTCAGCGGTACTCTTGCTTTTCAGACAAAAATGGAGAATGTCCATTAACAGATCTGCCGAAGCAATGACAATTTTCGCTGTTGTTCAAGCAGGACTTTTCCCAATTATTCACATGGGCCGTCCTTGGTTAGCTTATTGGGTATTGCCAATTCCAAATCAATTTGGATCTTTATGGGTTAACTTTAACTCGCCATTACTTTGGGACGTTTTTGCAATTTCAACTTACTTATCAGTTTCATTGGTTTTCTGGTGGACAGGTTTGTTACCTGACTTTGCGATGATTCGTGATAGAGCGGTTAAGCCTTTCCAGAAAAAAATATATGGCATCCTATCATTTGGATGGTCAGGACGTGCTAAAGATTGGCAACGTTTTGAAGAAATCCACTTAGTTTTAGCAGGTTTAGCAACACCACTTGTACTTTCTGTACATACCATTGTATCATTTGACTTCGCAACTTCAGTTATCCCAGGATGGCACACTACAATCTTCCCTCCTTACTTCGTTGCAGGGGCGATTTTTTCTGGATTCGCAATGGTAAATACTTTACTTATTACAATGAGAAAAGTATCAAGTCTTGAAGCATACATTACTCATCAACATATCGAATTGATGAACATTGTTATTATGATTACGGGTTCTATTGTTGGTGTGGCTTATATTACAGAGTTATTTATGGCGTGGTATTCAGGAGTTGAATACGAGCAATTCGCTTTCTTAAATAGAGCAACAGGACCTTATTGGTGGGCATACTGGTCAATGATGACATGTAACGTGATCTCACCACAATTTATGTGGTTCCCAAAATTGAGAAGAAGTATCATGTTCTCTTTCTTTATTTCTATCGTGGTAAACATCGGAATGTGGTTTGAGAGATTTGTGATTATTGCAACTTCATTGCATAGAGATTATATGCCATCAGCATGGACAATGTTCTCTCCTACTTATGTGGATATCGGTATTTTTGTTGGAACAATTGGATTCTTCTTTGTATTATTCTTATTATATGCACGTACATTCCCAGTGATTGCACAAGCAGAATTAAAATCAATCCTGAAATCATCAGGTGAGAAATATAAAAAGATTAGAGCTGAAAAAGGTGACGATGCTCCATTGCATGACCCTTATAAGCAAGAGGCTAAGCCAGACTTTACTAACGAATTTAATAAATAGAAAATGGCGTCAAAAGTATTACAAGCAATTTATACAGACGATGATATTTTGATGGAAGCAGTTAAATCTGTCCGCGCTAATAAATATCATATTGAAGAAGTCTATACCCCATTCCCTGTCCATGGATTAGATAAAGCAATGGGTTTAAAAGAAACAAGGTTAGCCATCACAGCCTTTTTATATGGTATTGTTGGACTTGTTGTGGCAACGGCTATGATGAATTTTATCATGATTGAAGATTGGCCTCAAAACATTGGTGGTAAACCAAGTTTCAGTTTTATTGAAAATATGCCATCATTTGTTCCAATTATGTTCGAATTGACAGTGTTTTTTGCTGCTCACTTAATGGTTATTACTTTTTATATGAGAAGTAAATTATGGCCGTTTAAAAAAGCTGAAAATCCAGACTTAAGAACAACTGATGACCGATTTCTAATGGAAATTTCAGTTAACGAAAAGAATCATAAAGAGCTTACTGATTTAGTTTATAATTCGGGAGCTACAGAAATAAAATTAAAAGATAACTAGAGATGAATAAGTTTAACTTCATATTACTAGCAATGTTTGCTTTTACTATTTTTTCATGTGCTGATGAAGATGGAAAAGGCGCGCAGTATTTCCCGAACATGATGTATTCAGATGCTTATGAAACTTATGGAGAATATGAAATTTTCTATGAGGGACAAGAAGCAAAGCTACCTGTAGAAGGATCAATCTCTAGAGGTTGGATGCCTTATGAATACGAGGATAATTTAGATGGTTACGATGCAGCAAAAGCTGAACTTAGAAACCCGATTGCGTATACTGAAGATAATATGCAAAAAGGTACAGAGCTTTTCAATATTTACTGTGCTGTATGTCATGGTGCAGGTGATGGAAAAGGCATCCTAGTCAAAAATGAAAAAATATTAGGTGTTCCTGCTTTTGATGATCAAGGTCGAGCTATAACAGAAGGAAGTGTTTACCATGTCACCAAATATGGTCTTAACACTATGGGTTCTTACGCATCACAACTAAGCCAGAAAGAAATGTGGCAAGTTAACATGTATGTTATGAAGCTTAAAGGCGATTTAGACGGTGTAGAGCAACCTCCATTTGAAAACGAACAATAATTTAGAAACATCAAGATAGATAGTTATGTATAAGATGTCAAAAAACGTACAACTCACTGCTATAATTTTAATGATTGTAGGTGCAGTTGGTTTAATTTATAGCTTTGTAGATACTCCTTCTTCAGTAGAAGAAGTTAAGGAAATGCTAGCTAATGATCATCATGGCGATGAAGCAAATACTGCTAATGCAGCAAATGCAGATCATGTTGATGATCACGATTCTCACGCAGAGCACGTATTAACACAACTGAAAAACAAACCTTGGACAGCAATTTATACGTCAAGCTTGTTTTTCTTCCTACTTGCCTTGGGTGCATTTGCATTTTATGCAATTCAGCACGCTTCACAAGCAGGTTGGTCACCAGTTCTATTCCGAGTTATGGAAGGGGTTTCTCATTACATGCTCCCTGGTGCTGTAATACTAATTGTTATTTTTATATTCTCAGCGTTAAACATGAATCATCTTTTTATATGGATGGATCCTGAGATTGTTGCGAATGATTCAATTATATCGGCTAAAACTGGCTATTTAAATATTCCTTTCTTTTTTATCAGAGCTTTGATTTATATCGGAGGATGGATTTTACTTTCTAGAGTGATTATCAACAACTCAAGAAAATTAGACAACAATCCTGATATTAGATTACACAAGAAGAACTTCAAGCTATCAGCGATATTCTTGGTTTTCTTCATTGTGACTGAATCTATGATGTCTTGGGATTGGATTATGAGTATTGACACACACTGGTTCAGTACTTTATTCGGATGGTATGTATTTGCAAGTATGTTTGTTGCAGGTATTACAGCTATTGCTTTAATTACAATTTACCTAAAGAAATTGGGCTATATGGAGTTTGTTAATGACAGTCATATTCATGATCTAGCTAAATTCATGTTTGGTATGTCTATTTTCTGGACTTACTTATGGTTCTCTCAATTTCTATTGATTTGGTATTCAAATATTCCTGAAGAGATTGTTTATTACGCAGCAAGAATTCAAGATTATAAAATACCATTCTTTGGTATGGTTGCTATCAACTTCTTATTCCCATTGTTGATATTGATGAACTCTGATTTCAAACGAATCAACTGGATCATCGTCTTTAGTGGTATAACAATTTTAGTTGGCCATTATCTTAACTTTTATGTGATGATTGCGCCAGGAACAGTAGGTGAATCATGGTCGATTGGTATTCCAGAAATAAGTTCTGTTTTATTAATCGCAGGATTGTTTATATTTGTGGTCTTTAATGCGCTTGGAAAAGTCAATTTATTGCCTAAAAACAATCCATTCCTTAAAGAAAGTAAAAATTACCATTACTAAAAAAACAAAGAATTAAATTAATAACAAATGACGACATTACTTATAATCATAGTTATCGCACTCTTAGGGATTACCTTTTGGCAATTATCCAAAATTGTCAAATTGTCAAAACCCTCAGACAGTAATGATACTGAAATAGCAGATAACAAAGACAATAAGAACCAAGCTCAATTAATGCTCGCCTTTACTGTTTTCCTTTACGGATTGATGTTTTATTCATTCTGGGAATATGGTAAATTATTATTACCTGATTCAGCATCTGAACACGGTCACACATTCGACCAATTGATGCTTATATCAATGGGATTACTGATTTTCGTACAAATGATTACGCAGTTCCTACTTCATTGGTTTGCTTATAAATATCACGGTAAAAAAGGTAGAAAAGCATTATTCTATGCAGATAATGATAAGTTAGAATTCATCTGGACAATTATTCCAGTTATTGCGTTAGCAGGATTAATTATTTATGGGTTATTCAGCTGGAACGATATCATGAATTTAGAAGAAACAGATGAGACGCTAGTTGTTGAAATCTATGCTTACCAGTTTGACTGGAGAGCAAGATACGCTGGTAATGATAAGACTTTAGGAAAAGCTAACGTCCGTTTTATTGAAGGTGTTAATCAACTTGGCCTTGACGAAAGTGATCCTTATACTGAGGATGATGTTATAGTTAATGAACTACACCTTCCTAAAGGAAGACCTGTCATCTTCAAATTTAGATCTCAAGATGTTCTTCACTCAGCTTACTTCCCTCATTTTAGAGCGCAAATGAACGTTGTTCCAGGTATGATCACTCAGTTTGGCTTTACACCAACATTAACAACTGAAGAAATGCGTCAAACTGATTACATGGTTGACAAAGTTCAAACAATAAATGAAATTAGAGAGGAGAATAGTATTGAGTTAGAAGCTCAAGGCGACATGGCTCTTGAAGAATACGAATTTGATTACTTTCTACTATGTAATAAAATTTGTGGAGCATCACACTATAACATGCAGATGAAAATCGTTGTTGAAGAAGAAGAAGACTTTGATGCATGGATGAGTGAACAACAAACATTTCAAGAATTAACTGCTAAAAAATAATCCTAAAATATGTCAGTAGTTTTACAACATAATGAAAATGGCGGTGCGCATGAAGAACATCATGAGCACAAACAAACGTTTATTGAAAAATATATTTTTAGTTATGATCATAAAATGATCTCTAAACAGTACCTTATTACAGGTCTGATTATGGGGATCATCGGGATCATGATGTCAGTACTTTTTAGAATTCAACTAGCATGGCCAGGAGAATCTTTTTGGATTTTTGATGCCTTATTAGGTAAGTTTTCTAAAGATGGAGTTATGGATCCAAGCATGTATCTCGCATTGGTAACAATTCACGGTACAATCATGGTTTTTTTCGTACTAACAGCAGGTTTGAGCGGTACTTTCAGTAACCTCTTGATACCGTTGCAAATTGGTGCACGAGATATGGCATCAGGGTTCCTTAACATGGTATCATACTGGTTATTTTTTATCTCTTGTACAATCATGTTGAGCTCACTATTTGTTGAAGCTGGTCCAGCATCCGCAGGATGGACAATTTATCCGCCCCTGAGTGCTTTACCACAGGCTATTGGTGGTTCAGGAATGGGTATGACGTTGTGGTTAATTTCAATGGCTTTCTTTATCGCTTCACAAATTATTGCAGGTCTTAACTACATTGTTACTGTTTTAAACTTAAGAACTAAAGGAATGTCTATGACACGCTTACCATTGACAGTCTGGGCTCTTTTTGTCACTGCTATCATTGGTTTAGTTTCCTTCCCTGTTCTTTTATCAGCAGCTTTATTGTTGATTATGGATAGAAGTTTTGGAACTTCATTCTTCTTAAGTGATATTTATATCCAAGGTGAAGTTTTAGCTCACCAAGGAGGTTCACCAGTTTTGTTTGAACACTTATTTTGGTTCTTAGGTCACCCTGAAGTTTACATCGTGATTCTACCAGCCATGGGACTTGTCTCTGAAATCATGGCGACAAATGCCAGAAAACCAATTTTTGGTTATAGAGCTATGATCGCTTCAATCTTAGCAATTGCTTTCTTATCAACAATTGTTTGGGGTCACCATATGTTCGTTTCAGGAATGAATCCATTTTTAGGTTCTGTATTTACATTTACAACATTATTAATTGCTATTCCTTCTGCAGTAAAAGCATTTAACTGGATTACAACCCTCTGGAAAGGTAACTTACAGATGAACCCGGCTATGCTATTTTCAATTGGTTTCGTTTCTACATTTATCACAGGAGGTTTAACAGGAATTATTCTAGGTGACAGTACTTTAGATATCAATGTACATGATACATATTTCGTTGTTGCTCACTTCCACTTAGTGATGGGTATTTCAGCAATTTACGGTTTACTCGCTGGTGTTTATCACTGGTTCCCTAAAATGTTTGGTCGCATGATGAACAAAAACTTAGGTTATGTTCACTTTTGGATCACAGCAATTGCAGCTTATGGGGTTTTCTTCCCTATGCACTTTGTTGGTTTAGCAGGTCTTCCACGTCGTTATTACACAAACACAGCTTTTCCATACTTTGATGATTTAGCTGATGTTAA
Organism: Psychroflexus halocasei; assembly: GCF_900107595.1. Classification (GTDB taxonomy): domain Bacteria; phylum Bacteroidota; class Bacteroidia; order Flavobacteriales; family Flavobacteriaceae; genus Psychroflexus; species Psychroflexus halocasei. The sequence continues at coordinate 21,986 of NZ_FNQF01000009.1, read as the reverse complement.
CGTTCTAATCACAGTGTTTGCAATTATTGCAGCAGCAGTACAAGTCGTTTTCTTATGGAACTTCTTTTACTCTATTTTTTATGGTAAAAAAGCTACACAAAACCCATGGAACTCTACGACTCTTGAATGGACAACACCTGTGGAACATATTCACGGAAATTGGCCTGGCGAATTGCCAGTCGTTTACAGATGGCCTTATGATTATTCTAAAATGGATAAAGACGAAAAAGATTACGTGATCGCAGGTCAAGATTTTGTTCCTCAAAACGTTCCTATTCGTGATAATGAAGAAGAAACAATGCACTAAGCAAGATTTTCTTAAAATATATTTCAGCGGGATTTCCTTTTAGGTTTTCCCGCTTTTTTGTCAATGGTTTTGCACGAAACTCTTTTTCGCTATCTTTGTTTTTATGAATGAAAACCTCAATCCAGAAGCCGATCACTTTAACTCAGAAGAGTTTGAATATGAAAGAGCTTTAAGACCCTTAAGTTTTGATGACTTTGCTGGACAATCTCACGTTTTGGAAAACTTACAAGTTTTTGTCAAGGCTGCTAACCTAAGAGGCGAGGCACTTGACCATACTTTATTCCATGGACCTCCTGGTCTCGGGAAAACAACTTTAGCACATATTCTCGCGAAAGAACTTGATGCAAATATCAAAATTACTTCAGGACCAGTCATCGACAAACCTGGCGATTTAGCGGGTTTACTGACTAATCTTGAAGAAAGAGATGTTTTATTCATTGATGAAATACACCGTTTAAGCTCGGTTGTCGAGGAATACCTCTACTCTGCAATGGAAGATTATAAAATCGATATCATGATTGAGTCTGGTCCCAACGCAAGAAGTGTAGAAATCAATCTCAATCCATTTACACTCATTGGCGCGACAACACGTTCAGGATTGCTCACCTCTCCTATGCGAGCACGTTTTGGGATTTCAAACCGTTTGGAATATTACAGCACAGAATTATTAAGCGATATCGTGATTAGAAGTGCACGCATCCTTGATGTCAAAATTTCTCAGCAAGCGGCTATAGAAATTGCAGGAAGAAGTCGTGGCACCCCACGTATCGCCAATTCTTTATTAAGAAGAGTGAGAGATTTTGCTCAAATAAAAGGAAATGGAAATATTGATTTAGAAATATCAAAATATAGCCTCAAAGCACTTAACGTTGATGCACATGGCCTTGATGATATGGATAATAAAATATTGAACACCATTATTGATAAATTTAAAGGTGGCCCTGTTGGTTTAGGAACTATTTCAACTGCAGTTGGTGAAAATGCAGAAACCATTGAAGAAGTTTACGAACCTTTTTTAATACAAAAAGGATTCATCAACCGAACTCCACGCGGTAGGGAGGTCACTGAATTAGCTTATAAACACTTAAATAAAAACAAACCGACACAACAAAGTGGTTTATTTTAATTTTTTTAGATGAATTTAAATGCTGAAAAACATAGCCAACTCATCAAGAAGAAAGCCGAAAAATATGGTTTCATTTCATGTGGTATCAGCAAAGCAGAATTTTTAGAAGAAGAAGCTCCAAGACTAGAAAATTGGTTAAATAATAATGCTAATGGCAAAATGCAGTATATGGAAAATCATTTCGATAAACGTCTTGATCCTTCCGAACTAGTTGAGGGAGCAAAAAGTGTCGTCTCTCTTCTCTACAATTATTTCCCAGAAGAAAATCAAAAAGAAAACACATTTAAAGTGAGCAAATACGCTTACGGACAAGATTACCATCATGTAATCAAAAAGAAATTGAGAATGATGATGGAAGAGCTCAATGAAGAAATTGGAGAAATTAACGGACGTGTGTTTGTTGATTCTGCTCCTGTTCTTGAAAAAGCTTGGGCAGCTAAAAGCGGGTTGGGTTGGATTGGAAAGCATTCAAATCTACTTACCAAGCAAAGAGGCTCTTTCTATTTCATTTCAGAATTGATTATTGATTTGCCACTCGCTTATGATACGCCAGTAACAGACCATTGCGGCTCATGCACGAAATGTATAGATGCATGCCCAACTCAAGCAATTACGCCTTATCAAGTTGACGGAAGTAAATGCATATCATACCTAACGATTGAGTTAAAAGAAGAAATCCCGTCAGACTTTAAAAACAAATTTGAAGATTGGATGTTTGGCTGTGACATCTGTCAAGACGTTTGCCCTTGGAATCGTTTCAGTAAACCACATAATGAACCTCTCTTCAATCCGCATCCTGATCTTCTAGACTACAAAAAAGAAGATTGGACAGAAATCACCAAAGATGTCTTCAATGAGATTTTCAGAAAATCTGCTGTCAAAAGAACAAAATATGAGGGCTTAAAGCGTAATATTAATTATATCTTAAAAGACTGAACATCTCACTAATTCCAACTACATTAGAGAGAATTATATTGTATTTTTGTAAGTCTAAAAAACTGAAATTTTCAGTTAATTATTCTAAATTATGAGCAAAGAAAGCAAAAGACGTGAAGCATTAGTTTATCACGCAAAACCTAAACCTGGCAAAATTGAAGTTATACCTACTAAAAAATATGCTACACAGCGCGACCTTGGTCTCGCTTATTCGCCAGGAGTTGCAGAGCCTTGCAAAGAAATAGAAAAAGACAAAAACAACGCCTATAAATATACGAACAAAAGTAACCTTGTCGCAGTAATCTCAAACGGAACAGCCGTTTTAGGTCTCGGTGATATTGGCCCTGAAGCTTCTAAACCCGTGATGGAAGGAAAAGGCCTTTTGTTTAAAATCTTTGCAGATATCGATGTCTTCGACATTGAAGTTGATACCAAAGATCCAGAAACTTTTATTGAAACCGTCAAAAACATTGCTAACACCTTTGGAGGTATTAATCTAGAAGACATCAAAGCACCTGAAGCTTTTGAAATCGAAAAAAGATTAAAAGAAGAGTTAGATATTCCTGTCATGCATGACGATCAACACGGAACCGCTATTATTTCAGCAGCTGCACTGATTAATGCTGTTGAAATTGCAGGCAAAAAAATGGAAGATGTCAGAATCGTTGTCAGTGGAGCTGGCGCAGCAGCGGTCTCTTGTACAAAGCTATACAAATCCTTTGGTGCAAAATCTGAAAACATTGTCATGCTAGACAGTAAAGGTGTGATTAGAAAAGACAGAGATCATCTAACACCTGAAAAGGAATATTTCGCAACTGGCAGAAACATTCATACCATTGAAGATGCAATGAAGGGTGCCGATGTATTTGTTGGTCTCTCCATTGCTGATATTGTCTCGCCAGAAATGCTTTTAAGCATGTCGGACAATCCTATTGTTTTTGCGATGGCAAATCCTAATCCAGAAATCGACTACGAACTTGCCGTCAAAACAAGAAAGGATTTGATTATGGCAACTGGTCGAACAGACTTTCCTAACCAAGTTAATAATGTTCTTGGATTTCCATTCTTATTCAGAGGTGCTTTAGATGTTAGAGCGAGTAAGATTAATGAAGAAATGAAAATGGCTGCAGTGCGTGCTTTAGCAGATTTAGCGAAGGAACCTGTCCCAGAACAAGTCAATATTGCTTACTCTGAAACACGCTTAAATTTTGGAAGAGATTATATCATTCCAAAACCATTTGATCCAAGATTAATAGCAAAAATCCCTCCAGCAGTTGCTAAAGCTGCAATCGAATCTGGTGTTGCAAAAATCCCTATTACAGATTGGCAAGCATATGAAGATGAGTTAAACGACCGTATGGGAAGTGAAGATAAAATCACCCGTTTATTAATGACAACGGCAAAAAGAAATCCTAAACGTATTGTTTACGCAGAAGCTGACCATCTCGATGTTTTAAAAGCTGCTCAAATTGTTCATGACGAAGGCATTGGCATCCCTATTTTATTAGGCCGTAAGGATGTCATTATCGAACTGATGAAAGAGATTGATTTTGAAGCAGATAACATTGAAATTATCGACCCTAAAGATGACAGTCAGAAAAAAACAAGAGATGAATACGCTGAATTTTTATGGAACAAAAAAGCTAGAAAAGGCATCACTTATTATGATGCAACAAAACTATTAAGAGAAAGAAATTATTTTGCAACCGTTATGCTTGAAAAAGGTGACGCTGATGTAATGCTTTCCGGTTATTCAAGAGCTTATCCTTCTGTTTTAAAACCTATATTACAAATTATCGGTAAAGAGAAAGGCGTCAAAAAGGTTGCAGCAACCAATGTTTTAAACACAGCAAAAGGTCCAATTTTTATCAGTGATACATCTATTAATATCGATCCAACTGCTGAAGAACTTGCCAATATTTCGATCATGACTTCGATGGCCGTTAAGATGTTTGGCATTCAACCGATTATCGCTATGGCATCTTATTCAAACTTTGGTTCTTCAACAGATCCAAATGCGGCTAAAGTGAAGGAAGCCATTTCAATTTTACACAAAAATAATCCTGAAATTATTATTGATGGAGAGTTGCAAGTTGACTTTGCCTTAAACAGAAAAATGAGAAACGAAAAATTTCCTTTCTCTAAACTTAAAAATATGAAAGTCAACACTTTGATTTATCCTAATTTGGATGCTGCAAATGGTACTTATAAATTAATTAAGGAGCTCAACAATACAGACTCAATTGGTCCAATTTTGATGGGACTAAAAAAACCAGCTCACATTTTCCAACTCGGAGCAAGTGTTGATGAAATGGTTAACATGTCGGCTGTAGGTGTTGTTGACGCCCAACTTAAAGAGAAAAAGAAAACGAACGAATAAATTTAAGATAGATTTATTTTATTACATTTGGGCTTCTTAAAATCATCTTAAAATGATTACCCAAATTGTAGGAAAATTAATAGAGAAAAATCCGACAAACATTGTTATTGATTGCCAAGGAATTGGATATGAAATCAATGTTTCGTTACATACTTTTTCTCAAATAAAAAACGAAGAACATATTAAAGTATATACGCATCTTCATGTTAAAGAAGATGCGCATACTTTATATGGCTTCATGGATAAAGAAGAACGTGAAGTTTTTCGAAAACTTATTAGTGTTTCAGGCATAGGGACTAGCACGGCTCGCATAATGTTATCATCATTATCACCTTCACAAGTGATTGACGCCATATCAAGCGAAGATGCAGACACAATACAAAGCGTTAAAGGAATTGGTAAAAAAACAGCTCAGCGTGTTATCATTGATCTCAAAGATAAAATGGACTTATCTAACGATGTTAAAAAAATCCCAAATTCAAACAATACACACAAGAAAGAAGCGTTATCTGCTTTAGAAACTCTCGGATATAATAGAAAAAAATCTGAAAAGATTGTCAGCAAAATTATCGCTGATGAGCCTTCTGTTACTTTAGAGAATATTATTAAAACCGCCTTGAAAAAACTATAGTTCATTTGGAGTCACTGCTAAGTCATAAATTTTCAGCTTTCTGCATCGTATTTACATGTTTACTCTTTGGTACAACAGAAACTTTTGGTCAAACGGAACAAGACAGCACCAAAACAGGTTATAGTTTTGGACAGATCTTTATGGATGATCCATCAAGTATTGCAAAAAAATACAAATACGATCCAATTTTAGACAAATATATTTACACCGAAAAAATAGGCGAAGTCAGTATTAAATATCCGCTGGTTTTAACGCGTGAAGAATACCATGATTTAATCATGGAGCAGCAGCTCAAAGCTTACTTCAAACAAAAGTCTGATGCCGCTAGCGGTAGAAATGAAGAAAATCAGAAGAATTTAATTCCGATTTTTTATGTCAATAATTCTTTCTTTCAAAGTGTTTTTGGAGGTAATAGAATTGAAGTCATTCCAAGAGGTTCAGTTGCAATTGATTTAGGAATTCTTTATTCAAAACAAGACAACCCTTCTATATCGCCTAGAAATCAAAGCAATGTCACTTTTGATTTTGATCAACGCATCAGCGTTGGGCTTCAAGCCTTTGTTGGTGAACGATTAACTGTAAACGCGGAATACGACACAGAATCAACTTTTGATTTTCAAAACCAAATCAAACTTGAATACACTCCAACAGAAGATGATATCGTTCGTAAAATTGAAGTTGGTAACGTTAATATGCCAATTAATAGTTCTTTGATTGAAGGTGCTCAAAGTTTGTTTGGTGTAAAAACAGAACTTCAGTTTGGTAAAACAACAATTACTGGTGTTTTCTCAGAGCTAAACTCAGAGCGTCAAAGCGTTCAAGTCGAAGGCGGTGCAACGGTTAGAGATTTTGATAAATTCATTTTAGATTATGATGAGAATAGACACTTCTTCTTATCGCAATACTTTCGTGATCAATATGATGATGCTTTAAAAAATTATCCATTTGTCAATAGTAAATTTCAAATCACAAGAGTTCAAGTTTGGGTGACAAATAGATCAAACAATTCAAATGATTATTCGAATGCCAGAAGCATTGTCGCTTTGCAAGATGTTGGAGAATCAGATCCTGAGAAATTAGGTTTATTTATTGATAACCAAGGAAATCAAACCGCTCCCCCTGTCCCTAACTTCATCAATAATCCAAACGCAAGACCGCATAACACAAATAACGATTTTAACCCTTTTGGCATTGGCTCTGGAAATTCCATTTTAACGAATGCCATTCGAGATATTTCAACTGTCAACCAAGGTTTTGGTGCTGCTAATTCTGCTGTTTCCGAAGGTCGTGACTATGCTGTTTTAGAAAACGCAAGAGAATTAAGACAAAATGAATACACGCTTTACCCTCAGCTTGGTTATATTTCTTTAAACCAACGTTTATCAAACGACGAGATTTTAGGTATCGCTTTTGAATATAAAACAACAGATGGTAAAGTTTTTCAAGTTGGTGAGTTTGCAAATGGCGGACCAGATGCAACTGAAACCACTGAAAATCCTAATGTTCCTGGTGAACAAATCGCTCAAAATCAAAATTTAATTGTTAAGCTTCTTAAAAGTCCAATTACAAATGTGAACGAACCTGTTTGGGATTTGATGATGAAAAACTTTTATTATTTAGGGACAAATCAATTAGAAGAAGATGGCTTTAGGTTTAATATTTTATACAAAGATCCTGAACCGGTCAACTTTATTGAAGCTGCGCCAAACTCATCTGTTCCTTTGCCATCTGATGTTGAAGATGAAAATTTATTAAAGGTCTTTCAGTTAGATCAATTAAATGCTAACAACGACCCGATTAACGGTGGTGATGGCTTTTTTGATTTTGTACCAGGAATTACGATTGATCCAGATAAAGGCTTAATTAAATTTACACAAGTTGAACCTTTTGGTGAATATCTTTTTGAAAAGTTAGACAATTCACCAAACACAGGAAGTGAAGATTATAGCGATCCTGTGACTTATAACGACAACCAAAAGAAATATGTTTTTAGAAGTTTATATAAAACAACTAAAACGCAAGCAAAACAAGAAGGCACTGATAAAAATAAATTCCAATTAAAAGGACGTTATAAATCCTCAGGTGCTAACGGCATCCCGATCGGTTCATTTAACGTTCCGCGAGGTTCTGTTAAAGTGACTGCGGGCGGAAGAGAATTACAAGAAGGTGTTGATTATACTGTTGATTACGAGTTGAGCCGTGTGAATATTCTTGATGAAGCCTTACTCGCTTCCAACACACCCATTAATATTTCAACTGAAAACAATGCTGTCTTTGGAAGACAAACAAAACGCTTTACAGGAATTGACGTTCAACACAGATTTAGTGATGATTTACAATTTGGCGCAACATTTTTAAATTTAAGTGAAAAACCAATCACTCAAAAATCAGATTATAATTCAGAAGCGATAAACAACTCCATCTACGGATTTAATTTAAAATACGACACTGAAGTTCCTTTCTTTACTAGGCTTGTTAATAAGCTTCCTAACATTGATACAGATGTTGAGTCTAGATTTTCTTTTAGAGGAGAATTTGCTTACCTCAAACCTGGCTCACCAAAAGCAAGTGAATTTGGAGGAGAAGCAACTTCATATATCGACGATTTCGAAGGATCTCAAACTTCAATTTCAGTACTTAATCCAGATTCATGGAGTTTATCAAGTATTCCTGTTGGATTTAGAGGTCCAAATGATGTTAACGGCACTTACGATGTCAATGATGATATTAGCATCAACAATTACAGAGCAAAATTAAATTGGTACACTATTGACCCGATTTTCTACAGCTCTCAAAGACCAAGCGGACTAACGGATCAAGATTTATCCCAATATTACTCAAGACGAATTTTGATCAATGAACTATTCCCAAACACAGATTTAGTGCCTGGTCAAATTCAAACAATTTACTCTTTGGATTTATCTTACGATCCAAATGAGCGCGGGATGTATAACTACAATCCAGCTGCTGCTAACGATAACCAATTGCCGAATGCCAAGCAGAATTTCGGTGGAATTATGCGGGGTTTACAAACAACAGACTTTGAACGTGCTAATGTTGAATTTGTTGAGTTTTGGGTAATGGATCCATTTATCTATGATGACAATGTCACAAATAATGGCGGTAAAGTTGTTCTTAACTTTGGTAGTATTTCTGAAGATATTTTAAAAGATGGTCGCAAGCAATTTGAAAACGGTTTACCAGAAGACGGAGGCTTATCAAATACCTTAACAACCAATTTTGGTAAAGTCCCTAGTAATCAATCTTTGGTTTATGCTTTTGACACAGAAGGACAACAAAGAGCCAATCAAGATGTTGGTTTAGATGGACTAAGTAACGCACAAGAAGCTGAAAAATTCCCTGCTTTTGCTGGTTTTGAAGATCCTTCAAACGACGATTATATCTACTACCTTAACTCAGAAGGTGGCATTCTTGATCGTTATGCGAAATATAACGGCTTGGAAGGCAACAATCCTGTTGATGTTTCTGAAAATAACAGAGGAAATTCATCTTTTCCAGATGTAGAAGATGTTAACAGAGACAACACGATGAACACGATAGATAGCTATTTCGAATATGAAGTTCCTATTTATCCTAACATGAGTGTTCAAAACAATACAAGCTCAAGTGCTGGCATTGATCGTGATTATATTACAGACGTTAGAGAAACCAATGTAACTTTAGAAAATGGGAACCAAATGCCAGTCCGTTGGGTACAATTTAGAGTCCCTTTAAAAACTGATTCCAAATATTCAGTCGGCGGCATATCTGATTTAAGATCAATCCGTTTTATGCGTTTGTTTATGACAGATTTTGAAGAACAGACAATTTTAAGATTTGGTAGTTTGGACCTAGTGAGAGGTGATTATTTAACTTACAACCAACCTATCAGACCTGATGGTAATGATCCAGAAACAAGTACAACAACACAATTTAGTTCTGAATCTGTTTCAGAAGAAACAACATCAGCTTATGTAACTCCTCCTGGTGTTTACCGCGAAGAATTAGTTAACAACAACACGACAATAAGAGAAGATGAAAAGTCTATTTCTTTAAATGTCAAAAACCTAGAGTCTAAAGATTCTCGTGGCGTTTATAAGAATTATCAAATTGATATGCGACAGTACGAAAAGCTTGAAATGTTTTTACATGCTGAATCATATCCTGCCCCAAATCCACAATTACAAGATGATGAAATGGTCGCTTTCATCAGGATGGGAATCGACTTCACTGACAACTATTACCAAATTGAAGTCCCTTTAAAAGTGAGCTCTCCAGGCGATTTAACACCAAGAGGCGTTTGGCCAGCTGAGAATGATTTAGAGTTGAGTCTAGATGTTTTACAACGTATAAAGTCATTAGTCCTTAATGATGATAATTACAGTAGCCTTGACCTAAATTATTTCACTGAAGAGCTATCTCCAGCTCCAAATAGCCTACCAGGCGAAATGCGTATTGGTATCAAAGGAAATCCTAGTTTTGGTAATGTCAGAGTGATGATGTTAGGTTTAACAAACAGCTCTAACCAAAATATTTCAGGTAAAGTTTGGTTTAATGAAATGCGCTTATCTGGTTTAAAAAATGAAGGTGGTTGGGCTGCCGTTGCAAACATGGACACCAATTTTGCTGACTTTGCAAACATATCAGCAACTGGTCGAAGAAGTACGTCAGGTTTTGGCGGTATTGAAGATGGTCCAAACCAACGTAGTCAAGAAGATATGCAACAATATGATGTTGTGACAGGTATTAATGTCGGTCAACTTCTTCCTCAAGATTGGGGTGTTCGTATTCCATTTTCTTATAGTCGAGGTGAAGAATTAATCACGCCTAAATATGATCCGGTTTATGATGATTTAGAACTTGATAACATTCTAGACACAGCACCAGACAGTGAGACCAGAGACCAAATCAAAGAACGTGCGGAAACATATACACGCCGCCAAAGTGTAAGTGTTATTGGCTTAAGGAAAGATAGAGTTGGCCAAGAAGAAAGTACGCCAATGCCTTACGATATTGAAAACTTTGCTTTCTCAGGAACTTATAATCAAATTGATCATAGAGATTTTGAAATAGAAAAATCAAAAGATCAATCCCTGAATGTTGGCTTAACTTACGAATATCAAGTTGAACCATATAAAGTTGAGCCTTTTAAAAATATTGAATTATTAAAAAGTCCGTATTTTGATTTATTAACAGATTTCAATATCAATTTATTACCAACATCACTTTCTGCAAGCTCAACTTTTAACAGGCAGTATAACGAAATGAAATTGAGAAATCTCAACTTGCCTCCAGGAAGCATAGGAACGCCAAAATTATATCAGCGTAATTATTTCTATGACTGGGAATACAGTATTGAACATAAATTAACTGATGCTTTAAATTTTAATTTCAATTCTTCAACAAATAGAATTGTTAGAAATTATATTGACGAAAATAACAATCAAGATAATTCAGTTGGCATTTGGGATGATTTTATCAACTTCGGCGAACCAAACAGACATTATCAGCGTTTACAAGTTAATTACACTTTACCTTTAGAAAAACTTCCTTTTTTAAGCTTCTTAAAAGCGCAGTATTCATATTCAGGAGATTTTATGTGGGAAAAAGGATCTGAAGTTTTAAGAAATCTTGAAGACATTCCAGATTTAGGAAACACCGTTCAAAACTCTGCTCAGCACAACATCAATGCAAACTTGACGATGAGCAGATTTTATAACTACATCGGCTTAACTAAGAAACGAGCAAATAGCCAGGCCAACAATGGTAGACAGCAAATGAGCAGAAGAAGAGGCGGCTCTGATCTTGCAGCTCAAACGCTACAAAAAGAAGAAGCGCCTTCAGGAAACTCAAGTGAATTATCAACAGGAGATAAAGCATTAAATACCTTAATAGGAATTGTGACAGCACTTGACCGCGTGCAAGTTAATTACTCAAACACAAAAGGAATCTTTTTACCAGGTTACCTTAACAGCATAGGTTTTGGAGGAACTTTAAAACCTTCTGCAGCTTTCACATTTGGTGGGCAAAGCGACATAAGAGAACGCGCTGCACGCAAAGGTTGGCTAACAATGTATCAAGACTTTAATGAGGAATATACACGAACGAAAAACACACAGTTAGATATACAGGCAGGCATCAAACTTTTACCAGGATTAACGTTGGACTTAACTGCAAACCGTATGTATTCTGATACCTATGCGGAAAATTACAATATTGATCAACTAACAGGTGAGTATAGATCTGTGACGCCAAATACATTTGGTAACTTCAACATTTCTACAAATATGATCAAGACAGCTTTTAAAGAAAGCTCAAGAGATCAATCACAAACTTTTGAAGATTTTAGAAGTAACAGACTTGTCATTGCAAATCGATTAGCTTCAAATGCTGGCATTAATATCAATGATCCGTCAAATATTGACGAAAACGGTTATCCTAAAGGCTTTGGGCGCTCAAGTCAAGATGTGTTACTACCTGCGTTCCTTGCTGCATATACTGGAAAAGATGCAGGAAGTGTAAAGCTTGGAGCTTTTAGAGATACGCCTCTACCAAATTGGAATTTGAAATACTCAGGCTTAATGCGTCTGAACTGGTTCAAAGAAAGGTTTACTAGGTTTTCATTACAACATGCTTACTCATCATCCTACACGATCAATCAATTTCAAAGTAACTTGAACTTTAACAGAATTGATCCTTACGGGCAATTTAATAAAAATCAAAAAGGAAATTTCAACAGTGAATACATCATTTCAAACATCAACTTAATAGAAGAATTTACACCTTTATTAAAGGTCGATTTTGAAATGAAAAACTCAGTTAGTATTTTAGCTGAATATCGAAAAGACAGAGCTTTATCATTGAGTTTTAATAACAGCCTTTTAACAGAAATGTTAGGGGAAGAGTATATCTTTGGGGTTGGTTATCGCATCAAAGATTTGAAGATTGTAACTCAATTTGAAGGTAACAGACGCGTTTTAAGCAGTGATTTAAAATTAAACGCAAATCTATCTTTAAGAAAAAATGAAACAATCATCAGATCATTAGATGTTGTAAATAACAGAACGACTGCAGGACAAGACATTTGGTCAATAGATTTTGAAGCAGAATATGCTTTCACAAAAAACTTAACTGCGATTTTCTTTTATGATCATATCTTTTCGAAAAATGCGATCTCCACAATTTATCCACAAACAACGATTAGAAGTGGATTTACATTGAGATACAACTTTGGAAACTAATAATTAAACAAATATAAAGATGAAATTACCTGAAGATTTAAAATACACAAAAGACCACGAATGGGTCAAGATTGAAGGTGACGTAGCAACAATAGGCATAACGGATTTCGCTCAAAGCGAACTAGGTGACATTGTCTATGTAGAAGTTGAAACAGTAGACGAAGAGCTTGATAAAGAAGAAGTATTTGGAACTGTTGAAGCTGTTAAAACTGTTTCTGACTTATTTTTACCATTTGATGGCGAAATCATTGAATTCAATGAAGAGCTTGAAGATGAACCAGAATTAGTCAACGAAGATCCTTATGGCAAAGGTTGGATGATTAAGGCTAAAATAAAAGATACTGAACAACTTAATGACCTTATCGATGCAGCAGCTTATAAAGCTCATATCGAATAAGTGGCTAAGTCTATGCTTGTTGATTCTGATAGCAAGTGCAATTCCTGCTCTATCACTTATTAATATTAGTGATTTACCTAAGCTAAAAGTCAAATCAGCAGATAAACTTTATCATCTCATTGCCTATGCCTCATTGAGCTTTAGTGTGGCACTGCATTATAGAAATTACAGAGAAAAAAATATATCGTTAAAAGATTTTAGCGGTATATTTTTTTTAACAATACTTTTTGGCATTGTTATTGAAGTCCTTCAAGAGAGCTTGACTACCTATAGAACTTTTGATTATTATGATATTGCAGCAAATACTTTAGGATCATTTATCGGTCTTGTTATTACAAGTGCTTTGTTACAATTTTTAAAAATTAATAAGTAAAGTCATTGATAGTCTTTTGAAAATTTATACTTTAGTAATCTTTAAAAATTAATTATGGAACCTAAAAAGAATCCAAAAAAAGATTTGAATAAAAAGAGCTTTCTTTTTTTTCAAATTGGTCTTGCGCTTATGCTTGGGTTAACTTTGTTCCTTATCGAATGGAAAACATACGATAAAGAACAGATAGACACAGGTAAAGTTAATTTGGACATGCTTGAAGAAGAAGATGTCCCTATTACTGATATTAAAGCCCCACCTCCGCCACCACCACCACCACCACCGCCGCCAGCACCCGAAGTTATTGAGGTTGTTGACAACGAAGAAGATGTTGAAGAGGTCGTGATTGAATCAACAGATACTGACCAAGACGAAATTGTTGAGGTTGAAGAAGTTGAAGAGGTTGAAGAAGAAATCGGAGATGTATCTTTTGCTGTTATTGAAAATGTACCGATTTTCCCTGGCTGTGAGAAATACACGACCAATGAAGAACGCAAGAAATGTATGAGTAAAAAGATTTCTGAGTTTGTTGGTAAAGAATTCGACACTGGCCTTGGTGAAGACTTAGGTTTAAGTGGAGTTAATAAAGTTTACGTACAATTTAAAATCAGTAAATCTGGTGAAATTGTTGATGTAAGAGCGCGTAACCCTCACCCAAGATTACAACGAGAAGGTGAGCGTGTTATTAATAAATTACCTAAAATGAAACCTGGTGAGCAACGAGGTCAAAAAGTAGGTGTTCTTTACTCGCTTCCTATTACTTTCCAAATTAGAGATTAAACTCTTATATTATAAAAATATTAAAGCTCGAATCAGTTGATTCGAGCTTTTTTTATGCATCATAAATTCAACTCGCAAATAACTGCTAAAATTAGCTTTTTGCTATCTTTGCCACCTAATCGTTCAATTTTATGAAGTCTCACTCCTTCCTGATTTTATTTTTGTTATTAAGTTTTACTGTTAAGGCACAATCTGAATTAGAAACTTACCCTGTTTTTGAAGAATGTAAAAACTCAGAACAACAGAATAATTGTTTTAAAAGTCAACTTATTAATCATCTTGCAGAAAGCTATAATCATCCAGATTCTTTGGATGAATCTGAAAGTGTTGCCAGAGTTTTATTTGAAGTTGATACAATTGGAAAGTTTAATGTGATTTACATCAACGCGATAGATCAAAAAATCAAGAGTGAAATACAAAAAAGCTTTGACTCATTACCAAAAATAAAACCTGCAACTTATAACGGTGAAGCGCGTTTTATTAGATTCACGATTCCTCTTTCTATTCCAATTTATAATACGGAGGAGATTAATATAAATGAGACTAAAATTTTAGAGGAAAAGAAAAAAAATCCACTTCAAGAAGAATATGATCAACTGAAAAATCAACAGTTTAATGACGACCAATTCAACAGTTATCTCAATATCCCTTTATCTCATGAGGTTTATAATCGTTTTGATAAAGAATTAAACCGAATTGGCACAAACACGCATACATCATCAAAACCTTATTCTTACAAAGACATCAAACCTTATTATAATTTTGAAAAAGAAGTCAATGATTTAAGGTTTGACAAAAAAACATGGCTCGGTAAAAAGTTTTTTAACGAAGATTTAGTCACAATTAAAGGAGAAGATTATTGGTTAACTTTTAATATTGCCGCAGATCTTCAATTAGGAAAAGACACAGAATCTGATGAGAGCTATACTTATAATAACACAAGAGCTGCATACATACAAGGACAATTAGGCAAGAAATTTAATTTCTTTACAGCAATTTACGAAAGTCAAGCAAGATTTGCTGACTATTACAATGCTTATGCCGAATCGATAAAACCTGTTGGCGGAAACCCAGCAACCATTCCTTCAAGAGGGATCGCTAAAAGATTTAATGAAAACGCTTACGATTATCCAATCGCTGAAGGCTATATCAGTTATAAACCTAGCAAGTATTTCAAACTTCAATTAGGTCATGGTCAAAATTTTATAGGTGACGGACAT
Source organism: Psychroflexus halocasei (assembly GCF_900107595.1). GTDB lineage: Bacteria > Bacteroidota > Bacteroidia > Flavobacteriales > Flavobacteriaceae > Psychroflexus > Psychroflexus halocasei. The sequence goes on along the minus strand of NZ_FNQF01000009.1, from coordinate 6,598 downwards.
AGATCACTTTTCATAAGTGATAATGCCAGTATTCATCCATATTTTAAAATAGAAACAAATATTTGGAAACTTAAATACACAAATACTTGGAGATCATTGAGAGATACAAGAGATGAGGTCACTGATAATGGATCATACCGAACAAAATACATGGCGACACACCATCTCAGTTACAACATTACAAAAAGGTTAAATATAGGACTGTTTGAATCTGTTATTTGGCAAAATGATAATGACAGAGGCTTTGATTTCAACTACATCAATCCTGTCATATTTTATCACATGATTGAATTTTCAACAGGATCTAAAGGCGGAAACGCTTTAATAGGTCTAAGTTATAAGTATAAATGGACTGATAACATTAATTCTTATGGTCAGTTAATAATTGACGAGTTTGCGACAAGTGATATTTTTGGAGGACAAAATAGCTGGAGAAATAAACTAGGTTTCCAACTCGGAGTTAAATACTTTGACGCCTTTAAAGTCAAAGATTTAAATTTACAACTTGAGTATAATGAAGTTAGGCCTTACACTTATTCTCATTACACAGGCGTTTTAAACTACGGCCATAATGGTCAATCATTAGCCCATCAATGGGGCGCTAATTTTAGAGAGTTTATTGCAATTGCAAGATATCGAAAAGACCGTTGGTTTGGTCATGCAAAATTCATTGCAGGGACAAGAGGTTTAGAAAAAAACGATGATCTTGATCCTTTTTATGGAGGTAATATTTATGGAAATGAGCGTGACAGAATTAAGGATAATAACATTAAAATTGGGTACGGCAATAAAGTCAAACAATTGTTTGGTGAACTTGAAGTTGGCTACTTAATCAATCCAAAAACAAACCTTAAGCTTTACACACGCATTATTCATAGAAGTTTTAAACCAGAAGAAACAACCGCAACGGTGTTTGAAGACAACACAACTTGGTTTAATTTTGGGTTTAGAACAGACTTGTTCAATTGGTATTATAATTACTAAACAACATCATCAGCATTCTACTTTGAACATCAGATAATATTAACTTTCGTCAAAGTTCAAAATCTATTTTTTTCGCTGTATCTTTGCACAAAAATCCAAAAAGTTGTCTAAAACCACAGCTGAAAATTATACGACTCCAAGCATTTTTGATGATTTTAAATCGCTCACAAAAGTCAGACTTGCATTAAGCGTTGTTTTTTCATCCATCGCAGGTTATCTGCTTGGCGTTGAACATATTGATTATTTCCACATCCTATTGCTAGCTATTGGAGGCTACGCTATGGTTGGTGCTTCTAATACTTTCAATCAAATTATTGAAAAAGATTTAGATGCTAAAATGCAACGAACACAAAATCGACCTATTCCATCTGGGAGAGTTTCAAAGCAAAATGCATTTATACTCGCCTCAGTTATGACGATTTTAGGTGTTTACCTCCTATTCATCATCAATCCGATTACGGCGATGTTTGGTGCCATATCAATATTTCTTTACACAAGTGTTTACACACCATTAAAGACCTTAACGCCATTATCAGTTTTTGCAGGAGCCCTACCGGGCGCAATACCATTTATGTTAGGTTGGGTTGCAGCAAGCGGAGAGTTTGGCATAGAACCAGGGATTTTATTTATGATTCAGTTTTTTTGGCAATTCCCTCATTTCTGGGCTTTAGGCTGGTGGCTATATGATGATTATAAAAAAGGTGGTTTCTTTATGCTTCCAACAGGTAAACGCGATAAAGGAACGGCAATTCAGATTATTCTTTATACAATCTGGACAATTATCGCTTCTTTAATTCCTGTTCTTCAAATTACTGGAGATTTTATGATCTCTCCTATTTCGGCAATAATTATTTTGGCTTTGGGTATTTTTATGCTTTACAGAGCTATTCAACTTTATAAAACACGTGAAACAAAAGCTGCAAAAGCATTGATGCTGGCGAGTGTTTCATACATTTCTTTTATTCAAATTGTTTACGTTTTAGATAAATATATTAGACTATGGGTATAGATAATACAAGTAAAGCTCGTGCAAGAAAAATGATGCTTTGGTTTGGCATCATCAGTATGGTGATGATGTTTGCAGGCTTAACAAGCTCTTATGTGGTTAGTAAAACACGCCCGGATTGGTTAACTGATTATGATTTACCTTCTGTGTTTTTATACAGTACAATTGCAATTGTCATCAGTAGTTTTACATTTCACTTTGCCAAAAAACAAATTTTAAGCGGAAATAGACAGGCAGCAAATCTATTGATGATTATCACTTTCATTTTAGGGAGTTTGTTTGTCATCATGCAATTTATGGGATTTGATGAAATCATCAAAGATGGTTTCCGTTTTACAGGTGGCGCTAGTAATGTTCGCGTTTCATTTGTTTACATTATTATTGTCACACACTTAGTTCACCTCTTTGCAGGCTTAATTGTTTTACTGGTTGTAATTTATAATCATTTTAGAAAGAAGTACTCAAAAGGAAACATGTTAGGCTTCAGTCTAGGCTTAACTTTTTGGCATTTTGTGGACATTTTGTGGATATATCTCTTTTTGTTTTTATATTTCTTTAAATAAATAGATTTTTGTCTATTTTTGCAGACAACAAACATCTTATTATATGGAATCTACTACTGTTGCACAAACAGGAACTGAAGGTAAGGCTTGGGGTGGCGGCACACCTCCTTTAAAAGCAAGCTATGGAAAGTTGATGATGTGGTTTTTCATCCTTTCCGATGCATTAACCTTTACAGGCTTCTTATCTGGTTACGGTTTGTCTCGTTTCAAATTTATTGAAGAATGGCCAATTGCCGATGAAGTGTTTAATCACTTCCCTTTCTTACACGGTGTTGATGCGCCGATGTATTATGTCGCATTAATGACGTTTATACTTATTTTCTCTTCTGTTACAATGGTTTTAGCCGTTGATGCTGGACACCACATGAACAAGAAAAAAGTAACGACTTATATGGCATTAACCATATTAGGTGGTTTAATTTTCTTAGGCTCACAAGCTTGGGAATGGAAAAACTTTATCAGTGGAACTTACGGAGCTATTGAAACAAAATCTGGTCAAATATTACAGTTTGTCAACAGCGATGGACATCAAATAGCCATTGCAGATTTTGCAAAAGCTTCTGAGAGAAGTGAGGCTGTACATGAAGGAAGTAACGGAATTTGGTATGCTTCTGGTAATGACCAACCAAGTTACACTTTAGATGAAATCAAAGCTGGTTTTACAGACAACACTGATCTCTCTATCAGAACAATGCAGATTAACGAAAACGGCGAAAAAACAATACTTGATCGTGCTGAGGCAGAAAAATACCTAAGCGAAAGAGCCGTAAGAGTTGTTGAGGGTGCAAACCTAACACGCAATGAATACGGACCACCTCTGTTTGCAGATTTCTTTTTCTTCATTACAGGCTTTCACGGTTTCCACGTTTCAATTGGTATAATGCTACTCATTGTTACATTCTTTAATGTATTAGTCGGAACTTACGAAAAAAGAGGTTCTTATGAAATGGTAGAAAAAGTAGGACTCTACTGGCACTTTGTCGACTTAGTTTGGGTCTTTGTCTTTACGTTCTTCTACCTCGTTTAATATTATAAATTAATTATCATGTCAGCAGAAACTACGACTACTGAAAATAAAAAGAAAAGCTCTGGAGCTATCAAGAGAATTTGGCAAGTATTTGTCATCCTTTCTGTCTTAACGATTGTAGAGGTTGTTTTAGGAATCATAAAACCAGATTTTTTAGTGAATACTGATATTGTCAATATGCACTTACTCAACTGGATCTTTATCATCCTAACAATTTTTAAAGCTTACTATATTACATGGGCATTCATGCACATGGAGCATGAAACATCAGGATTAAGAAGATCTGTTGTTTGGACAGGCGTATTCCTTATCTCATACATTATCGCAATTCTATTAATTGAAGGATATTATATTTATGATGTCTTCGTGAATGGTTTTATAACTTGGGATTTCTAAATCTAAATAAAGGTTAAAAACTCATAGAAAAGGCGGTTGATATCAACCGCCTTTTCTATTTTTGTAAAAAATTTAAAATGGACAAAAAGAAAATTGTTCTGATCATACTTTTTGTGCTACCTATTACAGCTTACATGTTTTTCTCAAGTGCTGTTAATGAATTTGCACGACTTCCTATTATCAAAAAAGATCTTGGTATTTCAAGCACGATCAAATCTGATTCTGTTAACCTAAAAGATAAAATAACTTTGTTAACATTCTTTGGTCACGACTTTGAAACGACAAAGGTTTTCGCCTTTAATATGAAAGAGAAAATTTACGACAAAAATCATGAGTTTAAGGATTTTCAAGTTGTAACAATCATCAGTCCAGATCAAGAACAATATATTGATCAATTTAAGTACGAAATCAATTCCACCTCTTCTGATGCAAAATTCTGGAAATTCATCAGTCTGACTGATGCAGAAATCAAATCAGTTTTTAATGAACTTGGTAATAAAATTAAATTAAGCGATGAGCTTTCTTCAAAGCATTGCTTTATTATTGACAAAGACGTTAACTTAAGAGGACGCCTTAAGGATGAAGATGAAGGCTTAAAATACGCCTATGATATGAGTAATATTGCAGAAGTGAATGACAAACTTAACGATGATGTCAAAATACTTTTAGCTGAATATAGACTCGAATTGAAAAAATATAAAGAAAAACAAAAAGAAGATTAATCAAATGAAGAAGTATTCTTACGTTGGCATATCGCTGGTTGTACTCATTTTCGGAATTTGGGTTGTTAACGAATATAACTCAAGAAATGAAAGTGAAGAATTAGGCTATATTGTTGTAAATGGAGAAAAAAAGAAAGTCCCACATTTTGAATTTATTAATCAAGACAAAAAAACAATCACTAATGCAGACTTTAAGGATAAAGTTTATGTTGTCGAATTTTTCTTTGTGAACTGTCCTTCCATTTGCCCAATTATGACATCAAACCTTGTTGAAGTCCAAAACGAGTTTTATGGAAATATGGATTTCGGAATTGCTTCTATCACCATAAATCCTGAGTTTGACACGCCAGAAGTTCTTAAGGAATATGCGGAAGAATATAAAATTAAACATGCCAACTGGCATTTGCTCACTGGAGATCAAGATGAAATTTATAATTTGTCTAATAAAGGCTTTAATATTTACGCTGCTGAAGATGAAAATGCACCAGGTGGTTTTGAGCATTCTGGATACTTCGCACTTGTTGACCAAGAAGGATATATCCGATCCAGACAAGATGAGTTTGGCAATCCGATTATTTTCTATAGAGGATCAGTTCCGCATGACGAAAAAAATCCTTTAGAGGGTGAAGAACCTCAAATTGATATTCTTATCAAAGACATCAAATCACTTTTAGAATGAAAACAAAGATCTCCAAGTTTGACAAGTACGCTGTCCCGACAATTATCACGCTATCCATTTTAGTTCCCATCATTGTACTTATATTGATGTATCTCCCTGAACGCTCAAATTTATTAGGTGTTGATGTTGGTACATTCCCTTTTTTCCATGCAATTATTAACGCTTTGACTGCGCTTCTTTTAATCATCGGTTATCGTATGATTTTAAAACAAAAAAGAAAGCAACATCAGTTTTTCATGATGACTGCTTTTGCACTTTCAGTTGTTTTCTTGGTGAGTTATGTTATTTCAAAAATCAGTAATGATCCAGTCCCTTATGGTGGAGAGGGCTTGCTAAAAGGAATTTATTTCTTTATCTTAATAACGCATATCATTTTGTCAGCGATTATCGTTCCGTTAGTATTGTTTACAATATATCGAGCGATAAGTGGTAACTTTGAAAAACATAAAAAAATTGCACGTTGGACATTTCCTATTTGGTTATACGTGGCAATCACTGGTGTTTTAGTTTATCTTTTTATGTATCCTTATTATTAAAATTAAAAATGATGAAAACGAATTCTTTAAAAATAATCTTTAGCGTTATTTTCCTCTTGTCAATTGTTATTGAGGCTGATGCTCAATGTTCCATGTGTCGAGCTGTTTTAGAAACAGACACAGACCAAAGTGCTGCCAAAGGCATCAATAACGGAATTGTTTACTTAATGGCCTTCCCTTACCTACTAGTTGGAGGCGTTTTTTATGCCGTTTATAGAAGTCGTCGTCAAAAAAAACAAGAAGCTGAATAACTCTCTTTCCTATGAAAAAAGTATTTTATTTATCAACTTGTGACACGTGTAAACGCATTATGAATGATCTCGATCTTCCTGAAGATATGCTCATACAAGATTTAAAGAAAGAGCCTATTTCTTTAGATGATCTTTCACATTTAAGAAACTTCACAGCCTCTTATGAGGATTTGCTTAACAAAAGAGCGAGAATTTATAAAGAATTAGACCTCAAGAATAAGTCAGTTTCAGAAGAAGAGCTTAAAGAATTAATCGCTGAACATTACACTTTACTCAAACGCCCAGTTTTTATAGATGGTGAAAATGTTTTTATTGGCAACGCTAAAAAAACAAAAGACGGTATCCCCCCGACCAACTACATCTTTGCTAGTTCATCTATTTTTTTATAATTCTGCGGGTAGAGGTCTTTTAAATTTTTGTGGTTGATGGATTGG
>NZ_FNQF01000034.1 GCF_900107595.1 Psychroflexus halocasei | reverse complement strand
GATAAGATTTTCCTCTGAAGGACAATCCATTTTGGTAATTTCAAATATTGTTTTATTCACTTGGTTTCTGGGTTTTTCGGCATTACTTACAACGGTCTCGTATATGGCTCGTTGCGTGTAAAAAGGTACGGACTTTTCGGTTTAGCACGAGCCGAATTTTTGAATTTTCTTTTTACCTTATAAACGCAAAAAGTCAAATTCAAAAATTTGGCGGACTTCGAAAACACACCCGAACCTTTGGTTAAGCACCTGATTAGCAATGAGCTATATACATTGTTACCTGCCGTTTTTTCTTTTCAGTCGTTCGATTTCTTTAGTCAATGTCTGTTTTTCCGTTTCCGATTTTGTCAGTTTTATAGCTTGTTCATAATGTTCAATTGCTTTTTGAATATCCGATTTTGCAAATAAGTATCCCAACAATTCGTGATATTGACTATTGTGAGTAAGATTTAATTTCTCGGCTTCCATAATTGCTTTTTCGTGTCCGTGAATTTTTGAAAAAGCAAAGGTTCTGTTCAATGCGGTTATGGGCGAATATTCAATTAATATCAGTTGGTTGTACAGTCGCAAAATGTTCTTCCACTTGTCTTTTTTGTCCGTTGTGTGCCAATAGGCAATTCCTGCTTCTAAATGATATTTTGAAATTTCGTTTCCGTTCGTGGCATTTACTAAAAAATAATTTCCTTTTTCGATGAGCGATTTATCCCAACGGTTTTTGTCCTGTTCGTCAAAAAGTACTGCTTCGCCTTTTTCGTTGGTTCGTGCTTCTATTCGTGAACTTTGAAAACACATTAAAGCCAATAAAGCGTTTGTTTGTGGTGTGTTCGTTAGCGGATTATCGGTCAAAGTCAAAATCAGTCTAATGGCTTCCGAGCAAAGTTCTTTTCTGATGAATTGATTGTTCGATTTTGAAAAATATCCTTCGTTAAACAGTAAGTACAAAGTTTTCAAAACAGTTTTTAACCTTGACTGGATTTCTGACTCATTCAGCGATTTGATTTGAAAATTGTCTTTACGAAGATTGTTTCTACCTCTTTGCAAACGTTTTTTTATGGTCTCTGTTTTTGATAAAAAAGCATTGGCGATTTCTTCTACACTAAAACCACAAAGAATTTGAAGAGCTAAACAAATTTGACTTTCGTTAGAATTAATTGGATTGCAAACAGCAAAAATCATTGCTAATTGGCTGTCTGAAATATTTTGTTTGTTAAATCCAAAATCCGTTTCCTGTTTATGGTTGTCCTGTTTCAAATCACTTTTGATTTTGGTTTCAAAAATCGAGATGTGTTTGAAATAATCTTTGGTTTTGTTTTTGGCAACCGTGTATAGCCAAGCTGTTGGATTTTCAGGTATTCCATTAATTGCCCAACTCTCGGAAGCTTTTAAAAATGTTTCACTTGCAATATCTTCGGCAATCTCAATATGCCTTAAACCAAAATGACGGCATAAAACAGCCGTCATTTTTGCATATTCCTCTCGGAATAAATGTGGTAAAAGTTCATTATGTGATTGCGGTTTCTCCAATACTAATCACGTTTTAAAACTTCTCTTACTTCAATATTTCCTCCGATTTCAAAAATAGGATTTCCTTTTGCCATTTCTACCGCTTCATCAATGGTTTCTGCTTTCACAACAATGTAACCGCTTATAAATTCCTTGATTTCGGTATAAGGTCCGTCTGTTACCACATTGTCGGGTTTTACGGTTTTTGCACTTCCTGGAATTGGTAAAAGCGTGTTGCCTTTGTCCACCAATTTGTTTTGTGCAGCAATACTTCCTAACCAATTCATTCGCTCCTCCATTTGTTTAGGTGAAGGTTTGAAGTCAGAAATGTCTTTTAATCTGAAAATTAATGCAAAATCTTTCATTTTTATAAATTTTTAAAGTTAAACTTACTGTTCAACCTTATGACGATTCAAAATCGTAAATGGGGACAAATATTCTGTTTTTTTCTAAATGTTATTGGTTTGTCAAATGGCAGGTAACGGTCTCGTATAACCGTCAGTTACGGGTTAATATGCGTTAATTTTCGGTTTAGCACTGACGTTAGCAATTCCGAGTGGATTCGGACGTA
>NZ_FNQF01000042.1 GCF_900107595.1 Psychroflexus halocasei | reverse complement strand
TTCAGTATATTAAAGCATTATTCTTCAAGTAATGACTTTAAAAAAGAACTCCAGTACAGGTATTAAAGATACTCAATTATTAGCACTATTCAAAGCTCATTTCAAAGGACATCTCAACTTGGCCAGGATCCGTCTTATCTGTTTGTTTATTGACGCTCTATGCAAAGTTAAGTCTGTCAATTTTGTAAAGTTATCTGCTGGATTTGATACATCTGTAGATGCTTCAAGCAGTTACAGACGCATTCAACGCTTTATGGCACTTGCCGATCTATCTATGATCTGGGTAGCCAAGTTTATTTTTTGCCTTCTTCCAGAGAAAGATAAACTGGTGCTCTCTATGGATAGGACCAACTGGAAGTTCGGGGATAAAAACATAAATATCCTTATGTTGGGGATCAGTTATAAAAATGTAGCTTTTCCAATAATGTTCAAAATGCTGGACAAAAGGGGGAATTCCAATACTCCTGAGCGTATTGCATTGGTACAAGGCTTCATTGACTGCTTTGGCAAGGACTGTATCGATTGTTTGTTGGCAGATAGGGAGTTTGTGGGTGAGCAATGGCTTAATTTCCTTAATTCAAAGAATATACGTTACTTCATTCGAATACGTAATAACTTTAAAATTTACTGCCCAAGACGGCAAAAGGAAATTACAGCACAGCATTTATTTCATAGCTTGAAAGCTGGGCAGATAAGGCACTATCCTAAAATAGTCAGGATGCACGGGGAATATTGTTACTTATCAGGCACAAAATCCATTAAAGATGGAAAAGTTGACTTTTGCATTATAGTATCATTCAACAAACCAGATGAGGCACTAGAGTATTATACTAAAAGATGGCAGATAGAGAGCTTGTTCAGGGCTCTTAAAACCAGCGGGTTCAATCTTGAAGATACTCACGTTACACACCCTGAAAGACTGGAAAAGTTAATCATGCTCGTGATGATAGCATTTGTGTGGTGTTATAAAATTGGAGACTTTATTGATACTCAAATAAAACCAATAAGAATCAAAAAACACGGAAGAAGAGCTATATCAGTCTTCAGATATGGATTAGACTATATCTCAAAATGCTTGTTATCAGGAACTAATAAATATGACCTTAATCTAATTCAATTTTTGTCGTGTACTTAA
>NZ_FNQF01000023.1:1967-5122 GCF_900107595.1 Psychroflexus halocasei | reverse complement strand
AAAGGAAGGCGGCGACCTACTCTCCCACGTTAGTAGTACCATCGGCGCTAACGAGCTTAACTTCTCTGTTCGGAATGGGAAGAGGTGAGCCTCGTTGCTATAACCACCTTAAGTTGTTTGGTCAAAAGCCTCTCCCGATACTTCGGGGGCTATTAACCACCTTAAGTCATTAATATCAACATATCAGATAAGATAAAATACAGATACAATCATTTTCTTTATTTTTAAATAAAAGAGCTCGCTATTATAAGCCTTCGGGTAATTAGTACTACTCGGCTGTGACATTACTGCCTTTACACCTATAGCCTATCAACCCCGTAGTCTACGGGGACCCTTTAAAGAAATCTCATCTTGTGGTGGGTTTCGCGCTTATATGCTTTCAGCGCTTATCCCTGCCAAACGTAGCTACTCTGCGATGCTCCTGGCGGAACAACAGATACACCAGAGGTTTGTCCAACTCGGTCCTCTCGTACTAGAGTCAGATCCACGCAAATTTCTAACGCCCACTGTAGATAGAGACCGAACTGTCTCACGACGTTCTGAACCCAGCTCGCGTGCCACTTTAATGGGCGAACAGCCCAACCCTTGGGACCTTCTCCAGCCCCAGGATGTGACGAGCCGACATCGAGGTGCCAAACCCCCCCGTCGATGTGAGCTCTTGGGGGAGATCAGCCTGTTATCCCCGGAGTACCTTTTATCCTTTGAGCGATGGCCCTTCCATGCGGAACCACCGGATCACTATGCTCTACTTTCGTACCTGATCGACTTGTAGGTCTCTCAGTCAAGCTCCCTTATGCCATTGCACTCTACGCACGGTTACCAAGCGTGCTGAGGGAACCTTTAGAAGCCTCCGTTACTATTTTGGAGGCGACCACCCCAGTCAAACTACCCACCAAGTAATGTCCCCCACAAACGCGGGGTTAGGCCTTAAACAAGTAAAGGGTGGTATTTCAACAATGACTCCACCACACCTGGCGATGCAGCTTCAATGTCTCCCACCTATCCTACACATCACTTATCCAAAGTCAATACTAAGCTATAGTAAAGGTTCACGGGGTCTTTTCGTCCCACAGCGGGTAATCGGCATCTTCACCGATACTTCAATTTCACCGAGCTCATGGCTGAGACAGTGTCCAGATCGTTGCACCATTCGTGCAGGTCGGAACTTACCCGACAAGGAATTTCGCTACCTTAGGACCGTTATAGTTACGGCCGCCGTTTACTGGGGCTTCAATTCAATGCTTCGCTAAAAGCTAACATCTCCTCTTAACCTTCCAGCACCGGGCAGGTGTCAAGCCCTATACTTCATCTCTCGATTTAGCAGAGCTCTGTGTTTTTGATAAACAGTCGCCTGGACCTATTCACTGCGGCCCCACCGTAGTGGGGCGACCCTTCTCCCGAAGTTACGGGTCGATTTTGCCTAGTTCCTTAGCCATGAATCTCTCGAGCACCTTAGAATTCTCTTCCCAACTACCTGTGTCGGTTTACGGTACGGGCTGCTATAATTGATTTTCTTGGAAGAACCGCCTTTAGATTATCACCGCTACCGTAGCTTTGGTGTACTATCCCTTAATTACTTAAGGTTCAACGTGCAATTCCGTCTGCACGCACTAAATTTGCTTCTCCGTCTCTTTTATTTTATAGCAGGTAGCAGAATATTAACTGCTTGTCCATCGACTTCTCCCTTCGGATACGCCTTAGGCCCCGACTAACCCTCAGCTGATTAGCATAGCTGAGGAATCCTTGGTCTTTCGGTGTGCGGGTTTCTCGCCCGCATTATCGTTACTTATGCCTACATTTTCTTTTCTAAACACTCCAGCAAACCTGACAGTTCACCTTCTACGCCGTTTAGAATGCTCCCCTACCTCTCATAACCTAAGTCATGAAAGCATAGCTTCGGTAATATACTTATGCCCGATTATTATCCATGCCTGATCGCTCGACTAGTGAGCTGTTACGCACTCTTTAAATGAATGGCTGCTTCCAAGCCAACATCCTAGCTGTCTATGCAATTAGACCGCGTTTCTTCAACTTAGTATATATTTTGGGACCTTAGCTGATGCTCTGGGTTCTTTCCCTCTCGGACATGGACCTTAGCACCCATGCCCTCACTGGTAGTCATCATTTTATAGTATTCGGAGTTTGTCAGGAATTGGTAGGCGGTGAAGCCCCCGCATCCAATCAGTAGCTCTACCTCTATAAAACTAAATCTACCGCTGCACCTAAATGCATTTCGGGGAGTACGAGCTATTTCCGAGTTTGATTGGCCTTTCACCCCTACCCTCAGGTCATCCCAAGACTTTTCAACGTCAACGGGTGCGGTCCTCCATTTAGTGTTACCTAAACTTCAACCTGCCCAAGGGTAGATCACACGGTTTCGCGTCTACCAATGCTAACTTATGCGCCCTATTCAGACTCGCTTTCGCTACGACTGCTTAACTGAATTAATTAGTCTCGCTAACACCGGTAACTCGTAGGCTCATTATGCAAAAGGCACGCCGTCACCCCTAAAGGCTCCGACCGCTTGTAAGCGTATGGTTTCAGGGTCTATTTCACTCCTTTATTCAAGGTTCTTTTCACCTTTCCCTCACGGTACTAGTTCACTATCGGTCTCTCAGTAGTATTTAGCCTTACCGGATGGTCCCGGTAGATTCATGCAAGGTTTCTCGTGCCCCGCATTACTCAGGATACTACTATCAATTAAATCTTTACCCCTACAGGCCTATCACCTTCTCCGGAGAGCATTTCCATACTCTTTGGGTTACAATTTAACCAAATATCGTAGTCCTACAACCCCAATCTTGCCGAAACAAAACTGGTTTGGGCTTCTTCACTTTCGCTCGCCGCTACTCGCAAAATCACTATTGTTTTCTCTTCCTCCGGCTACTTAGATGTTTCAGTTCACCGGGTTTGCCTCCTTTCGGATAACATGTCTTCAACATGCTGGGTTGCCCCATTCGGATATCTGCGGATCAATTCATATGTGCTAATCCCCGCAGCTTTTCGCAGCTTGTCACGTCCTTCATCGCCTCTGAGAGCCTAGGCATCCCCCATACGCCCTTAATAAGCTTATAATAACTCTTCTATTTTTTAATAAATAAAACTCTCGTCTCTCTATTTTTATCTTATCTCAATATGTCAATGAACTTGTATAA
>NZ_FNQF01000023.1:0-1649 GCF_900107595.1 Psychroflexus halocasei | reverse complement strand
ATCATCGTAAAACTATCTCTCTTAAAAAGGAGGTATTCCAGCCGCACCTTCCGGTACGGCTACCTTGTTACGACTTAGCCCCAGTTACCAGTTTTACCCTAGGCGGCTCCTCGCGGCGACCGACTTCAGGTACCCCCAGCTTCCATGGCTTGACGGGCGGTGTGTACAAGGCCCGGGAACGTATTCACCGCATCATGGCTGATATGCGATTACTAGCGATTCCAGCTTCACGGAGTCGAGTTGCAGACTCCGATCCGAACTGTGATAGGGTTTGTAGATTCGCTCCTACTCGCGTAGTGGCTGCTCTCTGTCCCTACCATTGTAGCACGTGTGTAGCCCAGGACGTAAGGGCCGTGATGATTTGACGTCATCCCCACCTTCCTCACAGTTTACACTGGCAGTATGGCTAGAGTTCCCGACATGACTCGCTGGCAACTAACCAAAGGGGTTGCGCTCGTTATAGGACTTAACCTGACACCTCACGGCACGAGCTGACGACAACCATGCAGCACCTTGCAATTTGTCCGAAGAAAAAGTTGTTTCCAACCCTGTCAAACTGCATTTAAGCCCTGGTAAGGTTCCTCGCGTATCATCGAATTAAACCACATGCTCCACCGCTTGTGCGGGCCCCCGTCAATTCCTTTGAGTTTCATTCTTGCGAACGTACTCCCCAGGTGGGTTACTTATCACTTTCGCTTAACCACTCAATCCTCAATTAGACCGAACAGCTAGTAACCATCGTTTACTGCGTAGACTACCAGGGTATCTAATCCTGTTCGCTACCTACGCTTTCGTCCATCAGCGTCAGTGTATTGTTAGTGATCTGCCTTCGCAATCGGTATTCTGTGTAATATCTATGCATTTCACCGCTACACTACACATTCTAACCACTTCACAATAACTCAAGAACAACAGTATCAACGGCAATTTCGTGGTTGAGCCACAAACTTTCACCGCTGACTTATTATCCCGCCTACGGACCCTTTAAACCCAATAATTCCGGATAACGCTCGGATCCTCCGTATTACCGCGGCTGCTGGCACGGAGTTAGCCGATCCTTATTCATATAGTACCGTCAACAAATCACACGTGATTCTTTTTCTTCCTATATAAAAGCAGTTTACAACCCATAGGGCAGTCTTCCTGCACGCGGCATGGCTGGATCAGAGTTGCCTCCATTGTCCAATATTCCTCACTGCTGCCTCCCGTAGGAGTCTGGTCCGTGTCTCAGTACCAGTGTGGGGGATCTCCCTCTCAGGACCCCTACCTATCGTCGCCTAGGTATGCCGTTACCACACCTACTAGCTAATAGGACGCATACTCATCTTACAGCCATAAATGTTTATTTATCAATCGATGCCAATCGATAAAACTATGAGGTATTAATCCAAATTTCTTCGGGCTATCCCTCGCTGTAAGGCAAATTGTATACGCGTTACTCACCCATCCGCCGGTCGTCATCTGATGCAAGCACCAATGTTACCCCTCGACTTGCATGTGTTAAGCCTGCCGCTAGCGTTCATCCTGAGCCAGGATCAAACTCTTCATTGTTGTCTTTTAAATATCTTAAATAGACTCTACAACTATTTATTCAAATCTCTCCAAATAAAAACTCAAAATTAACTTCTAGTCTTAATGCTTCATTATAC
>NZ_FNQF01000024.1 GCF_900107595.1 Psychroflexus halocasei | reverse complement strand
ATTACTAAATTACAGACCAATTAGAAAATTTAATTATAACAACCCAATTGAAGTCCTAGAAAACAAATGTTTTGCACTTATGGGTTGAACTCAGCCTTTTTAGAAAACGAAAATTTGTTAAACCTTATACAGGATAAAGATTCTAAATGAGTTATGTTAATTAAAGAAATATTCAAATTTTGAAAAGGTTTCAACTGATGTGTTAAATAACCGTCCACCCATAATTGGTAGCTACTTTTATTATAAACTTGATTTAATGGGTATTTTGATGGACGTATTTTGTATAAGTTGACAAGTAAACCTAAAATTTTCATTTGATTTACTGTTAAAAAAGGAATAATATCAACAGCCATTTTGGAATTTAAAGCTAATACTGATTCTGGATTTGCTTTTAATCTTTCGGAAACTATTCGAGCTAAAATTGTATGTTTTTCTTTACTGTCAGTTTGCGCAGAACTCATAATTGCTTTTTCTAAAAGTGCTGAAAACTCAGGATGATTTTGAGAATCATTAATTTTCTCTTTAGTCAATTTTTCATTCTGCTCAAGTTTATCGATTCTCAAAGCTAATTCATTTAAAAATTTTAATGAATTTTCTTTAGCTTTTTTATTTACATTTTCATTATGATTATTATAAAAATTTTGAATCCATTTTTCTCCGGAATCCCAAGCTTTTTCAACAAATTTACCTGTTAAACCGCCCACGGCTGAACTTATTGCGACTATTGTTAATTCATCCATAATTTTTTTTTCAAATGTGCCCTAACGTTTTTGTGTATGATTAGTGGCGTGTTTTAAGCACGGAATTTAGTAAATAAAAACCGAATAGAAAATCCGTAAGGATTTTCGTAAGTAGGCGATTACTAGCCATTAATTATACACGTTGTTGGGCTTTCGTACTTTTTAATCGACATCTTTCTTTAATTTGTCAGGATTTTGTCGTGTGTCAAAAATTGTAATTATTTCTATTTCTTTTCGTTCAGCTATTATTCTGTATAAAAATGTGGTTTGTTTTGTAACAACACATTTGTATAGATTTTTAAATTCTGATGATTTTGGACAACTATCAGGTTGATTTGATATTTGTTCGATTTTATCGTTCAGTTTTGAAATAAACTTGTCACGAGTTTTTAAATTCCACTCTTCGAGTAAATATTCAGATAATTTAAGAAGTTTTGATTCGGCAAGTTCGGATAAGAATACTTTCATTAAGAAATTTTCTTTAGGAATGACTCGTAAGAAACTCTTTTTCCGTTATCTAATTCCTCAATACCTTGTTTTATTTCAGATTGTTGAGTTAAAGTTAGTTCGTCCCAAAAATCGACTTTTTCTTTTTTCACAAAGTCAGCTACTCTTTGGATAAAATCATTGTTTTCAGTCTCCAAAATTGTTTTTAGTAGTTCAAGTTTTGTTGTTCGAATATCCATTATAATATCTCTTTAATTAATCAAATGTACAAAAAATATGATTCAGTTCGATTTTTTTTCAGTATGAAGCCCAACGTCTCAGTATATGAAAAGTAGCGCTGAAAATCAGCGACTGCCATTCGGATGGACACGAGCCAAATTTTTAAATTTTTCTATTTATTTTTCTTTTCTCAAATAGCCAAATTTAAAAATTTGGCTACCTCGAAAAAATGCCCAAACCATTGAATTTGCAACTGCTCGCGCTATTTTTTATATACATTGTTGTACCCAGTGCTTTTGTCACCTTTGTCGTTACTCATTTTGATTAAAAAATATGCCATTGGGATAAAAATTAGAGCCATAGTCAAAGGTAGAAACCAAATTCCAAGTCCGTCTGCTGAGCCATTTATATTTTGTAAAGTTCTAAAAACAATCAGTCCAAATATTATAACAACAACCAATTTTAATACTCGAACCAGTCGAGTAGCAATTTTATATTTTTTCATCGCATTTTGTTCCGTTATATTATTAGGATAATTGAAAACGTGCGGATATTTATTTAAGATTGTCATTCCTACGTACAAAATTGACGCAACAATAGGTAGAGTTAAAATATTCCACTTGTTTCCAAAACCATCCGCTTCTCCTAATCCGTTATAGTGTATTGGGATAGTTTCTGGTAATTGAGAGTATTTTGAAATCGTCAAAACCCAAATTACCGCTAATAAAATCCAACCCAAAATTTCCAATCCTTTATCAGAATTGGTCATTTTTACTTTTAATTTTGGTCGATTATTTTTAATCATCACTTCAGTTTAATTATATCACGATTTTTTTTGCATTGGGTACAACGGTTTGTATAAGGATAGTTGCGTGATTCAGCAACTAACTTACTAAAAAAGCGTGAACCTTTGGAAAATCCGTAGGATTTTCCAAGTAGGCGAGAACCAAGCAATTATTTTTATACGTTGTTGCCCACAGTTTTTATTTTAGTATCCAATTTATTAAATCTTTTTCGTCAACAATCGACCAAGAATGTGGATGTCTTTGTCCGTTTGCCCGATATCCTTGATTTTCGGTAGTTATCAGTTCCACGTTTTCATTTCCAAATTCCTTTTTTAATCTTTTGGATAATTTTTCAATATAGAATGCATTTAAATCTTCATAACCTCTTTTCGAACTTTCTTTCCACCATTTTAAATCGGGTTCAGAGTAAAATCTGATTTTCATATTTTTTAATCCCTTAATATTTTCGATATTTTGAGTTTTAAATGTATATGGTGAATTAAGTTCATAATTTGTCATTCCTTCAGAAAGTTTTCCAAATTTTGTATCAAGCAAATTTATAATCCATTTTGATTCTTGAACTGCTGGTTTTGAAAAATTTAGCTTAATGTTTTCTTCTGCGTTCTTGTACAACTGTAATAAGTCAACTGGTGAATCAACCACAAAAACACCTTTTGGTTGAAGTGGATTTTTAGTTTTTTTGAGATAATCACATATTAATAAACTTACGTTTCCACCGCTCGAAAATCCGCCAATGAATATGTTTTTTTTAGGTAGATTCTGTTCCTGAATTATTTTTGCTAATTGTTCCGCTAATTCTTTTTTCTCTTTTGGTTCGAGGTATAAACGTTCGTTAAGATTCATTGCTAAAACCGAAAATCCATTTTTTATGCTAATTTCTGCAATTTTAAATTCTGATAGTGTGTTTTCGGCATCACAAGGAAAGCAAGGGAATAAAATCAATAAACCTTGTTGTTTTTCCGCTTTTATTAGCTCAAATTCAGAGGCCTTTATAATTTCAGATACAGAATTTTCAACAGGACTATTTTTTTCATTTTGTCCTTTACAAGAAATTGTAATTAATGCTAAAATTATGAGGTATTTCTTCATTTTTCAAATTGTGGGCAACGTGTTTGTGTATGGCTCGTTGCGGAAAATCAGCTATGATTTTCCGCCGTAAAACGAAGATAGCAAATTGCAATGAATTCCGATTAGGAATTCAGCCGCAATGAGCTATACACGGTGTTGTGCATAGTTTTTAATTCAGTTTTTAATTCAGAATAATTGGTGTCATTTCAGACTTTAATTTGTCATAATCCTCTTGAGTTATTACTCCCAATTCTAATAATTCTTTTGCTTCTTTTAATTTGGCAATAGCTTCTTCTTTCGTTAATTTTTTATTCGGATTTTTTATTTCTCCAACTTCCAGTGCAGTATCATAATCTATTAAAACAGGAATAAGTCCATAACCTTTAAAATGCGCATACAATTTGTATCCACTTTTTTTAGTTCCGTAAGTTTTTAATTTATCCACAACAACTTTTTTATCAGACAAAGTATTTGAAACTCTTTGTCCTCCTTGTGAAATATAGGTAAACCCTAAATCAGAAGTTGGGATTCCAATTGTCAAAGTATCTCCGACTTTTAAAGTATCTCCAATTTTAGTTATATAATTTTTGTATTCAGACTTTTTTGTCAATTTTCCGTATTCAGCAGTTTGGGAAAAGCCAATCGAGAAGGAAAAAAATAGTATTACAGTAAATATTTTCATTTTTTGGTCAAATTATGCACAACGTCTCTGTATATGGCTCGTAGCGTGCAAAATAGAAAATTATTTTCGGATTAAGCACGAGCCGAATTTTTTAATTTTTCTTATTATCTTTTTTTTCAATAAGCCAAATTAAAAAATTTGGCGGACTAGCAAATATACCTTAACTTCGACTAAGCAACTAACTAGCTATGAGCTATATACGTTGTTGCCATTAGTTTTTTATTCGATAGTATATTTTCAATCCAATTGTAAATTCCACTCCAATTTTGTTTCCCTCTTTTCGATAATAAGGTGAAAAATGTTCTTCATCAAATTGCCGTGTTCTTAAATTTACAAAATTATCGTAACTATTTATTCTATAATTCAGTCCAATTCCAGTATACCAATTCAGTCCAATTCTATTAGATAAATTGACAAACATTCCAAATTTTGGTATTAGACCAATTTTTTGTCTATTGTAATCTGCTCTGTCAAATGTTAGATATTCATTTTGTTCCGAAAAGAATGACTGGTTTTCAAATTCCTCGTTTTGATTAAGATAAAACAGTTCTAATGAAAAGTACTTTAATGTTTTTCTATTTGGATTTATTATGTGGTAATATTCAGGTCTTATTTCCCAGAGTGAATAACTGTCAAAAGTTTGGATAACAGAATTAGTAGCATTTCCATATCCAATATCAATTCCGATTTTTGTTTTAGTATTCAAGTTTTTTATATATCCAATTTGCCAACGAGGTGTTCCGTTATTACTAAATCCGTTTGTGTTTCCTTGAAAATAAAATGGTGAAAATAAATCAGTCGTAATATAACTTTCATTTTTCGGTTCAATATCCTTTTTTGTTTGCGCACAAATTCCGATTGGCAATAACAATAGTAGGTAGACAATGTTTTTCATAAATTAATGGCAACGGATTTGTGTATGAGTAGTAGCGAGATTTTAGCTCGGAACTTTTCTCATTTCTAAAACCATAAATTTATAACTTATTTTCGTTTTTAATCAC
>NZ_FNQF01000025.1 GCF_900107595.1 Psychroflexus halocasei | reverse complement strand
GTGATTAAAAACGAAAATAAGTTATAAATTTATGGTTTTAGAAATGAGAAAAGTTCCGAGCTAAAATCTCGCTACTACTCATACACAAATCCGTTAGGCACAATATGAACAAAACTTTGAGACAAATATTATCAATTGGTATTTTGACATTATTTCTGACCCAAATCGGATTCAGTCAATCGATTGAAAAATTTGTTGACTCAACAATCGAAGTTGACAGCCTAAATGTTCCGACTGATTTAAAACAACCTTACTTCCCGAAAGAAATGTTTCCTGAAGTTGAAATGGATTGGATTAAAACGGACAAAGGAACCAAAATAGAAACTAAAGTCAAAGAAGGAAACTATGATGAATTTGTTGTGAATTGGTATTCAAAACATCTTCACGCAATGAAAGAACCTTTGTTATTTAATAGAAAGGTTAACAAAGAAATATATCGATTCACTTGGTTAAGGACTTTTGACAAACCAATGACTTTTAGATTCGAAAAGAAAAATGACAGATTTATTCTTTACTGGAAAGTTCTAAATGGTGCTGGCGGATATGAACCTGGAGAAATAGAAATTGAACGACTGAAAATACTAACCGAAAAAGAATGGACTGAATTTACTCAACTTATTGGAAAAGCAAATTTTTGGGAAATGGATTTAGGTCGTAGTTCAATCGGAACTGATGGTTCTGAATGGATTATGGAAGGTGTAAATCAAACTGAATACAGAGTTGTAAGTGTTTGGTCGCCAAATAAAGGGAATTTTCATAATGCCTGTGATTATCTTATTTCATTAACGAATTTGAAATTAACGGACAAGAAAAAATATTAAAATACTGTGCCTAACACCGTGTATAATTAATTGCTTTTTTCTGATTACGTGCGAAAATTCCGCTGGAATTTTCTCGGGTTCGGTCAATTTTTGCTAAATTAGTTGCCAAACCACGCAACTAACCATACACAAAACCGTTGCCACCAATACAATGAAATACTTGCTAACATACATTTTTACTTTCATAAGTTTTGGCTTATCAGCCCAAGCTGAAAGAAATCAAACGGCAGTCGATACTGTCGATGTGACTTACAGTATTTATGAATTGTTTTCTGACATCAGACTTGAAAATGAAACTGTTGAGTTAAAAATAGTTTTTGACTCGATAACCGAATCGAATTTTAATACTTACAAAGAAAAATATAGACGAAAATCTGATACAATTTCTAAACTAATTTCTCGTACTGAAAATTGTTTTTCTATTCGTGCATCTGATACAATATTTGAATTTCCAAGTATAATGGGTAGGTCTCACTATTACGGTGGATTTTACCCACAAATAAATGCTCATTTAGTTAAAGTTGCTGGAGCTGGAATTTGCGAAATGTTTTTGATTGACCAAAAAACTGCAATCGGTTTATCATTACCGGCTTTTTATGATGGAAGTTGTAATCAACCGTTGATATCCGAAAACAATAGGTTTTTAATGACTTATGGAACTTGTCCAGATGGAAAATTATGTTACGATTGGTATGAACAAATATCTACTATATCGATAGTAAACATATCGAAAAGCAACTCAATATCTGATTTAAATACATATAGATATATTGCTATAAATGATTTTACTATCGAAGAAATATTCTGGGTTGAAAATGATTACATCGTCCTAAAGGTTTTTGATGAAATTGCATTTGATGACAAAGGACAAGACTACAAAAAGAATATTAGATACTTAAGAGGAAAAGTTGAGTGGTAAAAAGTACTGGTGGCAACAACGTATATAGCTCATAGCTTGGCAGTTGCTTAATCGAAGTTAAGGCATATTTGGAAAGTCGCCAAATTTTTAAATTTGACGATTTCCAATAAAAAAGATAAATAGTAAAATTTAAAAATCTGGCTTGTGCTTAACCCGAAAATTAATCGCTAATTTGCACGCTACGAGCCATATACACGACCGTTGCCCACCATTTGAAAAAAACGACACTCTACATATCAATCATAGTTCTGATTTTGAACTTTAGCTGTAAAACGGACAAAACTGATTTGAACAAATCGGCGGAATATGATGCTCAAAAAACAACAGAATTAATAACTCAGATTTTAAAGGACGAAAGTAGCGACTATTTATCTTCGACTTGCATAACGGAAAAACCGAGAGCAATTTCAAATCCAATGGTTGTGGATTTTGATAAATACGTGAAAAAGTATCTCGAAATAAAAGATACTACCCATTATAACACTCAAAAACGTTTATACAAAAAATTTAAAATCACATCTGAATTAGTTCCAAATAAAAACATTTTAACCCAAAAACAGTTTAAGGAGTTTGAAAAGAAGTCTGAAAAAGGAGAATTTAGATTTTGGGATTGGCTTGATAACAATTGTAAGAATGGATATTGCTCGATAAGCAAACCAATTTTTAACGAGACTTACGATTTGGCTTATGTGCAAATAGGAACAATTTGCGGTGGATTATGTGGTGGTGGAGAAGAACGAATTTACGAGTTTGTTAACGGTAAATGGATTGAAAAAGAAAGCATTAGCAGTTGGGTAAGCTGAATAAAAACGGTGGGCAACACTGTATATAGCTCATAGCTTGGCAGTTGACAAATTCAAAGTTAAGGCATATTTGGAAAGTCGCCAAATTTTTAAATTTGACAACTTCCCAAAAAAATAAAGTAAGTAGTAAAATTTAAAAATCTGGCTTGTGCTAAATCCGAAAATAATCGCTAATTTACACGCTACGAGCCATATACAAACACGTTACAGCTAAGTTAAGCCGTTGATTTTTAAAATCCTCTCTCCTATTTTGATATTCAAGTATTTTAAGAAAGAAAATATCAGAATCGAAAAAATCACTCAGAAAATAGGACTGAATTCTGTCGCTTGCCAAATGGAATTTGTACTAAGATTTAAGACGAATTCGCCAAAAGTTTTGGAGTTGACAATCGAAATGGAGAAGATCAGAAAATCAGCCAAACGGATTTTTACCTGGAGAATAATAACGAGCTAAACGAAATCGGTTAATTTGAAAATCCTTATGAAAATATGACTTAAGCTAGATCATCAAGTTTAGTAATTAAAGAAATCAATCTTTTGAGAATATAAAACGATGAAAAGCAAAGCGCGCCGAAAAAATTTCTTTTAGAGGATTTTAAGTTGAATTGAAATATAGAACCTGAGTTAAATCGAAATAAAAACCTAGCTGTAACACTATGTATAAGTAATAGCGAAGTCTGTGTTGAAAAACGAAAATTAAGTTATAAATTTATGATTTTGAAATGAGAAAAAGTTCCGAGCTAAAATCTCGCTACTACTCATACACAAATCCGTTGCCCAACATTTGAGAAAAACATTATTCATATCGATAATTATATTAATTTTGATTAGTTGCGTGAATCAACAAACCGCATCTGATATTGATGTATATGTTAAAAAGATAAATAATCGAACTGACTTAATTGACTCAAAAAATAAATTTAAGACAAAAATAGAGAATGGTAAATTAGCAGAGTTTACTATTAATACTCGAACTGATAAAAAAGGAGATATTCTTAGAATAAATGCAAAAATTGATTTTCTAAATAAAAAATCTGATGATTACACATTTTATTTCGAAAATGACACTCTGAATTTTGCTCATATAATTAAATTTATGGAAACTGATGAAAATTTAGATACGATAACTAACAGCGAATTTTATTTTTTTCAAGAAAATTTAATAAAGCAAATCGACGAAAAAGAAAAGAGTATGGAAGCTAAAACTGTCCAACAACTTTCAGAATTCTATTTAGTTTTTGGTAAAGAAACAGCTGAATAAAAACGTTGGGCAACACCGTATATAGCAAATGGCGGAAATTGGTTCTATAACGGAAGTTCCAGCTTTTTTGCGGGGTCGCCAAAAACCAATTTATTTGGTTATATTTGAAAAAGCAAAAACCTAAAAATTGGTTTTTTGGCTTGTTTTACGGCGGAAAGTTTTGCGCCTGTTTGCCCGCCACTTGCCATATACAAAACCGTTGTAAACAATTTAAACGCAACCACCTGAAAAACAACAAACAAATTAGAAAAAGATACTAAAAATGAAAAAAATATTATTTACTTTAATTATCGGACTTTCAATTCTAGCCTGTTCGGATGACAATGACTGCTGTGTGAACGTTGATATTGGAATTGATATAAAATACTTAAATGCACAAGGCGAGAACTTATTTGAAATAGATAATGGTTATAACGAATCGGATATTACTATTTACCATAAAATAAACGGAGAATGGAACGAATATTATAAAGGTAATTTAGACTCACCAAAAGGAATTAAAGTTGTTAATGGAGAGAATGGAAAATTTCTATCCATTTCACCAAGTACAACGTTAGATGAAAACAACTATTCAGAAACAAAAATTAAATTTTCAGAATCTGATTTTGATATCATAAAAACGGAAATTGACAAAAGCAATTCTAATACAATTGTTACAAAAGTATGGTATAATGGAAATTTAGAATGGGAAGCTTATGAAAGCGAAAGAATGTTTGAAATAATTAAATAAAAACTGTTTACAACAATGTATAACCGCAATTACGGCGGATTCGACTACGTCCGAATCCACTCGGAATTGCTAAAACCTGTGCTAAACCGAAAATTTTGCGTACTTTAACCCGTAACTGACGGTTATACGAGACCGTTATACGCAATTTTGACCCGTCCTGAATAAAGGCTACATAATTTTAAACATTATGTACAAAAATGACAAAGTAATTAGACGTTATTCAGAACCTTTCAAATTGAAAAT
>NZ_FNQF01000026.1 GCF_900107595.1 Psychroflexus halocasei | reverse complement strand
TTTTTCGATTCTGATATTTTCTTTCTTAAAATACTTGAATATCAAAATAGGAGAGAGGATTTTAAAAATCAACGGCTTAACTTAGCTGTAACGGTCTTGTGTATGAGTAGTAGCGAGATTTTAGCTCGGAACTTTTCTCATTTCTAAAACCATAAATTTATAACTTAATTTTCGTTTTTCAACACAGACTTCGCTATTACTTATACATAGTGTTAGCGACTGGTTTTTTCTTTTCGATTTAGCTCGCTTTTTAATCAAATATCAACCTTAAAATTTCTCAAAAAAATTTCGAACTTTTTCACCAGTTTGGGATTTGATCAGATTCATTTTCATTCAGCTAGAAACTAATCTTTATTAAATATCTATTTGACAGATTTGTGTCCAATTCTACGTAGCGATTTTTAATTCCAACATTTTGGCAAGCTCGTCTTAAGTCTAAAATGAAAAATCTTTTGGTTAGCTATAAATTCATTTTTTCGTAGTGATTTTCAATTCTGATAACTTTGGCGAACTCGTTTTGATTCTTAGTGTTAATTTTCTTTGGTAAGCCTATCAATTCTTTTTTCAGAGTGTGATTTTCCGATTTCTGATTATTTTTTGAGATATAAAATTCAATTTATAATCGAAATTATTTTGAGGAACTCTTTCTTCTCAACTTGTCGCTAACGGTTTTGTATATGGCTCGTAGCGTCTAAATTAGCAATTATTTTTCGGTTTAAGAACAAGCCAAATTTTAAATTTTACTACTTATTTTTTATTGGAAAGTTGTCAAATTTAAAATTTGGCGACTTTCCAAACAATCCTAAGCTTAGGATTAATCAGCTACTAAGCTATGAGCTATATACAGTGTTGTGCGCTGGCTTTTCCTCGGTTTAATTGGGTTTCGTCTATTTTTTCCAGTTCTATTTTTTTGAAATCAAACCATTTTTATCTAAAGTCCGAATTGTCAATTGCATTCTTAAAATTCTGAAACGGTTTTTTCCTTTGTAACATATTTTCCAAATCCGTTTTGAATTCTTCGTCGGGAATTTGGTCAATAAATCGATCCATTATTTAAAAGACTCAAATCTTTCTAAAATCTCAATTTTTATTAAATCCGCTTTAAAACACTCTTGAAATTCGTCTTCGTCCGAAATGTTTGAAAAACTCGGAATTGCTATTATTTCTCCAGTTTTAGAGTTGTAATAGCAGTCATTTCCGCAATCCAATTCCTGCACAATTTCTTTTATAATATTTGACTTGGAATTTTTCATTTCAAATCAGATTTTTGTTGTTCCTTAAAGTTTGCGGGTTAAGATTATATTTGCGGAGATTAGGTCAGATAGATGACTACCATTAAAAGAGAAATAAAACCAAGAAAGCCGTATAAGACTTTATTTATATTGGATTTTAATCTCTCAGTTTTATAAAGTCCATACATTCCAACTGGAGGTAAAAGGAACAATAGCGTATCTACTATTGTAGAATTGTTGTACCACTTATCATTATTATCTCTTTCCATCGTCTTTTTATTTTAAGAACTAATATAGTATTAATTTTTTTCAGCTTGCGCACAACGGTTTTGTGTATGATTAGTGGCGTGTTTAAGCACCTAATTTAGCAAATAAAAACCGAATAGAAAATCCGCGAGGATTTTCGTAAGTGGGCGAGAACTAGCCATTAATTATACACGTTGTTAGCATTAGTACTTATTTCAATAGTTTAAATTTGTCATCGACTAACGATTCATAAATGAATGTTGCAACGTCTTTACTTATCAATTCCGATAGCGCTAAATCAACTACTTTTCCTTTAATAACTTGTGACCAAGTTTTCTTATTTAATTTTTTAGAAAGTCCTCTTAATTCTTCTATTTCATTGAAAATAATTTCCTGACCAAAGCCTAATTCCTCGAGTCGTGAAAGAACTAAATCTATTTTTTCATTTGCTTCAGACTCTTGTTTTTTCTTGGATTTGTTTTTCAGCGTTTTATTTTTCCGTTCGATATAAGCAGCTCCTTTTACGGAAATTTTAAGCAAATCTTTTGAAGAGTAATCAGCTTCTCTAATACCATAACCTCTCTTTTTTAAATTTTCCGCTATTTCATTTGGTTCACTATCTCTATATTCTATTTCGTTAATTTGAAAAATTAGAGATATTGAATAAAAATTATCATTATAAAGCTGATATAGTTTTTGCAAAAAAAAAAGTATTTTTTCCTGTATTGTTTCTAATTCAGGTTTTTTGTGTCCAGCAATAATTTCAGAAACGGATATGTAGTCAGCAGTTATTTTAAACGCAGCAATTTTCCTTTCAAGATGGGTTGATAAATATTTAGCGTATTCAGATGGTTGTTTTTTGTAAAATCGACTATTAATGTGAAAAGTTAAATGACTTTCTTCTCTTACATATCGTATATCTGAAATTAATTGTTCAGGTATATTTGTAATATTTTTTTCAAGAAAATTAATAGCATCTTTTTCCCATTCAGTTGTTTTTTGTTCAATGATATTTGGGTCAGATATTTTTTCAGCCAAAATCTTTTTTCCTTCAATTATTTTTTCTTCTAATTGCTTCTTAAAAAGACTATGTTCAATTTTTAATTCTATCATTGATTTTGGCTCGTATTAATGCTAACGTTGTTGTGTATGATTAGTTGCGTGTTTTAAGCACTAAAGTTAGCACATAAAACACAGATAGAAAGTCCGCGAGGACTTTCGTAAATTGGCTAAAACCAAGCAATTAATTATACACGGTGTTGTAACCAGTTTTTTATTCATTACTAATTATTGATGGATTTAAAATATCTTCTAAATTTCCTTTTTTTAATAAATCTGAAATTACTTTTTGAATGCAATCTCGAGTAAGTTCCTTTACGAACAAATCAGGTGAAGTTTGATAAAGTCCTTTTAAATTTTCTCCGCTGTTTTCATCGAGTTTTATAGATGTATTTAGGAATTCATAAGTCCATACATTTATTCCGTAATGTCTTCCATCGGATAAATTTACGTGAATATTTGCGAATTCATTTTTTGTATTCCAGTTTCCAGAATCAACTTCCTCAAATTCTAACCAAAGTTTAAATTCCTCCATTTTTTTAAATACGATATCCGTTAATTTCTATTTTGTCAGATTGTTCAGTAAAATCTACGTTTAGTTTTTTTAGTTGTATTTCTAATTCAGACGTGGTTTTTAGAGTTAATTTTTCTAATTCCAAAAATTCTATAAAATCGCCAGAATTATCAATCAAAACAGAGTTGTTTTCAAGCTCAAGAATATCATTTGAAACTTTAATATCAGATGAAAGAAGGGTTTTTAATTCAAATTCAGAGTGATTTTCTTCAACCAACTCAAAAACTCGATACCATTTCTGATTATTCATTAAACTTTCAGAAGTGTTTTTAAGAATGAAATTCCGAGTTTCCTTAATTCTTGAATCTCATTTTTCCTTATTTCTTAAAATATTTAATTGTCCTTTCTTTGTCACGGTTTTTCTTAAATTGGTTACAACGTGTTTGTGTATGGTTAGTTGCGTGGTTAAGCGACTAAGTTAACAAATACTTACGACATAGAAAATCCGAAGGGATTTTCGTACGTAAGCACGAACCAAGCAATTAACTATACACGGTGTTACCTACAGTTTTTTAATTTTTTCAGTCGCAAAATAATCGTGCATTGTAAATTTAACCATAATTACCTTTAATTCTTAAAAGTCTAAAAAAAAAAATCTCCGAGTATGATTTTCAGAACGCAATATTCCATAATATTTTGTCAGGTTTTAGGGAAAACCACGAACTTATCCATTTAAAATACTTGTTGGGATTTGGCATTTCACGCACAGTTCAGCCGTAAAGTTTATCGTTTCAGATATTCGTGGGTTTACTATATTTATCTTTTTAATATCTTAATTTCAATGGTTCCTTATTCGCACAGTTCAGCCGTAAAGTTTAGCGTTTCAGATACTTGTTGGTTTACCATATTTATCTCGTTAAAATCTATTTTTATCAGTTCCATTATTCGCACGGTTCAGCCGTAAAGTTGAACGTTATTCTTGTTTCAAATTTCTTTAAAATCTAATTTTTAGTTCATTTTTTAAAGTTTATCACGAAACGATAAACGAATTTTTAGAGTTCATTTTATTTGTCTGTTTTTAAATCTTTTTAAATTTTTCCAAGCTGATAATATTCGTGCGTAGTGATTTTCAGAAACAGCTTTCTTAAACTACTATTTTCGTTTCTTGGTAGTATAAATTATTGATTTATAGGTAAATGTGAGTTGGTCTGGCAAAATTGTAGGTAACGGTCTCGTATAACCGTCAGTTACGGGTTAATATGCGTTAATTTTCGGTTTAGCACTGACGTTAGCAATTCCGAGTGGATTCGGACGTA
>NZ_FNQF01000028.1 GCF_900107595.1 Psychroflexus halocasei | reverse complement strand
AGTGATTTTTCCAATTTCTGATTAATATTTGATTTGCAAATTTCAATTTATAATCGAAATTTGATTGAGGATAAATGTTTAAATTAAATTGCGTGCAACGGTCTTGTATATGGCTCGTAGCGTGCAAATTAGAAAATTATTTTCGGATTAAGCACAAGCCAGATTTTTAAATTTTACTGTTTATCTTTTTTTATTGGAAATCGTCAAATTTAAAAATTTGGCGACTTTCCAAACAAGCCTTAACTTTGGATTAAGCAACTGCCAAGCTATGAGCTATATACAGTGTTGTGCAACGTTTTTATATTTTATAAGGCAATTTGGGTATCGTCATATAATACTCACCTTTAGAATGTTTAACTTTTCTTACTTTAAACTTTGCTTTGGCGTCTTGTTTTAGACCCCAATTTTCATTAAGATCAGTCCATACTCTTATAAAAACTGTTTTAGCGTTATTGGTATTTAAAGAACTATATATGTAATTCCAGTCATCAACTAATTCTTCTTTAGCAATATCGGTATTAATAAATACTAATATTTTATATTGGAAATAATCAAAATTACTTCCTTTAGGTAAAATTATTTTTTTTTTAATTTCGCTAAAGCTTCCTAAATATTCATCAATATTCGTATCTAAATTTGAGCTATTGCATATTTTATAATTTTCTTCTATTGTAGATTTATTCAGAGAGTCTAATTGACTTATTGAACAATATGTTTCGCTATTAAAGCACATTAGCGAATCATTTTTATCAAAAATATATGTTCTATACGGTATGGACATATAGATAAAATTTTTAATAGTTTTTGCGTCTAAACTTTTAATAGGTTGAACATCTATAACATTATCCTCTGAAGTTAATTTTTTAATATTTTTATTTATTTCTTTTTGAGAATATACATTTAATTTAGGTATGCCTGCAATAATTTTTATTGCGCTACCGCACGAAAATATTAATAAGCTGGATAGAAATATCCAGCTTAGAATTTTAAATTTATTACTCATTATCTAATTTTTCCCAATCAATATTTGTTGTAAATTCAAATATATAATAATTGTTTTCAGTGTCTATAAATTGATAAGCATATGCATCACGAATTTCAGGATCAAAATCAATACTCGTTCCTACTTTAATACCAATTTCTTTAGTAGATCCACATCTAAAACCAATACCACATTTACACCCACCTTGACACTTATTAGGGTCAGAACGGGGGTTTTTTCTAGCTAATTTAAATTTTATACCAGCTGATATTTCTTTGACTTTAATTTTAGTATCATTTGGATTAACTTCACTATTAATTTCGTAACCAGATTGTATAGGTATTAATAATTTGTTTTCATTAACATTAATGAATGATTTTCTTTCGCTATCAATATCAAGATTATGAACCCCCATCTCTTTTTCAAATTGTGAGTCAAAATCTAAAATTTCTTCTGAGGGGACATATATTAGATATTCTGTTGAATTGGTTGTATATAAACTTTCATTGTCAACCATAATATCATCATTTAAATTATTGCTAGTACAAGAGATTAAAAATGTAAGCAGTATAAAAGATAATATTTTTACTAAATTTAATGTTTTCATTATATTGTAATTAATAATTGTTCAACTCACTACGCTGTAAAGAACAAATTTTAAAGCTCGAAGATATTTATTTTTTACTTGATGTTATCTTAAATTTCATCATTTCTCATAATTTGGGGGATTAGCCCTGATCTACTATATTGTTAATCTTGAAAATATTTGTGTTAAATGTTGCACAACGGATTTGTGTATGAGTAGTAGCGAGATTTTAGCTCGTAACTTTTCTCATTTCTAAGGCTATAAATTTATAACTTAATTTTCGTTTTTCAACACAGACTTCGCTATTACTTATACATAGTGTTAGCGACTGGTTTTTTCTTTTCGATTTAGCTCGCTTTTTAATCAAATATCAACCTTAAAATTCCTCAAAAAAATTTCGAATTTTTCGCTAGAATGGGATTCGATCAGATTCTTTTTCATTCAGCTAGAAATTTATCTTTATTAAAATCTATTTGGCCGATTTGTGTCCAATTCTACGTAGCGATTTTTAATTCCAACATTTTGGTCAGCTCGTTTTAAGTCTAAAATGAAAAATCTTTTGGTTAGCTCTAATTCATTTTTTCGTAGTGATTTTCAATTCTGATAACTTTGGCGAACTCGTTTTGATTCTTAGTGTTAATTTTCTTTGGTAAGCTATCAATTCTTTTTTCAGAGTGTGATTTTCCGATTTCTGATTATTTTTTGAGATATAAAATTCAATTTATAATCGAAATTATTTTGAGGAACTCTTTCTTCTCAACTTGTCGCTAACGGTCTAGCATATACTTTAGTGCGACCTTAATTAGCTTTTATTTCGTTTTCAAGTTACAGACTTTTATAAAAATACTCAAACTTATTTTTTCATCACTGACCCGAGCATTAAGTATATGCATTGTTGCACGCAGTTTTTTTTCTTTTCGATTTAGCTATTAGTTTTATTCTTATTCAAACCTTAAAAATCCTCAAAAAAATTTCGAATTTTTTCGCCAGAGTGAGCTTCGATCAGGTTCTGTTTCTCAAGCCGAAGTTTGTCTAAAATCAAATTCCGTTTGGCTGTTTATTGGTCATTTCTCCGTTGTGATTATTGCTTCACTAATTTCGGGAAGCTTGTCTTAAATCTAAAGTAAAACTTCCATTGGCAGGCTCTGAATTGATTTCTCCGTAGCGATTCTTAATTCCGACATTTTGACAAACTCGTCATTATTCCAAAGTTCAAAAACCGTTGAGAAGCTTTAAATTAATATTTTTTGAGTTCTGATTTTCCGTTTTTAAATTAAGAATTATAAATTCAAAAATAGAGTAGAGGATTTTTAAAAAATAGTTTGGCTTAAATTGCGTGTAACGGTTTTGTATATGGCTCGTAGCGTGTAAATTAGCGATTATTTTTCGGTTTAAGAACAAGCCAAATTTTAAATTTACTACTTATTTTATTTTTTGGAAAGTTGTCAAATTTAAAAATTTGGCGACTTTCCAAACAAGCCTTAACTTTGGGTTTAGCTACTGCTCAAGCTATGAGCTATATACAGTGTTATGGGGTGTTTTTTATCTCAACTATTTTATTTGCCCAATCAACAAACATTTTTATTTCTAATATACCACGTTTAGATGAGACTTTTAATTCTTTAATTTTCGTTGATTTAGTATTTAGTTTTATTTGATTCGGAATATTTAATTTTACATTAGATTTGTTTTTAGATACTGATATCCTTTGAATAATTTCATCGTCTCTATTTTCAATCTCTGTTATTTGTAATATGTCATTGGACAATAGACCGCAATTTTTGACATTATATTTTGATCCAACTTTTTTATCAAAGTCGAATAAAATATATCTTTTATTGTTCAGTTTTGGTTTAAAGTAAACGATATTATTGTCAAAAATGAGATTTCCAATCTTATCAGGATTACCTATCGAAAATATTAAAGAATTATTTTTATCTACAATATCAAAATGAAATTCGAAATTCTTTTCTGGACATTTTGAAATAATCTCATCATTAACATTATTCCACTTAGTCGGAGGATGTGAGCAATTTGGAAGTGTTTTTGATTGATGAATTGATTTAAAATCTTGAAATATTCTATCCTTTTCACACGAAGTAAAGAAAAAAATTAGAAATAAAAATGTCAAAAAAATATTTTCTCTCAATTATCTGTTTTCGTTTTTAACTGTCTAGTCCTGAAATATGGCTACAGGTTAAAATTTATTTTAGGCTGATAATTTATACACCATACTTGGAGTTTTAAAATCTAAAGATAAGTGTA
>NZ_FNQF01000041.1 GCF_900107595.1 Psychroflexus halocasei | reverse complement strand
TCAGCAATTCCATCGTCAAATTCTACCTTTTTCCATTCTTCATTCCAATAGTTTCTTATCATCCTAAATGTTTTTCTCAAATGCACTACAACGGTCTCGTATAACCGCAGTTACGGGCAAGTTAGCTAAAATTTTCGGTTAAGCACTGACGTTAGCAATTCCGAGTGGATTCGGACGCAGTCGAATCCGCCGTAATTGCGGTTATACATTGTTGTGCAACGTTTTTTATTTCCATTTCCATTGGTAAGGATACATTTCATAAATCGCATTGTCCTCGTTTATTGTGTTTCCTGCTCTTCCGTTCTGTTCTGCCAAAACATCGTATTTCTTGGCTTCCTCGTATTTGCCCAATTTCCGCAGGCACACGGCTTTGTAAAGTTGGACATCAGAAAATTTAGGATAAATCTTTAATGCTTTGTCAAAAAGGTCAATTGCTTCTTGGTATTTTTTTAGTTCGTATTTTGTAATTCCAAAATAGAACAAATCCAAATGGTGTAAATTATCTTTTCCAAATTCCTGCTCCTGATAATCGTAATCTTCTTTAAATATTTGTTCTGCCTTTTCAAATTCGTTCAGTTGCAAGTGGGAAAGTCCGATGTAAAAATCATATGTATGGTCCATTACATATCCATTCCCAAATCTTTTCTTACAATCTTCAAAATCTGCAATTGCTTCTCGGTATCTTTTGGCGAATATACATTTAATAAATGCTCTATAATCTTGCCAACGCTGTCGGTCGTATTTTACCGCTTTATCAAGGTAATCAATCCCAATTTCATACTTGCGCATTTTCAACAAAGGCATTGCTTTTTGTTGCCATAAATAGGCAACTGTGCTGTCTTTTTCAAGACCTTTATCTATTTCCCATTGCCATTCTTGAGAATACATTTGATATCTCCAAGCACCGTTTTTTAAATATTCATCAATAATTTTTTGTTGCTTCTCTTTATCAATATTGGTTTCAGTCGATTGGTTTTCTGTCAAATCATTCGACAACGTCTTTTTCTGATTACAGGCAAAAACAATCGCAATTAGTGAAATCGATATAATTTTTATGATAGTTCTCAATTTTTTTTCAAAATGTTGCACAACGGTTTTGTGTATGAGTAGTAGCGAGATTTTAGCTCGGAACTTTTCTCTTTTTTAAAGCTATAAATTTATACTTATTTTTCGTTTTTCAA
>NZ_FNQF01000027.1 GCF_900107595.1 Psychroflexus halocasei | reverse complement strand
ATGCAATTAATCTATACAACGAAATAAGATTACACTTATCTTTAGATTTTAAAACTCCAAGTATGGTGTATAAATTATCAGCCTAAAATAAATTTCAACCTGTAGCCATATTTCAGGACTAGACAGTTTAAAAAGAGAGAATTCCTCAAATTAATTTCGATTCTATAAAAAAAAGGAAAATTATTCGAAATCTGGAAGTCGTTACTCTGAATAGGAATGAATTTTGAGCCTGCCAAAAGGAATTTCTACTTAGAATTAAGACATATTTGCCAAACGAAATTAAATTGAAAATCACTATAGAGAAATGAATTCTGAGCTGCCAAACGGAATTGTATTCTTAGACTAAAGACAAGCTCGCCAAAATGTTGGAATTTGAAAATCGCAGCGGAGAAATGACCACAATTCGGCCAAATAAAATTTTTATAAAGACAAACTTCTGGTAAACAAAATAGAATCTGATCAAATCTGACTCAGGCGAAAAAATTCGAAATTTTTTTGAGGAATTTTAAGCAAATATTTGTTCAAAAGTATGAGTTGAATCGAAAGAAAAAAACCAGTCGCTAACAAGGTGTAAAAGTAAAAGCGAAGTCAGTGATGAAAAACGAAATTTAGTTTTAAATTTATAGTTTAAGAATAAAGAAAAGTTTCGAGTATAAATCTCGCTACT
The DNA here is from genome assembly GCF_900107595.1 of Psychroflexus halocasei. Taxonomy (GTDB): domain Bacteria; phylum Bacteroidota; class Bacteroidia; order Flavobacteriales; family Flavobacteriaceae; genus Psychroflexus; species Psychroflexus halocasei. Next base: position 3,320 of record NZ_FNQF01000027.1, on the reverse strand, counting down.
ACTCTTACACAAAACCGTTGTGCGCAAGCTGAAAAAAAATGACGTTAATAGAATTAGCAAATAAAGAAATTGATTTATATTCCAACGTAATGAATATTTACGAAGGAAAAATTAGTTCGGATAATCAAGAATTGACTTTAGAAGAAATTCAACTGGAATACAAAAAAGTGCATAACGAATATTCCAAATTATCGGATAAAAATATTGAGGCTCTAAAAAGAGGTTTATTTATTCAATGGTATGCGCTTACAGAACCACATTATCTGACTGGAATAAATGAACTTGACGAAAAAACAGAACGGAAAATTATTGCGGATTTAAAAACTCTGATTGACCGAAATGAAACGGATAAAGAATTGATGTGGATGCTGAATTATTATATGAATTGGAACTTTGTTTTTGATAGATTTAAAGATATTGCCGAATTTACGAAAATAGCAAAAGCAAAAATTGGTGGAAAACCCAAAATAAAAACCGATGAACGCGGACAAATGGGAATTTATTGGAAGTCAATTACAGCGGAATAAAGCCTGCGCACAACAACGTATATAACTCATAGCTAGTCAGTTGCTTAATCGAAGTTAAGGCATATTTGCGAGTCCGCCAAATTTTTTAATTTGGCTTATTGATAAAAAAAGGTAATGAGAAAATTAAAAAATTCGGCTCGTGCTTAACCGAAAATTTATCGCTAATTTGCACGCTACGAGCCATATACAAGACCGTTGGCAGTAATACAAGAAAATCGTTTTTCAAATAAACATTTAGTAAAAAAATTGTATTTTTGATTAAATACACGAATTATGGATTTACAAACTCGAAAACTCAATTTAATAACTTATCTAGCCCAAATTAAGGACGAGATATTATTTGACAAATTGGAAAATTATATCCTAAAAAGAGAGATTGAACACAATCCTGAATTAAAACCATTTACTGTCGAGGAATTAATTAATCGAATTGAAAAATCTGAATTGGATTTCAAAAATGGGAATGTAAAAAGTCAAAAAGATTTAGAGAGAATATCAGCAAATTGGTAACAATGAAAATAGTTTGGACTGATTTTGCTATCAGAAATTTAAAAGACATTTTTGATTATTATTCTATTGAAGTAAATAAAAAACTTGCTCATAAAATTAGAAAACAAATACTTAAATCCTCTAAACAATTAATAAAAAACCCGAATTCTGGTCCAGTAGAACCTAATTTGACAATTCTAAATAAAAATCACCGATACTTAATAAGCGGACATTATAAACTTATTTACAGAATTGTAGATAATGAAATTATAATTAATGATGTCTTTGACACACGACAAAATCCGACTAAAATGAATGATGAAAATCGGATTGAATAATAAAGTATTACTGCCAACACCGTATATAATTTATTGCTAGTTCTAGCCTACTTACGAAAATCCTCGCGGATTTTCTATTCGGTTTTTATTTGCTAAATTAGGTGCTTAAAACACGCAACAAACCATATACAAACACGTTAGCTGTAATTAAAACCAACATTTATGTACATAGACGCAATTCTTTGGGATTATGACGGAACTTTAGTCAATTCCGTCCCAAAAAACATTAATATAACTAAACAAATTCTGTCACAAGTAGCACCAAGACTTGTTGGAGAAAATTTGCCAAATTACTTAAAAAGTGAAGATGAATATCATATAGCTAATCACCAATCTAAAAATTGGCAAGATTTGTATATTAACTATTATGGAATGTCAGAAAACGAAATGCTTGAAGCGGGAACTTTATGGACAGAATATCAGCTTAAAAACACAACACCTGTCGAATTATTTTCTGGCATTAAACAAACTATAAATCAGATTAAAATACCTCAAGGTATCTGTTCTCAAAATTCATCAGAAAATATCAATCGTGTTTTGGAACAAAATGATTTATCTCATAAGTTTCAAGCAATTATTGGCTATGACGATATCCCAAATAATGCTCAAAAACCAAATCCGTTTGGCGGAATAAAATGTTTAGAACAAATATTCGAAGATACAGTTGGTAAAACTATTTTCTACATTGGAGACCACGAAGGAGATGTTGAATTCGCAAGAAATATAAACAAAGGATTAAATGAACGCAGTAAAGTCATAGCGATTGTCGCAAAATATAGTAGAGCTGATACAAAAAATTGGAATTATAAACCTGATTTTGAAATTGAAAAGCCAATTGATTTAATTGAAATAATAAATAACTACAGCTAACAATGTATATAAAAAATAGGCGAAACAGTAATAAAATCAAGGGTTTTGGCTCGCATCAATCCTTGTGCTTAACCGAAAGTTTTGTGCTTCGCAATCGCCTACTTTTCATATACTCAACGTTGTAAGTAATGCGAAAATCGAACTCTGATATCAAAATTTGTACTAAAAAAGCCAACGCACAGTCAAGCACATTTCATTTTTTTCGTACCTCAAAAAATAAAAAGAGCTTGCCTTTTTCCAAAGCTCAACTCACCAACTAAAAATCATAAGAAAACAATCTGAAACGCTAAAATTAAATTAAATTAGCGAATTGAATATATACTACAAAAAAACGAATGAAACTAACCGAAATATTAAGAGACAGTAATTACAAACTAACACAGTTTACAACAGACCAAGTTGAAACTTTAGAAAAGAATATCTTTCTAAAAGAAGTACGTGGAAAAGAAGTGCCTTTTATTAATTGTTTGGTTAGAAGAAAAGATATTCAATTAAAACCAGAAGAAGCTGTAAGACAACTTTACTTAATGGTTTTAAATGAACAATACGGTTATTCGTTTGACAGAATGGAAATTGAATATGCTGTAAGTTTTGGACGTGAAAAAAAACGTGCTGACATTGTGATTTTCGACAAACAAGATACTCGTTCAATCTACATAATGGTTGAACTTAAAAAACCGAAACTAAAAGACGGAAAAGAACAGTTAAAATCTTATTGCAACGCAACAGGAGCACCAATTGGAGTGTGGAGTAATGGAGATTCAATTTCATTTTACCACAGAAAAGACCCTAACTACTTTGAGGATTTATCTGCAATCCCAAGTGCGACAGAAAAATTATCTGATATATTAACTGAACGTTGGACAATTGAAGATTTAATAAAAAAGGACAAATTAGTTACCGAAAAAAAGTCTTTAAAAGATTTGATTTTGGAAATGGAAGATGAAGTTTTAGCAAACGCTGGCGTAGATGTTTTTGAGGAACTTTTTAAACTCATTTTTTTAAGTACACGACAAAAATTGAATTAGATTAAGGTCATATTTATTAGTTCCTGATAACAAGCATTTTGAGATATAGTCTAATCCATATCTGAAGA
>NZ_FNQF01000036.1 GCF_900107595.1 Psychroflexus halocasei | reverse complement strand
TTTTTCGATTCTGATATTTTCTTTCTTAAAATACTTGAATATCAAAATAGGAGAGAGGATTTTAAAAATCAACGGCTTAACTTAGCTGTAACGGTCTAGCATATACTTAGTGCGACCTTAATTAGCTTTTATTTTGTTTTCAATTTACAGACTTTTATAAAAATACTCAAACTTATTTTTTCATCACCGAACCCAAGCATTAAGTATATGCATTGTTGCACGCAGTTTTTTTCTTTTCGATTTAGCTATTAGTTTTATTCTTATTCAAACCTTAAAAATCCTCAAAAAAATTTCGAATTTTTTCGCCAGAGTGAGCTTCGATCAGGTCCTGTTTCTCAAGCCGAAGTTTGTCTAAAATCAAATTCCGTTTGGCTGTTTATTGGTCATTTCTCCGTTGTGATTATTGCTTCACTAATTTCGGGAAGCTTGTCTTAAATCTAAAGTAAAAATTCCATTGGCTGGCTTTGAATTGATTTCTCCGTAGCGATTCTTAATTCCGACATTTTGACAAACTCGTCATTATTCCAAAGTTCAAAAACCGTTGAGAAGCTTTAAGTTAATATTTTTTGAGTTCTGATTTTCCGTTTTTAAATTAAGAATTATAAATTCAAAAATAGAGTAGAGGATTTTTGAAAAATAGTTTGGCTTAAATTGCGTGCAACGGTCTAGCATATACTTTAGTGCGACCTTAATTAGCTTTTATTTTGTTTTCAATTTACTGACTTTTATAAAAATACTCAAACTTATTTTTTCATCACTGACCCGAGCATTAAGTATATGCATTGTTGCACGCAGTTTTTTTTCTTTTCGATTTAGCTATTAGTTTTATTCGTATTCAAACCTTTAAAATCCTCTAAAAAATTTCGATTTTTTTCGCCAGAGTGAGATTCGATCAGCTTCTGTTTCTTAAGCCAGAATTTCGTCTAAATTCAAATTCCGTTTGGCTGCTCATAGGTCATTTCTCCGTTGTGATTTTTATTTCACTAATTTCGGCAAACTTGTCTTAAATCTAAAGAGAAAATCCATTGGCTAGCTCTGAATTCATTTCTCCGCAGTGAATTTTATTTCCTATATTTTGGCAAGCTCTTAATTATTCCAAAGTTCAAAAACCGATGATAAGCTTTAAATTCATATTTTTTGAGTTCTGATTTTTCGTTTTAAATTAAGAATTATATTTTCAAAATAGAGTAGAGGATTTTTATTGAAAAACTTGGCTTAAATTGCGTGCAACGGTTTTGTGTATGATTAGTGGCGTGTTTAAGCACCTAATTTAGCAAATAAAAACCGAATAGAAAATCCGCGAGGATTTTCGTAAGTAGGCGAGAACCAGCCATTAATTATACACGTTGTTGTAAGTAGTGCTTTTTTAGTTCACTTACTTAATTTCAAAATCCGAAATGCTCCTTGAATTACCAATGCAAAAACAATTGTTCCGATAATCAAATCAGGTTTATTAGAACTCAAATAATGCACTAAAATTCCTGCAATAATTACTCCCAAATTGATAATCACGT
>NZ_FNQF01000029.1 GCF_900107595.1 Psychroflexus halocasei | reverse complement strand
GCTCACCTCTTCCCATTCCGAACAGAGAAGTTAAGCTCGTTAGCGCCGATGGTACTACTAACGTGGGAGAGTAGGTCGCCGCCTTCCTTTATATAAAAAAGCCTGTAAGAACAATCTTACAGGCTTTTTTGTTTATTTATTAAATCATCTTAACTATTTTATATATAAAAGCCAGTAACTAAGCTGGCCCTTATGATATATATGATGTTGACTTATGAGCTTGAAATATAAGAGGATACTTGATTGAAATTAATAAGCTTGACTTTAGTTACTCTAATTAGTTCTTTAGCTATTTAAAAATTGATTAATTAGAGTCATTTTTAATATTTTAGGCTATCACTACAGAGAGATTAGTTATCTTTATGATGCCGCGGGCGTTAAACTAGAGAAAATTGTGAATACAGGAACTTTTTCAGATGGATCTTCAGCTGGTTTAGGGATGATTACACATACCCAATATGACAATATTTTTATTTTTAAATACACAGGTACAAGCACCCCTGAGTTAACCTTCTTCTTACAACCCGAAGGCTATATAGAACCAGACAACCAAGGTGACTATGACTATGTCTATCAATTTAAAGACCACTTAGGGAATGTAAGGTTAACGTATTCAGACAGTAACAACGACGGTTCGATTAATCCTGCTACCGAAATTATTTCTGAGAAAAACTACTATCCTTTTGGTCTCAAACATAAAGGGTATAATAACGTGGTGGATGGGACGTATTATCCCTATGGTTATAACGGCAAAGAACTTGTTGACAATTTTGGTTTAAGTCTTATTGAGATGGACTGGAGACAATATGACCCTGTATTAGGACGTTTTAATGTAACCGATCCATTAGCTGAAGAAATGTTTGATCAAACGCCTTATCATTTTGCTTTTAATAATCCAATATATTTTAAAGACCCAACTGGTCTTAATCCTGAATATGACTCTTATGATTATTACGAAGACATGGGGAATCAACAAGAAGCTCAAGAACAAGAAGCTCAAAACAATTGCTGTCCAGGAGAAACCATCATGGACGGTAAAACCATTAACCCCTTACCAGAAGTATTGGTAGTTGAAGATTCAGAACGTGTTAGTGAGTTAAAAGATTTAGGATATTCATATTATGACATTGAATTTCGAGATCATTTAAGGGAAAATAATCATTATTATTACAGAATTTTATTAGGCCAAGAAGATAGAGGAATTTATAGAAGATTACAAATTGCAGATAAAGGATACTGGTCAGAAACTAAAAGAAATTATAATCGTGGCTGGAAAAACTGGGACAAGGATGGTCTAGGTAATTTCCTTATGAATGCTACAGCTATTGGTGTTGGTGGTGCTATGACTGCTCCTGTTGCAAGTGTCTTTGAGACTTCTATAGGTTTTATGGGGCTCGGAAATATGGCATTAGAGGGATACGCTTCTGTTCAAGCATATGGGTCATATTATTATATTTGGACTAATCTTACTTTAAATAGAAAAATTACTACATTCGCAACTGGTAGTGTTATATCTTTAGGCAAAGCTATAGGTCCAAAATATGTTAAAATAGCACCAAGACCTTTGATTAAATACTTAGGCACTAAAAATGTTCATAGCTTTTTTAGAAAACCAACAATTAATACAAATATAGATTTCATTAAACCAATAATTAATGGACTGTACGGTAAAACTGGAGCTCCTTATTTTGATAGACCTTTTGGAAGATAATGATTGATAAAAAAATTTTAATAAAACAGGAAGAATTCTTTAAAGAATATAAAGATTCTGAAGATTTGATAAAAAAACGAGTACATTTTAATTCTGTACTAAACATTTCGAGAGAATTAATCAAAATTAAAAATAAAAAAGAAACTCTCATTTTTAAACAAAACCTATCAGAATATTATGATGTAGTTTTTGAGAGCTCACACCCAATTGATAAACTAGAAAGCACCAAAAATTATCACTCATATTTATTAGAAATAACATTATATTTAATGAGCAAAAGTAATTTTAAAAGTAAATCAGATATAGAAAGAGCCGTTTTATGGGGTGTTTTTTTTGATTTAATCTTGTATTTTACTGGATTATCAAAATATTATTTATATGTACCAATTGTGTCATTTGGATTTTTAATATCTGCTATATCTAAACGAAAAAAGGCTATCAAAGAAAATCGTTATTTTGGTGTTGAATGGTAATAAATATTATTAAATCACTTTGATTTTATTAACTGGATTTTCTTTGTGTCCTTCTTGTGACCTAATATGAAAAGTTATTAGTATTGTGTCTGCAACTGTTACGAGTGTACTAGAGACTTCTATAGGTTTTATGGGGCTCGGAAATATGGTATTAGATGGAGCTATATCTCTTTCAGCAAGAACTTCTTATTATGCAAATGATTTATTGTATAAATTCTCTATGACTTCTGTTAATAAATTGAGTTATTTTGCTTCATCACGTTTTCTTGGTTATTCTGGACAAAAGATTTTAATGACGCATGGGAAACAGTATGTAGATTATGGAAGATTTATATTGAAAGAACCACTCAATATTTATACCCCTCAAAACTTAAATATTATTTATTCTAGATACTCAGACTTTAAGAGGGTTAAAAATATTATTTCAAAATAATGCTTGAAAATACATTTAAAAATAATTCAAATCAACTATTAAAATCTTTAGAGGAAAAATATAATCGTAAAATTTTACGAAAAATTAAATATCGAAATTTAATAGTTATAGTAGAATTTATATCAAATTACAAGCCCAAGAGTAGAATTAAAAAAGAGGAAAATGATATACTAGAATATCTAACAATTATTAATAATAAAAATTTAGAAAAAATTAATAAAAAAGAGCTATTAATACTTCAGAAAGAATTTATATACCCATTTATTAATAGGTTTATGAAATATGGTTTTAGATATAAATATGTTTGGTTAATTTTATTATTTTTTATTGTTATTTTAGATTTCTAAGTTCAAGTAATAAGTGCAAAATTAATATTTAAAACTCTTGGGGCTAGCCCCAAGAGTTTTAGGACGAATTGTTATATTAATCTTGCATG
>NZ_FNQF01000030.1 GCF_900107595.1 Psychroflexus halocasei | reverse complement strand
AGTGATTTTTCCAATTTCTGATTAATATTTGATTTGCAAATTTCAATTTATAATCGAAATTTGATTGAGGATAAATGTTTAAATTAAATTGCGTGTAACGTGTTTGTATATGAAAAGTTGCGTGTAAATAGGCACAAATTTTCTGTTTAGTAATGACTTTAAAAATACAAAAAGACCTTTGAATTAAGCACTTACCAGCAATTTTTTATATACGGTGTTGCCCACAGTATTTTATTCCGTTATTAATTTATCTATTTCAGATTTCAAATGATTGACGAAAATATATTTATCTGTTTCTAATCTGCCATCATATCTTAATTGTCCGTTTTTTAAAATTAACAAATGCGGATAAGCATAAATGCCTAAATTCTCAACGTCCTTTATAGATGTAGCATATAATGTCGGAAATTTATAGTTCAGTTCATCCACTAATTTCACGACTTTGCTAAATTCATCCCTTTTTAAAGGAACGTTTATAGAATAAAATTCAACATTTGGGTTGTTCTTGTATTCCAAATAGTACTTTTCTAAATCTGGAAATTTTTTAAAACAAATACCACACGATGTTGTCCAAAAATCCAGCACAACAATTTTAGATTTATCCAATTCGACTTTTTCTTGATATTTATTTAATAAGGATAATCCTTTAAATTCTTTGTTCGTTTGTGCTCCAATATTATTTTGTAAAACAAAAACATTAGGAAGTAAAATTAGTCCAAGAAATGCAAAGAAAACAAATGATAATATAGGTACAAATACAGATTTTCTTTTAGAAAAAAACCAACCTAAAGAAACACTTATAGGTATAAAAATCACATACCATAACAATCGTGAAGAGCTACTAAAAAAAGATGATATAATAAACAGTAGGAAAATTGGAAGTATAATTATCAATCCCAATTTAAATTGCTCTTTAAATTCAGTTTTATTGAATAAAAAGAACGAAAAGATAAATAGTGATGACAATGTGAAAGTAAGCATCCATCTATGATTTCCTCCAAAAATTCCACCAAAAATGAGGTAGATTATTATTGGTGCAAGTGCAAATATTATTTTAATCAGGATTTTTTTCATATTGTGGGCAACGGTCTTGTATATGGCTTGTAGCTTGCAAATTAGCGATAATTATTCGGTTGAGCATAAGCCAAATTTTAAATTTTACTACTTAATTTTTTCAATGGAAAGTTGTCAAATTTAAAAATTTGGCGACTTTCCAAACACGCCTAAACTTTGGATTTAGCAACTGCCAAGCTATGAGCTATATACAGTGTTGTACGTAGGCTTTTATTTTTTCGCTCATTAATTCTTTCGGGTATTTCCAATTCAACATTTGGTTAGGTGAACTGTTCAATCCGCTATTTATTTTTCTAAATGGTAAATTTTCAAAACTTCCATAATCAACTTTCCATTGCTCAATGCTAAACATACAATTGTTTAAAGAACCATTCGCACTTCGGTCATTATTTGTTTCGCACAGTTTTATTTCCCCAATCAGTTTTCTTAAAGTTCCTAAATCAATTTCAATTTCATCATTTTTTAGTTGTGAATGAAGAGTTTCCGTAAATATTTGAGTAATGTTATTCAATTCCGATGCTTTTATGTCAGCCAAAATGAGTAAATATTTAGTTTGTTTGTTAAAAATCAGCCAGCATTTTTTTCTATCCGCATAAAAAATAGTCGCTACCCATTCGCCCAAGATTTTATTTTCGGATTCGCTGTTTTCAACAATCGATTTTTGTATTGTTTTCTCAAGTTTTCGAGTTGTGTATATTTGGGTTTGATTCATTCAGTTTTGACTTTCTGAGTGTTTTTTTAGCTTACGTACAACGGTTTTGTATATGGCTCGTAGCGTGCAAATTAGCGATAACTTTTCGGTTAAGCACGAGCCGAATTTTTTAATTTTCTTATTATCTTTTTTTTCAATAAGCCAAATTAAAAAATTTGGCGGACTTGCAAATATGCCTTAACTTTGAATTAAGCAACTACATAGCTATGAGCTATATACGTTGTTGTAAAACGTTTTTTTCCGTAACTAAAATCTGTAGCCTACATTTAATCCTAATTTCGCAACAATTGTATGGTCAGTTTTGTCAGCATTAAACAAAAGAAAACCATATCCTGCGTTAATTTCAAATATAAATCCGCTTTTAGTTACCCATTTTGAACCTAAACCCAAACCAATGGATAAATCATAAACATCATCGCCTTCATTAGATGTCAAATTTCCGTCAATATCTTTTAGTTGTTTTCCGTCGATAGAACTAAACATTCCAAAACCTTCGGCAAAAAAACCTGACGCATATTTTTTTCCAAAATATCTTCTATAATTTGTTGAAATCATATAGTTTGTATCTTCATTATTCTCATCAGAAAATATATATAATGCGGAAATTCCCAATCCGGATTTTTTGTTTAGAATTCTTTCATAAGACATTTCAATTCCTCCCAAAAGAGGTGAAATCACGTTTAGTTTGATTTCGTTTTTCTTTTCATTTAGATTGGAATAAGTTTCGTTTTGTGCTTGAACAGCAAAAACTGAAATTAACATAGCAAATAATAATAAGTTTCTTTTCATAAATAGTTTATTGATTTTTATTTTATTCTATAAAGACTTTTGATAATCAATTTCGTTTCAGATTGGTTTTTTTCAAATGTTTTACAACGGTTTTGTGTATGATTAGTGGCGTGTTTAAGCACCTAATTTAGCAAATAAAAACCGAATAGAAAATCCGCGAGGATTTTCGTAAGTAGGCGAGAACCAGCCATTAATTATACACGTTGTTGTAAGTAGTGCTTTTTTAGTTCACTTACTTAATTTCAAAATCCGAAATGCTCCTTGAATTACCAATGCAAAAACAATTGTTCCGATAATCAAATCAGGTTTATTAGAACTCAAATAATGCACTAAAATTCCTGCAATAATTACTCCCAAATTGATAATCACGT
>NZ_FNQF01000038.1 GCF_900107595.1 Psychroflexus halocasei | reverse complement strand
TAAGTTTGAAAATTTTTATAAAAGTCTGTAACTTGAAAACGAAATAAACGCTAATTAAGGTCGCACTAAAGTATATGCTAGACCGTTGGCAGTAATGTAAACAAAACGAACAAAATCGAAATTTAAAGACCATTGAAAGATTGAAAAACAAATGAATTATATTGTTGAAAATGAAAAATTAACCCTTCAATATATTCCAGGAAATGGAGCTTGGACTTATCAATTGATAATCCCCAACACAAAAAATATCAAAGGAAAATGGGGAGATTTAAAAGTGTCAGGGACAATAGATGGTTATGAAATAAAGAATAAGAATTTAGGACCAGTAAAAAATTCGGACAAAAAAATGTCTGTTAATTCGGAAATCAGAAACGCAATAAACAAAGATGGAGGAGATACTGTAATCGTGACATTATATCTCGAAAATCAAACCGGAACGAATGACAATTCTGAAATTTTGGAATGCTTTAAAGATGCACAAGTTTTGCAAATTTTTGAACGACTGGAGAATATAGAACAGACAGAAATTCTAAATGAAATCTGGACCGTTGCAACGGACGACCAAAAAGCGGAAAAAATAATCAAGGCAATTGAAAACCTTGAAAGTAAACGTAGATAAGTGAGTGGAAAAACACTACTGCCAACAATGTATAACCGCAATTACGGCGGATTCGACTACGTCCGAATCCATGCGTAATTGCTAAAGCCTGTGCTAAACCGAAAATAATCGCTAATTTAACCCGTAACTGACGGTTATACGAGACCGTTACAGCTAAGTTAAGCCGTTGATTTTTAAAATCCTCTCTCCTATTTTAATATTCTGGTGTTATATGAAAATATAATACCTGAATCGGAAAAATCACTCCGAAAATAGAAATGAATTTTGTCGCTTACCAAATGGAATTTGTACTAAGATTGAAGACGAGCTCGCCAAAAGGTCTGGAATTGAAAATCGCTACGGAGAAAATCAGAAAATCAGCCAAACGGATTTTTACCTGGAGAATAATAACGAGCTAAACGAAATCGGTTAATTTGAAAATCCATATGAAAATATGACTTAAGCTAGATCATCGAATTTAGGAATTAATGAAATCAATCTTTGAGAATATAAAACGATGAAAAACCAAGCGCGCCGAAAAAATTTCTTTTAGAGGATTTTAAGTTGAATTGAAATATAGAACCTGAGTTAAATCGAAATAAAAACCTAGCTGTAACACTATGTATAAGTAATAGCGAAGTCTGTGTTGAAAAATGAAAATTAAGTTATAAATTTATAGCTTAAGAAATGAGAAAAGTTCCGAGCTAAAATCTCGCTACTACTCATACACAAAACCGTTGGCAAACATTTTGACCCGTCCTGAATAAAGGCTACATAATTTTAAACATTATGTACAAAAATGACAAAGTAATTAGACGTTATTCAGAACCTTTCAAATTGAAAAT
>NZ_FNQF01000032.1 GCF_900107595.1 Psychroflexus halocasei | reverse complement strand
TCTTCAGATATGGATTAGACTATATCTCAAAATGCTTGTTATCAGGAACTAATAAATATGACCTTAATCTAATTCAATTTTTGTCGTGTACTTAAATAATTAAGTTAGAAAATGAGAATTTAGAAACATTAGAAATCTTATTATCTCTTTATGGCCATTTATATGCTTCTTCATTAAAACAAAAAGGAATATTAATTGGAATAATTTCTGGTAGCTTAATTTAAAGTTTTGAAATTTAAAAAGTCTTATAATCAGATAATCTAAATAAAAATACTGCACACAACACTATATATAGCTCATAGCTTGGCAGTTGATAAATCCAAAGTTTAGACTTGTTTGGAAAGTCGCCAAATTTTTAAATTTGACAACTTTCCACTAAAAAAAAGATAAGTCGTAAAATTTAAAAATTGGCTTGTTCTTAAACTGAAAATAAATCATTAATTTGCACGCTACGAGCCATATACAAAACCGTTAGCATTCATTGATAATCAAAATTCTGAAATCATTGAAAAGTTGTTTGAAAAATAATATAAATTGAGGATTATGAAAAGAGACATAAATAATACATTCAATTCAAAAAAACCAATATTAGTTCTTATTTTGAGTATTATAACAGCTATTTTTTGGTATATAGGACAGTCTTTTAATGTTTACTATTTTGCTGTAGTAGGAGCAGTTTTTGAATTTTTATGGCTTCCAATGATAGCTTCACTTTATATTTTACCCATATTATCTTTATTTTACCTGATAAAAGAAAAATTTAATTTAATATCGCTTTATCTATATTCATTTCTAATACTTATAGCAACTATTTTGTATATATATTTAATAAATTAATAAAAGTCAAAATAAAATAGTTAACAAGCTCAAACTTGGAATTCAAAAAAAATGGAATTGGAAAATGAATTTAATTCAAAAAGCTGAATTGAAAAAGTTTTGAAATTTCTTAATTAAACGGATTATAAAAAGCCTGAAAAATAGATTGCCGAACGAAAAGGAATTAAAACATATAATTAAAATCAGAATAAAAACAACGAAATGCTAACACTGCATATCGCTCATTGCGGAGTTTTTGACTGAAATCGGAGTTTTGAATTTTCTGGAAGTTAAATTATAAAATTGAAAAATAATAGCTAATTTTCCCGCAACGAGTCGATATGCGAGAACGTTATACGCAATTTAAGAAAAACCTAATCCTCAAATAATTTCGATAAAATATCAAGTTTGAAAACAGAAAAACATTTGAAACTGGAAAGTCACTCTGAAAATATAAATGAATTCTGTCGCTTGCCAAAAAATATTAAAACTAAGATTTAAGACGAGATTGCCAAAAGTTTAGAAATTGAAAATCGCTACGAGAAAATCAGAAAGCTAGCCAAACAGAATTTTAACTTAAGAATGAAAACGGGCTTAACGAAATCAATGGATTTGAAAATCATTATGAAAATATGACTAAAACTATCCGATCGAATTAATAATTATAGTGAAATTAATCTTTGCGAATCTGAAAACAATAAAAAGCAAAGCGCGCCGAAAAAATTCGAAATTTTTTTGAGGATTTCTAAGGTTTAAACATGATCAAATTCAAGAGCTAAACCGGAAAGTAAAAAACTGCGTATAACAATGCATATACTTAATGCTTGGGTTCGGTGATGTAAAAATAAGTTTGAGTATTTTTATAAAAGTCTTTAACTTGAAAAAAAAATAAAAGCTAATTTAGGTCGCACTAAGTATATGCTAGACCGTTACACGCAAGCTAAAAAATGAGCTGCTACCCTATTTGTAATTTAAGTTTTAAAATAAAAATTTTGCTGAAATTAAGCTGAATGGAAAAATGTAAATCTTTAAGCTAACTCGACGAATAAACATTTAGAATAAAGTCAAGCTAAAACGAATTATCGGAATTGTAAATCATTCTGAAAATAGGATTGAATTCTGATCAGCCAAACGGAATCGTATTCTAGGAATTAAGACGAGCTTGCCAAAATGTTTGAATTTGAATTTCGCTGCGGAGAAATGACTCTGAAAATTGGAAAGTCTTTTATGAATATCAATCGAACAAAAATCATAAGAAGAAAACTCACGACGACGAAAAAATCAATTCTAAGAGATTTTAGAAATGAAATTCAAGAATGAAAATACTTTGATTCTATGAATCAAGCCTGCGTGTAACAATGCATAATACTTAATGCTTGGTTTCGGTGATTAAAAATAAGTTTGAGTATTTTTATAAAAGTCAGTAAATTGAAATCAAAATAAAAGCTAATCAAGGTCGCACTAAGTTTATGCTAGACCGTTGTATGTAATGCCCGGAACGAAACAGAGGAAATTGAAAAACCGAATAAAATTGAGCAAATGGACAAAAATCTAAACCAAATCAAATCGGA
>NZ_FNQF01000033.1 GCF_900107595.1 Psychroflexus halocasei | reverse complement strand
AGAGAACTCAAAACCACTTTACTGGGATTTCCTAAAACAGCTTCGCCGTGTATTTTATTTTTTAGCATTGTGCTTTGTTTTGTATACACAGCAAGGAGTCTAGTCATTTGAAGACATTCTATTTGATGCTTAGAATTACCTTTCCAAAGCTTCAATTCAACTTGTTTTGCATACTCACAAATCAGTTTAGAATCACTTTTATCAGTCTTTATTTTTGATAACTTCATTTGGATAAAGCGCTTAACTGCTAATGGGTTTTCTACTGAAACTTTTAGCCCAGATTCCAATAAATAATAAGCCAATTGATAGTGGTAATATCCGGTGGCTTCCATCACACAATGGCTATCTATTGTTAGAAGTTTAACAAACTTTTTGAAGCCAGATATCCTGTTTTTAAATTGATAATAATTTCCATCAGAATCTGTCACATCAAAAACCAAATGGCTGATGTCTATCCCAAAATATTTAATATCTTTAGTCATAAGAAAATGTTTATGAAAGGACAATCTACGCGAGTTTCAACGACTTAAAATCGAGGTCTAAAAGCCTCATAGAACTGTACGAAATCTGTGTAGAAAAGAGAGGGGATTTTCAATGTTGACGAGATCAAAGTCTCTGCGTATATAATAACCTTATTCCTCTCTTTTTTGTCTTTTCTGTTTATGTTCTAAAATTAATGAATTGTAAACTTAAGCCGTATATAGCAAATAGCGAGGTTTGGTTCTAAACCGGAAATTCCGGTATATTTGGAAGTTCGCCAATTTTTGTTTTAGTCGTTTAAAGCAAAAAAAGGTAAAACTCAAAAACAAAAATTTGGCTTGTGCTTGGCGGAAAGGTTCTCGCCAGTTTGCCCGCTACTTGCCATATACAAACACGTTTTGTGCAATTTGGCTACGTTACCAAGATTTGGTATATTTGAGAAAATTTTTGTCAAAATGGGAAAAAACACATCAATATCACTCGGAAATCATTTTGAGGATTTTATCAGAGAAGAAGTAAATTCTGGCAGATATGGTTCGGTTAGCGAAGTAATTCGTTCTGCATTACGTTTGTTAGAACGTGAAGAAAAAAAAGAAAGAGAACTGATTAAAGCTCTAGAAGTTGGAGAAAATAGTGGATTTGTTGAAAATTTTGACCCAAAACAACATCTGAAAGAATTACATCGTAAACACTTATGAGTAAAAACAAATATCGTATAAGCCAACAAGCGATTGAGGATTTAGATAAAATTTGGATTTATACTCTTAACAAATGGTCTAAAGAACAAGCAGACAGATATTACGATTTAATAATAGCAGAAATTGAATTTATTGCGAACAATTATCTGATAGGAAAATCTGTAGAACAAACTCGAAAAAACTATCGAGTTACGAAAATTAAATCTCATCTGATTTTTTACAGAAAAGTGGATAATGAGATTATGGAAATCGTTAGAGTTTTACATCAGAGAATGGATATTAAAAAACGACTGAAATAAAAACTGCACACAACACCGTATATAATTAATGGCTGGTTTTGGCTTACTTACGAAAATCCTCGCGGATTTTCTATTCGGTTTTTATTTGCTAAATCCCGTGCTTAACCACGCCACTAATCATATACAAACACGTTAG
The DNA here is from genome assembly GCF_900107595.1 of Psychroflexus halocasei. Lineage (GTDB taxonomy): Bacteria > Bacteroidota > Bacteroidia > Flavobacteriales > Flavobacteriaceae > Psychroflexus > Psychroflexus halocasei. The sequence continues at coordinate 466 of NZ_FNQF01000033.1, read as the reverse complement.
CACACATTTGAACAAAACCCAAAACCTATGAAGAAAATTTTACTGATTTTAGTACTAATTACAACTGCGAATTCATACGCACAAAAAATTTCGCCTTATTTTCCAGAACCTTTCTTAACAAGTTCATCGAATAAATATCAAACTCAAATTTCATATTTTGACTTAAACTTCGTGACTTTAAAACTTCAAGATTATATGTCATATAACTTTGCAATGACATTAAATGACGAAAAAATGAAGTATGAATTAAAAGACGGAAAAGGAGATATAACTTTTGCTTTTATCGACAAAATAGCAATGAACAAGAAACCACGAGAATTATACTTTAAATATACTGTGTTTCCATTAGAAGAAGAATTTGTAATTAAAGATTTAGTACACGACAAAAATTGTTTAACTATTTGATTTTTAACAAAGTAAAGTAAATTTTAATCTTCTTTATATTGCATAAAATACTGGAATTCAG
>NZ_FNQF01000035.1 GCF_900107595.1 Psychroflexus halocasei | reverse complement strand
ATTACTAAATTACAGACCAATTAGAAAATTTAATTATAACAACCCAATTGAAGTCCTAGAAAACAAATGTTTTGCACTTATGGGTTGAACTCAGCTATAATAGGATTCGCATATTTGAAAATTATGCATTATGGTTATTATTCCATTCTTTTTTATATTTTTATCGGACTTTATGCTTTGAACATAATATTACCAATAATTTTTGCAATTAAAACGAGTAAAGGAAAAACTGAAAATTTTTATCCGAATATAATTAAACTGATAAAATAACTGCCCACAACACTGTATGTAGCTTATAGCTAAGCAATAGCTAAACCAAAGTTAAGGAATATTTGGAAGTCGCCAAATTTTTTATTTGGCGTTTTAGAAGTTTAAAGATAAAAACGTAAACAAAAAAATCTAGTTTGTGCTCAACCGAAAAATAATTACTAGTTTTCCCGCATTGAAGCGATATGCGAGACCGTTGCCAAATATTTCAAAAAAACAAAATTAAAAATATACAACTAAAATCATTCGCAAACGGAGAATTAAATCTTAAAAAAAACAGCATCGAGTTTAACGACAAATCAAGTAGAACAGGAAAATGGTTGTTTAAATTACTTCCTTTTTTATTTTTGTTTTTGGGGATACGTTTGATTTATTCCGGCATAACAAATGAACACAATATTCAAATTTTCTTAGAACTATTAAGCGGAATCCTATTTTTATTAATTCCTTTAGGCCTGTTTTACGGAACCAATTTCAAATGGACAAATCGTAAAAAAATTAGTATTGATGAAATCGATAATGTCAAAATAAAAAAGATATTCGGAAATATTTTTGTCGATTTTAAATTAAAAGATAATTCAACAAGGCGAGTTTACAATATTAAGGATTTAGCCGATTGGATAGTAATAAGAAATTATTTAACGGAAAGAAAAGTAAATTGTCCAAATTAAAAAAACATTTGGCAACACCATATTTAATTTATTGCTGGCTTTTCGACTACCTACGAAAATTCTCGCGGATTTTCTATTCGGTTTTTATTTGCTAAATTGGGTGCTTAAATAGCGAAACAAACCATATACAGTAGCCGTTGTGGGCAATTATGAAAAACCAATCTATGACAAAAAAATACTACTAATAATGACAATTTTTGTTTTTATCTCGTGTGGGAAAAATGAAAGCGATGATATTTACAAAACTAAAGGTGGCGAGTATGCTTCAAAAACTGGAAATTTCGTTGCGGATTTTCCGATTGAACCTAATTACACTGCAATTGATAACCAAATTGGACTTGATAAATTTCAAATCCACTTATATCGTTCAACTTTAGGACCTCAGAAAATATTCAATGTTGAATACAACGACTATCCTGAACATATGATTAAATCTATGTCGAATGAACAAGTTTACAGGCAAAGTGTAACAAACTATGCGAATAAAATAGCTGAATCATTTAATTTACAGTACCAAGAGCCGATTGAACAACACGGATTAAACGGTCAGAAATTTCAATTGGAACTTAATAAAAATGCAAAAAGTAAAGGTCTTGATGGATTTATTTTAGTACGGTTATTTCGACAGGGAAATAGAGTTTATGTAGTAACTTATGTTGGAGTAAATGCTGAGTTCAACCCATAAGTGCAAAACATTTGTTTTCTAGGACTTCAATTGGGTTGTTATAATTAAATTTTCTAATTGGTCTGTAATTTAGTAA
>NZ_FNQF01000039.1 GCF_900107595.1 Psychroflexus halocasei | reverse complement strand
AAATTTATTTTAGGCTGATAATTTATACACCATACTTGGAGTTTTAAAATCTAAAGATAAGTGTAATCTTATTTCGTTGTATAGATTAATTGCATTTTTTGTAGCGCGTTTTGCATGTTGTAGGCTATCAAAGGTTTGATCGAGATAGAATTCATCTTTTAAGATGCCATTTACACGTTCAGCCATTGCATTTTCATAACAATGATTGTCTTCAGTCATGCTGATATTGATGTTATTTCTTTTTAGTATTTGCGTGTAAACATTGCTACAATATTGTATTCCTCTGTCAGAATGATGTATAAGTCCAGTTAAGTTTTTGGTCTTGTACAAAGCTTTGTTTAAAGCTCTTACGCAGCCTTTAAGCTCTAGGCTATTACTTATATCATAACCGACGATTTTACGGCTGTACATATCTGTAATGAGTGCCAGGTAGCAAAATCCTTTAGTTGTTCTGATGTAAGTGATATCACTGACCCAGACTTGGTTGGGTCTGTTGACTTCAACATCTTTAATAATGTTTTTGTATTTATGGAACCTGTGTAATGAATTGGTGGTTCTTGAGCTGTATTTTTTTCTAAGTGTAAGCATATTGTTTTTTCTAAGAATATTAAACAAGGTATCTCGACCTACTTTCAAATTAGCATCTTTAAACTCTGATTTTAAAGATTTACAGAGTTTTCTAACACCTTCTCTAGGGAGGGATTTACGTCTATTCTTGACAATTTCAATAACTTTTTGTTCAATCTTTAAGCGTCTGTTTTCTCTACGTTTATATTTGTAGTAAGCATCACGTTTAAGACCGAAACAAGCCGTTAAAGTCGTTAGAGAGGTAAATCCCTTAGCTTTTTCTTTGGCCTTGATTAAGGCTTTGTATTTAGCTTTTTTTTTAGATCAATGACAGATTTATAGCCAAGCTGTTCTGCCGCCACTTCTAGATATGATTCATCTACAAGTGCATCCATATCCTTTTTAAGCAGAAGTTTTTTAAGCTGTTCAATTTCTTTTTGAAGCTGCTTGATACGTGTAATTTCGTCTTTTGTTTTCACGGTTACTCTGGTGTTCATAAGGTCTTTACGGTTGTACTTTTTAATCCATTCATTAATGGTAGTAGGAGCGATGCCGTAAGCCTTACCTAGTTGATACTTGTTTAATTTTCCGGTTGTAAGTTCGTCTAAAATTTTCAATTTGAAAGGTTCTGAATAACGTCTAATTACTTTGTCATTTTTGTACATAATGTTTAAAATTATGTAGCCTTTATTCAGGACGGGTCA
>NZ_FNQF01000040.1 GCF_900107595.1 Psychroflexus halocasei | reverse complement strand
CGAAGTCTCTAGGCTAATGGCCTTAGTCCCGTATTAGTCCCCGTTCTTTATTAACCCGGTTGCAAGGACCAAATAGAATTTTAGCAATTTACCTAGTAAAGGTGTTAGTCAAAGCAACCATTTAAAACCACTAAATTATGGAAACAAAAGAAACTATCGGTATCGATGTCAGTAAAAAAACACTCGATGTGCATATCCATAACAAAAAAATGCACCGTGTTTTTGAGAACTGCCCAAAAGACATTGCAAAGATGATTAAGTGGGCGCTTAAGAACACGGACTTTGATAGAGAAGAAATGATATTTACCTTTGAACATACTGGACTTTATTCACTCCAATTATCGGCCACATTGTCGGAACTTGGCATGAGGTATGTAGCAATCCCAGGTCTGGAAATAAAAAGGTCTTTGGGGCTTTCGCGCGGAAAGGACGATAAAGTTGATGCCGCGAAAATAGCCTTGTATGCCTATCGATTGCGGGAGGAACTTGAGTCCTGCCAATTGCCGTCAGAAGATCTGCAATCGCTTAAACGCCTTCTTTCATTAAGGGATCGTTTGGTCAAACAAAGAGCTGGTTATAAAGCCTCATTGAAAGAGGAAAAACGCGTCCTAAAGCAAAAGGACAACAAAATACTGCTGAACGCACAAGAGGAAATGATCGGTCACTTCTCTAAAAAAATAAAAAAAGTCGAGAAGGAAATGGACAGGATTATCAAAGAAAACCGGGAGCTCGATAAAATATATGGTTTGGTCACAAGCATCAAAGGTGTTGGTCCACAGACAGCTTTGTATATGATCGCTTATACACAGGGCTTTACCAAATTTGAAAATTGGAGGAAATTCGCATCTTACTGTGGGACTGCCCCTTTTCCCAATTCTTCTGGAACAAGCATTAGGGGCAAAACAAAAGTAAGTCACTTGGCCAATAAAAAAATAAAGAGCTTGCTGGACCAATGTTCCAAAACAGCCCTGCAGCACAATCCTGAAATTAGGCAGTATTACCGGCGAAGGGTCGATGAACAGGGAAAAAATGAAATGAGTACAATCAATGTGATCAGGAACAAATTACTAGCTAGGATTTTTGCAGTTGTAAAACGGAGAACGCCATATGTTGATACCTTGAAATATGCAGCTTAAAAATGTTGAAAATTTTAACTAAAAAACTTTTTTAAACCATAGAATACGGGA